>JBDKRA010000014.1:0-3087 GCA_039683615.1 Phycisphaerae bacterium
GGTGCTGACCGATACCGGCATGAACCGCTGGATGTCGGAGGCCCAAAACAAGGCCGTCATCGCCGGATTGATGGGCGAGGAATGGCAGTTCTTCGCGGACAAGATGAAGGAGCTGGCCGGCGTCATCACCACCATGCCGAAGACCTACGACCAGGGCGGCAAGGGTGACGAGGCCGTAGCGTACCTGCACTACTTCCGTGGCGCTGGCGACTGGTACATCACCGAGAAGGACATGGAAGGTCACGGCACCGAGCAAGCCTTCGGCCTGGCCGACCTGTACGGCGACGGCGGCGAGCTTGGCTACATCAGCATCATCGAACTTGCGGAGGCCGGCGTGGAACTGGACTTTCACTTCAAGCCCAAGACCATCGGGCAAATCCGGGGCAAATCCGCTGCTGAAGAGCAGCCGCAGCAAACCGCCGCCCCGGATGCGCTGCCCGACACTTCGCCGGACGTTCCCGAGTTGATCGCCGCCGGCTTCAGCCGCGTTCTGAACAACGACTACGTGCGCTCGGTGCAGGCTGGCGACAAGAAACTTCAGTTCAACATCCGGGTGACTGAAGACGGCTTTGTGGTGCGCCTCACCGTGGGCTTTAGTGGCGGCATCACGGGCGCGGCAGCCGAGATTGGCCGGACGACCGATGTTGGAGCGGCCATCACCATTGCGGACACCGAGGCCGCCAAGCGCGGTGCTGGCGACGGCCAGGCCGATCCGCAGAAAGATGCCGACCGCGCCCTGTTCCAGTCCGTCATCGACGGCACGGTGCCCGACATTCTGGCCCCAGACCTCGCCGACACGCTGGAATCCGCCTTCAGCCGCAACCAGGACGACCCCGCGCTTGTGACCCTGTTCGAGCAAGCCGTGGCCGCCTACCAGAACGCCATGCTGGCCGCTACCGCCAACCTCTCCTGAAGGGAAGAAAGACATGCTGAACCGTATCGCCTTCGATAGCGCCGTGGGAAAAGGTGGCGTGCTGGCACGGCTGAAACTGGTGGGCGAGCTCGCCCGCGTCAAGGCGGGTCTGAAGGATGCCGACAACGCGCTTGCGCGCCTGAAGCTGGCCGCGCGCGCGAACCAGATCCGCGTCGAACTGGGCGCAGCCCAAACGGCCACGGGGGGGGGCGCTACCGCCCAGGCTGAAACCGCCGCGCCGACGGATGCCGCCGCCGACGATGACGCCCCGCCTGCGCCGCGCAACCAGACGGCCCAGTATTACGAGTTCGACCCGAACCGCAAGCCCGCCCAGCGCAAGAAGGACAACGCCGAGGCGATGGCTCTGCTTCGTCGCATCGACGCTGGCGAGGTGGATTCGGCGCGCCTGACGCCGGAAGAAAAGCTGGCGCTGGCGAAGTATTCCGGCACGGGCGGCGCGCTTATCGGCGCCGACGGCAAGAAGGGCAGCGCCTACGAGTATTACACCCCCAAGCCCATCGCCGAGGGTGTCTGGGAGCTGATGGGCGAACTGGGCTTCTCCGGCGGCAAGGTGCTCGACCCGTGCGCCGGTGTGGGCGTCTTCGGAGCGACCGCGCCCCTGTCCGCTGCTATCGACGCGGTGGAGCTGAACGAAACGTCGGGCCGCATCAACGGCCTGGTCAATGCCGGCCCCGGCTACACCGCAACGGTTTCCCCGTTCGAGAAGGTGTCCGCCGCCACCCCGGACGAGCAATACGACGCCGTGGTGACGAACGTCCCGTTTGGCGGTGTCGCCGACCGTGGCGGGAATCAACTGCTGGACAGCCGCTACCAGAAGGAACCGCTGCAAAATTACTTCATCCTGCGCTCGCTCGAAAAACTGAAGCCGGGCGGCCTGGCCGTGTTCATCACGCCGCCGCGCTGCGTCTCCGGCAAAGGCGGCAAGGAAGAAGAGCTGCGCGTGAAGGCCAGCTACGTCGCCGAATTCCTGGGCGCCTACCGGCTCCCCAATTCCGTGTTCGGCACGGCCAGCGCGGACACCATGACGGACGTGATCGCGTTCCGCAAATACAGCCGCGACACCCTGGACAAAATCGCCGAACTGCGCGAGCAGTCGCCCAAGGTGCTGATCGAGGCGAACGTGCAATGGCAGCCCTTCATCGAGGGCCGCTACTTCGACGGCGAGGGCAAGCGGTTCGTGTTGGGCGAGTTCGTGCCCAAAGACCCGGCCAAGTTCCGCGATGTGGATCGCGTCATCACCAAGGCCCCCATCAGCGAAATCGCGCGGATGCTCAAACGCTTCCCTGATTCGCGCGTGAATTGGGACGTGCTGGGCGAGGCTGAAACCACGCCCATCATCTACCGCGACGGCGACACCATCACTCAGGCTGGGCAGACCCTGCAAATGCAGGATGGCCGCTGGGTTCCGATGGCGCGCAGCGAGGACAGCGCCAGCATGGCCGACATGGTGGGCAAGCTGAAGAGCCCCTACGATGCCTTCGAGGCCGCTATCACCTGGCCGGACGCCGAAAAGTGCGTCGATTACATGGTGGAAACCTCGCAGTCGCTGGACATCCCGGACTGGCTGCGCGGAGCGATGGCCGAAATTCGCCGCCTGAAGGCCGCCGACCAGCGCGCCCAGTTCTGGAACGCTGGCATTGTCGGCATGGCCGCCGCCCAGGTGCTTCAAGAGCGCCTTGGCGAGGAAACCGGCGTCAATTTCTTGGCCGAGTATCCGGCCCTGTCCGACGCCATGCAGCGCGTCGCCGGCGTCGCCAAGAAGCGCCCGTCGGCGCTGGGCGGGAAGTTGCGCGACGGTCTGCTGACCATCGGCAACCACTACCAGAAGAAGACCGGATTTTCGGCGGTATGGCGCGGCGACGTGCAGCAGGCAGCTCCGAGCGTCGAAACCACGGCGGATTCCACCTTCGAGGGCTTGCGCTACAAGACGAAATCCATCTGGGCCGGGCTGGACGACGCCAAGGCCATCTACGGCGAGGGCTTCGACCCGCATGCCGACCCGGCCTGGTGCCTGTCGCCGGACGGCAAGAGCGTCACGCGCGCGGACGATTACTACGTGGGCAACTACGCTGACTTCCTGACGCGAGTGGATGCCGACATCGCCAGCGCGGCCACAGAGGAAGTGCGGGCCAAGCTGCTGCGCCAGAAGATGG
>JBDKRA010000015.1:0-2992 GCA_039683615.1 Phycisphaerae bacterium
CGGAGAGAATCCCGGGGCGTGGACTACGTACGAGTACGACGGGCAGGGGCAGCGCATCCAGGCCCATGGCGGCAACGCGACGCAGGAGGATTGGTACTTCAATGCGGCTGGTCAGGTGGTGGAGCGCGTGGCCGACTGCGGCCCCGGAAGCGACACGCTGGACGAGTACGTCTGGTCGGCCCGGAACATCGGCGCGCAGGTGCTCCAGACGCAGTATTTTGACTCTGACGACGACGGGAGCTTCGCCGACGAGACCGGCGGCACGTGGTACATCGTTCAGGACGCCAACAACAACGTGACGGCCCACGTGCTGGAGAGCGGGCTGCTGATCACGCGGTTCAGCTACGACGGGTACGGCAACATGAAGACGTACACGCCGACGTGGACAGAGTTGTCGCTGCCGTCGAACCCGATGGGCATCTACTACGCCGGGTACTGGCTGGACGACGCCTCGGGCCTGTACTTCGTAGGCCCGCGCGTCTACAGCTCAAGCCTCGGCCGCTGGCTGCAGGAAGACCCCATCGGCTACGGCGACAGCAACGACCTGTACGAATACTGCCGCAGCAACCCCATCAACGGGACCGACCCGACGGGGATGGCGTCGCTGGAGTCCCTCAAGAACAAAGACGGAGAGCAGTGGCAGCAAGGCAGCCAGCTGTGGGTGGATGTCTGGGGCACGGATAACTGGGGCATCGGTACCATAGAATCGCAGGGGTCCGACGGCGGATGGATGGTCAGAACTTGTTTTGGACAACTGGTCCCGCTGACGGTTTTAATGCAGTGGGTCAACTCGGATGGGGATCATTCACGGTACGACTTCCAGCTACTAATACCGCAGGTGGAGCTGGCCTACGGGGCCTCATCACAACTGAGTGCTGAGGGACGCCAGCGGGCGGTGATGGCGGGGTGGGATAGGATTCAGTCTTTCAATGAATCGTCCAACGCCGCCTATTGGTCGGGATATCGGGAAGGTGCCGCCTATGGGTTAAAGGGTGGTTCATCGATACTCGCCAACACTTTGACTTTTGGCGGAACGGACGCTTTGGGGTGGACAGATTCAGAATCCTTTCAAGGCACTTCCTTTACTGTGTCGCGTGTGGCTTCTGTCGTCGCGAGGGAAGCCATAATTACCGCCTTAACGCTCGGCACCGCACAGATTGCCCGCGGCGGGGTACAAGGAGCATCCTGGGGCGTGCGTGCTATTAATTATGTCGCGCAATCAGGAAAAGCTCGACAAGCTGCGTTATATGCGTATCAAGGACTTCAAGCGGTAAATGTCGCAAGATCTGGATATTCTGTAGGAGAAGGAATAATTGATTGCTCTCAAGGAAGGCCTGGGGCAGGCGCTCTGAAAATTGTCGGGGGAGCACTGGGCGTAACCGGCAGCCTCACTCAAGCTTTGACCGCGCCTACCCTCAATTCTGTTCTGGGTATGACACGGCTCAAACCCGGTGCCTTATTCTCTTGGTGGAATAAAGGCTCTGCTGGGAGCTTTACTGGCGGTGCCTCCGATTCGTTCTATGAGGGAGCGACGCTTTGGCAGCAGCTTAAGGCAAGTTTGGGAGGAAAAAGCCTACCTGATAAGGCTTTTGACCCGCTGGCAAAAGTAGCCGCTGGATTAGACCGAGGCAATAAAATGCTCTCCCGTGGCCTGGTACGATCCATTGGGAACTTTATTCGGATCCATCCAGTTCAGATCGGTAGGAATTGGAATTCCGGGGCTGATTTTGCTCTCAGAGCTTATACGCCAGGATTGTCATTATGGATTGGTGGTATGATCCAATCCTCGGATTAAATGCACTAGCCAAGGCAGAGTGATGAGCTTCGCAGACCTCTTTGCGATAGTCCTGTTCTTTGTTCCCGGAGTGGCTGCGGCCGCTTTCTTTGGGTCGAAGTATGGATGGCCGTACGGGCTCTTAGGCTTTGTCGCTGGAGTCCTTCTGGCATCTGGAGTGCAACTCCTGGGTAGACTTTATGAACGGCTCTACCCTTTCTATCCTGATTTTTGTCCAGCCTGTTCAAGAAAAGGGATTGCGGGGTGGATATTGGTGCGAGATACTCCGAAGGGAGAATATATTGGATGTTGCTGCGGGGCTCTGTTCTTCCTCACGAGGTGGCAGTATCGCCGAGGCGCTGTGCTACTAGAGGAACTTCCAAATAATAATGCACCACGTGTGCGTATGATAAGAAAACCCTTTCGCAAGTGGCGAAGAAGCCCACTGTAATGTAACAGCCCAGGGGACTGTAGCGGCCCAACGGATTGTAAGGCCATAACCGATGGAGGCCGGTCGGGCGGATTTTGAGAAAATCCGCGCCTAGCCCTGCGGAACCGGGCGAGAGTTCGCCCGATGAGCGCAGGGTTTTTCCGGGCTTAGCGGGACGGTGTGTTATTCGGTTATCAAAGAGCGCTGGCCCCGCGCAGCGCGGGGCGGCTATCAGGTCAAGCCGCCCTGCGGCGGCGTTTGACCTTGATCTCGATCAGAGGCAGATTGGGATCGCCTCGATGCTTCAGGCGGCGGATAGCTTGGGAACGTCGGCTATTGGGGTCCACGTATACCACAAGTCGGCGGCACACGCGCGGAACCGCTGTGAAAAGTACAACAAAGTGCAAGGAAGTACAGCAGGGAGCATGGGCGGGACGCCCGTGCCACACGGCAAGACCACGGGCGGGACGCCCGTGCCACAAAACAAGAACCGCTGTGAAAAATACAACAAAGTGCAAGGAATGTGCGATTGTGGCGTGGCTCGTACATCTTTTGCGGCCGATAACTTCGCCGGGGCGGGCGGCAGCGCGGTGGCCAACGGCGCGCTGCTTCGGGCGACGGCGTACCCCGACGGCGACGATGTTGAGGATGTCATCGCGGCCCTCAACGGCACGGGCAGCTATAGCGACTTCGTCAGCGCCACGTACCGGGCCAGCGGCGTGGTGCACACCAGCACCGATCAAAACGGCACGGTGCACACGTATTGGTATGACGACACCTCGCGGCTG
>JBDKRA010000016.1:0-25127 GCA_039683615.1 Phycisphaerae bacterium
TGCCCGCCCAGCCCAGGTTGATGTCATTGGCGGTGAGGCTGTGGCCGTTCATGTACAGATCGCCGGCGTGACCCCAACTACTGCCGCCGAAATTGAACCACTCGGTGAGGACCATGTCGGCCCCGAGCGTCAGTGTGCCGGAAACCTGGGCGCCCTTGGTGACGTTGGAGGTTCCCGCGGTGGTCGCGGCGGAATAGACATCCTCGCTGCCATTGTTATAGCTGCCTGTGACCTGGAAATACCCCGCCGTGTCGCCGGCACCCATCTGGAAGTCAGTGCCTTCATTGACGCTGATCCAGTTGCCTGCCGACATCGAGCCTGTCGTGCGATTGACGATAGCCGCTCCGCCATTGCCGCCCAGATTGAGGTCACCGGCGACGGTGAGCGTCTGGTCGGCCAAGTCCAGCGTACCGTTGCGCCAGACGCTGACGCTGTTGTCACTGGCCAGCCCCGTCTCCAGCGTCAGGCTTGCACCGGTGCGAATCTCCATATAGCTGATCTGTCCCGACGCGCCGGAATCGTACGTGACGGCCGCCTGGATATAGGCGTTGTCGCCCGCGACGGGTCCGGTGTCTCCCGCGCTGGGTACCCATGTAGCCTGCGGGTCGGTCCCGTTATTGGTCCAGTTACCAGCCCCCGTCGCCGTAAAGTTGCCCGCCTGCGCCGACGAACACCACGCCGCTAGACTCAACACCGCAATTGCCAGAACTGTCTTGTACATTGCCTCGCTCCTTAAAAGGTTTACCGACTCACTTGAAGAAGCTGCCACCCGCGCGAGAAAAAAGCACCGCGAGAAGCAGCAAGAAGATTTATGGTCCAACCGGGCGGAAGTGCTTGCCTTCTGTTGTGCCGGTCCGGCTGAAGATGGTTCAGCCGCCTCTGAAACCCGCACAACCAAGACGCTGGAGCCCGAAAAGCTGACTTCAATATAACCCGAAAAGCTATTTTGTCAACCGCAAATGCCCCATCTGAGTAAAAAAACATGCAAACTTTTGAGGCAAACACACCAAAAATGGCCAAGTCAAAATTAACGGAATGGCTTTCCGCCTGGAATCTTCACCCTTCGGGTGTCCGATACGCGCATAAACCCTGTACATGTGTGGATAGCCACATCGCCAGCCAGGCGCGGAGTCAGAGTGTCTTGCGCATCTCGTCGAAGAAGGGCGTGGCGTTGCGGCGAACGCATTGGGCGGCGTAGTAGTACATTGCGGCCGTCCAGGTTTGCCAGTCCTGGCCTTGCACCTTGCCGTCCTGGGCGCGGATCCATTCATTGAAACCGTAATCCAGCCCCGGATTTGCCGCAAGCTTGACCAGGCGGGTCAGTTCGAGGAGTTTCTTGGTGGCCAGTCGCCGGCGGCCGGCGGCCACCAGGGCGGCGACGTAGAACCCGCAGATGAACGGCCAGATGCCGCCGTTGTGGTACGTGCCGGGCAGGTTGAACGTCGCGTATCGCGCCCGCCAGTCGGGGTCCTCCGGGCGGATGTACGGAAAGAGATTCGGCGGCAGGTTCGCCTCCAGTTCGCCCTGGCGGCGGAGTTGGCGGCAGTGGCGTTCGACCCAGGCGACCATGTCCCGCGCGCGGCTGGGCGGGGCCAGGCCCGACAGGATCGCCAGCGAATTGCCCAGCAGGTCGAAGCGGTCGCTGCCGTAGAGCTTGTACGACCAGAGGGCGTAGTACGGCCGGTGCCGCACCGTCAGGCCGGTATGCGGGCGGGGGGGGGCGTGCGTGGTGTCGTCCTCGACGATGAATCGAGACATCAGCCTTCGCAGCAGGTCGGCCTTGTCATGGCGGCCCATCAGGCGCAGATAGCTGTATACCACGGTGTTGACGAACAGGCCGTAGCCCATGACCCACTGTTCGTCGCGCCAGTCGCTGGTGGGCTGCTGGGTGACGATAACGCGGTCGCAGGGGCTCTGGCAGTCCATCCAGTCCATGGCTCGCCCGGCGGCGGCCGCGAGGAAATCCTGCTCTCCGGTGGCGCGGCGGAAGCATCCGACAGCCATCAGGAATAGCGGCGTGGTGTCGCTGGCGCCGCGATTCTCGCGGTCGTGCACCATCGATGGGATGGACCCATGCTCGGACTGGTTGTCAGCTGCGGTCTCCATCGCCCGTCGCAGCGCGGCGATGAGCTTCTTGTCGCCGCTGAGCAATATGCCCGGCGCGGCGATCATCAGGTCCCGCGTGTACGGTTCGGGGTAGCCCCATCCGGCGGTTCGGAACAGACCATGATACGGTCCATGCGCGTTATGGCGCAGCACCTCCAGCGCCGCATCTTCGGCGCGGGCGACCTGTGCGGATTGCTCGGCGTTCATAGTCCTTGTCCAACGGTCATGTCGGCTGCGGCGCGGCGTCTTGCTGGCACGTCGCCACTTTGGCGATCGTCTTGCGGGGTGCCGTATCGGCCTTGATCCCCAGGCGCGAGGATACGATCTCCAGGAATCGGCGGGCGACGACGCGATAGTCGTAGCGCTCGACGACGCGTTTGCGCCCGGCCGCCCCCAGCGACGCGCGCAGGTCCGGCTTGGTCATCAGCGCCAGCAGGTACTCGGCGATGTCATACACGCTGGCGCGGTAGTCCACCAGGCGTGGGCGCTTGAAGACGACGCGGTGGCCGTTCTTGTAGCCCTGGTCCTCGCCCAGGATCGTCTCGCGCAGCAGCACCTCTTGAGCCACGCCGGCCAGCAGTGCTGTCTCGTTATGAACCAGCGTGTCGAGCATGCCCATGGCCTTGATGCCGATGACGGGCCGCCCGCATGCCCCGGCCTCGACCTGCGGCATGCCGAAGCCCTCGAGCCGCGAGGGCGCCGCGTAGATGTCGCAGGCGGCGATGAGGTAAGGCATGTAATTCCGCGAGACGCGGCTGGAGGCGTAGATCACGTTCTTCTCGATGCCCAGGTCGCTGGCCAGTTGCATGTCGGCCGAGTTCTGCTGCTCGCTCCGGGGCTGCGGCCACACCTTGCAGACGTACTTCCAGTCCGGCGCCTTGGCGTCGATCAGGGACAGGGCCTGCATGACCTCCTGGGCGCCCTTGCTGGCCGCGTCGCCGCCGATGGTGAGGATCATGAGTTGATCGTCCGCCACGCCCAGGGCTTCGCGCACGGCCCGCACCTTCGGGTCGCTGCGGTCGCGCGGGACGAAGGCGTCGCAGTCGCAACCGACGGGCAGCACCTCCATGGTGTCGCCGCGCAGGCCGTCGCGCTGGAAGACCTGCTTGACCCACTCGCTGGTCACCAGCACCAGCGGCAGCTTCTCCAGCACCTGGCGGTAGTTGGCCATGTAGCCGTCGGCGACCAACCACGGTACCGGCCGCACGCCGTAACGCATCGGGTGCATCACCAGATGGGCGGTATGCCCCCAGTAGCCGATGCCGGCCACCACGTCGGGCTCGAACCAGCGGTAGTACCATTCCTTCTCCTGGGCCGACTCGAAATGCACCGCGTGGGCGTCGACGCCCAACTCGAGCAGGCCCTTGTAGAGCAGGTCGCCCTGCGTCGCCAGCCCGCCCGGCGAGGGCGGGTAATCGTACAGCACAAGAACTTTCATGGACGATCCACCTCCCCAACGTGCGGCCACACGCGGAAGCCTTCGACTGCCAGGCACGAGCGGACCTCGAAGGAATCGTCAGCGTAGCCGTAGGTATCGCGGACAAGATTCTTTTTGCGGGCGAAATCGTCCGCACTCAGATCGATGGTGATATTGGCTCCGCGCGCGATAGCGCACCGCCCGCTTGCGGCATCGCCGCGGTAGCTGAATGTGCGGAACTCCCCGCAGCGCAAGACGCCCTCGCGCACCAGGCGCAGCACCTGGCGGTGCACTTGCTTGTGTCGCGGGTGGCCGTACTCGCCATTGGCGCCGTGCGTCAGGCACAGGTCCCAGTGGACGGCGCCCAGGTCGCCGGCAATCACATCGCCGATGTCACGGCGAGGGTTGATGTGCGCGAGCGGGTTGCCGTCGTCCACGTCGTGGATCGCCCCGGCCAGGCCCAGTTGGTCGCAGACGGCGCGGAACTTCGGCGCGCGATCGGCGTCGCCGCTGCGGCAGAGGCACACGACACTCCAGTCCCAGTTGAGGTTCCCCAGGATGAGCCCTCCGCACCAGATGATTTCGTCATCGGGATGCGCCACGATGACCGCCGCCTTCCTGCGGTCTGTCTCGGCATGCATGCGAGAATTATATGCGTCATCGTCGCTGCCTCAGCATGTTCCCCTTTACTGAGCGACGGTCTGCCAGTAGTGTCTTAGAGAAGATATTGGTTAACTGGTTAACTCGTTGACTGGTTAACGGGGGACCGCCCGCTGACGAACTAACCAGTTAACGAGTTAACGAGTCAACCAGTTAACGGAACGTTTGATGACGCGCATTCTCATCGTGACATTGCTGGAGAGCTTCGCGGGGATCCTTGTCCAGCGCGGCATCTTCTTCTACACCAAGGAACATCTTTCCTTCGGCAAAGTCGATAACCTCTGGCTCGCACTGGCCACCGGCGCGCCGTACGTGCTGGGGGCCCTGGCCAGCCACCCGCTGTCGCGACGCCTGGGCGAGCGGCGATTGCTCCTGCTCCTGCTGGTCGGGCAGATCCTCAGCCTCATCCCGATCGTCATGCTGCCCAAGGGACAATCGCTGAGCATCGCCATCTTCATCTGCGGGGCGGTCTTCAGCACCCTCATCGGCGTCAAGTGGCCGCTGGTGGAAAGCTACGTCGGCGCCGGCCACGAACCTTCGCGGCAGTTCCGGGCCGTCGGGGTTTTCAACATCACGTGGTCGGGCGCAGTCCCGCTGGCGCTGGGGGCCGCGGGCTTGCTGATCTGGGCCGCCCCGTGGGCGCTGTTCGTAGCGGCGCTGGCGGTCTTCGCGATCAACCTGATCCCGACGCTGGGCCTGCCGGCCGTGCCTGTGCATCTGCCCGACGACCACCCGCAGCGCCCCGACGCGGCGACGCTGACGCGGTACCGCTCGCTGCTGACGGCCAGCCGAGCGCTGCTGGTCAGCAGTTACTGCCTGATGTGGATCCTGGCGGCCGTGCTTCCGGATATCCTCATCGAGTCGCTGGGCATCAGCCTGCTGCTGGCCCCGGCGCTGGCGGCCCTGCCCGACCTGATGCGCCTGGGCATGTTCATCCTCTTGACCGCTCGCACGCGCTGGCACGGTCGCGTGTGGCCGCTGGTCGTCGCCGCGGCCGCGATGCCCGTCGGGTTCCTGGCCATCATGAGCAGCCTGGGCCTGATGACGGTGCTGGCCGGCGAGGCGGTCTTCGGCCTGGCGATCGGGATGGTCTATTACGCCGCCCTCTATTACGCCTTGGCGAGCAAGAATGCCTCGGTCGAAGCCGGCGGCGCGCACGAGGCCTTGATCGGCTCGGGATTTATCTTCGGCCCCACCGCCTGCCTGATCGGCATCTATCTATCCTCGGGCGGGAGCATGAGCATGTTGACCGGCACCGTCACCGGCGTGGGCCCGCTGATCCTGGCCACCACTGCCTTGGCCGTCTGGCCATTGTTGCGGCTGCGCCGCAGCAGTAATCAGTAGCCGGGAGCCCGTAGCCGGTTAAGACCGGGGTGGCATGGCGACCCGGCTACTGTCATCGAAACAGCGATCCGAGCGGGCCGGTATGCAGGTAGCCGGCTGACTGGAAGAACTTCATCGCCTCGGCCACGCTGGGGAAGACTTTGGTGGCCGTTTCGGTGATGAAGGGGGACGGGGCGGCGGTGGGGCGCCAGATCACGTAGACATCCTTGGCCGCTTCGTGGGCGTGCTGCAGCTCGCGTTCGACGCCGCTGGAGATTCCCGGCTGGCCGCCGGCCAGCGCCGGGATCAGCGAGACGATCATGTCCGACTGGTCGATGAGCTTGAAGTCGCGGGCGTAAATCTGGCCGTCGATGTCGGGCAGGATGTCCATCAACTGGTGTACGTCCAGCGTCGCCTGCTCGCCGGGGGGGCCCACGGTGATGGTGCGATGGCCTTCAGCCGCCGCGGCCAGGGCGAGCACCGAGAGATATTTCTCCTCCATGTCGCTGGGGTCGAAGCAGACGAAGTGCGGTTTGAGTTGGCGGCGGAAGGCGTCGATCTCGGCCAGCACGTCCGGGTTGGCCGACACGTGCGACATCGGGAAGCTCAGGTACGCCTTTCTCATCTGCGGGTTGAAGATCAGCCCCACCAGCGAGCGGGCCATCGAGTCGTCATTGCCGCGGGCGATCACGTAGCACTTGCCCCCGCCGGCGCCCTGGCAGAGCAACTCGGTGGCCAGGATCTCCTCCTCACGCCAGACCATCAGGTCCTTGAGCGTGTGGTCGCTGTGGCCGTCGCGCACCAGCCGCCAATGAACGCGGTCGACGTTGTCGACGACGATCAGGTACACGTCGGCCGCCAAGGCGATCATCTGGTCGTAGTCGAACGCCGGGAACAGCCCGTGGCGCCAGCGGAACGTCGCGTGCGTGTTGACGATCACGTTGGGGCTCGTGCGGCACGAGGCCAGCACGTCCTTGAAAACACTGCGGCGCAGGCCGTTGAGCCGCGACAGGGGCAGGTCGAGGATGCGCCCGCGCGGAACGTCCGGGGCCTCGGCGTACATCATCTCGCCGATGCTCAACAGCCGCAGATCGCACCCCTGGCGCCGCGCCATCTCGACGCAGCGGTGCAGCAGCGGCTTGCGGTCCAGGCCGACTTGTCCGGTGATGACTACTCGCATGGGTTTGACTTTATCAGGGGAGAACACGAATGTCACGGATGGGGAGGGAGAAGAAACAACCGACGACGAGGACGAGGACGACGACGAGGACGAGAACAGCTCGCGATCTGTAATGTCAGCGGCGGGGCTTGCCCCGCGCGTTCTCGTGGAGCGCCAAACACGTCGAGCAAGCTCGACCGCTAACGAGGCGCACCAGTGCTTTCGATCTCGTCCTCGTCGTCGGTCTTTTCCCCTGTTTCATTTCGCGCGGCGTCCACTTAAAATATCCCGCACAAAAGGAACGCGACCATGAAACAACTCGGACTGATCGTGAGCGCCGCGGCAATCCTGCTCGCCGGCGGCTGCAACTGGAAGAACTACAAGAAACCGGCCGCCAACGAACCCGGCCCGGCGGCGTACCGCCAGGCCCAGGATCTCCAGAACGAGATCGACAAGCTCAACGAGCAGTTGACCATGCGCAACACGCAGCAGGAAGAGCTGGCCCGCCGCAGCGACGCGCTTGCCGACGAAGTGCGCAAGTACAAGTTCCTCAACGAGCAGCAGGCGCGGCAGATCCGCGACCTGTCGCGGGCGCCGCTGGAACGCGACGAGTACAAGCGCCTCGTTGACGACCTCAAGGTCCTCAACGCCCGGCAAAGTCAGCGCCTGGCCGAGATCGAAGGCGCCAACAGACTCCTGGAAGCCAAGATCAAGAGCATGGGCGGCGAAGTGCCGCAGACGCCCAAGGCGCCCCAGGGCGCCGCACCGGACGGGACGACGAAAACCGCCGCGGCGCAACCCGCGCCGCCATCCCTTCCGCCATCGACCCAACCCGCCAGCGCTTCGGCGCCGGCGGCAGGGGCCTTCTGACGCCAAGAGCCGCGTCCATGGACGTCAGTAGGTCTGATTCCTCCGCAGCGCCGCCGAGCAGGCGGCGGTGTAGGTCTCGCTGCCGCAGGAAATCGTCAGGCGCACCTTGACGCTCTGGCAGAGGCCGCCGGCGTCCTCACGGATCACGTTGAAGGCTCCCACCGCCACGCTGCCGCCGGCCTCGCCGCCGTCGCCCAGCAGGACGGCGTCGTCGGTCGTGCCATTGACCGTGCGGCGCAGGTGCAGTTGCCCGCTGGTGAGTTGATAGACGATCGTCTGGAGGCCGCTGCCGTCGTCGGCCGGCGTGATGGTCAGGCTCGTCGAGGTCGAGTTGACGTTCGTGGCGGTGCGGATCTCGCGCGACATGCGGTCCATGATCGCCCGCCCCGTCTGGGCCACCGAGCCGATGTGGTTGTTCTGGGTGTAGCTGGTCAAGGCCGCCTGCAAGGCCACGGCCACGCCCGCAAGCACGACGGCCATAATCATCAGCGTCATCAGCACTTCGACGAGCGTGAAGCCCCGCCTGGGATTGTGTTGTCGCGTGCGCATCATTGGCCGCCCTCGCGATAGGTCGTGCCCTGGGGCGTCAGGGTGAAGGTCTGGACGAACCCCGCCGGGTGGGGCGAGGCGCCCTGGCGGTCGACGAGGATATCGACGCTGCCGCCGACCGACGTCGCCTCGGGCGATAGACCGATCACCGCACCCTTGACGGTTCCGGTAGCTGTGCCGGCGAAAGTGAGCTTGTCGGCTGCGATCGTTCCGTTGATGGCGCTGAAGTTGCCCGCGAAGGTCACGTCGAACCCCGGGGCCAGGACGAACGTGCCGGTCTGGGCGCGGATGGCGGAAAACTCGGCGGTGGCCGGGAGCGTCTCGACGCCATAGGCCTCGACGTTGCCGCCAAATCGCAGTGTGCACGCCGACAGCGGCTGCGTGGATGGCTCGGTCACGACCATGCCATTGATGACGGCCTTGCCGGCGAACTGCACGTTGTTGGGCGCCTCGACGTAGATGATGCCGTTGATGATGACGTCGCTGGTGAAAGTGGGGTTGAGCCCGGCGGCGATGCGGATGTTGGTCAGCGTGGTCGTCTGGGTGGGCGGCTGCGTGGTCAGGCGGTTGGTCGCCAGCGGCGCCAAAGCTGAGACGTCCACCTGCGGAAAGTCCGGCGCCTCGGCCACGGCGTGGATGTGCTGGGCCATCAGCAGCGGATTGCTCGTGCCGCCCAGGCTCGGGCTGCCGCTGATGGTCAGGAATCGCGGGTCCTGCACCACCGTGGCGTCGCCGGCGACGATGGCGCTGCCGCTGAGGCTGACGGCCACCGCGTCGCTGGTGGTGGCCGAGAGGACGCTGGCCTCGGAGGGGGAGTTGACGCCCAGGATGCGCGAGTTGCCCGAGACGCTCAGCGGCCCCAGCGACGCCAGGCCGTAGTCGAAGGCGGCGCTGTTGCGCGGCGTCAGCAGCAGTTCTATCGAGACGCTTCGGGTCAGGCCGCGGGCGCTGCCGGTGACGCTCAGGCGGCAGCGGTTGTCGCCGCACCAAATCAGCGCGGCGGAAAAGCTCCCGTCGGGCGTGGCGATCGCCGGCACGCTCACGCCGGTCCCGCCGGCGATGACGGAGGCGCCGCCGAGGTTTCCCGTGCCGTTGAGCCGCGCCCCCAGGGCGGCGGCCATGTTGGCAGCGAAGGTGGCTTCGGTGGTATTGGCCGCCAGTCGCATGCCCCGCATCCGCGTGAGCATGAAGGCCATGCCGCTCTCGGCCTCCAGGCGCGCCTTGGCCGCGTCGGCGAGATTGCTCGACGAGGCCATGCTCAAGGCCGAGGAGTTGGTCAGGGCCGCGGCGAGGGTCATCATGATCGACAGCAGGATCAACGTCAGGACGTAGGCGAAGCCACGAGATGTTCGAGGGCGTTTCATTCGGTGGACCTCCGCACGGCGAGGAAACCGGTCGAGAGCACTTCCTGCCCCTTGAACGCCACGTTGACCCGCACGCGGACGATGTCGCTGGCGCCGTTGGCGACGGTGGTCGAGAGATTGTTCGGGTCGCGCCAGGTCATGGTGATCGTCTGCGACCAGCCGGTCATGTCGGTCATGGGCGAGCCGTAGGCGTCGCGGGGCGGGCTGTACGTGACGTTCATCAGGTCGTTGAGATCGTCGACGAACGTCTGCGGGCTCGATCCGTCCGGCCCGGGAGGATTGTTGGGATCCTGCGGGTCGACGAAGGGCAGGCGCAGCGCCCACTCGCGGATCTCCTGGGCCAGGAACACCGCCTGGGTCATCTTGCGCCCGGCGCCGTTGGCGGCAGTGCCGCTCTGGACGGCCAGCATCAGGGCGGTCACGCCCAGCGCCAGCAAGGCTGTCGCGATGGCGGCCTCGATCAGCGAAAATCCGCCGCGCCCGCGTCGCCTGGTATTGCACGTCATCTGGTCGCCTCAATCCTCCGGGAAAAGTTGCGATGACGAGAACTGGGCTTGAAAATGAAGAAGTAATTTGAAAAGCAAATTACCTCTTCATTTTGAGCCCCCTCCGCACCTTTTCCCTTGCTGCATTTCACTACCTCAGCTCCTACTTGAACATACTGGACATCTTGAAGATGGGCAGGATGATGCTCATGGCGATGAAGCCGACGATCCCGCCCATGGCCACGATCATCACCGGTTCCATCATGCTGGTGACCGACTTGATCGTGCTCTTGAGTTCCTTGGCGTAATATTCCGACACGTCCTGCAGCACGGCCGCCAGGGAGCCCGATTCCTCGCCGGCGGCGATCATCTGCACGACGTTGCGGGGCAGCAGCGGATGGCTGGTCAGCACGGTGACGATCTTGCCGCCATCGTGTACGGCCTCGTGGACCTTCATCCACATGGCCTGATAAAGACTGTTGCCGGAGACCTCGGCCGTAATCCGCAGGGTGTCGAGCATGGGTACGCCGGCGGCGACCAACTCGCCCATCGTCTGGATGCCGCGGGTGATGTACAGGGCGCGGAACATCTTCTTCATCAGCGGGACTCGCAGCTTGAAGCGGTCCCAGGTTTTGCGCCCGCCGTCGGTGCGCAGCCAGAACCGAAACGCCCCGGCTGCGGCCGCCACCGCCGCCAGCGGGATGTACCAGTAGTTGCGCAGGAAATCGCTCAGGGCCAGCAGGAACTTCGTCGAGCCCGGCAGCAGGTGCTCGTTTCCCTTGAAGACCATCGCGAACTTGGGCAGCACGAAGGTCAGCAGGAAGATCGTGCAGCTCACGGCCATCGTGGCGATGATGCCCGGGTAGATCATCGCGCCGACGACCATGTTGCGCGTCTCGACCTGCTGCGTCTGGTACGCCGCCACCCGTTCGAGCATGGCCGCAAAGTTGCCCGAGAGCTCGGACGCCTTGACCATGTTGATGTACAGGGGACTGAAAACGTTCCTGTGCCGCGTGAGGGCTTCGGAAAAGCTCTTGCCGCTCTCCAGGTCGTGCTGGATCTGCTCGACGATGAGCCTGAAACTCTTCTTGGTGATCTGCGAGGCGATGCCCTCGATGGCGCTGCGGATGTCGATGCCGGCCTTGATCATCACCGAGAGCTGGCAGGTGAAACCCAGGATATCCTTGAGCCCCGGCCCCGGTTGCCAGTTCAGAACGGCCCTGACCTTCTGTGAGAGGCCCGAACCTGCCGCCGGTGCAGCGGCAGCGGATGCAGCGGTATATCCCAGGCTGGCCATTATGCCACTTCTTTCATGCCCAGCGCCGCGGCCATGCGGTCGGACTTGCTGGCGGCCGCCAGGGCCTGGGCGCGGGTGATCTTGCCGGTGTATAGCAGACCCTTGATGGCGTCGTCGAGGGGCACCATGCCGGCCGAGGCGCTGGTCTGGATGATGTTGGCGATCTCGTGCACGCGGTTGGTGCGGATGCAGTTTCGCACGGCGGCGTTGCAGACCATGATCTCGCACGCCGGCGCCATGCCCGGGCCGTCGGCGCGCTTGAACAGGGCCATCGACACGACGGCCTGGAGCGTGTTGGCCAGCATGGCGCGGATCTGGTTCTGCTGGTCGCCGGGATAGATGTCCAGGATGCGCTCGACGGTCTGGGCGGCCGACTGCGTGTGCATCGTCGAGAGCACCAGGTGGCCGGTCTCGGCGGCGGTGATGGCGGCCGATGTGGTCTCCAGGTCTCGCATTTCGCCGACGAGGATCACGTCGGGGTCCTGGCGCAGGGCGTGGCGCAGGCCCGAGGCGAAGGTCGGCACGTCACTGCCCAGCTCGCGCTGCTCGATGACGCTCTTGACGTTGTGGAATTCGTACTCGATCGGGTCTTCCAGCGTGATGATGTGGCGGCTGGAGGTCTCGTTGATCAACTGGATCATCGACGCCAACGTGGTACTCTTGCCGTGTCCGGTCTGTCCGGTGACCAGGACCAGCCCGCGCGGCAGGCGGGCGAAGCTTTCGATGACTTCCGGAAGGTTGAGCCGCTGGAAGGTCGGAACCTTGTTGGAGACCGCGCGGAAGGCGATAGCCACCACGCCGCGCTGGAAGTGGGCATTGACGCGGAATCGCGCGCCCGATGGGGCGGTGGTCGAGAAGTCCATGTCGCGCCGCTCGAGGAACTGCTCCCAGCGATGCTCGTCGAGCATCTGCCGCACGAATCCCGTGGTGTCGGCGGCCGTCAGGACCGGGTACTCGCCGACCGGGGCCAGTTCGGTGCTCACGCGAAACAGCGGCGCCAAGTCAGGCACCAGGTGCATGTCGCTGGCGCCAAGCTCTAACGTCCGCTCAAGCAGTTCGGGCAATGTCAGCATTGATGATCCTCGTGTAAACACGACTTGCTCGACGCGGTTTTTCGGTCCACACAACCGCGCGGAGCGAGCTACGCCGCTAACAAAACAGACTCTCTTAACTTACTTCGGTTATTCGCATGACCTCCTGAACTGTGGTCAGTCCGGCGGCGATTTTTTCCAGCCCGTCCTGGCGCAGGGAGTGCATGCCGCTCTTGAGGGCCGCACGGCGGATCTGCGCCAGGGCGGCGCCGCTGGAGATCAGGTCGCGCAGTTCCTCGTCGAGTTCCAGCAGTTCGTAGAGTCCGACGCGCCCTTTGTATCCGGTCTGGCGGCAGCGGTCGCATCCGGCGCCGACGAACAGCGGGACGTCGGCGGCGCCCTGCCTTTCCATGTACGCCCGCAGCGGGGCGCTGATGTCGGTGACGCTCTGTCGGCAGTTCGGGCAGATCTTGCGCACCAGGCGCTGCGCCAGCACCGCATTCATCGCCGCGCTGATCAGGTACGGCTCGACGCCGATGTTGATCAGCCGCGTGATGCTCGACGGGGCGTCGTTGGTGTGCAGCGTCGAGAGCACCATGTGCCCCGTCAGCGACGCCTGCACCGCGATGCGGGCGGTCTCCTGGTCGCGAATCTCGCCGATCATCACCACGTCCGGGTCCTGGCGCAGCAGGCTGCGCAGGGCCGCCGAGAACGTCATCCCGATGTGCTCCTGCACGTTGACCTGGTTGACCGTCGCCAACTCGTACTCGACGGGGTCTTCCACCGTCGAGATGTTCTGGCGCTGGCTGTCCATGATCTGCAGCGCCGAGTACAGCGTGGTGCTCTTGCCGCTGCCGGTGGGGCCGGTCACCAGAACGATCCCGTGCGGGCGCAGGATGTGGCGGCGGAAGCCCTCCAACGTGTTGGCGTTCATGCCCAGGTTTTCAAGCCCGACCGTGATCGAGGTGTTGTCCAGGATGCGGATGACGCATTTCTCACCGTGCGTCATCGGCAGCGTGCTGACGCGCAGGTCGATCCCGCGCCCGTGAACCATCGCCCGGATGCGCCCGTCCTGCGGCAGCCGCCGCTCGGCGATGTTGAGATTGGCCATGATCTTCAACCGCGACAGCACCGCCGCGTGCATTGCCAGCGGCGGGGCCTGCTGCTCGAAGAGCATCCCGTCGATGCGGTAGCGCACCTTCAGACGCTTCTCGCCGGGCTCGATGTGAATATCGCTGGCGGCGTCGCGCACCGCGGCCGAGATCAGGTAGTTCACATAGCGGATCACCGGGCTCTCGCCGGCGATGCGCTCCAGGTCGGCCACGTCCTTGGAGGCCTGCGTGACAACCTCGACGTCGTCGTCGGCGATGTCGGCGATGATCTCCTCGACCTGCTGGGCGGGGCTGGTCGTCAGCTCCTCCAGCACGCGCAGGATGTCGTCGCCCGAGGCCACCGCCAGGCGAAGACGCCAGCCGAGACGGCGCTTGAGGTCGTCGATGAGGAAGATGTCGGCCGGATCGGCCAGCGCCACCAGGATGTCCTCGCCCTCGCGGGCGACGGGGATCACGCGCTTGGACTTGAGATACTCCAGCGGCGCCAGGGCCAGCAGGTTCACGTCGACGTCGGCCGCCGTCAGCGCCAGGTAGGGCAGGTTGAAGTATCCCGCCACGGCCTTGCAGGCGGTGAGGGCGTCGATGGCGCGCGTGCGGACCAGGGCCGTCAGCACCGTGAGCTTGGGGTGGTCCTTGAGGAACTCCAGGGCCTGTTCCACCTGGCCGGGCGTGACCAGGGCGTTGTCGAGCAGCCAGCGGTGCGGACCGGGCGGCACGGAGGCGGTCGTCGCCGGCGGCCAGGCGTCGGCGGCGCTCTCGTCGGCGCCGCGGGTCTTATTTAGCAACTGAGGCGTCATGCATCACTCTCGCAAGGTCAGGACGGCCCGCAGGTGTTTCCACGCCAGCGTGACCTGGCGCGGTTCGATCTTCGCGACGGTCCATCCGTTGAGGCTCTGACCTTCGGTCAGCAGATTGTTGGAGATCATGGCCACGGCCCCGCTGGAGCCGCTGAGGACCGACTGGAGCACCATCGCCTCGATCTGCTGGCGGGCCTGGGCCTCTTCCTTGGCCAGTTCGTTCTTGGCCGGCGAGGGCGCCTTGGGCGCCGCGGCCGGCGCGGCGGGCGCTGCCGGCGGCGCCGCGGGAACGTACACGAACGGGTTGCACCCCAGCCCGCTGCGCGGGATCTGTCTCTGGCGGGCCTGGAAATAGAAGGCGTTGACCATGTCCTTGGCGTTGTCGCCGGCGCTAAGGGAACTGCCGCCGGCCAACAGCGACAGCGCCTCGTCGACCCGCTGCTCGGTCTGCTGCTGGTCGGCCGAGGCCGTCTTGGGCCTTTCGCGCAGGGCCAGCAGGGCGATCCCGGCGATCCCGGCCAGGAACATCACCACCAGCATCAGGTTGGTTCTGGCCGCCACGTCGGCGGGCTTGTGTCCGCGCTGGGGCGGGGCGTTGAAGGGCGCCTCGGCGTCGGTCTCGGTGGGGGCGTTGAATGGCGTGCGATCGTCGTTCATGGGCGCCCTCCGCCGCTGCCCTCGAAGAACACCGACATCACGAAGTCGGCGTTGACGGAGCCCTCGGGGGCACTGTCGGGCTTGTTGAGCGTCATCGAGCGAATCTGCATGATCCGAGGCTGATTCTCCAGCGCCTGCAGGAACGAGTACAGGCCCATGAAGTCGCCCTCGAGCTGCACGGCGATGGGCTGCTCGGCCGGGGCCATGCCCTGCTCGGTCATCACCCGCTCCTTGCGGGGCAGTGTGCGGATGCTCTTGGTGGCCAGTTTGTTGGTTTCGGCCGTGCGCCAGATCTCCTGCAGGACCTTGTCGATTTCCTTCTCGTTGGGCAGCTTGGACTGGAAGAACTCGACGGCCTTGGACAGCTCGGCGATTTCCTTGCGCAGCCCCCCGATGGTGGAGACCGCCTGGTTGATGGCCTTGAGCTTCTGCTGCTTGGCCTCGATCTCGGCCCGCATGCGATCATTGTGGGCGTTCTGCGGGCGCAGGACGAATTGCCAGGCCCCGAAGGGGATCGCCGCCAGCAGGACCAGGATCACCAGTTCGCGCGGTCCGAACTTCATGGGGCGCCTCCCTCGACAGCCGCCACGGTAGTCGGTGCAGCGCCAGCCGGCGCGGCGGCGGGCGCGACGACATTAATCGCGTCGGCGCCGGCGGCCAGCTCCATCGACAGGCGGAACTCGCGGACGGTGTTCTTGTCGCGCGTCTTGGCCAGGCTGTAGACCAGGTCCACCCCGCGCGTCAGGGGGTTGCGGGCGAGGTTGGCGATCAGGCGGGCGACCTCCACGTCGGTGGCCGCCAGGCCGGTGATCTCGATGGCCACCTGCTGGGCGGGCGGCTGGGCCTGGCGCGGCTGATCGGTGATCGTCTTGCCGCCTCCCGGCGCCGGTGGGGCGGCGATGACGACCTTGGACGCCACGTCGAGTTTGAGCAGGCTGGCGCCTTTGGGCAGGGCATTGGTGATCACGCCCAGCAGCGTGCTGCGCGGAACGCGCTCGATGAGGTTCTTGGCCAGTTCCGCCTTGTGAAGAATCTGGCTCTTGCGGGCCTCGAGTTCGTGCATCTGTGAAATCAGCGCCGCCGCCTGCGCGTAACGGGCGTTGGTCTCGTCGCGCACCGACAGCGTGTAGCCGGTATTACGCTCGCTCACGTAGGCCGCGGCCAGAACGCCGCCGATGACCACCGCGAAGAGGCACACGAAGATGCGATTGGCGCGGTTCTGCCATCGCCGTCGCAGGTAATCCTCAGGCAATAAGTTCAGCATGCCCATGTCCCGACCTTTCAATCATCAATTCAACGCCACAGGCGTTCCAGCGTGTCCAGAGCCACAGCCTGGAAAGGCTGTGCCACCGGTCAATTCGCGTCGGCGCCCAGGCTAAGACCCACCGCCACCGCCCAATCGGGCTGGGGCGAGGCCGCCTGGTCGCTGCGACGCCTGACGCGCACCAGCGGGTCGCCTTCCGAGGCCGGCAGATTCAACTGCCGCCCCAGCGACTGGCACAGCCGCGCGTCGGCTGCCCCGCCGCCGACGATCATCACCCGCTCGACCGCCGGGGCGAGAAACACCGACTCGTAATACCGCAGGCACTGCGTCAACTCGCGCGACAGGCGCGCCAGCGACGCGTCCAGGGCCTGCTGCAACTTGGGATCGCCGTCTTCGCCGGCAGGGGCTGCTCGCCGAAGGCGTGCGGCCTCGGTCGCGTCCACGCCCAGGGTCTTGCCAAGCGATTCGTCCAGGTCGTCGCAGCCCATGGCCAGGTTGCGGGCGAATCGCATCGTGCCGCCCTGGGCCAGGGCCACCTGCGTGCTGTGGGCGCCGACGTCCACCAGCAGTACCGTGCGCGTGCGCTCGGAGGCGCGGCGGAAGAGGCGCGCGAAGCACTCGACGATCGCGCAGCACTCGATGCCCACGCCCACGACGTCCAGCTTTGCCCGCCCGGTCATCGCCAGGTACGCGTCCATCAGCTCCCGCGACATGCTGACGGTCAGGACCTCGATCATGGGCTCGGCCTGGGCGTGCGTCTCGCCCAGCACGGCGTGGCGGATGATCGCCTGCTCGGGCGGGTAGGGCAACTTACCCGCCAACTCGCCGGCGATGGCCGTCTCGAGCTCCTGCTGGGCAAGCTTGGGAATCTTCACGTGCTGCACCAGGGTGTCGCGGGCTGGAACCGACAGGATGCACGTGCGCCCTTTGAATTGCCGTGCGCGAAGCATGCGGCGGATGGCGTCAGCCTGTGCTTCCAGGCGGGCGTCGAGGTCGTCGCCGGTTTCGGGCAGGGCAGCGGTGCAAGCGTCGATGAGGGTCAGTTCCTCATTGACGCGACGGAGCTGGACCATTTTGAGCGCACTGGAGCCCAGGTCCACTCCGATGGGCAGGTTTTGTCCTCGCACAATCCGCAATACCATCGAAAAACTCCTGGCGGCGCATCGTGCGGGAAGGCGTTTCAGGGTGCCCGAGTTTGGGCCGCGCCGCTTGCCTCCGATCTCTACCTGAATGATCGGGTCAAGCCAAGGCGCACTTGAATAGCCGCTGCTCGAAGTCAGCGAGCCAATTAAAGAACCCTGTGGGCAGCGGGTGGCACAGCCTTTTCAGGCTGTGACGATACACAGGCCGGAAAGCCTGTGCCACCGCTTTGCGCCCCGGCCTCGCGACCGGTTAGCCTTTTTCCGCAGGAATATAGCCTTTCACTGGTAGCTTAGGTTACAAACAGGTCCAAGGACGAATTGTCTTGGCAATCGCTGGGCGGTCACGAGAAGATCGCATCTACACCAGTTGCGCGCCACAAGTGGCATGGTTGTCCGATTTATTGCGGCGGGATACGGACGGTCACATCGCCGTGGACGACGGCTTTGCAGGCCAAGCGGTCATTGGGTTTGGAGTCGCCCATGGCGTCGAGCTGGTCGAGTTCGGCCTCGTCTGGTTCGCTGAGGTTCTCCATGCCCTTCTCGACGCCCACGCGGCAGCTTCCGCAAACGCCCGTGCCGCCGCAGACGTGCATGATCCCCACCCCGTGGCTGAGCGCGATATCCAGCAAGCTGCCCGGTTCGCCCGTGCGGGCGTACGGGTAGAGAACCTCGTCGACCTCGACAGTCGCTTCCATCGGCAGAAATGTCACCTTGTGCGTCATGCCTGTAATCCGTCTCCTTCCGGCCGTCAGCCTCTCCCAGTTTCGTCAAGACCGACAGGACAACCGTATCAAGAAACAGCAGCCGGGCGGAGAATGCTCCGATGAACCGCAATAAATGCGGGCCTGCCAACTGCATGAGAACATTATACCCAGAAGATCGAGGTTCGGCCAAATCAGGTTGGCGTCAAATGGCTGCTTGAGTGGGGGCCGACGCCCGTTTTCGACGTCGCACCAAGAACATGCCGCTGACCGCCAGCAGCCCTACTGTCGCCGGTTCGGGAACAAAAGTAGTGGCGATCATCAGGTCATCGGGCGAATGAGAGGACTGATAGAGGACGACATACTGGCCGGTGTCCTTATCAACCCAGACGGCGGGCCAGTCCAGAAAGCCCGAAAGGTCTTCGGCGATTGTCCACACCTCCCCTGTCTCCAGGTTGGTCATCTCGATCCTGGAACCGCCGTCTATACCGTAGACCAGGTAAGAACCAAAGAGAGAAGGCTGAGTCATCGACAACTCTCCGGTTGACGGCGCCAGCGTCGTCAGGAACATATATGTATCAGCAATCGGATCCCACTTCATGATTATGGTCGGCTGAGGAATCATCTGGCGGGTGTAGTAACGATACTTGGAGTAACTACCCAAATAAAGGGCTGATTGTAGGACAAGATAGTCGCCGTCCATCAAGAGGTTTGTAGGGGCTATGCCGATGTTGGAACCGCCGTAGTAGCCGTAGACGGGTTTTGGCGTCGTATAGGTGCCCGTCGAAAGATCGTAATCACTCCAACAGGTCGCAAGCAGATTGGGACTGACCCACATGTTGAACGCCACCCGTCCTGTAGTTTCGCTTGTGGCAACAATATCTGCCGCCCTTGGCGCCCAGGCATAGCGACTGCGCACCAGGGAAGATGCCGAACTCAACTTGTTGTCATTTACCCAAATCATGCCGCCGCCATCAGGATTGTAGATGGAAAGGACTGAGTTGTAGGGGCCCTGCATTGCTGTGGATACGATTGTGCCCTGGCTGACGTTGGCATTGCCGCCCAATCCGCCCACGGGTACGATTCCCTGTGAGGTAGGGTCGCCGGGCTGGTCTGAAAACGTGTAGTAGTGGACCCCTCCGGTATTGTACTCGGTCCACACAACCGTGTTGCCGCTCAGTTGCGGCCGCCGGAAACCGCCGAAGGGACTGGACCAGGGATTGCCCAGCCAACTGGTCCCGCCGGAGCTGTCGCCATATCCGGCCAAGACGGGGCTACCGGATTCGTTCAGCATTACCGGTTCGCCCACCATCTGCCAGTCAGTCGGAGAGTTGACCTGCACCGTAGCGGCGTAAAGGTTGCCGCTATAACCCGAGTAACCCGGCGTCTGATAGTTGTCGGACTGAACGTAGGTAATGTTGAATTGCCCCGGCGTTCCTGTCGCCGAAATGCTCGGCTGGATTATGCTGATCGAGTTGCCTTCAGAATCCGTCAGGTGTGGCAGGAGGACTCCGCTTTCTGCGCGAACCTGTGCCGACAAGATTCCAAAAACGATAGTAAACGCGCAGAACAACCAGTGGCGTAACATGATTTCTCCCAAGCCTCAGGCCGTTTTAGAAATCTTCCTTCTACCCAGAAAAAGACGCTGAACTCCTGTCAGTAGCTTAACGTCGCCCAATGGAAATGCAAGTCGGGTAAAAGCCGTATTTTGCGAGGCGATTCGGGTTTACAGCTTGCCGTTCTTCTTCTTCCAGTCGTTGACGGCGTCGCGGACGGCCTCTTCGGTCATCACCGAACAGTGGACCTTGGCCGGGGGCAGTTCGAGTTCCTTGGCGATGTTGGCGTTGGTGATCGCCAGGGCCTCGTCGACCGTCTTGCCCTTGAGCCACTCCGTCGCCAGCGAGCCCGACGCGATGGCTGCCCCGCAGCCGAATGTCTTGAACCGGGTATCGACAATGCGACCGTCGTCGCTGATGCGCAGTTGCAGCTTCGTCACGTCGCCGCACTGCGTGGCCGTGATCGTCGCGGTCCCGACCGACAAATCGGCTTCGTCCATGCTCCCGACGTTTCGCGGATGCTCAAAGTGGTCCAACATCTTTTCGCTGAAGAACATTTTTCGCTCCAAAAGGCGGTTTTCTGGAATCCGACAACTTGGCCACAAAGATCACGAAAAACACGTAGAGAGACTCAGATAGAAAGTCTTCCCGGCGTTTCTATCTTCTTCGTGTTCTTTGTGTCCTTTGTGGCAAAGCTTCCTATTTTTTCGTAGCAATTTCGTACAGCGGGCTCATCTCGCGCAGTTGCTGGACGGCGGTGACCACTTTGGCGATGACGTAATCCACTTCGCCCTCGGTGGTGCTCTTGCCCAGGCTGAACCGCAGCGAGCTGTGGGCCAGATCGTCGCCGACGCCGATGCCGGCCAGCACGTGGCTGGGCTCCAGCGAGGCGCTGGTGCATGCTGAGCCGGTCGAGACGGCCACGTCGCGCATCTTGAGCATGAGCGCTTCGCCCTCGACGTACGCGAACGACAGGTTCAGCGTGTTGGGCAGGCGCTGCGTCGGGTGGCCGTTGAGCGTCACGAAGTCGACCGCGGCCATGATGCCCTTCTCCAGCCGGTCGCGCAGGGCGCCGATGCGCTGGGCGTCGGCGGCCATCTCTTCCATGGCGATCTGGCAGGCCCTGCCGAAGCCGACAATGCCCGGGACGTTGAGCGTGCCGCTGCGCATCCCGCGTTCGTGCCCGCCGCCGTGCATCTGGCAGGCCAGCCTGACGCGCGGATTCCGCCGCCGCACGTACAAGGCCCCCACGCCCTTGGGGCCGTACAGCTTGTGGGCCGACATGCTCAGCAGGTCGATCCCCATCGCCTCGACGTCAACGGGCGCCTTGCCGACCGCCTGCGTCGCGTCGCTGTGGAAGAGCACGCCCTTGGCCTTGGCTAGCTTGCCGATCTCCGCCAGCGGCGCCAGCGTGCCGATCTCGTTGTTGGCGGCCATGATCGAAATCAGGATCGTCCCGTCGGTCAATGCGGCGGCGACCTGCTCGGCCGAGATCACGCCGAACTTGTCGGGCTTGAGCAGCGTGATGGTGTATCCGTGCTGGGCGAGGTACTTGCATGGATCCAGCACCGCGTGATGCTCGATGGCCGAGGTCACGATGTGCTTGCCCTTGTCGGCGTAGGCCTCAGCCACGCCCTTGATAGCCAAGTTGTCCGACTCGGTCGCGCCGGAGGTGAGGACCATGTCCTTGGCCTCGGCGCCGATGAGCTTGGCGATCTGCTCGCGGGCGGTCTCGACGGCGGCCTCAGCCTTCCAGCCGAAACTATGACTGTGGCTGGCCGCGTTGCCGAAGACCTCGGTGAGGTACGGCATCATGGCCTCGAGCACCCGGCTGTCCAGGGGCGTCGTGGCGTTGTGGTCCATGTAGATGGGTGTCTTTACGTCCATGCTCGTTTCCTATTCCCTGGCCCCCGTAAGCGCCGGGTCGACAATCTCCGCCAGCGTCACGCGTTTGAGAAAATCCTGAAGCCGCCGCTGCACGCGGTGAACCGGATCGTGCACCGGACAGAGCATCTGGTTGGCCTGGGTGCAGGCGGTGCTGTCCCCGGTGACGTGCGAGATGCACGCCGCCAGGCGAACGGGGCCTTCCAGGCGCGTGGAGAACTCCTCCAGCGTCACGTCCGACAGGTGCTTTGCCAGGCGGTATCCGCCATGGGCGCCTCGGACCGATTCGACATACCCCGCCGCGGCCAACCGCTTCATCACGTTCATCATCAAGGCTTGCGGAATCTCGTACTGATGGGCAATTTCACGGGCTGTGGCCAACTGCCCCTGTGGCAAGTGCGCCAGATGCGCCATCGCCGTCAACCCGTAACCCGTCTTCTTCGTAAGACCCATCATAAGCGCTATAAGCCTTTCACCTAATATATAGCACTCATCTGGTGCTATATCAAGTGCAAAAAAAAGATGCCATGAGCTTGTTTTCCCCGTTGGCGGTCGAGCCTGCTCTGTACCTAGGCCGAGATCGGAACCATGTCGGCCAGCGTGGTGGTGGAGAGTTTGTCCACGAGAACCTTCTGAATGCCGGACCAGACGGCCTTCATGCCGCAGTCGGTCTTGCATTTGGGAGGAACCTGCTGGCACAGGTTTACGGCGATAGGACCTTCGATGACCTCGATGATCTGCTGCAGCGTGATCTGCGAGGGCTCGCGCGACAGGCGATACCCGCCATTCTTGCCCCGGACCGGCGAGACGATGTCGGCCTTGGCCAGAGAGGCGAATATCTTCGTCAAATATTGCTTGGGCAGATTTCGTTCCTGGCAGATGCTCTCAAGAGTCGTCGGGCCGTTGCCGTGCTTTTGAGCCAACATGACCATTCCCCGCAGTGCAAGTTCCGCCGCTGTCGACAACTTCATCTTCAATACCCCTTATCAAGCATAGGGTCTTCCCATATTTCCCACACGTACATGCAATCGTCTCATTCTGAGCGAAGTCTGTCAAGCGTGATCCACAAATTTTTGTCCTTAACTATTTTATGTGGCGTTACTTGAGAGACATTACGCGGCCCAGTGCCGGCAAGAAGTACTCCTGCACGACTCTTTGCCAACTCATCGTCATCGCCAGCTCATAGCCGCGAGCGATCCGCTCTGTCACGGCCGCTTCCTCGCGGCACAGACCTTCGCACACCAGCCCAGCCATCCTCTTGGCCTCTGCCGATTCGATCTCGTCGCGCTGGGAAACCGGCATCCTCAGCATCTCTGAGACGCTCTTTGGACCGTTCTGTTTCAAAAAATTTGCGATCTTTATAGAATCTCGGAAATTCCCGTCCTTTGCCGCCGCTTCTGCGAATCCCACGCATCCGCAGATATTCGACGGCACGCACAGGGCCCCGAAGCTCAGCGGCTCGAGTTGGCTGATTCCGAAGGGTTCGTAAACGCTCATCCCGAACTCGACGTCGGTTCCTCGGCGGATGTCGGCGAAGCTCATCTCGGCCGGCATGCGGTCGCCGCAGAGTTCGCGGGCCCAGCCCCATTGATTCACGTGAACGACCTTGACCGCCTGGTGCTCACGGTTGAAGTGGCGGAACATCCCGCCCAGGACCTCCTCGCCGTAGCACAGGTCTGGGTAGCCCTCCTCGTGCACCACCGGCCAGCCGTACACCCGCTCCATGTGGCGGATGTCCTGCCCGCGCCGCTGGCCGGCCAGCGTCCCGAGCATGAAGTACACCGCTGTCTCGCCGCGCTTGCCCAGCAGCGGTTCCATCTCGTGCAGCACGCGAAGGTCGCGCCAGATGCCCTTGCTCAGCACCGGCCGCGCCACGTGACTGAAGATCCACGTCGGCTTATCGCCCAGCAGATTGCCTGCGTACGTCTGCATCCGCTCCAGGCTGGCGCGCTTTTCCTCCAGCGTGATCCGGGCAGCGGGGATCCCGTTGTAGACCAGGTCGATCTCCTTGGCCGCAAAATGCCGGTCGAGGAACTGCAGCTCCTCGCGGATAAAGTCGCCCACGGCGAACACATGGTCACAGTGACGCGCGGCCTTGACCAGCGCGTGCTTGTAGTTGTCGAACACCTCGGGAAACACTTCCTCCATCGTGCGCCCTTCGCCGCGGGCGGCGGCCATCACGTTGTAGAACATCGTGTCGTGACCGGGCGTCTTCTCGACGATCGGGCGCGCCGAGGCCACCTCGTGCGCATAGAAGACCGTGCGGTATCCGCACCCGTGCAGGCAGCCGCCCTTGGCGCCGGGATCCAAAACCGATCCGGCCGCGGGGTCCAGCCCGGCGCTGGTCGAGGGCTCGCGGACCGTCGGCGAGGAATGCCCCATCATGGCCTTGAGCACCGTGGGCATGCCCATGTACTCGTGCGAAAGCAGCACTACCTGCTCGTTGACGCCGTCGGCGCCGACGACCTTGAGCGCCTCGAAGCCCGGCTCGGCCAGCCGGACGTATTCCTCGTATTCCCAGATCGACTCGAAGCGGTCGCTGGGCACGGCGAACATCTTGTACAGGTCGCCCTTGAACAGGTTCAGCCGCTCGCGGTTGGCGTGGAAGACATCCACCAGCAGCACCTCGGCCTGGCACGTGTGGCCGTTGACGTCCTCTCGCACCGGCCGCGTGCCGTAGATGATCCCCACGTCGTAGGTGCGCTCGATGGGGCGGAACTTCTCGCTCCATCCGTCGGTGTCGATCCCGTCGAGGCTGCTATAAATGATGCGTCCGCCCTCGCCCAGCCGTCCGGTCGCGGGCTGGTCCGTCGAGAACAGCGGGCCGAGCAATATCGTGCGGCTGACGACGTCGGCGTACGCCTGGGCGGTCATCAGCCCCGAAATCACCGTCCCGATGCCGCCGATCTTCTCCACCGCCTCGTGCGTCACGTGAACAACGATCATAAACACCCTTTCTTGCCGGCATGCTCCCTTGAGAGTATTCATAGCATACGATACTGCGGTAGAATGCCGTATATGAATCTCATCGGTCAGGGACAAGCCGGCTCGACACTCACCAGCGAACAAATCGAATCCATCATCGCCCGCCTGGCCGGCGAGATCGCCCCCGCCAACAAGCGCATTTTAGTGCTGATTCCCGATCAGACGCGCTCCTGCCCGCTGGGTCTGATCGCCCGACTGCTGCACAAGCACCTGGGCGGCAGGGCGAGCAAGCTGGACTTCCTCATCGCCCTGGGCACGCACCAGCCCCTCGACGAACCGCGCATCGACAAGCTGCTGGGCATCGCCCCAGGCCGCCGCAGCGAAGTGCTGCCCGGCAGCAGCGTCTTCAATCATGACTGGAAGAATCCCGCCGCCCTGACGACGATCGGGCGGCTGACGGCCGACCGCGTCTCGCAGATCACCGGCGGGCGGTTCGCGATGGACGTCGACGTCACGATCAACCGCATGGTGCTCGACTACGACCTGGTGCTGGTCGCCGGGCCGGTCTTCCCGCACGAGGTCGCGGGCTTCTCCGGCGGCGAAAAGTATTTCTTCCCCGGCATCTGCGGGCAGGAGCTGCTGGACTTCTTCCACTGGCTCGGGGCCGTCGTCACCTGCCCGAGAATCATTGGCGTCAAGGACACCCCCGTCCGCCGCACGCTCCAGGCCGCCGGCGAAATGCTCACCGTCCCCACAGCCGCATTGTCGATGGTGGTCGCCCCGCATGGTGGCACGGGCGTCCCCAAGGGACAGGTCTCGCCCATGCCA
>JBDKRA010000017.1:0-356573 GCA_039683615.1 Phycisphaerae bacterium
CGGAGAGAATCCCGGGGCGTGGACTACGTACGAGTACGACGGGCAGGGGCAGCGCATCCAGGCCCATGGCGGCAACGCGACGCAGGAGGATTGGTACTTCAATGCGGCTGGTCAGGTGGTGGAGCGCCTGGCCGACTGCGGCCCCGGAAGCGACACGCTGGACGAGTACGTCTGGTCGGCCCGGAACATCGGGGCGCAGGTGCTCCAGACGCAGTATTTTGACTCTGACGACGACGGGAGCTTCGCCGACGAGACGGGCGCGACGTGGTACATCGTTCAGGACGCCAACAACAACGTGACGGCCCACGTGCTGGAGAGCGGGCTGCTGATCACACGGTTCAGCTACGACGGGTACGGCAACATGAAGACGTACACGCCGACGTGGACGGAACTGTCGCTGCCGTCCAACCCAATGGGCATCTACTACGCCGGGTACTGGCTGGATGACGCCTCGGGCCTGTACTTCGTAGGCCAGCGCGTCTACGGTTCAAACCTCGGCCGCTGGCAGCAGCGCGACGTCGGCTATATCGACGGCCAGGACCTCTACCAATACTGCCGCAGCAACCCCATCAACGGCACCGACCCGACGGGGATGTGGACAGAAGAGGGCATGATTGGGAAGTTCGTGGAAAGATACGGGGATGACGGTCTCAAGTTGCTCCGGTATGCCCTTGTTCAAGGATACACGATTGAGAAACGGGACTATAACGCCTATGCATGGGACTGGGAAGAGGACGAACATGTGCTGGGCATCGCCAGCAACTGGCTGAAAACCTTCCATCTTTTCGGCGACAGTGAATGGGATGACACCGACGAGACCGCAGCGACGAAGCTTTACGCCGCCTTGGATGACAAATATGGCGGCTTCTTTGCGACACTCGGGCGAGGTGCAGTGCGAATCTATGGCGCCTCAATTCAGCAGGCTCAGGCTTTAAACCTTCCGGGATACGAAGATGCGTTCACGAAGATGGAGGCCGAAGCCGGCGAAGCAGGAGCTTTGTTCGGGAACCTGCTAAAAGATGAGGTCATGTGGCAGGTCGGCACTGCCGGAGTAGGAAAGGGGATCGGAACTGCTGTAAATGCCATAAAGATGGCGCGGAGCGTTAAGGCGGCCCGCAACGCCATGGCAGCGGTTACTGCCGGGAAGCTTACCTTCAATGCTGCTAGCAAGACATGGAAATCGACGCGAGGGTTGGTTTACGGACCGGGATCGGCACAAGGAAATCGCGTGCTGCACGTTCTTGAACATTTGAAACCCAAGTCAAATCCATCAAAGCAACTACACACCGTTTTTACTGTTGATCGTTCGAAGCTCATCGAGCTACTTGACGAGGCTTGGACGGCTAGGACGGGAACGGGAGTGTTACAAAACAATGGCAACCGTGCTTTCACGGTCCCGATGGGTAGGGTAATCGGTACTGTAGGTGAAACAAATATTCAGATAGTAGTGATTGATGGTACGATGGAAGTGATAACTGCCTTTCCGGTCAAATAGGAGTACTATGCGATGATAGCGTGCCCGTACTGCCAGCAAGACTACGTGTGGGAAGTTAGTATTCGAGACCTTCCCGGTGCATTCTTTATGTGCCTGGAATGCGATACTGTCTGGGTTAGCTGCGACGATATCAGTGATCAGAAGGGGCAGAATTACCACAAATTCATGAGTGAGCGGGGGCGAATTCCTGACTGGAAAGCGATTACCAAGATACAACTAGCAAGTAAACTTCCGTAAAGGCTGTTGTTTCATCTTCTAGGTAAGCGTTCGGCCAAGCACATCTGGTAGGGGTGTAGCGGCCCAGCCACTTGTAGGGGTGTACCGGCCCAGCAGATTGTAGGGCCATAGGCGACGGTGGCTCGGAGGGCGTTTTTCTCAAAAAAACATCCTCAGGGTCCGCATGAATGAGCGAAGTTTACTCGATGCGCGCAGAGTTATTCCGGCCTTAACGGGTCGTGAATTGTTCGGCTGTCAAAGAGCAGTGGCCCCGCGTAGCGCGGGGTGTAGCGGCCCAACGGATTGTAAGGCCATAAACGATGGAGGCCGGTCGGGCGGATTTTGAAAGAATCCGCGCCCGGCCCTGCGGAACCGGACAAAAGTTCGCCATGCGCGCAGAGTCTTTCCGGCCTTAACGGGTCATGGGTTGTTCTGTTGTCAAAGAGCAGTGGCCCCTGCGTAGCGCAAGGGTCGGTTCAGGCCGCCGCGGCGCGGCGGCGCGTGACGGTGATCTCAATCAGCGGCAGGCCAGGATCGCCGCGGTATTTGAGGCGGCGAATGGTGATGATCGGTTCGAATTCGCCCCCAGCGCGGTAGGCCACAGGTTTGGGCAGGCGTTTCTTCTGCCAGGACTCGTGGGGGGTGCGGTCCTTGAGGGCTTGATGCGGGCGATGCTGGCTATACCAGGTTGCGAAGCGGTCGAGGCGCTTCTGGATGCCGCGCGGATTCAGCGGCAGCAGCGCCACCCGCAGCCAGAGCTTAAAGGTGCGGAAGAACCGTTCGATCTGGCGATCATCGTCACGACGATCCTTACCGAAGGAGTGGCGTTGACGATCTGGCTGGGTGATCGGGGCGGCGCTGATGGTGGGCGGCTACGGCGTGCACGCCTACGCCAAGGACCGCCGTCAGCGTCTGGGCTGGTGATGATAATGCAAGCCGCGGCTGGGGCCAAGCAAAGACGCCTCGGGGCGGCCTTCCACACCGAGGCGTCGATCCGGCTTAACCTTTCGGCTATGCCGTGACAAGAGCGGGCGATGAGGCTCGAACTCACGACATTCACGTTGGCAACGTGACGCTCTACCACTGAGCTACGCCCGCATGAACAAGGTTATTATACCCGCCGGTTCGCCCTTGTCTAGAGGACTTGCCAAGAGTTCTGCGCGTTTTTGTGCGGACGGGGCGGCGGCTTCATAATGCCGCCACTTTCTTGTGCGCGTTCTTGCCCACGCGGGCGGTGGAGGGTATATTTTCGGAGAGCTGCTGTTCAGGCAGGGTCAACACATGCACACATCTATTCATTGCGTGGCGGTAATTCTGACGGTAGCACTTTTCAGCGTCCCCGCGCCGAAGGCGGCAGGGCAGGAGACGGCGCTTCCCGGCCGCCCAGGGCAGCAACCGATGGCAGACCCTGGCGCCCAACTGGCCCAAGTGCAAGACCCGGCCGAGCCCTCGGTGCCCCTGGGCGAGCGGATGGTCTTTCCGGGGGCGGGCATCAGCGTGGCCGTTCCGTCGCTGTTCAAGTACGCCGCGCCGACGGCCGTAACTCGAGGCCCGCAGGAGTTAGCCCGCGCCATCTGGCAGCGCGAGCAGGGGCCCGGGGCTATGGCCATCTCACTGACGGTGGAAACGGTCGATGCGCAGGCTACGCCCGCCTCCGTCGCCGACGATTTCGAGACGCTGGCCGTCAAGATGGGCTGGGTCAGCAGCCTGAAGATGACCACGGAAACGCAGTTGCCCGTGGGTGGCCTGCACGCGCTGGCGCGCCTGTACGAACTGAGCACCCCGCGCAGCACCGGGGTGGCGGTGCGCGTGTGTTTCATCCGCAACCTGGTGCAGCCGCGGCAGCGGTTGTCCTATGCAATCTCGGTCACGGCGACCCGCAGCGTGCAGGAGCTGATGGTGCCGGTGCTGGCGGCGATGTGCAAGAGCGTCAAGCTGCACGAGCTTCGCCACTGCCAGACGGGCAAGGTCGGCAAGCTGGTGGCCTCGTTCACCGACCGCAAGCGCGGTTACTCGATGATGCTGCCGGCCGGCTGGCAGGTGGTGCCCAGGAGCGACGGTATCGAGCTGCGCGAGCTGGATTTTCTGTCGGGCGGGCAGGGCGTTTACCGCGGGCAGGTGGTGGTGGCGTCGGTGGACTCCGACGTGACCTCGGCCAGCAGCGTCGCGGTGCTCCTGGGACAGTTCCAGCAATCGAGCCTGTCGCAGGGATTGACGACGACGCATGCCCAGAGCGGCCCGCAGTGGCTTAGCGGCCTCGAGGCCTACCAGACCATCGTGCGGCAAGTCGCCGCCGGCGGCAGCGAGGCTGCCAGCCGCCCCTCCGGGGCGCGCGTGGCGGCGCTGCGCGGCGTGTGTGCCCTGGCCAAAGGGGACGAGAGCGACCCGTATCCGCAGCGCAACGCCTACGTGATGGTGGTGGTGGCGCCGGGCAGCGAGCCGGTCCTCGCCCAAGCGTCAATGAACGCCCTGTCCGGCGGGCTGAAGATACACACCTTGGCGCCGCTGGTTCCAGCCAGCGGCCCGGCGGTCAAACCGCCAACGTCGATGCCCGCGCCGAAATCACAGCCGGCCTCGGCTGTTGCAGGCCCGCAAACCTCTTCGCGCCAAGCGAGCGTTCCGCCATCGTTCATCGCCGAATAAAACTGCCACCCCGTATTCAGGGCCGGGAAATCCCAAGGCCCAACCACCAAATCCCAAATAAACCTCAAAATCCAACGATCAAAGAGACACATTGCAGCCAAACAGACCGCCCGGCCATTTGTGATCCGCCGCTCTAGCGGATATTGCCGGCCGCGCGGGCCTTTGTGAGCGTTGCTTCAACATCGCGCGGGTCATCGCTGGGCGGGTTGAGCCCGATGACGAAACGCCCGTGACGCACGATGTCGAGCAGTTCATCCAGGCGATCGGCCGGGGCGCCCCAGAACCCGATCGGCGCTTGCAGCGAAGCCTCGAGCAGCTTCTCGCGCAGGGGCGGCATGTCGAGCAGGGCTTTGACCACGCTGGGCTGGCCCGGGTCGTCCACGAAGTGCTGCACCAGCACGCCGCGCGTGCCGCTGACCAGGTCGGCCTGGTAGAGACCGATGGTGTGATTGTGGTACAGCGCGCCGCCAGTGCGGGCAAAGAATCGCTCGTTGTAGGGCCTCTCGAACTCCAGCGCCATCTCGCGGCTGATGAGCCCGACGGGGTCGCCGTTGACGAAGACGCCGCGATCCGGCAGCCACGCGCCCCAGACGGCTGTGCCCCAACCGGCCGGTGCGGCGGGCGGGGCCTGGACGGCCAGGAACTCTTCCATCGACACCATCCAATCCACGCACCAGTCGATCAGGGCGTGTACGCGCTGGGGGTCGGTGTACATCTCGACGAACAGCTCGTTGCCACGCACGCCGTTGGCGGCATCAAGCGGCGAGCGGTACAGGAAGGGCAGCACGTGAAAGTCGCCCTCCCAAAGCCGCCACAGCTCGCGGTTGACCTTGAGGGCGAACTGCACCCACGGATTGTCGGCGTCGAATTTGAGCTGAGCGATCTGCTCCCATGATCGATTCGGCTCATACCAACTGGTGAACCCATCGTGCATCGGCCAGCCGCCGGTCATCGCCGCGTTGATCGCCCCGATGCCCCAGTACACCAGCGCCGTGGGCACCGCGTCATCGTCAAAGCGGTACCCGGCCGCAATGGCCGCGCGATGCTGCGAGACATACTCTTCAATGATCTTGGGGATGTTGCGGCCGTCCAGCACCCGCTCGACCGGCCCCTCCTTGAACTTCTGGCACAGATACCCTTCGAGGCTGCACCCCCGCTCGCCCCAGACATAGAACATCAAATCGCCCGCGTCCTTGCGGGAGTGGAAGAGCTTCCATCGATCCATTCGATCGGCAAGTTTCTGTCGAACGTCCAACAGGGCTTCCTTTCCAGGCGGCTTGATCATACCCGCAAGATCCGCTGTGACAAACAGGCGGATCCTGGCCTTTGGTCTCCTTGGGAGCAGTCCGAGGCTGCAGCGCGTCACACCCGACCGTGGCCTTGGACTGCGCAGCACGGTGGAAACACACCTTATGACAGATGACTATCGCGAATACACGCATTACTTCCTCTACGACCACAACGAACCGCCGGCCATCCGGGAACGGTACACTTTCACGGCCGCCATTGCTGGCCACGACCAGCCTGTTCGTCAGGCAAGCGTAAACGCCGGCACATATTTCCCAATCCCCACGCACCCCGACGCGCGTTTCTTCCGGTTCGCCGGCGGCCTGTCCAGCACGGTGTTGCCGGCCGTCGTCTTCTTTCAGATGCCGCTGCGAGAGGGGGAAGAGGTGCTCGTCAGCGCCTCCGACGGACTGCAGAGCGGCCCTGCGGCGGAGGTAATGGCCCTCGAATGCGGATTCATCCACTGCTATACGGGCGAGCCGCTTTCGCAATTGCCGTTGCTGCCCAGCGCGCCGCGGCTCTGGGTGCGCCCTCTCACTTACGAGGTCCGCACGAGTGACACGCGGTTTGCCGCGGCCTGCCAGATCGCGGTCGAGAGCTTCACCGGCCTGCGGCCGAGTCTTTGCGTCAACGGACAGCGGGTGACGTTCGGCGAACCGCTCGCCGGCCGGGCCTGCCAGCCGGTCCTGTGGGACTTCCCCGACATCCGCGTGCCGGTGGCCGAGGATACGGGGCTGCAAGTCCAGGCGTCGCTGGCCGAGTATGGCAAAGAGCCGACGACGGCGCGATATCTCTTTGATCCGCTGCGAAGCCCGGGACGCTTCGGCTACGAACTGGTTGGCGATTCACTTACGTATTCCGATCTGCCCGGCGGCAGGACGCCCGCGGGGGCGTACGCCGGGGTCTGCGCGAGGATGGTCGTCCCTGTGGTGTCGCGCAGGTCCATGCCGCCCGTGATCGAGGAGATGGAGGTTCTCGCCGGTGGACGGTCTTTCCGCGTGCCCGCCGCCGGCGAAGTGCGGACCGCCCGGACCGTCGAACTCTACGACAAAAGGGGAAAGCTTTCGCCGTACTTCATGTTTGAGGTGGCGGCCACGTCCGCGCCGATGCTTTTTGTGAACAGCGACCGTCCCCTTTCACCCGAGGCCGTCAAACGCAGGTTTTTCCCGCTGTTGCCGGGAGATGCGGTGGTTGCCCGCATCGTCGGCGCGGATGACTCCTCACCATTCTGCGCCACAGTCCTCGGGGGCCGGACCATTGCCCCGCAAATCGGGGCCATCGACCTTTGACAACGGAGCGACCTACCATGCCCGCCAATCCACCACTGCAAACGTTCCATCACCTGAACCCAAAAGTGCTGTGGGAGGAGATTGTCAAATGGAAAGTCTCCGTCCTTCCCCGAGTCTGCCACCGGGAAGGAAACACAATCGTGCAGTTCTCAAAGGCGGTGCAGGATGTTTTCAAAGGGGCAGTGGAACCGGTTGCGGGGCACTTCAATCATCCCAAACTGACAGATATGATCGATGTTTTGCTCAGAAAGGATATCAATCGAAGAGTGGGCGCTATCCGCGATATCCTCCAATATCACCCCGACCTCCACGCCCGGCCATTCGTTAAGATGCTCAAAACCGGCGAGGGGCTGGAGGAACTGCTGACGCATGGATTGCGTCCGGATCTGAACAAGCAGGAGATTCAAGAACTGAGGTCAATGGCAGTCCGGATCAGGTCGGCGCTGGGGAGATTCTACAACAACCGCAGCGCCCGCAGCGCTTACCAGGTCATTCGACCGGAGTTGGTACACATTCTCGAGGAGATGTCGACACACCGTATCCTCAGGCCGCTTTATGTGGCGATGAGGGCCTCGGTGTCCGCCCGGCGGGTGGCGTTTGCGGCAGGGCAGTTGAAGCGTGTGGGCCGCGCGGCAGTCAAGCTTGTCAACCTGGGAAAGTCCGCCGGGCGCAACGCGCTGGGAGTAGCCGCGTGGCTGGTGTCGGCATATGAGATCAGTGCGGCGCTGGTTGGGGAACAGCAGCGCAAAGACCGGCAGGCCGGCCTCCAGGAGGCGATCGCCCACACGGATGACTTTGAAATCCGCCAGAATCTCTCAAAGGAGTTGGCGGCGCTGGAAGTGGAGGCCGAAGACGCCAAATACGATCTTATGGAAAGCGTCGGCAACGTCGTTCCCTTCTGGGGTACGCTTTTGCGGACAGTAGCCGAGCAAAATGACCGTATGGATGCCGAAGCCAAGAAATATGTGGCGGCCTGCGAAGCTATCAGGGACGACGGAATTGCCTTGGCCGACCAAGTGTACAAAGAGGCCCTCGAAGGCGGCACGATGATGCATCAGTCGCTTCTGGCGATCGACAGGGAAAAGTATTGGCTCGCGGTGAGCGAGGAATTGCGCAAACACGTGATGAATAAGTTTGAAGAACTCACGCAATCCGGTATACATAATCAGGTCGACAGGCACATCACGTGGGTCGTGCGCTGGGCGTTGGCTGACGAGCTTCGTGTTGGCGAAATCACGACGTTTGAAAAGAAGTACGAAAGCCCCTCGAAGAAATATGCAGTATATGTCGGGCGTTACAAGGAGTTCGTCACCGTATACTGCACTTTGTCCACGTTTGATCTCACGCCCAAAATGATGAGTGCGGTCGACTGGGGCGACTACTCGAAGTGGGACACCGTGCTCAAGCCGGGTGAGGAAGACAAGCTCCCACCCCCCAAGGGATGGCAATGGCCCCAAACGCTGGCGCCAACAACCACACGGTTCCAGGTAAACGGCCTATGGCCCACAAACAAAGCTCTTAATGACTGGGCGTTGAGTCTGGCCGAAGAGTACAATAAGGCACGCAAGACTTGGAACGACTGGTTCAGGGATGCCATCACGGACTGGAATAGTAAGATCGAAACAGTCGCTGGCATTCCCATATCGACTGATTCCCGGTACATAAAGCTTGAGGACAGGCAGGACCCGCTCTAACATAGTCCTCAAAGAACGCTTGTCCAAATTCAAGGGGTTCTTTCATGCGACCCAAAGCGCGCGAAAAGTTGATGCGGAAGTGGTTGACGGTGGATCGGATTGACTACTGCGACCATATCGAGGAACTGGCCGCCCTCAAGCTTACGCCAAGCGAGCGGCAGGAGCTTGGCCAATGGCTCCTGGTCGGCCCTGAGAAGGAGCTAGTTCAGGCGTGGACGGGGCTGATGGGCAGATCACCCGACCGGACCTATCTGCCCGTTCTGGTCAAGTGTTTCGACACGGACAACGCGGTCATGGCAGAATGCGTTGTTCGCGCCTTAATTCAAGGGGACTATCCGGGCGCCCTGGAGATCATCTTTGCTTGTGACCGTGGACTTAAGGCGGCCGGGGATGAGTTGCCCTGGGAGCTCAGCAACCGCATGCATGAACTCACCCCGGCCATGCAGCGGAAATTCGCACAGTTGTTCTGTCAACGGTTCGTAAATTTCCCCGAGTACTTCGAAACAGCGGACGGAAATCGACACCCTCCCTGCCTTCTTTGTCAGGACGACGCCTGGCTCCATGCCTTGGCGGCAATCGAGTACACCGACGAGAACGTCGAGAAGACCCTGCTGTGGGTCTGGGACAACCTGGTTCATCGCACGCAGGACGAGTACATCGTCCTGACGGCCATGGCCGCCCACCCGCGACCGTCATACAAGAAGATCTTCAACGCCTATTCCAGGAACAGGACCATCGACCTGCGCGAACTGGCCCAGGCCGGGCTTGAAGGGCTCGAATCACAGGGGAAATAGCCGGCAGGCGAATGGCCTGTTCTACTTCAAAGGGATTGCCCATGCGAGACAAAGTGCGCGAAAAGCTCACGCGACAGTGGCTCAAAGAAGGCGTCTCCTACTGTGATCACGTCGATGATTTGGTGAAGCTCAAGCTTACCAAGGATGAGCGACGGGAATTAGCCCAGTGGTCAGAGAAGGAAGAGGATGAGGACCTATTGCTGGCATGGACAGGCTTGATGCAGATGCAGCCCGACGAGGTGTATCTTCCCGCTCTGGTCAAATGCCTGGATACGGATGTCCGAATTAAGGCGGCAATCGTGATACGCGCCCTGCTTGGCGGTGGCTATCGCGACGCCCTCGAAACCATCTTCGCCTGCGAACGCGGGCTTAAGGCCGCCGGTGACGACCTGCCCTGGGAACTGACGAACTGGATGGATCAGCTCACGCCCGCGATGCAGCGGCAACTGGCCAAACTGTTCTGTTTTCGATACGCTAATTTCCCCGAGTACTTCGAGACTGAGGATGGACATCGTCACCCCCCCTGTCTGCTGTGTCAGGACGACGCGTGGCTCCATGCCCTAGCGGCTATCGAGTACACTGACGAGAACGTCGAGAAGACTCTGCTGTGGGTCTGGGACAACCTGGTCTACCGCACGCAGGACGAGTACATCGTCCTGACGGCCATGGCCGCCCACCCCCGGCCGTCCTACAAAAAGATCTTCAACGTCTATTCCAGGAACCGGTGCATCGACCTGCGCGAGCTGGCCCAAGAGGGACTGGCGGGACTGGAAGCACGGGAGAAATAGGAGCTTTACGGGCGCAGGAATTCCTCCACCAGCGCGATGAGATTCTCTGTCGGGGTTTCGGGGCGCAGGGGTTTGGCGGGGGCGAGGATGAAGCCGCCGCCTTTGCTCATTTCGATTCGCAGGCGGCGGATCTCGGCTACCAGCTCGTCGGGCGTGGCGAAGGGAATTGTGCTCTGGCTGCCCAGGCAGCCCCAGAAGGTGATCCGGTCGCCCCAGGCTTTCTTGAGGGCGTAGGGGTCCATGCCGGCCGCTTCGGGCTGGACGCTTTCCAGCACGTCCAGACCGATCTCGCAGATGTCGCCCATGATGTCGGCCGTGCTGCCGCAGCAGTGGACGACGGCCTTCTTGCCTTGGGCGTGGATGGCGTCGAAGATGCGGGCGTAGCGCGGCTTGTAGAACCGCCGCCAGCGGTCGGCGCCCATGAGGATGCCGCGCTGGATGCCCCAGTCGTCGCCCATAAAGATGGCGTCGGCTTCGATGCCCTCGCAGGCATTGATGAACTCGATCGTCAACTCGCACATGCGGTCGAGCAGCTCGGCGTAGAAATCCTCCTCGGCCACGCAGTCCATCAGCGTCTCTTCGAAGCCGCGCAGGTACCAGGCGTCCCACATGCAGGTGAAGAGGTGGATGTACGTGAAGGAGTCGCGATTGGCCGCGACTGCGTCGATCACGCCCTGCCGCGCCTGCGGGTTTAGGAACGCCTGAGCCTTGGGAAAGTCGTAGCCGTCGAACGACGGCTTCTTGAGGCCCGGCTCAATCACAACGGGGGCTTCCTTGTCAGTGCGCCAGAGCGTGCCGAAGGCGTCGCGATGGTGCGCCTCGTCGATGCGCTGGTTCGGCGGCCACGCGATTCCGCCACAAGGGGCGATGTAGGGAATGATCCTCTTTCGCCAATCGGCATTGCCATAGTGCGCGTCGACCCGCTCGGCGACGCCGCCCTCGAATGCCAGCGTGCAGGGTACCGGGTCCGTTTCACGGTGGGCGATCTGGTCCAAAATGATCTGGCGCGGGGTCATGCTCCCTTAACAACTTCCAAAGCGGCAGATCTGGCTGCCGCATTCCATAGTGTCTCTGCGTCGACGTCGATCGGCCGCAGGACCATCGCGAACTGGAAGGGGCCGCTCTTGAGGAGGTAGCGGTCCCATGGGCCCGGCCCGCAGCTTCCGGTGCCGATGCCGTTGTGGCGGTAGTCGAGGTTGAGCGTCAGGAAGTCGCGCGGCGACAGCTCGTGCGTGTGGCGGGCGGCGTCGAGGTCCTGCGTCGTGAAGCGATGGACGCTGAAGTTCAGCTCCGGCACGCCCACGGCCATGAGGCCGGCCCCGCGCGTGTCGGTCAGGCTGACCCATCGCACGTCGGTGCGGTTGCCGTTTTCCTGCGGCATGATGTAGGGCGTGTACAGCTCGTCCACGCCCGCACGCCACAGGCCGTATCGCTGCGCCTGCTTGGTGTCGACGTAGCACTCGCCGGGGCCGCGGCCGTACCAGCTCACGCGGTCCAGCGCGAGCGGCAGGGTCATCTGCAGACCGATCCGCGGCAGCGTGGGCGGCAGTTCGCCCTGCAACTCGCCGGAGACGTCGATGCGCATTTGGCCATCGCCGGTGATGGTGTAGTCGTAGCGGCAGAGCAGCCCGTGGCCGGCGGTGGGCGGGGCGATGCGCGAGACGACGCTCACCCGCGCGGCCTTGCCGCCGGAAGCTTCCTTTGCCTCAAAAGCGTCGATGCGATGGTGCAGGCGGTTGAGTCCGGCGTTGCGCCACGGGCCGGCGTTGTCCCAGCCGCGGTCGTTGTCGGTGATCGCCCGCCAGAAGTTCAGCCGCGGGCCCGTCCGCAGCAGCGATTGACCGGAAGCGACCCAGCGGCTGATCGTGCCCGACAGGGCGTCGAAAGCGATCTCGAAGTCACTGCCGGAAACTGTCACGCTGTTGCGATCTCGCGCCAGGCGCACGGGCGGCATCGTTTTAACGGGCACGGCAACCACAGCGGCGGTCTTGACCGGCAGGGCAAACTGCTCCCAGGCGACCTCGAATCCCGCCGCCGCCCAGAGCGTGTCCTGGCCGAGCGTGAAGGCGACCGTCAGACGGTAGTCCACGCCGCCCTGACCCTTGGGCATCTCGTAGGGCAGCGTCACATTGCGGCTGGCGTGAGGTTTGATCTTTGGCGCAGCTATCGTGCCGCTCTGGATGATCTTGCCGTCGGCCGCAATCGACCATGACATCGTCAGGTGCTCCAGGCCAGCGAAGTCGTACCGATTGGTGATGCGAATTTCGCCCTTGGCCAGGTCCACAGCCTCGATCTTCACCGGCTGGATGATCTTCTTGTACTCGGTCAGCCCCGGCGATGGGCGGCGGTCGGGGAAGATCAGCCCGTCGCAGACGAAGTTGCCGTCGTTGGGCTCGTCGCCGAAGTCGCCGCCGTAGGCGAAGTACTCGCGGCCATCGGCCGTGCGGCGGCGGATGCCGTGATCGACCCACTCCCAGATGCACCCGCCCATCAGCCGCTCGTACGCCCAGAAGCATTCCTCCCAGTACTCCAGCAGCCCGCCGGGCCCGTTGCCCATCGCGTGGGCGTACTCGCAGAGGAAGAAGGGGTACTTCGTGTATCGCATCGACGCCCCGTCGCCCAGGTCGATGGGCTCTTTGCCCTCGCCGACTTTCTTGGCGTAGTCGATGTGGCTGTACATGCGGCTGTAGACATCGGCGACCGCCACGCCGCCGTCGCCTTCGTAATGCACCGGGCGGGTCGGGTCCATCTCCCGCGCGCGGGCGGCCATCGCCTTGTGATTGCAGCCGAAGTTGGCCTCGTTGCCCAGCGACCACATGATGACCGAGGGATGGTTGCGGTCGCGCGCGACCATGCGCTCCATGCGATCGACGCAGGCGGGCTCCCAGGCCGGGTCGTTGGCAGGGTTGCCCTTCCAGTCCTTGATGTAGCAGAATCCGTGGGTCTCCAGGTCGCACTCGTCGACGAGGTAGATGCCGTACTCGTCGCACAGGTCGTACCAGCGCGGGTCGTCGCAATAGTGCGACGTGCGGACAGCGTTGATGTTGTGCCGCTTCATCAGCAGCACGTCCTGCAGCATGGTCTCCATCGGCACGGCGCGGCCGAGATCGGGATGATGCTCGTGGCGGTTGACGCCCTTGAGCTTGATGGCCTGGCCGTTGACGCGGAACACGCCATCCTTGATCTCGACCTTGCGGAAACCCACGCGCTGCGGGACAACCTCGAGCACCGACCCATCAGCGTCTTTGAGCGTCAGCAGCAGCGTGTAGAGGTACGGCGTCTCGGCCGACCATTTTTCCACGGCCTTGATGTTGAGCTTGAGCGAGATTTCATCGAGAGCCACGACGGCCGAACTTCTTGCGGCGATCTTCTTGCCGGAAGCGTCCAGCAGTTGCGCTTCCAGTGCGGCGCCTTTGCCGTCGGCGAGCTGGGCCTGCACGTGCAGCGTGCCGTCAGCATAGCTGCCATCCAAGTCGGTCCAGACCTGCACATCCTCTATATGCTGCCTCGGGTGGGCGGTCAGCAGCACGTCGCGGAAGATGCCCGACAGCCACCACATGTCCTGGTCTTCGCAGTACGTTCCGTCCGACCACTGGTATACGCGCACCGCCAGGACGTTGCGCCCCGGCTTGACCAGTTTGGTCACGTCGAACTCGGCGGGGATGCGGCTGCCCTTGCTGAAGCCGACGGCCTGGCCGTTGACCCAGAGGTGAAACGCCGAGTCGACGCCTTCGAATCGCAGGCGGATGACCTGGCCTTTCCACTGGGCGGGCATGACGAACTCGCGCCGGTACGAGCCGGTCGGGTTCTCCGACGGCACCCGCGGCGGATCGACGGGGATGGGATACGCAACGTTGGTATAGTGCGGCCGACCGTAGCCGAGCATCTGCCAACTGCAGGGCACGCGGATGTCGTCCCAGGCCGAGGCATCGAAGCTTGCAGCCTCGAAGCATTCCGGCGCCGCGGCGGGGCAGGAGTCGTAGTGGAACTTCCAGACCCCATTGAGCAGCATCACGCGCGGCGAGAGGCCTTTGTCGAAGCTTGCGGCCGAGACGGCGTCAGCATGGGGGAAGAAATACGCCCGAGACGGGCGGCGGTTTCGGTGCGTCAGTCCGGGATTTTCCCAATCGTTCATGGCGGCGTCTCCATTTTGACGGCGCGATTCTGCCCCTGCCGCTCGCCGAAAGCAAGCCCCAGGTGCCATGGCGGGCGTTCGTAAGTCGCCATGTTGCCCGGAAAGGCCTGGGATATGGCGGCTCGAAAGCGGCCGTCATGGCACCAGGGCTGTTGTCGCAGAGCGGGTGAGCGTTTAGCATGTGAACTATGGAGGTTCCACAATGAACATGCGTTCGCGCAGCATGATCGGAATACTGGTCCTGGCGGCGCTGGCCTTGCCGGCGGCGGCGCAGGTGGATGATCTGGCGGCCGCCTTTGATCGTGGCGGGCTGGTCGTGCAGATCGGCTGGGACAGGGGCACGTTCGATGCTGCGATGACCTCGCCGGGCAAGGGCCTGGTTCAGGTGCTTGATCGCGACGAAGCCAAGGTCGCCGCCGCACGCGAGGCCTTGCGGGCGGCGAAGGTCTATGGGGCTTTTTCGGCTATCCATTTGGAGAGCAGGAAGCTCCCGTATGTGACGGGGCTGGTCAATGCGGTAATCGTCAACGATGGCGCCGCCGTCGAGCCCGCCGAACTCCAACGGGTGCTGGCCCCAGGCGGAGTGCTCCTGACACGCTCGGGCCAAGCATGGAAGGCCACGACCAAACCGCGGCCGGCGAATATCGACGACTGGACGCACGCGCTGTACGACCCGAGCAACAATGCCGTCTCGAAGGATGCGGTGGTGGCCCCGCCGGCGCATCTGCAGTGGGTAGTCGGGCCGGATAACGAGCGCAGCCACGATCACCTGGCCAGCCTGAGCACGGCAGTTTCGTGCGGCGGGCGGCTGTTCTACGTCGTCGACGAGGCCCCGGTGCTGGCGGTCAAGCTGCCCTTTCAGTGGAACCTCGTCGCCCGAGACGCCTTCAGCGGCGTGCTGCTGTGGAAACGCCAGGCGAAGGACTGGTCCGGCCCGCGCGGCCCGCGCGATGTCACCAGCGACCTGCTGCGAAAGCTCGTAGCCGTGGGCGACCGCGTCTACGTGTCGCTGGGCAAGGGGCAAGGCGTCTGCGCTCTCGACGCCGCCACGGGCAAAACGCTCCTGACGTACGAAGGCACCCAAGGGGCAGCCGAGATCCTCTGCGACGGCAAGCGCCTCTACGTGATGACGGTCGACGCGGCCGCCGAAGCCGCCGCGGCTGCAGGCGTGCGCCGCGGGCAAAAGCTCCCGCTCAAGCGCGCCATCGTCGTGCTCGATGCCTTCAGCGGCAAGCTGCTGTGGAAGAAGTCCGACGTCGACACGGCCGACCTGATGTCCCAGACGCTGGCCGCTGCCGGCGGAGCGGTGTTCTATCAGAACGGATTTGAAGTGCTCTGCCTGGGCGCCGCCGATGGCAAGCTGCGGTGGCGCGCCGCCCGACCGGCCAATCACTCGATCATGACCGTTCCCACGCTGGTGGTCAGCGGCGAGCTGGTGCTTTCGGCCGACAACGTCGAGAAAGGTCGCGAGAAGCTCGCCGATCCGGCCCCCGGGATGACGGACGAGCCCAAAAAGGCGCCCATGCCCAGCGAGCTGATCGTCTACTCGGCGCGCGACGGCAAGACGCTGTGGCGCTGCCCGTACGGGGCGGTCTTCTTCTCGCACACCGACGTGTTCGTCACGGCGGCGGGCTTGTGGACGGGCAATGTCTGGGGCTGCATGAGCCAGGGCTACACGGAACTTCGCCGGCCCGAAACCGGCGAGGTCATCAAGCGCCGCCCCGCAGACCAGGCGGTTTACGGCATCGGCTGCCCGCACCACCGCTGCTACAAGGACCGCGCGACGCAGCGGTATATCTTGATGGGCCGCTCGGGCGTGGAGTTCTTCGACTCCGCCAACGGGCAGATCGTCCCCAACCACTGGACGCGCGGGACGTGCCAGTATGGCGTGCTGCCGGCCAACGGCCTGCTGTACGTGCCGCCGCACCCTTGCGCGTGCTATGTAGAGGCGATGGTGACCGGCTTTAACGCAATGGCCCCGCGGCTTACCGGCGAGCCCATCGTGCCTGCATACGACGCGGGCGAGCGCGCGTTGAAAGGCCCGGCGTTCGAGTCGCCCGCCGGCGCGGCGGCGGCCGCGGACGACTGGCCTACCTATCGCCACGACAACGCCCGCAGCGGCGCCGCCTCGACGGCTGTGCCCGCCGACGCGAGACAGCAGTGGAAGCGGACCCTCGGAGGGCGTCTCAGCGCGCCGACTGTGGCGGCGGGCAAAGTGTTCGTGGCCGCCATCGACGCCCACGCCGTGCATGCCCTTGATGCCGCTGACGGCAAGAGCCTTTGGACCTTCACAGCCGGCGCCCGCGTAGATTCGCCGCCGACGTATCACGAGGGAAGAGTATTCTTCGGCTGCGCCGACGGGTGGGTCTACTGCCTGACAGCCGCCGATGGCAAGCTCATCTGGCGGTTCAAGGCCGCCCCGCAGGATCGGCTGATCGCCGCGTACGACCAGATCGAGTCGGCCTGGCCGGTGCATGGGTCGGTGCTCGTGCAGGACGGGATGGTGCACTTTGCGGCCGGGCGGTCGTCGTACCTCGACGGTGGGATCTACTACTACCGCCTCGATGAGCGCAGCGGGCGGCAGGTGTCGATGACCCGCATCGACAGCCGCGACCCCAAGACCGGATATCAGGACCCGCGGGCGGTGGCGCACGTGGGCTTTGACATGAAGGGGGCGCTGCCGGACGTGCTCTCGGCCAAGGACGGCCTGGTGTACATGCGGCACACGGGCTTTGACGCCCGCGGCGGGGTCGCTGCCAAGACCGCCCCGCACCTGTTCAAGCCGGCGGGCTTCCTCGACGGCTCGTGGTTCCACCGCACGTACATGATCATCGGCACGCGGATGTCGTCGGGCTTTGTGCAGTGGGCCGAGGCCGCCAACTACGGCCACGCCGGCGAGATACTGACCGTCACCGACAGGGCGATCTACGGTTTTGCCCGCAACGCCTACAGCGCCAACGGCGCCCACGTCGGGCAGGGCACGACGCGGTACCGACTTTTCGCAGCCGCCGTGAAGCTCAAGGACAAGCACGTCGTCGAGAATATTCGCGAGCCGAAGGTCGGCGACGGTCCGCAAGAGATACTGTGGTCGAAGGAAGTCCCGCTGATCGCTCGGGCGATGGCGGCGGCTGGCGAGGTGATCTGGATCGCCGGTCCGGTTGGCGATGCAGGCCTGTCTGACGGCGAAGAGACCGAGGCCGCCCTGGAAGGCCGCGGGGCCGGCGTGCTGTGGGCGGTCTCGGCAAGAGACGGCGCCAAACTCGCCCAGAGCACTCTGAGTACGGCCCCGCAATATGACGCGATGGCCGCCGCCGCGGGCAAACTGGTGCTGTGCCTGATGGACGGAGCCGTCGTCTGCTACGGCCGCTGACGCCACGGGCGCAAAAAAAGGACCGGCTTGTCTGAGAGACAAACCGGCCCGGTTGTCCGGTAGGCGGGGGGGGACCTCCGGACCAATGCACAGTAACAATTGCAGACCTTCCGAGTCAAACAAATTTTTCAAAAAACTCGCAGCTTCGTTCATGCCGCCTCCGGTTCGTGAGAGTATTATTCCGATGTTGTTTGCCCCTGATCTGCCGGAAGATTTCCCAAGCCACGTCAGGCTAATCCGTAAACCGGGAACCCTTCAGGGCATCTGACCGTTTCGACTGGAAGGCCGGGCAGTTCAGCGCGGCTGATGGTTATTGGGAGCCGGACCTGATGACTCGCAATTGGATCGCAAGAGCGTTCATGGGCACGATGATGGGTTTAGCGTGCGGCTGCACGGGCATAGCCCTCGAGCACGAGGCACGAGCCCGTCGCGACATCGCAGCCGTTCAGGGGGCATACCGCCCGGCCTCGTCCCGCCCGTCCCTGCCGAAGTTGACGCCGGCTTCGCCCCTGGCCGACCTGGTCCGCTATGCGGTGGTGAATAATCCATCAGTCGAGTCGGCCTTTTACCAGTGGAAAGCGGCTGTGGAGGAGATCACGCTGGTCCGGTCACTGCCGGACCCGATGCTGAATATCAATGCCGAGATCACGCGCAGCCTCGAAGGCCTCACCCCGGCGATCATGAGCGACCCGATGGCCAACTGGCCTGGGCCGGGCAAGCTGCCGCTACGGGCACAGCAAGCGTACCATGAGGCGCAGCGGAAACGCGCCGAGTTCGAGAACGAACTGCTGAGCGTCACGCTCAACGTCAAACGGTCTTACTACCAGTTGTGGATCCTGCAGGAGCAGATTCGCTGGACCAGCCAGACCGTCGCCTCGGCCAGCCAGAGCGAACAGGCCGCCCTGCAGCGGCTGTCGGTGGGCAAGACGCTTCAGCAGGACGTGCTGCGGGCGCAGATGGAGCGAGACCGCCTTCGCAACGACCTGGCGAATCTGCAGGATTCCCGCGAATCGATCCTCGGCCGCCTCCGCGCGGCGCTGGGCGTGGGGCGGCGCGAGCCGCTGCCGGATTTTGAACTGCGACTGGAACCCGCAGCCGCCGATTTCACGCAGGAATCGCTGCTGGAAACGGCGATGGCTCGCAACCCGCGCCTCAAGGAGATGCGCAGCGAGGTGGATCGCGCGTTGGCGATGTATGCACTGGCTCAGAAGACGGCCGTTCCGGACTATTCCTTCGGCGTCGGCGTCAACGTGCTCCAGACGCCGCTGCCGGTGATGCCGAGCTTCGGGATCACCCTGCCGATCTGGCGAGACAAGATTGCCGCCGAGATCGCCAAAGGCCAGGCGGGCGTCGATGCCGCCAAAGCCCGGCTCTCGGCAGAGGAACTCGACCTGGCTGTGCGATTCGCCGAGGCGGCGTTCACCTGGCGCCAAGCCGACCGCAACGTGCGGCTGTACGGGCTGCAACTGCTGCCCAAGGCCCGGGCAACGCTGGATTCGGCGCGGGCGGGGTACACCGCCGGCAACAGCGGATTCCTGGAACTGCTCGAGGCCCAGCGCTCGCTGCTGGATGTCAGCATGAACCACAGCCTGGCCCTGGGCCAGCGCGAGATCGCCCTGTCAGAACTCTCCCTGGTGGTCGCCGGACGCCTGCCCGCCGCCGCGCAGGCCTTGGCGGGGTCAGAGACGCCCACGCCCAAGAAGTGACTTCCAGGGAACGAACTTGAGCCGCTGCTCGTTGGGTTAGGTGGAAACGAAGCCGGCAGGCGCCGGCCGAACAAGAAAGGACCTTGGCATGAGACTCGTTCTTATGAGCGCGGCGATCATACCGGTTTTCGCTTTGGCGATGTTTGCAGGAGGCTGCAACCAGGATATGGCCAACTGTCCCTTCCACGCGATGGCTCGGCCGTTCCAGGGGCCCTCGGCCATGAGCCTCGACAGCACAGTCACCTTTGTCAACGAGCGATGCCCGATCATGGGCAGCACGATCGACCCAGACAAAGTGCCGGCCTCGCTGGTGCGCGACTACAAGGGCAAGAAGGTCGCCTTCTGCTGCGGCGGCTGCCCCGGCCAGTGGGACAAGCTAAGTGATGTTCAGAAGGACGAAAAACTTCGCGCCGCTACCAAGAGCTAGCGCAGCTTTCGGGAGAGAGTAATGCATGAGCACGTTCCAGCAGAGCAGCCGGACGAAACAGCGGATTCTCCCCCGCCGCCGCATGGGCCGCGATTGAGAGTGATCCTGGCCCTGGTGATCGCCAGCGCGGCGGCGCTTCTGGTGGGGATCAAGCTCGGCGGGCAACTGCACCCAAACCAGCCAGAGACGCCCCAGACTCAGCAGGCCGCAAAGGGCAAGCAGTATTACACGTGCGGAATGCACCCGTGGGTGGTTCTGCCCAATCCCGGCGATTGCCCGATCTGCCACATGAAGCTCATCCCGCTGGACCCCGCTAAATTCTCCGGCGAGGTGACCATCAGCCCCGAGATGACTCAGAACATCGGCGTGCGCATCGCGCCTGTTACCACCGGGCCACTCACCAGCGTGATCCGGACCATCGGCAGCGTCGACTACGACGAGACGCGGCTGCGCGACGTGAGCCTCAAGATCGGCGGATTTGTTCAGAAGCTCCACGTGGACACTACCGGCGAACCGGTCCAGAAGGGCCAACCGCTGCTGGAGATCTATTCGCCAGAACTGTACGCCGCCCAGGAAGAGTACCTGACGGCCTACAGAGACAGTCGCACCCTCGGCAAGGCAGACGCCTCCGCCTGGAGCAGGGACCTTCTGGCGGCTGCACGAAAGCGCCTGGAGAACTTCGACATATCGCCCCAGCAGATCGCGGAGCTGGAAAAGAGCGGCAAGGCAAGCAAGACGATGGTGCTTTCGAGCCCGTACCAGGGACTAGTCGTCAGCAAGAACGTCGTCGCCGGTCAAAAGGTCGAGCCGGACATGGTGCTCTATCGCATCGCCGACCTGTCGCGCGTCTGGGTGATGGTCACCGTCTACGAATACCAGATCCCCTTCATTCAGAGCGGGCAGAAGGCCGTGATGACCCTGCCGTATATCCCCGGCCAGACGTTCCAGGGCAAGGTCGCCTACATCTACCCGACAGTCAATCAGGAGACGCGGCAAGTCAAGGTGCGAATGGAGTTCGAAAACCCCGCCCTGCTCCTCAAGCCCGGAATGTTCGTCAACGTTGAGCTTCGCAACACCCTTGCCCGCGACCGCATCCTCGTCCCGCGCGAAGCCGTCATCGACACCGGCAGCCGCCAGGTCGCCTTCGTCAGCCTCGGCGAAGGCCGCTTCGAGCCGCGGGTCGTCAAGGTCGGCGCCGAGGGCGAGAACGGCACCTTGGAAATTCTCGACGGGCTCAAGAGCGGCGAGATGGTCGTCACCAGCGGAAACTTCCTGCTCGACAGCGAGGCGCGCCTGCGCGAAGCGCTGGTCAAGATGGTTCGCGGCGACCCGGCCGCTGCGCAGAAGACGCAGGCTGCCCCAACCGGCGCCAGCGAACTGACCACGCTGCCTGAAGGCATGGCCAGGGAGATTTCCCTGCTGGCGGAGAACTATTTCGTCATCGGGCAGCGTCTTTCAGAGGACACGATCACCGGCGTGGACGAACCGGCGCGAAGGATTGCAGCAAGCGTGGACCGGATGATCGCGATAGCCATTCCCGGCCATGAGCATTTCTGGCACCAGCACATGGAAGCCGCCGAGATTCGCGGCAAGGCCCTGGAGCTGATCGAGGCCAAGGATCTGGCGAAGGCACGTGAGATTTTCGCCGACCTGAGCATGGCGATGTCTAAGCTGCTCAAGGCCACCGGCGTTCCGCCAACGTTCGGCAAGGAAGTGCAGGAACTGCACTGCCCGATGTACCGCCAGGGGCAGGGCGGAACCTGGTGGCTCCAGGCCGCCGGCAAAACCCGCAACCCGTATTACGGCCAGAGCATGCTCGAGTGCAAAGACCAGCAGCTCGCGCTGCCTGTCACCGGAGCGCCGCCGAGCAAGCCGCGGCAGGTGGCGCCATGATTGCCAGGCTCATTGATTGGTGCATTCACAATCGGGCAATGGTGCTGCTGTTGACACTGTTTCTGATCGCCGCCGGCGTGTGGGCGGTGTTCTCGATCAAGCTCGATGCCATTCCCGATCTCTCAGACGTGCAGGTGATCGTTTCAGTCGATTACGCCGGCCAATCCCCGCGGATCATCGAGGACCAGGTCACCAACCCGCTGACGCGGGCGATGCTGGCGGTCCCCAAGGCCAAAGTCGTTCGCGGTTACAGCATGTTCGGCGCGTGCTTCGTCTACGTCATTTTCGAGGACGGCACCGACATCTACTGGGCGCGCAGCCGCGTGCAGGAGTCCATGAACTCGGTTTCGTTGCCGGCGGGCGTGCAGCCGCGGCTGGGGCCCGACGCCACCGGCGTGGGTTGGATCTACGAATACGTCCTGACGACGGGCCAGTACTGCCCCGACCACCCCGGCGGGCTCTGGCATGATCCCGTCAGCGACAAGTGGTTCGCCCGGGCCGGCCAGGCGCCGGCGGACAGTGAAACTCAAAAGCGCCTGATTCATCACCGCGTCTTCCAGCCCACGACGTTTGCCTACTTCGATCAGCAGGAGCTTCGCCGTTACGACCGGCCGCAGGACGCCCCCGCCGCCGCGCGCGGGCGCTTGCAGAAGATCGAAATTGCCCGCGGCTACGACCGCTGCCCGCTCGATGGCAAGGCCCTCCTGCCAAGCGGGCAGGACCTTTCGCACCTGCGGTCGCTGCAGGACTGGTATCTGCGCTATGAACTCAAACCGATCGAGGGCGTCAGCGAAGTGGCATCCATCGGCGGATTCGAAAAGCAGTACCAGATCGTAGTCGACCCGATGAAGCTGCTGGCCCACAACATCGCCCTCAATGACGTGCGGATGATCATCGAGAAGGCCAACTCCAATGTCGGCGGGCGCGTGGTCGAGTTCAGCGAACGTGAGTACGCCGTACAGGGCCTGGGGTACCTCGGCACGTTAAGCGACCAGCAATTGGATGCGGCCGCCTCCCAAGGCAAGTCGCCCGGCCAGGCACGGACGGAGAAAGTGCTGGCCGACCTGCGCGCCACGTCCATCGCCGCTTCGCCCGAAGGAGCGCCCGTCCGCCTGGGCGACGTGGCGGACATCCGCCTGGGCCCCCAGATGCGCCGCGGGGCGCTGGACTGGAACGGCATGGGCGAGGCCGTCGGCGGAATCATCATCATGCGATACGGCGAAAACGCCCGCACAACGATTCGCAGCGTGCGACAGAAGCTCAGCGACCTGGAACAGGGTTTGCCCCCCGGCGTGGCTGTCGAAACAGGCTACGACCGCAGCGACCTGATCGACCGCGCCGTGGGCACGCTGAGCAACACGCTGCTGGAAGAAATCACCGTCGTGGCACTGGTGTGCATCATCTTCCTGTTGCACGCCCGCAGTGAGTTGGTGGCCGTCTTCGTGGTACCCACGGCCGTCCTGACGAGCATTCTGGCAATGCACCTGCTGGGCATCAATGCCAACGTGATGAGCCTGGGCGGCATCGCCATCGCCATCGGCGTGATGGTCGATAGCTCCATCGTCATGGTAGAGAACTCGCACAAGCACCTCGACCGCGAGGAGGACCGTCTGCACGAATTGAAGGCCGCCGGCCTGCCGGCCCAGCCGCGCCCGCGCACTGAGGTCATTGCCGAGGCAGCCAAGGAAGTCGGACCCAGCCTGTTCTTCGCCCTGATAATGCTGACGGCGAGTTTCCTGCCGGTATTCGTGCTGGGCGAACAGTCTGGACGGCTGTTCAAGCCGCTGGCCTTCACCAAGACCTTTGCGATGTTCGCGTCGAGCTTCCTGGCCATCACGATCATCCCCGTGCTGATGAGCCTGTTCATCACGGCGCGCGTGCTGCCAAAGCGGTGGGGATGGGTCAAGAATCTGTCGCTGACGCTGGCGGCCATGATCGTCCCGGCTGTGCTGATCCTGCTGATTCCCTGGCCGCGGTATGGCGAGTATCGCCACTGGTTTGCCCTGGGGTGGTTCATCCTGATGGGCATGCTCCTGGTGCCCCAGAAGATCATCCACGAGAACGTCAACCCGATCTCGAAGATTCAGCAGTGGCTGTATCACCCGATATTCGTCCTGGTAATGCGCTTCCGTTGGGTGGTGCTGACCGGTGCTGTGCTGGCGATCGTCAGCATCGTCATTCCTTACGGCAGGCTGGGCAGCGAGTTCATGCCGCCGCTGGAGGAAGGCGATCTGCTGTACATGCCGACGACCGATCCGGGCATCAGCATGACCAAGGCCCGCGAGCTGCTCCAGCAGACCGACAAACTCATCAAGCAAATGCCCGAAGTGCAGAGCGTGATGGGCAAAATCGGCCGCGCCGAGACGGCTACCGATCCGGCCCCGGTGAGCATGTTCGAGACCACCATCATGCTCCATCGCGACAAGAGCCGCTGGCGGCGGGTGCAGAACCGCCCGATCACCGTCGACGAGCTGGTGTACGGTTACGACCTGCCCGACTTCGACGGCCCGCACAAAAGCCGGCACATGCCTGGTTTGAACGAGATTGTGCAGGTGCCGGGTCTGACCAATTCCTGGACCATGCCGATCCGCACCCGCATCGACATGCTCTCGACGGGCATCAAGACGCCGGTGGGCATCAAGATCATGGGGCCGGACCTGGCGACGCTTTCGGCGCTGGCCGAGCGGGCGGCACAGGTGCTCAAGACCGATGCTCTCACCGGCCCGCACACCACCAGCGCCTTTGCCGAAAAGACTCTGGGCGGGTCGTACCTGGACATCTTCATCGACCGCGACAAGATCGCCCGCTACAACATCGCCGTCAAGGATGTGCAGGACGTCATCGGCACGGCTTTGGGCGGCATGGACATCACGCAGACCGTCGAGGGGCTGGAACGCTACTCTGTTAACATGCGGTATCCCCAGGACCTGCGAGACAGCATGCAGTCGATCAAGAGCACGCTGGTGGGCGCGGGCAGAACGCAGATCCCCCTCGACCAGCTCGCCACGTTCCAGATCCGCCCCGGCCCGGACATGATCCGCAGCGAGAATGCCCGCCCGTCAAGCTGGGTGTACGTCGATATCGCCGACATCGACGTGGGCACCTACGTCCGCAATGCCCAGAAGGCCATGGCGGAAAACATCAACCTCCCGGCCGGGTACAGCGTCGTCTGGTCGGGGCAATATCAATATATACAAGAGGCCAATTCGCGGCTGATGATCGCCATCCCGATGACCTTTGTGCTGATCGTCCTGCTGCTGTACATGGCCAGCCACAGTTGGCTGCGGGTGTGCATCGTGCTGCTGGCGGTGCCGTTCAGCCTGGTCGGGGCGTTCTGGCTGGTGTACCTGCTGCACTATGACATGTCGCTGGCAGTCTGGGTGGGGATCATTGCCCTGGCCGGGCTCGATGCCGAGACCGGCATGGTCATGCTGCTGTATCTGGACAATAGCTTCGATCGCTTCCGTAAGGAAGGGCGCATGCGCAACGCCAGCGACCTCTGGCACGCCGTCCACGATGGCGCCGTCAAACGCATCCGCCCCAAGACGATGACCGTGGCGACGACCTTCATCGGGCTGGTGCCGCTGCTGTGGGCCGCCGGGGCCGGCGCCGATACGATGCGCCGCATGGCGGCCCCGATGATCGGCGGCCTGGCCACCAGCTTTATCATGGAATTGCTGATCTACCCGGTGATCTTCTACACGGCCAAGAAGATCGCGATGCAGCGGGAGTCCCGCCGCGGGCAACCTGCCTGATCAACACCCGTCAATCGATTGACGTGGAATGTCCTGCCCGCATACACTACCGAAACCACAAAGGCAGAGGCGTTCGATATGCAATCTCACCTGAAATTCCGCGTTGCAGCTATTTGCGGCGGTGTCGCGATACTGACCGCTTTGGCTGTTGGCTTCTGTGCCGATGGCGCAGCGGCAGTGCCCGCCGTCGAGGTCGCCGGGCCTAGTGGTGAGTATGATTTTGGATACATGGAGCCATCGAGTAAGCGGAAGGTCGTGTTCATCATCAAGAACACGCTGGACCGCCCGCTGACGATCAAGGACATCAAACGCGAGTGCGACTGCACTGCCATCTCGCTCAAGACGCCCGCGACTGTGGCGCCGGGGCAGACGCTGGCCGTTGATGTGAACTTCACGGCCCCCAAGGACCGCACCAACTACGTCACGCGCGTGATGCTGTTCACCGACGACCCGGCGCGGATCATCCTCCCGCTGACGCTACGGGCGACGGTCGGCTTGCCGCTGACCTTCGTGCCCCGTCGCGTGAACCTGGGCACGCTGAAAGGCGGCCAGAAGGTCCAGCAGACCGTCGCGCTGGCCAACGGCGCTAAATCGGCCGTGGCGATCAAGGACTGCACGGTGAAAGGCCCGCTCTGCAAGGCCGCGACGGCCGCGGCGAAGGTGCCCCCCGGCGGCAAGACAGAGCTGACCTTCACGCTCGAGGTGGCCTCGGCCCCGCGCAATTACGAGATCAGGATCTGCGTCGAAACGGACAGCGCCGATCAGCCTCAGGCGTGCTTGTCCGTCGAGTACACCGTCGGCGGCGGGAGCGGGAAATGATGCGGCGTGCGACAATTGTGTTGTTAGCGTGCGCAGCGATGTTGGCCGTGGCGCGGACCGCCCGCGCCGGCGATGCTCCGCCGCTTCGGGTGGTGTTCTTTCTCTCACCCACGTGCGAGCACTGCATGAAGGTCAAGCGCCACCTGCCCGAGATCCTCCAGCGATACGGATCGCGCGTGGTCGTGGAAGAGCGGGACCTGGCCCAGACGGTCCTGTGGGGCGAGTTGATGATGTACCAGGACCAGTACAAGGTCCGCGTGCCCGCCCCGCCGGCGATCTTCGTCGGCCGCCGCGCCCTGGTGGGCGAGGAGGAAATCCTCAAGTCCATTGACGCGGCCATCGAGCAGGCGCTGGACCGAGGCGAGATGACGTTTCAGCCCGGCGCGGCGACCGCCGCCGCTTCGGCTCCGGCGTCGCAGGGGGCTTCGGTCCCGGCGACGGCGGCCGCTTCGCAGGCCATGCTGGAGCGATTCAAAAGCCTGGGGATCGGGGCGATCGTGGCGGCCGGACTGGTCGACGGCATCAATCCCTGCGCCTTCACGACGATCATCTTCTTCCTGTCGATGCTGGGCTACCTGCACAAATCCAAGCGGGACATTATCCTCGTCGGCGTGGGCTTCACCGGCGCCATCTTCGTGACATACCTGGCCTTGGGGTTGGTGTTGATGCAGGCGCTGATCGAGTTCAAGGCCCGCGTGGTCGGGGCCGGCGGGCCGATGATCCTGGGTCTGATCGTGGCGGCGCTGGTGTTTGCCCTGGCGGGCTGGAGCGTGGTCGACGTGATCCGCTACAAGCGCAGCGGCGACGTGCGGTCGATGAAGCTGGGTTTGCCCAAGGGCATCAAGCAGCGCATCCACAAGATCATCCGCGAAGGGCTGACGTCGCGACGGCTGTTTATCGGCTCGATCGTCGTCGGGTTCCTGGTGGCGGTCCTGGAATCGATCTGCACCGGGCAGACCTACGCGCCGGTCCTGTACGTGATCCAGCAACTGCCCTCGCTGCGCCCGCAGGCCATTCCGTATCTGCTCTTGTACAACATCATGTTTATCCTGCCGCTGGTGGTGATATTATTCCTGGGATACAAAGGTGTGACTTCCGAGCACCTCGGCGATTTCATGCACCGCCACCTGGTGGGGATGAAGCTCGGAATGGCCGCCTTGTTCGCCACGCTGGGCGTGGTGGTGCTGGTGACGGTCTGGATGATGCGGTAGGCAGGATCAACTATGATCATCGAACGATCAACGCGGGGCATGGTGATGACGGTTTTGCTGGCCGTCCTTGCAGGCGGCTGCGAGCCTTCCGCCAACTCCATTGAGCCGGGGACGGTGGCGGCGCCTGAGGTCGTGCCGGTTTCCTCCTCGCCCCTGATGAGCCGCCCGGCCCCGCAGTTCACGCTCAAGGACCAGCGCGGCAACGACATCACCCTGGGCAGCCTTCGCGGGCAGTGGGTGGTGCTGCACTTTTATCCCAAGGAAGACACCCCCGGCTGCACCTGCGACGCCACCGATCAGACCCGGATGCTCGGCAGGCTCGGCACGCTCAAGGCCACAGTCTTGGGCGTCAGCGACTTTTCGGCGACCAACAACAAGTACGTCGTCGAGAAGTACAACCTGGGCTTCGACATCCTCAGCGACATGGACCATAAAGCCGCGGCGGCGTACGGGGCGGCCTCGGGGACCGGACGCGGCGCCGCGATGCATCGCCTGACAGTTATTGTGGACCCGGCCGGGGTGGTGCGCTATTATTCCTCCAAGGTGGTCGCTGGTGAACATGTCGACCGCCTGTCGCGGACGCTGGCGCAGCTTCAAGGATCTTCCGCGGCCGTTCGTTAGCATTCGCTCGGTTGAGCGATCGCAAAGGGCCCATATATGACGACTCCCCCCAAGTGTTCTTCAGGCCGCTGTTCGTGCCGACGGCGTTGGACGTCGTACTTGCCGGGCTTGTCGCTGTTGGCGTGCCTGGTGCAGGCGATCTTCAGCGGCGGATGCGGCGGCGGCAGCCTGACGGCGGTCGACTCTTCCACCTTCGACAGCCAGGTTCTCGGCGCCGACAAGCCGGTGCTGGTGGAGTTTTACAAGGCCGGATGCCCCACCTGCCTGGCACTGGAGCCAGGTCTGGATCAGTTGGCCCAGGAATACCAGGGCCGCGTGATCTTCGCCCAATTCAAGGTCTACGAGTGGTACTTCGGCCAGCCGGCCCCGGAGATCAAGGATCGCTATGACATCTGGTGGACGCCGACAGTGATTCTCTTCGTCAAAGGCCAGGAGCGACATCGCTGGGTCGGCGATTATGTCCTCGACGATTATCGCAACGTGCTCAACGAGGTGGCTGGCGCCGCCGGCCCGAACCCGGGGAAGCTGACGCCCCCAGCGCCAGTGGCAAAGAAAGCACCATCGCCGGAATAATTCGCGCGGTGAAAGAGAGCCGGATACAAGTACGCAAATTGACAGGATCGGAATGTTTTGTCCAAAGAGCGCTTCAATGCTCTTGATTCTTCCAATCCTGTAATCCCGCTCTGGCCGCCTCGCTTCTGTTGGTGGGCAAGACTTCAGAATCATTTTTTTCGCTCAGGGCCGGATGGTATGATTGCCGAGAACAAACACACACCGGCGGCCGCCCCGGCCGCAAAAGGAGCTTGATATGACCCTGCGTTCACTATGCCTGTTGACGATTTCCTGTGCGGCCGCGTTTCTGTCCGGCTGCGGCGAGGACTACGCGAACATCACGCCGCTGAGCGATCAGCAGCAGTTTGAGAACGCCCTGAAGTCCAACAAACCGGTCCTGATGGACTTTTACAAAGACAGTTGCCCCACCTGCGTGATCCAGGAAGCCGTAATCAACGACATGGCCCCGGAATACCTCGGCAAAGTCGACTTCGTCAAGTACAAGATCCTCGAGAGTAATTTCAGCAGCGCCTCCAAGGAGATCAAGGATCGCTACAAACTCAACTGGGTTCCCACCACGATGCTGTTCGTCAACGGACAGGAAGTCAAGCGATGGGAACTCAACCACGGCGCCGACGAATTCCGCGCGGCGCTGGATGAAGTTCTCGCCAGCCCCACAGCCGTCCGCAAGCCCGCACCCGCCCCCGCTGTCACTGCCGGCAAGCTCCCCGCCAACTGGGACGCCAACAACAAGAAATGCATCGAAGGCCAAGGCTGTCCCATCGAGTAGCGGGCTCACGCGACCATGAACTATCGAACCTGTGCAGCGGCGATGGCGGCGGGGATTGGCTTTCTGATCTGGACGAGCGCCGGGTTGGGGCAGGTGACAAGACCCGCCTCGCCCGAGATCACGGCGGCCCTCAAGGCGGCCGGGGCGAACGCTCCCCAGCTTCAGGCGGCGCTGGACAAAGTGCCGACCGGTCAGCGAGAGGGCCTGGAGTTCCTCATCGCCAACATGCCGCCGCGCGACCTGACGAGCCTGTCGGCGGAGTTCCTGCTCGAGAACGTCGACTGCGCCTACAAGGTGATGGCCCAGGTCCCCTGGGGCAAGACCCTCTCGAAGGAGATGTTCCTCAACGAGATCCTGCCTTACGCCTGTCTCAACGAGCGGCGCGACAACTGGCGGAAAGACTTCTACACGCGCTTCCTGCCGCTGATCAAGGACTGCAAGACGATCACGGCCGCCGCCGGGGCCATCAACACCAAGGTCTTCCCGCTGCTGAAGGTGCGGTACTCGACCGAGCGGGCCAAGCCCGACCAGAGCCCGTATGAATCGATCGCCTCGGGCAAGGCCTCGTGCACCGGCCTGGCGATCCTGGCCGTCGACGCCTGCCGCGCGGTCGGCATTCCGGCGCGGTTCGTCGGTACGATCTGGACCGACGGCAGCGGCAACCATTCCTGGCTGGAGGTCTGGGACGGCGGATGGCACTTCACCGGCGCCGCCGAGGCCACCGGCGACAAGCTGGACATCGCCTGGTTCGTCGGCCGCGCCGCCGGCGCCCTGGCCAACGACCCCGTCCATGCGATCTACGCATCGAGCTTCAAACGCACGCCCACGCGGTTCCTGCTTTCGTGGGCGCCGAGGGTCGACTATGTGCCAGCCGTCAACGTCACCACGGCATATGCCGCGAAGGTTCCGCCCCCGCCGCCGGGGCAGGGGCGACTGACGCTGACGGTGGTCGCCGGGCCGAAAAAGCAGCGCGTCCCCGCCAAACTCGTCGTCACCGACGAGGCGGGCAAGAAGCTCTTCGACGGCACAGCCAAGGATGAGCGCAACGACCTCAACGACAAGCTCGTCATCACCGTGCCGCTGGGCAAGAAGTACCTCATCGAGGCGTCGCTGCTGAACTTCACGCTCAAGCACCTGCTGGCGATGGAGAAGGACGGACAGGAGCTGACGCTCGCCCTCGATCAGGCAAGGCCGAAGGTCTCGCCACGCCTGACGCCGACGCAGGAGGAGCGGACGCTGCTGGAATCGCCGCAAGGCGCGGCCGTCGCCAAGGCACTCAAGCAATATTTTCAGGCGGCGCCCGACAAGCGGGGCGCCATCGCCTTCGACACGGCCGCCGACGAGATGCTGGCCCAGCATCCGCAGTTTGTGCGCAAGGCCGCCTGGGCGGCGTACATCAGCGGTTGCGTCCGCACGGAATACGAGGCCGACGTCAAGGGCTCGAAGGTCACGTGGGACAAGTACACCAGCCCCTACGTCGTCCGGGCTGTCGGCACGATGCCCGACAACGGCTGGCCGCTGTTCATCGCGATGCACGGCGGCGGCGGGGCCCCTCAGGAGGTCAACGACCAGCAGTGGGGAGTGATGCAGATTTACTATAAAGACCATCCGGAGAAAGGCGGGTACCTGTACCTGGCCATCCGCGCCCCGACCAACGACTGGAACGGTTTCTACGCCGGCTACAACCTGCACTTGACCGAGAAGCTTATCCGCGAGCTGGCCGTCTTCGCCGACATCGACCCCAACAAGGTCTATATCATGGGCTACTCGCATGGCGGGTACGGGGCGTTCTTCCAGGGCATGATCATGGCCGATTTCTTCGCCGCGGTGCATGCCTCGGCGGCAGCGCCGTATGACTTCAATGATTGGCCGCGGAACCTGCGTAACACGCAGTTCACGTACATGATCGGCACGCGTGACACCGCCTACGGGCGCTACGACCGCAACAAGTGGCTCAAGAAGGAGATCGACAGGCTCCGCGGCGATCGCACCGACATCTACCCGGTGACGATGGAGGAGATCAATCACGGCCACGGCGGCCTGCCCGACCGCGACAAGATTGCCGACATGTACCCGCACGTGCGCAATCCGCTGCCGCGGCATGTAAGCTGGACCGTCTGCGACCAGCGGCCGTTCTTCAACTGGCTGGGCGTGACGGGAATCCCCACCGCCCAGATCGATGCCCAGTGCGACAACAACGCCGTCACGCTCACCAGCGATAAGGCCCCGAACATCACACTGCTGCTGGACGAGCGGCTGATCGACTTCGCCAAGCCCGTCGTCGTTACCGCCAACGGCGTCTGTAGCGAGCACAAACTCAATCCTTCGCTCAAGACGCTCTGCGAAACCCTCCAGGCCCGCGGCGATTTCCAGTACATGTTCAGCGCGAAGATCGATCTGAAGATCAAGCTGCCTCAGCCGGCGACAAAGCCGAAGTGAATAAGATCCTAGGTCCCATATCCTCGATCCTAGGTGAAAACAAGATTCTAATCGTCAGGTTAGATCCAGGCCCGAACCTAGGATCCAGGACCGAGGATCTAGGATCTGTTTCATCCAAACTGCACTTTCAGGATGGGCATTTGCGCGATGGGATCGGGATTGCGCACAGGAAGATTCTCGATGATCAGGCGAGCGCCTTCCTGTTTGAACTTCAGGCTCTTGCCGCCGGGCAGAAGCGTCACGCTTTGCACGCGGCGGTCGACGGCGCCGATGGCGATGCGGCCGTGGGGATAGCATACGGTGAACCAGTAGTAGCCGCTGTCGCCTTTGTGCGTCCAGCAGTCATTGAGCGGTTCGTGGCGGCGGTCCATCTTTCCATAAACGGCTTCGCCGTTTTGTGCCAGCCACTTGCCGGCGGTGGTCAGCAGTGGGGCGGCCTGGGGCGGCAGCGAGCCGTCGGCCTTGGGGCCGACGTTGAGCAGCAGATTGCCGCCGGCGCCGGTCACCGAGCGGATCATGCGCAGAATGTCGCGCGGACAGATCCAGTCGCACGAGGGGCGCGCGGCGTAGCCCCAGGAATCGTTGGTCATCATGCACGCTTCCCAGTTGCGGCCGGGCAGGGAGGGCACGATGCGCCCTTCGGTGGTGGTGAAGTCGCCGGGAATCCAGGAGCGATCGTTGGTGAGGATGTGCGGCTGCAGGCGGCGCACGAGCTGGTCGAGGCGGCGGCTTTGCAGCGTGCGGGCGTTGAAGGGCCAGATCGCGTCATACCAGAGCATGTCGATTGGCCCATAGTTGCTCAGCAGTTCGCCGATGAGCCCCCGTGTAAACTCGACGAATCGCCGCCGCGCGGCGGGGCTGTCGTTGAACGCCTGGCAATCGGGATTATGCCAATCCACGAACGAGTAATAGAACCCGACGCGCATGCCCTCGGCGCGGGCAGCCGCCACGTACTGGGCCAGCAGGTCTCGCCGTGGCCCGCGCCGGGCGGCGTTGTAGCCGGTCACCCGCGAGTTCCACAGGCAGAACCCGTCGCAGTGCTTGGCCGTGAGGACCATGTATTTCATGCCGGCCTGCCTGGCCAGGCGAGCCCACGCCCGCGCGGGGTTGCCCCGCACCGTCCAGGTGTCGGCCAGCTTCTCGTATTCGCCGACCGGGATCTGCTCGGTGTGCATGATGAGCTCGCCCCGCTCGAGCTGCGAGTACAGGCCCCAGTGCAGGAACATCCCATATCGTGCTTCATTGAACCAGCGGAACTTGTCGGATGGTCGTTTGGTCATGAACGTGTGAATATCAGAAACGGCGAAAAAATGGAATGGCGGAAGGATGGGGCGGAACCAGGCAGCGGCGTTTTCTCGTCGCTGAGGCGGCAGCGAGATAGAATTATCTCGTTGTCTTACTGGGAGATCCGGCATGCATCGTATCGCGAGAATTGCGGGTCTGGGGTTCCTGGCGGTTGCATGTGTGGCTGCGGGAGGGTGCGGCAAGGCAATCACTGTCATGCACTATCCGGCGTTCTACAGCCCCGAACTGCGGACGATCGCCGTGATGCCCTTTGCCCCCTTGCCGCCGGAACCGCCGTCGGGGGTCTTCTTCACCGACCGCCTGGTCGACGCGCTGGCCGACAACGGCGCCTACCGCGTCGCCTCGGGTCCGCAACTGTTGGCCGAACTGCAAGCGGCGGGTTTGACGATGCCTTCAGCGCCGATCTCGCCGCCGGCGTCGCAGCCGACGCCCCAAGGGCAACCGTCGGCCGAGTACTACTACGTCGTGCCCACGGCCTCGGGGCCGCCGCTCGATCATCTCTTGGCGGCCCTTCGCCGCCGCGGCGGAATAGACCTTGTGCTGCTGGGGCAAGTTACCGCCCTCAGCGTTCAGCCCGTAATTGTTCAAGATTCCTTTCCTTACGGCCCGTACGCGCCGTACCCGTACCCGCTCTACGGCCCGTATGGTTCGGGATATTACACCGCGTACACGTATGAGAATCAGGCGACGGCGGCCGCGACGGTCGAGTTGTATCGCGTCAGCGACGGGCAGCATTTGGCGTCCGCCAGCCGCACCGCTACGGTGGTGTCAGTCGGCCCGACGCGGTTGACGATGGAGCAATCGCTCGGCCGCGCCGCCCAGGACGCGGCGCGGCAGTTGGTGCAGATCATTGCCCCCTCGCCGGAAACGGTGAAGGTGACCCCCGGGGCGATCGAAACCTCGCGTCGCGCCGAGGGCGGGGGGATGAAGGAGACCTCGACCTTCTCGCCCAGCGACGGGGCAATGATGGTGACGCTCCACCTGCCGCCCGCGGCCGACCGCAACCCTTTCACCTTAACGGTGACGCCCGAGAACAACTCCAACAGGACTCTCTTCAGCCGCCCCTTCACCTGGTCGGCCCAGGCCGGCCAGACTATCGAGATTCCCCTCGCCGCGTTGGGTGGTCCGGGCGACTACCGCATCAACCTCCAGCGGGGCGGCCAGACGGTGCTGGACAAGAAGATCACGATGAGATAGGAGTTCCCGGTTTTGCACTTCCCTGTTTCCGTGTTATCATGTTGGCGCATGTAATCTATTGAATCCTGCGAAAGGGAATGCTCATGAACAAATGGATATCTGTCACGCTGTGCTTGACGATGGCGCTGGTTGCGATGAGCTGCAGCAAGCAGCAGACCTCCGGCGACGAGGGCGCCAAGGCCACGACGCAGCCGGCCGCCAAGGCCGTGCCAGCCGAGGTGAAGAAGCTCACCATCGCCGTGATCCCCAAGGGGACGGCCCACGAATACTGGCAGAGTGTCCATGCCGGGGCGATCAAGGCGCAGCGCGAACTGGCCGCCAAGGGCAAGAACATCGAGATCGTCTGGATAGGTCCGGACAACGAGTCGGAGAAGTCCAAGCAGATCGAGATGGTCGACAACATGGTTACCAAGGACGTGGCGGGCATCGTGCTGGCTCCGCTGGACAGCAAGGCGCTGGTGCGCCCCGTCGAAAGCGCGATGAAGAAGAACGTCCCGGTGGTCATCATCGACTCGGCGTTGGATACCCCGGACATCGTCAGCTTCGTGGCTACTGACAACTTCGTCGGTGGCGCCAACGGCGGCAAGCACCTGGCCGCGGCGCTGGGTGGTAAGGGCAAGGTCATCATGCTGCGGTATATGGAAGGTTCGGCCAGCACCATCGCCCGCGAGGAAGGGTTCGTCAAGGCCGCCAAGGACGGCGGACTCGAACTCGTCAGCCCGCTAGATCAGTACGCCGGCGCCACGACCGTCGAAGCGCAGCAGGCGGCGACGACGCTTCTGGAGAAGTTCTCCGACGCCGAAGGCAATCTGACGATCCAAGGAATTTTCTGTCCCAACCAGTCGACGGCCCTGGGGATGCTGCAGGCCCTGCGGCAGAAACGCCTGGCGGGCAAGGTCAAATTCGTGGGCTTTGATGGCGGCGAGCGGTTGCTGGGCGGGCTCAAGGAAGGGCACATCGACGCGCTGGTGCTGCAGAACCCCATCAACATGGGTTATCTGGGCGTGGTGACGCTCGCGGAGAAGCTTGACGGCAAGACGCCTGCCAAGAACGTCAACAGCGGCGCGACGGTGATCACGGCCAAGGATCTGGAAGACATCACCAAGCCCGATGCCGATCCGGCCAAGAAAGACCTCATCGCGCCCGACCTGGACAAATGGTTGAAGTAAGGTCAGACGGTCGCCCGCGGGCGCGCCTGGAGATGCGAGGCGTCCGCAAGCGGTTTGGACCCACGGTGGCGCTGGACGGGGTAGACCTGGTCGTCGCCGCGGGAGAAGTGCACGCGCTGGTGGGCGAAAACGGCGCGGGCAAGAGCACGCTCATGAAAGTGCTCTCAGGCGCCCACGAGGCCGACCAGGGCTCGATGACCCTCGACGGCCAATCCTATCATCCAGCCGATCCACTGGCGGCCCGCTGTGGCGGCGTGAGCATGGTCTATCAGGAACTCTCGCTGGCGCCGCACCTGAGCGTGCAGGAGAACATCCTGCTGGGCATGGAGCCGACCCTGGGCCCGCTGGTGCGATGGGGCCAGGTGCGCCGCCGCGCCGCCGAGGCGCTGGCCCAACTCGACCACCCGGAACTGCAGCCCGACGCGCTGGTGGGTTCGCTGTCGGTGGCTGCCCAGCAGCTCGTCGAGATCGCCCGCGCTCTGGCGGTGGGCTGTCGTGTGCTGGTGCTCGACGAGCCTACCAGCAGCCTGGCCCGCCAGGACGTGTTGCGCCTTTTCGAGATCATCGCCCGCCTGAAAGCCCGGGGCGTCTCTGTCATCTACATCTCGCACTTCATCGAAGAGGTGCAGCAAGTGGCCGACCGTGTCACGGTGCTGCGCGATGGGCGCGCCGTCGCCACCCAAGCCATCGGCGAGCTCACCAGCGGGCAAATCGTCTCCATGATGGTCGGGCGCACGGTCGACGAAATGTACCCGCGCAGCCGTCGCGAGACGGGCGAGGTGGTGCTCGATTTTGAAGACCTGGCCGGAACAGTCAAACCGCTCCGGGCGACCTTGCAACTTCGCCGTGGCGAGGTGGTAGGCATCGCCGGACTGGTCGGGGCGGGGCGCACGGAACTGCTTCGCGCGCTGTTTGGCCTCGATCCCGCGCGCGACGGGCGCATCCGCGTGGGCGCCTGTGTCGGGGCGGCCTCGCCCGCGCGACGATGGGCGCAGGGAATGGGCTTGGTCAGCGAAGACCGCAAAGGCGAAGGGTTGGCCCTGGCGCTCAACATTGCCGACAACATCACCCTCTCGCATCTGGGCGGGTTTGGACCGCTGGACCTGGTGCTGCCGGCCCGCCAGGAGCGAGCGGCCGGGCGGTGGATTGAGCGGCTGGGCATTCGCTGTCGCGGGGCCGATCAGCGCGTCGATGCGCTGTCGGGCGGCAACCAGCAGAAGGTGGCAATCGCCCGCCTGCTGCAGCATGGCGTGGACGTGCTGCTGTTGGACGAACCGACGCGCGGCATCGACGTGGCTGCCAAGGCGGCAATCTATCAACTTATCGACCGCCTCGCTTGTGGGGCGGATGGCGCCGCCCCCAAGGCGATCCTGATGGTCAGCAGCTATCTGCCGGAACTGCTGGGCATCTGCGACCGCATCGCGGTGATGAGCCGCGGTCGGTTGGGCCCGGCCCGCCCTGTGGGCCTGACGAGTGAACAACGGATCATGATGGAAGCTACCGGCCAGGCGGGAGATCTGCCGTGAACAACTCCGCAACAGTCCTGGAAGGTTCGCCAGCCGGTGGCGACACGGTCGCCTGGCGCGCGATGGTCATGTTTGTCGGTCCGCTGCTGGGGCTGCTGGGCGTGTACGGGCTCTTCTTGTTGATTGACGTGGGCGGCAAGATGGGCACGTCCAACCAGATCGAGAACATCATTATCCAGTCGGTGATCGTGGCGACGGCGTCTATTGGCATGACGATGGTGATCATTGCCGGCGGCATCGATCTGTCGGTGGGCTCGACGATCGCCCTGAGTTCGGTGCTGGTGTCGTACTTGATCCGCAACGGCGCGTGGCTGAGTTGGGCACTGGCGAAGGTGGGCATCTCCGACGCCCCGGCCGTGCGGGCTGCGGCGTTGTGGCTGGCGCCGATCATCGGCATCGGCGGCGGGGCGGTGTGCGGGTGGGTCATCGGCTTGCTCGTCACGCGCCTCAAGGTCGCGCCGTTCATCGTGACGTTGGGGGCGATGCTGATCTTCCGCGGTTTGGCCAAGGGCATCGCCGATTCCAAACCGATCTATCCCGACCTGCAGTGGCTGGGACAGTTGCTCAGCCTCAGTTCGCCCACCGAAAGATGGAGTCCCCAGGCGTCGATCGTGCTCTGGACGTGCTGGGCGATCGTGGCGCTGACGGTGCTGGCCGGCGGCGTACTGACGGTGGTGCGGTTCTGGCGCATGTCGGCCGACTGGCCGGTCCGAACTGCCCCGATGCGCATGATGTGGACGGTGTTGTCCGCTGGGGCGGTGTGGACGGTGTGGTTCTGGAAGGTTCTGTGGCCGGGGGTGGACCTGGGCAGGACATTCTACGACAGCGAGATTCTGTGGCGGCTGGTCCTCGCGCTTATCGGCGGAGGGCTGGGCGCTTGCGCCTCATGGGTGGCGTGGAGGGCGGCTGGCCGATACCCCGTCAACAGCGGTGGCTTGCGACAGGTGCTCCTGGTGCTGATCCCGTTGGTGTGGTATCTCGCGGCCGCATTCTTGGGCTGGTTCACCTGGGGATGGGCGGCCGGAGCGTGGCTGATGCTGGTGATGGCGCTTATGGCCGGCGGCGTGCTGCGATACACACGATTCGGGCGGCACGTTTTTGCCGTGGGTTCCAACGAGGCCACCGCCCGCCTTTGCGGCGTAAACGTGACGCGGGTGAAGATCAAGGTCTACATGGTTGTTGGGGCCGCCGCCGGACTGGCCGGACTGATGATGCTCTCCTACACCACTGTGGGTGACCCGACGGCCGGAGCGGGGTACGAGCTGGACGTCATCGCGGCCGTGGTCATCGGCGGTGGCAGTTTGTCTGGAGGGGAAGGGTCCATTCTTGGTACACTAGTGGGTGCTTTGATCGTCAAGGTGATCTCCGTTGGCGCCGACCAATGCGGCTGGCCCAAGTACATCAAGGAGATCGTCACCGGAGCGATCATTGTCGTCGCGGTGGCGTTGGACCGCCTGCGACATCGCCGCACGGCGGGCTGAACTGGACGCCACTGGGGAATGGATTCACGCCGCATTTGTGGCATGGCCGTCTCGGCCATGCAGGCATGGGCGAGAAGCCCGTGCCACGAAGAGGCCGCATGGATGGCGCCGCAAACTCTGCGGTTTTGAGCGACATTGGCCGATATACTTACGACTATGAGACGATCATCGATCGCTGACGCGCGGGTGGCTTTTGTGCTGGTGGCGGCTTTGGCTGCCGCTTCGCCCTGGCTGGGCGGCTGCGCTGTGCCCCAGCCGGACGTGGACTTCCCGCATGTGCTGGAGAGCGAGCCAGCTACGGGGGCGAACTACTGGATCTACGTTCCGCAGGGCTATCGCGACTGGAAGCCCTCGCCGCTGATCGTCACCTGCCACGGGACGATCCCCTTCGACACCGCCAACATGCACATCCGCGAGTGGAAGGCGCTGGCCGACGAGAATAACTGCATCGTGATCGCCCCGGAACTTCCGGGCACCGACGGGATCCTGGGCGACGGCCCGGTCCACGCGATGATCGAGGCCGAGAAGCGCATCATGGCCATCGTTTCGGAGGTGGCGTACCAGTACAACATCGACCGCGCCAACGTGATGATCACTGGCTTTTCCGGCGGCGGGTTCCCAATGTACTTCGTAGGCCTGCGCCATCCGGACGTCTTCACCGTCATCGCCGCGCGCAACTGCAATTTCAGCGAGCACAACATCAGCGGGCGCTATCCCATCCAGGCCCGCAACAACCCGGTGTTGGTGTACTGGGGCAGCGTCGATCCGGGCCCGATCATCGGCCAGTCCGAAAACGCCGTGCGGTACCTGCGCGAGTCTGGTTTCCACGTGGCGTCGAGGGTCATCGAAGGCGTCGGCCACGAGCGGCACCCGGAAGTGGCGATGGGCTTCTTCCTCTCGCACCGGAAGGCGGCCGTGGCCTCGCTGCCGACCAAAGGCTACCGCGTGACCCGCCCGAGCGCCCGCACAGAGTTCCGGCCCTTGCCGGCGTACCCCTATGGTGACGTCAGGGCGGGAAACTGAATGTGATTGCGGATCGGGAGGCCGGCCTGGGGCCTGAGTCTCATCGTGACGACGGCGGGCGAACCTGCATAACGACTGGGGCGGCGATAGGCTGCGCCAAGATCTCTGCGGTGAAATCCCCATGCCGTTCTTGATTGACGCAAACAACCTGATGCACGCGCTGGCCTCGGCCGGGGTGCTGGTGGGGCGCGAGGGACTGGCCAAACTCCTGGCGCCGCTGGCGCTGAAGGATCGCGTACACGTGGTGTTCGACGGCGCTCGGCCGCCGCTGCACGTGGCGCAGCAGATCGACGCCGCCGGCGTGCAGTCGACCTTCTGCCCGGCTGGTCCGGCCGACGCGATGATCATCAAGGCCATCGCCCTCGACAGCGCCCCGCGCCGCCTGACCGTCGTCAGCACTGATCACGAAATCCGTGCGGCCGCCCACCATCGGCGGTGCATCGTGATTACCAGCGAAGACTTCGCCGCTGCGCTGGTGCACTCGGGCACGCCCGCGGCCGCCGAAGAGGACGAGCCGCAAGAGAAGACCAAAGGCTTAACGCAGGCCCAGACCCGCGCCTGGCTCAAAGAGTTCGGGCTGGACGATGACGAAGAGTAGCACGGGCGTCTCGCCCGTGGCGAAGATCATCCTGCACGGGCGGGACGCCCGTGCTACTCATGGGCAAGATGCCCATGCTACTGCTTCAGCTCGCCCAGGTCCGCTTGCGGCACATCGTGACAGAAGACGGTCGGGCGCGCGTCGGGGGCGGCCGTGCGAAGCTGCACGTTTCGCAGCGTCAGGCCGCGAAGGTGCGCGGCGTAGAGCCCGCACGCCGGGACGGTGCGCTTGAAGCAGAAGTACTCGGGCCACCAGCGGCCGATCTGCTCGAGCGTCAGGTCCGGCAGGGGCGCGGGGTCGATCTCACCCGCGGCCGCGCCCCCGGCGGTGGTCAGCGATATGTCAGACAGCGCGATGTTCTCGATGCAATGGCCGGGCAGGCCTACCAGGATGATCGCCGAGTCTTTGCCGCACATGGACGAATCGGCCACGATGTTGCTGAAGGTCATGTTGCCCATCCGCTGCATCGGCGCCACGCCCGGCGGGGCGTCGACGCAGGCGCGCTGCTGGCCGAAGGTCATGAAGATCGGCCGCGGGACGTTCTCCATCACCAGGTTCGAGAACGCCATGTTCTCCATCACGCCGCCCTCGCAGAGCTGGATCTTGAGGCCGCTGTCGTTGATGTCGCGAAAGACGCAGTTGGTCACGGCCACATTGCGGATGTCGCCGCGCGACAGCAGCCCGATGCGCATGCCCGCCCAGTGGCTGCAGAAGACGCAGTTGCTGACCGTCACGTCGCGGCAGGGCCGGTCCGGTCGCGATGCCTGCAGGCAGATCGAGTCGTCGCTGGTGTCGAATGAGCAGTTACTCACGCGGACACCCGTGCAGCCGTCGAAGTCGAGCCCATCGCCGTTGCCGTTGGCGCGGCTGGAGATCGTCACGCCATCGACGGCGATGTCGTCGCAGTACAGCCACGCCGAAGTCCACGCCGCCGGGTCGCGCAGCGTGATGTCGTGCATGCGGATGCAGGAGCACTCCAGAAAACGGATCATCATGGGCCGATGGAACGGCGTCTGGCCGCTGTGCCTGAAGGTCTCGTGCCCGCCGCGCCCGTCGATGGTTCCCTTGCCTTCGATGGCGATCCGCCGCGCCCCGCGCGCGAAGATCAGGCAGCGGTCCATGTGCGGCTCGTCGCGATACATGTTCTTGTGCACGTCAGGCGCGTAGTCGGCGATGTCCGTGCTGCCGGCTAGCACCGCCCCTCCGGCGATGTGCAACGTGACATCATCTTTAAGAAAGATCGTCCCGATAACAAACCGCCCGCCCGCCACGAGCACGCCCGGCGCGCTAGTGCGGCTGCACTCATCAATCGCCGCCTGGACGGCCTGCGTATTGAGAGTAGCCCCATCGCCCACCGCCCCGAAAGCCCGGATGTCGATCATGTCAGCCATGGGCAAAACTGTACCATGCAAATTAAAAGGCCGCCTTTCAATTTGCACGGGCAATGCAATCAGCTCTTGCGAATCTGACTCACTGCCTGTGCCGCTCTGCGGCGCAGGAGGTCTCGGGCGCTTACTTTTGCGGCGGTGGGGGTGATGCCTTCGGCGGCCAGGGGGTAGACGGCGGCGAAGTGTTCTCGGACGGGGCTGTCGAGGTCGGCTTGGCCGGGGATGCAGATGGCGGGGACTTCGGCCCGCATCGCCAGGCGCGCGACGCCGATGGTGGCTTTGCCGGCGAGGCTCTGGGAATCGAGACGGCCTTCGCCGGTCAGGCACAGATCGGCGCCGGCGAGGCGGCGGGGCAGGCCGATGGCTTCAGCGACGAGCGTCAGGCCGTCCTGCAGCGTCGCGCCGGTGAAGGCGGCCAGGCCCGCGCCCAGTCCGCCGGCGGCGCCGGCGCCGGGGCGGTCGGCGATGTCGATGTCGAGCTTGCGGCGGATGAGGGCTGCCAGGTGCGCCAGGCCCGCGTCGAGTTTGGCGACGCATTCAGAGGTGGCGCCTTTCTGGGGGCCGAAGATGACCGCGGCGCCTTGCGGGCCCAGCAAGGCGCTGGCGACGTCGCAGGCGGCGCAGAGGGTGGCGCCGCCCAGGCGGGCGTCGCGCGGGGCCAAGTCGAAGTCTTCGATCTCGAGCAGGTCGCCACCGGCCAACGGATAGACCGCCTCCCTGCCGCCGCGCAGGATGAACCGCACGCCCAGGGCTTGGGCGGCGCCGCAGCCGCCGTCGACGGTGGCCGAGCCGCCCAGGCCCACGATGATGCGATGTGCCCCGGCGTCGAGTGCGGCCGCGATGAGCTGCCCGGTGCCGAACGTGCTGGTGCGCATCGGATCGCGGCGGTCCTGCGGCACCAGCGCCAGGCCGGAAGCGGCGGACATTTCGATCACGGCCACGCTACCGCCGGCGGGCGCCTCGCTCTGCCCATGCGCGCGGGCGAGTGCGGCTGTGAGACCGAGGCGGCCGGGTAGGGCGGCGTCGGTGTCAGTGCCGATCAAGGCGAAACGGGCGCGCATGGGCGAGCCCAGCGGGTCGAACACATCGGCAGTAAGCAGTTGCCCGCCTGCCGCGGCGAGCACGGCGTCGATGGTGCCCTCGCCGCCGTCGGCGACGGGGCAGATATCGATGACGGCGTCAGGGCAGACTTCCAGCACGCCCTCGGCCATGGCGGCGGCCGCCGCGGCGGCAGAAAGGCATTCTTTGAACTTGTCCGGCGCGATGATAACTTTCATATGTCGGTTTCGCCTGATTGAGCCGCGGGGGGCTTGGGCGTCTTCTTCTGTGGCCCAGTCGGGGCGGCCCGGACGCGGAGGGTGGCCCAGGCCCGCATGTTGCCGCGGACGATCCCGATCCGCAGCGCGTCGCCGGGGGCGGCGTCTTCCAGGATCATGCCCAGCGTGTCCAGGTCTTTGACGTAAAGCTGCCCGGCCTGAAAGAGCACGTCGCCCGCGCGCAGCCCGAGTTCCGCTGCGGGGCTGGCGGCCTCGACTTCCGTCACGACCAGGCCGCTGGTCAACGCCAGTCGCATGCGGCGGGCCAGCGCCTCGTCGATGGGCGAAAGCGTCACGCCCATGAGTTTCGCCGCCAGGGCCGCCCCGTCGGGTCGGGGCTTGGCCTGGAGCTTGACGGCCGCGGCAGCGTCTTTGCCGGCGCGGACGAGCTTGAAGGTGACGGTTTCATCTTTGGCAGCCTGGAGCATCGCGCAGGCGTACTGGGGCATCTGCGTGGCAGCCTTGCCGTTGACGGCCATGATCCAGTCGCCGCTCTTGAGCTTACCCTCGGCGGGCGTGCCGGTTCGCACGTCGGTGACGACGAGCGTGTCGCGGCCTTCGATGCGCCGTGGCGCGACGGTCGCGCCGAGCACGACGCGGTTGATGCGCTCGAAGTCCAGCAGGCGCGGCAGCTCGGCGTGCAACGAATCGATGGCGATGGCAAAGCCGATGTTCTGAGCGTCGGCGCGGATGGCCGTGTTGATGCCGATCAGCTCGCCGGCGATGTTGAGCAGCGGCCCGCCGCTGTTGCCGGGATTGATCGGCGCGTCGGTCTGGATGAGCCCGGCGTACTCGACGCCTTCCTTAAAGGAAAGCGTGCGGTTGGTGGCGCTGATGACGCCGGTGGTTAGCGTGTTGGACAGGCCCACCGAGTTGCCCACGGCGATGACGGTCTCGCCGACCATCAGGTCGTCGCTGCGACCCAGCGGCAGGAAGGGCAGGGGCTTGCCCTTTGGGTCGATCTTGAGCACGGCCAGGTCGTGGCGGGGCTCGGTGCTCAGGACAGTGGCGGCGAACTTGCGATCGTCGCTGAGGGTGACGGTGATCTCCTGCGCCCGCTGCACCACGTGGGCGTTGGTGACGACGTAGCCGTCGGGGTGGATCAGCACGCCGCTGCCCAGGCTCTGCACCGGCACCTGGCGCGTCAGCGGGCTGGGGAATATGTCGTCGAAGATGTCCCCGCCGAGCATGCCCATCCGCGTGCGGACGAGCTGCGTCGTGGAGATATTCACCACGGCCGGGCCCGCGGCGCGGTAGGCCTTCACCACCGGCGTCTCGCGCTGGCTTTGCGGGGGGGCGCCCCATGCGGGTGCGACGCCGACAGCGCAGATGACGAGGAGGCAAACAGCGATCCTGGATCCCAGATCCTCGATCCCAGGCAGAAACATCGGGACCTTTGCCCGAGGATCTGGGATCGAGGATCGAGGATCTGCTTCCTTCTTCGCGTTCATAAGCAAACCTCACAACTCCAAGGTTTCGAGTTTCTTCTCTACATACGTGCTGCCGATGTTGACGACGGTCAATCTCCCGATTTTTCTGCGGTCGGGCCAGTGCGAGTGTCCGCAGTACACGTGCGTGACCTTGCGGCAGGCCAGCAGCACCTGGCCGAACTTCGCCGCCCCCATGTACGCAGCCGCGAAGGCGAAGCGGTCCGGGCGGTCGGGCGGCACCTGCTGGGCGAAGGGCAGGTGGTGCATGAACGCCACGATGCGCTTCACCTGCGGCACCAGGGCATCGAGCTGGCTTTCGAGCTTCTCGGAAAGCCGAGCGACGAACTCCTTGTCGCTCATGCCCAGGCGCACGTGGTGGCCGTCCATCCAGCGGGCGAGGATCTCCATCTGCCGCTTGGTCAGAGCATCACGGTGGGTCTCGATGAGCGCGTCCTGCCCGACGTGGGCCGCCGCGCCGGGCGAGAGCTTGGCCTCGTAGAACGCCTCGGGAATTCCCAGTGCGGGGTCGGCCATCGAGTAGTCGTACCAGCCGACCGAGCCGACGAGCCCGACATCGTCGAGGACCTGCGGGTTGTGGTCGAGAACGAGGAATCCGGCCTCGGCCGCCAGGTCCGGCAAGAGTTCGTGATAGCGCTGCAGCGAGGTTTCGTTGTGGCGGCACCAGAGGCAGTGATTGCCCGGGACGAGCAGTTTGCGGCCGCCGAAGGCCTCGAACAGGGCCAGGCACTTTCGCCAGGGCGCCGGTTCGACGCCGGCGGTGTCGCCGACGAGGACCAGCGCGTCGCCGCCTGCACCGACGGCGCGGCGTGCAAGGTCTTCGGCCCCGCCGCGCGAGCGGGCGATATCGTAGTGAAGGTCGGCTGTGATGAGGATTCGCATCGCCTGCCATTATACAGTAATCGGTAGCCAGTAGCCGGTAGCCAGTACCCGGGAAGAGAAGCCCGAGTCTCACGGGCTACTGGCTACCGGCTACTGACTACTACATTATTTTTGCCACACTTGCGTTACCTTTGACGTTTCCGATATAAGTACAGTAGACATTATCCTATGGTACGAGAACGCGAAACCTTTGCCGTTGACGAGTTGGCGATCTGCCTGAGTCACTTTGACCTGGGACTGATCACCAAGGTCGAGGACTTTCCGCGCGGATCGCGCCGCAGTCCCAAGATCGTCATCGAGGCCCAGAAGGGCAAGTACCTTTTCAAGCGCCGCGCCCGCGGCAAGGACGACTTGGCCAAGGTCGCCTTCACGCACCAGATCCAGTTGTGGTTGGCGGCCCAGAGTTTCCCGCTGCCGCACCTGATCGGCACGCGCGGCGACAACAACTCGATGTTCGTGCGCAACGGCACAATCTACGAGATGTTCGAGTACATCGAGGGCGGACCGTATGACGGCTCGCTCGATGCGACGTTCCACGCCGGACGCGTGCTGGCGCTGTACCACAAACTGCTGGCCGACTTTCAGAGCGACTACACGCCCCCGCAGGGCAGCTACCACAACGCTCCGGCCATCCGCCAGGCCATCCGCAACACCGTGCGGGCGCTGCCCATCGACAAGCGCCCCAGCGTCGAGGTGCTGACGGCCACCGTCGACACCCTTGAGAGCGTCTACAACACCAGCGCCGCCAAGGTCAACGAGTTGGGCCTCAACGACTGGGGCAAGCAGATCGTCCACGGCGACTGGCACCGCGGAAACATGCTCTTTCGCGACCACAACGTGGTGGCCGTCATCGACTACGACTCCGCGCGCCTGCAGCAGCGCGTGATCGACTTCGCCAATGGCGCCCTGCAGTTCTCGATCATCCGCAAGGGCGACAATCTCGACGAGTGGCCAGACCATCTCGACGAGAATCGCTTCAAACGATTCATGCGCGGCTACGATTCGGTCAACGTCATCTCCGTCGCCGAGCTCAAGGCCGTGCCGCACCTGATGTGCGAATCGATCATCGCTGAGGCCGCCCTGCCTATCGGCACGACCGGCTTGATCGGCCATCTCGAGGGCTTCCCCTTCCTGCAGATGGTCGAGCGGAAGGTGCGATGGATGCTGGCCCACGCCGACCATCTCTACCAGGTGGCCGCCCAGTAGTTGCGCATCGCATCGCATTGGACCATCCCGGATCAGGGATCAGGGAAGAAACCCGTCGAGCATCAACCTTAGCCAAGGCCTCGGCGCGCATGTTGAAATTTGCGTGGACAGGCGGCTCTGGAGCGTTAGAATTGTCCGGGAAAGCCCCTCACGGCAATGAGGACTTCTAACCTGGCTGTGCCATTGGCCGGGCCCTTTCAGCGCGGTGTGGTTTCGGTTGCGAACAACGGCGGCAGAGTTCTGCCGCTCGAGGGCTCGCCATGACCGCTGCAAAGAATGCTAAGCGCCCGTTGGGAATGACGCTGACGGAGCTGCTGGTCGTTATCGCGGTCATCGCCATTCTGGTCACCCTGATCCTGCCGACGGCCGGCAACTTCATCCAGCGGATGAACGTCACCCTTTGCCAGAACAACTTGCTGCGGATCGGCCAGATGCAGTGCATCCAGCAGCGGGAGTTTGACAAGAGCATCGCCGCCAAGTTCACCTCGCCGGAGAACTGGCCGTTGCTGGTGCTGGCCGAGACGGGCAACGCCGGGAACATCCTGCGATGCCCGGAAGGATACGGCATCTCGATTACCAGCAGCTCCGGCGGCAGCGGCGGTGGCAGCGGCGGCGGCGAAAGCGACCTTCGCAGCGCCGCCCGGTCGGCGTTTTTCAGCGACTACTACTACCGCGTCGACATTATCCCCACCTACCTCTCCACCGGCTGGGCCTGCCTGCCCTGCCAGTATTTCCCCGTCAACAACAGCTACTTCGTGCGGCGCCTGTCGGAGCAGCAGCGGGTGACGCTGCCGCCGCAGGACGTGACGAATCCCAATCACAACAACTACGGCTACGTCTTCTATGACCGCTGGCCCAGCCACGAAGCGGATTTCTGCTGCCAGAAGACCTACGTCGAGGACGCCAATCCCTACCGGTTCTGGATGTACAGCGAAGTGATGATCCTGCCGGGCAACTTCGTCCCCGGCAACATCCCCTCGCGGGCGCCCACCGACGCGGTGGACCCGCACTGGTATAGTTGGCAGGCCGGTGGATCCGGCCTGGGCGACTGCTGGTGCCGCGACTCGACCTTTCGGATCCAGTTCATGCAGGACGGCTCCACCGAGGTCAAAATCCGCTGCAACAACATTCGATATTCCGGAACGTTCCGTCCGGGCATCGTGAAGAAGGCCGCCAGCGGCGTCTATTCGGAAGACACCAGCTATCAAAGCGCCAACGGACCTGACGGAAGGCCCACCACCACGCTGCTGGGTCCGGCGGCGCCGACGACTTTTGTGGACGGCTGGGACACCGAGGCCAGTCCCGATCCGCGCTGGTTCCAGACCAATCCCGAGCTGTACCCGACGGTGACTATTCCCACCGTCTCGGGCACGCCCCCGCCCGTCGAGCCGCCTTCCGGCGAGGGCAAGGACTACGTCGTCAGCTACGGGATCAACCCCGTCGTGGCCTCGACCAGCAGCCTCTCGCCGGACCGCGTGCTGGCGATCGACTATTCGCACGTGGCCGTGCGCGCCTTGACCGACGTCCAGGAAGCCGCCGAGTGGGACACCCCCGAGTTCGCCCGCCACCAGGGCAAGCTCAACGTCCTGCTGCGCCGCGGCAATGTCAGATTCATGTTCCCCGACGAGATCGATCCGCGCACCCCCACCAACCAACAACAGTACTGGAATCCTTAATATGTTGGAAGCCCGCTGGGGCACCTCCGGAGTGTTCGCGCGTCGATGGGCCATTGCGGCCGGCGCCGTGATCCTGGCGATGGCGGGCGGGTTCTGGCTCTACGCGCGCACCGGCTCTGGCGGCGACGACGCGATCGCTAAACTGGCCGCCGAAGGAAACTTCAAGGCCCTGGAGACCATCGTCCACAGCGACAACGACGCCCAGGCCATGCGCGCGGCCAGCGCCCTGGGCACGCTGGCCAGGAACCCCCAGACCACGCCGATCCTGCTGGCCCTGCTCAAGGATCCGCGACCCCCGATCCGCGAGCGCATCGTGTTGGCCGTCGCCAAGACTCCCGCGCCCAAGCAGCACGCCAAGGACGTGATCGACCTGTTGCGAAACGATCAGTCCCCCCCCGTCCGCGCCGCCGCCGCCGAGACGCTGGGGCAAATGAAGGCCATGAACGCCGTGCCGTTTCTGGCCGACGCGCTGAGCGACGAGAACATCGTGTACGACCGCTCCAGCCGCGCGCTGATCAATATCATGGGCGTCATTCCCGGATTTGCCGAAAAGGACTCGCCCGCCCGCCGGAAGAAAATGGCGGAGTACTACCGCATCTTCCACAAGAACTACGGCCGCGCCATCGAAGGCTGGCAGACGCTCAACGAGCAGTCCCAGGCCACGCAACCGAAGAAACCCTAGGCACGCCCATGCTGAGTTTTGCAGATCGATTTCTGAACGCGTCAGGCTCAGCGGCCGGTTTGGACGTGCGCCCAGGCTTCGCCGGTCCGCCTGATTCCGCCGGCGTCCTGCTTGAGGAGCCGCTGTCGCTGCCGCCGTTTGAAGTCGCCGCGTATTTCGCCAATCCATGGTGGTGGCCGGGGGCGGGAAACCTGCGGCACCCGTATCTTACGAGCGACTTCACCGGCGAGTTTCCCGAGGGCGGGCAATTCCTGCTCGTGCGCATCGCGACCGATCTGTATTTCGCGCTGCTGCCGATGGCCGACGAGCAGTCGTACGCGTGGCTGGCCGTGACCGAAGGCCAACTCGTGCTGAGGGTCGGCACGCATGGGCGCGGAAACGTCGACGGCGACCTGCCGCTGTGCGCCTGGGCGGTTGCACGCGATCCGTACGATGTGTGCCAGCAAGTCTGGCGCGAGGCCCTGAAGTGGCCCGGCGTCACCGCGCGCCTGCGCGAAGACAAACCCTATGCGGAGGTCTTCCGCTACCTGGGATGGTGCTCGTGGGAAGAGTTCTCGCGCGGGATCACCGACGAGAACATGCCCGCAGCCGTGCGCGCTATGGCCGAGTGCCCCATCCCCGTGCGTTACGCGATCATCGACGACGGGCACCAGGACTACTGCCGCGAGGACACGTATTTCGACCGCGCTCTGGTGAGCTTCAAGCCGCATCCGCAACGTTTCGCGGGCGGCTACGCCTCGCTTGTCGCCGAGAAGTCGCCCGAGGCAGTGCGATGGCTGGGCGCCTGGTCGACGCTGCTGGGCGGACTGGCTGGAATCGCGCCCGACAACAATCTGGGCAGCCTCAACTGCGCCCTCGCCAAGGCCGCAAACGGCTGCCTGCTCGTCAAGGATGACGACCAGTCCGCCCGACGCTTCATGGACGCCATGATCGGCGCATTTAAGACCGCTGGGTTCGACCTGGTGAAGATCGATTTCATCTCGTCGATGATCATGTGGTATCTGGGGGCGACGGAAATGCTCCGCCGCCCCGCAGGCAATTCGGCGGCCTTCGACAACCCCGCCCGCGTCTCGGCCCGCCTGTCACGGGCGCTGGAATCCGCCGTCGAGCGGTTCGGCGTCGAACTGCTCAACTGCAACGGCAACGGCGCAACGAACTTCTTCAACATGTCCCACTCCAATGCCGCGCGCTGCAGCGACGACTACAGTAAAGGCAATCGCGAGCGGGCACGGGCGCACCTGTTCCATTCCTTCGCGATCATCCCGTGGCTGGGCCAGGTCGCCTGGGGCGACCACGACATGTTCCACTCCTGCGACCCGATGGCCGGACGGCAGATGGCTATTTCCAAGGCCATCTCCGGCGGACCAGTGTACCTCAGCGACAATCCGCGAGACTTCGTATCGCAGTACGTCATGCCCCTGTGCTGCGCCGACGGCCGCCTGCTGCGACCTCTCGCGCCCGGCGCCCCGCTGACGGAGAGCCTGTGGGTCGATCCGGTAAACCAGCCGACGCCCTATCGCGTGATCGCCCCGCTGCCCGGCAGTGCCGCGGCCATCGTCGCGTACAACCTCTATAAAGATGAGCGCGACCTGGCGGCCAGCGTCGCGCCTGGCGACTACCGCCGCGCCGGCTGCATGATGCAGCCCTACCCCGGCCTGTGGGACCTGCCGCCCGAGGGGTTGGTGCTCTGGGATTGGCACGAGCAGACCGGCCGCGCGCTCGACGCGCCTTACGAGTTCACCCTCAAGTCCCTGGCCGACCGCTTGCTGCTGCTGGCCCCCATTCGCCATGGCTGGGCCGTCATCGGCCTGACCGACAAGTACCTCTCCCCCGCGGCCGTAACCATCGAGTCCGCTTCACCGACGCAACTGATCCTCACGCTTGTGGAGCCCGGCCCGCTGGTGATCTACGCCGCCTCCGGCCGGCCGCAAGCGGATGCTCTGGCGTTCACAGAAATCGGCGGAGGTTACTGGCGTGCGGAACCTACGCAGAGCACCTCCATCAAAATTGCCCGGGCATGATCCTGATGGATAACAGGGTTGTACCGACAGAATGGCAACATTAACTCCCCAAAGGCGTCCTTTATGGAACTGCGACCAGCGGGTAGATTGGTGGGACAGGAAGAGAGGCGCCAGACCATGGCCTTGCTGAAGATTGCCAGTTGCCAGTTCCCCGTCAGCGGGGACATCGCGACCAACGCCGACTACATCTGCCGGTACATGCGCAAAGCGGCCGCCAAACAGGCGGATGTGCTGCATACTTCGGAGGCGTCGCTGTCAGGGTATGCCGGGCACAATTTCAAGTCGTTTGAGAGCTTCGACTGGGACCTGCTGCGGCGGCAGACTTCGCGCATTCGCCGGCTGGCGCAGGGGCTGGGGGTCTGGGTCGCTCTGGGGTCGGCGCATTGGCTGGGGCCAAAACACAAGCCCACCAACTGCGTGTATCTCGTCGGGCCCGACGGGAGCATCGTTGACCGCTATGACAAGTGCATGTGCACCGGCGGCGACCAGTATCACTACAGCGGCGGGCGGCGCCTGGTGGCGCGGGACATCAAGGGCGTGCGCGTCGGCCTGGCGATCTGCTACGACGTGTGCTACCCCGAGATCTACGCCGCCTACCGCCGCATGGGCGCGTGCCTGGTGCTGCACTCGTTCCACAATGCCGGCAGCGCCGGGCCGAACTGCCTGGACGTGCTCAATCAGCGCGAAGTCGCCACCCGCTGCGCCGACAACCGCATGTGGGCCGTGGCCAACAACTCCAGCGCCCCGTACTCGCATTGGGGCAGTTTCGTCGCCCGCCCCGACGCGACGATTCCCATCACCCTGCCCAGAAACAAGGCCGCCATGCTCGTGTACGATTTCGACAAGGAGCTTTCGCCCGGCGGCTGGTTCCACAACAACAAGCCGATGAAGCTGCACCCCCGCGAAGTGCTGCACTACGGCAAACCCACCTCGCACGCGCGCCAGCTCAACCGCCGGGCCCAGCCGTAGCAGGGGCGTCTCGCCCATGCTCCCCGAGTCTTGAATCAGGGACACGCACAACGGAGTTGTGCGCGGCATCTTGCCCGCGCTACGACGGCAGATATCCCTGGAAGCCGATCCGCGCCTGTGAATCATCACCGTACGTGATGGGCTTGGGGTCCAGCCAGTCCACCACGGTGCGACGGATCGACATGGCGAAGAAGTGATTGCCGGCCGGGCTGTAGTGGCCGATGAAGTAGCGGCCCAGGTACGCGCTGACGTCCGGACGGAAGCTCTTGAAGTCTTCCACGTGCACGAGGTTCATGTCGAAGCACGGCCAGCCGCGGGCGGCGATGTAGTCGGCCACGCGCTGGTCGTGGCGCCGGCCGCCCTCGAGCATCTGCCGCGTGGCGGTCGGGCACAGCAGGATCAGCAGCAGCTTCTTGTCGCGAGCGGCCGCGAAGGCGACGGCCTTTTCCAGAATGTACTCGGTGGCGGCGAATCCGTAGGCCATGCGGATGACGTCGGCGGCGATGCGCTGCTCATCCAGGGCGGCCGAGGCCGCGATCGGCGGACAGCCGAGGATCTCGGCCAGCCGGTTGACCGGGGCCAAGTCCAGGTCGTCGATCTGGTTGTAGCAGAACAGGCTTAGCCACAGCATGTAATCGTCGGCCAGCGCCTCGATCATCCATTTCGCGTCGGCCATCTTGTACAGCGACTCGGGCGTGGGCAGGAGGCTCTCTTTTTCGACGAAGCGTCCCGTCGCCAGGTCCATCTCGACGTTGGCCCAGAAGTTGCCGTGGAACATCGCGCCGCCGACGTGGTTCCACCAGCGGCTGGTGAGCACGTGTCGGCAGCGCAGGCACGAGCGGATGTGGTCGTCGCCCCAGACGTAGAGCATGACATAGCGTCCACCCTCGGGGCTGCTCTCGGTGCGGATCATCCGCCGGTACGACTGGTACACGCCGAAGCCGCCCATGCCGAAATTGCCCACCGGCTCGCCCAGATGCGCGGCCAGATATTCCTGCCAGGTCTCCTCATCGCTGACCTGGTGGCACTGGGTGAAGCTGTTGCCATAGGTGTTGATGCGGCGCGGTCGGTCGGCGTAGATCACCGAGCGGCGGGCGCCGTTGGGCTGGCTAGTCGAGATCGTGATGGAGCCATCGAGCCCGTCGCGCGGCATATAGTTGCCCAGCACATAACCCACTTCCGGATCGAATTGCGCCCACGTGGGCTCGTCGCAGAGGAAGCGGTCGATGTCGGCCCGGGCCAGGATGCTCTCGGTGATGTATTGGGCATAGGTGGTCATGACCGGCAGTTTAACCGGAAGACAACCTTGTCGCAAAGATCCCGGCGCGGCCTGGCCCGCAATCAATTAAGCCGCTGAGGTCGCTGGGACGCAGAGGAAAGAAGCTGTTTTGTCATTTTCTGCATCCTCTGCGTTCCCAACGTCTTCAGCGGCTAATTTGATCCCCCGATTCGCGGTACGGTTTGGATTTCGCATGATTCTTCATGCGATTGAACGCCAGGATGAACGCCGGCACCATCAGCGGGCGGACCAGGAAGGTGTCGGTCAGGATGCCGACGATGAACGCCATTCCCAATTCCTGCAGCAGCCTCAGGGGCGAGGTCGCAAGCGAGCCCAGCGTTGCGGCCATCACCAGGCCGCAGAAACTGACGATCGACCCGGTGCGGGCGATGGCGTGCTGCACCGCCGGGCGCAGATCGCGGCCGCGGCGCTCTTCCATGATCCGCGTGAGCATGAACAGGTTGTAGTCCTGCCCGACGGCCACCAGGACTACGAACAGGAAGAAGTTGATCTTCCAGTCCAGCCCCTGCGAGTTCGCCAGGAGGTGGAAGGTCCATGCTGTCAGGGCCAGGGCAGTCCCGTAGGTCAGGACCGTCGCGAGCATGACGAACAGGGCCACCAGCACGTCGTGGATCAGCAGCGTGACGATGACGATGATCGCGCTCACTGTCAGCAGGCCCACGAGCAGGAAGTCGCGGTCGGTAATCGCTCGCAGATCGCACATCATGGCCGTGTCGCCGGCCAGAAGCACGCGCGGGTTGGCAGTCGCGGCGGCGGAGTCAGCGTTGACGGCCTCTTGCACCGCGGCGGCCATGGCGCTCAAGGCGTCCATCGACTGGGTGTCGTAAGGCTGCCAGGGCAGGGCCGCCTGCCACAGCGCCGACTCGCGGCCTCGGGAGAGATATCGCGGCAGCACGTCGCGGCGGTAGAGTTGGGCCAACTCGCGCAGCTGCTGCACCGCGGCCTGGGATAGCTGCGAGAACAGCCCCGGCCCCGCCGGGGCCGTGGAGGCCGCCCCCGGGGCCGGCGGCGCCTGGGCCAGCAAGGTCGAGGCCAATTGCGGGGAGATCTCCGGCCCCTGCAGGGCCACCGGGTGAGCGACGCTGCGCACCTGGCGCACCTGCGGCAACGCCGCGAGTTTCTTGTCGACCGCCATCGCCACGGCGGCCCACTGCGGCTCGGCGAGAGGTTTGTCGACCTGCACGACGATCTGGACCGGGGCCATCTCGCCGACGGAGAAGTGCCGTCGGAACATATGCCATCCTTCGACGGACCTGTCCGAGGCCGGCAAATCGGCCAGAGCGTCGTAGACGACCTCCTTGCGCCATCCGCTGACGGCAAGCGGGGCCAGCACTGCCACGGTAACCAGAAGGATCGTCACGTGCCGTCGCACCGCGAAGGCGGCGATGCGCTTCCACAGCCCCGCCGCGGCCAGGGCCTGGGCGGAATCGTGTTCGATATGGCGCGGCCAGAATATCGCCGGGCCCAGCAGGTACGCCGCCACAGGCGTCAGGGTCAGGCTGGCCAGGCAGGCCACGGCAATGCTCAGACCCACCGCGGGCCCGGAGTCGTGAAAGAGCGGAAACGCCGCCAGGTACATCAGGCCCAGCCCGGCCACCACCGTGGCCGCGGAGGCGAGAATCGCCGGGCCCGTTCCGGACAGCACGCGGGCGATGACCTCCTGCCGCTGCGAGCGATCGATGGACGCCCCCGCCAGGACAAGTTCCTCGTGATAGCGCGACAGGAAGAACAGCGAGAAGTCCACCCCGCCGCCGAATCCGATGATGATGGAAAACAACTCCACCATCGTCGAGACCGACCAGCCGAAACGCGCGACGATCAAGATGATGGAAAGGGCCACCGCCACCGCCAGAGCGACGATGCCCATCACCATCAACACCACCGGCACGGCGCGGTACAGGATCAGCAGGATGACCACCACCACCGCGGCCGCCACCCATGTCGTGCGGTGCAGACTGGTGGTGATCGCTGCCGCGTAGTCGCGCCCATAGCCAGCCGAACCGGTGATGGCCACATCCAGGCCCGGCGGCGGCTGCGCGGCGGCGGCCATCGACTCGATAAGTCTGACGGCGTCGCCGGAACCCTTCGACAGGAAGTTGAAGGGCAGGCCCACCACGATGACCGCGGCCTGGCGGTCGTGGCTGACCAGCACCGACTCGACGAACTTCTGTTGCGGATCTGCCGGCGAGGTCACGTTCCAAGGTGCGCCGGCGGCGGCGTGCTGCCGCAAGGTCGCCGTCAGGCGCGACAGGAAGGCCCAGTCGCTTTCCGTCTGCGGTTGGGACCTGCCTTGGGCGGGCATGCCGGACAGGCCACTGGTTCGCTCGACGACGATCACGGCGGAGGCCAGATCGGCCGACCGTTGAAAGCGGGTGGCGATGAGTTCATCGGCCCTGCGGCTGGGCATCCACGCCGGGAGCAGCGAGCTCTCGCCCGTGATGGCATCTTGCGATTTCGACGGCGCGGCCCAGATTACCGCCACCGCCCCGGCCGCCCAAACGCCCAGCACCAGCGCCCAATGTCGCGTGAGAAATTGTGCCAGTCCTCGAAACAATGCCACCTCCGCCCAGTGTGGACAGTAATTGTATCTCCAGGGCTGATCTTGACTCGGTAGATATGTATAGCGAACGGAGTGAAAGCGAGTTAAGAGCCATGGGGCCGCCAGGCGCAGACGCTCCTGGAGACCTTGGCGAAGAAAGCAAATGAAAGAAGGACATGACCAGATCGTTGCGGATTGGGCGCGACTGGGCGTCCTGTTCAACGTGGCGCCGGCAGGGCGGCTTGGGCTGGCTGGCTGAGCGGGTGCGCCGCTCATGCCCGGGCATGCGAGCCGCAGCGGCAGCTAACCCTCCTCGTCGTCAGGAACGTTGACGGCGACGCGCTTGAGGGGGCGTCTTGCGGCCGCCGCGGCGCGTGAGCGCATCAGCGACACCAGCACGGCGCCGGCCGGTAATGTGCCGTGATGGGCGACGAGGGCTTGTTGCAGCAGGTAGCGCACCCAGACTGTGGGTTCCATCGCCACGGCGTCGTGGGCGTACTGCACCAGGCCCACCTCATTAAAAGGCTGGTGCTGCGGATCGGCCACGTCAACCAGCGGCCGCGTGAACAGCAGCCATCGCTCGTTTCCGGTGAGATGATGCACGCCGAAGGTCATCGCCTGGCGGGCATCGGTCTGGATGGGCGCCTGCGAGCGGTGCGGCCAGCCTCGATTGATGATCGAGGGCGTCTCGAAACCCACGCTGAAATACGCCAGCGTGCGCGTCGAGGCCTGCCAGCAGCCCACCAGCACGTTGGCCGAGTCGTATGCCTCCTGCCAGCGCTGCAGGATCTCGGCGGCCGTTTCCTGAAGTGCGTGGTCCCCCTCGTGCGAGCGGCGCAGGAGGGCGTGCACAGCCGCGGCGTCGGCTGCATGCGGCGAGACCACGAATGCTCCGCGGTCTGGGCCGGCCTCGTGGCGAAGCATCAACGTCCTGTCGGCCTGGGCGCAGCTCGCCGCCAGCACGATGCGCAGACCCGACAGGTCCATCTGGCGCACCACGGCGGACGTGGCTGTGCCGTAGGTGAGTTCGCCGTCGTCCAGGACCGCGGCGGCGGGGGCGGCTGGCTGAGCCGGGGCCTCGGTCTTCAGGCGTCGCAGGTATCGCGGCACGAGCCATCGTAGAAAGGTGATCCCCACCACCAGCGAGACGACGCCGGCTACGGCCCCGGGCCCCAGATGCCCGCGGGCCCACTCCAGCAGCGAGGCGATGATGAACAGCACGCCGATCATCAACGCCGCTGGACTGGATCCGACGTTCTGCCAGCGCTTGCACGTGCAACGCCCCTCGCGGGCGCTGTCGCAATCATTGTACGGCGCGGTCACGTTCTCCCTCCCCAACAAAGCCTCCGGCTGCGACTGTCGGAATTATATCCCCGCCGCCCGCGCCTTGACCGTTTGAGTGAGAAGGCGTAGTCTGCTGGCGATGATTCCCTTCGAAGCCAAGCGCTGCGCCGATCTGCAGAAGGTGCTGGATATCACGCGGGCCATGGTCGACATCGCCGACCTCGACTCGCTGCTGCGCCTGATCATTGATCGCGCGATGGACCTGCTCGACGCCGAACGCGCCTCGCTGTTCCTCTATGACGCCGCGGCCGACGAGCTCGTCAGCCGCGTCGCCGAAGGGCTGGAGGAGATTCGCATTCCCGCCCGCGCGGGGATCGCCGGCTCGACGGTGACCAGCGGCCAGACCGTCAACGTGCCCGACGCCTACGCCGACGCGCGCTTCAACGGCGACGTCGACCGCCGCACCGGCTTTCGCACGCGCAGCATCCTCTCGCTGCCGCTGAAGGACTACCAGGGCCAGCTCGTCGGCGTGCTGCAGGTGCTCAACAAACGCCAGCGCCCCTTCGACGACGACGATGTCACGCTCGCCCAGACGCTCGCCGCCCAAGCCGGGGTCATGCTCCAGCGCGCCCGGCTGATCGACCACTACCTCGCCAAGCAGCGCATGGAACGCGATATGAACATCGCCCGCGACATCCAGCGGCGGCTCCTGCCGGCCGCGCCGCCGCAACTGACGGGCTTCGACGTGGCGGGCTTCTCCCAACCTGCCGACGCCACCGGCGGCGATATCTACGACTTCATGCCGCTCTCGGCCGGCCGATGCCTGTTACTGCTGGCCGACGCCAGCGGGCACGGAATCGGTCCGGCCCTGGTGATCGCCCAGACCCGCGCGACGTTGCGGGCACTGAGCCTCTGCGACGAGCGGCCGCCGGTGATGCTCGAGACCGCCAACCGCCTGCTCTGCGCCGACCTCGACGGCGGGCGGTTCGTCACGTGTTTCCTGGGCATGCTCGACGGCTCCGCCGCAAGGCTGGCCTATGCGGCCGCCGGACATGGCCCCATGCTCTTTTACCGCCGTGGCGAAGATGCCTTCCAGCAAGTGGCCGCCACCGGCCTGCCGCTGGGCATCATGGATGACTCGCAGTTTGACAGCGAGGCCTTCGCCTTCGCGGCAGGCGACCTGGCGGTCATCACCACCGACGGGTTCTTTGAGGCCTCGGCCCCTGACGGCGAGTTGTTCGGCATCGAGCGCGTGATGGAGTGTGTGCGCCAACATCGCGACAGCCCCGCCGCCGAGATCATCGCCCGCCTCCACCAGGCGGTGCTGGCCTTCACTCACAACGCCCCCCAGGACGACGACCTGACCGCCATCGTCGTGCGACGCATGGAATGATGCGGCCTGTAAGGCTGCTGGCAAGTCAACCCAGGCCAGAGTCGGACGGTGAGCCCAGAGGGCGAACCGACCGGCGGCGGCCTGGGTATGAGTTTCTCGCAGGTTAAACCCTGAAAGGGCGACGCAAAACGGGCGCGGTGGACGTGAGCTGTTGCTTCGCCCTTTCAGAGCTCTGGTAACAATGCAACTTGGATTCAAATGTCTTATGCAGCCTCAGCCGCGCGGGGTTGATGGAGGGTTGATTGGGCCATAGCTTTCCCGTTCCTCCTTCAGGAAAGCGTTGAAGAAGCCGGCTGAATACCAGTCCAAAGGTATGTACCGGCCTTCAATAATGCGGAAGAGAAGGGACTCGAATGATCTCGCGATAGGCTGGAAGAAGTTGCGAGCGTTGTCCGCCGGTGGCCACCACTCTTCACAACTCACGAATCCAGGAACACAAGCACTTGAACGAAAATCAACAACAACGAGGTCCCCGCTGCGACCCGCACCAATGATAAACAATCCCTGCTCGATCAGCGGGTTGGTTGCCTCGAAGTCGTGGATACGCTGCGACGAAAACAGAACTAGGTGATCGACCTGGGAATCAACCTGTGGCCAGTTGTGCATCAAGAGCCTTACCATGAAATCCGGGAGTCCCGTGGTAGGAAGCCATTTCTGGATGTTCTCTGGTGCGGTACCAATCTCCATCGAACCGAAGCGATCTAGATGTCGCAGGAAATCGCTCAACAATTCTTCTGCCATCATGGTGCCTTCTCTGATTCTCTGGACGATCTTGGCATACTGGAGGAGACATATCATCCCGTGAGCAGATTGTATGTCTCGTAGCCGCGCGGGACAAGCGGTGCCATGCAATGCGCGCCAACCCACAAAGGCCCTCCGGGAAAAGATGTGCAAAAGGACCCGGGGTAGTTCTTGGGCGATGTTCAGTTTGTCCACAAACCACGGCCGGGACGGCCGTCCTACTGGGGCAGGGGCAGTTTGTACACTTTCCGCGGGGCTTCGTAGAGCCAGATTCGCGCTACGGCCAGGGCGGCGGTGCGGCTGATGAAGTTGCGGTCGACCAGGCGCGACAGGGCGCCGGCGATGGCATCCTTGGCCAGGCCCAGCGTCGCCAGGATATAACCCATTCCGCCGCCGTCGCTGCCGTAGCCCAAAATGCGATCGGCAGGCAGAGCCTGCAGCGCCCGCAGCAAGAACTCCTCCATGCCCGCGCCGTCCAGGTGCTGCGCCCAGACGCAGTTGGCCGTCACGTTGGGAAACCGCAGCATCAGCGCCAGCATCTCGTCGCTCCAGGGCATGTTGAGATGATACAGATCGAACTGCACATCCGCATGGCGCTCCAACAGGCCCGCCAGCAGCGCGGCGTTATTCTGCGGCTGGGCGCATCGCCCGTAGCGGCCGGCGCAGAGGCCCGTGTGCATGGCCACGGGCAGCTTGTGGTCGCCGGCGCAGGATACAATCGCGTCGAGAACGTAATCGGACAGGTGGCTTTGGTGCGGCGCCAGCGAGCCGTTGGCCCGCACGATGGCAAACTCGGCGGCCGCCGCCGAGCGGATCGGCGCCTTGAACAGCAGCCCGCGCGAATAGGCGCGATGGTCCTTGATGCCGACAATGCCTTTGGCCACGCACGCGGCCACGATCTTCTGCACCGCGCTGCTGAGATCATCAAGGCTGGCGATGTCCGCGGCTGCGGCGCGTTCGATGGCCTGCAGCTCGCCCAGCGAGCTGAAATCGTGCAGCGGTCCGGCGTTGAGCAGCGGAAAGAAGTTTCTGCCGTGCGGCAGGTCGCCAGAGAGGAATTTGGCGATGCCATCGCCCCATCCAAAGCATGGATGGCCGACAACGTTGCTCACCCAGCCGCGGATGCCCGCGGCGTCGAACGCCGCGGCCGCCTGGGCGGGGGTGTACGGCGCGAGGCGCTGGGCGAGCTGGTCGTACGAGGACTCGGTCAAATTGTCGTCGACGCCCAAAGCCCGCAGACGGGCGGCAGCGACGCGGCCGTAACCACTGCAGCGCACCAGCGGCCAGACAGAAAGCAGGGCCTTCCACTTCTCGCGATCAGACGCCGAGCCGTTGAGCACGTCGAGGAGGGCCTGGTCGGCGAAGGACTCGGGCAAGGCCGTCCGCAGCAGGGCGACCGGGTCGCGCGTCTGGGCGGGCCATTCGGCATCGACGTCGGCCTGGTGGATATGGGCGTTGATGCTGGGAATGGATTCGATTTCGTGACGCAGATCCTGGAAAGTCATAGAAACAGATCCTAGATCCTCGGTCCCAGATCCTAAGGAATAGAAACAAGTTCTGTCCTAGGACCGAGGATCGAGGACCTAGGATCTTTCCACATCATCCGCGCTTGGTCCAGAACGGGCCCTTGGGCTTCTTGGGCCGCGCGGATCGCATGCCCTTGCCGGGGATGGAGATGGTGGTTTCCATGGCGGCCTCGAGGGCTTCTTTGGCCTGGACGTGGCGTTTGATGACGTACTGTTCGGCCACGCCGGCGAAGGTCGAGGTCATGATATAGAGGTTCAGACCCGATGGCATGTTGTAGAAGATGAAGAGCATCATGCCGGGCATGAGGTACTTCATCATCTTCTGTTGCTGGGCCTGCTGGGGCGTAGCAGCAGGACCGGCGCCGGCGGCCTGGGGGTTGAGCAGCGTCTGGAGGAACATGGCGATGGCCACCAGGATCGGCAGCAGGTGCAGGCTCGTCAGGCCCACGAATGGCAGGGGGGTGCTCCAGGAGAAGATGACATCGGGGGCGGCCAGGTCGGTGATCCACACCGGCAGGAAGGCGGCGTGGCGCAGTTCGACAGAGGCCTGGAGGCTCGTCCACAGGGCGATCCAGATGGGCATCTGCAGGAACATGGGCAGGCAGCCCAGGATGGGGCTGGCGCCTTGCTCCTTGTAGAACTTCATCATTTCCTTCTGGAGCGTGTCCTTGTCGTCGGCGTACTTCTCCTTGATCTGCTGCATCTTGGGGCCGAGCTTCTGCATCTTCATCATCGACAACTGGCTGCGGCGCGTCAGCGGGTGCAGCACCAGGCGCACCAGGGCCACCAGGATGATGATCGCCACGCCGTAGTTGCCCAGCGTGACGATCGAGAGCTTCTCCAGCAGCCACATCAGCCCCAGCGTCAGCCAGCCCACCGAGCCCAGCGAGCAGCAGCTGCCCAGGTCGATGGTGGAGATGTAGTCCAGGTCGCGATAGCGCGGACGGAAGTACGGATTGCTGTCGTTGGTGAAGACGTCGCGTTTCTTGGGCCCAGCGAAAACGTCGAAGCTGAAGACGCGCGGCTCGGCGGTCTTCGACGGGCGAACCGTCACGCCCGTCAGTTGCACGCCGGTGAGGAAGTTGCGGCTGGATGAACCTTCGTCGACGGCCGCGGCGTAGCACTGCTCTTCCCAAGGCGAACCGGGGGTGATTTCCGGCAGCAGGATCGATGTGAAATACGCGTTGGTGACGCCGATCCAGAGCGTGGGCGTCTTTTCCAGGCTCGTGCCCACGACGGCCTCGGCGCCCAGGGTCTGGAATCGCGGGTCCTTTCCGCTAATGAGGTCCTGGTGCGGGATGCGGTAGGGGACGAGGCTCTTGCCGTCCTCGCTGCGTTTGACGTAGGCCACCGTGCGGGTATCTTCGCGATACGACTCGCGGGGCAGCCCCGTCGGGCCGGCCTGGTCGACGCTGATCCGCACGTCCTGGCCGGTGAGGTTCTCCACCTCCAGCGAAACGTGGATCGAGTAATCATTGGGCTTGAGCTGGTAGGTTTTGATCAGCCGCACGACCACGTCGTTCCTGGCCGTGGCCCAATCGGCGGCCTGGCTCCACGCCAGTTCGTAAACCATGCGGACGCTGTCGGCGGTGACGCTGAGGGGCGTCCAGACTTTCTGGTCGAGGTTGTCCAGTGACAGCACCCGCGTCTGGCCGTCGAGTTTGGCCTCGAGGCGCATGCTGCGCGTCGCCATGGGCAGCAGCGCCTTGCCGTTGAGCATGACGGGGTTGAGCAGGCTGTAATGACCTTTGTACTTGTCGGGGTTCTGGCTGCAGGCGGCCTCGTACCCGGAGGGGTCTTTCTCGTAGAGGCGCTTGTCTTCGACGGTGACGAAGTAGTTCGTCAGTTTGGCGGTGTTGATGGATGCGCCGAGAGTATTGACCTGGACGGCCATCAGGAACTTTTCGGGGCCTTGGCCCTGGACCGATCCGATAGTGTGCAGCGCCGCCGGCCGCGTCTGCGGCGTGCCGCGCCACGCGCGGCCAGTGGTCGCCGGTTGCGAGGCGGGCGGCGCGGCCGGAGCGGGAGCAGGGACTGCTGCCGGAGCGGGAACCGTCGCTGCCGCAACGGACGCCGCAGCGGAAGCGGGAACCGGCGCGGTAGCGGGCGCGGGCGATGCCGGGGCAGCGGGCATGGTGGCCGCCGTCGGCGTGGCGGCCGGGGTGGTTTCGCGCGGCTGGGCCCAGAGCACATAAAGCGCCACGGCGGCGCCGGCAGCGGCCAAGGCGGCGATAAATCGTTTCACATTCACAAGCGGCTCCTGTGGCATGGGCGTCTCGCCCATGCATTAAGAGCACGGGCGAGACGCCCGTGCCACAAAACGGGCCTCAGCGCCCTTCCCGCAGGCGGCTGCCCAGGTAGTCGTCGAGTTCGGGCGTTGCGCGGACCTTGGCCATAGTGGCCTCAACGTTGTAGGGCACACGGACGAACCGCACCAAGGCGCTGGCGCCGTTGGGTTCGAGGATGGCGTAGCTGGCGCGGTTGTCGCGGTCGCGCGGCTGGCCGACCGAACCCACGTTGGTCATGGCCTTGCGGAAGGACACTTCAAAGACGCCGTCGTCGAGCTCGTCGGGGCTGTAAAAATCGGGCGTTTCGAGGAACACGCCCGGCACGTGGGTGTGGCCGACGAAGCATAGATGGTTGAATCGCTCGAAGAGCCCGCGGAACTTGCCCGGGCAGTTGTAGACGTCGTCGGGGAAGATGTATTCGTTGATCGGGCGGCGCGGGCTGCCGTGCGTGAACGTCACGTCCGTCACGCCGGGCAGGCCCAGCGCCTCGCCGCTGATGACGTGCTTGACCGGCAGGGCGCCCAGGTAGTCCCAGCGGGCGGCGCGTTTTTCCAGGTCGGGCTCTTTTTCGAGCTTGCGGCGGGTCCAGAAGCATGCCGCCTCGGCGCCCATGTTGAAATTGTTTGGCTCGTACAGCGCCGCGAAGTCGTGGTTGCCCATCAGCGTCACCTCGCAGTGACGCATGATCAGATCGAGGGCCTCGCAGGGATTGGGACCGTATCCGACGACGTCCCCCAGGCAGACAATGCGCTCCACGCCGCGGGACTCGATGTCCCGCAGCACCGCCGTCAGCGCCTCGATGTTCGAGTGAATGTCGCTGATGATCGCCAGCATGCGCGTCGCTTTCCGGGCCGTCGCGGCCGTAAACAGCGTATGCTACTTCCGCCGCGGGGCTAAGTCAAATCTAACGGATTCGCGATGGAACAACGGAATATTGGAACGCAAAATAATGGAATGCTGGAACGTTGGCGAAACGGTCCGGGGTCTTCCTGACTTCCATCATTCCGTTGTTCCCGTCTTGAGGAACTCATGCGCAACCGCGGCTGTGATTTTCTTGCCGCTGGCGGCGGTGAAGGTTACGCGGCCGGGGGCGAAGGCGGCGGTGGCGACGCGGTCGAACCCGCGCGGGGTCCGGATGGCGCCCTGGATGTAGCGGATGGCCGTCGGGTGGCGGGGCGAGAGCTTGACGGCTGTCGCCACGCCGACTCGGGTGAGCGGGTTGGGCCGGGCGGAATCGGCCAGGCCTTCGGCGAAGTACCCGCAGCCGTCCTCGAGACCCAGGCAGTGATCGTGGCCATCCCAGGGCGCCGCGTGGCGGCCGCCGTTGGACATCCACATCGTCATCGCCGGAAGCACGGCGGCGTCCTTGAGCGAGAACCACAGGTAACCCGCCTCGGTATTGACGGCCGCGGTCCACGCCGGTTCGGGCGTGGGCTTGTGGAACACGGCCGCCAGGTCGGTGAAGCCCAGGCGGTCGGGAAAGGCGGTCAGGTCGACATGGGCCGGGTCCTTCCACAGAGTCGGGACGCGTGAGAGGCTGGCGAACCGCGCGTTGATTGCCAGGGCCTGGTATCCGCCCTCGGCCGGTACGCTGAAGGGCACGGGGCAGGTCATGCCGAAGCGGTATGCGCTGGTCGAGATCTGCAGCGCCCGGGGCGTCTTGGGCATGGCCAGCGTGGCGTGATGGCCCAGCGGCATGGCGGCATCGAACCCCTCGAGCAGATCGCACTGGTAGATTGCGTTGGAACCCCCGACCAGCGTCAACGTCTTGGTGACCTTGCCCGGGCAGACGCGCGGACGCATCGTCAACGTGAGCGTCGTGGCTGAGCCGCTCTTGTCCAGGCCGGCCAGGCTCCAGCGTGCCGACGCCGTCTCTCCGTGGACGGTGTGCTGCTGACCCTTGAATGGCGCGCCATTGCCGCCGAAGGGCATGCAGAAGAAATCGCCCCTCAGTGGAATGAGCACCGGCACAGGGATCTTGCGATGCTGGTTCTGCCAGGGGCTGATCCAGTACGGCTGCACCGGCCGGCCAGTGTCGCGGCAGAACGTCACCGGCGCCAACTGCCCGCCCAGTTGCGTCACGGCCAGTTCCACCTGCGGCGTGCGGATGATCCAGGATGGCTGCGAGTCGATCGTCTTGACGAGAGGTTTCATGGCGCGGCCCTTTCAATGGTTGGTCAACAATCTATGGCCGCGGCGCGCCCCACGCAAGCCTTCGAGCGGACATCGCTCTGTCCTTGCTTCGCCATTTGAGCGAGCGTAGACTAAATCATCGACGATGGGAGGTTGCTCATGTGGCGAGCGAGCGTGATGGCGGTCCTGGTCGGCTTGGCGGCTTGCCTGGCGGCGCAGGGGCAGGCGACGACGCGGGCGGTGAATAAGGAACGTCAGGCGGCCATGACGGCCGAACTGGCGGCCCTGATGCGAAAGCTGGCGGACAATCCCGCCGATGCCAAGGTCCGCACGGAGTTGATCCGCTTCTGCCTGATCCGGATGAACGCCCCGGACAAGGCCAGCACGCTACTGCACGTCAGCGTCGACGAAACCCTGCGGCGCCTGGTGCCACTGGCGTGCAAGAAAACCGAAGAGCTCGATGCCCCGGCCAGTCTCGAACTGGGCAAATGGTACCTGTGCGATCTGGCGGTGGCCGCGCCGGCGGGCGAAGACCGCACCGAGATGCTCCGCCGCGCCCGCGCCTGCCTGGAGCACTTCCTGGATATCTACCCGCCCAAGAACGCCTCGCGCATCGAGGCGATGGTGCTGCTCGACGACGCCGGCAACGCCCTGAACGGAGGCCCCCTGCCCCTGTCTGAAAAGGAAACGCCCAAACCGGCCCCCAAAGACTCTGCCCCGTCCAAAGACCCCGCCGGCCCGGTTGTCATCGAGGTCAACGCCCAGGCCATGTGGACTGCCGCCGGACAATACAAGAAGGGCCAATCGCTGGAGTTTCACGCCACCGGCATCTGGAGCGTCCAGGCGCAGCGGGGCAGTTGCACGCCCGACGGCCGCGCGTTCGATGAAGCCGACGGCGAAGTCCGCGGCTACCTCCGCGGGCGCATCGCCGGGGGCGAGCCGTTCAAGATCGGCTCGAAGCTCATCATGGCCGTGCCGGCAGAGGGCCCGCTGGAACTGGGAATGGACGAAGGCGCCGATCCCAAGAGCTATCTGGACAACTCCGGCTCGATCAAAGTCACGATCATCGCGCGCTGAAATCTGTGGCATGGGCATCCCGACGGGGCAGGCCTCGCCCAGGCTCTGCGAGATGCGCGGGCGCGACGCCCGTGCCACAAAATTCCCCCGCTTGAGTAACCTCGATCAGGGATGCTCTCACTGTCTTGTCAACTAATGCTTTGCTCAGGAGAGTTGCCATGAAATGCCGACCGTTGATGAGCGGGATGTTCTTGATGACAGGCGTGCTGGCGATAGCCGCGATGACCGTAACCGGCTGCCGCGAGCGGACGAACCTTAATCTGGGCGTGGTCTTGCCGCTGCAATCGCCGCCGCCACCGCCACCGCCGCCACCGACGGTCGTTTACGTTCAGCAGCCTCCCGCTCCGGCGCCGGTATATGTCGCTCCGGCCCCGGTGGTGGTGATGGCGCCTCCGCCGGCGCCGATCGTCGAGACGCCTCCGCCCCCGCCGGCCGTCGGTTACATCTGGATCGGCGGGTACTGGAACTGGAGCGGCGGACGCTACGTCTGGGCCCGCGGACACTACGATCGCCCGCCCCACGCTCGGGCGGTGTGGGTCGCCCCGCGATATGAAGGCGGCCACGGACGCCCCGGCGGCCGCTACACGCCCGGCCACTGGAGATGAGGACGGCGATTTCGCCACGGAATTGAGAACAATCTGCAGCCAGAACAGGAAGAGCGCAAAGAACCCATCTTTGTGCTCTTCCTGCTTTTGTAGCGGACAAGATCGCGGCGAAATTGAAATTGCCGCCGCGTGGGTGGTTTCCCTCCTTGTCAAAATGGGGCTTTGTTGTACAATGGAAATCGCCAGTGGGGATTGCTCGGGCCGGTAGTCATGGATGCGGATCGGCCGACACAGTGTTAAAACCTGGTCGCCTACGTTCGGAGCATGACTTGAGCAACGAGTGGACAGACGCCGAAGGACGAGTGGACCGAGCTCACGTATTGTACGAGCAAGGCCGCTGGGCCGAAGCGGCGGCGGAACTGCAGGCGGCCATCGACATCAACCCGCTCAACCCGCTGTGGCATTTCAATCTCGGTCTGACGCTGGAGGCCCTGGAAGACTACGAGCGCGCCGGGCAGGTCTTCGCCCGGGCGCTGGAGATGACGCCCGACGACCTCGAAACGCTCAACTGCCTGGGCGTCAACATGACCCGCCAGGGCAAGTACGCCGAAGCGCTGAACTACTTCCAACATATCGAGAAGCTCGACCCCAACTACGAGCCGGCCTACTGCAACCGCATCATCACCTACACCGAGATGGGCCAGCACGACCAGGCCGAACTGATGTTCTACCTCGCCCGCCAGGTCAAGGATGATTGCAGCCTCTGCTACTACAACATCGCCGCCAGCCTCTATAACCGAGGCCAGTACGACGCGGCTATCAACTGCCTCCAGCAGGTGCTGCGACTCGATCCCAAGCACCCCCAGACCAACGTGCATATCGCCGAAGCGTACTGGGCCAAGGGCGAACTCGAACAGGCCGCCAAGCACTACCGCATGGAGCTCGATGTCGCCGGCGAGGACGTCGAGACCATGCTCGACCTGGGCGAGCTGATGATGGAAATGGACCGCCCCGAGCAGGCAGCCGCCCTCTTCCGACGGGCGCTGGCCCAGGGCGACAACGCCGATGCCTTCTTCTGCCTGGGCGAACTGGCCCTGCGGCAAAAGAACATGGACGAGGCCGGGGCGTTCTTCCAGAATGTGCTGGCCGCCGATGAACATTACGCCGGCGCCCACGCGCGGCTGGCGCAGGTGTGCCTGGCCCGCGGGCAGTCGATGGAGGCCGCCAAGCACCTGACCATCGAGCTCAAGCGCTGCGGCGACGACGCGGTGATGCTGGCCGAACTGGGCCAACTGCTGCTCGAAGCCCACATGGGTCGTCAGGCCAACGCCGTCTTCCAGCGCCTGGTGACGCTGCGCCCCGACGACGCCGAGGCCCGTCACAGCCTGGCTGTGAGCTACTTTGAACTCAAGATGATGGACGAGGGGATCCGCCAGTGCCGCCGGGCGCTGAAGCTTCAGCCGCAAAACCCCCAGGCGCTGTACAACTTGGCCTTGGCGCACGTGCAGACCGGCTCGATCCGCCGGGCGCGACGATACCTGTGGCGCGCCATGTCACTGGCGCCGCAAGACCAGACCATCCGCCAACTGGGCAAGAAGCTCAACATGACCGGCCTGCTAGGCCGCCTCGGCAAGCGGTTTGAAGGCTTCGCCTGGCGATGGATGCCGCTGTGACCATTTCCATCTGAATTCACTACTGTCCGATCATCAGTTGAACAGCGACAGCTCGTTATGTGTTAAGATCCAAAAGCAATGACCGGACAGTAGTGATCTGTAATTTGAAATGTTCGCGACGGATAGAGCGAGGCGCTCAATGACAACAGATGCTTCCGCCCTGCAGCGATGGCACGACCTGTTCAACCGCGCCAACGGGCGGCGGCGGGTCTTCTGCGTCTATGGCGGCGACGAACCCCTGCCGCCGGTGCCCGACGCCGCGGCGTTTCCTGAGAACAAGCGAGGCCGCATCGAAAACGCCTGGCAGAATTACTGCCAGATGCTCGCCCGCCGCCAGTGGATTGGCGACGACTCGATTCCCTTCGCCGATGTCTACACCGGCACCGAGATCTTCGCCCACGCCTTCGGCTGCGGCGTGTACCGTCACGAGAACAGCAACCCCTCAGCGCGGCCGCTGATTACGCATAGCTCGCAGGTCGCCTCGCTGAAGGTGCCGTCGCTGGACTGCCCGCCGCTGGCGGTGCTGTTCGAGATCGCCGACGAGTTCCATCGCCGCGGCGGGGCCGATCTCATCATGAAGATCCCCGACATCCAGAGCCCCGTCGACATCGCCGCGCTGATCTGGAACAAGACCGACTTCTACTACGCCATGGTCGACGCCCCGCAGGCCGTCCACGAACTGGCCGACAAGTGCCGCCAGCTCCTGACAGCCTTTTGCGACGAATGGTTCTCACGCTACGGCCGGGCGTTCATCGCCCACTATCCGCCCTATTACATGCCGCAGGGCCTGACGCTGTCGGAGGACGAGATCGGCTCGGTCAGCCCGGAGATGGCCCAGGAGTTCTTCCTGCCGCATCTCAATGCCCTGAGCGACCACTTCGGCGGGCTGGGGATCCACTGCTGCGCCAACGCACGGCACCAGTGGAATACGTTCCTGAAGATCCGCAACCTCCGCGTGCTGAACATCACCCAGGGCCCCGCCGTGACAGCCGACGCGTACCGGTTCTTCAACGAAAAAGTCATCCACGTCCACGACTGCCAACCCGACCCGACGGCCATGCCCGCCTGGATTGAAGCCAACGCCCCGGCCGCCCCGGTGTTCCTGCGCGAAGTCGCCGCCACGCGCGAAGAAGCCATCGAGAAATCCCACCGCCTGCGAGAATGGGCTGATGGGAAGTGTTGAGTGGTGAGTAGCACGGGCATCTTGCCCGTGAGTCGCATGGGCGTCTCGCCCATGCTTTGTTTATTCCTCGGCGTTTTGAGCCCTTGCCAGAAAGGTCTCGATGCCGCATTGTCCTTGCATTGTCTATTCTTGTCCGTTTTCGGCGATGTCGAAGGGCGTCTCTTTATGTAAAGCGTTATATGATAATGTGTTACGATAAATATATCGCAGTTGGCCTGCTTACCCGGACAATCCCCTCTCCAAGAACGGTTCCGTGGCGCTATCTGGCGTTGTAGTAACAGAACGGGCGGCCCAATGGACCGCCCGTCCTGATTATCTATGGAGGCCGGCCCATCCAGCACACCTGGAAAGACCGCCCGATTAAACTCTAGCTTCTGCGGCGTCGCAGCAGCGCGCCCAGGCCGCCCAAGCCCAGCAGCGCCATCGTCGCCGGCTCGGGAACGTAACTCAACTGCACGTTATCGTAGTACAGCTTGCTTGGCGTGCTTTGGCTGCCTACCTGAAGGATCCTGATCGTGATATCGCCCGCGGAGTCGGCCACCCACTGCAGTGAGGTGGTGGTAAATTGGATGCCATTGGCCGTGATGGCCGCCTCTTTCTTCAATCCGCCGCCCACATAAAGTTGAAGCTTCGGTGCACCAATCCCCCAAGCTGAAGCTGCACCAGCGTTGAATACATCCACACTCAAATCATAGGTGTTGCCGATGGCGGCCTGGCCAACAACGCCGCTGGTCCACCGGGCACCCTTCGAGCCCTGCAATGTCCCTGACGAGACATATGCCCCGGTGACTTGGCTCCCGGTCTGCCCGGCAAACGGGGTCGCGGGATTGTAGACGGACATCCAAGTGGCGTTACCTGACGCGTATTGCATATCGAGCGTCCAGCCAGTCAACGACGGTCCAGAAAGCCATCCAGTATTAGTGTTGTAGGTTACTTTCTCCTCCACACCGCTTGACCGGGCTGGATCCTCGAAGCTGCCTTTGACATCGATCACTCCGGCCGTTGCCGGACTTGTCAGGGCAAGACTGACGCCCACACAAACAATACACGCTAAAACTGCTCCGAAATGCCTCATTGCCTTTCTCCTAATTAGCCACCGTTGTTGGAAAACAAAACCTATTGGACTTCTTCTTTGCGAACTGCCTTGGCCGCCTCCGCGACCGAAAGAGATGATACTCGATCATAGCATCTCTGTCAATACTTCATCTGAAAATGTCCTTCGTTATAAGTACCGTAATTCAAATATGTTGTGTTTTATTATAAATAAATTCGACATAAGAACCCCGCGAATATCCATACCCGGAGACGTCGTGATAAGGCCCAGATCATCATTGGTGAACGAGATCGTGTAATTGGCCCATGTGCCGCTCGCCGGCTGATTGGCCAGGGCGTTGCTGACAGCCTGATAGGCGATGACTGTGCCGTTGGCAACCAGGCGAATCTGATTGGACGCCTGTCGGGAACGGCGTATCGCTTCGGTAGCTAGATGATTTACCTGAGCCATTCACGACAGATAGGCGGACTTGAACTTTTTAGCTGCCGGGCAAGATTTCTCACTTGACGCAAGGCAATTCTGTAGTAAATTACGCACAGGAGTAGAAATCTGGCAGCAGACGTTGTAGCTTTCGAGACTTGTTCTTGGCAGAAGGCAACAATTTCCGTGGACACCCGGTTTCGCGTGAGGCGACAGGAGTCCGTCATCGATTCGTCTGAAGGAGAATGAAATGCACGGTAGAACTCTCTCGTTGCTGGTTGTGCTAGGAATGGTTCTGTGCCTCGGCGCTCCGGCCGATGCAGCGGTTCTCTTCACCGAGTCTTTTGAAGCCGAAAGCGTGGCTGAAGGCACGTGGGGTACGGAGACGCGGTCCAATACACAGGGCGGCGTGCCGGGGTGGACTGTTACGTCCGACACGATGTATCACTGGTACAACGAGTGCAATCCTGACACGGCTGGCAACGTTCGCTTCAGCAGCAGCTCGGCTCCGGACGGCACCAACGGGCTGATGATCAAGTCGCCTGCAGGCGCTCCGGGCAAGACCGCTCTCTACACAACCAGTCCAATCGGCACCATCGCGGCTTCCACAAGTTATGCGCTTTCGGTCGACGTTGGACGGCTGCTTGAGAGTTCGACGTTCTACAAGATGGACGCTGTCATGATCGCCCTGACGACCAACCCGGGGTGGAGTTTGGACGATCCTCTGACCAACGAGGCGACGAACTGGTTCTTGGGCTCCGAGCTAACCCAAGGGGCGTTTGTCGAGAAAACCGTCACCCTCGACGCCGCCACGATTGCTGCCCAGGGTCTGGCCGGAAAGTCCTTGTACGTCTATCTCTGGATCAGGGGCACTGATGCAAAGGAAATGGTGGTCTTCGACGACATTCGCGTGACAACCACATTGATCCCCGAGCCTGCGACGATGAGTCTGCTGGTTCTGGGCGGCGTGGCGGCTTTGCTGCGGAAGCGCAGGAACTAGCGCCAGGTTTCGCGACAATCTGAAGGATCTATTAACCGGGCGGCCGAATCGACAGGCCGCCCGGTTTCTTTTCATCTGCTGCCCAGGGGATGCAAAAAAGATTCGTTTTAGATTCATTTTGCTGCTTCCGGCTGTACGGCATATCTGGTATACTTTTTACGGCAATAGGGTGTTCCCCCTACTGTGGCAGAGAGAAAACGGAGAACCAAAGGAAGGCGGTTTCCTGCCACAAGGAATTCACGGCGTTGTTTGTTCTTTTGTTCCCATTTGTAAGGAGAAGCATGATGAACTGGAAGAGAGGATCAGCGGTAGTTGTTATGGCGGCGGTTCTGCTGGCACTGGCCGGCGCATCTCAGGCGGCGGTCATTGACTTGGCCCTTTTGTTGAAGAATGGTTCCTTTGAAGATGCCGAGGCCTTGGATGGGGTGACGGCTGGAGTCCCGACGGATTGGACAGTCTTTAACAGTAACAGCTCTTCCTCAGCGGTCTATAATCCCTTGCCGACGGAAGGGCTGCAGGCCGTGTACGGTTCGCAGTATGCCCGTGTGACCACAAACGCCACCAGCACGCTGAGCACCTGGTACAAACTACAGCAGGCAGACCTTGCCACGGCCGTCGCGGGCGACACGTACACATTGACCGTCTCTGTCGGCCATATTGCGGGCGTGGCCTTTTCCTCATGGGCGGGCTACAACCAGGTTCAGCTCTGGGTCGGCGGAACCAAGTACTATACCGACATCACAGATCCGGGCAACGGACTCTGGAAAGAGGTGACTGTCTCCCATACGGTCTCTGAGGCCGAGGCGGGGCAGGCCATCATGGTCCAGTTGATGGCTGGCAACTACAAGGGGCAGGGCGCACGCGCCGTCGCATTCGATATCGCACCTGCTCCTATCCCCGAGCCGGCGACGATGGGCCTGCTGGTTCTGGGCGGCGTGGCGGCTTTGCTGAGGCGGCGCAGAAATTAGTTGTCAGGCTCCCAAATAGCAGTAATAGCGCACCGGGCGGTCAGTTCTCAGAGCTGGCCGCCCGGTTCTATATTCGGCCAAGTCTCGACAAGGCAGCGGCATGCTGATAGGCGCTCTACCGCCTCATTTGAACCGGGCCAAAGCAATTCTCACCCTTAAAAATACACGGCCAAAAGACTCTTTTCCGATTTTCCGAGCTTTTGGGCTTGGCGCATAAACGATTTTGTGATATGTTATTCGCAAGGAGTTGAAAACCGGCGTTGCCAAGTGCCGTTTTCACAACCGTCCAGAGTCAAAAGTAGTTCGCAGGAATTTGTTGCACCATTTGTGTTCTAAGGAGAAGGCGATGGCAAGTTTCAGCAGGCATATTCCATTTGCGGCGATTGCAGTAGCGTTTCTGTCCCTCGCTTGGGGACCAGCCGCCAGGGCCGACCTGGTCGTGGGCGGGTCCTTTGAAACGCCGAATGTGGCGGATGGAGCCAATGATCTCTCAGATGCCAGCGGCCACGCATGGTTAGACAGCTGGACATCGGCAGACAACCAGACCATCGGGGGTTTCGGCGTGGGAATGGAAGACCCGTTGACCAATCTGTCTGGTCAGCTTGACGACCAGTACCTCAAGATGCAGTTCGTTTCCAGCACCAAGAACGAGTGGATCAAGGTCTTTTCGCCCACGCTTGGCGCCGTTCAGGCAAACGCCACATATAGCTTCAACGTCATGGCCACGTGGGATGCTCAGTATGGCGGGGGCAGCCAGCCCTCTTGGGCAGGATGCAACGTGGTCAGCCTGTACCTCAATGGATATGAGTTTTACAAGAATCTCGTTGGCAATATCCCCACACGGGGCACGTTTAACGATATCGGCGTCCAGGTCGTAATAGATAGTTCCGGCAAGCTCGTCTCGACCAACGCCAACACGACGGCCGTGGTCGGCGAAACCGTCCTGACCGGCGGGTCCGAGGCACAGATCAAGCTGATGGGCGGCCGAGCAGCAAGCACCGGCGGATCGGGCCAATCCTATGTTATGTTCGACAACGTGCGCCTGACGGTCGATGCTACCAAGACCTGGGACGCCCTGGGCGACGGCAACTGGACCGATGGCAATCGCTGGGTGGCCGCCGGTGAGCCTCTGGCCACCGAGAACATCGAGATCAACGCCCCTCTTGACACTGTGACGGTCAACAGCGCCACGGCCACCGCAAAAGTGGCGACCCTGACAGCCGGCATCCTCAACATCGCCGAAACCGGCAAGCTCACCGTCGTCAACACCCTGATGGTCGCCGCGGCCGGCGAGGTTCAGCTGGCGGGCGAACTGTCAGCGGCAACGCTCAACACCGCCGGAACCATCAGCGGCACGGGATCGGCGGCCGTGGGAACGCTAAAGGTCACCGGCGGAAGCGTCGGGGCCAACATCACGGCCTCCTCGGCCCACAACATCGAGGCCGGCACGTTGAGCGAGACCCTCGACGGCGCCTCGGCGACGTTGACCAAGAGCACGGCCGGCGTGGCCAACTTCCAGGGCACGGTGGACGTCGCCACGATCGCTATCAACGCCGGCACGGCCAATAACAGCGGCTCGATGAATGCAGCCACCGTAAACATCTCCGGCGGGACGCTGGATAACTCCAATACGCTGGCGGCCTCCACCGCCTTGAACGTCAACTCCGGCACGTTGACCAACAGCGGCAGCGTATCGGCCCCGGTGATCAACGTGGCCGGTGGAGCGCTCAACAACACCAACACGGTTGTCGCCACCACACTGAACGTCTCGGCCGGGACCATGACCAGCGACAGCTCGACCACAGCCGAGACGATGAGCATCGCGGCGGGCGCGGCGGTTTCCGGGCACTACACGATCACCAAAGACCTGACGCTCAGCGATGCGATGAACGTCAGCCTCGCCGGCGCCGCGTCGTTCGATTTGACCGGCACGGACCTGGCAAATGCGGCCGCGGCGCGGACGCTGACCTTCAACGGCGGAACGGCCACCCTGTCGCGCGTCGTCAGCACCAGCGGTCTGGTGTCGCACGTGCAGTTTGACGGCACAATGGGGCCGGGTCTGGCCGGGACGGGCGGCACGGCGGTTGGGGCGGTCAACTACGACGCCGGCAAGTTCGGCCTGTCGGCTGGCGTAGCGACCTACGGCGCCGGAAGCGTCGTCCTCAACGACGACCTGGGCGCCCAGTTCGGCACGACAGGCGATTTCAGCATGTCGTTGTGGATGTATTTCGACTCGGCCATCAGCGACCCGGCGTTCTTCAGCAACAAGAGCTGGGACAACGGTAACAACACCGGCATCAACTTAGCGTTCAACGATTCCACCGTCCTGGACTTCAACACCAAGGGCAGCACTGGCACGCGCCAGGACCTCCACCCGGCGGCCCTGAACGCCGGGGCGTGGAACAATATCGTCTTCACCGTCGACCGCGACGGGCTCACGAGCCTGTACGTCAACGGCGTGGCCGCCGGGACCTTGGCTACCTCGGCCGGATCCTTCGACGGGCTGTACAACTGGACGTTCCTCAATGACGGCACGGGCGTGTACAGTGGCACGGTCAGCGGCCTGAAGGTCGATGAATATGCGGCCTGGTCGCGACTGCTGACCGGAGGCGAAGTGGCGGGTCTGTACGACGGCATCGTCGGCGACAAGCTGGGCCTGGATCTGTCGAGCATGACCTGGGACGTGCTGTCCAGCATGACCATCAATCTGGACACCACCTCGCTGGTCGACCCGTTCATGATCAACCTGGCGGACGGCCAGATCCTGACCCTGACGGGCGACTGGGACGCCATCTACGCCTTGGGCCAGAACAGCCTGGAAAAGTACGGCCTGTACATGTCCTACGACACGTTCGGCAGCGGGCCGGTCTACCTGAGCAACGTTCCCGAGCCGGCGACGATGAGTCTGCTGGTTCTGGGCGGCGTGGCGGCTTTGCTGCGGCGGCGCAGGAGCTAGACTGGCGATAGTTCACCAAAGCGCGGATGATTTCACCGGGCGGCCAGGCAAGAACTGGCCGCCCGGTTCTTTTGATTCAAGCCAACGCAAGCAGCGCCAGGCCCGACTCCCGCAAGGTTCGTTTCGTACGCGTGTCGGAAAACACACTTGAACCGCCGGCGGCGTTTTTTGTAAGATACACGTTCTGTCCCCCAAGCAAGCCCCCGCCCGCGGAAGGCGGATAACTACGTAAGGAGTTCCAGACATGGCGTACAAGATTACCGATGCCTGCACGGCCTGTGGGACGTGCTCGGATAGCTGCCCGGCCGAAGCGATCAAGGAAGGCGACCCGATCTACATGATCGATCCCGACACCTGCATCGACTGCGGCAGTTGCGTCGACACCTGCCCCAATTCCGCTATCGTCGAAGACGCATAAGCGGAACGTGCGGGCCTTCGCGGCCTGCAGATTGTAATGTCGCACGGCCCCGAGCCAAAACCTCGGGGCCGTTTTATTGTTCGTCGGTCGAGCACCCGCCTTCGCTGCGAGCTACGGCGTGACAAGAGCTCGACCGCGGACAAGACTCGGAGCGGCGCCAATCAGGCCTGGGCGAACTGCAGGCCGACGGAGATGTAGCCTTTTTCGATCAGCGTGCTGCGGTCGACGCGAATGACGGTGCAGTCGACCGATTGCCGGCCGAGCTCTTCCAGCTCGCCCTGCTCGACCTTGGGCAGGTCCAGGCGGATCGGCTGGCCGGCCTTGAGCGGCGCGGCTGCGGGAATGTAGATCTGCAAGCCGCCGCGCGAGATGTCGACGCAGCGGGCGGGGAACCGTCGCCGCGTCGGGGCGTGGACGAAGCTCACGCCGGCGGCCAGCGGGTATCGCCGGTGCACGCGCCTCTCTTGCGGGGCCATTTCTACCATCCGGGCAGTTCCTTCACTCGCGGCACGCACGCCCTCCAATATCACTATCGGACCGGGCCGGCGATGCATTATACTCAAACGCCCCAGCCGACTCACTGCAAAGACCGCAAAGGAGTAGAAGAGATCATGAGATGCGCGGATGCCCCATCCAACCACCCGATCATCCAACCATCCCGCCATCCATCCGATCATCCAACCATCCGGTCATCCATCCATCCAATCATCCATCCGTCCCTCCGCATTCGTTCTGCGGCTGGATTTCTCTTTCTTGCCTGCGCGTTCTCTCTGGCCGCTCCCCTTTGCGCCCAGGAGCCGCAGACCCAGCCGCGGACACTGCAGCACCAGGTGAGCGCCATGATCGGCGACTACGTCCGCACCTACGGCGGGCGCGCCGGCGTGTCGATCGTGCGGCTCCCCAACCAGCCGCTGGCGGCTGTGGCGGGCGACGAGACCTTCATCCCCGCCAGCAATCAAAAGCTCCTGACGTGCGGGGCGGCGCTGGCGCGCCTGGGCAGCGGCTTCCAATTCACCACGCGGGTGTACGTGCTGGCCGACGCCAGCGTGCTGGTGGCCGGCGACTTCGACCCGACCCTGGGCGACGCCGAGGTGGAGACCGCTCTGGGCCTGGGACGCTACGACGACCTGGATCGCTGGGCGGCAGCCGTCAAGGCCGCACTGCCCGGCGGCACAGTCAAGCGGGTGCTGCTGGAGGACAATCCCGACTGCGGCGCGTACACGCCCGCGGACTGGCGCGAGCCCAACGCGCGGGCGGCGTACGTCGCGCCGGCCTCGCGGCTGAATTACAACAACAACTGCCTGGACGTGGTCTTCATCCTGCGCTCGGGGCAGGTCTCGCCGCGGATATTCCCGTACAGCCGCTTCTACCGCGTGATCGACCAGACGCGCAGCGGCGCCACGCCCACCTGGTCGCTGACGGGCAACGCCGATGATTCGGTCCTGACGCTCAAGGGTTCAGTGGTGGCCTCGCCCTCATCGCGCGGCGGCGTCAGCGTGGCCGTCAAGAGCCCTCCGCTGCTGCTGGGCCGCGCGCTGGCCCAGCGACTGGCCCTGACGGGCCTGACGTTCGATCCGCACAACCCCAACCCGATAGCCATCGTGCCCGCCCAGGCGCCCGGCGCCGCCGACATGAGCGGCGCCAGGCTCGTGGCCGTCACGCGCCGCCCGCTGGCGCTGGCGATGGCCCGTGCCGGAAAGGACAGCCTGAACATGGCCGCCGAGTGCCTGCTGCTCCGCAGCGGCGACGGAACCTGGGAAGGCAGCGCCAGGATCGCCGCCGACACGCTGGTCAAGACCTTCGGTCTGGACGCGGCGAAGCTGACCATCCACGACGGCTGCGGGCTCTCGCGCGGCAACCGCGTTTCGCCGGCGGCGATGACGACGCTGCTGACGGCCCTGGCGGCGCGGCCGGACGCCGACGTCGTGCTCGGGAGCATGTCGGTAGCCGGGTCTGACGGGACGCTGGAAAAGCGGATGGCCGCCCTCGACCGGCGCGTGCTGGGCAAGACGGGGTACATCCACGGCGTGTGCTGCCTGAGCGGGTATGTGCTGGACCGCGCGGGCAAACCGCAGATCGCCTTCGCGATGTTCGCCAACGGGTTCAAGGGCGCCGCGCGGAACTACAAGAACGTGCAGGATTCGATCTGCCGCCTCCTGGTGGAAACCCTCGACGCCCCGCCCGCTCACGACGCCGGCGGCAGCGAAGCAAAGACCCCCGGAAGTGAATCTTGAATATCGTCCTGCTTTGTTAGCGGTCGAGCTCTTGTCGCGCCGCAGCTCGCTCTTGCCGTCCCGTCCTACCGCTTGTCCAGCAACTGCTGGGCTTCTTTGGCCGCATCGCTGTCGGGGTACTTGTCGACGATCTCCTCCAGCAGCTTGACGGCTTTGTCCCGCATATCGTTGGCCAGGAAGAGCTTGGCCTTCTTCAATTGCGTGGTGGCCGCCGCGTTGGGAGTGCCCGACGGCGGGACAGTCACCGCGGCGCCGCCAGCGGGGTCTGCCGGCGGGGTGGGGTTTCCGACGGCCTCGACCGGCGGGGCGCCGCCGGCAGGGGCTGCGGCTTCGGCAACGACCATGCCGTTGACGGCCGGGGGCTTCCACTCCAGCACCGGGTCGCGTTTGCCGGCCTGTTCGATGGCCTTGGTGGTGTTATCGATATCCTGCTGGGCCTTCTTGATCCGCCCGATTCTTGCCGCGGCGAGGCTGCGGATGCGGTTGTATTCCTGCTGCACGCGGGCGCCGTCGTTGCGGGCCTGGCGGATCCGGTCCTCGCAGCTTCGGCGCTGCGAGGCCTGCTGGTCGGCCGACATGTTGGCGTAGTTCGCGTCGCTGGTGAGGCGCTGGAGGTCCTGCTGGGCCTGGCGGCACATGCTGTCGCACTGGTTCCACATCGAGTTCAACTGCGACACGCGCGCGTCGATTTCCGAACCCTCGGTCTTGGCGCGGTTGAGCACTTCCTGGTACTGCGGCAACTTGTCCTGCAGGGCCTTGGCCGCGTCGGCGCGGTGGTCAAACGCGGCCGTGGCGGCCGCCTGCGCCTGCTCGAAACCATTCTTGCTCTTCATGGACTCGGCGACGTTTGCCACCAGCGCGGCGCCGTCGGCAGGGGCGCCGGCCTTCTCCTCGCTGCGGGCGACCCATACCGACAGCACGGCGATGTCATGTATGAGGCCGGGATTGTCGCCGTCAGCCGCGGCGGCACAAACCAGGTGGCTCAGCGCCTCGCCGATCTTTCCTCGCATCGCCAGATTGTACCCGATCACGCCGGCGGCCTGAGGGTTCTGACCGTCCAGGGCCTTGAGCTCCTGCGCGGGAATCATGGCCAGGCGCGCCTGGCCCAGTTGCAGCAGCTTGCCGATGTAGGCCTGGTAGATCTGCGGGTTCTTCTTGTCGACGTTGCGCGCCGCGACGTAGGCCTCGCCGGCCTCCTTCAGGTTGCTCGCCCGGCCGATGGCCGCGATGACGTCGCCGCCGGCCTGACCCATCGCCGCGCCCGCGCAGAAGAGAACCGCCGCCACCGCCGCCGTGTTTGAAAAACGAGATTGCATCATAGGCTGCTCCGCTCAGGCGGATAGCCCGGGCCGTGTCCGCCCCCTCCGGCCAGACCGCCTGAAGGTATGAAGTACGATCTGGTAATATCCTATCAGGACGCCGGCTGATTTCTAGTGGAATCGCACGGCACTACGCCGAGAGCCAGTTCAGCAGCAGCATCGGCAGGCCAATTCCGACGGCGGCGCCGTAGATGGCGTCAAGCCAGATAATCCGCCCGGCGTTCACCAGAGCGATCAGGCCCGCCAGCGGCAGGCTCAGGATCCCCAGCGGATTGCCGCGTTTGGCCGCGGCCCATCCCTCGTGCCATAGCGTGCTCACGTCGCCGGTGGAAGGAATGGCGTGCATCCCGATCGAAATGCCCAGCCAGAGCATCAGCAAGTTGCCATTGTGGACGCCGAATACTTCCCGCGGCAGCATGACCGGAAAACAGATCGCTACGCACAGCAGGGTGTTGAGCAGGAATGGACCCATGCAGATCAGCAGCGTCGAGGTGAAGTCCTTGGGCGGCTCATGCACGACATAGCCGGCCGGGTTGCCAAAGCGGAAGAAGCAGGCGTCAAATACCGCCACCTTGCGCAGGCGGCAGAACAAAAGGTGGGCCGCCTCGTGTACGATCACTCCGGGAAAAGTCACCGCGGCGATCACCGGACCGGGAATAATGAAGAACATGATTACTCCTTGCTCGCTGCCGGTTGCGACGCGGCGCCGACGGTGGCGAGGTATTGCTTGCGGGTGATGATCGTCCGCGTGTTGATGCGGTGAAGGATGCGCTGGCGATACTCGTCGCCTCGTGGGTCATCGCCGTCTTTGGGCAGCGCATCGAGGATCTGCAACGCCTGCGTCCTGTAGCTTTCCTGCCCGCTCTGGGCGTACATGCACGCCAGGGCCGAGGCCACCTGGGCGCGGCTGTTGGCATCCTCGCCCTGGAACTGCTCCAGGGCGAGGGCCTTGTCCAGAAACGCGCGGTAATCTTTGGCGTCGAAGGCCGCCCCGCCCTCGGCTCGGAGAATCAACGCATCGAGCGCCTTGGGGGGCATGTTTGAATCGCCGCGCGCCTTGCGGAAGAACTCCAGCGCAGCGGCAGAGTGGTCTTGCTGCATCGCGTCGAGTCCTTTGTAGATCAGGGCGTCCGCGCGAAGGGCGGAATCTTGCGGCATGGCTTGGGAGGCCTGGTCCGTCAACTCCGCCGCGAGCTTGAAGTCGCCTTTGTCAGCGGCTTGCAGCCCGCGGAAATATGCGAGATGGGCTTGGGCGGTTACTGTCAGATCCCTCACCGCGGCGCTCTCGGGAACGTGCCGTGCTGCCGCCTTCGCCAAGCTATCGGCCTTGACGTAATCGGGCCGGTCGGACTTGAGGCACCTGATGGCCGATCGGGCTTCAAAGAATCCCTGGAAGAACCGCCAGTTTGTCGCCAGCGAAACGACTATCAGAACCGCCACCAGCAGCGAGGCGGCCTTGACCCACAAGGGCAGGGGATAGTGAAGCAGTCGTTGCGAACAGGCGTCGCAGACCGGGTGGCCGGCCACGCTCTGCAACTCCAGAGAGCCGCTGTCTGTGCCGCAGACGGCGCAGACCGTCGTGTCCACGATGGGCTGGACAAGCCCTTTGGGAACGTCGCCGGCGGGGTAACTCTCAACTTCGCGGGTACAACAGGCGTCGCAGAGTATCTTGCCACCCACGTCGAACATTGTGGCGACTGGGGCAGTGATTCCACAGCCGTGACATCGCAATTGCTTCATCGATACCCCTTCACAAAGGGCAAAGATTGCTGAACCGTTTGGCAGAGTATCCTCAGGCCGGCGCGATGTCAAAGGGACGTCTTCATTTGCTTCATTTGGGCAGACCCACCGGCACGAGGTAGATGATCTGCTGGTTGGCGGGCAAAGCCAGGGCGTCGTGGACTTTCTGGGCGTCGAAGCCCGTCGCCGGGACGCCGGCGAGATTCATCGCCGTGGCCTGGAGCAGGAGGTTCTGCGCCACGTGTCCGGCCTCGAGGTAGCAGCTCTTCTCGGCCGAGGCGCCGAGCTTGGCCCGGGCGGCTGCGGCGTCCATCGCGATGACGAAGACGACCGAGGCGGCGCCGAAGGCGGGCTGCTTGCCCGATTCAAGCAGCTTGGCCTGGGCGCTGCCGGCAGAGATCTGCTTGAGGGCGTGGCCCTGCGGCACGTACTGGCTCAGCGACTTGTCCGTGGCGACATAGAGCGTCAGCGGATACACCGCGCGGGCGGAGGGGGCGGCGCGGTGGCCGCTCTTGGCGTCGGTGATGCCTTGTCCGGCCCAGCACAGCAGCGAGAGCTCTTCGGCGCTCAGCGCGTGCGGCTGGTAGCTGCGCACCGACCGCCGCTTGGCAATGGCCTGCGAGACCGACATGGGATATTTGTTCATCAGGGCGTCGTTGACCGGCGGCAAGGCGCCCGCGGCGGGCGAATCGGCAATTGACGCCGCCACAAAAACCACGCCCAAGCCGGCGACTGCAACGGCCGCACAAATCAGGATCATCCGATATCGCGTTTGCATGATGGGTTCCTTTCAAAGAGAGCGATGTCAAAGTCTACGCCTCGGGCAACGTGTAAGACAATTGAAAGCCGCGAGATTCGCCAGCAGCGCGAACTTTTCTTTCCGACGCAATACCTGCTACCGCCGGGCGATGACCTTGAACGGGATGGCCGGCAGGACGCCCAGGGAGTAGCGCTGCACGTTCTTGGGCTTGGTCTTGTCGGGCGTGCGAATCATGAGCGCCTCGACGATGAGATTGCCCTCGAGGCCGGCGGCCTTGGCGTTGGCGGCAAAGGTGACCTCGGTGTTGGCGCCGGCCGGGGTGACGCTGCGGACGGAGATTCCCGCCGGCGGATCGACCAGTTCCATGGCGACGGTTCCAGAGGTTGAGACGCTGCTGAAACCGGCCGTCACGCTGCCTTGCCCGCCGGCGAGAATCGCCACCGGTAGCGGGGTGAGCTTGATGGCCCCGCGCCCGCCGCCGCGGGCGACGACGTCGACATACAACTCCAGCGCCCGCACCATGTGGCGGTACGCGAAGGCCTGCATCATGTCTTCAGCGGGCAGCGCCGGGCGGACCAGCAAGCGCCCGTCGACGGCGGCTCGCCCGGCGATGCGCAGGGGCGTCATCTCCACCGGCGCCTTGGCCGGCGCGGTGAGCGTCACGCGCACGGTGTCCTGCCCGGCCGCAATGCGCCCGCCGCCCAGGACGAAGCCTTCCGGGGCTTCCTGCAGCGACAGGTCGATCGGACCGCCGTAGCCGTCGATCCGCGCCGCCTGGACCGTCAGCACCGTCGTCTGTCCGCGCCGCAGGGTGATGGCCGACGGCGCCAGGCGCAGGACAAAGTCCGGCCGCGGCGGGCTGACGCGCAGGCGATACGCGTACCGCGGCCCGCCCTTGTTGGCCACGTCTCCCAGATGGAGGAAGTACGTGTCGTCGGCGGGCAGCGTAAAGATGATCTGCGGGTCGGCGTGGTGCGTGCTCCGCCCGGCGGCCTTGTCGTCGCAGTCGTCGCTGATGGCCAGTTGCTTGCCGGTCCCGTCGGTGAGCCTCAGCACGGCATCGAGCGGCGAGTTGAGCTTGCGCGCCTCGACCTGGGCCACGATGCGGCCGCCCGCGCGGCCGTGAAAGCTGAACACGTCCCAATCCCCCGGTCGGTCGATCCGCCCGTTGAGGATGAGCGGCGGCGTGATGGCCTGGGCGGCGGCCGGCGCATCGTTGGGTTCGCGGTCCAACTGCTCGTCGAGCGTGTCGACGTCGAAGGGCGCCGAGTTGCACCCGCCGGCAACGCTCAGCGAGTGGGTGCCGGCCTCGGCAAACAGCGGTCGCAGCGTCGTGACGGGCAGGTTCCAGCCGCTGAGCTGGACGTCGGTTGCGGCGGCGGCCTTGCCGCCCATCGGGAACACGCCGGTGATATAGGGCAGTTCGCCGACGGTGAGGCGATAGACGAAGTCCTCGCGTCCGCGATAGAGGGCGTCCTTGATCTCGACGACGTATTGCCCGTCGGCGGGGATCTCGCACATCACGACCGGGTCGATCTGATACATCATGCGGTCGGCGTAGCTCAACTCCTTGCCCGAGGCATCGTAGATGGTCAAGGCGGCCTGGAACCAGCCCGGCACAGCGTCGGCGAGGTACGGGATCAAGTCGCGCGCCGCCGCGGCGGCGACGATATGCTGACCCTTGCGTGCGGCGAAACGGTAGCGGTCCACGTCGCCGGGCAGGATCTGGCCGTTGATGATCAGCGGCAGCGTCACGTCGACGGGCTCTTCCACGCTGTCGCCGCCTCGCTGGCCGCCCCGGCGGGCGCGGCGGGCTTCCCGCAGTTGCGCGGGCAGATTCTCCTGAGGTTCCGGCTGCACTTCCCGCGTCTCAGGCAGGCGGTCGACGTAAAAGACCATCGGGTTGGACAGACCGTGGTCGGTCATCAGCCGCACCTCGCGCCGCCCCGGCGGGGCGGCGCCGGCCAGCGTCACCTTGACGATCATCGTCTCGGAGATGGCGGGGTTCTGCATCCGGCGGCGCGACTCCTCGATCAGCCGGGCGATCTCCATGGCCCGCTGGCGGTCGGCCTCGGTGACGACCGGGCGCGTCGCCGCGGTTGCCGGCTTGCTCGATGCCGCGCCGGGGCGGACGCCGCGGATCTTCTGCCGCAGTTTGTCCAACTCCTCGCGGAGGCTGTTGGCCAGCATTCCCTGGAGCGGGTGCTGATGCTCGACGATCACCGCCCGCACTCCGGACCCACTGATGTGCACGCCGGTGTAGCCCTGCATCAACCGCCCGCCCAGGGCGATCAGGAACTCACTGCCCGCCTTGCCGCCGGCGGGATAGACGTACCCGATGCGCGGCGTCTGCTCCTGTGCCGCCGCCGGCAAGGCGGCCAGCACCGCCAGAGCGGAGAAGAAAATACATCGCGCAGAGGTCACATGATCTCCTTGAGCCGCCCGGCCATTTTGATGCCCTCGGCCGCCGACGGCACGGCGAAGATCGGCAGCCCTTCGGGATTGGGCAGCTTGGCCTGGTCGTCGATGCCCAGCAGTTCGTACATGCTGGCGATCAGGTCGGCGGGGTACACGGGGCGGTCCTGGACATCTTCGCCGCGAGCGTCCGAGGCCCCGACGACGTGGCCGCCCTTGAACCCGCCGCCGGCGAGCATGGCGGAGAACACCTTGCCGTAGTGCCCGCGTCCGCCGTTCCAGGGCGCCTCGTTCTGGACCTTGGGGGTGCGCCCGAACTCGCCGCTCCACCAGACGATGGTGCTGTCGAGCATGCGATGGTCGGACAGGTCGGCCAGCAGCGTCGCCATGCCCTTGTCCATGTCCGGCAGCATGCGGCGCATGGCCTGGAAGTGCTGCTTGTGGGTGTCCCATCCACCGTAATTGATGGTCACGTACGGCACGCCGCGCTCGACCAGGCGACGCGCCACCAGGCACGCCTGCCCGAACGTGCTATTGCCGTACCGCTCGCGCAACTCCGCCTTCTCCTGCGTGAGGTCGAAAACCTTGCCCTCGTCGCCCAGGATCAGCCCATAGGCCTGCTCTTCGGCCGCCGCCGCGGCGGCGAGCTCGGCGTCGCTGCCGGCGGCGCGGCGCAGGGCGTCGAGGCGGTCCTTCAGCGCGCGGCGGTCCTTCTGCCGCTGGTCGCTGATGCCGGCGGCGACGACGCCTTCGACGGCGAATCGCGGCTGACGCGGATCGCCGCCGGTGGCGAAGGGTTTGTACTTCGAGCCCAGGAAGCCCGCCTCGGAGAACCGACCCTGCAGTTGCGTCATGACGATGTACGGCGGGATCAGCCCCTTGTACCCGGCGCCGTAACCTTTGAAGAGGCTCACCACCGCCCCCACGCTGGGGAAGACCAGCCGCCCGCCCGGCTGGCGACCGGTCTGAACAATGTACGCCGCCGTCTCGTGGCCGTTGTTGCCGTGGGTCATGCTGCGGATGATCGAGTACTTGTCGGCCTGCTTGGCCAGCAGTGGCAGCAACTCGCCGATCTGGATGCCCGGGACGTTGGTGGCGATAGGCTTGTCGAGGGGACCGCAGTATTCCGGCCCGGCTTTGGGCTTGGGGTCGAAGGTGTCGATGTGGCACGGGCCGCCCCAGAGCCAGATCTGGATGACGGCCTTGGCTTTGCCCGCCGGGGCCGGTTGGCTGGCGGCATCGAGGGCGGCCAGCGCCCGTCGCGGGAGCAGTCCGGCCGCGGCGGCAGCGCCTGCGGCACCCAGGCCCAGTTGCATCAGTTCACGCCGCGTCATTGGGTTGTCCATGGGTTCACCTAGTGGCGGTAGAGGAATTCGTCGCTGTTGATCATCGCCCAGACCAGGTCCGCCACGCCCTCGGCGCGGCGGTCGCGCAGGTACTGTCCGGCGGCGATCAGTTCGTCCCGGGTGGGATACCGCGAGAGGATCGTCAGGTAGATGTGGTCCATCGTTTCACGCGGGCGGTCGCGCAGTCCCTGCACGTCGAGCCGGGCCAGGCTTCGCTGGATCTTCTGTCCGACGTGGGTCGAGTTGAGCAGGTGCAGGCGCTGCGCGGGCGTCATGCGGTTGTTGCGCTCGCTATCGAGTCCCGTGTCGCGGGCGGGGCGGCCGAACATGTCCAGAAACGTGCTGGTGATGCTCCCGTCAGGCAGGGCGATGGCGCGCTGGTCGGCCGGTATGAACGTGAAGGGCTCGGGGATGGCGCTGGTGTACTTCTCGGTCGTGCCGCTGATCTGGCACAGCGCGTCGATGAGCACCTCGGCGTCCAGACGGCGCAGCGGGTAGCGAGCGAAGTTGGCGGCCGCCTGTTCGCCGCCTGTGCCGCCGGCCGAGGCGCGCTGGTACGTCTGCGAGTTGAGAATCAGGCGAAAGAGCCCCCGCAGGTCGTACTTCGAGGCGATCAGCTCGCGCTCCAGCAGCGCCAGCAGCTCGGGGTTCGACGGCGGGTTGTCGGGACGGATGTCGTCGGTCTCGTGAATGATCCCGCGCCCCAGCAGCCACGACCACGAGCGGTTGACGATCGCCCGCGTGAACCACGGATTCTTCGGCGTGATCAGCCAGTCGGCAAAGGCCACGCGCGGGTCGCGACCTGCCGCCAACGCCGCAACCGTGCCGTCGGGGAAAACGGCCGCAGGCATCGGCTTGGTCGAGGCCTTTGCAAGGTCGAAGTAGACGATCTCTTCCTTCCACTCGGAAGTGTTCTTGTAGGCGATGAGGTCGAAGAAGCCCGCCATGCCGGCCAGGCGGTCCTTGGGCCATTTCTCCGCCCGCGTGCCCATGAACGTCAGGGCGACGGTGGTGGCCACGCCCGTGCTGGTGCGGTTCTGCATGGCGCGGTAGAAGTTCACCTCGGGGCAGGAGAAGTTGCTCCCGCCGGCGGTGAGCAGCTCGCGGGCAAAGACGTCGTAGGGCTTGTTTTTGCGGATCGCGTCGAGCACCCAGTGGTGATACGCCTGGGCGGCGTTGGGCCAGAGGTTGATGGGGAACTCGGCCTTGATGCGCAGGATGTCGCCCCACTTCATCGCCCAGTAGTCGGCGAACTCCTCGCGCTGCATCAGGCGGTCGATCAGCACGCGCCGCTTGTCGGGGCTGGTGTTGCCGATGAAGTCCAGCGCCTCCTCGGCCGTCGGCAGCGTCCCGATCACGTCCAGGTACGCCCGCCGCACGAACACCGCGTCCGAGCACAGCGGCGCCGGCTCGATGTGCAAGGCCTTCAGCCGCGCCGAAACCGCCACGTCGATGGGCGTCTGCGGAACGACTGGAGCAACCGCTGCCGGCGCCGGCGCCAACAGCGTCCACCAGTCCGGCCGTGGAACCGCCCGTACCGCCGGACGCGAAGATCGCCAGACGCCCCGCGAGGCCGCACGTGAGGCCGCACGCGAGGCGGGGCGCGACGCCGCCAGCGCAGCAGGGGGCTCCTTGCCGGCTACCGGCTGCTCCCCCGCATACGGTCCAGCCGACGCCGCCAACGCCGCCAACACAAATGTCACCCACGCCTTCATCGCACTCTCCGCTCCCACGCCGACTCAATGATAACGATTCACCCCTGCCCCCAAGAAGTCAAAACGTCCAGCCTGTGCCCTCTATTGCCGGGAAGGTCTGGTCTCTAACTTCAATACTTGAAGGAGTGGTCCTGGGCGCCGCGCTCGCCGCCGCATCGTAAGGTGACGTTTCGCCGACAAATCGACAATGGGAATCCAGTGCAAGAACCCGCTTAATTTTGCTTGTCCCGGGCGAGCATTGCTGTATAATCCCCGATCTTCCAAGGTTGAATGAAACATGCGGGCCTGCGGGCCCGGGAGTATGACGTGGCAAACAGACCCTCATCCAAGAAACGCATCCGGCAGAACGTCAAGCAGAACATGCGCAACCGCTGGCGCAAGAACCAGATCAAGGACTCCGTCCGCCAGCTCGAAGCCTCGATCGACGCCGGAAAGGCCGACCAGGCCGCCGCCGAACTCAAGGTCGTCTACAAGCGCCTGGACAAGATCGCCGCCAAGGGCACTATCCACAAGAACACCGCCGCCCGACGCAAGAGCCGTCTGGCCAAGCGCGTCGCCGCGGCCGCCAAGAAGTAAGAAACCAGATCCTCGATATCAGATCCTCGATCCTCGCCATGGCGAAGGATCGAGGATTTCTTTTGAGGTTCTTCACGGAATAGTGGGGGCACCATGCCAACCCCGGGACGAGAAACAACCAAAGCGTCCCCTGGGGACGCACTCGTAGCGAGCGATCGAGGGCCTGGGGTCGGCTTCTAGTAATCTTCTTTTTCCAGTTCGGCTTGCGAGTCGTCACCGGCTTTCTTCAGGCCGCCGCCCCAGAAGAACCGTTCGCTCAGACGGGCGAAGCTGACGTACAGGGCCGGCACGACGATCAGCGTCAGCACGGTGGCGATACCCAGGCCGAAGATGATCGAGACGGCCATCGGGCGCCAGAACTGACTGGACTCGCTCTTGGTGGCGAAGGTCAGGTTCTGCAGGTCCACACCCATTCCCATGGCGGTGGGCACCAGGCCCAGCAGCGTGGTGATGGCCGTCAGGAACACCGGTCGCAGGCGGGTGGCGCCGGCTTCGATGGTGGCCTCGATCAGTTCCTTGCCCTGCTTCTGGAGCTGTCGGGTGTAGTCCAGCAGCACGATGGCGTTGTTGACGACGATGCCTGCCAGACTGATCACGCCGATGCCCGTCATGATGATGCTGAAGGGCGTGGCCGTGGCCATCAGCCCGATCAGCACGCCCTCCAGGCTCAGCAGCACCGTGACCATGATGATCATCGGAATCGAGATCGTATTGAACTGGATCACCAGAATCAACGTTATGAAGATCAGGGCGAAGATGAAGGCCTTGAGCAGGAAGCCCAGGGCATTCTGCCGCTCCTCTTCCTCTCCGGCGTAACTGACGCGGTAGCCTTCGTCGACGACCAGGCGGTCCGGCGGACCGACCAGGCCCGGAAGCGCTGCCGTCAGGGCCTTGCGGTTGAGCCGCAGCACGTCGTCCTTGGAGAGCTTGCCGGCGGCGAGCAGCTTGCGTTCGGCGTCGTCCTGTTCGGTCTTGCCCATGTCGGCGGCCTGGACGACGCCGGGCGTGGTCAGCGCCGCATTGACGGCCTTGAGCGCCGCGTCGCGGCAGAAGGCGTCGATGGCCTGGTCGCCGGGGACGGCAGGCGAAGTTGCCGGCTGCGTCCGGGGCGCTTCGGCCTTTGCCTGGGCGTGGTCGGCCGCCATGCGCCGCGCCATTTCGGATCGAGCGGCGGGCTCGCCCGCCAGGGCGCGCAGGGCCAGGGCAAGGTCAGCTCTTTTGCCCGCAGCCGTGGCGAGCAGTCGCCCGCCGAAGCCCTTGGGGGCGATCATCGCCTGGGCGAAGGCCCTCCAGTCTTTGACGTCGCTGTACCGCAGGGTCTGGCGGCCCAGGGTGCCTAGGCGCTGCTGGACTTCGGCGAGCACTTCGGTGCTCAGGCGTCCCTGGGCGTCGCCGGAGAGGGTGATGACGCGTTTCTGGGCGACCCGGCTGATCGTCCCGAACCCGCCGGCGTAGGTGAACTCGCCCAGCGACGAGAGGGGCACGGGCTTGCCGCCGCTGGCGGGCACCCGCAGGCGCAGCGTGTCCTGGATGCGGCTTCGCTGCGACTCGGGCAGGCGGATGGTGATATCGTACTCGTCGTTGAACTGGCGATAGATGCCGACCTTGGATCCGAAGATGGCGGTCTTGAGGAAGTTGCCGATCACGCGGCTGTTGACGCCCAGGCGGGCGGCGCGGCGGCGGTCGACCTTCATGCGCAGTTCCGGGCGGGCCGCTTCGTAGTCGCTGGTGAGGCTCGCCAGGCCGTTGACGTCGGCGATCATCGCCTGCCCCTGTGCGGCCAGGACCGAGAGCTTCTTGAAGTCTTCGCCGATGAACCGCACGGTGACGGCCGCGCCTGTGGGCGGGCCGTTCTGGGGTTTTTCGACGACCAGCTCGACGCCGGGGATGTCGGCCAGGTACTCGCGCATGGCGTTGATGGCCAGCGTCGAATCCTTCTTTCGGTCCTCGAACTTGAGAAACTGCAGCGTGAGGGTGGCCGCGTGCGGACCCGACGATTCGCCCGTCAGCGCCGCGCTGATGGCGTTGCCCGGCGAGCCGACGTTGCTGACCATGTACTCCAGCTCGTGCTCCTTCCAGTGCGGCTTAATGCGCTTCTCGACCTCCAGGGCAATGCGGTTGGTCTCGTTGATATTGGTGCCTTGCGGGGCGCGGATCTTCACCAGGGCGTTGCGAGGCTCGGTATCGGGAAAGAGCTGCACACCATGGCCGAGGAAGCCAAAGGCCACGATCGTCAGCGCCAGGATCAGGAACGAGCCGCCCAGCGTGACGCGGCGGTGCGCCAGGGCCTTGCCCAGCGCCCAGCGATACGCGCGGATGATCGGCGGGTCGCGGCGGGCGGCTTCGATCTTGCATTTGACGCCGCCGCCGAACATCGAGCAGATGGTCGGGTTGATCACCAGCGCCACCGCCAGCGAGCACAGCAGCGTGATGATCAGGCAGATGGGCAGGTACTTCATGAAGCTGCCCATGATGCCCGGCCAGAACATCAGCGGGGCGAACGCCGCCAGCGTCGTCAAGGTGCTGGTGATGACCGGCCAGGCGACCTCGGCCGTGCCGCGGCGGGCGGCCTCGATGCGCGTGTAGCCTATCTGCATGTGGCGGTAGATGTTCTCGACGATGACGATGGCGTTGTCGACGAGCATCCCCAGGGACATGATCAGACCGAACAGGATCATCATGTTCAGCGTGTAGCCCAGCATCTGGATGACGGCGAAGCTCAGCAGCATGCTCAGCGGGATGATCGTCGAGACGATCAGGCTGGTGCGCAAGCCCATGAACACCATCAGCACCAGCACCACCAGCACCAGGCCGGTGAAGATATTGTTCTCCAGGTCGCTGATCATGCTGCGGATGTGGTCGCTCTGGTCCATCGTGATCTGGAACGTCACGCCCAGGGGCACCGAGGCGCGGAAATGATCGAGCACGACCTTGGCCGTGTCGGTGATGTCGATGATGTTGGCGCCGGCGCGCTTCTTGACGGCCACGGTGATGCTCTCGGCGCCGTTGAGGCGCGAGTACGTGTCGCGGTCGCGGAAGGTGTCGTGGATGCTCGCCACGTCGGAGAGGTAGATCGTCCGCCCGTCGCGAGTGGCCACGGGCAGCAGATCCACCTCCTCGGGCTTGCGGAACTCGGCCGGAACGCGGATGTTGAACCGCATGCCTTTGGTCTCCAGCCCGCCGGCTGAGACGTTGACGTTCTCGGACGGAATAAGCTGCATGACCTCGGGGATGCTCAGGCCGTAGGCGGCAAGGCGGTCGGGGTCGATCTCGACGCGGATCTCGCGCACCCGCGCGCCGATGACCTGGCACTCCATCACGCCGGGAATCTTCTCCATCTCGTCCTGCAGGCGGTCGGCGATGACCTTCAGCCGCGCCGGAGACGGGTCGCCCGAGACGTTGATCATCAGGATCGGCATCTCCTGGAGGTTGATCTCGGTGATGGTGGGTTCCTTGCGTTCCTCAACGGCCGGCAGGTCGGGCTTGGCCAGGTCGACGCGGTCGCGCACGTACTGCAGGGCGTCGTCGATGACGATCTCGGGATAGAACTCCAGCGAGATCAGGCTCATGCCCTCGGCGCTGCTGGAGCGCATCTCCTTGAGTCCCTTGAGGCCGGCGAGCTTGTCCTCGAGTTTCATCGTAACGGAGGTCTCGACGTCCTCGGGGCTGACGCCTTCATACGTCGTCGTCACCAGCACCTTGGGAATCTGCACGTCGGGGAAACTCTCCCGCGGCAGCGTCATGTAGCTGTACACGCCGGCCACGATGATCAGCAGAATCATGACCATGATCGTGGTGCGGTTTTTGATGGCGGCGTCGGTGATAATCACGGCGGGGTCACCTGGTAGAAGTCTTGCTCTGGGCGGGTTGGACCGCCCCCTCGGCGGCGATGGGGCGCGGGCTCTCGGCAGCGCCGGGCGAGTCCGGCGCCCTGACGCTGCGCACCTCCACGTCCTGCCCGGGCCCGACGTACTGCTGGCCTTCGACGATGAGTTGGTCGCCCGGCCGCAGACCGTTGCCGGGCTGACCGTCGGAAGGCAGTACGCGGATGCGGTCGTCCTTCATCAGCCCCACCCGCACGAATCGCGGCTGGGCCTTCTTGTTCTCGACCACCCAGACGGTGTAGCCTTTTTCCAGCGGCAGGATGGCGCCCAGGGGCACCATGATGGCGTCGTGAATAACCTGGCGCTGCAGGCGCACGCGGACCACCTGCCCGCTGCGCAGGGCGCGGCCTTTGCCTTCGGGTCCGGTGCCTTCGCCGTTGGGCACCGTCAGTTCGGTGCGGCTGGTCAGCGACTGCGCGTTGGCCAGTTCGCTGATGTAGCTGAGGGTCCCCCGCAGCGTCCGCGGCTGCGTGGCCGCCGGACCGCCGGCAGAGGCCTGCGCCGCCGTCTGCGGATCGTCCGAGACGCCGACGTAGACCTCGGCGCTGTGGCCTTTCCTGAGCGTCGCCACGTCGCGCTCGGGCGCGTCGACGACAACGACTGCCGGGTCGAGGTCCACGATCTCGCCGATGCACGTGCCCGGCTGGATGAACTCGCCTTCTTCCTTGGGCAGATGGTTGAGCACGCCGTCGATGGGCGCCACGATCGTGGCACGCTCGAAGTTGGCCTTGGCCGCGTCGTAGAGGGCCTGGTTGACGCCGGCATTGCTGCGCGCGACGTCCAGCTCGCTGTCGGTCGCCAGCGGCGGCTGACGCTTGTGCAGCGACTCGATGCGCTCCAGCTCGCGCCGGGAGATGTTCAACTGGCTGCTCGTGCGGTCGAGCTCGGCCTTGAGCAGGTCGGTGTTGAGCTCGACGAGCTTGGCGCCCTTGCGCACCACCTGGCCCTCGTGGCCGTAGATCTTGATGATGCGCCCCGCCACCTCGCCGCAGACCGACACGACGCGGTTGGGTTCGACCACGCCGGGAATGACGAAGGTGTCGGGCATCTCCGCAATGGACTGGATCGTCTCAACCGCGACATTGACGGCCTTACGTTGCGGCGGAGCCTGATCCTCCTTGCCGCACCCAGCGGCCAGGACCGCAATCAAGGCCACCAGAACCAGACCCACAAGACCAGCATGACCCGTGGCACGAGCGTCGCCACGCCCCTCAGGGACGCCGGGGCTCAACAACGCAGTTGCGCGTCGCGCCGATCTGGTCTTCTGACATCTGCCGTCACTCATGATCGTCTCCCTTTCACTGCCTGTCGGAGCCCTGCGGCGCGCCGGCGGCCATGCTGGCCACCAGGCCGTTCTTGAGGGCCTCGAGAAAATCCTTGTCCACCGCCGCCCCGACGCCCAGGATGCTCTGGAGCGTCAGGCCGTTGAGCAGGGCCATCACCGTCGCGCCGGCCCACTGCGGGTCGGTGTCGCGAAACTCGCCGCGCTGCACCCCCTGAGCCACGATCGCCTCGATCCGCCGGCACTGGTCGCGGTGAAGCCAGCGCATCGCCTGGATCATCGGACCCTGCGGGTCCTCCCGCGATGCCGCCAGCCAGAACTCCAGCACCAGCGCGCCGAGACTACGAAAATGCTCAAAGTCCTGATACCACATTCCGAGCAGCCGCCGTAGCTTTTCGCCCGAGGCGATCGGCTCGCCGATCAGCTCGTCGGTCTGCTGCTGGACCGATGCGATGGACTCCTTGAACAGCGCCAGAAACAGATCCTGCTTGCTCTGAAAATAGTTGTACAAACTGCCCTTGGCTACCCCCGCCTGCGAGGCGATCTGGTCCATCGTCGTTCCAGCGTAGCCGTGGGCGTCAAACGCCTTGCCCGCGGCTGCCAGAATATCCGCCCGGCGATTGCCATGATGGGCGATGCTGGAGCCACTCCCCGCCGGCGCGATCGCGTTCTGCCCTGCTGCCGCGCCGGCCGTCTGTTTGTCATGGTCATCCACGGTCAATCACTCCGATAGCGGATTTCAGATCGGACAACTCTTTCCTGGAGCCCGGCCCGCCATCCGCCATCTTGCTTTTCAGGTAAGGTCATATACCTACTAGCGGCCGTTCAGTTCACTTTCCGCTTACTATTCAGCGCGACTGACCGGTCAGTCATAACTATAGCCGCTATCGGCACGCTTTGCAAGATTTTCTTCAGTGGATCAGGGAAACGACCCGTCGAGCAAGTCGAAGACCCCATGAGAACTCGACCGCTGACGGAACAAGATGATGCAGACACGCACGTTAGCGGCGGAACTTGCGCCGCTGGGATGTTCAACCTTTCCTGTTGTGTCGCCGCGTCGATGCGGCCACAATGACGAAGTGATGATTGAGATCGCCCCTGGCATTTCGATAGACGAAAAAGATCTGCGCCTGGATTTCATCCGCAGCGCCGGCCCGGGCGGGCAGAACGTCAACAAGGTGTCCACCGCCGTGCAGCTTCGCTTCGACCTTGCGGGCAACGAGACGCTGCCCGAGGCCGTGCGCCGCCGGCTGACGACGCTGGCGGGCAGGCGGCTCAACGCGGCAGGCGAGTTGATCATCGAGGCCCGCCGCTACCGCACGCAAGGCGCCAATCGTCAGGACGCCATCGAGCGCCTGGCCGGGCTGATCCGCTCGGCCTCCCGCCCCCCGCGAGCGCGAAAACCTACCAAACCCTCCGCCGCCTCGCGCCACAAACGCCTGGAATCCAAGCGCCGCCGCGCGGCCACCAAATCGCTTCGCCGCAAGAGCGTTCAGGAATAGATCAGTGTGGGAGGCTCACACGTTGACGGCGATGAATCACTTTCCCGTCGGCGTGCGCCGCACCGAGGCGGGGCTGAAGATCCATGGGCCTTCGTTCATGGCCATCACCTCCACGATGCGCTTTTCGAACATCTCGATCATGGCGTACTTGCGATCTCGCTCTGCCACCCCCAACTTGGACAATATTTATCTTATTTAGCTCGTATAGCATTGCTTTTCTTCAGGTTAAGCCGTAATATCTGTCGCTGTTCACGACCACAGCGGAGGCATGTGTGCCGGATGAGTGTTTTTCACAGCGGTAAGCAGATCGACGAATGGTTATTTGGCCTCTATGACCGCATGCTCGGCGAGGTCGAACTTCCTGCCGTCCTGGAGGATGTCGCCAAGGCCGTCTGCGAAGACCGCAAGGCCGAGCGTGCGGCCATCTATCTCGTCGATCACGCCACAGCCGAACTGAAGTCAGTCGCTACCATCGGCAACGTCGCGCAGATAATCCACGTGCCCATCGACGAGCAGTCGCTGGCAGGCTATTGTGCGACGCACCAAAGAGCATTCCACGTGCCTGACGCCTACGGGGACCTGTCGGCTATCGCGCCGGGCCTGCATTTTGACGATGCCTGGGATCGGCTCAACAGCTTCCGCACGCGCGACGTTCTTTGCGCCCCAGCCCTCTTCAAGGACACGCTGGTCGGCGTGGTGCAGTTGATCAACGGGCAGGAGGGGCACTTTGTTGAGGCCGACCTGCTGCCGCTGCAAAATGTCGCTCGAATCATCGCCTATGCCCTCTACCACGCCAGGCTCTACGATGACCTGGCGACGATGAAACGCATCGAGCAGGAGAAGGCCTCCTTCATGCGATTGATGGTGCACGAGCTCAAGAGCCCGGTGGCGGCTGTCAAGATGATGGCGGACCTGCTCGGTCGCACGGCGGCCGCCGGCTCGAACGCGGCCGACATGGCCGTCCGTATCGCCCGGCGGGGCGACCACATGATCCAGCTCATCCAGGACCTGACCGAGCTGGCGTATGTCAAGTCGGCCGCGCCGCTGGGCAAGGTCGAGGTGCTGGACCTGACCGAGCAGACGCAGGCGGTCGCTGAACCATATCGCGAGCAGGCCCGCGCCAAGGCCCTGGCGTTCCAGACGAGTCTGCCGGACCAGCGCGTGAGCGTCCGCATCGACGCCAAGGCCTGCCAGCTCATCCTGTCTAACCTGGTCTCCAACGCGGTGAAGTACACGCCGGCTGGAAGTGTCAATGTGCAGCTTCGCCGCGAGGGTTCGTGGGCGGTGCTGTCGGTAGCCGACACGGGAATGGGTGTGCCCGAGCAGGAAATTCCCAAGCTCTTCAAGGAGTTCTACCGGGCCGCCAACGCCCGCGCCAGCGGGATCGCCGGGACCGGCGTGGGCCTGGCCGGCGCCAAGACGCTGGTCGAACGATTCGGCGGGAACATGGAGCTGCAGAGCGACCTGGGCAAAGGCTCCACCTTCACTGTCCGCCTGCCGTTGTGCCAAGCGAACAACTGACCACAGAGGTACAGAGAAGACGAGGGGGAACGGGGAGAATCAACCGCAAAGGACGCCAAGAGCGTGTCCAGGCCGCATGGAATCCCCCAATCCGTTTACTTCTTACCTCGTCTCCCTGGTGCCTCTGCGGTCAATTCCGCTGCCGGTTTCATTTGGCCAGTTCAAAGATCGTCATCGTCTTGACGACGGTGAGGTCTTCGGGGAAGGCGTGGAAGGCGAAGACGTGCAGGGCCTCGGGTTTGGCGTCGTAGTCGATGAACGTGAAAGGCGTCAGGGGCGGGCGGGTCATCCACATCGGGAAGGGCACGAACAGCCCGCGCTGGGCGCCGACGCGGGCCAGGTCGTGGTGCGTCTTGGAGTACACCTGCGGGCTCATCGTCTCGACCTGGAAACTCATGATGTAATGCACGCCGCCGTGCTGGCTCTGCTCGTGCTCGTTCTCGCCGCGGAAAGGCATCTCGATCAGGCGGCCGCGCTGGGGCAGATCGCTGCCCTCGGGGGCAACCACTTCAACGAGCGTCGAACGTTCCTGGTGAAAGGCGATGACGTGGCTGCACCCGGTCACCCAGATCTGCGCTTCGTAGCCGCTCTTGACCACGTGGTGGTCGTGGTAGATGTCGAACAGCTCCGGGTGCAGCGGGCGGTCGAACAAGAAGAATCTCAGGCTGGCGACGCTTTGTTTCTGCCCAGTATTCATGGGGCAAGTCCTGCTCCGTTGGCTCCAGTTTCCAGCTATGCCCATTATACCAGCGAATCCGGCGCGGAAGAACGCTGTTTGAATTACTTCTTGGGCTCGACCGGCGGCTCGGCCGCGGCGTCGGCGGAGAGACGCCCGTGCAGCGCCCGGTATCCGATCACGCCGTAGTACGTGGCGATGTATGCAATGATGCCCAGAACCGCCCCGACGATCACGCTGCCCACCCACAGAGGAACCAGGATCGGATCCAGCGCCCCCCACCAGTGCTGAACCTTCTCGTACCACGTCGGCGTCGACTGCAGCGCCGTCTTGAAGGCGTTCATGAACGACTCCCACGTGTATTGGCGGCCGAAGAGTTTCATCACCTGCACGCCGACCCAGTAATTAGGTCCGTAAACGGGTATCAGCGTGAAGGGGTTGGAGATCCAGACCAGCGGAACCCCCACAACCTTGTTGGCCCGGAAGATCGCGCACAGCCCCACGACGATCGCCATCTGGGCGCCGATCGTCGGCGTCCACGTGACGAACATCCCGATGGCCACTCCCAGGGCGATCCGGTGCGGCGTGTCGTCCAGCCGCAGGATCTTGTGCACCACGAAGTTCTTGATCTTGTTGGCAATGTAACGGTAGGCCATCAGGGTACTCCATTGGCGAGCCCCGCCGTCACGGCGGCGACGACCGCTTGCGGTTCGATCGATTGCATGCATGTCACATGCGGGCAGCGGCGCCTCAGGCAGCCCTGACAGGGAACATCGGCCACCAGGTTCCGCCCGCGAAGGTACGCGCCCGTCCGCTCCGGCCGCGTCGGTCCGATCAGCGTCACCACGTCCACGCCCACAGCCGGGGCGATAAACTTCGCCGCCGAGTCGCAGCAGACCACCGCGGCGCCGGAGGCGATCATCGCCACCAGGTGCGCTGCGTCGGTGCGCCCGCTCAGGTCGATCACGCCGCTGCCCTGGTCGGCCGCCACTGCCTGGCATAGGGCCCGCTCGGTGTACGAACCCAGCAGCACCACCGGCAGGCGCTTGGCCAGGGCGGCTACCACCGTCCGCCAATGCCGCACCGGGTATTGCTTGGTCACCCATCGAGTGGGCGGCACGGCCACGATGAACTGCTTCGGCTTGAGACCATGCCCGGCGAGCATGGCGGCCGCGTCGTCTCGCGCCGCCGGGGCCACCTGCAGGGTCATGTCTTGCCCGCGTGCGTCGAGGCCGACGGCCGCGGCCAGGGCAAGATTGCGATCCACGGTATGCGGCACGCAGGTGCGGACGCGATGCGTGTAGAGCATCCATGCCGCCTCTCGCGCGTCGGCAAAGCCCGCCCGCAGGGGGCTGCGGGTCATCCAGGAAAAGATACCGCTGCGCAGCAGGCCTTGGAGGTCGAGCACCCAATCATACCGACCGCGGCGCAAGGCCAGCAGGAACCTGGCCAGGTCGGCCGCGGCTGCGGGCGAGCGCCAGCAGTGCCCCAGACGCTTGCGGTCGAAGAGCATGACTTCGCTGAGGTCGCTGTCGTGGGCGAGCACCGGCGCGCAGGTCGTCGAGAGCATCCACGTGATGTGGGCGTCGGGGAACTGTCGCCGCAGCGCCCGCAAGACAGGCACTGCCGTCACCACGTCGCCCAGCGAGCTGGGCTTGAGGATCAACACGCGCCGCGGTGAGGATGAGGTGGTTGCGATCATATCGGCAAGGTGGAGCGGCCACCGTCGCCCTGGCGCTGCCGCAGGGCGGCCTGGGTAATGCGGCGCGATCGGATCTGCTGGCGGAGCTTGCGGGCCGACCAGGCCTCGAGCACGCGCCAGTACGGTTTGAAGTTGATGCGCCCGCTGCCGGGGCGCCGCAGGTAGCCCAGCAGCATGCGAAGCTGCCCGGCGTGGTTGACGACCGGGCAATTCAGCAGCGAGACGTTGAGCCGCATCAGACCCTGAAACCTGCGGCGCTGCGTCAGCAGCCGCACGGGGCGCAGGCCGTCGAGGTCCACCAGGACGATGCCCGGGCAGCGCCCGCCCCGCCAGTGCACCAGCATGTTGTTGGCCTTGAGGTCGCGGTGGGCGTAGTTGTTGTCATGGAGGCGCTGGAGCAGGCGGCCCATCTCCGTCAGCACGTCCTGGGCGAGCTGGCGCTGCTGGGTGGGCGTGAGCTGCTGCTCGCCGCTGGGCGGCACCGATAGGTGCGCGTTGAAAAAGTCGTTCAGCCGCGGGCACAAGACCGTCTCGGTGATCAGGATGCTGTCCAGCAGCAGCGGTCCCCATCGCCGCTCCAGCGCCGCCAGCGGCAAGGCCGTCGCGATGCGCCGCGTGAGCAGCCCGTGGCCGAGTTCAAAGGCCCGCACCGGACGGCTGGGGCGGAAGCAGTCGATAACGATCTTGTACCACTGCTTGCGCCGCGGGCGTTTGATGTGCATGGCGATCTCTCGCCCGCCCATGGCGACGCTGCGCCGCACGACGAGGCTCGATCGCGAATCCTTGAGCACCTCGACATCGCCTTCGAGCAGACTCTCGGGGCGCTCCAGCAGTGTCTTCCACTGATCGGCCTCGAACGTCGCTTCACACGCCACCGACGGCGGGAACTTGCGCTTGCTGGCCAGCACGACGTGCCCGCGCCAGCCGCGGGCGAGCTTGATGCGGGCGAAATAGGCGTTGTCTTTGAGCACGCGCCGGTCGCGCTTGCCGCGGATGCCCCGCCGGTGGCGGGCGGCGCTCCGCTCGATCATCATCTGCCACCCGCGGGCCGTGCCGTCGCCGCCCAGGGCTGCCAGGTAATGCTTGAGAAACCGCAGGCGCTGGCTGCGAGTCGTGAAATCGCAACGGTCGCAGAGCAACTGGGCGAGGTTGGCCGCCATCGCCGCCCGCGTCGCACGCCCCTGCGAGATGCGGTGAAGGTCCATCAGCACAAGTTGCACCGGGCCTTGGCCGCCTTTGATCAGGATGTTGCCGCAATGCAGATCCTGGTGAAAAATGCCCGCCCTATGCATGCGGGCGATCATGCCCGCCAGGGCGGCCGAGGCCTCCTCGACGCGCCCCAGCCCGCTGCCGCCGCGGTCGGCGGCTTTGGCCTCGTGCCAGGCATCAAGGTTCGAGGCCGGCTCGACGGCGCGGCTGACCACCCACTCGCGCCCGCCCCCGCAGGCCCAGGCGAGGATTGGCACGGCCTCGACGCCCGCGCGCTGCAGCGCCGCGGCGAAGTGCATCTCCCGCCGCGCGCGGCTGACGCCTAGCGCCCGTATCAGGCGGCGTCCCAGCGAGCGGGCGTGAAACTGCTTGAGGTACACGCTCTGCCCGCCGACGCTGCCGCGCCACACGCAGCGCGAGGCGTTGCGCTTGACGAGTTGCCAACCCGCGGCCGCAGGGTCTTCCACCACGCCCAGATGCCCCGCCAGCAGCGCGCGCGCGGCCTCGTCAGCGTAGTGCACGCCGGCGCTGCGACGCGAGGCTGTCTTGTGTTGTGGTTGTGTCACGCGGGGGATTCCTGAAACCGCCGATTATACCCGAACCGGGTGCCGCGGGTGGGACAGCCTTTCCAGGCTGTCACGGCACAGGCTGGAAAGTCTGCGCCACCCTGTAGCATTCGGCCATCACGCCGCGGGCGCGATTGACGGAATATTTCTCGGCCGCACGCTCCTGGGCAGCAGCGCCAAGGCTGCGCGCCAATGCCGGGTCGTCGATCAACTTGGCCAGTGCCGCCGATGCCTGCCGCGGCTTGGCCGGCGGCGCCAGCAGGCCTGCGCCGTCGCCGAGCAGCTCGCGCAGGTCCGGCGTGTCGGCAGCCACGATCGGCACGCCCGCCGCCATTGCCGCCACCACCGGCGCCACGCCCACGTCGCGCCGCGGCAGGAACATGGCCGCATCGGCTGCGGCCAGAACGTCTGCCAGCGGGAAACGGCCCGCCGGGGTCAACTGCTCGCTCTCGAAGCCGGTCGAGACGATGAATGACCGGACGTTGGACAGGTTCATCCCCTCGCCGCTGATGACCATTCGCGTCTGGGGCAGGAACCGTCGCACGATCGCGTGCGTCCACGAAGCATACTTCTGCCCCGCGTCCGGCGTCATCTCGCCCGGGGCCGCCACCAGGAAATATCCCGGGGCGATCCCCAGCGCCGCCCGCGTGCGCTGGCGCCGCTGCGCCATGTCATTGATCGGCCGCGCGGGCGGGGGCAGCACGAACGTGCGGGTCGCGTCGGCTCCCAGGGCGAGCATCTGCCGGCGCAGATTTTCCGTAGGAACCGTCAGGCGAATGTCCCGCTGCGCTGCGGCGGCGATGAGCCTCGCCACCACCGGGCGTGGCGGCATGCACGGCAGGCTCAGTACGATGGGCAGGCCCTCCGCCGCCAGCATCGCCGTTCGCAGCACCGTCGGGCTCCAGGCATGCACCGCCCGCCGCGCCGAGGTGGAGACCAGAGGCCTGATCTTCAGCCCCGCCAGCGCCGCCAGTCCCAGTGGGGCGTGCACGGCGTTGACGGGCAAGTCCAGGTCAACGCACGGCCGCGGCGGCCCGGCCGAGACAACCGCGTCTTTGGCCTCGCCCAGCAGCGCCAATTGCAGGAGGCAGTCCTGCGGCGTCCGGGCGTCGATAATGTGCAAAATACCGCTCATTTCCTGCGCATGATACGCGGACAGGCCGGGCGTGGGAATCGGGAACTTGAGAACAGGGAACCGGGAATCCTGATCGCAATGGGCGTGCGCATCAGGTGCGGTTACAATACCCTCACACAGGAGCCTGCAATGACGGACCTCACTCGCACGACGCTGGCGATCGAGATGGACCTGCTGGAGAAGTTTGACGCCTGGATGGCGGCCCACGGCTACAACAACCGCAGCCAGGCCGTGCGAGACTTGATCCGCGCCGCCCTGGTCGAGCAGGAATGGACGGACCCGCAGGCCGAGGTGGCCGCGGTGCTGTCGATCATCTACAGCCATGCCTCGCACAGCCTCAGCCAGGAACTGGCCAGCCTGCAGCACGAAGACCACCACGCGGTGCTGTGCAGCCAGCACGTGCACCTCGACCACGACCGCTGTCTGGAAGTGATCCTCCTGCGCGGCCGCGCCGAGCAGCTCCGCCGCATCTGCGACGCCATCACCGCCACCCGCGGCGTGCAGGCGGGCAAGCTGTCGTTGCTGAGCCTCTCTCTTTAGCCCAAAGAGAACACGAATGTCACGAAGGGATAAGAAACAAGAACGAGAGTCGCATCTGCTTCGTTTCTTCTCCATTCGTCTTTTTCGTGACATTCGTGTTCTCTTCTGGATGAAGAAGGACGCGATTGCCATCGGCGACAGGGAGGGATAGACTTCCCACGTATGGGTAACAGCGTCTATTTCAATGGGCAAATCATTCCGGCCGAGCAGGCTTGCGTCAGCGTCTTCGATTCGGCGGTGCTGCATGGGGCCTCGGCGTTTACCACGATGCTGGCGCGCGGCGGGCGGGTGTTTCGCCTGCCAGCGCATCTGGCGCGGCTGATGCAGACGGTCGAGCGGCTGGGGCTGCGCAATGACACCGACGCGGCCACCCTCGAGCGAGCGTGCTCCGATGTGCTGGCCGCCAACGAACTGGCCGACGCTCGCATGCGCATCACGCTCTCGCCGGGCAGCGTCCACGGCGGCGCCGCCACCACGGTCGTCACGGCCGAGCCGCTGCCGCAGTATCCCCACGACTGGTACGAAAGCGGCCTGACGGTCATGATCGCCCCCTTCCGCCAGAATGTCGAAGACCCCACGTGCGGGTACAAGACCGGCTGTTACTTTCCGCGCATGCTGGCCCGCCAGCACGCCGCGGCCGCCGGCGCCGACGAGGCGCTGTGGTACACGCCCGCGTCGCACCTGGCCGAGGCGTGCTTCTGCAATGTTTTTCTTGCGATCGAGGGCAAGCTCTGCACGCCGCCGTTGAACACGCCTGTGCTGCCGGGCATTGTGCGGTCGGCTGTGCTCGAACTGGCCCGGCGGCTCGCGATTCCCTGTGACGATCAAACGCCGCTGACGGTCAAGGAGATGCTTGCGGCCAAGGAGATCTTTCTGACGTCCTCGACCAGCGGCATTCGCCCGGTGGCGCGCGTCGAGCGCCACGGCGTGGGTGACGAAAAGCCCGGCGAACTCACGCGGCGATTGATGGACGCCTACGAATCGCTGCTGGCGGCCGAGTGCGGGCCGGCCCGGGAGGCCACATGAACGTTCGGGATGTCGCCGCCGCTCTGGAGACGCTGGCCCCGCCGCACCTGGCGGCGGAGTGGGACAACACCGGTCTGCTGCTGGGCGACCGCGCCGCGCCGGTGCGCCGCGTCATGCTGTGCATCGACCTGACGGGCGAGGTGCTCGATGAGGCCGCCGCCGCCCGCGCCGAGATGGTCATGGCGTACCACCCCCTCATCTTCAAGCCAATCTCGCGTGTCACCGCGCAGGAGCATGCCGTCGCCTGGCGGGCGGCGAGAACGGGCCTGGCCGTCTACTGCCCGCACACCGCGTTGGACGTGGCCGCCGGCGGCACCAACGACGCCCTCGCCGCGGTGATGGGCCTGCAGGGGCCCCAACCACTGGAGCCGCAGGATTCCGCCGCCAACTCCAAGATCGTGGTCTTCGTGCATCCTGAGAATCTTGACGCCGTCAGCCGCGCCGCCTTTGCCGCCGGAGCGGGGCGCATCGGCAGCTACAGCGAGTGTTCCTTCCACGGCAGCGGCATGGGCACGTTCCGCGGGGCGGCTGGCACAAGCCCGGCCGTCGGCAAGAGCGGGCGGTTGGAAGAGGTCCACGAACTGCGTCTGGAAGTGCTGGCCCCGCGCGGGGCTGCGGGGGAGATCGTCTCGGCCATCCGGGCCGCCCACAGCTACGAGGAACCGGCCATCGACATTTACCCGCTCGACCCTCTGCCCGACGGGCAGGGGATGGGGCGCGTGGGGGACCTGCCGCGGGCGATGACCGCGCTGGGACTGATTGCCCGCATCAAGAAGGCGATTTCTCTGGCGGCGGTGCAGGTCGCCGGTCCGCGGCGCCAGCGCGTGGTGCGGGCAGCCTGCTGCGCCGGATCATGTGGGACGATCTGGCGAGCGGCCCTTTCGGCTGGAGCGAACTTCTACCTTACCGGCGAGATGCATCATCACGACGCCTTGGCCGCAGCCGCGGCCAACATGACGGTCGTCTGCGTCGGCCACAGCAATTCCGAGCGACCCGTCTTGCCGCTGCTGCGCAAGAATCTGCTCAAGCTCCTGCCCGCGCTGAAGGTGACGATCTCACGAAGGGACAAAGACCCATTCACTCAGATGTGAGCGGTGAGCGGTGAGAGCTGCCGCGGAGAGATCCTCTTCTCACAACTCACAACTCTTCCCGTCTTCCTTCCCCAACCCGAACAGTTCGCGCACGGCATCCGTCAACTCCTGCGTTCGCACGCTGTCGGGGTCCTGGCGCAGGCGGCTGGCGGGGTCGTGCAGGATGCGGCGGATGGCGCGGTGCAACGCCCGCTGGATGACGGCCTCGTCGTCGGCCGCGTCGGCGTGGCTGGAGAGCTTGTTGCGGGCCGAGGCGAGTTCTTCCGAAGCGATCCGCTCGAGCCGCTTGTAGAGCGCGTCGATCGTGGGCGAGACTTTCCGCACGTGCAGGCGCTCGGTGAGTTCGGCCACGTGCTGGTCGATGATCTTGCCCGCACGCTCCTGCTCGTCCTGGCGCAGGGTGATCGTCCGCCGGACGGTCTGCTCGAGGCCGTCGATGTTGTACAGCGTGACGTTATCCACCCGCCCGGCGTCGGGATGCACGTCGCGCGGAACGGCGATGTCGACGATCAGCAGTCCCTTGCCGCCGCGGCGCTTCTGTGCGGCCTCAACCATCGCCCGGCTGATGATCGGCTCGCTCGATCCGGTCGAGGTCACCACGATGTCGGCGGCCGCCAAATGCTCGCCCAGGTCTTCCAACGACACGCTCGTGCCGCCGCAGAGGCGCGCCAGCGCCGCGGCGCGATCGAACGAACGATTGGCGACCAGGATTCTTCGGCAGCCGAGTTTCGCCAGGTGCTTGAGCATCAGCGTGCTCATCTCGCCGGCGCCGATGCCGAGCACGCACGTCTCCTGCATCGCCGGATGCCCCTGGCGGATCAGGTCCACCGCCACCGAGGCGACCGACACTTTGCCCGCGGCCACCCCCGTCTCGCTACGGACGTGCTTGGCCGTGTGCAGCGCGGCCTCGACCAGTTCCTTCATGATGCTACGGGCGGCGCCGGCGGCATCGGCCAGTCGGCAGGCCTCCTTGACCTGCGCGACGATCTGATCCTCGCCGGGGACGAGGCTGTCGAGCCCGGCGGCCACGCCCAGCAGGTGGGCGAGGGCCTCGGCGTCGGCGAGGCTGTACGTTTCGCCGGAGAAGCTTTCGGGCTGCACGCGGTGAAACTCTCCGAGCCATTCGACCAGGTCCTGCACGCTCGGCAGGGAATGCAGCGGGCGGGCGACGTAGAGTTCGACGCGGTTGCAGGTTGACAGCAGCAGGAACTCGGCCGCGGGCCAGCGGCGGGCGAGCTGCGACAGCGCGAGGGAGGCCTTGGCGCAGTCGAAGCTCAGCCGCTCTCGCATCGAGAGGGCGGCGGTCTTGTGACTGGCTCCCACGCAGAGGATTCGCATGATACTTCCTGGATTGCGGATTGCGTTCCGCCGTCTCTATCCTTCCGCATCAACTTATACGTACAGAAGGCACTAAACCCGGCACAGTTCCAGGCATTGCTGGCGAAGCGCTTTTGCGCCTCCCGTCACGAACAGCTTGTAGCCCGCCTCGCCAGCCAATTGCTTCAAGACCGCCTGGCGACGCTGCTGCGGCAGCGGACGGTGTCGAAGCATATGCCGGATGCGTTCCAGTGCGGCGGCAAATCCGACAATTTGCTGTGGCATCGCGGCGGCCATACGCTTCTTGAGCAGCTTTGCCAGCGACGGTGCGGCGCCGCCGGTTCCTACGGCCGCAACGACGGTCCCGCGGCGGATCACGGCCGGGGCCAGAAAATCGCAGTCCTCGACCTGGTCAACGGCGTTGACCAGCGCCCCGGCCGCGCGGGCGTCGGCGGCGATGCGGGCATTGGTCGCCCGATCGCCGGTGCAGGCAAAGACCAGCACCGCGCCTTTAAGGTCGCTCTTGCGATACGCCCGGGCGACCACCGTCGCGCCCTTGATACCCGCCCCGGCGGGATCCACCACACGCACGATTGCGCCGGCGGCCAACAGCGAGCGGGCCTTGCGCCGCCCCACCGTCCCGCCGCCGATGATGACGGCCAGTCGCCCGTTCACGTCGAGCATGATTGGGTATGTTTTCATGACGATGTCGCGCAGGCCCGTCGCGCCTCTTCGATGGCCTCGAGCATGGCCCGGGCCTTGTCGGCGGTTTCGTCCAGCTCGCCCTGGGGCTGCGAATCGGCGACGATTCCGCCGCCGACGTGCAGGTGCGCGTCGCGGCCGTCGCAGACCAGCGTGCGAATGGCGATGTTCCACTGGGACGAGCCATCGACGCCGATGCAGCCGATGCACCCAGTGTACACGCCGCGAGGGACATTCTCGATCTCGTTGATAATCTCCATCGCCCGGATCTTGGGCGCGCCGGTGATTGAGCCGCCCGGGAACGTCGCCCGCAGCAGCGCCGCAGCGTCCACGCCCGGGCACAGCCGCCCCTCGACGGTGCCCACCAGGTGCAGCACCGTCGGGTGCACCTCGAGGCGACGTTTCTCGACAACTGCGATGCTCCCATAGCGGCAGACGCGTCCCAGGTCGTTGCGAAGCAGGTCGATGATCATCGCCAGTTCGGCGTTGTCCTTGGGGCTGTCCAGCAGCGCCTGGGCGGCCGCGACGTCGGCGGCTGCATCGCCGCGGCGCGGACGGGTGCCCTTGATCGGGCGCGTGATGACGTGGTCGCCCCGCACGCTCAGGAATAACTCGGGGGAGCTGCTCAGCACGGCGCAGGACCGGCCGCCGGATTCAAACTGCAGATAAGCCGCGTACCACGCCGGGTTGCGGCGTCGCAGGGCCTGGTAGATCGCCGCCGGCGGGGGAGCCTGGCGCACGGTCAGGCGGCGCGAGAGGTTTACCTGGAAGATGTCGCCGGCGGCGATATATTCCACGCACCGCGCGACGGCCCGGCGGTACTGCTCGTCGGTGAAGTTGCATGAGGCGCCGGCGGCCGGGCGGCAGGCCGCGTCGGCGTGCTCGGCAGGGGCCGGCGGGGGCGCCGCCGGCAGATCGCCAGCGCGAGCGATCATCTCGCCCAGGGCCTGGGCGGCGCCGCCGGCGCCGGCGGGGGGATCGTCAAACACCAGCTCGACCATCTGCCACTGCCGCCGCAGCGCGTCGTAGACCAGCACCGCATCATGCAGCGCCAGTCTGAGGTCGGGAAGGGGGGTGAAGCTCTGGCGGGGCGCCGGGAGGCGCTCGACGAGGTTGGCCACTTCGTATCCGACGTAGCCGAACCATCCGGGCAGGTACGGGGTGTCGCCGGCCGGGGCGGTCAGCTTCACGCGCCCCAGCGCCTGGCGCAAGGCCGGCCAGAAGGCGCGGCGCAGGGCGGGGGCGAGTTCTTTCCCGTCGCGCCGCAGCGCACCGCCTTCAAGCGTGAGCACTTCAAGAGGGCGGCAGGTGATGACGGAGTATCGCCCGTAGTGGTCGTGCAGGGCCGAGGAGTCGAGCATGACCGCCCCCGGCTGCCCCTGCAGCGCGGGCGCCAACGCCCCCGGGGGGCAGTCGAGTTCGATCGGCCGCACTCGAATCCTGCCCATCATCTGACCGGCAGATTGGTCCATGAATGGCCGTCCGCGCGGCGGGTCAGTTGCCCGCCCCGACCTGGTTGAAGTCCTGCTGCGTGAAGGCCCTTGCCGCCGAGGCCGCCGCGGCCAGGTACGGATTGGGGTCCTTCATGTAGCGATCGAGGACAGCCTCGGCCGCGGCGGGGTCGCCCTTTTTCCGATAGGCGTATCGCACCAGGGCCAGCGAGAGCAGTCCCTGCGCCCGCCAGGCGGGGTCCTGGTCGTTCTCGACGATGTACAGCACGTCGCCCAGTGCAGGGTTGACGTTCCAGATCGCAAGCAGCTTCGCCATGGCGCGCTGTTTGGCGTTATTGATCCTGAGCACGTACGTGTTGAGCGTCTTGATGGTTTCCGCGTCGTCGGCTTTTTCGGAATAGATGCTCTTGAGGCCGTCGACGGCCATCACCTGAATCTCCAGCCCGACCTGCGTCATGTTGGCGATGCGCCCCTCCGAGGCCATGTGCCAGCCCATCACGAACTCGGCGCGGGCGCAGGCGATGGCCTGGTCACGCTTGTTCTGGCGGCGGTAGTAGACCTCCAGCGAGTCCATGGCCTTGGCGACGTCGAGCAGCTCGATCGCGCCGTCGAACCGCATGGCGACCTTGAACTGGCGGGGCGTGTGCGTAAACGTGTAGTCCATCGTCTGCTTCATCGCCCCGGCCTTGACGTGTGTCTCGATCTCCTGCAGCAGGGCCATGACCTTCTCTTCAGGAAGAGCCTTGGGGACTTCGGCTTCGTCCTCGTTGCCGCGCACGATCCCGTAATCGCGGCGAGCGTCGGGCCCGACGGGCGCCTCGTCGCCGATATAGATGGCCAACTGGTTGTAGTTGTCCTTGAGGAGTTTGGCGGCGAGGGCGTAATCGTCGCCGGCGTTGCCGGAGTTGGTCGGCAGCGAATCGACCACTATCGCCGGCGGCATGTCCATCTTCATCAGCTTGATCATGTCGTTGGTGGTCTTCTCGCGTCCGGCCGTGCCGCCACCGGTGACCAGGAACGCCAACACGATGCCGACGACGGCCAGAACCATCAACCCGCCGATGATCCATCCGGTCCTGGAAGCCGGCGGCGCGCCGCGCGTGTAGGCGGGGCGCTGCGCCTGCCCCTGCGCCGGGGCCGGAGCGGCGCTGCGCGGCTGGGGCGCCGAACGCGCGCCGGACGCCGGTGGCGGGGGAGGGCGTCGCGGAACGGAAGGGCGTGGCGGACCACCTGATCCTGGCGTTGATGTCATGGCAAAGACTCCTGTGGCGTCGGCGGCGATTACGGCTGGGTCGTAGCGGTCCCGAGAGGACCAAGATACATGGTACCAAGGTTGCGGGGGTCATAAAAGTGTCTCGCCGCGCCCGACCAGCTCGACGACTCGCTGCCGAGGGTGGCAAACCGCGCGAAGTTCACGCCCCAGAGGCGCGACTGACCCGCAGGTCCCAAGGCCGCCAGCGGAATCGCCAGCTCGACCGTCCACTGTCTGCCCTCGCGAGCGACGGCCGCCTTGTACGCCGCCGGCCAGGGGGAGCATTTGCCCAGCGCGGGCTGGCATCCCACGCCGCGTTCGGCCACGACCACGCCGGTGGGCTTGACCACGATGTGGTACAGGTCCTGCGCCGACTGGGCGGTTCGCCCCGGATCGAGAATGACCTCGACGAGATCCTCGCCACAGGCCATCAGTTGCTCGTAATGCACGGAGTTGTCGGCCCGGCTGACCAGGCGCCCCATCTCCGGTTCGTCGCAGCGAAAGGCCAGATACAGATAGTTCTCGTCCCGCAGCAGTTGCACCAGCGTCTGGCGCGCCGCCAGCGGGCGGGTGCGGCCGCGCCGTCCGATGAGCGTGAACCCGCCGGCGGCATTGCTGGGGCGGATCGGCCAGTCGCCCAAGGCGCCGTCGACGGTAACGCCCGTGCCGGCGGGCAAGGCCGTCACGAAGGGCACGTCGGCGGTCAGGGCCCTCTGCCATCGCCGGTCGACGTTGACGCTGACCGGAAGCGACATCTTGCCCGAGGACCCCACCGGCAGCGTCATGCCTTCGGCCGTCAACTCGACGGCGCCCCGGGTGGCCGCGGGCAGGGCGATGCGGGCGGTGCCTTTCACGTGCGTCCACCCCGGCGGTAGCGTGCCCAGGACGGCCACCACGCTCGTGTCGTGGCGAAACTCGTTGTAGAGGTCCAGCAGGACGCTGGCCCGCAGCCGCCCGTCGGGCATCTCGACCACGCGTGTCCGCACCTGCTCGACACGCACGGAGTAGACCTTCTCCTCGAACTCCTGCCAGTCCATGCGGCGAACCTGCAGCTCGCGCTGGCTGGGGGGCACACGGGCCAGGGCAGCCTCGATCTCGCCAGCCATCAGCCGCCGCGACATCTCCCACGCCGCCGGCTCGGAAACCCAGCCGTCGAGCCGCACGTCCTGGTACTGATCGCCAGCGGCGGCCAGGCCGGCGTAGCGGGCCATCGCCTTGGCCAGCGAGTCGGCCAGATCCTGGCCCTTGCGCTGGCGGAGCAGCCACAGGTACGCGATGTCCTGCAGGCCGCGGCGCAGGCGCTTGAGCCGCACCGACGGCAGCACCTCGTCGCCGCGCCCGACGGCGTTGCCGGGGTAGAACAACCGGGCCTCAGCGCCGGCGGCCGAAGCATACGGGTCCGCCGGCCAGTTCATGACCTCGGGAATCATCAAGCCCGTGCAGTCGTACCGCATGGCGAACCAGGGAATCGCCCGCGCGTCGCAGGGCGTGGAGACCACGCCCAGGGCCGGCGTATAAGGCGGCTGGCCCGGCGTGAACCACAACCCCGCCAGGCGTTTGCGGCCCTGACCGGGGGGCACGGGGGTCGCGTCGAAAAACTCGCCGCTGGGGCAGTGGATGTCGACCAGCGAACCGTAGTCTTTGGGCACCGTCCAGCCCGTCGGCTCGGGCGGCCGGGCCGGAAGCGTCGAGAGGATAGGCAGGTCCGCATCGGCGGTGCGAACCATACCCGCCAGGGCGGAGAACTGTGCGTAAGCTGACGCGCTGGTCCCGCCTCGGCGCGGCCAGACGAACAGGCGACCGCTGTCTTTCACCAGCGTGGAGGCGTGCCGGCTGCACTGTGCCAGAATCTGGGCGGCCGTCTCCTGGTACGTGGCGCTGTTGGGTCCGCCGTAGTACTGGCTGTTGGGCCACGAGCCGTTGAATGGCAGCGGCCAGGCCGCCGTGGCGATGTGGTCGTCGAACGCCGAGCCGCTGACGTACGGCTGCACGACGGCGTCGTACTCGCTCCAGTCGAGCTTGACCTTGCCGGCCAGGTCGCGCTTGAGCAGCGGCGTCATCGAGGTCTCGAACAGGTCCAGGCGGTGCGCGTGGCCCAGGCGCATCAGCTGACGCATCAGCACCAGCCCGCGCTGGACCAGCGGGTGCTGCAGATCCATCCGCACCGGCACGAAGGGCTTGCCGTCGCGCTCGATGAATCGCGAGAACAACGCCCGATGGTCGAACCCGCCCACCGCCGCCAGCGGCCGCGCGTCGGGCAGGACGAACCCGTACACCTTGAGCTTGATCGGCCGCACCGCGTCGGCGCGCCCTGCCGCCGAGACCGTCAGCGTGGCGGCGTACTCGCCCGCGCGGGCGCTTCCGGGAACGGCCAGGTCTACCCAGACCACCAGCCGCCGATGCGGGTCGAGGGCGGGGCCTTTGTCGACAGCCTCCATCGGCACCAGGGCGTCATAATACGTCGCCGGCTCGGGGACTTTGTCCACCAGGCGCAGATACCACGCCGGATAGCTGGTGACTCGCACGGGCAGGGCCTGGAACACGCTGAACCGCCCGGCGCCGATGCGGGTGTTGTCGCCGCCGGTCAGGTCGCTCAGGCGCACCTTGATGTCGCGCAGTTCGCTCTCGTCGGCGTCGATGACGACCTGGAAGCTGACGGTTTCATTGGCGGCAGCAAAGAGCCGGACCGACTGCAAATCGGCGTCGACGACGATGGAATCGACGAAGGACTGGGTCTGCTCAGTGAGGGAGGTCATGTCGCTGGCGACCCAGACAGCCGGGGCCGGCGCGACGTGTCCGCCGCACCCGCCCGCCGCCAGCGCCAGGCAGATCGCCACCCACGCCACAATGCCTGAGCGTTTACTCATGACGGCCGCATTGTACCGGCGAAGGCCCAACCGAGCCAGACAGTAGCACCGGCATCTTGCCCGTAAGTGGCATGGGCGTCTCCACGGGATTTCGGGAAAGAAACCCGTCGAGCAAGTCGAAGATGTCGTAGGGGCTCGACCGCTAATGCTTCGCCGGGGCGGTGGCGGGGCGCGTCTGCGCCTGTGGCGCCCAGGGGAGGGCGTAGACGCTCAGGAGCGGCCAGCGCCGCGGGAAGGGATACCCCTGCCAGCCGCGGGCGGCTTGCGTGGCCGCGCTGCGCGACGACGCGCCGGCCGCCGCCGGCGTTGTGGCGGCGGTTGTGGACGCGGCGCTGGTGCTGATCTGCGTGGCGCCCTCGGGGAGATAGATTTCCTCCTGGACGCGCAGGCCCAGCGGCTGCAATTGGTCCAGAATCCCCAGCCCCGCCCCGCGCCCCTGGCTCCATCGCTCGAAAAGGTCGTCCGCCAGAACCGACGGATAGCCGATGGTGATCGCCTGCCGCCAGAGGTCGGCCCAGCGAACCACGATGTATGAGACATCCTTCTTCTTGATCGCCTGGAGGATCTGCTCGCCGCTTGCGTCGCGGCGCTCGATGCTCGCCAGCCACGGCTCGTCAAACGGCGAGGCGTACACCGATCCGGCCGGATAGCAGAACACGCGCGGGTCGCCCAGGATGATCGACCGCTTGGCGGCCTCGGGAGCCGCCAGCACGATGTAACCTCCCTCGGTCAACGCCGGGACGGGCATGACCATGTCGGGATGCGTCTCAATCGGCGAGCCCGGACGCGCGGGACGGTCGCCGCTGTAGTAGAAATACAGGCTGCCCGCTGTCACGAGGTTGACCAGCACAGCCATCGCCGTGATGGCCACCGCCGGGGCCACGCCCCAAGGCCCGCTGGCAGGACGCTCGGCGTTCTTGTTGAGCGGATTGACCTGCACCTGCGCCAGCCGCGCCAGTCCTCCTGCCGCCAGCAGCGACAGTGGCACGACGACCGTCACGATCTGCTCGATCTCCATCGAAGGGCTCAGCAGCGCCCAGGCCAGCAGTTGCCCCGCAGCCGTCGCCGCCAGCAGCCACTCCCACGCCGCCGCTCCGGGCGTGGCGACCACCGCACAAAACGCCGCCACGGCCATCACCAGCATGATCACGCCCAGCAGTTCGCTGGAACTGTAGGCTACGAACTTGTGATAAAAGAGCTGTGCCCGCGAGGGCTGTTCCGGAGCCGTCCAGTCCGGCGGTGCGGGCACCGGCGAACCTGGTGGCACACTGTGGGCGTGGAGCCATCGCTCCTGCTGCTCGGGACTCCAATAGCCGCGGCCCAGCGCCGACGTCATTCGCGGGAAGACCGGGTTGCCCGTGTAGGCGGCCGCGCGAATCATCCATGGCGCCATCATGACCAGGACGCCGGCCACAACCACGCCCGCGTGTCCCATCCGGCGCCGCAGCAGCATGTAACCTGCCGACACCGCCAGCAGCGGCAGCACGACGGGAATGAACGCCTCGTGCCCGCTCGACCAGGCCGCCCCGAGCAGGGCGCCGACGCACGCGGCCGCTCGCCAATCCCTCCCCAGCGACCACTGCCGGACCCACAGCACCGCCAGCGTCAGGTAACACAGCGCCGCCAGGTCGGCCCCGCCCGCCCATCCCAGCATCAGCAGCAGCGGCGTCGAGACGATCAACGCCGAGGCGATCCGCCATCGCAGCGTGTCCTCGCCTTTGAGCGCCGTGACGATCCCCGCCACGGCCAGCACGGCAAAGCCGCCCTGCAGGAACTTGGCCAGGTACATGCCTTCATACGGCCCGCCGCGCAGCGCCATCGCCAGCAGGGAGAGCATCTGCGTGGTCATCGGCTCGTAGCTGAAGCAATTGTGCCGCAGGCCGCTGACGTGCTGGGCGAGGTAATACTCGCGGGGAATCTGCAAGTCGCGCCACAGCGTTTCCATCGCCGCGCCAAAGCCCGGCGCCCACAGCCCGTTCTCGCGGCACGCGCCCACCAGCCACGCCCCACCGGCCACGGCCAGGGCTAACCACACCATGGCGCGGCTGTCGAAGCTCGACGCCACGTGCCACCCTTCCAGGCGGCGGCGCCCCTGCCAGGCCGCCAGCAGCACGCCGATAGCCAGCACCGGCCACCAGATCCACATCTTCATCAGCCCCGTCGCCGCCGTGCCGGCCAGCATGATCGCCGCTGCCAGCAGCCAGACCCCCAGCGCCGAAGCCGTCACCACGCGCAGGCCCAGCGGCGCCGAATCGTCGAACCATCGCCGCACGATGAGGTACCCGTAGCCGCCGGCGGCCACGAACACCACCGCCGCGGCCACGCCCTCCAGCGCCGTCAGCACCACCAGCATGATCAGCGGCCTCGACAGGCCGTACACCCACAGGGGCATGACCAGGGCGGCGATGACGATCAGCGTGATCAGCATCGGTCGCGAGAGCGTCCCGAAAGGCGAGGAGTTTTTCGTCACCGGCTGTGTCCCGAGGAGTCGAGAAATTGCGTTTCGTAGAGCTGTCGGTAGAGCCCGCAGCGGCCCAGGAGTTCGTCGTGGCGTCCGCTGTCGATCATGCGTCCGCCGTCCATCACGACGATGCGGTCGGCGCTGAGGACGGTGGCGAAGCGGTGGGCGACGATCAGCGTCGTGCGCCCGCGGATGACGTCCTGCATCGCCTGGTGGATGCGCCGCTCGCTGTCGCCGTCGACCTGGCTCATGGCCTCGTCGAAGATCAGGATCGCCGGGTCGCGCAGCACCGCGCGGGCGATGGCGATGCGCTGCTTCTGCCCGCCCGAGAGCGTCGCGCCGTGCTCGCCCACGATGGTGTCGTAGCCGTCCTTCATGTCGCGCACGAACTCGTCGACGAACGCCTTTGCGGCGGCGGCCTCGATCTGCTCGCGCGTGGCGCCGGGGCGGCCATAGGCGATGTTCTCGGCGATCGTCGCGTGGAAGAGCACCGCGTCCTGCGTAACCACCGCGATCTGCTGGCGCAGCGAGCGGATCTGGAAGTCGCCGACGTTTTGCCCGTCGACGAGGACTCGCCCGCTGTCGGGGTCCAGCAGCCGCGGGACCATCGACACCAGCGTCGTCTTGCCCGATCCGTTGGGCCCGACGAACGCCACGGCGTGTCCGGCGGCGATTTCCAGCTTGATGTTCTCCAGCGCCAGCGTCGCGGCGCCTGGATAGCGGAAGGTGATGTTGTCGAAGGCGAGGCTGCGCGCGTGGCGGGCCAGGGGCCTGGCGGCGGGCACTTCCTTTTCGACCTGCTGGTCGTGCAGCTCGAAGATGCGCTGCGCGCCGGCGTCGGCGCGGTGGAATCGCGTGGCGATCTTCGAGAGTTTACGCATCGGGTCGAACATCCCGCCCAGCAGGGCGATCCACAGCGCCAGTTTATCCGCCGACATCGTCTGCAGCACCAGCACCCAGTAGCCCGCCAGCACCGCCGCGCCCAGCCCGGCGACAAAACCCAGCACCTCGATCATCGGCGAGCTGGCCGAATCGATCCGCGCCATCCGCCGCTGCTGCTTGTAGACGGCGCTGTTGATCCCCTTGAACCGCGCCTCCTCGGCCGGCTCCATCGTGTAGGCCTTGACCACCCGCACGCCGGTGAGCGTCTCTTCCAGCCGTCCGAGCATGCGCGACCAGCCCTCCAGCGCCTTGCGGCTGGCACGCTTCATCGCCTTGGCCAGGATGCGGATGAGCCCGAACACGATCGGGCCGATGATCATGGACAGCAGCGTCAGCTTCCAGGAAACCATGAACGCGCCGATGATGCAGCCGACGGCCTTGAGCGGTTCGACGACGGTGATGCCCAGCAGCGTTTCCTGCCCCTGGGCGACCTCGCCGGTGTCGGCGATGAAGCGGCTCATGGTGTCGCTGGAGCCGCGCTGGGAGAAGTAGGTCATCGGCAGGCGCAGCGTGATCCCGTAGTTCTCGCAGCGGATATCCATGCACGCGCGGAAGACGCTGGTCTGGATCAGGTACTCCTGGAAGAACCGCAGGAAGTTGCGAGTCAGCGTCACGGCCAGGCTCGCTATCACCAGCCACAGGAACATCTGGTAGCGCCCCCACTGGATCTGCTGGAAGGTCCCCGAAGGCTCCGGGATGGCCTTGGCCACTTCACCCAGCAGCCGCGTCGAGGCCTGCTCCTGCCCCAGCGTTACCGGGACGCTCTGCGAGCGGTCCTGGTACACGTCGTAGATCCGCAAGGGGGCTTTCTGTCCCGCCGACATGGCCGCCAGGTCGCGGACGAGAGTGTCGGCCCGCATCACTTTGTGATCGCTTTGGCCGTCATCGAGACCGATGATCCATCGATTTTCTTTGAGCCCCGCCGCGGCGGCAGGGCTGTCCTTGGCCACCTTCACCACGTCGATGACCATCAGGACTTTCTGTCCGTCGATGGGTCGCATGTCGGCTGGGACCACGCGCTGCACCAGCGTGACGCCCAGGCGGTCCTCGACGATCGAGTTCCAGGCCCATCCGTGCAGGCCCTCGGGAGTCATCAGCACCTTGATGCCCGGCGGAATGAGCGCGAACCCGCCGCTCCAGAGCACCGCGATCAGGGCCGCGCAGAAAATCGACACGCCCACCCGCACGCGGTAGGGCTTGAGATATCGCAGTGATCGAAAGAAGTATTTCATTGGGGAACTCTCTTATACGCGGAAAAAGCGGCGAAAGCAATCATCCCCCTCCCTGCACATCTGCCGCACCCAACTCGCACACGATCCCCAACGGTTCTTGGGCTGGCCACGTCAGTGACCAGCCAATCCCCGGACTCTCCAGGCAGGGCGTGGGGATGAAAGCAGCAAGCGTCCCTAGACCCGCAGGTTCGCCGCCGAGGCGCACGAGATCACCACGTTGTCCCAGACCGTCTTGGGATTGACGTTGCGCCACAGCAGTTCTTCAAACTGCGCAAAATGCTCGATGATGCGGCAGAGCCGGTCGCTGCTGAATCGCTGCGCCAGTGCCCGCACGGCTACAGCCTGGTCGGCGTTGACCAGCGGCCGGTCGCTGCCCGCCGACAGCGCCAGGGCGTCCTGGTAGGCGCTTGCGGCGATTTCCAGCATCGCCCCGGTGGCCTGGCGAATCGCCAGGTTCTTGGCCATCGTGCTGCCGTCGGCGCGCTTGCTGGCCGAGACGGCGGCATTGGCCAGCTTGTCGACGATGCCCGCTAGCTCCTCGCCCAGATCGACGTCGCCGCCGCCGCCCAGCGCGGCCAGGCGCTCCAGCAGGTCTCGCTTGATTGCATAGAGCCCCTGGGCAGCCATGGCGATTGAGCGGCCCAGCGAACCGCCAGTGACGGCCGCCCAGAATGCCGCCTCGGTCGTCTCCATGCCGCTTTCTGCCAGCCGCTGCACGACGAAGTCGCGGGGCAGGTAGTTGAACCGCACGAGGCGGCAGCGGCTCAGCGTCGTGGGCAGGAGCTGCTCGGCCTGGCCGGCGACGAGGATGATCGTCACGCCGGGGGGCGGTTCTTCCAGCGTCTTGAGCAGCGAGTTCTGCGCGTCGTGGCTCATCAGCTCGGCCTCGAGCACGACGAAAACCTTGCCCCGCCCGCGGGCGGCCGCCCGCATCGCCGGCTCAATCAGGAAGCTGTCGATCACGTCGATGCCCAGCTCCTGCATCACGCGGTTGCGCACCTGGGCGTCTTCATGGAACGCTGCCAGTTCCTTATAGACCAGGTTGAAGTCCGGATGAGAACCGGCCTCCATCATCCGGCAGCTTGGGCACTCGTTGCAGGCGGAAGAGGGGACCGTCCCGCTGTTTGGGGCTGTCCCCAATCTTTCACACAGCAGCACCTTGGCCAGCGCCGTCGCGGTGGTCTGTCTGCCGACGCCCTCGGGTCCGGCAAAGATGAATCCGTGCGGCATGCGCTGGGCGGCCATCGCCTGGCGAAGGTCCGCCACAGCCCGCTCCTGCCCCACGATCTGGTCCAGGTCGATCATGCCCACCGCCATCGCAAGATCACGTCGCGCAGCAGTCTCTGCGTGGTCTCGATATTGCCCGAGGCGTCGACCAGCGCGCAGTGCGTCGGGTCGTCCTGCACCTGCCGCGCGAACATCTGCCGCACCTTGCGATGAAACTCGACGCCCTTGGATTCCATCCGGTCGAGCTTGCCCTGCCGTGAGGCCGTGCGCTGCAGGCCCAGGTCCGCGTTGAGGTCGAGGATGATCGTCAGGTCCGGCCAGGTGTTGCCCACGGCAGCGCGGCCCACTTGTCGAATCACGTCGATGTCGGTCCCGCCGGCGCCCTGGTAGGCGATCGTCGAGGAAATGTAGCGGTCGCTCAGCACGCACTGCCCTGCCGCCAGCGCCGGGCGGATGATCTCGGCCGCCAGTTGAGCGCGGCTGGCCATGTAGAGCATCAGCTCGCACTCGACGACCATTTCGCCGCAGCGATTGTCGAGCAGGATATGGCGGATGCGGTCGCCGATTTCCGTGCCGCCCGGGTCGCGAACGCGGCGAAGATCCGCACCCTGCTCTTGCAGGTATTGCGCAAGCAGGTCGATCTGCGTGCCCTTGCCCGCGCCGTCGGGCCCGTCGATGACGATGAAGCGGCCCGCGAGTTTGTCAGCCAACGCGCTCATGATGCCGGTAGTATCCTCAGGCGCACGCTGGTTTGCAACGGAACAACCTTGCCACAAAGGACCCGGCGCGGCCCAGCGAAGCGAGGCCGCGCCGGGTTCTTTGTGGCAGAGTTCTTCCCCTCGCCCGCAAGAAACGTGCGTGTCGCCATGCCGCCCCTTTATAATGCATTGACTTAGTCCATGACTTCTGCCGTCATAACTCGATCGCATTTCGTCATCACCGGCCAGGTGCAGGGCGTGGGGTTTCGCCCGTTCGTGTACCGCCTGGCCGTCGAGTGCAACCTCACCGGGTGGGTGCTTAACGACGCTCGCGGGGTGACGCTCGAGGTGCAAGGGCCGCCCGCGGCGGTCGATGATTTCGCCGCCCGCCTCGCGGCCGAGCTGCCGCCGCTGGCGACCATGGCGACGTGCGAGCGATCCGCGGCCGAGGTGATAACCGGCGAGCAGCGGTTTGAGATCCGCCCCAGCGAAGGCGGCGAATTGGCCGACGCGCAGATCACCGTCGACGTGGCCGTCTGCCCCGACTGCCTGCGAGAGATGGCCGATCCGGCCGACCCGCGCCACCGCTACCCGTTTATTAACTGCACCAACTGCGGACCGCGGTACAGCATCGTGGCGGCCGTGCCCTACGACCGCCCCAACACGACAATGAGCGGCTTCGAGATGTGCCCCCTCTGCCGCCGCCAGTACGAAGACCCCGCCGACCGGCGGTTCCACGCCCAGCCGGTAGCCTGCCCCGAGTGCGGGCCGACCGTGCGGCTGATTGACACGCAGGGCATCACCATCGATTGCGATGACGCCATCGCGGCCGCACGTTTGCGACTCCAGGCCGGCGATGTCGTCGCCGTCAAGGGCCTGGGCGGCTACCAGCTCGCGTGCCTGGCCAACGACGAGCACGCCGTCGGCCGCCTGCGCCGCCGCAAGCAGCGCGACGCCAAACCCTTCGCCCTGATGGTGCGCGACGTGGCCGAGGCGGCCGAACTTTGCCAGGTCAGCCCCGCGGCCGTAGCACTGCTGGAAAGCCCGCTGCGACCGATCGTCATCATGCCCCGCCGCCCCGGGCGGCGCGTCGCCAGGGAAGTTGCCCATGGCCTGGACACGTTGGGCGTCATGCTGCCCTACACGCCGCTGCACCATCTGCTGCTCGAACGCCCGATGGGGCCGCTGGTCATGACCTCGGGCAACTACTCCGAGCAGCCCCTGGTGCGGGAAGACGACGAGGCCCTGTCGCACCTGTGCGGCATCGCCGACGTGATGCTCGTGCACAACCGTCCCATCGAGCGGCGCGTCGACGACAGCGTCGTGCAAGACTCCGGCGGCGGCCGCACGCTCGTGCTGCGACGCGCCCGCGGGTATGCGCCCCAGCCGCTGCGCCTGGCCGAACCCATCGCCCGCGCCCTCGACGGCGCGCCGCCCGTGCTGGCCGTCGGGGCCGAGCTCAAGAACACCTTCTGCCTGCTCTCGGGCAGCCGCGCGCTGGTCAGCGAGCACATCGGCGACCTCAAAGAAGGCCGCACCTACCGCCACTTCATCGACACGATCAACCACCTCGAGGCGCTGTTCGACATCCGCCCCGAGCTGCTGGCGGCCGACCTGCACCCGCAATATCTCTCCAGCCAGTACGCCCACCGCCGCCACCGCGGCGAGCTGGCGTCTGGGGAAGGGTGCCCTGGCGGGAAGCCCCCAAGGGACGACAGCCGCGAGGGTCTGCCCATCGAGCTCGTCCAGCATCATCACGCGCACATCGTTTCATGCATGGCCGAGAACGGCTGCGCCGAGGGCGTCATCGGCATCGCCTGCGACGGCGTGGGCTACGGCGACGACGGGGCCATCTGGGGCTGCGAGGTGCTCGCCGCCGATCTGCAAAGCTACCGCCGCCTGGGGCACCTGCGCTACTTGCCGCTCATCGGCGGCGATGCGGCCGCAGGGCAGACGTGGCGACCAGCCGTGGCGGCGCTCCATGAGGCGTTCGGCGAGGGCTTCGTGCGGCACCTGGACGCTCTGCCGCTACGGATTGCCCGCGACCAGCTTTCAGCGGCCATCGAGCAGTTGACGATGGAGGTCAACTGTCCGCCCAGCAGTTCGCTGGGCCGCTGGTTCGACGCCGTCGCATGGCTGTGCGGAGTGACCGACGCCAACGCGTACGAGGCGCAGGGGCCCATGCTGCTCGAGTCGGCCATCGAGCACGGCGTCGATCGGGAGTATCCCTTTGCCCTGACCTCCACCGGGCCTTTCACGATGGAACTGCAGGCCGCCATCGAGGGCATCGTGGCCGACCACCGCCGCCGCGTCACGCCGGGCGTGATCGCCGCGAAGTTCCACAATACGCTGGCCGCAATGCTCGCCGCCGCCGCTGCCCGGGCCCGCGACGAAACCGGCCGCACCATCGTCGCCCTCTCCGGCGGATGCATGGCCAACCGATATTTGGCCGCGAGGTTGGTACACTTGTTGGAGGCCGACGCTTTCAAGGTGCTCATGCACCGAGACATTCCCTGCAACGATGGCGGCGTGGCGCTGGGCCAGGCCATCGTCGCCGCCGCACGCAAGAAAGTAGCACGGGCGTCTCGCCCGTGAGTAGCAGGGGCGTCCCGCCCATGCATTGCGGATTCCACGGCCAAGATGGCCGTGGGGCCCACGGGCAAGACGCCCGTGCTACTGGCGGTTGTTGTGTTGTTAAATCGGAAATTGAAAATCGGAAATTGGAAATCCCCCTATGTGTCTCGCCGTCCCTCTGAAAATTGAATCGATCGACGCCGAAGGGGCTACCGTCACCCTTGATGGCAATAGCACCGTCGTGTCGCTGGCCGCCGTGCCCGAGGCGCGCGTCGGCGACTGGGTGCTCGTGCACGCCGGGCTGGCCATCACCGTCCTCGACGAGCGCGAGGCCCGCGAGACCTTCGAGTTGCTGGCCGAGGCCTTCGGCCCGGACCTGCGCGGCGAGGCGCCCAAACCATGAAGAGCGTCAGCGAACTTCGCCGGCAGCTCGTCGACGTATGGCTGGCTGCCGCCGCCAGACTTCCCGGCGGGCGCCTGGTCGTGATGGAAGTCTGCGGTACGCACACGATGGCCATCGCCGCCAGCGGGCTCAAGAGCCTGCTGCCCGACGGGCTCGAGCTCATCAGCGGGCCCGGCTGTCCCGTTTGCGTGACCGATCAGTCGTACATGGACCAGGCGGTGTGGCTGGCGCGGCAGAGCGGGGTCGTCATCGCTACCTATGGTGACATGGTGCGCGTCCCCGGGCGCAGCGGTTCGCTGGCCCAGGCGCGGGCGGACGGAGCGCGCGTCGAGGTCGTCTACTCTGCCCGACAGGCCGTCGCGCTGGCCAAGGCCAATCCGCAATCGCACGTGGTGTTTCTGGGCGTTGGGTTCGAGACCACCACGCCGGCCACCGCCCTGGCGGTGATCGAGGCCCAGCGCGGCGGCGTGAGCAACTTCAGCACCTTCACCGCCCACAAGCTCATCATGCCGGCGATGAACGCCCTGATGGCCGCCGGAGACGTGCGAGTTGACGCCTTCCTGTGCCCCGGCCACGTCAGCGTGATTCTCGGCTGGAAGGTCTACGAGCAGATCGCCCGCGACCACGCCCGCCCATGCGTGGTAGGGGGCTTCGAGCCGGCCAATATCCTCGCCGCGCTGATCGAGATCTGCCGCCAGATCGCCGCCGGCGCCCCCGCGGCCGCCAGCGTGTACCCGCCCGTGCGGGCCGAGGGCAACGCCGCCGCGCTCAAGCTGATCTTCGACGTCTTCGAGCCCGCCGACGCCCCGTGGCGCGCCATCGGAGTGATCCCCGAAAGCGGCCTGCGCTTGCGCGACGAGTTCGCCCAGTTCGACACGCAGAAGCGCTTCGCCCTGCCGCCGGTGGAAAGCTACGAAATGCCGGGGTGCCGATGCGGCGATGTAATCTGCGGCCGCTGCCGCCCCAGCCACTGCCCCCTCTTCGCCAAAGCCTGCACCCCCCGCGATCCGGTAGGCCCCTGCATGGTCTCCGCCGAAGGCGCCTGCGCCGCGGCGTTCAAGTACCAGCGGAGATAATTAGCCGCTGAGGTCGCTGGGGACGCTGAGGAAAAAGAGAGCGAAGGCGAAGAAATCAGAGGGTGCCATGGCGGCCGGTGTTCAGCCGCCATGTCCCGAACGTGAGCCATCCCCCCAGCGCGCCGTCGGATCGAGATTGTCGTTGTCGATCCCGATCGGTCTTAGAAACGCGCGGGGCAAGCCCCGCCGCTCTGCCTCATTTTCAAATTTCTCTGCGACCTCTGCGTCCTCTGCGGTGAATTGTGGTATGCTCTGGCCCCCCTTTGGAGAACGATGATGATACGCATACCAGCCGGAACGTACGACGTGGGATCGAGCACCCAGCAGCGGCAGGAACTCTGCAAGAAGTACAACATGCACCCGAGCATGCTCGTCGACGAGCTGCCCGCGCAGCGTGTGGAGCTCCCTGAGTTCTTCATCGACGAGTTCCCCGTCACCAACGCCCAATACGCCGCGTTCATTGCGGCTACCGGGGCTGGGGAACCGTACGACTGGCCGCTGCACGCCACGGCGGAGCGGGCGCATCACCCCGTCGTCGGCGTCGGCGGCAGCGACGCCGAGGCCTACGCCAAATGGGCCGGCAAGCGCCTGCCCACGCCGCAGGAATGGGAAGCTGCCTTCAGCGGTTTTGAGCCGATGGCCGACCGCGTCGTGCCCGGCGGGCAGTGGCTGCCGGTGACGTATTCGATCGAGTCGGACCCCACGCAGCGCAGCAAGTTCGGCCTGCATGGGTTCGGCCAGGTATGCGAGTGGACGTGCGTGGTCAACGCCAAGGGGCAGTTCCCATTCCGCCTGCTCAAGGGCGGCAGTTGGATGAGCCAGGAAAGCTGGGGCCTGCGGCGCCAGACGGCGTTCTACGCCTTCGCCCCCTGGTGCCGCCAGTGGACCGGCCTGCGATGCGTGGCCGACAAGCAGATGGCCGACATGCCCGAGGCTCCGCTGCCGCAAACCGGCATGCCAGACTACCACCATAACCCCAGCAAGGCCGGCGACACCGTCAAGCTGCTCTACGGCGGCGGGCGGGGCATGGGCGTGGCCTTGCCGCATATCGGCGAGGCGCTGGGCATCGCCGCGCCGGAAGGCTACCTCATCGACGGCGCCGGCCCCAAGGACTCGCAGGACCTCTACAACTCCGGCCCGGAAAGCTCGGAGACTGGAACCGTCACGTATCGCTTCCGTATGGACAAGATCGAGAACCAGTTCCAGTTCCGCGCCGGGCCGGACTTCTTCGATATGGACTACTCCTTCAAGAATCTCAGCGACAAGGACGCGACGGTTCAGGCGTCGGCCTGCATGAACGCCGGGCTGATGGACGTGTTCTACGATCTCGAAGGCAGCCGCTCGTTCATCTGGCTGGGCAAGGGCGACTGGATGCCCCTGCGCTCGCTGCCGCGCGCCGAAGGGTGCGGCCGCTGGATCAGCTACGTCACGCTGCCCCAGCCGCAAGCCAAGTCGATCATCGTGGCCGTGCTGGGCAAGAACTCCCCGATGGTCTTCGCGTACGGGCGGCCGAACCTCCTAGGCCCGATGGCGCTGGCGAACAACTTCTGCTTCTCATGCCTGCACCTGGACCCCCAGGTCACTGTCCCCGCCGGCGGCGAAGCCACCACGCGCGCCCGCGTGTACTGCATCAAGAGTGGTCTGGACGACGTCCGCACGCGCTTCGTGAAGGACTTTGGGCTTTAGTCGCCGGTAGCCCGTAGCCAGTAGCCAGGGGGAAGGGCCGCCATGCGACCCTGCTGTGGGACCCTCTGCACATGATGTTCGCAGACACGCACAACGGAATTGTGCGTGGCACCCGTTACGCTTTTCCCCACTGGCTATGGGCTACTGGCTACGGGCTACCGCTTTTTCCGGCACAGGCACTACTCTGATGAACATGGGTTTGCCCTCTTGGGGCGGTTCGGCCATGATGCCCCACCGCCGGCCGTCGTGGACGGCTGCGGCGTCATAGAGGATCAAGCGGCCGGGCCAGCCTTGCACGGCGATTCCCTGGCGATCGTAGATGTACGCTCGCCGCGAGATCGGGCATGCCAGCGGGATTTCGGAGGGGCCTTTGGTCAGGGCAGCCAGCGTGGGCGGCAGTTGGCCGTGAGCGGCGTAGTACGCCAGCAGGTCCCCGCACAAATCGTGCAGCATCTCGGCGCAGGGATCATTCTGCGGCACCACCACCGCCGGCGCTGCCGCCTGGGGCGAAGGCCCAGGCCACGTGCATCCGGCTACGGCCGCTGCGGCCAAAGTCATCGCGACCAGAGCGATTCTATTTTGTGGGCTCATATCGCACCTTTGCAGCGGGCTTGATGGTGGCGGGCTTGGCCGGGGCTGCGCTGTTGCCGTCATTTTGCAGCGGTGCGGTCTGGGGCGGGGCGGGCTGGGGCACGACCGGCTCGGCCATCCCGCGCATATGCTCGTCGAACGCCCCGCCCTGGACGGCGCTGGGCAGGATCTTGGTGTTCTTGATTTCGGTGTTGGTGATGGCGTCGAGGTCCTGGGTCTGCTGGGCCACGTGCGGGGTCAGGAAGATCAGCAGCTCGGTCTTGCTCTTTCTCTCTCTGGTGCGGCGGAAGAGCACCCCGATGCCGGGGATGTCGCCCAAGCCTGGCACTTTCTCCACGATCTGGACCTTGCGGTCCTCCATCAGCCCGCCGATGACGATAGTCTGACCGCTCTGGACGGCCACGCGGCTCTGGGCGGCGCGTTTGGAGATCGTCGGGGCCCGGACCGTGTCGGAGATCGGCACGGTCGAGTCCGTCAGCGTCGAGATCTCCGGGTACACGTCCAGCGTCACCAGCCCCTGCGGGTTGATGTGCGGCGTGACGTTGAGAATGATGCCGATGTCGTCGTACTCGACGGTGTTGATCGTCTGGCCGGTGTCGGTGATGCGCGTGTTGGTGATGAACGGCACCTCCTGCCCGACCATGATGGCGGCCTGCTGATTGTCGCCGGTGAGGATGTACGGGCGCGAGAGCACGTCGAGCTTGTCGACGCCGGCGATGGCGCGGATCGTCGCGATGATGTTCTGCTCGTTGAGCTTGAACATGAAGCCGGTGGTCTCGGCGGCAATCTTGAAGTTGGTTCCGGCCGAGAAGCCCTTGCCCGAGGCCCGCAGGTTCATGCCCGAGAACTCCACGCCCAGGTCCAGCGAATTCTCGTGCGTCACCTCGGCGATCAGCACCTTGATGAGCACCTGAGGAACGGCGAAGTCCAAGTTGGCGATGATCTCTCGCACGCGGTCGAAATTCTTCGACGAGGTCGTCACCAGCAGCGAGTTGGTGTCAGCCTCGGCGACAATGAACACCTGCCCGATCAGGTCGGAGGCGGCCGTACCCGTCTGTCCGGTGCGTTGGTTCTGCCTTGAAACACCCCGTTGGCCGGTCTGCTGCTGTTGCGAGGTAAACCCGCCGGGCATCATGCTCTGGTTCTGGCCGGTCCCTCCCGAGCGGGCGGAACTGCCTGTTCGCCCGCTGTTGCTCATGCGGTTGGTGAAGGCGCCCGTGCCGGTGTTGCCGCCATAGATGCGTCCGGCGCTGGTTGTGCCCGCGCTGCCGGCAGCGCCGAAGATGCTGTTGAGCACCGGCTCGAGCGTGGTGGCGCGGGCGTTCTTGAGCCGGTAGACGAAGACGTCCTGCTCGAGGGAAGGATTGGAATCCAGTTCCTTCACCACGCCGTCGATCACCTTGAGAATCTCCGGCGAGGCGCTGACGACCAGCGTGTTGGTGCGGTCGTCAGCCGAGGCGGTCACCTTCACGCCGCGCTTGTCGGCGGAGGAGTCAGCCGCCGGCGCGCCGGGCATCACGAATGCCCGCCGCCCGCGCATCATCTGTGCAAACGGGTTCTGCCCCTGGGGTTGGTCTTCCTTGAAGATCTCGCCGATGAGTTTGGCCGCGGCGGTGGCGTTGGCGTACTTGAGCTGGAAGACCTTCACCTGGGCCACTTCCGACATGTGCACGTCGATGGCGCGGATGATCTCGACGATGCGCTTCACCGTCGCCTCGGTGCCGGTGATGATGATCGTGTTGCTCGAGGCGTTGCTGGTCACGTCGGCGGTCGTCGGGATCAGCGCCGCCAGGTCGGCCTTGAGCTTGACGGCGTCAGCGTAGCGGATGGGAATCACCTGCGTGATGATGCGGTCGGTGGGCTCGATCTTGGACGGGTCGTTGCCCGAGCGGACGGGCACCAGCTCCTTCTTGGCCTGCTCGAGCGTGACGATCTTGAGCGTGCGTCCCTGGCGGATAGCCGCATAGCCCTTCTCCTTGAGCACGGTGTCCAGCAGCGAGACAGCCTCGTCGACGCGGATGTCGCGGCGGCTCATGACGGTGATGCGCCCGCTGATGGGGGCGTCTTGCACGACGACCAGGCCGGCGGCTTCCGAAAGATACTCAAGCACCGTCCGCACCGAGGCGTCGCGGAAGTTCAGGGAGATGGGTCCCTCGCCCGGGGTCGGGCGAGACGCGGGACGCGAGATCGCCATCTGCGTGCTCTGGGTCTGCGCGGGGGCTGTCTCCGCCGCGGTCGTCTGCGGTTGCGAGGCCGGCGCGGACGCCGGAGCCTCCGCTGCGGGCACATCCACCGGCGAGTCCTGTCCCCGCACCGTCGGCGCCGCGGCCAGGAATGCAGAGGCCAGCACGGCGGTCAGGACCGCGATCGTCGCTGTCGAGTTGTAGAAGCGCGTGTTCATCATTTGAGTTCCTGTAAGCGGCGCAGCCGCATTCGCTGGAGCACGTCGTTGTCACTGCCGGAAGAGGCCGGTAGCTCGGCGGCCGCACCGGCCGGCGCCGAGGCGCTTTGGGTTGTCGCGGCCGGCAGCGTCACGGGAATGCCTTCGATGTCTTCGCCGATGGCGATGGCGCGATCGCCGGCGCTGCTGCGATAGGTGACGCTGTCGAGGGAGATTTCGGCCAGCACGCCATGGGCGATGGGCGTGCCAAGCTGCACCCAGAGCGTCTGACCGTCGAGGCTGTCCTCGAAGAACGCCATGGGAGCCACGCCCTGCAACGCCACGCCCGTCAGCACCAGGTGCCTCTGGCGCGGGGCGGCCTGCACAGCCGCCGGGACCGCATTGGAACGCGCGGCGCCATACGTCCGCCGCGTGCGGTCACGCGAAAAGATGTTACGATCGACGATCAACCGGTAGTCGTCGAGCGACCGTTTGGGGCGAACCGACGGCGCTGAGGCGCTCTGCGTCGCCGGGACCGGCGCCGCGGCGGGCAGGGCGGCCGCGGCCGCCATCGCCAGCACGATCCAGGTTCGAATCATCCGCCACCTCCTGCGCGGGCCGGCGCGGGTTGGCCCTTGGGTGCATATAAGGTCGATAGTCGCAGTTCGAAGTTCAGATCGTCCTGCCCTTCTTTGCGGCTGGCGATCTGCAGTTTCACGACGCGAATGGGGATGTCCGCCGATTCGATCTGCCAGAGCAGTTGCGTGATGCCCCGCATGGTTCCGCTGTAGGAGGTCTGGAACTCGATTTCGCTGAATCGCCCCTTGCCGGCGATGCGGACGGTCTGCACCTGCCCGCGTCCGAGTCCGGCGCCTTCGGCCCAGCGGCGCATCGCGTGCAGCACCTGCGCTTCGGCCTCGGCCGGGTCGGTCTTGAGGTTAGAACGTTTCATCTGCTCCAGGGCCGCGGCGCTGCGCTGGCGCTGGGCCATGAGGAGCCGCCCCTCGGCGGCGTCGGCGGTGAGTTTGGCTTTGGTCGCGGCGGTGGCGGCGCGGGCGTCCAACAGCGGCGAGACGATCAGCCAGTACGCCAGCACGGCGCCGGCCACGACGATCGTGGCTATCAGGATCACCCGTTCGCGCTTCGACAAGACCATCAGTCGACTCCCGCGGCGTTGAGTTTAATCGAGAAGGTCACCGCCGGCGACGCCGAGCCGCTGTTTCGCACGTAGAGCGTCTCGATGTTGCTGAGTCTGCGGTTGGCCTTGAGGCGGTCCAGCACGTCCAGCACCGCCGCTTCGGTGAGCGACTTGCCCGTCACGGTCACCTGGCGATCTTCGCGGATCTCCAGGCTCGTCGCCCAGATCCTGCCCTCGCTGGGAAACGCCCGCGTCACCTCCCGCATCGGACCCAGGCACCCGGCGCGGTTGTCGAACCACTGGCGCGCCAGTCTCACGTCGGCGTTGAACACCGCCGCCTCGTCCCGCGCCGACTTGCCGTTCTTCAACTCCTCTGCCAGGACCGACACCTGATGGTCTTCGCTGCGCCAGTCGACAAAGAGAAAGATCCCGATCGCCAGCAGCGTCGCCGCGACGGCGGCCGCCAGCGCCGCCCGCAGACCCACGCGGGCCTTGGGCGGCTCGGCCAGGCGCGAGTGCAGGAAGTCGATCTCCGGCCCGTCGTTCGCGCGGGCCAAGGCGGCCGCGCCGGCCAGGGCGTTGTCGCTCGAAATGTTCGGGCCCGAGAGCCCCACGTCAGCGGCGATCGTGCAGAATCGCACGGCCAGGCCCAGTTCATCCGCGGCCGCCGACAGCGGTGCGTGATTGACCCCTGTGCCGTCCCAGACCAGCAGCTCGCGCGGAGCGTCGGAGGCGGCGCCCAGCAGCGGCAGCAGTCGCCGCAGTTCTCCGCCGATGCCTGCGGCCGAGGCGGCGTCCTGCAATCGCACCGAAAGGTGCCGCACCAGGCGCAGGCTTTCGCCGCTGGCGACGACGGCCTCGGTGCCCGTCGCCAGCACGCACAGCACGATGCGCCCGCCCGGTCCGGCCGCGCCGCAGCAGCGCGCCAGGGCGATGGCCGTCGAGGTGATGGCTGAGACGCCCAGGCCTGCGGCCGCGGCGACGGCTTGCACTTGTGTGATGATCTCCCGCGCCGCGGCGGCCACCAGCACGCTCAGCCCGCCGGTGGCGGCGCTGTGGGCGCAGTAATCGAAGGCCAGGTCGGCCTCGTCCGAAGCGAAGTCGCGTTCGATGGCCAGGGCCACGATTCCGCGCAGGGCCTGCTCGTCGGCGGGGGGGAGCATTTTCTCGCGGCAGACGATCCACGACGCGGGCAGGCCCACGACGCAGCGCGAGGCCGTCAGCCCGCCACGTCGCAACTCGGCCTTGAGCTCGCGCCCGAGGCGCTGCGGGTCTTTCAAGGTTGTCTCGCCGGTGAGGTTCACAGCCGCGGTGCGCAGTTCGGTCTTGCCGCCGGCCACGACGACCTCGGTGGCGGTGATGCGGTGCTCGTTGACCACCAGCGCCAGATTTCTGCCTCGGCTGAACATCACTTCGGTGTCTCCTGTACGGCCGTGCGGGCGGCGACGAGGTCGTCGAGCGAGCCGCCCTTCTGCAGGTGCTCGAGGGTTTCGCCCGCCAGCGGCCAGCCCAGGTGCGTCAAGTCCTGGCGGTACATTACTCGCGGCGGGCTGGAGGCGGCGTCGATAACGATCCGGCAGCGGCGCGGGCAGCGTCCGTCGGCCGACACGCTGACGATGTCGGCCGAGAATCGGTACGTCCGCACCGTGATGAGCCCGCCGATGGCCGCGGCCTTGGCGGGCGTCAGCGCCTGCGCGACCCAGGCGATGGTCTGCAAGGCCTCGCCGCCATCGAGTCGCTTGGCCACCAGCGCCGCGGCGTCATTGTCGTCCAATCCCGGCAGGCACGCCAGCACTCCCTTGGGGGCGGTGTTGACGTTGATCAGCCCCTGCAGCGGCGTGCCCGGGTCGCTCGTCGTCAGACCGTCGGCGATGGCGGCGAACTCCTCGACCTTCAGGCCGCTGCGGACATAGAAATCCAGCACGTTGGCGAACGGTCGGCCGGCATACGTGCGGACGAGCACTTCGGTGGCCCGGCTCGAGTCCAGACCCTTGGTGACAGCGTTGCGGAGCGTGTTGCCGCCGGCGGAGTTGATGTTGACGCGCGCCTTGCCGCCGGCATCGGTGTTGCTCTCGCGGCTGTAGACCGTGACCATCGACAAAAGGCCGCGCCGGAGCTGCCCGTCGCGGTTGTCTGGCGGCTGCGAGGCGTCGCCGTCGTCTTCATAAAGATCGAGCAGGCCGTTGCGGTTGGTGTCTTCGCCCAGCAGCAGGTCCTCGGTCGCGCCGTTGACCAGGAAGAGCTCCTCGACCGTTTCCAGCGGCGCGTTCTTGCACTGGTAGGGGTCCTTCAGGGACAGGTAGTATTCGTTCTCGGCGCCGTTGGGCGCGGGGGTGCTGTCGCCGTCGCGCCAGTCGATGATGGCGGCCGCCAGCTCGTCGGTCATCTCGGGCAGCCTGGCGAGCATGGCGGCCGTGGCGGTGTTGAGATTGAGCTTGCCCGCCTCGTCGGCGATTCCGTAGGCCCGCTGGCGGTCGTTGTCAAAGTCCGGGCGGATGATCCAGAACATTCCCTGCCCGAGGCGGACGGCTTCGCACGGGAAGTCCGTCTCGCTGGGCAGTTGGCCTTTGAGGGAATCGACGGCGGCGAGCACGTATTGGACTGCCCCGGCCTCGACGGCCTGGGCCTGGGCGGCCGAGAGCTCGTTGCCCGAGCAGGCGATCTCGACGCGCATGGAGTGGCACATGACCATGGCCATTGCGGCCAGCACGATCATGATCCACATCGCGATGATGAGGATGGCGCCGCGACGGCGTACATACGCACATGGATCGCGCGAAGTCGTGGCCGTCGGGTTTCGCCCTCCCGCCAGGGCACCCGGTTCGCCCGCCCGCCATGGCGCCCGAAGGTTGCGTGCGTTCATGGCGCACCTCCGGCGGTGGCGTCGACGGGTTGCTCGCGGCCGCAGACCGGCAGCACGGTTCGCGTGATGCGCAGCGATGGATTGGTCTGGGCGCCTTCGAGTTCCAGCGTGATCCGGACGGCCTTGGGCAGCAGGTTGCCCAGGTCGGCCGAGTCCCAACTGTCCTGCCAGGAGGTCCCGTCATAGTACTGAATCAACAGCGATCTGACGTCGCGGCAAATGACTTCTTCCCTGGGCTCGGTCTCGGCCTGGGCCAGCAGGTTGGTGGTGACATACCGCGTGAGCACGGCCGTGGCGCCGCCCAGCGGAACGTCGCAGGAGTATTCGATCTTCTTGACGTCGCCGACTCCGGGGGCGGGCGGGATGTCCGTCGCCGCGGCGTAGAACGTCAGGCTGTCCAGGCCCGAGGACATCATTCCGCCGCTGTCGCTGGTGCCGATGAACGATCCGGCCAGCACGCCGTTGGGGGTGCGAGCCGATTGCAGGTCGGCGGCCATCAGGTCCATCGCGGCAGTGAGCTTGCGGATGGTTTGCGTGGCGCCCTCGCTGCTGCGGCGGGCCTTGAGGGCGACGGTCAGGCTGGCAAACAGCGCCCCGGCCAGCAGGATCGTCAGGGCCGAGGCGAGCATCAGTTCCAGCAGCGTGAAGCCCGATGGACTGTGCGGGGAAGTGCTCATTGCGCCTCCTCCGTCTTGACCAGCGTCGAGAGCGTCAGGCTGTGCTGGCGGCTGGAGGAGACCCAGGTGACCGTCACGTCCAGTTGCCGCAGCGTGCCGTTCCAGTCCTGCAGTTGCCCCTGCCAGCGGATGTCGGGGCGGTCGGGCGAGAAGTCGCCGGCCATCGTCGGCTGCTGCCACTGAGTCTCGGCAAGCAGTTGGGCCATCTTGTCCTGCGCCAGGGCGGTGGCCACGGCCTGCTCGCGGGCAAAGCCGCCCGCGGACAGCGCCAGGTTGATTGCGCTGACCACCGCCGGCAGTACCACCGCCAACAGCGCGATCGCCGTCAGCAACTCGATGAGCGTAAAGCCCGTGGCGCGCTCTCCAGGCCGCGATGTCCGGGGGGATCTCCAATTTGAGATCTCAAATTGCGGATGGCTGGTCTTCATGGCGCCCCCTCCGCCGGCGTGACGATATGGAACGCTTCGGTGGGGGAGGCGCACGTCACCAGGTACAGTTCGCCCCCGCGGCCTCGGACTTCAATCGTCGACGCCGCGCACCGCCCGCTGGGCTGGAACTCGACGCAGGGCGTCTCGTCGACGCGTGGGGGACCCTCGCTGCGCAGGCTGATCGTCACGCCGTCGACAGGCGTGATCCTGCTGCCGGGATCGCTCTGGACTTCCACGAACGTGCCGTTCTGCTGGACGCTCAGCCAGAACGATCCGGCGGCGCCATCGATATTCAACCGGCACGGGCGTCCGGCCGCGATCGCCTGGCCGCGGGCGCATTTCGTCAGGGCCAGCACCTGCGAGGCTGTGTCGGCGGCGTTGCGCGAGGCGACGAATCCGCGCATGGACGGCACGGCCGCGGCCAGCACTATGCCGATCAGCGCCAGCACCAGGACCAGCTCGATCAGCGTGAAGGCCGCTGCGCGGCCCGCGCATCGAGGCAGGGGGCTAGTTGGAAGTCCAGTTGCCAATGTCGTCTGCCGTATCAGGCTGCATGTCGGGCCCGCACGAAAGCACGTCATAGTCCACGTTGTGTGTGCCGGGGCAGCGATAGATATACGCCGTGCCCCAGGGATCCTGTGGGATGGCGTTGGTTTCCAGGTACGGTCCCGACCAACTGCTGAGGTTGCCCGGCTGCTGCAGCAGTGCCGCCAATCCCTCCTGCGAGGTCGGGAATCTGCCGCAGGCCTGCTCGAACATCTTCAGGCCCAGCTTGAAACTGTCGATGGTCGCCTTGGTAGCGGCGATCTGCCCCTTTTGCGTCTGCCCGACGAACCTCGGGACGACGACGGCCGCCAGCAGCCCCAGAATCACCAGCACCAGCATCAGCTCGATGAGCGTGAAGGCCCTGCCGCCAAACGTCCGCGTGTGTCTGTGCGTATTCATCTCGATCCTCATGGGTTGATGTAATCCGAAAGCGTGAGCATCGGCAGCAGCATGCCGATGACGATGGTTCCGATCAGCGCGGCCATGACGAACAGCATCACCGGCTCGGCCAGCGAGACGAGCATTCGCAGCCGCCGGTCGAGTTCGCTCTCGTTGGTCACCGCCAGGCGCAGCAGTTCGTGGTCGAGCCGGGCGCTCTCCTCGGCCACGGCGATCACCTCGACGACCGAGGGCGGAAAAAGCAGCGAGCACGTGCCCAGGCTTCGGGCCAGCGAGGCGCCGCGCTGGACGTCCTCGATCGAGCCGCTGACGGCGTCGGAGAGGGTCTGGTTGCCGATGGCCTCGCGGGCGACCTTGAGCGAGGCGATCAGCGGCACGCCGGCCTCGAGCAGCGTCCCGAGCATGCGGCAGAACCGCACCTGGGCGAATCGCGAGAGCACGCCGCCCAGACCGGGGCTCTTGAGCAGCACGCGCTCGTACACCCGCCGCCCCGAGGGCGACTTGAGCGCGCGGCGCAGGAGCACCACGGCCACCAACGCCACGATCGCCAGCACCGGACCGTAGCGCGTTACGACGTGGCTGGCGATGATGATCCCGCGCGTCAGCGCCGGAAGGTTCGGGCTGACGTAGAACTCGCTCTTGGCGACTTTGGCCGCCACGGCGCCTTTGGGATCGAACGAATCGAACAGGTGCGAAAACTTCGGAATGAAGTACGTCAGCAGGAAAATCAGCACGCCGGTGGCCAGGACGGCCAGCACGGCCGGGTAGACCATCGCGCCTTTGACCTTGCCCTTGAGGTCGCGTTCTCGCGTGCGGAAGTCGGCGATCTGGGCCAGCACCACGTCGAGAAACCCGCCCGTTTCCCCGGCGCGGACCATCGCCACCTGCACCGGCGAAAACGTCCGAGGCCACTGGCTCAGCGCCTCGGCCAGCGACGTCCCGCCCACGACCTCGTCGTGGATGATCTGCCACTGATTCCTGGCCGCCGGCTGCGAGGCCTCTCGCGCCAGGATATGCAGCGCCCGGCTCAGCGCCACGCCGCCGGCCAGCAGGTTCGACAGCTCGCGGATGAACGCCTCCGCCGCCGCCTGGGGGACCCGCCCGCCCGTCGAGGCGTGCGCCTTGGGCGCTGCCGCCGCGGCTGCGGACTGCTCCTCGACCGCCACGGGCGTGAGCCCTTGGCGCGTCAAGACTTCCGAGGCCGCCATGCGCGAGGCGGCCGGGACGGCGCCGCTGGTGCGCTTACCGGCAGAATCCAGCGCGGTGTACGTGAAGGTGGGCATCAGGGCTTGACCTCGCCCGGTGAGGCATGTCCGTTGCCGTTACCATTGCCGTTGCCGCCGAAGCCTTCGTCCTTGGTGGCCCGGAGCACTTCCTCGGGTGTCGTGCGACCGCTGCGCACCAGTCGCCAGCCGTCTTGGCGAAGGCTGCGCATGCCCAGCCGCGCGGCCTCCTTGCGGATGTCGCCGGCCGAGGCGCGATCGAGGATCATCGAGCGGATGCACTCGGTCACGGGCATGAGCTCGAAGATGCCCGTTCGCCCGCGATAGCCCGTGCCGCGGCAGTGCCGGCAGCCCGCGCCGTGGTAGAACACGCCGGCCTTGTCGTCGCCGAAGGCCTCGCGCAGCACCTTGGCGTCGGGGGCGGGGGTTTCCTGGCGGCACTGCGGGCAGATCAGTCGCACCAGTCGCTGGGCCAGCACCATCTCCAGCGACGAGGCCACCAGGTACGGTTCGATGCCCATATCGACGAGGCGCGTGACGGCCCCGGGGGCGTCGTTGGTGTGCAGCGTCGAGAAGACCAGGTGCCCGGTGAGCGAGGCCTGCACGGCGATCTCGGCAGTTTCGTTGTCGCGGATTTCGCCGATGAGGACGACGTCCGGGTCGTGGCGAAGGATCGACCGCAGCCCGCGGGCGAACGTCAGCCCGGCCTTACTGGCGACCTGGATCTGGTTGATCCCGTGCAGGTGATACTCGATGGGGTCTTCGATGGTGATGATCTTGCGCTGGACGTCGTTGATGCGCGACAGTCCGGCGTAGAGCGTCGTCGTCTTGCCGCTGCCGGTGGGCCCGGTCACCAGCACGATCCCGTGCGGCAGTTCCAGGATGCGTTCCATCTCGCTCTTGTCGCGGCCGTCCATGCCCAGGTGCTCCAGGCCCAGCAGCGTGGCGCCGCGGTCGAGCAGGCGGAGCACGACGGCCTCGCCGTGGAGCATGGGGATGACCGAGACGCGCACGTCGACCTCGCGGGCGGCGACCTTGAGCTTGATGCGCCCGTCCTGGGGCAGGCGCTTTTCGGCGATGTCGAGGTGGCTGAGGATCTTCAGGCGCGAGACGATGGCCGGTTGGAACTGCCGCACCTCGGGCGGGATGTTCGCCTCCTGCAGCATGCCGTCGACGCGGTAGCGCACGCGCAGGGCGTGCTCGAAGGGCTCGAAGTGCACGTCCGTCGCCCGGCGCTCGATGGCCTCGGCCAGCACCTGGTTGACGAAGGTGATGATCGAGGCGTCCTCGGCGGCCTCGGAGAGGTCGACGTCGTCCTCGTCGCCGGAGTCGACGACCTGGACGCCGGCGTCCTGCGACTCGTTGACCAGCGAGGCCAGCGTGTCGGCCCCGACGCCCAGCAGGCCCTTGAGGCAGCGGTTGATCTCCGAGGCGCTGGCCAAGGCGCCCCGCACGGGGCGCCCGCAGGCCAGACGCAGCTCGTCCAGGCCCGCCGAATCGAAGACCTTCGCGCAGGCCACCAGCACCTCGCCGTCACGCTGCTCGACGGGCAGCAGGCCGTGCGTCATCAGGATGCGGGCGGGAAACTCGGCCAGAAACTCCTTCGACGGCGGTTGGCGTTCCAGGTCCACCAGTTCCATGGCGAACTCGTCGGCCAGGGCGCGCAGGACCACCTGCTCGTCGGCGCCGCACCGCAACAGCGCCTCGTCGGGCCAGCAGCCCTGGGCGATGAGCTTCTCCGCCGCCTGCGAGGCCTGATCGTCGATCAGGCCTCGCTGCGTCATCTTGGTCAACAGGTCATTCATGCTTACTCGAGCATTCCCATGCTCACGAGCTGCGCTTCCTGGCGCAGCGTCAGGACTTCCTGCAGTTCCTTCTGGGCCTTGACCAGCTCCTCGCGGGCTTTGGCGCGGGCGGTGCGCAGGGCGTCCAGCGCGGTCTTGATCTCCTGCGGCTTGGCGTCCTTATTCTGCAGAACCTTCTGCAGTTCAGCCGAGGCCTTGGCCACGTCGCTCTGGGGCTGCTGGGCATTTTCGCCGGCGTTATTGTCGCGGTTGCGATTGCCGCGGTTGCGACCGCCGCCGAACCCCATGGCCTGGCCGCGCAGCGTCATCACTTTTTCGAGCTTGGGCTGAAGGGCCTTCCACTCCTCGTCATTGGCGATGCCCAGCGACTGCTTCAGCCGGTCGGTCATCTGCTGGCGGAACCGATCCATCCGGGCGCGCCCGTCATCGGCCGGGCGGCTGTCCTGAGACATCACCTGCGCGAAAAATCCCAATGCCGCAACCGCGCCCAATGACAAGATCAACAATCCCTTTCGCGGCGTCATGCTCATGCTCCTTTACTGAGGGCCGTGATAGAAAACTCACTGCTCGCTCTGAGCAGCGCTTTGAGTTTGCGTGGCCGCCGAGGCCGGTTTGGAAGCGCTGGTGTGCCGGTGGTCGCGGAAGCGTTCGCCGCCTCCGCCGCGCCGCTGACGCGGGTCGCGCTGGCGCATCATTTCCTCGTAGGTGGCCGCCTGCTCGGGAGTGAGGATCTTCTTGGTTTCCTCGACGGCCTTGTCGAACGCCTGCCGCCGCGCGAGCGACTGCTTCTCGATTTGCGCGGCGTAGTCCTTCTGGATGGCGTCGTAGGCTTGCCGCTGCTGGGGCGTCAGCAGGGCCATGACCGCCTCATCGCGATTGCGGGCCAGGTCGCCGCGCCCCGGGCCGCGGCGCGGGTCGCCCCGGAGGCGCGGGTCCGACCAGATCTTGCGCATCTGTTCCCGCTGGGCGGGCGTCAGGTTGAGCCGGCTGGTCAGGTCCGAACGGTGCCGCGGCTTGTCTTGCGCGATGTTCATCCCCACCAGCACGCCGGCCGCGATGGCCAGCAGGTACGCCGCGATCAGGATCAGCTTGATCTTGCTCATGTCAGTCCTTTCCGGCCAGATCCTGAAGAACCCATCCGGCCATCGCCGCCTCCGACGTCACCTGTGCCGTCTCGGGCGAGGGAGGGGTCAAGGCCTCGGACTCCCAGGCGGGTGCGGCTTCGGCGGGCGCCGGGCTGCCCTGCGTCAGGGCGACGGCGCAGACGACGACGATGCCCGCGGCCACTGCCGCCAGTGTCTGGGCCAGGCGCCGGACGGCGCCGACCCGAGGCAGCGTGTCGGCGTGGACGTGCAGGCGATCGAGCAATTGCCCATCGGCAGCGGGCGCCTCAACCCTCCGCAGCAGTGCCGTGAGCTGCCGCAGCCGATCGAGCTGCCGGCTGCAGGATTCGCATGCCGCCAGGTGCGATTCAAAGTCGGCTTGCGCCTGCGGCGTCAATTCGCCGTCGTGGTAGGCGCTGACGTTTGGAGTCTTGCTGCAGTCGTTCATGCTTCACCTCGAGTTCAGCATCAGTCCATGTATTCCCGGAGCAGGTCCTGCAACTGCCGCCTGGCGCGGAACAATCGCGACTCGACCGTTCCCGGCGGGATCTCCAGCACCTGCGAAATTTCCTCGTACGACAGACCCTCCAGCTCCCGCAGCACGATTACCGTGCGATGGTCGCCGCCGAGGGCCTCGATGGCCGCCTGCACGTCCATCCGCACGTCGGACCCCTCGGAGGCCGAATCCGCCAGCGGGGCGGCCTGGGCGTGCTGCAACGGCACGACCGCCCGCCGCGTGCGCCGCTGAAGCTGCCGCGCGGACTGGCGAACCAGGATCCGCGTCAGCCAGGTCTTCACCGACGAACGCTCGCCGAACGACTTCAGCCCGCGGTGCGCCCCGGCCAGCGTCTCCTGAACCGCGTCCTCGGCGTCGGAGGCGTTGCCAAGCAACCGCACCGCCAGGCGGTACAAATAAAGCCCGTGGCGGGCCACCAGTCCATGAAAGGCCGCCATGTCGCCACGGCGAGCCTTGCGGACTAACTCCAAGTCCGTCGGCTGTGCCAGACCATTCTCCGTAATGTGCCAATCTTCATGGCCGCCCATATAGTTGCTTAACGTATCCGATTTCTTCCCCCGGTTTGACTTTTTTCGGTATCGTTAGCGGCGGAGCTCTTGTCCGGCGTAGCCTCTGGCGGAGCCGGATGCTCCGCGCGTGGGCGTGGAAGAACCACGCCGAGCAGACTCGACCGTTAACAACATCCTCACGTTTTTCGATCCGCTGCAATCTGGAGACGTTGCCGATGACACGCCAACTTGTTCTCAAGCACTCCGACGTGGTCTTCATGTACGGCGCCGACGACGAGGCCTATCGCGCCTACGGCGCGACCTTCACCGGCTGGGGCGGGGCCAGCACCAAGAGGGAAGTCCGCCGCCATCACAAACTGGGTGTGCAGTGCTCGGGCAGCATGTGGTGCCTGACGGCCGGGGCCGAGCTGCTCTACAATCGCCCCGACCTGCGCGAGGCGGTGGCCCGAGATTTCCTGGGCGAGCCCGTCATGCCGCCGTGGCTGTTTGACCACACCTATAAGGATCAGAAGTCCTTCTTCGGCTGTACGAATCATCCGGTGTTCCGCAAGCTCTGCCGCCAGCGCGTTACCGACACCATGGCCGGCGGGGCCGACAGCCTCCACGTCGACGACCACAGCGGCACGGGCGGGTCCGTCTATCACGGCGGAGGCTTCTGCGACCACTGCATGGCCGGCTTCCGCAAGTTTCTCAGAAAGCACGCGACGAATGCGGACCTGCGATCAGTCCGGGTGAAGCGGGCAGACCTGGGCACGTTCGATTATCGGAACATCGTCAAGCGATACGCCCGCACGCGAAAGCAGTACATCAAGATCCACAAGCGCGTTCCGCTGAACAAGCTGTTCTGGCAATTCCACTTCGAGGCCGCAGCCGCCCACGTGCGGCAACTCGGCCGCGCTGCCGCCAAATCGGCAGGGCACAAGACCCTGCTCTCGGCCAACGCGTGCCTGGACTATCCCTGGCAGGACGTGGTGCTGGGCAGCATCACGCACGTGATTGCCGAACTGGGCCAGCACCCGCAGCTGGGTGCGCGGGGCGCGCTTAAGGCCGTCAAAGGATACGATCTGGCCACATCGCGCGGCGTGCCGATGGCGGCCACGGGGATGGGCTGGGACTGGACGTTCGTCAAGACGCATCGCACGTACGACCTGGTGCGCGTCTGGATCGCCGTGGCCTACGCGCACGGTCAGCGGTTCATGTGCCCGCACCCCACGCGGCAGTGGTGCTTCGACAAGAAGATCGGCACGCACTGGTACGCCGCGCCGGTGAAGGAGTTCGCCCCCGTCTATCGTTTCATCCGCCACAACGCCGACTGTTTCGACGGCCTGGAGGAAATCTCAGCCGCGGCCGTCAAGGCCCCGCCGCAGGTCCACGTGACGCTGCGCCGCAATCCCAGGACCGGTAAGACCGTCCTGCACGTGATTAACCTGCGATACAACCGCAAGACGCGGCGGTCGATCCGGCAAGTGAACGTCCGAATCACGCTGCCGGCCTTGCTGGTCCGCCGGCAGAGCGAGATCAGGATGTTGCCCTGTAACGCCGCGGAGCGATCGTTGCCGATCGAGTATCGAGGACGAAACGCTTCTGTCTTGCTTCCCGAGATTAAAAACTGGGCGGTGATTGTCATCCGGTAAAGAAACGACAGGCGCGAAGTGTTCCACGAAACCTCTGCGTTGCGCTTGAGATGTTAATTCGTCAATATTCTCTCCAAGTTAAGTAAGGCGTCCCCGGAACTCCCCCGCATCGCGCATGGAAGGGCAAAGCATCTCGGGTGCATCAATGAGAACCATGAGCTTTTGCCCATGCGCGAATCAGGAATGGCACTAGGAGGCAAATCAGGATGAACAGGATATGTGCAGGAACGAAGCCCTCAAGGTTACCAGGCTCCTCCATCAACCGCTTGCGACCTTTAGTTATTAGGCCGCACACCACAGATCCCGCAGCGGTCAATAGCAGCAGCGCTCCATGTGCAGCAAGGGCAATGGTGCGATGCTTCGGCGGCAGCAGCAGGAAATCAACTGCCGCCATTTCGATCCCAAAAAGCAGAGGCATCGCCACAAAGTATGGAATGCGCAACTTGGTCCAGGCTGCGTTTGCGAGCAGCGGTACATGGAACCCGAAGAACAGTGCGAAAGGGCTGAATGCAATGATAAACAGCACCTCTCGCAGCGGTGTTCGTGGACGATTAGCCATTCCGTTACCCGCTAATGTCTTTTGGATGCCGTGGATGCTAACAGAGCAGTTGCCGACTGAACAGAGCAAAGGAGGCCTGCGGTGCCTGTGACTCGCGATCTGGACATCCGGTCGTTGTCGGTCACAGCCGCGGCAAAGCTGCTGAAGGTCGCGGCGCAGACGATCCGCGCATATCCGCCGCGACTTGCCGCTGGTGGACGGGCGTATCGACTTGATCGTGTACGGGGCCTGGCTGAATCAGCAAGAGGCTAATCCAGGGGCGAAGATCCAAGACCTCTGCGGTTGATCGCTTCCCGTAATGCCTCAGTTACGGGGGATACGCGTGTCGTCCCTTGGGGACGAGTACCGCAGGTGTCTCGCCTGCGGCGGCCGCCGAGTGAGGCCGAGACGGCCTCGCCACGCGTCGCCAGGGGACGACACGACCGATAACTGAGGCATTACCACATCTCGCATCCCGCCCTTGACCTTGGGGCATCGAAGTCTTACGTTGTGCGCTTTGATTTTTTGCGGACTCTTTGTGGAGAAGCACTCGTGGGCAAACAAGCGGACTTACTGGCGGCGACGGCGAAGTACTTGATGGGCAACTACGGCCCGGCGATGCTGGGCGTGGTTAAGGGACAGGGGGCGCGCCTGTGGGACGCCGACGGGAATGAGTACATCGATTTCTTCCCCGGCTTCGGCGCCGGCGGGGTGGCGGGGCATTGCCATCCGGCGATCGTCAAGGCCGTCGTCAAGCAGGCCGCCACGCTCATGAGCCACGGCAACTTCTTCACCAATGAGCCGCAGGTCGACCTGGCCCGGCGGATCGTCGAGCACGGATTCGGCGGCAAGGTCTTCTTCTGCCACAGCGGCGCCGAGGCCAACGAGGCCGCCCTCAAGCTCGTGCGCCTGGCGGCCGGCGAGGGGCGGTACAAGATCATCAGCTTCAACAACTGCTTCCACGGCCGCACGATGGGCGCGCTGTCGCTGACGCCGGCCGACAAGCAGAAGGGCTTCGAGCCGATGCTGGCGGGCAACGTGAAGGTCAACTTCGGCGACCTGGCGGCCCTCGAGGCGGCCATCGACGCCGAGACGGCCGGCGTGTTCATCGAGCCCATCCAGGGCGAGGGCGGGATGAACGTGCCGACCAAGGCCTACATGCAGGGCGTGCGGAAGATCTGCAACAAGCACAAGATTCTGCTGGTCGTGGACGAAGTCTGGACCGCCCCCGCGCGGACGGGGCGGTGGTTCGCCCATCAGCATTATGGCATCACGCCGGATGTGATGACGCTGGCCAAGGCCATCGGCGGCGGCGCCCCGGTGGCCGCATGCGTGGCGGCGCCCAAGTGGGCCGACGTGCTGGGCCCGGGCAAGCACGGCTGCACCATGGGCGGCAACCCGCTCTGCGCCGCCGCCGGGGCGGCCGCGATGAAGCTTATCGAAGAGCAGGACCTGGTGACGCGAGCGGCCGACAAGGGCGAGTACATCATGAAGACGCTCCGCTCAGCCGGGGCGAGCTGCGTCCAAGACGTGCGCGGCAAGGGTTTCATGATCGGCATTCAGGTAGATAAACCCGCCAAGGACATCTTCGTAGCCGCCAAGGCCGCCGGGCTGCTGATCGGCTATGCCCAGGCTAATATCGTGCGCCTGGCCCCGCCGATCACCGTGGGCGACAAGCTGCTGGACAAGGCGCTGGGCATCCTCATTAAGGTGCTCAAGTCATAGGCGCTGGCCGCTCGCGGGAATTTCCCAGGCATGGCCGAGACGGCCATGCTACTCACGGGCGAGACGCCCGTGCGACGGGTTTTTACTCGCTCAGCCTGCGGCGGCCGGGCGGGCCTGCTGCTGGGCCTGCTCGAGTTGGCGGCGATTCTTCATGCACCAGGCGATGGTCAGCGCGACCAGTTCGGGCTCGAACTGCTTGCCGCTGCCGCTAGAAATTTCCTCAAGCAGCTCGCCCAGGGGAATCGCCGCGCGGTAGCTGCGGGCGGTCAGCATGGCGTCGAGCGAGTCGGCCAGGCGGATGATTCGCGACGCCTGGGGGATCTGCCGCCCCTTGAGGCCGTCGGGGTAACCCGAGCCGTCCCAATTCTCGTGATGATGTCGCAGGATGCGCGCCTCGGCGTGGAAGGACGAGAGATTTCGCACGATGGCCTCGCCCAGCACGGGGTGGCGGCGGATGTGGAGGGTCTCGGCGGCGTTGAGGGGGCCGGGCTTGGTCAGCACGCGGTCGCTGACGCCGATCTTGCCCACGTCGTGAATCAACGCGGCGATCGAGATCGACTCGATCATCCTCTGGGGCAGCTTGAGTTCGCCGGCCATGATCACGGCGTACTGCGACACCTGGCGGCTATGCATCGTCGTGTAGGGGTCTTTGGCCTCGACGGCGCTGACGAGGGCCTCGATGGCTTCGAGGGAAATCTTGCGCTGGTCGTGCTCGGCATGGTGTCTGCAGGTGGCGCAGGGCCACTGCGGGGCGGCCTCGGCGCCGAGGGCGCGGGCGGCGGCCGCCAGCAGATCGCCCAGGCTCAGCGGGGCTTTGACGTACCCGCAGGCGCCCATCGCAAAGGCGCCAACAAGGTCCTGCCCGGTGTCGGTGCCGCCGATGACGATCACCCGCGGGCGCTGCTTCTGCGCCGCGGCCCGCTTGATCAGCCGCAGACGCGTTCGCGCCTGCAGCGCCAGATCCAGCGCCAGAACGTCAAAGGCGGAGGCGTCCAGGGCGGCCAGGCCTTGCTCGAGACCACACGCGACGACGATGTCGCTGCGCAGGCTGGGCATGAGACCGGGAGTGAAACGAGCCAGGAACGTGCCAGAGGAAACGATAAGAATCCGCGCCGGGTCTGTCAGCATGGCACCCACCTCTCCAACCACGAGAGAAATTCTCCGCGTGGCAGGCTCCGACAGCTAACTATCCCGACCTGCCGTTATGTTCGGCGGGTTATCGGCGCGACTTTAATTACGATGTGTGGCACGGGCGAGACGCCCGTGCCACGTCACGCGCACTCGTGTTAATTGCGACCGGTCCAGAGGTAAAGGAATCGCGGGCGTCCGATGTCGGTGACGGCTTCGAGAGAGATATTCATCAGGCCCAGCGCTGCGGCGCCGCTGCCGCCGATGGCCGCTTCGGAGGAGTACGCGTTCTGGCGATTGCCCCAGGGGCGATGGTACATCACGATCTTGACGCGGGGCGTTTCGGCGGCCGTCTTGATCGTCGTGATGGCGTCGTCCATGTACTGAAGCGAATCGACCAGCCCGTTCTCGCGGGCCTGGTCGGCCGAGAACACCCGCCCGTCGGCCAGCGCGCGAACCTGGTCGGGCGAGAGGCGCCCCTTGCGGCCGTCGACGACGACCTTGACGAAGCGGTTGTAGTAGTCGTCGACGAGCTTCTGGATGACGGCCTGGTCTTCCTTGTTCATGGGCTTGAGCGGGCTGGCCATGTCCTTGAACTTGCCCGAGGTGATGGCGCGGGCCTCGATGCCCAGCTTGTCCAGCGTGCCCGAGAAGCTCACCAGCTGCACGATCACGCCGATCGAGCCGACGGTGCTGGTGGGGTGGGCGATGATCTTCTCGGCCGCACAGGCCACGTAGTACGCCCCGCTGGCGCCGATGTCCTCGATGATGGCGTAGACCTTGACGTCGGGACGCTCCTTGCGGAACCGCAGCACGCGCTGGTGCATGATGTCGCTGGCGGTGACGCCGCCGCCGGGTGAGTTGATCCGCAGCAGCACGCTCTTGACGCGCGAGTCGTCCTGGGCCTTGTCCATCTTCTCGACGAACAGCGCCACGGGGTTCTCGCCGGAGCCCATCAGCCCGCCGCTGCGGGCGTTCATCAGGAGGCCGTCGATGTCGATGATCGCCAGCTTGTCGCTGACCCATCCGCCGTCGCTGGCGATGACGGTTTCCTTGAGCTGCTCGTCCAGCGGCACGGGCTTGACGATATACCCCGTCGAAGGCCCGCACCCCGCCAGCATCATCCCCGCCGCCACGCACGCGCACGTGATCAATTGGATAGTCTTCATGCCGGTATGTTAGCGCCCGCGGTGGTTCCCTGCAAGACTTCCCATTCCTCTGTCCAATGCGACGGAGGTATAATGCTTAGTGAGGTTCGGCTCATGAAGAAGATCGTAGAAGTTGAAGCGATGGAGAACTACCGCCTGCGTCTTACATTCCAGGACGGGCTTGTCGCTACCGTTGATCTGTCAGATTTGGTTGGCAAAGGCGTTTTTGAACTTTGGAATGACTATGGACAATTCCGTGAAGTCTCGATAGGCCCCTCTGGCGAATTGGTGTGGGGTCAGGAAGTGGACCTCTGCGCTGATGCGCTTTATCTGCGAGCCACAGGCAAACAGCCCGAGGACATTTTTCCTGCTCTCAAGAAAGACCGCGCGCATGCCTGAACTGTGCCGATTCTACGGAATCGTCATCAGGATGTTTTATGATGACCATGCCCCTCCGCATTTCCACGTCGTCTATGGCGACTTGCAGGCAGTGATCGCCATTGAGACGCTGGCAGTTATCGCCGGTGAAGTGCCGCCGCGTGCTTTGGGTCTTGTTGTAGAATGGGCATCTATCCGCCGTGGCGAATTGCTGGACGCATGGCAACGAGCTCATCAGGGGCAAATGCCTGGCAAGATCGAGCCGCTTTACTGATTCCGCCAGAAGCGTGGCTTTCTTGCGGTGCGGCAACTATCGCGACGATTTGGATTCTTGTGATGAACCCGCAGTCGTCGGCTGTGTCGCCGACGGGTTAGAAGTGGACTTAAACGCAAGATCATCGCCCTTGCCGCCTTCATCGATGCCATTAGAGCCAACGCTGTAGAACATGTACGCCATGCCAATGGACTTGTAGAGGATTGTTCTTTCGCCAAAGGGATCGAGCGGGACGGTTGCCAGGTACTTGGGAGCCAAAGCCTCCAGTTTTTCGGGGAAGTGCCCTTGGTCCGCTTTGTAGAGCGCAAGGGCAAAGGGAATCCTGGCTGCCTCAGTCATGCGGCGGCTTCTTTGGGCATGAGACCCCAGATTGCATTTGATGTTACCAAGATCAGATGCCGCCTCTGCAAGCAGCCTCTCGCGTATTGCGGCGGTCGCACGGCCCCCGGAGCCGGCGATCCGTCTTTCCGCGCGGGACAGGACTTGCCTCCAATTGAGTTCGGGACCATCAAAGGTGACTACCCCAGAAGTGGGCGAACAGTGATCCATCGCTTCATTGATTCTCCGAAGAACGTTGTCCCAAGAGAGGCTTCCATCAATGGGTCGGGCTGCAACATCCGCGGGCAATCGCCCAGCTATCAGAAAATCCATCGGCTGCTCCATGCGGGCCACCGTACCTATCATGTCGAGCAGAGAGAAACGCTCCATTACGTCAATGGACTCTAAGATGCTGCCCTGTGGGGGCAGAGCATCGATATCGGCGAGATACTCTCTAGCCCAACGTGTCTCCAATCCGGGATTTGTTCCAACAGTGATATGCACCCAAGAAGCCAACCACTCATACTGATATCCGAGCAAGAGATTTGTGCAGGTAGGACTCTGCTGAAAGAGCCTGCCAAGGCGATGAATCGCAATGGCGTCGCCCCGCGCGCTCTTGAAGTCGCCGTCTCCCAAGGCAAGCAGGGCACGCACCCGAAGACCCGTGAAGAGATCATTAGGGCAGGCAGCTGTATGGCGCGACCAAGTGCCTTTCTGCGGAGGAGGGCAGACGATCGGATAGAAGTATCGCGGTCTGTGGGAAGCCTCCACGGCCGTGTCCAGCACATTACGCATCTCTCCCAACCACTCCGCCATCTGAGGATGTTCTTTCGTCTTCCAAGGGCGGTCTACATCGGTGTCGAACGCTGCCTCGACAGGCCTCCTCCCTTTCCGCCAATCTGAAAATGACTTGAAGGGTTCCATCGCAGGGAGCCCCGTCACCCCGAGTTGCTGCAAGAACTCATCCTTCGTCTCCGGCTCAAAAGCCTCAGCATCCCAGCACCGCACCAGCAACACCACGGCGTTGTTCTCCGGCGTGACGCCCTTACCATATCTCTCGTTCAGGTAGCGGACGTAGTCGACCGTCCCGTCGGGTTTGAGCGGGCCGGTGATGCGCGTGGTTTCGTAGCTGACGGTGATGTGCCCTTCCCCCGGCGGCCAGTAGTTCCAGATCAGGAACGTCCCCACGAGCAGGCCGATAAACAGCCAGATTTTGGCCTTGGGGGACCACTTCGATTTGCCTTCTTCTGGATTGGACATGGCAACATCATAGTGGCGCTGGGCGTCAGGAGGAAGGAAATGCCGCGCCTCTCGTGGGGTAGGCGTCGGAGAGCACGGGCGAGACGCCCATGCCACACAACGGGAGCAGGGGCGGGACGCCCCTGCGACTCATGGGCGAGACGCCCATGCTACTGCTTCAGCGTTGGATCTTGGCGGCCGCTTCGCCGATGGCCTTCAGGGCGGGCAGATAGGCCGGGTCGATCAGGCCGCTGGCCAGCGGTTTGACATCCCAGGTCACCACGCCGCCCTTGGACAGCGGACCGGCCGTCATGCCGGCGGCTCGCGCCGGTGGAAAGCGCGTGCCGGCATTCTTGTGCACGCCGGCCCAATTGTTGCCCAGGTAGGTCAGGATGTGCCACTGTGCGCCGTCGACGAATCGGCCGCTGCACCGCGCCGGGCCCGGCGCGTGCGTGTTGCCGGCTGTGTAGTCGTCCTCGGGGCTGTTGCGCCTGGGGCTGGGGGCCTTGGGCGGGCTGAAACCGACGACCGTGTCGGGATTGCCGCTGCGGGCGGCGTCGGCGATGAGCTTCTGCAGATCCTTGTCGCCGACGTTGTTGTCCAGCCACCACCCGCGCACCTTCTTGCCATACTTCTTGGACCACTCGCCCATCACGGCCGCGGTGTTGTTGGCGACCTTGGGCTTGTCGATGCCCATGCCGGTGGCGTAGTACAGCATCAGGCCGATGCCCTGCTTGTCCAGCGCGTCGGCCAGGTCGCCGATGAGGTCGCGCTTGGGCGTGCAGCCGGGGTTGGCCTTCTCGAAGGCCTCATTGGGCGCCAGCGTGAACTTGCCGCCGTGCTTGCTGGTGATCATCAGGTAGCCGGCCCCGAGCTCCTTGAGCTGCTTGGCCAGACCGTCGACGTCGAAGCCGTCCAGGCGCTTGTTCCATTCCTCGATCGTGCCGGCGCCCTGCCAGGAGTCGGTGTAATGAAACATGACGCCCCACTTGGCCTTGTAGAGCCAGTCGGTCTTGTGGGCCTTGGCCTCGCCGTCGGCCTTGGCGGTGGGGGAGAAGGGGCAAACCAGCGCTGCGGCGGCCGCCACCAGGGCTGCCGCCATCAAAATACGTTTCGCCAGCAACATCGTGATCATGCACGGTCCTTTCCAGTAGAAGGCATGCCTGCTATTAAAAACACGCGTCGCGGGCGGTGGTTCTGTTTGTAATGTGCCCGCCGCCTCAGTGCCTTGCCGCAAAAACCTTACGGAGCATATTGGCGATTCCCGACAGGCAAAGTAGTCTCTACAATATGTGCCGCGCGACGGGATGTCCGGTGTCGCTGGACAGGAGAAGAATTGGCCATGTTAAAGATGGGTACTGCTGCGCGTCGTGGGGCAATGACCCTGACGGAACTGCTGGTTGTGATTGCCATTCTGGCGATTCTCGTTACGCTTCTGGCGCCTGCAACCGGCAACGTCTTGTTCAGGACGCGGATGCTGATGTGTCAGAACAATCTCAAGGGCATCGGGCAGAGCGGATCGCTGCAACTGCGCGACACGGACAAATCCTCCAGGCCGGCGTTCACCGATGCGGCCGACTGGTACAAGGCGGTCCTGAAAGACGCCGACGCCGCCAAGAGCATCCTGCAATGCCCCGAAGGCGCGACGGTGCTGACGGAAACCTCCCCCGGCGCCCATGAAGGGCCCGCGCTGGCCGAGGAGAAGCTCCAGGCGTTCAAGAGCGACTACCGCCTGCGAATGTCGTGTAATTTCAACGGCAAGGACGCCATCCAGGCCTTTGGCGCATCGTCGATCTACCTGTACCTGCCGCTGGACGGCACGAGCTACTTCGCCCGCAAACTGACGCACACGGACTATCTGGCGATGCGCGAGCACAAGGACGCCGGCGGGAACAATGACTACTACCATCCCAACGTAGCGCAGTTCGCCCCGGCCGGGAACGTCCCGACATTCAAGGGTACGCCCCAGAGGCTGCTGCACGACTGCCCCAACAACTGGGCCTGGAGCCCGGAGTACTGCTACAGCTTCCTCTATACGGCCGACTCCAATCCCTACGCGTACTGGATCTACGCCGGGACAGGCGCCGTGCCGCCGGATTCAAACGAGGCGATGGTCCGCGCGACGTTCTCGGGATACCGCCTCAAGCAGAACATGGACACCTATTGGGGCATCTACGCGTTCTGGGGCGGCTCGGCCACCTACAAGAACTTCAGCGACGACCCTGCCCAGGACGTGGGCTTCTGGGTCACGCATCAACAGGACGGCGTAACCGTTCTTCGCATCCGCCGGATGTGGAGCACCTCCGACCGCAACCACGGCATTCCCGAGATCGTCAAGCACGCCAACACCGTCGCTGCCGGCGTTGACGACGTGCTGGTGGGGCCCAAGTACGGCCATCCCAATAACGACGCCTGGGCGCCCGACGCGACGTCGCCCGAGTCGCTTCCGACGGTAACGATCGGGTCGGCCGCGGGCGGAACTTCCACGCCGCCCTCCGCCACATCTTTCAAGGTCAGCTACGGCATCAATCCCGCCATCACCGATCAGGCGGGCCTGGATCCGCAGAAGATCCTGGCGATCGACTATGACCGCCTGGTGGTCCGGGCGACCGATGATGACTGGATCGCCGGCGAGCCGGCCTTTGCCCGGCACGCCGGCAAGGTCAACGTCCTCTTTCGCGACGGATCGGTCGTGCCGATGTGGCCGACGGAGATAGACCCCAACCTGTACGAAACGAGGTACTGGCGTCCCTGATTCGCCCGAGACCTTTGCATAAGGATTGAGAGTTGCTGAAACGACCATGGTTCTGGATCGTCAGTGTGCTGGTGATCGCGGCAGGGGTCGCCGCCTATGCCGTGTCGGGCCCGAGCGACGACATCGAGAGGATGCGCCGGCAAGAAGACGTCAAGGGCCTGGCAAACGCCGCCGCCGGCGCCAATGAGGTCGACGCCTGTCGGGCCATCAAGGCCCTGAGCGTGCTGGGCAAGCCCGAGGCCGTCGAACCGATCATAGCGGCGGCGCACGATGCGCGCCCGGTCATTCGCAAGCATGCAGTCATGGCCGTGGCCCGGGCTGCCCCGCGCGAACACGGCAAGCTGCTGACGGAGAAGCTCCTTACGGATGAATCGGCGGATGTTCGCGCGGTCGCGGCGCGGGCCATCGGCGAGAGTTGGGACTACAAGCGCATGCCCGAACTGATCGTGGCCATGGACAAAGACTCCAGCGAGGAAGTCTTCCGCCAGGCCCAGCGATCCGCCTCGCGTATCTGCGGAATGGAGCCCGGCTACGAAACGGCCACCGACCTCGCCGCCCGCCGGGCGCAGGCTGTGAAGTTCTATGACCGGTGCTGGAAGGTCTACGGGGATATCCTCAATCGCTACCACGGCGACTACCTCGGCCGTGATGAACGCAAGAAGCAATAGAGTTCGTCCATGACGAGGCAGATTAGTTATTTCCGATAGAGTATCTATTCAATATAATAGATCATGCGAGGAGGAGGGGGCCGGTGTGAGACAAAGAGGAGTATTGGCTATGGTGAAAATGGACTCCGCCAGGGTGCGTAGTCGAGGAATGACTCTCACTGAGTTGCTGGTCGTCATCGCGGTTCTGGCCATTCTCGTGACCTTGTTGATGCCCTCGCTGAGCGGGGTTCTCTCCCGCACGCGCATGACGGTCTGCCGCAGCAATCTCATGCGAATCGGCCAGTGCCCGTCGCTGCAATTGCGCGACATGGACAAGACCGTGGCCGCAACATTGGCCGACCCCAAGGACTGGTACAAGGTCGTCCTCAAGGACGCCGACAACGCCAAGACCATCCTGCTGTGCCCCGAGAGCGCCACCAACGTCGTGGTCACCTCCGGCGGTACGCCGCCGTCGGGCGGCACGTCGCTGGCCGAAGAGGCGATGCGAACCTTCTTGCGGGACTATCGACAACGGATCACCAACGGCATTCCAAGCTGGGCGCCATGGCTGGCCGACCCGGTTGTGCTGTGGAAGACGGCGTTTCGGGACGTCTACATCCCTCTTGACGGTACAAGCTACTTTGCCCGAAAGATCAATGATCCGGAGCGCGAGTCGTTGCTGACGGTTCCTGCCGGATCCTATAACGGCGCCATCATCAAGGACCGTTACGGCAATCCGCTGACGATGTTGCTGGACACTTTCGGCGCTTCAGGCTATGGGGCCAACGCCCCGCAGTGGTGCTTCAAGTTCAACTACGAACCTGGCAGCAATCCCTACTGCAACTGGATCTATGCCGAATCGGGCATCATCCCTCCGGACTCCGACCCCGCCGGAGTGTGGCAAAGCTTCAAAAATACCGGCGGCTACTATGACACCGGCGTCGACCAGGGCACCGGCCAGACGTGGTGGTGGGGCGGACGCGCCGGTTACAAGTACTTCGGCCCCCAGGGCGAATCGCCATGTCAGAACGTGGGCATGTGGATCACGCACAAGGATGACGGCACCACGTCCATCGGCGTGCGCATCTTCACGGAGATGATGTATGGCCAGCCCAATCTCGTCAAGAAGGGCGACCTGACGCCTGACGACGTGATCGTGATACCCAACGGGTATGGCAGCCCTTCCAATCCGGCGTTCTCGGCTGCAAACTGGAACTCCCCGGATCGCGAGGGATATCCCAAGGTGTCTATCGGCACGCCCGGCAGCACCGGCGGCGACGGCGGAACACCCGGCGAAACCAACAGCCTGACCATCAGCTACGGCATCAATCCCCACCTTGTGGACGTGGCCGGGCTGGGGGCCGACAAGATCCTGGCGATTGACTACGAGCATCTGATCGTTCAGAACAACGATGAAGACTGGGCCGACACGAATCCCAGCTTCGCCCGCCACAACGGCAACGTCAACGTGCTGCTGCGCAGCGGATCCGTCAAGATGATGAATCCGACCGAGATCGATCCCACTATCCCGGGCACCGAAGCCCAGTATTGGTTGCCTTGAGATGCTGGAATTGAACTGGAGCTTGCACGGGGCGTTTCGCCGGCCTTGGATCTGGGTCGCCCTTGTCCTTTTGGTCGCCGGCGGGGTCTGGGTCTCTCGCACCGGCCTGGGCGGCGGCGACGATCAGATTGCCCGCATGGCCCAGAGCAAGGACGTCGAGGGTCTGGCGCAGGTGGCCGCATCGGGCAGCGAACTGGATTCCTGCCGCGCCGTCAAGGCGCTGGCCAATGTCCGAACGCCCCTGGCCCTGCAGGTGCTTCGCCAGCGAGCCCAAGACGACCGCGCGCCCGTGCGAGGCTCGTCGATGATAGCCCTGGCCCGCGCCGGCGGACGCAAGGAGATGACCCCGGCCGCAGCCATGCTCTCGCAGGACAAGAGCGCCGAGGCCCGCGCCGACGCCGCCAAGGCCCTGGGCGAGGCTTGGGACTGCGACCACGTCCCCGACCTGATCGCCGCGTTGGAAGACCCCGAGCCGGTCGTCACGCGGCAGGTGCAGAAGTCGCTGGCCCGCATCTGCGGGATCGAGCCCGGACAGACCAGTTCCGACCCGGCCGTCCAGCGCGAGCGGCTGATAAAGTACTACAAGGCATTCTGGAAACTTTCCGGGCCCGTCATCACGCGGTATCATTACGAGCACAGAGGCAAGTAGCCCTCTGCCCTCCTGCTCCAGGCCCGAAATGAAAATCACCACCGACTGGCACGTGCACTCCCGGCATTCCTGCGAATGCCACCAGATGGGCTCGACGATCGCCGATATCCTCGCCGCCGCGGCCGCTCAGGGCGTCGCCGACATGGGTATCTCCGATCATCTCCACAGCCGCTATAACCTGCCGGACCTGGCCGCCAGCCGCATCGAGTTTTTGGCGGCCAACCCTTCGCCGCGCGTGCACTTCGGCGTCGAGGTCACCTGCATGCGCCGCTGGGAGCTCGACCAGATCGACGCGGGCAACTACGCCGAGCCGCCCATTTACGGCCGCGGGCAGGACGGGCCCCTCAGCGAGCCCGCCATCGCCCTGACCGAGGCCGACGCGGCCATCCTGGGCATCGAGTACGTTATCGGCGGCGTGCATTGGGCGCGGGGCATCGAGCCGACGCCGCGGGCGATCATCGACTTCTTCCACAGCCAGCTCATGTACCTCGCCCAGCACCCACTGGTGCGGATCATCGCCCACCCGTGGTGGTGGCATAACCACTTCTACTTTCCCGACGGCACGTTCGTGCCCGGGCCGTGGATGGACGATTTTTCCGCCATCCCCGATGAGTATCACGACGAGTTCGCGGCCGCCTGCCTCGACAACGGCAAGGCCGTCGAGGTCAGCACGTGGTCGCTGGCGCCTTCGCACGGCGAAAAATTCCGCAGCCAGTACCTCGATTACCTGGTTGAACTGGGCAGCCGCGGGATCGTGCTGGCGGCCGGGACCGACCATCATGGCAATCCCTACAATACGAACTTCGGCGCGATCGAGATGGTGCTGGGCCGCCTTGGCCTGGCCGATCGCGATCTTTTCCGCCTGCGGCCCCGCGAGCACGCCCTGGGCGTCCCCGCCGAGCGGCTGCTCGACGCCCTGGGCCTGCGCAGCAACGACCTGTGGACCAACAAGCCCCTCTAATGATAATGAGGAACCTATGACCACGCAGCTATTCGTTTCCCCCAAAGGCAGCGACTCGAATCCCGGAACCAAGGCCAAACCGCTGGCGACACTGGCCGCCGCCCGTGACGCGGTGCGCAAGCTCCTGCCCAAAAAGCCCGCCAAGGGCGACATCACCGTCTGGATCGCCGGCGGCACATACCATCTGAGCGAGACTCTGGTGCTCGGTCTGGAAGACTCTCCGGCCGCCGGTCGCGTCGTCTACTCAGCCGTCCCGGGCGAAGAGCCCGTGCTCTCGGCCGGTGTTCGCATCGAAGGCTGGCGCAAGGCCGAGGGCGACCTGCCGGGTCTGCCGGCCAAGGCGCGCGGCAAAGTGTACCAGGCCGACCTGCCCCAGGGCGTTGGCTCGTTCCACACGATGTTCTGCGGCCTGACGCGCCTGCCCCGCGCCCGCTGCGAAGGCTTCACGCCGCCGGTCGAATCCAAAGGCTGGACGGGCGAGACGCCCGATACCCGCACGCAGATGCCCTTCCCACCTGGCGCGATGAAGAACTGGGCGAACCTGGCGGACGTGGAGTTCTCGATCGTCCCGGCGGCGCCGTGGACGATGAACGTGCTGCCCGTCGAGTCTGTTGATACGGAAAAGAACCTCTGTCGCGTGGCGTTCATGAGCACCTACGCGCTGACCAAACCGCGATTCGGAAAGTTCCAGAGTGGAAGCGTGTTTGTCGAGAACGTCTTTGAGGGGATGACCCAACCCGGGACGTGGGTTGTCGATTCCAGGGCGCGGAAGGTTTACATCTGGGCGGAGTCGGGGAAGGCGGGGAAACGAACGCCGAACGACAAGTCCAAAGCCGAGCTCATCGTGGATTTAGAAAACATCTTTGCCCCGCGCCTCACCGAGTTGGTGCGCATCGAGGGGAAGATCGATCCCGATGCGCCGCAGGACGCTCCGGTGCGCGGGATCGTCCTGCGCGGGTTGACGTTCGCCCACGGCGAACGGTTCACCTGGACCAAGAACCACGTCGGGTGGGGCTTGCAGCATGACTGGGAAATGTACGACGCCCCCTCGGCGATGCTGCGCCTGCGCGGCGCCGAGAAATGCACCGTCGAGGCCTGCCGCTTTACCGCCTCCGGCGGAACCGCCCTGCGCCTGGACCTGCACTGCATGGACAACCGCATCGCCGATAACGTCATCGAGCACGTCGGCGGAGCCGGCGTGCTGCTGGCGGGGTACGGCCTGGGCACCAAGGACGTCAACAAGCGCAACGCCATCGTCAACAATCACATTCACCACGTCGGCGAGACGTACTGGCACAGCAGCGGCATCTTCGCCTGGCAGAGCGGCGAGAACGTCATCGCCAACAACCTCATCCACAACATGCCCTACACCGGCATCGTCGCCAGCGGGCGAATCTGCCCGGATCCCAACGGCATGGCTGAGTGCTCGCGCAGCGTGCGGCAGAAGGAAGTCGACGCCGTGCTGGCCGACAAGCCGCATACCTGGCACAACCGCGAGCCGCTCATGCACTCGCGGCGAAACCAGATCGAGCGCAACGAGATCCGCGACGTGATGGAAGTGCTCGAGGACGGCAACTGCATCTACATCTCCGGCGCAGGCGGCGGCAACGTGGTGAGGAACAATTTCCTGCACCACTGCGAAAGCATCCACATGGCCGAGGGCATCCGCTGCGACGACGACCAGCACGCCACCCTCATCGAAGGCAACATCCTCTGGCGCATCGGCGGCCTGGCCAGCTTTATCGCCATCAAGGGCGTCAACGACGTGGTCAACAACATCATGGCCGTGCCCGTGCAGCCGCCGATGCGCGGCATGCTCTCGCTGGAGTGCGCGCCGATCAACTGGTCGCTGGTCGAGCGGAACATCTACTACGCCGTCAGCCGCAAGGACAAGGCCATCGGCCAGGGCATGACCTACTACCGCATGAACGTCTGGCTGCGCGACACGCGGGCCGACTACAACCTCTACTTCAATGCCGCCGACGCCAAGTGGGGCCAGCGCCTTCTCGACGAAGAGCGCCAGTACGGCATCGAGAGCCACGCAGTCGCCGCCGACCCTGAGTTTATCGATGTCGAAAAAGGCGACTTCCGCCTCAAGAAAACCTCCCCCGCCCTGAAGCTGGGCTTCGTGCCCATCGACCAGAAAGCCATCGGCCTGCAGCACGCTGTGGGGCCGCAATCGCTCAAAGCGCGGTAACCAGGAACCGGGGTGCGGTGCCACGCACAACTCCGTCGTGCGTGCCAATGTGTTTGGACCAAAGAAGATCGTTGGTGGGAAAGGGAATGGAACGGCGTTGTCGCGGCCGGCGGCAGAGCCTAAACTACCGGCATGTCTCCCAATGATGATGCTCGTGAACTTTTGCGATATGGCCGGCAGGTGGTGTTTGAACCGCTGGGGCTGAGCGGTCAACGACGGCTGGCGGCTTCACGCGCGGTGATTGTGGGAGTGGGGGGGCTGGGGTCGTGGATCGCGGAACTTCTGGCACGCGCGGGAGCGGGATTTTTGCGGCTGGTGGATCATGACCGCGTCGAGTTGACGAATATTCATCGCCAGGGGCTGTACGACCAGGCCGCGGCGGCTGCGGGGTTGTATAAGGTTGATGCGGCGGCCACTCGGCTGGGGGCGATCAACTCGGCGGCAGCGGTCGAGCCGGTGCGGCAGCGGCTGACGAAGGAGAATGTCGCGGCGCTGGCGGGCGACGTGGACTTGATCGTCGACGGGACGGACAACTTTCCCACGCGGTTCGTGCTCAATGATTTTGCCGTCCGGACGGGGCGGCCCTGGGTTTTTGCCGGCGTCGTCGGCGCGCAGGGGCAGACGATGACGATCATTCCGCCCCGCACCGCGTGCCTGCGGTGCGTGTACGATCAACCGCCCCCGCCGTGCAAAGACCCCACCTGCGCCGCGGCGGGCGTGCTCGGTCCGGCCGTGGCGGCCATCGCTGCCGTGGCGGCGATGGAGGCTCTGAAGATTCTCAGCGGGCGCGGCGACCAGGCCAGTCGGTACCTGCTGAAGATGGACTTCTGGAGCGGTGCGGTGCAACGGATCGACGCCACGGCGGCGGCGGCCGACGTGCCCTGCCGCTGCTGCAAACAGAAACTCTTTGATTTCCTGGACTAGAATGGGACACAATCTGGTGACACAGGCCTACCAGCCTGTGTCGCATGGTTATGCAGTCGCAGCCTGGAAAGGCTGCGCCACCAGACGAGGAGTAGACGATGGGCCGGATACTGGACGACATCACGCAGGCGATCGGCAACACGCCACTGGTTCGCATCCGAAAGATCATCCAGAGCCACGCCACCGTGCTGGCCAAGATGGAGAGCCTCAACCCGATGGGCTCGGTCAAGGACCGCATCGGCCTGGCGATGATCCAGGCCGGCGAGCGCGACGGCAGCATCGTCCCCGGCACGCTGATCGTCGAGCCCACCAGCGGCAATACGGGCATCGCCCTGGCGTTCGTGTGCGCGGCCCGCGGGTACAAGTGCGTGCTGACCATGCCCGACTCGATGTCCATCGAACGGCGAAAAGTCCTGCGGGCCCTGGGGGCCGACCTGGTGCTGACGCCGGCCGCGGAGGGCATGCCGGGGGCGATCAGGAAGGCCGAGGAACTCGTCAAGACCACCCCGCGGGCGTTCATGCCACAGCAGTTCAACAACCCCGCCAATCCCGAGATCCACCGCACGACAACGGCTGAAGAAATCTGGCGCGACACCGGCGGCAAGGTTGACATCTTCGTGGCCGGCGTGGGCACCGGCGGAACGCTTACGGGCGTGGCCGAGGTGCTCAAGAGCCGCCGCCCCAGCGTGCAGATCGTCGCGGTCGAGCCGGCCCAGAGCGCCGTGCTCACCCAGGCTCGCAAAGGCGAGGTGCTCAAGCCCGGCCCGCACAAGATCCAGGGCATCGGCGCGGGGTTCGTGCCCGGCGTGCTGAACATGGACCTCGTCGACGAGATCATGGCCGTCGATCACGACGCCGCCATCGCCATGGCCCGCCGCGCCGCCCACGACGAATCGCTCTTTGTGGGCATCAGCTCGGGCGCTGCCCTGCAGGCCGCGTCTGAACTGGCCGCACGCAAGGAAAACAAGGGCAAGGTGATCGTGGCCATCATGCCGTCCTTCGGCGAGCGGTACCTCTCGACCGCGCTATTTGAGCACCTGGAAGGTTGAGGCCGCCGTGCGGCGTTTTGTCGATCTCCACACCCACAGCACCGCCAGCGACGGAACGCTGCCACCGGCAGACCTGATCGCCCTTGCCGACCGCCGCGAACTGGCGGCCATCGCCCTGACCGACCACGACACGCTCGACGGCCTGGCCCCGGCGCGCCAGGCCGCGGCGGCGTTTCCTGAATTGAAGTTCGTGCCGGGCATCGAAGTCTCGGCCCAGCCGCCCTCGGGCACGCTGCACATCCTGGGCCTGGCATTTGACGAGAAGGCGCCCTCGATTCTCGATCTAGCCGATTTTCTTCGCAGCGGCCGGCGTGAGCGAAACCCGGCCATCGTTGCGAAATTGCAGCAGCTTGGCGTCGCCATCGACATGGAAGACGTGCTCGAAGCGCTCGTCGAAGCCGGCGGCGGTTCCGGCGTCACTGAAGTGACCCGCCCGGAAGAACCCGGCGCGTCGCACCTGGTCGTCAGCCGCACGCACATCGCCCTGGCGATGCTGCGAAAAGGCTACGTCGCGACAACCGCCGAGGCCTTCGACAAGTACATCGGCAAGGGCAAACCCGCCTACGTCGACCGCCCGCGCAAAAGTGCCGCCGAGACTATCGCAGCCATCCGCGACGCCGGTGGCATTTCCGTTCTGGCCCATCCGGTGCAACTTAACTGCGCCAACAGCGCGCAGATCGAGCGAATCGTTCACGATCTGAAAGACAGTGGCCTGGACGCCATCGAGGCCTACCACAGCCAATCCGGTCCCGAGTTGACGCGTGCATTCATGGAACTGGCCAGGCGTTTCAACCTGGCAATCACTGGCGGCAGCGACTTCCACGGCGCCCCTAAACCCGACGTGTCGGTGGGCCGCCCGCGCGTGCCCCTGGCGGCATTCAACGAGCAATTCCTGGCCAGACTCTTCGCGCGGTCGTAGCCATGCTGGTACGAGGCAGAGGCGCAGGCCTCAGGCTATTTCAGGATCGTCCCAATCCGACTCCATCGTATCGTGCCGGGCTTCTCCGTCGGATTCGGGGATGCGCTTAAGGGCGTGAACTCTGGAGACCGTGGCACTGCCGAGGCATACACGATCCCGGCCAACGCACGGACTGCGTTAACGTTCACGCAGCCCCAGTAGCGGCTGTCGAGACTTGCCGCGCGATTGTCTCCCAGCACAAAGAGCTTGCCCGCAGGGACGATCAGCGGGAATTGCTGGGGAGGGAACTGGTCGTTTTTGAAGAGCGGACAAGCCCCCTGAGACTGGCCGTTGACGAGGACATTCCCATCCTGTATGTCCACTTTGTCGCCTTCGATGGCGATTACCCTCTTGACCTGCGTCCCGAGTTGAGCAACGGGCGCAGCAAAGACGACAATATCGCCTGCCCGCGGCGCTCGCAAGGCCAGCGTCAGCTTGTCCGTCATCATCCGGTCGCCGCACTGGATGGTCGGGGCCATGCCCCCGGTCGGCACCGCAAAACTTTCAATAAGCGTCCATCTCATTCCAAAGGCCAAACCAATAACCAGGACTGACGCGATGAAGTACGCGGCCGTTGCCCTCCAGAAGCCGGTTTGAAAAATGAGTGCCGCCAGTTTTGCGCTACCGACAAAGAGGGCGATCGCTGCGATCAGGTTCAGTGCAACATCGTTGTCCTTGAGAAACTTCAGCGTGAAGAACATGGCGACGACGTTCGCGGCAAATATCGCCAGAAAGGCTTTATAGGCTCGGCCTATGGTCGCCCCGCCGACGCGGACCAGTCGGGCAGCAGCAAACAGTAGAAGCGGATCTACCACCAGGATCATCAGACCCAACGTCGCGATGATGACTACAGGCACAATTTTACCCCAATCAAAATCGACAGCAAGGCTGCGCGCAATCCTACGCGCTTTCCCACATAGATATAATTGCCACGCGGCGGCAAGACAAGAACTCCTCTCTGAAATGAGCCTCGAAGAGGCTCGAGGATTTAGCCGGAGGCGTAAGCCTCCGGGGAACGTCTTCTTTATCTTCCCGCCTCGCAGAGGCGGAAGGGGTTCTCAACCGTCGTCGTGCCTGCTCAAGCATAGGTCTTATGTGTCTTATTGGTCCTATGCTCTTCCTTGTTGATAGGACATATAAGACGAATAGGACCTATAAACAGCCTCCGCTAACCGCCCCGCCTACACTCGCCGGATCACGCCCACGACCACGCCTTGGATCGCCACGTTGCGGGCGTAGATCGGTTTGTACTTGCGGTTGGCGGGCTGGAGGCGGATGCGGTCTTTTTCTTTGTAGAAGGTCTTGAGCGTGGCTTCGCCGTCGGCCAGCAGGGCGACGACCTTGTCGCCGTTGCGGGCGGTATCGCTGCGGCGGCAGATGACATAGTCGCCGTCGGCGATGTGTTCCTCGATCATGCTGTCCCCGGTGACTTCCAGGGCGAAGGTCGAGCCGCCGACGTTGAAAAGCTCGTCCACGTCCAGGCTGCGCGTGTCTTCGATGGCCTCGATCGGCGCACCAGCGGCGATGCGGCCCACCAGCGGGATGCGGCTGGGCGTTTCGTCCTCAAACGAGTAATCAGGCCGGACCTGTAAAGAGCGAGCCTTGTGCTTTGGCCCGCGAATGAGCAGACCTTTTCTTTCCAGGGCGCCGACGTGTTCGAAGACCGTCACCTTGGTAAGCCGCAGATGGTCGCCCATCTCCTGCATCGTCGGGGAATAGCCGCATCGGTTGCGAAAGTCGCGGATAAACCTCAAGATCTCCAACTGCCGGGGCGTCAAAGTCTCTGTCTGCATGATTGTTCTCCTGGGCGCCGCTGGCCGCGAGCGGTCCCGGCGAGCTGACAACGTAGCCTCGCGATGCGGTCAGGCGGCCGTCAGGCGGTTGAGGCAGTGCCACCTGCTCCACCGGCGCCGAACCTCTGGCCAACACGACACTATTCTCACGGCTGCGATAACCCAGCATGCCCGCCAGCGTGGCCCAGAACCCGCTGCCGATGTCCTGGCGACGCCCCTGGCGTGCCGGGTGCTTCTGCCAAGCGATGCCGCCTGGGCCGACGCTGACCAGCGGCGCTTCCAGTCCTGCCGCAGCGGCCTCATCACCAGCTTTGGCCATCGGCGGTTCCTGCGGCAGCGGGGCGAACCACGCCGGCCAAGCCGTGCGGTACAACCCGCCGGGACCGAACTGGCACACGGGCAACGTTTCTTTTTCTACCGGATACATCAGGCCATCCGCGGGCATTGCAGGGCCAGCCCGCCGCCCATCTCGTCTCAGGTTGTTATGTTGGTCTTTCATTTGAATACTACCCTAACATCGGCCAAACGCAAAGCAAAAGGTTAGAAAATCTTCCCGCCTTCCGTGGCCGCGTCCCCGTGGTCGCGGCAATCCATCGCCGCGAACGTGTCGATACGCAATATATTGAGCGCCCGTCGAGTTCCACCCCTACTGCTGGCATTTCATCTATCGTCGCGCGATTTACCGGGACTTGATGAAAATGGCGACAAAAAGGATCGCTGGAAATCGTATCGCGCGGGCGAGGCGCCCACGGCACTGGCCCAAGAGAGATGTCCGCGACAGTAAAAAAAGCCGCCCTGCTTCTTGGGGCAGGGCGGCATAGAAACGTGGTGGTGTTGCTCAGAAGCCCGGCGTCTCGCCGGATGCGTTTGGCGGGCGGGTCTCGAGCATCTGGCGCAGATACCGGTTCTCGCGCCGGGTGGCCTCGAGGTCGAATAGCATGTATTTCATTTGCAGGCGGAGCTGATCGAGGTCGGCCTCGAGCGATTCGGTTTCTGCGGAGATCAAGTCGCTGGACAGCACCGGGTCGGAAACGTATCTAGCGTCGGGCACGCCGGAGGCGCGAATTGCGTCGCGCAATTCCGCGAGGCGCTCTTTGAGAGCTACATCGTTCATAATTACACCGGACCCCTGATTGCACGGCATCCGCTTCCTCTAAAACGGCTACCGCTAGTCTCCTAAGCTCCTGATAACAAACTTGTGCCAATATATTACAGCAAGACGGGGAATTCTTCAAGCGCTAATCCGCCATGGCGGGTTAATTTTCTGAAATAATAGTCGGGTTTTATCCTAGAATCCAGGCGTTTTGAGTATTGTGTAACCTCCCGGGACCGCTGCGGCACATTACCGCAGACGCCGATGAACGGACCTGATACCATGACAGCGGCATGAAGAAGAAGATCGATCTCATTCTGGCCTCGTCGAGCCCGCGGCGCAAGAGCCTGCTCGCCGAGTGTGGCATCGCGTTCACGGCCGTCGAACCGCCGCTGGACGAGCCCTCGACGTTGCCTGCCGAGATGACGGCATCGCAGGCGGCCGAGGCGCTGGCCTATTACAAAGCCCGCAGCGTTTCCCAGTGGCACCGCGACAGCTTGGTGCTCGGCGCCGATACGGTGGTAGCCGCGGCGGACGGGCGCATCCTGGGCAAGCCCGCCGGGCGCGACGACGCACGGGCGATGCTCGAGACGCTATCGGGCAGCCGCCACAGCGTCATCACGGGCGTGGCGCTGCTGGGTCCGCCCCGGGGGCGGCTGATCGCCTCGGAGACCACCTTCGTGACCATGCGCCCCATGAGCGAAAGCGAGATCGTCGCGTACCTCGACAGCGGCGAATGGCAAGGCAAAGCCGGCGCCTACGCCATCCAGGAAACGGCCGACCGATTCATCACGCGAGTCGAGGGCAGCTTCAGCAACGTGGTGGGTCTGCCGATGGAACTGCTCCAGCGCATGCTCGCCCTGGCCGCCAAAGGCCCTGACGAACCGTCCCGCCGCCCCAGCAAGGAGTTCCTTCCATGATGCGCGGGGCCGGGGCCATCCTGATCGCCGCGGCGATGCTGGCGGGCGGCTGTTCTGAGCCCGCCCAACCCTCCAGCCGGACCGTCGCCGGCGCCGGTCCGACCGCGGCCGTCAACGGCCACGTCTGGCGTCTCGAGCTCGCCCAGACGTACGAGCAGCGCTACCAGGGGCTCGGCGGGCGCACGAGCATGGCCGACGACGCGGGCATGCTGTTCATCTACGACAACCCGCAGGTGCTCGACTTCTGCATGCGCGGCTGCTTCATCGACCTGGACATCGCCTTCCTCGACGAGCAGGGCGTGGTGGTGGCGACGCACACGATGAAGGCCGAGAGCGACCGCGTCGGGCGCGTCACATACAGCTCGGGCCAGCCCGCCCAGTACGCTCTGGAGGTCGCAGCCGGTTCGCTGGCCCGCCACAAGGTCAAGGTCGGCAGCCAGATCCGCATCTCGCGATGAAGTCGCGCGCCATCCGCTGTTAAAGCCTTCCCCCCGTCGCGACGATGAGCCTTACAGGAAAACCGCCGCCCCGCGGACATTTCGCGCGGATGAGAGGGCTTTTCTTGAACAGGCAACCGAAGGTCATATGGTGCTCCGATGAACCGGCGCCCTCCAACATCCTGGAGGCCACGCGGGGATGGACCTTTGCCACGCGCAGCCTTGCCGGCGGCGTCCATGACAAGAACGCCGAGTGGTTGACCGTCGTGCATCCCAACGGCCAGTCCGCCGACCCCGCGGCCATGGTGCAACTGCTTGAGGGCCTCGCCCAGTCGCCCGGACTGTGCGTGATCATGCTCCCCCGCAGCGCGCCGGTGGCCTGGGCGCTGGTCGGCCAGGACAACCGCTGCGTCGCCATCGACATCGATACCCCGGCCGACCAATTGGCCGCCAAGTTCGAGACCCTCGCCCGCGTCGAGCCGATGGTCCGCAGCCTGCGCAGCGAACTGACGGCCGCCCACTGCGCCCGCGCCGGGGCCGCCGACGCGGTGGCCAGCCTCAATGAGGAGATGCAACTGGCGGCCAAGCTCCAGCAGGACTTCCTGCCCCAGCGCCTGCCGGAGGTTCCGCCGGCCCATTTCGCCGCGCTGTTCAGTCCGGCCAGTTGGCTCAGCGGCGACATTTACGACGTCACCCGCCTCGACGAGCGGTTCATCGGTTTCTACGTCGCCGACGCGGTGGGGCACGGCCTGCCGGCGGCCCTGCTGACGATGTTCATCAAGAAGGCCCTGCAGACCAAGCGTGTCAGCGGCAACAGCTACCAGATCATCCCGCCGGACCTGTCGCTGCGCGAGCTCAACGCGTCGATCTGCCAGCAGAACCTTTCCTCGTGCCATTTCTGCACGGCCGTCTACGCCATCCTCAACACCCAGACGCTTCAGATGACCTACAGCCGCGCCGGCCACCCCGAGCCGCTGCTGCTGGGCGCCGACGGCTCGATCCGCCCTCTGCCCTGCGAGGGCAGCCTGCTGGGCGTGTTCCCCGAGGCCGCCTTCCAGGCCTGTACGGTGCAACTGGCGGCAGGCGACCGCGTCGTGCTCTACAGCGACGGCGTCGAGGAAGCCCTGCGCACGATCACCGCCCAGCCGCGCCGGCCGATGAGCGACCTGCTGACGCCATGGTCGAGCTTGTCGTGCGACGACCTGATCGCCGCGCTGTCAGCCCAGATCGACGCCCACGCCAAAGCCAGCGACGACATCACCGTCCTGACCCTGGAAATCGCCCGGTGACCCGGATATTTCACCTGGCTTTCACCACAATTGCGATTCCTTGCACTTTGTTGTACTTTTCACAGCCACAGCGGTTTCGTGCATAGAGGCCGCGTGGGCGCAGCGGTGGCTCTGATGCAGCGACGCGTCTGCTCCCAAAAGACACCCGGCCAAGGCAACAATTGTCTCTTCTTGTCTGTTTTTCGCGTGATTCAGACAAGGATGGTTCTATAACACCATTAGCTACAGGTATTTATGGAAATACGACCATTGTCCCCCCTGACAGCCAGACAATCCACGCCGGTGCTCAACTGATCGGGACGCCTATCTATGCACAACCCAGACTTTTTGGTTGTGCCTCGCCAAGCTCACTGCTGGGCAAAGACCCTCTTAAGTAGTGCCGTTGTGCGCGCGGCCGGATCCTCACGGATGTGCTGCTCTTCCTGGGCCACCACCTTGAACAGGCCCTCAAGAGCGCGGCTGGTAACGTAATCCTCGATGGACGGCAATTGCGGCTTGGTCGCCAAGGGGATGGCGTTGTATCGCCCGACCAAGTCGTTCCAGCTCTTCACGACGCCCAGCTTAGCCATTTGGTCAGACACGATTGGCTTGTACAGGTTCTTCAGAGGGTCGGTGGTCTTCTGACGGAAGTAGTCAGTCGCCCCCGTCTTGCTGCCGCCTGTGAGTATCAGCCGTGCATCATCGAAGGTCATCTGCTTGATGGCGTCAATGAAAACCGGACCTGCCTGAGTGGCGGCGTGCTCTGCCGCCGCATTCATCTGCCGCTCAAAGGCATCGACCTGCCCGCCCAAGCCGACCTTTCGCAGTGTGGCCGCGGCCCCGGCGAACTGCGACGGCACGGCAATCTTGAGCAGGGCATCATTGAAGTACCCGCCCGGGCTGGAGGTCTTAACCACGGCGTTATTGGTGCCAACCTTTAGAGCTTCCTGCAGGCCGCGGGCAATGGTGTTGTCGTCCAGCGGTATGCCCATGCCCGCCACCATGGTGTCAAAATCCGAGTTGCAGCCGCCGGAAAATGCGGCGACGCCTATCGCCACCACAAGCATGCATCGCATTGTCATGGCACGATCTCCTTCAAGTCTAAGCGGATTATTTCTTGGGAGCGCCGAACAGGTTCTTGAGCGGCGCGCCGAGATTCTTGTTGATGTCCTCGGTCGCTTTGTCGGCGTTGGCCTTGAGCTGGGCAGCCGCGTCGCCGGAAGTCTGCTGAAGCATTTTGCCCGCCTGCTCGCCCATCGCGTTGGCCGTGGAGGCCAGGTCGGCGTTCAGCAATCTGCTGAGGTCGCCGGGAATGTCGCCCCTGCCCTTTTCCACAACGGCGGCGATAACGGCAGGAAAGATTCTGGCCACCAGCGTCCCGATCGTCGCGCCGTCGGGACCGTCGCTGGAGAGGTTCTTCAATTCGATGGCCGGGACCTTGACGCACACGGGCTTGCCGCTTCCCAGGTGAAAGTTCGCCACCACGTTGCGGATCACCAGCGTGTCCACGCGGATCTTCTTGCCCGGCCCCTTGTCGGCAGCCGGCTCCTTCGATGAAGGGCCGCCGGCCTTGGCGTCCTTGCCGCCCAGTTGCTTAACGTGGTCGAGGATGACGGAGACATTGTTCTTGCCGCCGGCCAGTTCAATATTCACGTCCAGCCCATCAAGAACGAACGACGAAACCTCCACGGGGCTACCGATGACGCTGGAAGGCTGCACTTGCAGGCTGAATAGCCCTGCGAGAACCAAGTGTGGACTCTTGAAGCCCTCCGGATTGGCGATCTTGAGCTGGTCGATGCGGGTGCTGCCATTGAGCAGGCTGATATTCACGTCCTCGGCGGCCGTGTCAACACCGAGGGCATACTTGCCGCCCTGCTCGATGCCACTCTTGGCCAGCTTGTCGATCATGGCCCATGTCCCGCCGACGACAACGACGATCAGAATCAGGATAACCACGATGACGCGAACGACGATCTTTTTCATGACTTGCTCCTTATTCCAGAGACATTAGAGAATCAGGCTCCTCTCGGAAGCCGCGAGTCGATGCACAATTCCGTCCACCTACGCTTTTTGTCTGCCCATCCCAGGACCAGCCAGTTCGGTAATATCCTCAAGGGTCAAAAGGGCGAACTCGCAGTCGCTGAAGCGGAAGGGCATCGCGGTGACCCAGACGCGACGGTCCTCGTTGGCGCCGTCGATAAGGCGACGGATGGTTGTCAACTTGCGGTGGGTGCTCTTGCCGCGACAGGCGTTCTCCAAGGCCACTCGGACATCGCATGGGCAGGAAAAGCTCTTGCCACAGACTTCTTTCTCGGCATGGCGGCAGTGCAGGAAATCGCCGCAAAGTCGCCGTTCCGTAGTATCCTTGTTGAGGCCGACGAAGCGTGCGGCTGCTGCATTCATGTCGACTACCGTCCCGACGACATCAACGAGCACAACTATGGAGGGAATGCAGTCGAGCACATCCCGATAGACTTGAGCATCGAGGCAGACCCACCTTTGGCGCACTTCGGCAACCAGCTCCCGATACATCTCGTCAAGTCGATCCGAATCCATTGTTCTCGCTCCTGCTCTAAAGCTGCTACACGCATTATGAGCAAGTCTTTGACAGATAGCAACCATGCGAGGAAGCCACGCGTCCGCAGGGGACGACACGATGTTCACGGGCAAGATGCCCGTGCTGATGGCCGTGCTGTTGGAACGCAGTTCTGTCCTTGACCGGATGGGCTATAGTGGCGACAATGCCCCTTCTATTGCCATGGAAATGCAACGCAAACGCAAACCCTGGATGTTCGTGGCGGCGGTGCTGGCCTGGTTGGTGCCGGGGGCGGGGCACGTGTACCTCGGCCGACCGGTCCGCGGGGCGATCATCTTCATCATCATCGCCGCGACGTTCTGGTCCGGCGTCGGCATTGGCGGGGTGATGACCGTCGACCCGCGCGAACAGCGGTGGTGGTTCATCGCCCAGATGTTCGCCGGCTCGCACGGCCTGATCGGCTGGCGCCGCAGCCGCAGCATCGATATCGAAGCGGCCCAGATCGTCCACGACAAAGCCGTGCAAAAGCTCCAGGCCGATCGGAACTTCAACGCCAACCGCTATGCCGCCAGCGCGGCCGCCCGGCAGGAAGCCCTGGTTGAAATGGGCGTGGCGCTGCCGCCGCAGGTGGCCAACGTCGCCCAGTCGTACGCCGGAATCGCCGGCCTGTTGAACCTGTTGTGCATCTTCGACGCGCTGGTGCTGGCGGCTGCCGGCGTCAGCGGCGAACCGCGGCGCGAAGAAACCCAGGAGCCATCCAGGTGATCGCGGCCTTGTTCTACAATCCGGTGGCCCTGCCCTGGGGCTTGCAGGTCTGGCTGATGCTGCCGCTGTGCCTGTCGGTGGCGGTGGTTTATAAGACCGTTCGTGTCAAGCACTTGCATCAACTGCCGCTGGCGGTGCTGGGGCTGGTATGCTACATCGTGCTGGGTCTGGGCGCCTTGGGCGCTGCCCTGGCGGCAGTCCATGCCTGGTGGCCGTAGAAAAAACGCAGCATCTTGCCCATGAGTACCACGGGCGTCCCCGAGGGACAGGTCCCGCCCGTGCAAATTGCCGGGAATGGCCGAGACGGCCATGCTTCTTAGTGACTTTGTGGTGAAATCCCCGCCTGCGATTTCTTTGCCTCTTTCTCGTCCCCGCCGCCGCGTCGACCGTAATAATGTCGAAAGTTGGATTAGGCCCGATGCCTGCCTATAGTGTTGCAGATGACCGATCAGCATTAAGGCCGAGGCTTATGCGATACGACCGAATCATCATGGACGTGCAATCCCAGGATGATTTCTTCAGTTCGTCCGGCGCCTGCTACATTCCGGCCGCGGCCGTGGCTCGCCGGAACATCGCCGCGCTCTTCCGCTGGGCCCGCCAGGACGACATCCCCGTCATCAGCACCGTGCTGCGCGTGCATCCGCACCGGATCGGTCCGATGGCCGACGTGCCGCACTGCGTGGACGGTACGGACGGCGAGGACAAGCTGGCCGAGACCATCCTGCCGCGGCGAACCAATTTCGGCTTGCGGAACACCACCGACCTGCCGGGCAGCATTTTCGAGACGGTGCAGCAGGTCATTTTCGAGATGCGCTTCACCGACATCTTCAAGCACGAGCGGGCCGAGCGCCTGCTGACCGAGCTGAATGTCGGGACGTTCATCCTCTGCGGGGCCGGGCTGTCGCAGGGCATCCAGCAAGCGGCTGTGGGCCTGCGATCGCGCGGGTTCGCGGTGGTGCTCGCCCGCGATGCGGTGGTGGCCCTTCCGGGCCCGGGTCTGGAGATGGCCCTGAAGCAGATCCAGGCCAAAGGCGTGATCTTCGCCCCGACGTCCGAGATCATCCTCACCCACCCTGTCCGCCGCCATCAGCCCCTGCGCCTCCAGACGCAGAAGTAGCGGCTGGTGTGCTGCCAGAAAATCCAGGCGATCCTCAGGGGTTTGCCAGGAGATTCTCCGTCACCCAGTTGTACTCGCGGGCCAGGGCGGCCGGGAGGTCCGGTGCGGCCAACTCGGGCGGCAGGACGGCGAAGGTGTAGGTTTCGATCTCCAGATGCTCCGTCAGGCCGCCCGCGATGCGCTGGGGCAGGGCGTCCTTGAGCTGCGCAGCGGTGGACCGAAGTTCGCCGCGGGCGCTGAAGAACAGCGGCACGTGGAAGTGCACGCGCCACTGCCCGGCCGGGTCGGCGCCCTCCAGGGCGTGGGGCAGGTCGGGGTAGGACTGGATCTGTCCCGAGGCGCCGCGCACTTTCACCTGGTGCAGATACACGCGCTCGTCGAAGGCCGCCAGCGCGGCTGGGGCGTCGGCGCCGGGGCCGACCGACAGCGCCGAGCTGAGGTGGATCTTTGCCACGCCAACGCCGGCGGCTGAGAGCTTGTCCAGGCTTTCACCGAGGTCCTCGAACTCGACGGCCATGTGCGCGGTGTCGAAGCACAGCCCCACGCGGCGGGCGAGGATGTCGGCCGCCGCCTGCTCGTCGCGGCCGTTGCGCTCCAGCCAGGCGGCGCCGGTTTCCTTCATCGGACCGGCAAAGAACGCGACGGCCTCGTCGGTGGTCTCTATGTAGCAGTCGGGCTCGGGCTCCAGGGCCAGGCAAATCTCGCGGCCGGTGCGGGCGTGCAGCTCGTCCATGTGCAGCGCTACGGCGGCGATGTTCTCGACCATCGCCTGCACCTGCGAGGGCCCGTGGATCCAGCCCTTGTACGAACCGGGCACGGTGGAGATGCTGCCGCTGACGCCTTCGGGCAGCACGGCAGCGAGGATGTCGGCCAATTGCAGCGTATAGGTCCGGCGCGACTCCTGCCGCCAGTCGGGGCGGTAGACGTCCTGCTTGACGGCAGTCTTGTGAAACTGCCCGTACGGAAAACCGTTGATCGTGAAGACGTACAGGCCGCGGTCGGCCAGGAAACGCCGGAACTCGGCCAGCCGCCCGCCCTCGAGCAGTTCCCCCGCCGCACGCGCGCCCAGCCGCAGACCCAGCCCGAACGGCTGCGTCCAGCCCAGGCGATCACGCACGGCGATGGCGCTGGTGGCGATGGCTGACAGATTCTCCGCCCACGTCTCGCCCGGATGGACGTTGAGGCAGTACGTCAGATGCAGCGGAGGTTTTGAGCGGATGAGCATTTCTTGTTTCCGATAAGACGAACACGAATGTCACGAATAAGACGAATGGGAAATACTTACAACCTTGCCACGAAGATCACAAAGGTCACAGAGAAGAGAAAGCGATCTGAAATCAGAGCTCTTGCCCCGTCTCCTTCGTGTTCTTTGTGGCTAAGCTTTTCTCTTTGACCCATTCGACCCATTCGTGTCATTCGTGATCTCTCTGTCGCGGCGCGAAAGCCAAGCCAGCGCGTTCTCGATCCGGCCGGCGTCCATGTGGTGCACTTCGCACTTGCGGCCCAGGCCGTCGGGCAGCGTGATCGTCAACGTGCCGCCCAGGTGCTCCTGGAACTGGCGCAGACCTTCGAGAATCTCGAGCTCGCCTTGGTCAGTGCGGCGGGCCAGACAGGCGTCCCACACCGGCAGGCCGCAGGCAATCATAGCCGCCAGCACGCGGTCAAACTCGGCCGGCGTGATCAGCCCCTGCGACATCGCGCAGTGCAGGTCGATGGCGATGCCGATAGCGACGGCCTGCCCGTGGCCGACGGCGTAGGCGGTCATCGTCTCAATCTTATGCGCGGCCCAGTGGCCGAAATCCAGCGGGCGGGCCGAGCCGGTCTCGAACGGGTCGCCGCCGTCGCGGATGTGCTCCAGATGCAGGATGGCGGTGCGGCGGATGATTTCTTCCATCGCGGCGGCGTCGCGGGCGGCCAGCGCGGCGGCCTGGGCGCACAGCACCTCCAGCAGCGCCGCGTCCTTAATAAGGGCGACCTTGAACGCCTCGGCCAGTCCTGCCGTCCAGTCGCGGCCGCTCAGCGTGGTCAGCAGATCGAAGTCGTTGAGCACCGCGAAGGGCGGGGCGAACGTGCCGACGAAGTTCTTGGCCCCGTGCTCGTTCATGCCGGTCTTGACGCCCACGCCGGCGTCGTCCTGGGCCAGCGTCGTGCTGGGCAGCCGCACCAGGCGCAGGCCGCGGTGCACTAGCGAGGCGGCAAAGCCGACCATGTCCAGCACCGCACCGCCCCCGATGGCAATCACGTAACTCTGGCGGTCCAGGTGCGCGTTGCCCAGCGACGACATCACAGAGCGAACCAGGTCCCAGCTCTGCTTGGCGTCTTCGCCGCCACGGACGAGCTGCGGCGGCAGGGCCAGTTCCGCGCGACCGGCGCGGGCATGGAAGTATTCGACGACGGCCGCGGACAACTGCGGCCAGGCGGCCGCCAGGCCCGCGTCGATGAAGACGGCGGCGCGATGCACGCGTTTTTCGCCGAGGCGTTCGAGCACGTCCAGGAGCAGGTTGTTGTCCGGGGCGAAGAGCCCGCGCGTGAAGTACACCGGGTAGTCGAAGGATACGCTGAAGTGCTGATGGAACACGTGCCCTTCGGCGCGGCCGGTCTGGGACGGAGCGGGAGTGTTGTCAAATTCAGTCATACGTGCCTTCGTGCAACTGGCGGGCCAACCTGAAACTTGCGACAGCGGCCGGCCGCTACTTCGTGTCGCGGACATCGTGTCCGCCAGTGCCGCGGGCGTCTTGCCCGCGGAAACTGCGTCATTCGCCTCTGGTGAAGGCAAGAGGCCCTCACCATGCGCGGGCGAGACGCCCGCGATACGGCGCGGCCGCGTTGCACAAATTCAGTGCGAGGCGTCGCAAAGAATGTGCAGTCGCAGCACGGGCATCATTGCCCGTGCTACTTTAAGTAGCTTTCGACGGCCCGCGCCAGGTCCGCAAGGTCTGATCGCTTGCCCAGGTCGGCGGTGCATGCCCAGGCGACTTTTCGGGCCGGGCCGGTCAGCCCGTGCGTGCCGGCGACCTTTCGCGCGTCGGTGCTCACGCCCGGCGGCCACAGCGACAGGAACAGCTCGCAGGGGTCGAATCCGGGCTTGTTGTGGATGTCTACGTGCGTGGCGTAGTCGGGCGCCTCGCGGGCGTGCGTCCACCACGGGTAGGCGAACCACGCCCCTTCCCCGGCCAGCAGCACCAGCTCGCCGCTGTTGGGGTGATTCAGGCCGGCGGCGCGAAGCTGCGGTCCTTGTAGAACCGCCGCCACGCCCGGAAGTTTCCGCAGCACCGCAGCGGTCTGGGCGATGTCGTCGGGGAATCGGACGTACACGTGGGCGACCTCGTGGTCGACCATCGCGAAGGCGCGGCTGGTGTGCAGGTCGCCGTAGAGCATCCCGCGCACGTTTCGCACGGCCAGCAGCCCTTCCGACAGCAGGGCGGCGTTGGGGAAGACCGCCCCGGCGGTGACCTGGTGGATCGCGTAGTCGCCGAAAACGAGCACCTGGTAGCCCAGGCGCTGGGCGGCCTCGACCAGTTGCGCCAGTTGCACGCCCAGCAGATCGAGGGCCTTGCGGCTTCGCTCGTGCGCCGGGCCGTAGCGCTGCAGGTCATAGTCGAGCGTGGGCAGGTACGTCAGGCACAGGTCGACAGGCCCGGCGGCCCCTTGCAGCACCTCGATGGTGGCCGCGGCGATCCAATCCCCCGCCCGAGGCGAGGCGGCTGGGCCCCAGTAGTCCTGAAGCTTGAAGGCGCCGAGCTTGGCGGCCAAGTCCCCATACAGCGAGGGCGGCTGGCTGTAGCAGTCCTGGATCATACGGCCGTGATGCTTGTGGATCGGCGCCGGCGAGAGCACGACGTCGACGCACTCGCCCAGGCTCTGCTGCCAGAAGAGCATCGCCGTGCGTTTGCCGGCGAGGCTGAAGTCTTCCCAGATGCGCTGCCCGCTGACCAGGGCGCTGGACTGCTCCCAGAACATCGCCCGGCGCAGCGTGCGGTGGAAGACCCCGTTGGCGATCATCCCGTGCTGCGCCGGCAGCGAGGCGGTGCGGAACGTCGCCTGGGCCGTGCACGTGACGGCCGGCAGGACCGAGTCCATCGCCTCCCACGCCAGCGGCAGGGCAGGCAGTTCGCGCGCGAGCGCGTCGCTCAGCGCGGCAACCTGAATGACCAGAAGCTTGTTGGGCATAGATCATTCATTATCGTCATTCACCGCGGAGTTCGCAAAGCGCGGGGAGAAGAAAAAGAGAGCTCAAAGAGCGCCGAAGGATCAATTCAACTCGAGTAGAACAGACGGCGGAGCTTGGGCGAGAGAAGGCGCCCCAGCAGCAGCACGCCGATCAGGACCCAGGGGGCGTAGGAGGTCTTGTCGGTGATGGCCATCACGGCCATGCCCGCCTGGATGAGCATCAGCCCGGCGATGAGCTTGCCGACGATCATCTGGACGATGACGGGGTGGGGTTTGCCCGCCAGCAGCAGCGACCACCAGACGGCGTAGAAGGCGGCGATGGCCGTGACGCCCATCGCGGTCAACTGCAGGCTCGTCGACATCCACGTCGTCGAGTGCGCCAGGGCGGGAAAGCCCAGCAGCAGCACCACCGGCGGCCCCCAGCGCTTGTACCCCAGGTCGCGCTGCGACGTTTCACCGGCGGCGATGGCCGTCGTCGCGGCGATGTATCCGCCCAGCACGATCGCGGCTGTGATCACCGGCAGCAGACCCTCGCCCCATCCGGCAGCGGCAGCGCCCAGCAGCAGGCTCAGGGAGCGGCAGGCGCCCATGTTGAGCGGTCCGGCAACGGGGCGGCGTTTAACGGCCGTATTGTATGATGACATCGCCAACACCAGCAGAATGCCGACCGCGCAGCCGGCGGCGCCGCAGAGCGTGGCCAGCACCATCCCGCCCAGCCCCAGTCCGCTGGCGGTCAACCGCGCGGCGCGGAGGCTGACGGCGCCGCTGGGCAGCGGGCGGTCGGGGCGGTCGCGCTCGTCCTCGGCCAAGTCGGCCAGATCATTGGTGATCAGCCCGCGCATGTAGAACAGCAGGGCTGCGGCGGCGGCCAAAGCTGCCCGTGCCCAGGGCTGATCGATCAGGATTCCCTGGAAGAGCCCCGCCCAGCCCGAGACGGCCTGGGGGGCGGCCCCGCCGGCGCGGGCCAGCAGGAAACCCACCAGCGGATCGCCCGGCACCGTCAGCAGGTTCGGAAGCCGAACCAACTGCAGCCAGGACATCAGACGGGATTTTGAGGTTGTGCTCTCCATGAGTGCAACGCGGAGCAAGTCGAAGATCCCTTGGGGGCTCCGCCGCTGACCACGCGAATCCTATCGCTGGAACACCGAGGGGTCTACCGGGGCGATGGAAAAATCCGGTTTCCAGTTGGGGCTGTGGCTGTAGAACGCCATCGCGTTGGCGAAGACCAGGCGCTCGATGGCCGTAGCGTCGTGGCCGTCGGTCTGCATGAAGCTGACGACCTTGACCAGGCTCAGCGGGTCGCTGACGCCCCAGTCGGCCGAGCCGTTGACGATCACGCGCTGGGATCCGTACTGGCGGATCATCGCCGAGACGCGCTGCGGCGTGAGCTTGGAGTAGGGGTAGACCGTCATGCCGCACCAGCAGTCGGTGGCGATCGAGACGGGCATGGTCTCTTCGGTGTTGTGGTCGATGATCACGCGGGCCTGGTCGACGCCGCAGCTCTTGACGATCTCGGCGATGCGGCGCGTCCCGCGAAGCTTGTCCACGTGCGGCGTGTGGACGATCACCGGCATGGCACGCTTCATGGCGATCTCAAGCTGCGCCACGAACGCCTTCTCTTCGTTGGGCGTGATATTGTTGAAGCCGATCTCGCCGATGGCCACGCAGCGCGGGTGATCGAGATACGGGCCCATCCCGGCCAGGACCTCGCGCACCAGGCCCGCGTCTTCGGCCTCCTTGGGATTGACCGAGACGGCCGCGAAGTGGTCGATCCCGAACCGCCGCGCCCGCACGGTCTCGAAGTCCAGGATGAGCTGGAAGTAGTCGAGGAACGTCCCGGCAAAACGGCGGTTGGCGCCCAGCCAGAACGAAGGCTCCACGCACGCGCGAATGCCCGAAGCGTACATCGCCTGGTAGTCGTCGGTGGTGCGCGAATACATGTGAATGTGCGGTTCGATGATGATCATGGGTCTCTCAAGAGCAGGGACATAGAGGACGGCAAAGACTGCAAGGGTCTAGAGTACTGGATGTGCTGCATTCGTGTCATTCGTGTTCTCTTGCGGGGGCGGGAAGGCCCGGTGTTCGTCGAGCAGGCGGCCGAACAGGGCCACGCGGCGACCGGCCGATTCCAACTCGCCGCCGTCGAAGACGTCCAGGGTAGTCTGCATGGTCCAGCCCTGCCGCGCCGGCCGCGCCGGCAGCGTCACGGTGATGTGCGCCTCGCTGGACTGCGGTTGGCGCGGGGCGGTCCACTGCAGCAGGCGGCTGCGGCCGCCGGCGTCGCGCAGCTCGATGCTCATGCGGGCCAGCCCCAGCGCCCGCCCGGCGCGGCGGATGACGCGCCACCACTGGTCGAAGCCTTTGGCCTCGCGGAGGCGTAGCTGCATTTCCTCGAAGCCATGCTGCTCGCGCCGGCTCTGGCGGTCGACGGCGCCTTTGCGGCGCAGGCTATCGAGCGTCTCGCGCAGTCGCATGGCGCCGAACTTGCGGAACATCACCGCCAGGGGCACCAGCGCCACCAGGAACACCAGCACGGCCAGCACGTGGTCGCGCAGCAGCAGCATGAGCAGCCCGAAGCCGGCCGCCGTCGCCGTCACGGCGTAGATCAGCACCACGGCCTGGCGGTGCCGCAGGCCGCTGTCGAGCAGCCGGTGATGAATGTGCCCGCGGTCGGGCGAGAACATCGACCGCCGGTCGAGCGTGCGGCGCATCATCGTGAAGAGCGTGTCGAAGATCGGAATCCCCAGCGCCACCACCGGCAGCGCCAGGCCCACCAGCGTGTAGGTCTTGCTCCGCTCGATCAGGGCGGCCGAGGCCAGAAAGAAGCCCAGGAACATGCTCCCGCAGTCGCCCAGGAAAATCTTGGCCGGGTTGAAATTGAACACGAGAAACCCCAGCAGCGCCCCCAGCAGCGAGACCATCAGCACGGCCATCACCACCTGCTCGGTGTACAGCGCGAAGGCCGCAATGACCGCGCACGTGACGGCGCTGATGCCCGCGGCCAGACCGTCCAGACCGTCGATCAGGTTCACAGCGTTGGTGATGGCGATGATCCAGCCGATCGTCAGCGGCCAGGCCAGCAGCGTCAGGTTCGGGTGCCAGGCGTTGATCTCGAGGTAGTCGATCCGAATGCCCATCTGGCAGACGACGGTGGCCGCCACGATCTGGGCCAGCAGCTTGGTGCGCGCCCGCAGGCCGCGGATGTCGTCGATGAGGCCGACGGCGAAGATGAACACGCCGGCCCCCAGCAGCGCCAGCAGCTTGGTGTGCATGCTGACCATTTCCCGCGAGATGTTGTCGGGCACCAACTGCGTCAGGGACTTTTGCACCGGCGAGGGCACGAACAGCAGCGGCACCACCACCGCCAGCAGCGACGCCACCACCACCACCCCGCCGATGCGCGGCACGGCCGAGAGGTGAACCTTGCGCGTGCCGGGCCGGTCCACCAGGCGCGCCGCATGCGCCAACCGCACCGCCAGCGGCGTGATCGCCAGGGCGATGACGGCCGCCGCGACGCCCAGCAACAGGTACAGGATGATCAGGTCAGTAGGCATAGGAAGAAACTATTTCCAATTTCCAGTCACCAATCTCCAATTGGTTCCCCGTCATTCTCTGTGTCCTTTGTGATCGTTGCGGCAAAGTTGTTGTCGTGTTTTTTCTTCAATCGGCCGGTTCGAGCAGGTCGGCGTCGATCTCCATCGCCGCGCCCTGTCCGAGGATGCTCACCTGCAACACCAACCGCGTCACGTTGGCCCGTGACGCCACGACGCCTTCGAGTCCCTGGAAGGGTCCGGCCTTGACGCGGCAGCGGCGCCCCTCGGCCGCGAAGGGATACGGATCGAGCTGGGCCTGCCCGGCCAGGGCTTTCTGGATGGCCGCGAGCTCGGCGATGAACTGCCGCTGGTCGACGACCTCGATCACCTGGCAGAGGCGGTTGGTCGTCAGGGCCGTGACGCGGGCCTCGTCGTTGCCGCAGAAGAACACGTACGAGGGGAAGACCGGCATCAGAACGCGGCGTTTCTTGCCGCCGGATATTCGCACGCGCGTCAGCAGCGGCAGGAAGTACGCGATGTCGCGGCGCAGCAGGTCCCAGGCGAAGGCCTTCTCGAAGCGGGCCTTGGTATGCGCCACGCGCCACCGCCCCGAAAGGGCAGCCACCGCCGCCTCGGCCGGATGCACCACCGGCGGATTGTCACTAAGCTTGAGCATTGCCCACGAGTATATCATCGCCACCGCCGCGTATCCACCCGGTGGGCAGCAGGCTGTTCTTGGAAGGTTATGAGTTTGAGGCCGCAGACTTCGGCGATGGTCTGAAAATCCCGGTCTTTCTGTGCAAGCTTGGCGTGAGCGCTAATGGCGCAGGCAGCGATGAGGCAATCTATGCTCTAGTTGAACCGCGTGACGGCGGCGCTGGCGGGGGCGCTGGGCTTGCCGTTGCCCAGCGACAGCTGCTTGGGGGCGGTGCGGTAGAATTGCTTTTTGCCGTTGCCGTTTTCCTTGCGGATCTTGGGAACCAGGACCAGGTATTCCTGGTCGCCCAGGAGCTTCACCAGCGCGTCGACGAGTTTGCGCGACGGAAAAACGCAGTAGTCCTTGCCCAGGCGCATCGTCGCCAGCACGCCGCTGTGCTCCAGCGGGCGCAGCTCCAACCGCACCGGGGACGTCCCGTGATGGGCGACCAACAACGCCTTGAGGCGCGGGAGGATCGGTTCGTGCGCGGCGGGTTGACCTGTCGCCGACGCCGTTTTCGACTGCATCGCTTGCGGTGCGGCGTCCGTTGATGCGGGCGCGGCGTTCCCTAGTTCGCCCGCGGCGCTTGGAGGCAGGCGCAGCGTGATCGAGCCCGTCAGCTCCTCCAGCGCCTTGTCGATGGGGATGACGTTGTCGACGATGATGTTGGGTCGCTCGCGGCGACGGTCCACCGTCCCGACGATAAAGACCATGCGTTCGGCTTCGAGCTCGTCCTTGAACTTCTCGTACGATTCAGAGAAGACCACCGCGTCGGCTTTGCCGGTGAGGTCTTCGACCGTGAGCATCGCCATCTTCTTGCCCGCCGATCGCCCCGTCTTGGTGACCGTCGCCCGTACGCCGGCGATCATGCACCCGATGGTGACCTGTGCCCCAGCCGCCAGGCCATCGAGGCTCGATAGCTTGGTGTCCTTGGGATAGCTCAGGGCCTCGAGCTCGCGGGCGTAGTGGACCAGCGGATGGCTTGTGACGTAGAAGCCCAGCGTTTCCTTTTCGGCTGCCAGAAGCTGTGCCTCGGACCAGGGCTCGACGTTGGGGAACTTGGCCGGCGAGTCGGCGTCGGCGACGATTCCCATCCCGCCCAGCAGGCTCATCTGCCCGCTCTTGCGGTCGGCGGCGGCCTCCTGGCCCATGGCGATGGCCTGTTCGACGACGGCGATCATGGCCGCGCGGCTGGCGCCGTGGGCGTCGAACGCGCCGCACTTGATCAGCGCTTCGATGACGGAGCGGTTGACGGCGTGCAGGTCCGCCTCGCGGCAGAAGTGGAACAGGTCGCGGAAGCTCTTGGCGCGGCCGCGGGCTTCCAGGATCGAGTGCACGGCCTTTTCGCCCACGCCTTTGACGGCCGCCAGTCCGAACCGCACGGCCTGACCGTCGACGGTGAAGTCGCTGGCGCAGGTGTTGATGTCGGGCGGGGCGATGGCGATGCCCATGCGCTGCGCCTCGGCCATGTACTGCACGACCTTGTCGGTGTCGCCGCACTCGAAGGTCAGCAGGGCCGCCATGAACTCGCGCGGGTGGTAGACCTTGAAGTACGCCGTCTGGTACGCCACGATCGCGTAGCGCGTCGAGTGGGCCTTATTGAAGCCGTATCCGGCGAACTTGAGGATCAGCTCGAAGAGCTGCTGGGCCTCGGCCTCGGCGATGCCGTTTTCTTTCGCGCCGCTCAGGAAGTTGGGGCGCTCCTCCTCGATGGTCTTGGCCTTTTTCTTGCTGATGGCCTTGATGAGCGTCAGGGCGCGATTGAGCGGCAGCTTGCCCAGGCGGTTGAGCACCTGCATGACCTGTTCCTGGTAGCACATGATGCCGTAGGTCTCGGCCAGCATGTCGTCGACCAGCGGATGCACGCCGGGCACGCTCTCGCGCCCGAGCTTGCGGTGGCAGTAGCTCGGGATCAGCTCCATCGGCCCCGGGCGGTACATGGCGTTCGCGGCGATGAGGTCCTCGATGCGCGACGGCTGCATCTGCATCAGCACGCCCTTCATGCCGTCGGATTCGAACTGGAACACGCCGTCGGTATGCCCGGCGCGGAAGAGGGCGTAGACCTTGTCGTCGTCGAGGGGCAGCGTCTCGGGGTCGTGGTCGACGCCGGTGCTCGCCTGCACGAGCTCGCGGGCGCGCTGGATCACCGTCAGCGTCCGCAGGCCCAGGAAGTCCATCTTCATCAGGCCGGCGTTATCGCAGGTGGGCCCGTCCCACTGCGTGATGGCGTCTTCGGAGCTGGACTGGCGGTACAGCGGCACGAGCGTCTCGAGGGGCTGCTGGGCGACGACCACGCCCGCGGCATGCACGCCGGCGTGGCGGGCGAGGCCTTCGAGCCGCTTGCCGTGCTCGATCATGTCGTGGATGCGGCTGTCGGTGTCGTAGAGCTTCTTGAGGTCCGGCTCGCTCTCGAGGGCGCTGTCGAGCGTGACGTGCAGCGCGTCGGGCACCTTCTTGGTGACGACGTCCACCTCGGCCACGCTCATGCCCATCACGCGTCCGACGTCCTTGAGCACGGCGCGGGCCTTGAGCGTTCCGTAGGTGATGATCTGCGCGACGTGGCCGTACTTTTCGCGCACGTATTGGATGACGCGCCCGCGCCCTTCCTGGCAGATGTCGATGTCGATATCGGGCGCCTCTTTGCGCTGCGGGTCGGTGAACCGCTCGAACAGCAGGCCGTAGCGGATCGGGTCGACGTCGGCGACGCCCAGCGAATACCCCAGCAGCGTGGCCACGCCGCTGCCGCGCGGCGCCGCCGGGATGTGGTTGGCCCGGGCGAACTGCACGAAGTCGTTGACGATCAGGAAGTACGAACTGTACCCCTTGTCGGCGATGACCTGCAGCTCCCACTTGAGCCGCTCGAGGTAGTTGGACGGGATGTCCTTGCCCGCAAAGCGCCCGGCCAGCCCCTTCCACGCCAGGTCGGCCAGGTACTTCTCGGGGGTCACGCCGGCGGGGGTGGGAAAGGCCGGCAGGTGCGGCTTGAAGTTCAGCTCGACGTTGCACATCTCGGCGATGGCGAGCGTCGTGTCGGCGGCCTCGGGCCAGTTGGCCAGCGCTTGACGCATCTCGGCGGGGCTCTTGAGGTACATCTCCGGCGTGTAGACGACCGTGGTGTCTTCGCCCAGCAGCTTGCCCGTCGAGACGCAGCAGAGCACCTCGTGCGAGGGCTTGTCGTCGCGCTTCAGGAAGTGCACGTCGTTGGTGCCGACCGTGCGCACGCCCAGGTCGGCCGCCAGCGCCGCCAGCATCGGGTTGACGCGGTCCTGCTCGGCCAGGCCCTGCTTCTGCAGCTCGATGAAGAACCGCTCGGGCCCGAAGATGTCGCGGTACTCGCCGGCGATCTTGCGGGCCTTGTCGGCGCTGCCTTCGAGCAGGGCCGAGGGCACCTCGCCGCCCAGGCAGGCAGTGGTGCAGATCAGCCCCTCGTTGAACTGGCCCAGCAGCTCGCGGTCGATGCGGGGCTTGTAGTAGAAGCCTTCCATGTACGAGCGGCTGGAGAGCTTGATGAGGTTCTTCCAGCCGGCGGCGTTCATGGCCAGCAGGATCATGTGATAGGCCGCGTTCTTCTGGTTGCGCATCGACTTGTCGCTGCGCGTGGTGGGGGAGATGTACGCCTCCATGCCCAGAATGGGCTTGATGCCCGCGCTGCGGGCATGGTTGTAAAACTCGACGGCCCCGAAGAGATTGCCGTGGTCGGTGATCGCCAGGGCGTTCATGCCCTGCTCTTTCGCCCGGCGGAGCACGTCGTCAATGCGACAGGCCCCGTCGAGCAGGGAGTAATGCGTATGCGTGTGAAGGTGTACGAATCCGTCCATGGCGGTGGCTACTATAACATCGCGCACGGCGCGGGCAAAGGAATAGGACGAACAACATAGGACCAACAGGACCTATGAACAACCCATGCGCCGCGCGCCGGTTGCTGGGTTGGCTTTCCATTCCCTTGCATAGGTCCCATAAATCCTATAGGTCCTATTTCCCGAATACGGCGCGGGGCTTGGCGCGACCGGCCGGCGGGGATATAAGATTATGCGAACCGACCGCAACCATCTTTGCGAACTGGGAGTCTCTGCCATGTTCAAAACACTCTTTTGCGGGGCCTTGATCGTGCTGGCCGCCGCCGCGGAGGCACGGGCCGACGCCGAGAGCGATTTCGCCATGCTCTTCGGCGATCAATACAAGGCCGTCCTGGGAACCCCCTCGCGGGATGACGACCTGGCGCTAGCCGACAAGATCGTCAAGGCCGGCCAAAGCATGAGCGACGCCCCCAAGTCGCAGGCCCTGATGTACCGAAAGGCTTTCGACCTGGCCGTCGAGGCCCCCGCCGGCGGGCGAACTGCGATCCAGGCCCTCAAGCTCCTCGAAGCCGCCGCTCCCGGCAATGCGCAGTACCAGGCGATGCGCATCCGCGCGATGCGACGCGAGTATGAAGGCAGCGAAGGCGCCGAACGCCGCGCCTCCGCCGACCGGTTCATCGAGATGCTCAGCACCCAGGCCCAGGTGGCGCTCAAGGCAGATGATCCCGCGGCCGCGGTCGCCCTGTACAACGAGGCGCTCAAGGTGGCCATGCAACTCCAGGACAGCGACCTGCAGCAGAAGTTTCAAATGCAGGCGGCTGCGGCCGAACGCCTGCAGCGCGACAGCGCCGCCCGCCGCTCCAAGCTCGCGGCGCTGACCGCCAAGCTGGCGGCCAACCCCGCCGACGCGGCGGCGCGCACCGAGGCGATCCTGTTCTGCCTGGTGGACCTGGACGATCCCGACAAGGCCCAGTCGCTGTTGCATTCGAGCGTGGCGGCGGAATTGCGCCAGCGCGTTGAGGCGGCAGCCGCGGGGGTTTCCAAGGCCGACGAGGCCCGCTGCATGGACCTGGCGCAGTGGTATCTGGACGACCTGCTCGCCCGCGCGGGCGCAGCGCCCAGGGACGCGATGGCGCAGCGGGCGCAGGCGTACGCCAAGCGGTATCTGGAACTGCACCGCCGCCACGACGCCGCGCGTGTCAAGGCCCAGCAATTGCTCGATCGGGTCGCGCGGCTGCGCCAGGGACCCGAGGCGCCGCCGCATTCGGATGTCGGCCCCGCGGCGACGCCGGAGCCCTACGTCACGACGCTGGCGCCGTTGCCGCCCAACTGCGTTCTGGTGCTTCCGATGGATTACACCACGATGTTCCGCGACAAGAACCAGGCCCTCATCCGCGACCTGAGCGGCAAGGACCATCACGTGCAGATGACCGGCGGGCAGTTCGGCAACGGGCGCGCCCGCCAGGGGTTCGTCGTCAAGAAGAGCGGCGAGGGCATCGTCCTGCCGACGATCCCGGCGATGCGCGGGGCCACCTTCAGCTACTGGCTCAACATCGAGCCCACCGACATCGGCTACAACTCGCTGACGCTGCTGGGCGGACCGGGCAACAACGGCCAGGTGCGGATGCACATTCGCCGCGGATCGCGGTCGTACTACAGCACCAGCATTCCGCCCTTGAGGCTGTACGTCACCGTCGAGGGCGCCAGCCTCAGCCCGTACACGGTGGACCTTCCCGACAAGCTGGCGGGGCGATGGACGCACCTGGCCGTCACGCTCGATGTCCGCACCGCCAAGTTCCGCGTCTACTTCGACGGGGCGGTCCAGAGCGAAGGAGCGGTCCAGAGCACGAGCTACTACGGCAGCGACAATAGTTTCAAGTCCGAGTTCACCTTCAGCGGCGCCACGCTGGGCAATCCACAAGCCCGCGACGATGCCATCGAGTTCAAGGGCGTTATCGACGAGGTGCTGCTGTTCAGCCGCGCCCTGAGCGAAGACGAGGTGCGGCAGTTATACCGCATGGGCGTGGCCTCGCGCAGCGCGGGAACCTACGCGCGCCGCACCGCGACAGCCCCGCCCGTCGAGCCTGCCAAACAGCAGCCCGCCCCTGCCGCCCCGGCGGGAAAGGAACTGGCCCTGACGCTCCCGGCCAACACCATCTGGACGGCCGCCGGAACGTACCAGAAGGGGCAGATCGTGTTTATCAAGGCCCGGGGGCTGTGGAAGATTCGCGACGCGCACGGGACGTGCACAGCCGATGGGCGGGTGTTCGACTGGTCGGGTGAGGTGGTCATGGGGGCCCTTCGCGGGCGCGTGGGGCAGGGCAAGCCCTTCAAGGTCGGCAGCAACCTTCGTCTCGAGGTGCCGCAGGACGGCGTGCTCGAACTGGGGATGGACGCCGGCGACAACGATTACGCTTACGAGAAGAACTCCGGTCAACTCAGCGTGACCGTGCGAACGTCGGACTAATACGAGCGGCGGTATCGGTCGTAGCGATCGTATCGGTCATAGCGGTCGGAGTTGTAGTAGGAGTCGTCCCACGGGCCTTTGGGGGCGGGCTTGGGTTTGGGGGCGGCGACGGGGCTCTTGTCGAAGGCCTCGCTCATCTGGTTTTCCGAGAGGATCGCCCCGGCCGCCACCAGCAGATTGTGCTTGGTCATCACGGCGATCAGCTTGGTGACCTGGTCTGCCGCCCAGCGGTCGACGCCGTGATTCTCGTCGTCCATGATCTTGACCACCGCGTCGCGCTGGCCCTTGATGGTCTTGGCGGCGTTGACGGTTTCCTGGTAGGTGCGAGCGGCCGACTCCATGCGCTGGCGGGAATAGTCGCGGCTGTAGTACGAATCGGAGCCGGTTTGCCAGGAGACCCGGGCCTGGTCGTAATCGTTCTTGGCTTCGGCGACGTACGTCAGGGCCGTCTTGAGGCGGCGGTCGTAGTACCCTATCGCTTTGGCGTAGTTGCCCTTGATCTTGTCCTGGACGTTGTTCTTGTTCTCGGTGATCGCCTTGACGTGGACGTCCTTGAGATTGCGGTTGGCGGTCTGGGCGGCGCGCTGGGCTTCGCTGAACTCCTTGGCCTGTGCGACGCTGACGGGGGGATTGGAGGCCGACACCTTCGCCAGGCCCAGCTGCGTGATCTCGTCGCCGGTCAGCTCGATGGTGCCCACGCCCATGCGCAGGCGCACCAAGGCCACCGAAGCGACGATCTTCTGCCCTGAGGGCAGCCATAGCGTGTCGTTGCCCCGGCTCATCTCGACGGCGCTGATCTTGTCGCGCACGTAGACGCTGGGCTTGCCGCCGAGGTCGACCTTGATCATCAGCGCCACCCCGCGGATCTCGTGGCCGCTCTTGAGGACGACCTTGTCGGCGTAGCGGCTTTCGAGATCTCCCGCGGGCGAATCGCTCTCGCCCTTGGCCTTGGGCTGCTGGGGCTGGTCCGGCTCGGCGGATGCTTCCGCCTGCGACAACGTGATCCCCCGGACGCGCCGGCCTTCAAACACCGTCAGGCCGGTGTTGCTCTTGAACTGGTACTCGACGACTTGGCCCTCGACGGTCTTGTCGTCAGCGGTGACGAGCTTGGCACTGCCGGGCTGATCCGAAAGCACCAGCGACTTGATCTCCTTGCGCTCATAGCGAACCGAGGATATCCCCTGAGCAAAACTGATCGACTGCAACTGCCCCTTGAGGCTCGATCCGGTCGCCAACAACATCTCGTCGGCCGCCGCCGCAGCGGCAAAGATCGCAACAACGCACAAACACGCGGCGATCACTCTGAAAGCCATGGTCATGCTCCCATTTGCAGCAGCACCCAGCGGAATTGAATCCGGCGTAATTATTGGCTCAGAGTCCCGACCAGTCAACACATTGTCAGACAAAATTGACAGCGTATTGTTTCAAAAAAAGTTAGATTTATTCCTGTTTCTATGGGTTATCAGGTCAATCACGTACCTACAGTTAATCGGTGGGAGACCTTAGCGAGGGTTTCTGAAAAAGCATCGCGGAGCGAATCGGATTAAGAGAGGAATCCGAGAACCCCGCGATGCTGATTTGCGCCCATGATCCGCCGTTGTTGCTCATCTGCCGCAGTTCCACTATCCTCTGGGGCGATTGACCGGTTCCCTCTTTTGCGGAGCAGAATGATGATCTCGACGGATTGTTTCAGCATTGCCTTTCCCGGCGGCGAGACGCTCTGGGAATATCGCCTCGCGGGTTCGCCGCGAGTCTATCGCTTCGCGCCGCCGGCGATCGAGATCGACAATGTTCTGGTGACGCTGGCGTGGGACGCCCAGGAAGAACCCCGGCATTGTAATGCCGGGGCATTAGCCAACGGTGCGGTCGAGCATCGTTTCGCGGCGCCGGTTGCGGGCCACCCCGAACTGCGGTTGGAACTGGTCCTTCGCGTCAAGGATGGCTGCCCCGTCGTGCGGTTTCGCTACGAGATGCACAGCAGCGCCCAGCGACGCCTGACCAAGTCGAGCGGGCGAGACGAGCTGACGTATCTGGCGTTTTCACTGGGCGATATGCCCTCGGCCAAGGAGGTGCGGCTGGCCGAGTTCACCCACCGGCTCTACAGCTACATGCCCGCCGAGTATGAGCTCGAGGGCCGGCACTTCGCCAGCGGCCAGGCTGTTGTGGGCCCGATCATCGCCGCAAGCGGCGCGGGCGAGAGTTTCCTCGTCGCGTACGAGCACGGGTCGATCTCGTCCGACCCGTATCTGCTCTTTCATCTCGATGCCGCTCGCGGCGTCGCGCTGCGGGCGGTCAAAGGCAATTACTTCGGCGGGCAATCCATCGCCCCGGGCAACCCGTTTGAGACGATCTGGTTCGCCGTCGCCGCCGTCGCCGGCGACGAGACGGCCCTGGCGGCGGCGTTTCGCACGTTCATCCTCAAGGTGCAATGCCCCAACCTCGAAACCCGCAAGCCGTACATCTACTACAACACGTGGATCAACCAATGCCTGGGCAAAGCCGCCGGCGGCGACAAGGCCAGCCTGCTCGACGGGCTCAAGCAGCAGCGCATCCTGGCAGAGATCGACCGCGCGCACGTCATGGGCGTGGACGTCTTCGTGCTCGACGCCGGATGGTTCACGCGCTGCGGCGATTGGCCGGTGAACACGCAGCTTCTTGATGTCGACCTGGCGGCCGTGCGCGAGCGCCTGACGCGATACGGCATGAAGTTGGGCCTGTGGCTGAGCACCCAGGCCGGCGTCAGCAGCCCGATCTACAAGGCATATCGCGACTGCGCGATGTCGTGGCGCGACAAGGAAATCGGCATCTGGAAGGTGTGGGAGACCGAGGAAGGCCAGCACCTGTGCCTCGCCAGCCGGTACGTGGACGCCTTCGCCGGCCAGATCGTCCGCCTCGCCCGCGATCTGGGGGCGACGTACTTCAAGTGGGACGCGTTCGGCCATTACGGCTGCGACAGGCCCGACCACCTTCACGGCGACGCCGCCGCGAGCGTCGAGGAGCGCGGGCAGTGCTACACGTTCCTGTTCGACCGGTTCATGCAGCGCCTGGCCGACGCGGTGACGGCCGCGGTGCCCGAGGCGATCTGCGACTTCGACGTGACGGAGCCGTACCGCAATTTCGGCCTGGGTTTTTTGGCCAGCGGCAAGTACTTCCTCATGAACGACCCGACGACGATGACCAGCGGCTATATTCCCGCGGCAATCGTGCGGTCATGGGGGGCTCGGACGACGCTGGCCTACGACAAATGGATCCCCTCGGTGTTGACTCTGACGCACTATCTGCCCGACGAACCGGCAGACAGCCAGATGGTCAACATCGCCTCGCTGATCCTGGGGCACAACGGGATCTGGGGCGACATCATGGCGATTTCGGAAGAAGGCGCCGCCCGCTTCGGCCGATGGCTCGCCCTGTACAAGCAGGTGCGAGACGACATCACCGAAAGCACGCTGGCCGCCACGGGCAGCCCCGGCGGAAATCCTGAGATCTACGAGAAGATTTCCGCCCGCGGGCGTGGGGCGGTGTGCGTCTTCGCGACGATCGGCCCCAACGCCGATGTCCACGGCGGCTACAGCTACGTCACCGCCCACCGCGTCAGCCGCGACTACGTCGCCAGCGAAGGGGTGGAAGTGAGCTTCGACCCCGCCGGCCGCGCCGTCATCCGCTGCACCTTCGGCGCCCCGAGTGCCAAGATCGTGTTCTTCGGCGCGCAAGAATAAGAGGGGACCCTAGAGCATCCCGACTGGCATCGCAGTGATCTTCTGCGATAGCGGCACAACTTGCTCGCACAGGCAAGCTACAGCCCCTTCATCCCAACCGGCCCTGAATCGATTAAGCGGAGAGAAAGCATCAGCCCAGTGGCGCTGAGGAGTGGCTGACTTCTTGACCTCCACCGGATAGAGCTTCTGGTCCTGCATGAAGAGGAGGTCAATCTCCCTGCCGTCCTTGTCACGGTAGTAGTAGAGTTGCGGCGTGCGCCCGCGATGCCACCAGCTTTTGAGCACCTCGGTTAGCACATGCGTCTCGAGAATGGCGCCGGACATGGCCCCGCTCTCGAGCGTCTGCGGGGAAGTCCACTCGGTGAGATATGCGCACAAGCCGGTATCGAGAAAATACAGCTTGGGCATCTTTACCAGGCGTTTTGTTGCATTCGTGTGCCAGGGCTGGAGGAGATAGACCTGGAAGCTCGTCTGCAGGATTGACAGCCATGCCTTGGCTGTCGGCGCGCTGATGTCGGCGTCTCTGGCCAGTTCGGCCATATTGACCGTCTGCCCTGTTCGGGCGGCGCAGGCGCGCACGAATCGGAGGAATGCGATCTCGTTGCCAACCTGGGCCAGATCCTTCACGTCGCGTTGCAGGTAAGTCTGCATGTAGGAACTGTAGAAGAGGGCGTGATCTCTTACTGGCCCGGCAGACAGGGCGGGAAATGAGCTTTCCCAGATATCTCGGTAAACCGCCGTGACGTCGGATGCGGCAGCGGAGGCTTCCCGTTGCCGCATCGATGCCCGCGTCGGCAGAAACGGATCGACTTGCAGATTGAGGTGGTGGCGCTCTCGCCGCGAAAACCCCAGGAGGTTCAGAATGGCCACCCGCCCGGCCAACGTTTCCGAGACGCCCTTCATCATTTGAAACTGCTGCGACCCGGTGAGCCAGAACAGACCTGTCTTTCGTGAGCGGTCGCAGGCGATCTTGATCAGCGGCAGCAATTGCGGCGCGTATTGGATCTCATCGATCAGCACCGGTGGGGCGTACCGCTGAAGAAACAGTGCCGGATCTTCTACCGCCAGGGTGCGGAGAGAGGGATCATCCAGCGTCACATAATGACGCTCCTTTCCGCAAAGATGCTGGAGCAACGTGGTCTTGCCAACCTGTCGCGGCCCGGTCAACAACGCGACGGGGAACTGGGTTGACGCCTCCAGCCAGGCGTTTGCCATGGTTCTTTCAATGTAGGCCATAAAGATCCTATCGGCTAAAATAAAGCAGCACTTTATTGTAGCCGAGGAGGGAGGCGTGTCAAGTTGGGCATCAGAATGGTGTCGCGGGCGAGGACACCCGCGACACGTTGCGACTCATGCCTTTCCGGCGTCGCGCAGGGCCATCAGGGCCAGCAGGGCGCCCCAGTGGTAGAAGCGGTCGGACATGTAATGGTCGCAGCCTTCGCCGGTGTCGGCATTGTAGTTCTCGTGCACGTGGCGCTTTTCGTTCCATTCCTTCATCAGCAGGGCGCTGGAGCGCTCGACGAGATCGGCCCGGGCGCGGCGGGCGGCGGGGGTGTCGTAGTTCCGCAAGCCCAGGTAGACCAGCCAGTTCATCGGCGCCCAGATGCGGCCGCGCCAGTGGTGCTGCTCCTTGTAGCGTGGGTCGTCGCGAGAGATCGAGGGCAGGACCCACGTTCCCCAGAACTCGGTGGGGTTGTAGAAGTGCTCGTTGATCATGCGGTCGGCCTGTTCGGGCGAGGCCGCCCGCGCCAGCAGGGGGTAAAAGTTCGTCGGCGAGATGCGGCGCGAGAACTCGCGCGTGTCCAGGCGGAGATTGTAGAACAGGCCGCGCTGGTCGTCCCAGAGGTCCTGGAGCTTGAGGCGGTACTTTTCGCCTCGGGTTCGCAGTTCGGCGGCGTCGTCGGTTCGGCCCATCGCCTGGGCGATCTCGGCCAGAGCGTCGCAGTCGGCCACGTAGAGGCCCATGAGCCCGGCGTCGGCGAGTTTGAGCTGGTGACGCTGCTCGTCGTAGGGCACGTCGTCGTACATGGGGGAGGTATCGAGCCCGCTTTCGAGGATCGCCCCGACGGCCTTTCCGACGTTGCCGGTCTCGAGGGGGATATTGAGCACCGGCTCAAACGGCGTCGAGCCCAGGCACAGATATCCGTCGGTGTCGCGCTTGTCGGCCCACCAGCGGTTCCACGATAGCAGGCCCGGGTATGTTTCCTCCAGCAGCCATCGGTTGCCCCAGCGGGCGTACAGGTCGCGCACGGTAATGGCGCCCACGGGGGGCTCGGAGTGGTCGCGGCAGACGTACCCGCGCCCGGCGGCGGCATTGGGCACAAAGCCGTTCTCGGTAACTTCCTGCGTGATGGCGATGGCGTTGGCGCAGGCCAGCGCCTCGTTGTCGCCCCCGGCCATCGCGGCCGCGAAGTACGTGTCCCACTCGAACAGGATCCACCCGCCCCAGCACCAGGTGTTCCACAGGCGGCTGACCTGCGTGCTGACGCGGTCGGTCTGCGGATCGTAGATCGTGTTCCAGGCCAGGATGCTCTGCATGGCTTCGTACAGACCGGCCAGTTCTCCCCACTTTTCAAAGCTCTTGAGCTGTGCCCCGCGGGCGGCGGCGATGACCGCCTCGATTTCGGCCAGCGTTCGGGGGCGACCCGTCGAGAGCCCCACCGGCGCGTCGAGCTTCAGCGCCAGGTACGGGCCGGTGCATCTGGTGTACGGGTCGTCCACGTGCGGGGCAGTGGCATGGACGCGGACCTCCAGATCGCCCGCCTGCAGGCGAAGGGTTTCACCCTCGCGCGAGGCGCAGCCGGGGCGGTTGAACATCACGCCGCCGTTGGCGATCAGCAGCGGCGCGTTCGCCTGCGTGGTGCTCGCGCGGGCCAGCGCCACCCAGTCCAGGCCGTCGAGGGCAGTCTGGATCGTCAGCGTGACGCCGCGCCAGTCGAGTTTCAGTTCGGTATAGCGGCCGTCATACGTCCGCGGGCCGACCGTCACTTGCTCCTCGAGGGCGCCCTGTCGGCCGATGAGGATCTCATCGAGGTGCTGGGCCTCGTCGATCTCCTTGAGGCCGAGGTTGATCGCCAGGCCCGAGGGCATCAGCACGTGCGAGGTGACGCTGCGCGTGTTCCAGGTGTTCCACCCGCGGGCGAGGGCGGCGGTAAATGTCTTAAACTGCGACGAGAGCGTCCGAGGCATTGTGATCTCCGGTTAGCTGGTTAACTCGTTAACGGGTTGACTGGCGAAAGACCAGCAAAAAGTGGGTCGCCTTCTCGTTTTGCAGCTATGATGCGGATGAATGGCCTCCTCGGCAAGCAAACCCGGACGATATCGATCGGCCGCGGCCGCGATCATTCGCGAGCTGGCAGTCTATCGCCTGGCCATGAAGCACCCGCGCACGCCGCGGGCGGCGCGGTGGCTGTTGTGGGCGGCGCTGGCGTACGCGGCCAGCCCGATCGACCTGATCCCCGACTTTATTCCGGTGATCGGCCACCTGGACGACGTGCTGATCGTGCCGGGCCTGGTGATGCTGGCGCTGAAGCTGATTCCTAAGGAGGTGATGGTCCAGTGCCGTAAACAAGTCAGCTGCGGATGAAACTCCGCTTAAGTCGCCATCACCCGATTCTTGCGCGCAATCCGCAATCCGAAATCGAATCACGCTTTGTGGGAATGGTTTTCGATGACGCGGAAGGAGATGGTCGATTCGTCCATGCTGAAGGTTCCGGCCAACACTTTCAGGATGGACTGTTTGAGGCTGTGGAGAGCTTGCTCGGTCGTCGCTCCGCTGCCCTTGCACAACCGCATCGAGGGGCACCGCGCCAGGCATCCTTCGCTGCCGTCGCGCACAATGATGGCGTCGAGGACAAGCATCTGATCTCCGCTGGGTCTCACCGATTTCGCTCCAAGGGCACTGCAACCCACGCCTCAAAGACATGGGGCCACGCCTCTATCTCCATCGGTCCGGCGGGGCGATGTATTGAATAACGGTGGTAAATTAGCGAAAAATCCAAAAAGCGTCCGGCACGCGGGTCCGTCGGTCACATGCACATGCCGGCAGGGGCCTGCGGAAAGGTCGCCAGATATTCCTCGCAGCAGCCGTTGAGATGCACATAGTAGTCATCGATCCGGACCGGCCTGATGATCGGCGAGGCCGCGGCCGCATAGATGACGCAGATCAGGAATGCGATCAGCCCGGCCAGGGCGTACAGGGGGTTTTCCTCGATCGCCGCGACGACGATGCCACCGATCAGCGGCACGAGGCTCAGCCAGCCCACGGCGATGGCCAGCCGCCGGCGCAGAACATACTTCCGGGTCAGCCCGATGGCCAGCGAAGCCTTCTTCTGCATGATCGCCAGGACGATGGCACCGACCAGCAGCCCGGCCAGGAGCGTAAACAGCAGCCAGCGGTTGTACCAGACGAAGTTCCGCCCGACCATGACGGCCTCGGGGCTGTTGGTCTTCATGCAGCGTTGCGGCAGACTGGCATTGCGGTGGAGGATGAGGGTCTTGCCCTTGCGCCAGATCCCGACGGGAGGCCCGCACCTGACGGCCGGATACGGCAGCGGCGGCGGGCTGCCTTCTGGGAACAGTTCGGCGACGGTGCCGGCGTAGGCCCACTGCTCCATTCCCGGCCGCCAGACGAAATGCGAGGCGTCCAACTGTCCCTGCGAGACCATGGCCTTGAGAGCCTCCAGCGTCACCGGCCCGCTCTGGTTGCCGGCGATGTTGCAGAACCATTCCGCTTTGCTCTCGGCAGTCAGGGGCATCAGTTCCATCTCAGGCGCCTTCCTTCTGCTGGATCTTGCTCCAGGTGTCCTTGAGCGTCACGGTGCGGTTGAAGACCAGCGTGTCGCTGCGGCTGTCGGCGTCGATGCAGAAGTAGCCCAACCGCTCGAACTGGAACCGCTCCAGCGGCTTGGCCGCAGTCAGCGATGGCTCGACGAAACACTCCTGCAGCACTGTCAGCGAGTTGGGGCTCATGTTCTCAGTGAAGTCATGGCCGTCCGGCACGTCGGCGGGGTCGGCTTTGCTGAAGAGGTGATCGTACAGGCGCACCTGGGCCTTAACGGCGTGGGCGGCGGAAACCCAGTGGATGGTTCCCTTGACCTTGCGGCCATCGGGGCTGTCGCCGCCGCGTGTGGCGGGGTCGTACGTGCAGTGCACGGCGATGATGTTGCCGGCGGCGTCTTTTTCGACGCTGGTGCAGGTGACGAAGTACGCGTAGCGCAGGCGCACCTCTCGGCCGGGCGAGAGGCGATGGAACTTGTGCGGGGGCACTTCCATGAAGTCGTCGGCCTCGATGTACAGTTCGCGGCCGAAGGGCACCTTCCGCGATCCGGCGGCGGCGTCTTCGGGATTATTCACCGCGTCGAGCTCTTCGCTCTGGTCGGCGGGATAATTGTCGATGATGACCTTGACCGGGTGCAGAACGGCCATCACGCGCGGGGAGGTCCTGTTGAGGTCTTCGCGCAGGCAGTGCTCCAGCAGGGCGAAATCGACGGTCGTGTTGTACTTGGCCACGCCGATGACCTTGGCGAAATGGCGGATGGCCGCGGCGGAATATCCGCGCCGCCGCATGCCGCTGATGGTGGGCATGCGCGGGTCGTCCCAGCCGCCGACGTGCCCTTCCTTCACCAGGCGCAGCAGCAGGCGCTTGGACATGACGGTATACGTCAGGTTCAGCCGGGCGAACTCGATCTGATGGGGATGGTACACGCCCAGCTCGTCCAGGAACCAGTCGTACAGCGGGCGGTGGTTCTCGAACTCCAGCGTGCAGATCGAGTGCGTGATGCGCTCGATGGAGTCTTCGATCCCGTGCGCCCAGTCGTACATCGGATAGATGCACCACTTGTCGCCGGCGTGGGGATGGCTGGCGTGCAGGATGCGGTACATCACCGGGTCGCGCAGGTTCAGGTTGGGGCTGGCCATGTCGATCTTCGCCCGCAGCACGCGCAGGCCGTCGGCGAACTCGCCGGCTCGCATGCGCGTGAAAAGGTCGAGGTTCTCCTCGGCGCTGCGGCCGCGGAACGGACTGTTCTTGCCCGGCTGGGTCAGCGTGCCGCGCGTCTCGCGGATCTGGTCGGCCGTCTGGTCGTCGACGTAGGCCTTGCCCTTCTTGACCAGTTGTACGGCGAAGCCGAACATCTGCTCGAAATAATCGCTGGCGTAGTACAGGTGCGTTCCCCAGTCCCAGCCGAGCCACTTGACGTCGGCGAGGATCGAGTCGATGTACTCCTGCTCTTCCTTGACCGGGTTGGTGTCGTCGAAGCGCAGGTGGCAGCGCCCGCCGAACTCGGCCGCGACGCCGAAGTTCAGGCAGATGCTCTTGGCGTGTCCGATGTGCAGGTATCCATTGGGCTCGGGGGGAAATCGCGTGACGACGCGCCCGCCCCATTTGTCGGTGCGGAGGTCTTCGGTGACGATCTGACGGATGAAGTCCAGCGGCGCGGCATTCTCGTTGGTGGTCATAGGTGAATTATCATAGCAGGGATGCGAGCGGATGAAAACGACCCGGTGACCGGGATGCACGCGCTATTTCTGCTCGTGCGCTTCGAGCACGTGCAGTTCGATCAGGGCCGCCAGGGCGGCGGCCTGTTCGGCGTCTTTCTTGCAGATGCCCCAGGCGGCTTTGAACTGCCTGCCGTTGACGCTGACAGCCACCTCAAAGCACTTGCGGTGGTCGGGGCCTTTCTCGTCGAGCAACTGGTACGACGGGCGCTGGTTGAAGTTCTTCTGCAGGAACTGCTGGAGGATGGACTTGTAGTTGAACTGATGCTCGCTGGCCTTGGACTGGCGGATGTGCGGACCCAACGGGCCCATGAGGAACTGCCGGGCGGCCGGCAGCCCACCGTCGAGGAAGACGGCCCCGACGACTGCTTCGAAGACCGCCGCGGCGACCGACTCAGGCAGCGGCTGGCTGCCGCCCATGCCCTTGCCCAGGACGAGCGCCTCGCACAGTCCGATCTGTTGGGCCATTTCGGCACAGGTCTTTCGCGAGACGACAGAGGACTTGATCTTGGTCATGTCCCCCTCATGCATGTTGCCGGGGTCATTGTAGAGCTCGTGGCAGACGACCAGCCCGAGAATAGAGTCGCCCAGAAACTCCAGCCGCTCGTTGCTTTCAACGCGCGTGGGGGCCACCGACGCGTGCGTCAGTGCCAGCGAGAGAATCGACGGATCGTTAAACCGATACCCGATGAGTTCCTGGCATTTGTCCAGAGCGTGTTGGTCCACGAATGTCCTAGCTCCAGACCGCTGACCATAACCGCCCAGGCCCGCCCCGAGGCCTCAGTGGGTATAGTCAGGGGTCCAACAAGTCAATCACAACCTCCCAGGTATTATACGATATCCCGCCGCGTTGCGAAGAGGGAAAATCAGTAGCACAGGGCCCCGCCCGTGCTCCCCGACCCTCGGACCACGGGCGGGACGCCCGTGGGATGCACGGCAGTGACGGCCATGCCACACAACTTTCTTACCGCCGCACGGCAATCCAGTCGATCAGCGTCAGCGCCAGGGCCAGGCCCAGCAGCCAAGGCCACAGCGGCGACAGGCTCGCGGTGGCGATGGCGCGGGCATGGCGGTCGACGAACCTGGCGTCGACGATCTGCCCTCCGGTCAACTCTGCCAGGCGCTGAAGGACGGCCCGGTCGGCGCCGATGGCCGACAACTCTGGCGGATACTGCGGCGCCAAGGCCTTCTGCCATCGCACGGCCCCCGAGTCGTCGTGCACCTGGAGGCTCCCCTGCCCCGTCGCCGGCAGAGCGGCCTCGTAATGCCCCGGGGCCGTCTGCAGAAGCTCGACGCGCGCCGCGGCGGTTGCATTCAGCGGTTGGGCCACAGCCGTCAGTTTGAGCATGTTCATCGGCCCGTCCTGGCCGCGGGCGTCAATCGACAGATGCACGCGGTCAGGAACGACGCGGATCGTGCCGCTGAAGCGCGAATCGCTTTCGGGACGCATCACCCACCGCGCGGCCGCGGGCACTACGGCGGAGGCCTTGGCCCATGTCCACCACGGACCGCTCATCGCCTGCGGCGGCACGGCGATGCCGACGCTGCGCCCCAGGCCGACGCTACGGCGGGCGACGATCGGGTCGCTGCCGACGCGGGCCAGCACGTCGGCGTCTGCAGCCGAGGCCGACAGCACATACGCATCGAGCCGGACCGTCGCGGCCGGCAGGCCCAGTGCGTCGGCGGCGAAGCGGGCGGTGAACTGCCCGCGGCGGACGGCCTCGCCCCGCGCATCGGAGAGGAAGCGGGCGAAGAGTTCGGCCAGGCCCTTGAGGTCGCCACGGCGCACGAGCGGGGCCTTCAGCGCGGCGGCGAGGTCCTCGACGGGATATCGCTGGTTGGCCGCCTCGCCGGAGGCGATGGCGACCACTGCCAGGTCGAGCTTGTTGCGGCGAAACGCCTCGGCCAGCATCGGCACGTCCAGCGGCTGCGTGTCCAGGTCGCTGACGAGCACGACCAGCGCCGCGCGGTCGCCCGCGGGCGCCTCGGCCGCCAGGGTCAGCGCAGGGGCGAGCCTTGTGGGCCCGTTGGGGCGCACCTGCTGCAGGGCGTCGCGGACGGCTGCGAAGTCGATGGCGCCGGCGCCGCTGGCGTAGATGCGGCGGGGCTCGTCGGAGAAGGCGATGATCTCCAGCGCGTCGGCGGGCGTGAGGTAGCGGTCGAGGCTGACGACAGCCTGGGCCGCCTGGTCGAATTTGAGCTGCCGCCCGCCGCCGGGGGCGCTGGTGGCCAGGTTCATCGAGCCCGAGGCGTCGAGCACGATCCGCAGATCGAGCGGTTTTCGCTGGAACGCGTTGGCGATCAGCGGCAAAGCGGCGTTGAGCGGATCGGCCAAGTCGTCCGGCCCGCGCCGCGGGCCGCTGCCGATCAGCACCAATCCCCCGCCGCCGCGGACGTACCGCGCCACGGCGGCCCGCTGCGACTGGGTCAACAGGAGGCCGCTGTCGTCGGCGATCACCATCGCTGAGTAGCTCAGCAGGCCCTCAGCCCGCGCGGGCACACTTGCCGCACTCACAGCCGCAAGCTCTGCGCCCTGGATTGCTCCGACAAACTGTGCCAGCGGCGCGGGCTCGGCCGCCACCACGGCGACGATCCGCTTCTGCGGCAGGACGATCGCCTCGGCCTGGTCGTTCTCGCCGATGGCGTCGGGCGGAGTCAGCCGCGCGATGTATTCCACCGCGCCGCCACCGCCGGCTTGATCGGACACGTGGAGCGTGGTCCGATCGTCCATCAGCAGATCGAGCTGACGGTCGAGCAGGACGCTCTGGCGGCCGCCGCTGCGCCGCAGCACCTCCAGCCGCCGTCGCTGGGGCGCGTTGGAAGCTATCGAGACGCTCAGGTCCACCGCGCCGCCGGCGTCGGCTGCGGCCGTCGCGCCGGCCACTCGCGCGTCGGCGGGGGGGGAGTCCATCGGCACGATCAGCACGTGAGCCCCCGCGGCCGCCAGGGAGCTGGCGGCACCGGGCCAAGGATCGCCTGCGTCGAATCGCCCGTCGGTGCGAATCACCACGCCGCCGGCCTGTCCCTGCCGCACCTGTGCTGCCGCCACGGCCAGGGCCGCCGAGGCGCGCGTGCTCATGGTGTCCTGCGAGGTGGGCAGCTGGGCGCCTGCATACGCGCCGGCGGCGAAGGTGTAATCGCAGCGAGCCAGCGAGCGGTCCCACGAAATCGCCGTCTCGCCCTGGCCGCGCACCGAGGCCGAAGCGTCGGTCATCACGAGCCAGCCCGCCATCTGCGACCGCGCCGCCACCCGTGGCCCCGCCAGCGCCGCGGCCACTGCCGCCACCGCCAGCGTCTGCATCGCCGCGCTAAGCCATCGTACGTTGCCCCCGCGCCACCAGGAGCGCAGGGAGGCTGCCAGTGGAATCAGAGCCACCGCCAGCGCCACCAGCGCCCACGGCGAATCGAAATGGACCATCCCATCAGCGAGCATGCCTTTGAGGATACCTCATTTACTCCGGGGGCGAAACGAGCAACGCGTTGTTGACTGGTTGATTGGGAATCTAATTAGCAGATTGACCAGTTAACGAGTTAACCGGTCAACCAGTCAACCGGTCAACCAGTCAACCGGTCAACCGGTCAACCAGTCAACCAGTCAACCAGTCAACCAGCTAACCATTACTCAGCTCGGCTGCGCGAACCACTGCTCCAACTCCGTCGGCAGGGGCGGGACGTCCTGGGGCTGGCTGCCGGTACGGAGGGACTTTGTGGCCATGCACCCGGCGGCGATGCTGTAGCGGGCGGCCACCGGGCTGGTGGCGATGGTGCCGCCCTGGCGCACCCAGCGGACGAACTCGGCTACGATGCGTTCGTCGGCCCCGCCGTGGCCGCCCATTTCGCCCTCGACGTGGAAGACTTCGTCGCCGCGGGGGCGATAGCCGTCAGCCCGGCGGTTCCACAGGTGGATGTCGCACGCGCCGCAGTCGTTGTAGTTCTCGATGCGCCCCAGCGTGCCGATAATCGTGTAGTCGCGCCACGCGTCGGGCGTAAAGTGGCACTGCTGGTAGCTGGCCAGCACGCCGTTGTCCAACTCCATCAGCATCATGGAGACGTCCTCGACGTCGATGATCGGCGAGAGCTGCGTCTGCGACAGCGGCGGCCAGAACGCCTGGTCCCACCGAAGGTGCCCGTAGCCGCCCTCATGGCGGTCCGTGATCTGCCCGTACACCGCCAGCTTGCCCATGGCCGTCACGCGCCGCGTGTAGCCTCCGCACAGCCAGTGCAGCACGTCGATGTCGTGCGCGCCCTTCTGCAGCAGCAGGCCGGTGCTGTTGCGGCGGTCGCTGTGCCAGTCCTTGTAGTACGCGTCGCCGCCGTAGGAGACGAAGTGGCGGCACCAGGCGGCCTTGACCTGCCCGATCGCGCCGGCGTCGATCAGCTCCTTCATCTTAATGATGGCCGGGAAGTGCCGCATGTTGTGCCCGACATAGAGCTTGCCCTTGCGGTCGCGCGCGGTTTTCAAGATGCGGTCGGCCCCGGCGATGGTGATCGCCAGCGGCTTTTCGCAGTAGACCGCCTTGCCGGCCTCGAGGGCGGCCGTGGCGTGCTCTTCGTGAAAATTGTCCGGCGTGGTGACGAACACGGCGTGCACGTCCGGCCGCGCCAGCAGATCGCGATAGTCGCGGCAGAAGAAGCAGTCTGCCCCATAGTATTTCTTGACGTGCGGTTCCATCTCCGGCCGAATGTCGCATGCCGCCACGACGCGGGAGCCTTCGTCGGGCCTATGCGCATGCCCCGCCAAGCCCCCGCGCCCGCCCGCGCCGATTACGCCGATCCGCAATTCATCCACGCCGGAAACTCCTTAAAGACGTGCCCGCATCATATCGCAAAACGTCCTTCGGGGAGCTGCGTTTCTAATCCTCGCAATCCCGTAATCCCGCTCTCCCCGTCCCCGTCTCCGGGGCGATGTGGATTCCTTGCCATTGCTTGGCGGCGCGGTATAGTCACCGGCCGGTGGCGGAGCGAACTTCTTCAGGAGCATCGTCCATGGCAAAGCAATCCTCCAGGCGTTCCACTATTCGCGCCGCGCAGCGCGGATCGAAATCGGCGGTAGCGGCGGCGTCGCGATTCGACTGGTTCAACGACGCCAAGTTCGGCTTGTTCATCCACTGGGGGCTGATGGCCAAGCTCGGGGCCGAGCTCACCGGCAACACGCACGTCACCGAGATCGAGAACAAGACCTCGATCAAAACCTACCGCGAAATCGCCAGGACGTTCAACCCCGTCGAGTTCGACGCCGACAAGTGGGTCCGCATGGCCAAGGCCGCCGGGATGAAGTACGTCGTCTTCATCTCCAAGCACGTCGAAGGCTTCGCCATGTTCAACTCCAAGGCCAACTCGCACAACATCGTCGCCGGCACGCCGTTCAAGCGCGACCCGATGGCCGAGCTCTCCCGCGCGTGCAAAAAGCACGGCCTGACGATGTGCTTCTACTACTGCCAGGTGCTGGACCTGGAAGACCCCGACGCGGTGGGCAACAGCGTCGACTATCCCGATCAGGACGCCAAGGTTCTCCAGCGGTTCCTCGACCGCAAGGTCAAGCCGCAGCTCCGCGAGCTGCTGACGCAGTACGGGCCCATCGGCCTGATCTGGTTTGACGTGCCCGTCAAGATCACCAAGCAGCAGAGCCAGGAGCTGGTGGACCTGGTGCGGTCCATTCAGCCCAACACGCTGATCAACAGCCGCATCGGACACGGGCTGTACGACTACGTCTCGGCGATGGACAACGACAACCCGACGGCCGGCTACAATCAGCCGTGGGAAACGCCGGCGACGATGAACAACAACTGGAACTACGCTGCCAACGACAACGCGTACAAGAGCCCCAAGGAGATCGTCCGCACGCTGGTGGACATCGTCTCCAAGGGCGGCAATTACCTGCTCAACATCGGCCCGACGCCCGAGGGCACGTTCCCCGGTCCGTCGGTGCGGCGGCTGCAAGACCTTGCCAAATGGATGGGCCCGCACAGCGAGAGCATCCACGGCGCCGGCGCCTCGCCGCTGCCGCGACAGTACGTCTACCGCTGGGGCCGCGTGACCACCAAGGGCTGCCGCCTGTTCCTGCACATCTTCGATTGGCCCCTCGACGACACGCTGACGCTGGCCGGCGTGCGCAACAAGATCCGCAAGGCGTACCTGCTGTCTGACAAGACAAAGAAGCCCCTCAAGTGCACTCGCAGCGCGCAAGGCGACCTCAGCGTGTACGTGCCCGCGGAAAAACTGCCCGCGCGGCTGCTGGACGACATCGACACCGTCGTCGTGCTCGAGTTGGCCGGTGCGCCGGACATCGACCCGCGCGTCGTGCTGGGCAACAAGGACAAGACCGTCCTGGCCGCGTACGAGGCCAAGCTTCACGGACCCTATGCCTCGCACGTCGAGTGCGTCTGGGACGCCTGCGTGGCGATGGCGCCCGACTGGCAGGCCGGCGCCGACATGTGGGCGGCCCTGCCGGGGCAGTTCGCCGGCAAGCGCCTGAGCTGCGTGTCCAACTGGCGGGCGGAAGATTCGCTGAGCTGGGAGATCCGCGTCGATGAGCCCGGCACGTACGACATCGAGCTCTCTTACGACGCCCCGAAAGACTCCGTCGGCAGCGAGTTTGTCGTGACGGTTGGAACGCACGCCATCGAGGCCAAAGTCGAATCGCAAGGCTACGGCTTCGAGATGAAGAGCATCAAGCTCGGCAGCGTCGCCTTCGACAAGCCCGCAAGCTGTACGCTGTCGATCAGGCCCCAAACGATGACAGGCACGTGGCTGATGAATCTCGAATCCGTCACACTGACGCCAAGGTGAGAGCGTGAAGAAAAGTCCGTACGTCAGCCGCGGGGGCGAGAAGCTGGCCGCGGCGCTCGAGGCCTTCGCCCTCGACGTGCGGGGGATGACCTGTGCCGACTTCGGCGCCAACGTGGGCGGCTTCACCGACTGCCTGCTCCAGCGCGGGGCCGCCAAAGTCTTCGCCATCGACACCGGCTATGGCGACCTGGCCTGGACGCTTCGCAAGAACCCTCATGTGGTCGTGATGGAACGCACCAACGCCCTGCACTGTCCGGCCGCGGCCGCGGTCGATCTGGTCGTCATCGACATGGCCTGGACGCCGCTGGCGCTGTCGGTGCCGGCCGCGGCCAAATGGCTCGCCCCCGGCGGGCGCATCGTCGCGCTGCTCAAGCCGCACTACGAGCAGGCCAAGCTCGCCGGGCTCAAGCCCGCCGAGGCGCTGACTGCCGAGGCGTCCGCGTCCGTCGCCGACGAAGTCTGCCGCCGCCTCGCCGAGGCCGGATACCCCGTCGCCTCTCGCGCCCTGTCCCCCCTCGAAGGCAAGGGCGGCAACATCGAGTTCCTGGTGCTGATCCAGAGCGTCTGACGATCTGTCGCGTCAGAGACTGCATGCGCGGAACGATGGGCCGCTTGCGGCTTGGCAGTTGTTGCACATGAGGCACAGAGCGATAATGTTGCCATGAGATACCATTTCACTGCGGTTGCGATAGTGTCGATTCTGGGCGGGGTGGTTTCGCTTGCGACGGCGCAGGCGGTCAGACCCGCCCCGGCGGGGCCGGCGCATCGACTGCAGTATCGCTGGGTGCGCGTGGGCGTCGACATGACCAGGGACGACAGCGTCGCCAAGGCTATCGCCCTGATCGAGCGAGCGGCCAAGGCGGGCTTCAACGGGATCGCCCTGAGCGACTCGTCGTTCACGCGGCTGGACAAGGTCACGCCCGCCTACGTGGCCAGCGCCCGCCGCGTGCGGGCGGCATGCCGCACCAACGCCATGGGCTGCTTCGTTTCGGTCATCCCGATGGGCAACAGCAGCACGCTGCTGGGGCTGGACCCGAACCTGGCGGCCGCCCTTCCGGTCAAGGACGCGCCGTACGTCGTGCGCGGGGGCAACCTGATGAGCGACGACGACGTCAGGCTCGTCAACGGCGGTTTCGAGACCGTTGCCCGCGATGGCGCGGAGGGCTGGCAGCGATTGCCCCGTGGCACGGCCGCCTGCGCGATCGACACCGCCGTAGCGTGCGAGGGCAAGGCGTCGCTGCGCGTGGCGGATGTGGATCGGCACTCGCCCTCGGGCGAGGCGCAGATGGTGCAGACGCTGAAGGTGCGGCCGTTTTCGTACTACCATGTTTCGGCCCTGGTCAAGACCCAGAACTTCACGGCGACCGATTACGCTCGCATCAGCGTCACGGCCGTCCGCGACGGCACGCGGCTGTGCTACTATCGGCCGGATATCCAGCCGACGCAGGACTGGAAGGTGATCCACATCACCTTCAACACGCTGGAATACGACCAGGTGACCCTCGGCGTGGGCTGCCCGTACAGCGCCAAGGGCGGGACGATCTGGTTCGACGACGTGCGCCTGGCAAGCGCCGGCCTGGTCAACGTCGTGCGACGCGGCGGCGCGCCGCTGAGCGTGACCAGCCGCGACGGCAAGATGCGCTACGTCGAGGGGCGCGACTTCACCGGCGCCGCCGACGCGCTGCTGGGCATGTCACCCTACGCCGGGTCGTACTCGATCTGGCACCGCCCGCCAGTGCCGGCCGTCCCCGCCGGCTCGCGCCTGCGCGAGGGCGACCGCGTGGCGATGAGCTACTATCACACGGCGATCATCGGGACGTGGCAGGTGACGGCCGACATGTCCGAGCCCAAGGTGATGGAGCTGCTCGACGCACACGTGGCGCGCGTGCGCGACCTGATGGCCCCGGACGGGTACTTCATGCAGCACGACGAGATCCGCGTGCAGGGCTGGGAGCCGGCCTTCGAGACCCGTAAGCTCACCAGCGGCGACGTGCTGGCCGAGAACATCCGCTCGTGCGCCGGCATCATCCGCAAGCGGGACCCGGGCAAGCCGATGTTCGTCTGGTCGGACATGTTCGACCCCACGCACAACGCCCGCACGAGCGGGAGGTACTATCTCGTCAAGGGCGCCGGCCCGTGGCGCCAGTCGTGGCGCGGCCTGCCCAAGGACGTGATCGTGATGAACTGGTACAGCCAGAAAGAGGGCCGCAGCGACTCACTGGGGCATTTCTCGCAACTGGGCAACCGGCAGATGCTGTCGGTCTGCTACGACAGCCAGTCCGAGCGCGATCAAATCCCGCTGTGGCTCAGCGAGGCCGCGGGCGTCAAGGGCCTCTGCGGCGTGATGTACACGACCTGGACGCAGCGATTCGACGACCTCGAAAACCTCCTCCCCGCCGCCCGCGCGGCATGGAAGTAGCGTTGGGCCGGGGACGGGGAATGGCCACAGAGGCTCAGAGGGTGCAGAGAGGCGGGCAAGACAACAGCTTTGCCATCAAGGGCACGACGATTACGAAGAGAATATTCAATTAGCCGCTGAGGTCGCTGAGGACGTTGAGGTCATAGACAGATAAAACAATTCTTCCTCTCTGTCCCGCCCTAAGACAATTGGAAATTCCAAATTGGAAATTGGAAATGGGTATAATGCGTGGACTCTGAAGGAGCACGATATGAACGCGCGAATGATGTGGATCACGCTGGTGGTTGCGGGCGTCGCGGCGATGCTGGCTGGCGGGTGCCACACGGCGTATCAGTGCCCGATCCTGCAGCCGATGACGGGCGGGAACATCCCCGCGCCGCTGCCGCCGCAGCCCAACGACGCCTCCGACATGGGCTCGGGCGCGCCGCAGCGCGGGTACTGGGGCGGCGTGGCCGCGGGGCCATGGCCCGAGGGCGACGCGTACAAGGTCACCGGCTATCGCGACGGAATCCGCTTCTACGTCGTCCAGTACACCGACAAGATCTATCGCGGCGGCGACATCCTCAACGAGCAGGGCATCGCCTCGATCAAGGACCTGGGCGTCAAGACGATCATCTCCGTCACGCCCAGCGACCGCGAGCGCGAGCTGGCGTCGGCCGGGGGCATGACGCTGGTCGAGATCCCCTTCGGCGCCGGCGACATGTCGGCCGAGAACCTGGCGGCGTTCCTGACGGCCGTCGACAAAAGCCCCAAGCCGATCTACGTGCACGACTTCGACGGCACGCTGCGGGCCGGCGCGCTGATGGCCCACTACCGCATCCACAAAGACAAGTGGACCTTCGACCGCGCCATGCACGAGTGGCACCGCCTCGACGTGAACGTCTGGGACTACGGCCACATGGTCGAGGTAATTCGGGAAAACAGTAGCCAGTAGCCGGTAGCCGGTAGAAAAGATACACTGGCGTCAGGTCGGGCTACGGGATACTGCTTCTGACGGGTGCGATATGAAACGATGGGCCGCTCTGGTTGTGGGGCTCTACGCGCTGGTAATGCTGGCGCTGGTTCTTCCCGTGCTCATGCTGTCCTGGGGCGTGCGGCTGGACGAGGTCGCCCGGCTCTTCGCCAGGGAACCGGGGCCGTGGGTCGTCGTGGGGATCTACGTGCTGCTCTTTGGCGGCTGCCAGTTGCTTCTGCTGCTGGTTCCGGTGCGAGCGACCGGCGGGCGGCCTGTCCCGCGGCGGCGGCTTATCGTGCCGGCGATCACCGTAGCCCTCCTGGCGGCGCTGTTGCTGGGCTCGGGCGTCTTTGCCGTCGGCCTGGCCATCTTCGGCGAGCACGATGAAGCCCTGTTTTTCATCGGGGCAGCTCTGGCGCTGCTGGTGGCCGGATGGGCGTTCTGGAGCTACATCTTCTACATCAAGGCGCGCGACCGCGAACCGGTGGCGGCTGTGAATCGCATGGCCAGATGGCTGCTGGCCGGGAGCATCCTGGAATTGCTGGTGGCTGTGCCGACGCACATCGTCGTCCGTTGCCGCCACGATTGCTGCGCGCCGATCGGCACGTTCTGGGGCATCACGTGCGGCCTGGCCGTGGCGCTGCTGTCGTTCGGCCCGGCGCTGTTCCTGCTCTTCGCCGACCGCGCCAGAAGAATTACCCCGACGCTCCCACCCGCGACCGAAACGCCACAGGCGCAATGCTAGCGAGATCGCCGCGGGTACCGCTCAGCCCGACTACGGGCTACAGGCTGCTGTTTCAGGCATCGGCCGCCCCATGCCAGTTCAGGGCGCTGGCGATCATCAGGACGTGTGAAACTTCCTCTTCAATCACTGCGTCGACGCGTTTCTGCGCCGTGCCGCCGGGAAGCATCTTGCGCATCCCCTGGAAGAACTTCACGCTGTCCTTTTCAAACACCAGGGCGCGGCGGAGCATTTCGGTGCTGCTTGGCGAGGCCGCCACGTCGCCCAGCGTCTGTTCCAGGCCCCGCGCCAGCATCCCGACCTCGGCCGAGACCGGCCCGGCAACGGCGGACCTGATGTCCTTGTCATGCCGCAGGCCCAAGAAGATGTTCTCGTGCACCTGTTCGAGGGCGGCCAGTTCCGCCAGCAGTTGCCGCGTTCGGCGGTCGTCGACGGCCTTGGCCGCACGTGCGTAAAAATCGCACGCGGCCTTCTCGATCTGCTCGGCCAGCCGGATGACGTCATTGGCGGTCAACTCAATACCCATGATGCGGCTCCCGCCCTCCCCGACTGTATAATAGCCGCCGCGAGAGGCCTTGCCGAATGTTTTCCCGTATGCGTCAAGAAGGAGCCGCCATGGCCGCTTACCTGATTGCTTTCGTCGACGTGACTGATCCGCAGCGGTACGCCCGCTACACCGCCGTCACGCCGGGCATCATCAAGAAGTTCGGAGGACGGTTCCTGGTCCGCGGCGGCGAGGTGCGCACGGCCGAAGGCCCGCCCGAGACGCGCCGCCTCGTCGTGATCGAGTTCGACTCGATGCAGCGCGTGCAAAGCTTCTATGACAGCCCCGAGTATCAGCAGGCCAGGCTCCTGCGCGTCGATGCCGCCATCGGCACGCTGCTGCTGGCGGCGGGTGTGGAAAAATAAGTCCTATAGGTCTTATCGGTCCTATGGGACTCATAGGACCGATAGGACCTATGAGTTCTTCACGCGATGCCGTCGGGGCCGGGTTCTTCCCCTTTGGGGCGGTGCTTCCAGCGGCGGTGCACCCAGAGGTATTGCTCGGGACAGCGGCGGATGGCTTCCTCGAGGCCGCTGGTGTACGCCTGCGTGATCCATCGCACCGGGTCGTCCTGATCGGCCCACTGGTCGGGCGTGATCACGCACGAGATGCCGAAGTCGAACGAGAACTCCTCGTTGAGACGGTGGCCGTACCCGACGATCAGCGTGGCCTTGTGATTGATCGCCAGCAGGGCGATGGATTTGTACGTGCTGGCCTTGCGGCCGAAGAAGTCGACGAACATGCCCTTGCGTCCGGCGTCCTGGTCGGCGATGAACCCCACCACGCCGCCGGCGGCCAGGATGCCGTCGACCTGCTCGGTGGCGCCTTTCTTGTCCAGGATTCGCAGCCCTGTCTTCTCGCGGTAGCCCAGGATGTACTCGTTGGCGTAGGGGTTGTCCAGCGAGCGGGCCACGGCGTAGCAGTCGAAGCCCAGCGTCGCCAGCGTGTACCCCAGCACTTCCCAGTTGCCCAGGTGGCCGGTGATCAGAATGATCGGCGTGCGGTGCTCGGTCAGCATGCGGATTTGCTCGGGGTCCTGCAGCAGCTTGACGTACCGCCGCCACGACGTGGGCTTGATCAGCCGCGTCGTCAGCAGCACCTCCATGCCGAGGTACACCAAGCTCCGCACCGACGCCCGGGCGACCTGCTCGTAGCGTTCCTGCGGCCAGTCCGGAAAGCTCAGCCGCAAGTGCTGCAGCGCCCGATTGCGATGCCGCTTGTCCAGGCGGTACAGGATGTTCCCGATCAGCCGCGCCGTGGCGTAATTCGCCCGCCACGAGAACATGTGCACCCCCATGGCAAAAAGCCGCAGCCCCACGTACTGCAAGTAATCGAGCACTTTGTTGCGCGGCTTGGCCATGAGCCGGGTATTCTACGAAAAATTTCCAATTTCCAATTTCCAATTTCCAATTTGGTAATGACAGCCCCACGCGCACATGCCCAGATCGCTTTGCTCAAGACTGCAGATTACAGATTGAAAATTGAAGATTGAAAGAGCTAGCTTCGCCCCTTGAGGCCGCGGCAGCGGGGGCAGATGCGGTTGGCGCGGCTGGTAGACTCGAAGGTCTTGTCGCAGCGCAGACAGGTGCGGGTCTTGGCGTCGGTGGTGTCGACGGGGGCTTTTACGTGTTTGTTCTTATATCCTGTGGCGCCCATGGAAGTCTTTCGCCCGATCGGGCCCGGCGGCAAAATGTCGCAGGCGGGGCCGGCCCGAAGACCGGCCCGCCTGCTTGAGATCCGGACAACAGCGGGTATTAGTACCGGCGTCCGCCGCCACCGCCGTAACCGCCCGAACGTTCGGGGCGGGGCTTGGCTTCGTTGACCGTCAGGGCTCGCTCGCCGTGGGTCTTGCCGTTGAGGGCGGCAATGGCGGCCTGGGCTTCGCTGTCCGAGCCCATCTCGACAAAGCCGAAGCCTTTGCTGCGGCCGGTGGCTTTGTCCATGATGATGACGGCGCTTTCGACAGTGCCGTGCTGTGCCAGCAGAGCCGACAGTTCGTCATCCGTCACATCGTACCCGAGGTTTCCGACATACAACTTTTTGCCCATTGAGGTTTCTCCTGCTAAGGGCGCGTGGATCCTTTTTTATCTTTCTGGGATCCGTTCGAAAGGGGCTGGCAGTCCAAGCCCAAGGAGTCAGGAGCGTCAGGCGGGAGTTAATGGCGGGAACGTCGTTCATGCCGGTGATCACGTGTGACGGACCGAACAGGAACATTCTACCACACGTACCCAGCCAATGGGAAGAAAAACCCAACCCGCCACTGACGCCGTGGCCGCCCGCTACGCAGAGGATGGATGAGTGGACGACTGGATGGCTGGATGGGGCCGTGGCCGGGCTGCTCAAGAGAGACTCTGGCAAGAGCCACGGGATCGGCCTGGGCGATGCGATCGTGGCCGCCACGGCGATGGCGCACAAAGCGGCCCTGCTGACGCTCAATACGAAGCATTATCCGATGCTGTCGGGTCTGAAGATGGCGCATGTGGAAAAACAGCAATCGGTAGTCAGTAGGCAATAATTTGTCAGCGGGAAGACGTGGTCAGTCTCTCGTTAGCGCTTGCCTCGCGGGTTTCTACGCGTCAGGGGAAACAACCCGTCGAGGAAGATCGACCGCTAACAAAACGAATCGTCGTCGCCGAGTGTTGCAGTTCCCCCAGGATCTAGGACCAAGGATCTAGGATCGCGCCCTATCCCCTATGACGTGCGCCCTCTACCCTATTTAACCGCCGCGATAATAAGCGAATTATTCTGCCCGCCGAATCCCATCGAGTTGCTCATGACGTATTTGAGCTTCGCTTTTCTGGGCGTGTTGGGCACGTAGTCCAGGTCGCAGTCGGGGTCGGGGGTGGTCAGGTGGGCGGTGGGGGGGATGGTGCCGTCGCGCAGGGCTAACACGCACGTCATCAATTCGGTGGCACCGGCGGCGCCGATCAGGTGGCCGAGCTGGCTCTTGACCGACGAGATGGGGATGGCCGGAGCGTGGCGGCCGAAGGCGGCTTTGACGGCGCGGGTCTCGACGATGTCGTTCTGCTTGGTGCCCGTGCCGTGGGCATTGATGTAATTGATCTGCTTTGGCGAGAGGCCGGCGTCGGCCAGGGCGGCGGTCATGGCCGCGGCGGCCCCGGCGCCCTCGGGGTCCTGGTCGGTGATGCGGTAGGCGTCGGCGCTGCTGCCGTAGCCGACGATCTCGGCCAGCATCGGCGCGCCGCGCTTTTTGGCGGCGCGATATTCCTCCAGGATCATGATGGTGGCGCCCTCGCCGATGACGAACCCGTCGCGCGTCAGGTCGAAGGGGCGGCTGGCGGTTTCCATCTCGTCGTTGCGGCGCGACAGGGCGGTCAGTCGCGTAAAGCCGGTAATGGCCATCGTGTGGACCATGCTGTGGGCCCCGCCGGTGATCGCCGCGTCGATGTCGGCGGCGCGGATCTGGCTGGCGGCTTCGCCAATAGCCTGCGTGCTGGCGGCGCAGGCCGTCAGCACGTTGTAGGCCGGCCCGGCCACGCCGAATCGGTTGGCCAAGTGCGCCAGGACCATGTTGGCTTCCTGCTCGACCTCGCGGTAGAGCTCCATGCGATGGAAGGCGAGCTTGGCCCAGGCGGCGGTGTCGACCGCGCCGCCGCGCCAGGAGTCGATAATGCAGCTCATGAAGTTGTCGAAGTCCAGTCGCCCCTCGCCGCTGCCCAGGTACAGACCCAGCGCCTCGCGGTCGAGCGTGTCGCGCTGGGCCAGGCCGGCGGCCTGCCAGGCCTGAACGGCGGCGCCGATGGCGAAATGCGTGTGGCGCCCGGCGGTGGCGTGGCGGGCGGCGTCGGGAACGTGGTCTTCGAGATGATAGTCTTTGACCATCGCGGCAAAACGTGAGGGAAAGGTGGTGGCGTCGAAAGTTGTAATCGGGCCAAAGCCGCTCTGCCCGCCCAGCAGGGCCGACCAGGTTTCCTCGACGGTGTGGGCCAGCGGGTTGACCGTGCCCATGCCCGTGATGACCACGCGTCGCTTCATGCGGGGTACCTCTTGAGGACGCAGGCGGCGGATTGTCCGCCGACGGTGAACGAGGCGCAGGCGGCGGCGCGCAGGGGCGTCCAGGCGGCGGTGGGCTGGAAGGTCAGCGAGCTCGGGGCGGCCGGGGCGGTGAAGTTGACCGTCGGGGGAATGGTCTGCGTGTGCAGGGCCATCGCCGCGGCGATGGTGCTGATTCCGCTGGCGCCGGCGAAGAGGCTGCCCATCGCTCCGGTGGCGGTGCAGGCGGCCAGCGGGGCGGCGCGGCCGGTCAGCGCGACGGACCAGGCGGCGGTCTCGGCGTCGTCCTCGGCGGGCACGGCCGTGCCGTGCGGCAGGGCCAGGTCGATCTGGTCGGGGGCCAGGGAGGCTTTAGCCAAAGCGCGGCGCAGCGCCGCAGCCACATTGCCGCAGGTGGGTCGTCGCAGGTCGACGGCGGCCGGATCGGACGCCGCTGCCCAGCCGACGACCTCGGCGTAGATTCGGGCCTTGCGGGCGCGGGCGTGCTTGAGCTCCTCGAGGATGATCAGCCCGCCGCCCTCGCCGATGGCGGTTCCGGCATGCGAGGCGTCGAAGGGGCAGCACGCCGAGGCGGGCTCGTCGTTGCGAGAAACGCAGGTGCGGCCCAAGAGCGTCTGGCGGAGCAGGCCCATGGGGTTGAGCTTGCTCTCGGCCGCCCCCGCCAGGACGACGTCGGCGGCGCCGCGGCGGATCCAGCTAGCGGCCTCGGCGACGGCGAGGTGGCCGCTAGCGTCGCCGCAGGCGATGGTATTGCTGGGCCCGCGGCACTGATGAAGAATAGTGCTATGGCAGGCTAGCATATTTGGAAGATATTTCAGCAGCCACAGCGGGGCAAGGTTTTCCATCGCGCCGCTGCCCCAGGCGCGGAAGTCGAAGCGGCCGTCGGACAGGCTGCTGACCAGCGCCGAGCCCAGTTCGTTCATGTCGGCGCACATCAGGCCCGAGCCGATATTGCAGCCGAAACGGCGCGGGTCGGGCACGTGGCCGGGACCCGGTGCCGAGGGCGTGCTCAGGCCGGCGTCGCGGATCGCCAGGTCCGCGCAGGCGACGGCGATCTGGATGTCGCGGGCCATGACCTTGACGGCCTTGCGGTAGTCCTTGGGCACGAAGTCGCGTGCGGAGAAATCGGTCAGCGGGCCGCAGATCTGCGTGGGGAAGTTGGACGGGTCGAAGTCCTCGACGCGGCGGACGCACCGCCGCCCGGCCAGGGCGGCCGACCAGAACGCCTCAATGCCCACGCCCGAAGGGGCGACGGGCCCCAGCCCCGTGATGACGACGCGTCGGTCAGCCATTGTGCAGCTCCGGCGCGGCACGACCGCCCGGCGGAAGAATCAGTCAGGAAACCTTTGTAAGCACGTAATTACAAATGGTCTGTACGCGAAACAACGTCGACATTCGATTGATGTCCGGGTCCTTCTCGAAGTCGGTGAAGTCGGCGTGGGGCATGCGTTCTTTGAGGCGCTGAAGGCCGCTGGTGGTCAGCTTGCCGTCCTGCACGAAGTCGGGATTGTTGAGCACGTTGTCGGGGAACAGCTCGCCGCGCGGGATGGTGATGTTGAAGGCCTTCTCGATGCGGAACACGATGTCGAGAAAGTCGATGGACTCGGCGCCGAGATCTTCGGTCAGCGTGGCCTCGGGCGTGACTTCGTCTTCTTCGACGCCCAAGGCATCGACCAGCGTCGCCTTCACTTTTTCAAAAACTTCTGCCTGGTTCATCGGCCGGTATCTCCTAAAGTGCCGGTTCTTGTTCACCCACAGGCACAGCGGCATCGCCGCCCGCCCAGGAATTGGATATGTATAGGAGTTCCGCCTGCCGATGTCAACCTTATCGGCGCGAGAAAACGTGCCCGGGCCGCTCAGGCGTTGAACCGCTCCCACATCTTCTGCACCTTCATCAGTGCGTCGATGTAGTCCTGCCGGAAGATCCCCTCGTCGGTGGGCGGGACGTTGAAGACCAGATTCGCCCGCCGCTGGTGGCAGAGCAGGCGCATGGCGAACAGCTCCCGCGCATCGCGCACGTACGCGTGCGGTCCGCCGAACCAGAGCAGGTCGGGCTTGTCGTCCATGCACGTGGCGATCTCGCAGGGCAGGAAATATTCCTTGGCCGCCCCGGCCTCGCCGGTGACGTCCTGGCCGAGCATGAAGCGGTCGAGCGTCCAGAACGGCGGCAGGGCCGTCTCCATCACGACGATATCCGTCGGCCACGTGTACGGTTTGACGATCGTCTTCATGCCGTCGGTCTGGAAGTCGGCGTTCATGGCGACGACGGCTTGGGGCTGCAGCCTGGCGGCGAGGTTGTACACCCGCCGCCGCGCGGCCGGCGTGTAATTGTTGGGTCCGTCGATCCACACCTCGCCGATGGGCCCGTACCAGGTCATCAGCTCGGTGAGCTGCCCGCAGAGATAGTCCATGTACGCTTCATAACGGGCGGCCTTGTCGGTGATCGTGCAGGGCGTGTCGCCGAAGTCCTCCGCCGACTCGCCGCTGTAGTAGAATCCCGGCATCAGCCCGCAGCGGCGACAGGCGGCGACGAACTGCCCCATCACGTCCACCGGCACCGGGCTGTTGAGCACGTGATTGCGGTTGAGCTTGCCCGGCCAGAGGCAGAAGTTCGAGCAGTGCTTGGCCGTCAGGATCGCGTACTTCATCCCCGCGTCGCGGGCGACGGAGACCCAGGAGCCGACGTCCAGCTTGCTGGGCCGGTACCACCCCAGCGGCCCCGGCCGTGACGGCAACTTGCTCATCGCGAAGGTCGTGCCGCCGTAGTGGATGAACATCCCGTACTGCAGACTGCGCCACGCCTCGAGCGCCTCGGGCGTCAACCGCTGATGTCCGCGCAGCGTCGAACTCTCTCGCGGAAACGACGTCAGCGGTTTGGGCGTGCCCACGTGAATCTCGGCGGCCGGTGAACAGCCGGCCGAAGCCAGCGCGTAAGCGCCGGCTGCAGCAGCGGCGCCTTTCAGGACATCGCGTCGCGTGGTGCGGTTTTCCATTTGAGCGCTCCAGAGATTTTGCCACAGAGATCGCAAAGAGCACGAAGAGAAGAAACCCAGGAAACTATTCTTAAGGCTCATGCAGCGACCGAATGCGGATGTCGCGGAAGGTCACTTCGCCGCCTTCGGCGAACAGTTGCACCCGATCACCGGCGGGGTTCCAGAACCGCGTGGTGACAGTGCGAAAACGCATCAGCTCCGCGTCGATGATGTCGTTGCGGCAGATGATGTCGACCTCGAAGGGCTTGTCGAGATCATCCACTTCATGAATGCCCGGCGTGCCCCAGTTCGTGCCGGCGCTGTCGACAATGGCCGAATAGACAGCCGTGCGGTTGATGGGATCAAAGGCCAGCTCGCAGCCGTCGTCGGCTTGAGCCCCGCCGCGCAGGCGCAGGCCGAACTTTTTGACCCCCGGCTGCGGCACGATCGTCATCGTGATGCGCACATCGCCGGCGATGTTGGGGATGACAGCCTTGGCTCGCTGATCGGCGGCCTTGAGCGTCAGCGCGAGCTGCGCAGGAAGGTCGTCGCTGCAGGGCGGGATCAACTCGGGGACGAACTTCACACCGAGAATGCCCTCGCTGTTCTGCACCAGCTCGCGCAGGATCAGGTTGCCGCCCCAGCCGCCATCTTCGAGGAAGCCGGCGTAGATGTAGCGTCCCTCGCCGAAGCGGGCGACCTTGGGCACGCTCATGTTGTCCAAGCTCCGCGGGTGGTGCTCCTCCCACGGGCCAAACTCTCCGCGGCTGCGCCACCAGTTCATCCCGCCCATGAAGTAGTACCAGTCGCCCATCTTGAAAAGGTTGGGGCACATCTCGATGCAGTAACGCGAGTCGGTCTCGATGAACGGTTCGGCCGCCGGCGTCCAGGTCCGCAGATCCGGCGAGGTCAGGCGGTCGAGGCGGATGGTCTTGTCCGTCCGCTCGCCGTAGCGGATGAGGTGATACGTGCCCGCCGCGTCCGTATAGACCTCGCAGTCGCCGCCGTAGAGGAACGGGTGAGGGTCCTGCTTGGTGAAGTGGATCCCGTCGGTGCTGGTGGCGAGTTGGATGCCGTGATGGGGCCACTTCTTATCGTAGCACGGGCAGGGATAGTACCAGTGATACACGCCATCATGCACGGCCACCCCGCCGGTGCCGTTCCACGCCTCCCACTGCTCGCTGATGGGAATCGTCACCGGGTGGTGCGTCCAGGTCTTCAGATCGCGCGTCGTCGCCTGCCAGATTTCCAGCCCGCCGTGGCCGCCGTCCCACTTGCTGTGCATGTTGCGGCGCAGGATCAGGTAGAACAGGTGGAACGTGCCATCGTGCCAGAAGGGGATGCAGTCGCCGGCCTTGCTGTTGTGCCCGCGCGGGCGGAAGTACTGCATGCTCTTTGCCGGCGGGCCCAGGATCTCCAGCTCGCGCCGGGCGGCGGTCTGCGGACCGCCGGAGATCGCCGCCACCTCGTCGGCCGTCAGCGCCCGGTCCCACACGGCCACGTGATCGACCAGGATGTTCTGCCCCGCCTGGCCGGCGCCGATCCGGAACGGCTGCGTGCTGTCGCGAGTGGCGCCGATGGGGTACTCCTCGTCCACCAGCACGCCATCCACATACAACAGCAGCTTGGGCCCGGTGAAGCACACCACGATGTCGTGCCAGCCCTTCGCGCCGATCCTCTGTACCGGGCAGCAGATCTTCATCACGGCGTTCTGGATGTCCTCCAGCAGCGGATAGTCGCGCTCGGGAAATCGCAACTGGATGTCGCGCCGCGCGGCGTTGACCTCGTCGGCGCCCCAGATAACCTCCAGCAGCGACTGGCAGCCGTCGATCGAACGAGGCAGGCCCGGCTTGAACATCCAGGCGTAGATTGTGCTGCGCACGCCGAAGAGGTTGCGGTCCTGCATTGGCATTGTGCGGCCGTCGAGAGCCCGCAGCGACAGACTCACCTGGGCGTCGCCGCCGTCGCTGCCCAGGATCGGATGCAGCCACGCCCCGTCGAGGTCTTTCATGCGGATCGCGACCGCGAAGGCGGACCTGCCAAACTGCATCGCGGCGTCGCCGGCCAGCGACAGGCGCCCGCCGCGGATGCGGGCGGCCCTGCCGTCGCCGCCGCGGGCGAGCGAGTCGGCCCGCTCGGCGCCCGAAAGCTCCACGCCCAGTTCGACCTCTCCGTGCGGCTCAAGCGAGAGGCCGCCGGCGGCAGGGCGGTCGTCGTTCATGTGCCAGAGGTGCGAGGCATCCTGAAACGGATTGTTCATACGATCCACCATTTCCTTCGTGGCAGTGACTACGACAACGATGACTATAATACCCTCGTGGCCGGATCGGGATCGGAAACTTCAACCAAGGGGGGATGACGATGACCATGCACGCAGGCGAAACAGCCAAGAAGGACGTCGATTGCATTTGCTCCGATTGCGACACCATGATGCATATCGACCAGGGGCAGGAAATTCCTGAATGCCCCTGCGGCGGCACGGACTTTGAAGAAGTGGAAAAGACCAGTGTCGGCTCCAGGAGGAGCAGCCAGAGCAGCAAGAGCAGCGATTGGGACGACAGCGACACCGAGTAGCCGACCCGCTGGACGGGCTCTGGCTGGAATCCGAGGGGATACCCCTGCCGGCGCGCCGGCGCCGGCAGGGGGGCAGAGTCTCGGAATTATCGCGACGTATTGACGGCCGGGAAATCCCAGGGATCGAGCGCCAAATCGCAAACAACCGCAAAATAGACCATCGGATGCGTGTATAATCCCGGCCGTGAAAAAGCCCGCCACATCGTGCGCCTTGATCGCCATGGCCCTGTGCATGGTCCTGCCGGCCGGATGCGGGTGGAAGGTGTGGATCTGGAACTGGGATTGGCCCAAGCCCCAGCCGGCGTCGGCGCCGGCGAGCGGGCCCGCCACCGAGCCGGCGATGGAGCCTGTGCCGCTGCAACAGTCGCGCGCATACAGCGAGACGGTCACCGGACGTTTCGTCTCGCTGTGTGATTTTGAAGACTCGCCCGACGGGCCCGGGCATCGGCAGATGGACTGGTTCACCATCGCCAAGGGCCAGGGCGCCGCCGCGGGCAAGGGCAAGTTCGTCGTCAACATTACCCGCACTGGCGCCGGGGCGATGGAGGTTTCGCTGCTGGCGGGGGCCCGCCTGGTCTTCACGCCGCAGGAAGTGCACGACTTCAGCGGCTACACGCTGCTGTCGATGGCGCTGTACAGCGAAGCCCTGCGCGACGACCTGCGCGTCACGCTGCGGACGGACAAGACCGCCTGGACCTCGCCGCACACGATCGTCCAGAGCGGGTGGAACACCGTCCTGATCGACATCCAGCGCCTCGCCCGCGTGGCCGGGTTCGATACCAAGGCCGTCCGCGCCATCGAGATTGCCTTCGTCGACGCCGCCGGCCAGGTCACCTTCAACATCGACGACATCATGCTCATCGACAACCGCCGCGCCATCGAACCGACTCCGAGGGGCATCAAGCTGCTCAAGAGCGGCCTGGATTACACGATCGAGTTGCCCGGCCGCGGGCCCATGCACCTGAGCCAGAGCCCTGACGGCCTGTGGCGCCTCGGGGCCGACCAGCCCGTCGTCTCGATCGCAGCGGTGGGCCAGCCGGCGGCGGGATGGGAAGACCTCGAGCCGATGGGCCCGCGCCGCGTCGGGTCCGTTGAGTTGATCGAACACAACGCCTCGCGCCTGCGCATCGCCAACATCTGGTACTTCCCCACCCAGGCCGGCGAGTGGGCGTCGCTGGCCGTACGGCAGATCCGCTGGGACCTCACCTTCTACGCCGACGGCCGGGCCGTCACCGGCATCGAGGTCAACAACGCCGGCGGGCGGGCCATCAGCGCCTTGCGCATCCACCTGCCGGCCACGGTCGCCTGGAGCCTGGGCAAGCGAGGCAGCGACCTGATCGCGACGCAGTTCCCCGGCCCCGTCGCACGCTGGAGCTACCTGCAAGCCGCGCCGGGCGAGAGACAGGAGGCGTACCTGGCATCGTTCCTGGCCCCGGGCAGCGTGCAGACGACGATGGGGCAGATCGAATACGCCGCCGGCGACATCCACCGCGACGGGTTCGACGAGTCGCAGGGCTGTTACTACCTCAAGGCCGACGCTGGCGGGCACTGCCGCTTCACCATCGCGCCCCCGCCCGCCCCGGCCTCGCAACCCGCCTCGGCCGCCACGCGCGCCGCTGGCGTGGCCGACCCGGTCTTCCTTATCGCCGGACCATGGAAAGGACCCGTCCGGGCCCAGGCGATGGGCCGCCCGATCACCTCAGTGACGCCCGTCGACGAGACTCACGTGCTCTTCGTCCTTCCCGAAAACGTGCGATATCCCGTGGCGGTTGAAGTCACGGGGGAAGATGAAGATAGTAGCCGGTAGGGCCTGTTGCCCAGCAGCGGCCTCGCGTGGTGACCGCGACGTTGCACTGCCGCGGGAGCATCCAACTCATGGGCTTGTACTGCCCGGCAGTCTACGTCATCGCCGGGCCCGAATCGAGTTTCCCTGCCCGCAGCCATTGGGCCGCTACCGGGCGGGCTCTGGCGGGTTTTATGGTTCTGTCAACAGGAGACGTTTTCGGGCATGAATCGCTATCGGGTCATTATGATCGTGGCGGTGTTGTGCGCGGCCGCGGGGGGGCAGGAGGTTCCGCCACCGCCGCCGCGCGAGCCGGCTGTCGCGCAGGCGTGCGACAGGGCGCTGCAGATCGCCACGGCGCAGCAGTACGACCAGATCGAGCCGTTCATCAAGCAGATCGAGCAGGCCGCCGCGGGCAATGGCAAGCTGCTCTCGGCTGTGGGGGAACTGTACGCGTGGTTCGGGCACAACAAGCTGGCCAGCGAGACGTTCACCAAGGCCAAGGATCCCAAGTCGCTGGACTTTTCCGCCAGCCGGCGCGGCGTGATCGCCGACGTGCCCCGCGAGGCGGAGATGGAGATGCGCTGCGACGCCATCCGCGCCCTGGGCGCCGAGACGGCGGCGTCGTCGGCCTTGCAGCCGCGCGAGGCGCAGGACCTGCTCGACCAGACGCTGACGAAATACTCGTGCCTTCGCCTCAACGAAACGCATTTTTCCTCGGCGTGGTACGCATGCGACCAGTCGCTCAACGCCATGCCGGCGGCGCGGCTGGAGGGCATTCGTAGCGAACAGGACCTTCAGGCCCGCAACCGCGCCGTCCAGGCCGCCCGCAGCGGCGACTTCGACCAGGCCCTGCGGCTCTTCCGCCGCTATCCCTGGGCCGCCAGCGTTCACGAAGCCCTGCTGGACCTGGGCGAACTGGCCGTGCGCCAGCATCGCCTGCACTGGGCCGCCGCAGCGGCCCGCGACGTGCTCACGCACGCCGCCATGGCACAGGCTGGAAAGCCTGCGCCACCGGAAGCCGGCAACGACCTTCGCGGTCGCGCCCAGGTGCTGCTGTGGCTGACGATGGTTCAGACGCCGCAGGGGCGGGTCGAGCTATCTGGCACGGCCGTCAATGACGCGGCCCTGCCGTGGCGCGGCGGCACGGCCAGCGCGGCCCAGATCAAAGCGGCGCTGCTGAAGCAATCGCCGCAATCCCAGACAGCGGGTCCGTCCCCAGTTCTTGCGGTCACGCTGCCGGCGGGATGGACCTCGCTGGGCCGCCGTAGCGACGAGGGCGTCGAGCTGTCGCTGCACGTGGCCTGGCCGGTGAGCTGGGCGCAGGACACGCCGCGCGGGTTGCTCGTCGGCTGTGCCGGGAGCATCGCCCTGCTGAGCCAGGGCTCGCAGCCGCTATGGTCGCGCACGCCGGCGCCGCCGGCGGCGATGAAAGATTGGGGCCCGGCGTCGCAGGACTGGCGGCTCGCCTACGACCGCCAGGGCGCCAGCGGCCTGGGCGTGCACGCGCCGGTGGTGACGACGATCACGGCCGCCGGCTCGCGCACGCGGACCGTCGCCTGCCAGTTTGAAGATCAGCAGGCCCCCGAGGCAATCACCGTCTGCGACCTGGCCGACGGCGCCGTGCTCTGGACCACGCGCGACCGCCCCGACTGGCAGAAGATGCGCCCGCTGTGCCGCCCGCTGGCCGCCGACGGCCGCGTGTTCGTGCTGGCCACCGAGATGAAGGAACCGCCCCACTTCTGGCGCGTGCACGAGCGAGCGGGCGTCCTCAACGCCGCCGGGGCGGGCGATTCGCCGCTGCTGCTGGTCGGCCTGGACGCCGCCGACGGCCGCATCCTCTTTAAGCACGTGCTTGGCACGGCGACCGATCCGGTAGCCGAGTTGATCCGCAGCGGCTGCGGGATGTCGATCTTCGACGGGGCGGTCTACTGCTCGACCAACGGCGGGTTCGTCGCCCGCGCCGACTGCCGCGACGGGATGATCGCCTGGATCAAGGGCTATCCGCAGGCGTTCCAGGCCGCCAAGCCGCCGATCCAGTACAGCCGCGAGGGCGGCGGTCCTATCGTCGTCGGGCGGGCGGTGCTGACGGCCCCGCGCGACCACAGCGGCGTCGTCGCCTTCGACCGCGACAGCGGCAATCTGCTCTGGGAGCGGCCGATGGTTCCCTCCGACCGCCTGGCCGGAGTCAGCGGCAGCGTGCTCATCACCGCCAACACGCGATGGCTGGCGGGCATCGATATCGCCAGCGGGCGCATGCTCTGGTGCCGCAAGCTGCCCGCGGCCATCGTCAGCCAGGCGGGCATTGCCGGCGACAACGTGCAGGTCATCTGCCAGGACAAGCTGCTGCAGTTCGCGGCCGCCACGGGCGCGCCTGCCGGCGAGAGCGCCATCGACGCCGCCACCGCCGAGCCGGTCTTCCTGGGCGATCAGCGCCTGGCGATGGTGACCGTGCCGCCGCTGCCGGCGCCTAAAGAGGCCAAGACGCCCTCGCGGCCGCTCCAGGCGCCACTGCAGGAAGTGCTGAACCTTCCGCTGGCGCAATCGCAGATCTTCGTGCCGGCCCCGCACGAGACAACCGCCCCCGTCGCGGCCGTGCTCACCGACCGCCTGCTGACGTGCATTCGGACGAATCCGACGATCGAGGTCGCGTGGCAGCGGCTGCTGCCGGCGCGGCCGGGCAAGGGCACGATCATCGGCAAGAACGTTCTGCTGGTGACGGGATCGAATGTCGCGGCCTTCGACGCCGCTGGCGGCAAGCCGGCATGGTCGGTCGATCTGCCGTTCAATCCCGAGAAACTCGACGGCGACGACAAGGCGGTCTTCGCCACCACCGACGCCGCCGGCGCTACGGCCTGGGCGGCGATGATCGATCCGGCGGCGGGGCGCGTGCTCTGGAGCCGCAACCTATCGGCCGAGGGGTTCACCACCGACAAGAACGCACACAAGGGATTCTTCCGCCGCCAGGGCGAGGGTCCGGCGACGGTGGGCATGGTGCTGAGCAAACCCGCCGGCAAGGACGTGCAGTACTGCGAGGTGCTGCTCAACGGCGCCTCGGGCGCCGTGGCGGGCGCTGCGCCGCTGGCGGTGGGCGAGCCGTGCCAGCACAATACCATCGCAGCCGGTCGCGACTGGGCGTTCTTCCAGGACAAGGAAACCGTGCTGCACATCATCCGCCGCGGCGGCGCCGGGGCCGACTGGGGCGAGAAGCTTCCCATGCGGTGGATACCATACGACACGTACGAAATCTACGCGATGGCGGAAGGGCCGTACTACCGCCACCAGGGGCAGATCCTGCACTACAACGTCGCGGCCAATCGCAGCGTGACTTACCCGCCCGGTGGCAAGCCCTGGGGCGTGCACAGCATCCTGAACTTCCGCCGCCAGGGCAACACGCTGGCGGTCGTGTCGTCGATCCGTATCGCGATTCTGCACCGCTCGCTGAAGTGGCGCGAGATCCGCAAGCCCAGCGAGATGTGGCTGGACGTATACGAAGCCGACAGCGGCAAACTGCTCTACCACACCACGCTGGGCGGCGTCTCATGCTGGGACACGAGCTGGTACAAGTACAACCCCTCGGGCGGCGTGCTCGACAACGCCGTCATCGGCGCCGACTCGAACAGCGTCCGCGTCTTTACCGGGGCGAAATAGCCGGATGCTCGACGGGTATTTTCGGACCGCAGCGAGAACGTCGAGCAAACTCGACCGCTAACAAAGCAATCAGCCTTGCATCGCCCCCGCTCTTGCGGGTAATACTGCATCTTGAGGCCGCCTGCGCAGGCCCAAAGGAGCATCGATGCGTTCTTCGGTTATTGCCCCGACAATCGCAGTCTTCATTCTCTCTGCCGCTTCACTCGCCCCGGCCGCGACGCCCGGCGAGGCGGCGTGGTTCCTCACCGACTCGGCTACCACCGGTGGACTCGTCGTATCCATCGGCGGTAGCGCCGAACTCGGACTGGCCTTGTGCCCCGGCGCAGCGTATCGCGTTCACGCGCTCAATGCCGACGCGGCCGCTGTGGCGGACATCCGCAAGGCCGCCTTGGCGAAGAACCTCTCCGGCCTCGTCGGCGCCGACGCGTGGAGGAGCGGGCCCTTGCCGTACGTCAGCAACTCGGTGAACCTGCTAATCGACGCCACCGCTGCCGCCGACGCCGCCGAGGTGCAGCGCGTGCTCGTGCCCAACGGCACGGCGTACGTCCTGCGCGACGGGCAGTGGGCCAAGACCACCAAGCCGCGCCCGGCCGACCTCGACGAATGGAACCACTATCTGCACGGCCCGGATAACAACGCCACCTCCAGCGACGATGAGGTCGGTTCGCCGCGACACATGCAGTGGCTGGCCGGTCCGCCGCACGCCCGCAGCCACGAGCACCTGGCGTCGGTCAGCGCGGTGGTCAGCGCCAATGGGCGGCTGTTCTCGATCCTCGACGACGCCCCGACGCTCTCGGTGGCCCTGCCGGCCCAGTGGGTGCTGGTTGCCCGCGACGCCTTTAACGGCGTCGAGCTGTGGCGTCTGCCGGTGAGCCCGTGGGAGCGCCATCTGAACGGGTTCCGCGGAGGCCCAGCCGAGATCGGCCGCCGGCTCGTCGCCCAAGGCGACCGCGTGTACGTCACGCTGGGCTACGGCAAGCCGCTGCAGGCTCTCGACGCCGCCAGCGGCCGCGTGGTCAAGACCTACGACGACAGCGACACCACGCGCGAGATCATCCTCGACAAGGGCGTGCTGTACCTCGACCAGGGTCCCACCGACGTTTACACCGCCGCCGAACTGGCCAAGCGCCGCGGCGCTGCCGCCCCGGCGGCCTCGCACCGCCTGCGCGCCATCGACGCCGAAAGCGGCAAGGTCATCTGGTCGCTGCAGGACGCCGACACCAACGACATCCGCCCCACGACGATGGCGCTGGCCGGCGGCAAGATGTTCTTCCAGAATGCCGTGGCCATCGTCGCCCTGGACGCGGCCACGGGCAAGGCCCTGTGGCGCGCGCCGCGGGCGTCGCGCGGGATCCTTTCGCAGTCGTCGGCGACGCTGGTGGTCTATGACGGCGTGGTGCTCTCGGCCGACCCGACCGCCCCGGCCCCGCCGGAAGACCCCGACGCGGTTAAGCCCTCGCCGCGCAACCAGGTCGCCGAGAACGCCGGCGAGCTGGTCGCGCTGTCGGCAGAGGACGGAAAGTCCCTCTGGAAGGCGCGGTGCTATCCGAACTTCATGGCCCCGGTGGATGTGATCGTGGCCGACGGGGTGCTGTGGATGGGGCAGCTCTGGAGCGTCGTGAACCCCGGCGTGACCAACGCCCGCGAGGTCAAGACCGGCAAGATTATCCGCCGCCGCGAACCGGACAATCCCGACCACTTCGTCGTCAGCCATCACCGCTGCCACCGATTCCGCGCGACGAACAAGTTCCTCGTCCTCAGCCGCGCGGGCATCGAGCTGCTCGACACGAAAACCGGAACGATGGAGCTCAACCACTGGGTGCGCGGAACGTGCCAGCACGGACCGGTGCCTGCCAACGGCCTGATCTACGCCCCGCCGCATGCCTGCGCGTGCTACTTTGAGGCCATGATCCGCGGCTTCGCCGCCTTCACGCCCACGCGAACGCTGCCGGCGCCGACGCCCGCCCTCGAAAAAGGCCCCGCCTATGACTCCGTAGCCGCCGAGAACGCCCCCCAGGGCGACGCCTCCGCCTGGCCGACGTATCGCGGCGACTTCGCCCGTAGCGGCTCGACCAAGGACCCCGTCGGCCTGGCGCTGATCGCGGCCTGGAAGACGCCCATTGGCGGGCGGCTCAGCGCGGTGACGGCCGCCGGCGGCAAGGTGTACGTCGCGTCCATCGACGCCAACACGGTCTACGCCCTCGACGCCACGACCGGGTCGGTCGCCTGGAGTTATATCGCCGGCGGGCGGGTGGACTCGCCGCCGACGATCGACGGTCCGCGCGTGCTGTTCGGCTGCGCGGACGGCTACACGTATTGCCTGCGCGCCTCGGACGGGGCGCTGGCCTGGCGGTTCCGCGCCGCCCCGGCCGACCAGCGCATGATGGTGCGCGAGCGGCTCGAGTCGGTCTGGCCAGTGCACGGCAGCGTGCTGGTCCGCGGGCGAGACGCCTGGTTCACCGCCGGCCGCACGTCGTACCTCGACGGCGGACTGTATCTCTACCGCGTCAACGCCGCCACGGGCGTGCAGGTCTCGCTGACGCGCATCGACAGCCGCGACCCACGGACCGGCGGCCAGCCCGCCAACGCCATCGAAGGCTTTGGCATGGCCGGGTCGCTCAACGACGTGCTGTCGTCGGACGACCAGCACGTCTTCATGCGTCACACGGTGCTCAGCCCCGAGGGCGCCAAGCTCGAGTCGCGCGTCCCGCACCTGTTCAGCCCGGTGGGCTTCCTCGACGACTCGTGGTTCCACCGCACGTACTGGCTGATCGGGCCCAAGATGGAAGCCGGATTCCGCGACTGGGGCGCCGCCTCCAACCAGGTCCCCTTCGCGCGGATGTTCTGTATCGGCAACGACACCGCCTATGGCTTCGGGCGCAGCGAGGCCGACCCCAAGGCCAGCCACGTCGGCGTCGAAAAGAACAGCTACTACCGCCTCTTCGCCGCCTCGGCCCAGAAGAAGGATTACGAGGCCTGGGCCAAAGCCGGCGGCTGGAAGTCGGCCGTCCAGTACCAGTGGCAGGTCACCCTGCCGCTGCTGGTGCGGGCAATGGTGCTGGCCGACAAGACGCTCCTTGTCGCCGGCGCGCCCGACCTGCTCAAGGACCAGAGCCCCCAGGCCACCGCCGCTGTCCAGGGCAAAGGCGGGGCCGCGCTGTGGGCGATCTCCACCGAAGACGGCAGCACCAAGGGCAAGTACGACCTCCACAGCCCGCCCGTCTTCGACGGCATGGCCGCCGCCGCGGGCAAGATTTTCGTCGCCACCCTCGACGGACACGTGGTGTGCTTCTCAGCTGGCGGCGCGAAGTAATAATTAGCCGCTGAGGTCGCTGAGGACGCTGAGGGGGGAGGGGGACAGGGAGGGGGACAGGGAGGGGGACGGGGAGAGCGGGATTACGCGGATTGGGAATGGATTAAGAGGATCAAAAACGGATTTGAAATATGGGCTTCCCCGTCTCTTTCTTACCTCAGCGTCCTGGGCGACCTCAGCGGCTAATTTAATCCCACTGGCCTTTGATTGGCCGCCAGAAGTTGCTTGGCGTGCGTCAGCGTCGCCGGCGTGGGATTCTTGCCGGCCATCATTTCAGCCAGTTCGCGCACGCGGGCTTCGCCTTCCAGGACGCGCACGGATGCGGAAGTCTGCCGCCCGTCGGCGCCGTCCACCACGTCCTTGCTGATCTGCAGGTGATGGTCCGCACAGGCGGCGATCTGCGAGAGGTGCGTGATGCAGATGATCTGATGCGCGTGCGAGTTGGCCGGCGTCTTCTTTGATCCCCCGCTGCCCTTGGCCAGGGCCCGCATCTTGCGGCCGATGGTCGCACCGAGGCGGTCGCCGATGTTGGCGTCGATCTCGTCGAACACCAACACCGTGATCTGGTCCTTGTCGGCCAGGATCGTCTTGAGCGCCAGCATGATGCGCGACAGCTCCCCGCCACTGGCGATCTTTCGCAGCGCCAAACGCTCTTGGCCGGGATTGGTCCGCACGAGAAAGTCCACTGCGTCGAGCCCCGTGCCGTCGACGCCCGGCTCATCGGCCTTGCGAGAGACGATCTCGACGTCGAACGTCGCCTCGGGCATTTCCAACTCGGCGAACTGCGCCTCGACGAGCGTCTTGAGGCGCTTGCCCGCGTCCTTGCGGCGCCGCGAAAGCTCAGGCCCGACCTGCCCCAGCCGCCGCTGCAGCTTGGCGATCTCTTCCTCCAATCCGCCCAGCGATTGCGAATCGGCCTCGAGGGCTGCCGCCTTTTCGCCGATGACGCGGCGGTATTCGAGCACCGCCGCCAGCGGGTCGTCCCCGGCCGCCGATCGTGCGTACTTGTGAATGATCGCGTTGAGCTCATCGAGTCGCTGCTGGGTCTTCTCGAACTGCCCTTCGTCGACGTCGAGCTTGTCTTGGTAGCGTTCGAGGGTGCGGGCGGCGTCGCGCAGGATGTCCTCGCCCTGCTCGAACTGCACAGCCAGTTCGCCCAGCGACTCGTCGAGGCGTACGAGGTCTTTGACGGCGGCACTGAGGCGCCCGAGGTTATCCAGCACGGCCTCGTCGCCCTCGGCCAGCCCGCCCAGCACGGCCAGCGACTGTTCCTTGAGGCGGGCGAGATTCTTCAGGACGCTGTAGCGGCTCTTGGTCCGGGCGTACTCGCCGGGGGCGGGGGCGGCCGCGTCGATCTCTTCCATCTGGAAGCGGTAGAGGTCGAGCTGGTCGTCGCGGGCCTGGCATGAGGCCTTGAGGTCGGCCAGGCGCTGGCGGTTGTCGCGAAGCTGCGAGAAGACCGCGGCGAATTGCTCTCGCAGCTCCAAGGCGTCGGCGAAGGCGTCGAGGATCTGCAACTGGTTGGCGTTCTTGAGCAGGAACTGCTGGTCATGCTGGCCGTGGATGTCCACCAGCAGCTCGCCGGCCTGGCGGAGCATCGCCGCGGTGACGGCATTGCCGTTGACCGAGACGCTCGAGCGCCCCGAGGCCAGCACCCGGCGGGTCATCACGATCGGCTCGGACGGGGCGATCTCCTGGTCGAGCAGCCGCCCCAGCGCCGCGGCCATGGCAGGGCGGGCGACCTCGAACACGCCGCTGACCCGCGCCTCGCCGCTGCCGGGACGCACGAACATCGCCGCGTCCTCCCCCCCGCCCCGCAGGCCCAGCAGCAGCTCAAGCGCCCCCAGGATCAGGCTCTTGCCCGCCCCGGTGGCCCCGGTGAACACGTTAAGCCCCGGGCCGAACTCGATGTCGACCTTCTCGATAATCGCCAGGTTCGATATGTGCAGCTCGCAAAGCATGGCCGCATTTTACAAAAGACCAGGCCATTGTGTGCTCCAGAAATATTTGTCCGATTCTTCCGCATTGCCCGCCGGCGAATCCTATGGTCCTGCAAGAGAGGAATACGCAGGCTTTACCGCAGCGGACATCGGTGCGTCGGCTGCGGACATGCGAAATGGAAGGGACCATGAGAGGAACCTGGAACACAACGAGAATAGCCCCCGCGGCGGGGCTGGTGCTGTTTCTGGCCGCCACGGCCGGGGCGGATCTTATCAACGTCACCCGCAGCGACCTGACGGTCTACGCTGGCGGGCAGCTCTCCACCGGGTCGGGCATTTCGGTATCCGGCTCGCTGGCCGCCGGCGGGGCGATCTGGATCGACAGCGACAGCACCATCAGCGGAAACGTCTACGGCGGCGGGCTCATCCAGACGGACCAGGACGTGTCCGTCAGCGGGCGCATCGTGTCGGCCGGCGACGTCTGGATCGATAAGAATAGCACTGTCGGGGCCATCGATGCCGGCGGGACAGTGTCGTTCGGTTCGCCCGTGACCACCGGCGCTATCCGCGCCACGGGCAATGTGAGTATCAGTTCAAACTCCCAGATCGACGGCTCGGTGCAAAGCGCCGCCCGCGTCACGCTGGCCAGCAGGGCCCACGTCTACGGCAACGTGGTCTATGGCACGACGTACAGCAAGAACAGCAAGGCCGTCGTCGACGGCACGACGCACAAAGGCGGCGCCGCCGCCCCCGACACCTGGACGACCGATACCATGGTCACGACCACCCTGGGCTCTGCCGGCGCGTACCACTGGTACAGCGGCAACTCCACCACCTCGCTGACCGGCGGCGACTACGGCCGACTCGACTTCGGCAGCGGCGCCACGCTCTACCTCACGCAGGCTGGAACGTACAACTTCCAGTCGCTGAGCCTGGGCAGCAACGTCCGCATCGTCGCCTCGGCCGACGTGGGGCAGATCGTCATCAACATCCGCGACGCCTTCAGCGCTGTCGACGGGCTGAACTTCTCCCGCATCGGCTCCAACGCCGTGACGGTCAAGGCCGGCGGCAACGTCGAGATCGGCGACGACGGCCAGATCGCAGCCACGCTCTTCAGCTTCGGCCAGAACTTCAACGTCGGCAGCGGGACAGTGATCGAGGGCTCGGTATACGCCGCCCACAACCTGTGGCTGGCCTCGAACGTCCAAGTGCTGGGCAGCATCCCAGCCGAGGGCACGCAACAGCAGATCCCCGAGCCCGCCACGCTGGCCCTGCTGATGATGGGCGGCGCCGCCATCCTCCTCCGCCGCCGGGCCGTTGCCTGATGGAGAGTTCACCGCAGAGATCGCAAGGGGCCCACGAATTTGGCAACCATCAGCGCCGCGTTGGCATTGCACCGTTCCGAGAAAGGCGGCTAGCCGGAGAGTCTCGCGGTTCTTTCACCAGGGTATCTCAAGAACATCCCAGATGATCCGTTCGTCGACCAGCCGATGCGATACAAGCGCGTCGGCAAAGGCTATCTGCTCTACAGCGTCGGGCCCGATATGAAGGAGGATGGCGGCAAGGACAAGGACCCTGACGGGTACGACATTGTCCTGCGAGTGGAGTGAGTTCGCTCGGAGCGAGCACGCACAACGAGTTGTGCGTGGCACCCTTCCCGGTTCCGGATTCGCAGCTTCCCGATTCTTCTCTTCCTCAGCGTCCTCAGCGACCTCAGCGGCTAACTAACCAGCTCGGCGAAGAGGGTCAGGTTGTCGGCGCGGACGACTCTCGCGGTTTGGTAGGTGCCGATCAAGTCGCTACGGCCGAAGAAGACTACGATGTGGTCGCCGCTCGTGCGGGCGGTCAGTTGCGTCTGGCCGGGCGGGGGCGGGGTTGGCTGCTTGCCGGCGCGGGGGGCCTGGGCGGTCACCAGCACCTCCACCGTGCGGCCGACGTAGGCCTGATGATGCGCCTGGCCGATCTGCTCCTGCACGGCTAACAGCTCATTATTGCGGCGGCGCTTGACCTCTTCGGGAACGTCGTCGACCAGCTTCTTGGCGGCCGCGGTGCCGGGGCGCGGGGAGTATTTGAACACGAAGCAATTCTTGTATGCGGCGCGGCGGATCAGGTCGACCGAGGCCTCGTGGTCGGCTTCGCTCTCGCCGGGAAAGCCGACGATGAAGTCGCCGGCCATCACCACCTCGGGCACGATGGCCCGGGCGCGGGCGATCAAGTCGTCGTACTGCGCCCGCGTGTAGTGGCGGTTCATCGCTTTGAGCATCGCGTCCGAACCACTCTGGGCGGGGCAGTGGATGTACGGGCAGAGGTTGGGCAGGTCGCGCATCGCCTGCAGGATGTCGTCGCCGAACTCGACGGGGTGGCTGGTGACGAACCGCAGGCGCCGCAGGCCGCCCACGGCCGACACTTTGGCCAGCAGGTCGCTGAATGGCACAGTCGCGCCGCCTTCGCTCCAGCGGTACGAGTTGACGGTCTGGCCCAGCAGGGTGATCTCACTGCAGCCGGCGTCGACGAGCTTCTGCGTCTCGGCGACGATGTCGCGCCAGTTGCGGCTCTGCTGTGGCCCGCGCACGTAGGGAACGATGCAATACGTGCAGAAGCGGTCGCACCCGTGCATGACGCGCACCATGGCCGAAGGCCCGGCCGGCGCGAGGGCCGCCCCGCGCGAGAGATCCAGCGCGTCGTAGTCGGCCGGTTCGCTCTGGTCGTCCTTGCCCACCCGCGCAGGGTCCAGCCGGCAGGCGGGCTTGCCCGCGGCGGCTGCGTCGATCATGGCCGCCAGGTGCGCCAACTGCCCCGGCGCGCAGACGATGTCCAGCGTAGCGAATCGCTTCTGAAGCCGCCGCCCCCAGCGCTGCGCCATGCAGCCCAGCACGCCGACGATCGGCCGCCCGCTCTTGCGCTTGAGCAGGTCTTCGCCCACGCGCGAGAGCACCTTGCCCTCGGCGTGATCGCGCACCGAGCAGGTGTTATAGAGGATGACGTCCGCCCCGGAGGGGTCCTCGACGGCCTCATGCCCCGCCGAGCGCAGCAGCCCCAGCACCAGCTCGCTATCGAGCCGGTTCATCTGGCAGCCCATGGTTTCCAGGTAGATCTTCATGTGCCCCTATAATAGCACAGCCCGCCGAGGTCATCGGCGGGCCTTCTTTCAATCCGCAACCCACAATCAAAATCCGCAATCGAACGGGTGGCTGAAGGGATTCGAACCCTCGACCCTCTGGACCACAACCAGATGCTCTAACCAGCTGAGCTACAGCCACCATGTGCCCGCAAAGGGGCGACAAAGAATCATACCATCGCGGCCGGCCGTGGTCAATGAAGCGCCTGTTGTGATCGTTGATTAAGCCGCTGAGGTCGCAGAGGACGCTGAGGGGGAATGAGCAGGGACAAACGCAGCTTCAGCGCCTTTCTTAGGCATTTCTCACCTCAGCGACCTCAGTGGCTATCAATCTTCCCTAGTTCGCGCAGGACTTTTACGTCCTGCTTGTGGATCGAACCACCCGGCAGCGGGCCGGTGTTGAGCAGGAGATTGGCGCGGGCCTTGCGAGCGGCGGCGAGCATGTCCCGCACGCCGATGATCGTATGGTGCTGCGACTTTTTTACGTAGCCCCAGCCGCCGCCTTGAAGCGTGGTGCAGATCTCCAGCGGCTTGCCGCGGCGCGGCTTGTGGATCTTGCCCGAGTGCTCGGGGGCAAAGAAATCTTCCGTGCCCAGGTAGCCCCACTTGTAGGCAACCAGCGCCTGCGGCTGCAGCGAGTGGATCAGGTCGTAGAGTTCCTGCAGGCGGAAGAGGTCCTTGCCGTGGTCGGGGTCGTGGCGGCGGGCCATCGCGCCGCGCGGGTTCTTGGGCACGCCGTAGCCGTCCAGCCAGATGCCCGCGACGGGTCCGTACTGCGTCAGCAACTCGGTGATCTGTGCGGATATGAAATCGACGTACTTGTTCAGGTCGTGACGTTTGCCGGTGGCGTATGAGCGTTCGGGCGGGTCGAACTCGGGGCGGGCGTGGCTGCCCCATTCGTCGTTATTCGGCGCGTGCGGGTGCTTCCAGTCGCGGCCGTGCGAGTAGTAGAGGAACAGGCCCAGCCCCTTGGCGGCGCACTGGGCGGCCAGGTCGGCCACCAGGTCGCGCCGGGCGGGGGAGTTGACGGAGTTGAAGTCGGTCTGCTTCGTCTGGAAGAGGCAGAAGCTGTCGTGATGGCGCGTGGTGAGGTTGACGTATTTCATGCCGGCCTCGAGGGCCAGGTCGGTGATGAAGTCGGCGTCGAATTGCCTGGCGAAAAAGCGGTCCTTGAGGGCGGCGTAGTCGGCGGGGCGGATCTTCTCGTTGTACTGCACCCACTCGTGGCGGCCCAGCAGCGAGTACAGGCCGTAGTGCATGAACAACCCGCGCTCGGCGCGGCGGAACCATTCGACGGCCGCCTTACGCGGGTCGCGGGCATAGAGGGCGGCGTAGTCCTTGAGGTATGACGGCACCTGCGGCGACAGAGCTTTAGCCATGAGCCTTCTTTCCCTTGCCCGCAGCGGGTTGGGTGGCCGGTTCGGCGACGCGCCCGCACGGGCGCGCCTCGCGGCGCATCTTAGCGTCGAACGCGTCCATCATGCCCTGCAGGCGCGAGACGATGTTGGGATGCTCCTTTGAAACATCGTGCAGTTCGCCGACGTCTTTTTCCAGATCGAAGAGCTGCGTGATGATGCGCGAGTCGCGCTCCTTGCGCCACGCCGGGCCGGTGCGGAGCTTCCACTTGCCCGCCCGCACGGCTTCGAGTTTGCCTTGGTTGTAGTAGTAGAAGGCCTCGTGCGGCGAGGCGGCGCCAGTTTTGCCCAGCATGAGCGGGGCGATGTCCCTGCCGTCGATGACGCGATCGGCCGGGGCCGCCGCACCGGCCAGTGCGGCGATCGTCGGCAGAAGGTCGATGGTGGCGGCGACCTGCGAGCAGACGGCTCCGGCGGGGATCTTGCCCGGCCAGCGCATCACGCACGGCTCGCGCATGCCGCCTTCGTAGGTGGTGGTCTTGCCCTGGAAGAGCGGGTCGGCCGAGCCGCCATCCTTCTTCATATACAGCCACGGGCCGTTGTCGCTGGTGAAGATCACCAGCGTCCGCTCGTCGAGGCCCTGCTCCTTGAGCGCCGCAAGAATCTCACCAGTCGACCAGTCGATCTCCTCGATCACGTCGCCGTAGAGCCCTCGCTTGCTCTTGCCCTTGAACTTCGCAGAGGCCGCCAGCGGCACGTGCGGCATGGTGTGGGGCAGGTACAGAAAGAACGGGCGGTCCTTGTTCTTCTTGATGAACGCGACGGCCCGCTCGGTGTAGCGGCGTGTGAGCTGGCTCTGGTCGGGGCCATGCTCGATAGGCTTGTCGCCCTCCAGCAGCGGCAGGGGCTTCATGTCGTTGCTGTAGGGCAGGCCGAAGAACTCGTCGAACCCATGCCGCGTCGGCAGGAACGGCGCGTGGTGGCCCAGGTGCCACTTGCCGATGCACGCCGTGGCGTACCCGCGCTTCTTGAGAATGTCGGCAATGGTGACTTCCTTCTCGCTCAGACCGGTCGTGCTGGCCGGGAAGAGCACCGCGTTGATGTTCACCCGCGGCGGGTAGCAGCCCGTCAGCAGGGCAGCCCGCGAGGGCGAGCAGACCGGGGCGGCGCAGTAGAAGTCGGTGAACTTCATGCCCTCGGCCGCCATGCGGTCGATGTTGGGCGTCTTGATGTTCTTGGCGCCGAAGCAGCCCAGGTCGTGATAGCCCTGGTCGTCGGTGAAGATGACGATGACATTCGGCGGGCGATCCGCCGGGGCGCTCTGGCCCAGCAGTAATCGCGGCAAGGTCAGCGCGGCGGCACCGGCGCCGAGGGTCTTCAAAAACGCGCGACGATTGAGGGAGGGCAAATCATGCATCGTGGTACTGGCTCCAGAACTCGCTGCAGGTGTCGCCCATGTCGTCGCGCCAGGCGACCAGGCGCTTGCGAAGGCGTTTGAGGTGGCTGGCGCAGGCGCTGTCGGCGGCCAGGTTGTTCAGCTCGAAGGGATCGCTGTCGAGGTCGAATAGCTGCGTGGTGCGAGCGCCCTCGATGACGTACTCGATGAGCTTCCATCGCCCCTGGCGCACGCCGCGGTGCAGGTGGCGGTACGCCAGCATGGCCGCGTCGCGAACGGAGGCCTCATCGTCGTGGAGAACCTTCACGAGGCTGGAACCTTCGACCGTTTCGGGCGCGTCGATGCCGATCAGTTCGCACAGCGTGGGATAGATGTCGATCAGGTTGGTCAAAGCCGTGCGGCGCTGGCCGCGCGGAATCCCCGGGCCGGCAAAGATCAGCGGCACGGTCACCGAGTGCTCGTAGAGGTTCTGCTTGCCCATCAGCCCGTGGCGGCCCAGCGCCAGGCCGTTGTCGCCGGCGAAGACAATGATCGTGTTGTCCCACTGACCAGTCTCTTCCAATGCTTTGAAGATCTGCCCGATGCGGTCGTCGATGTGCGTGATCATCGCGTAGTATTCGGCCAGGTGGCGGTGGATCTCCTGCTCGCTGCGCGGGAAGCCCGCGAGCATTTCGTCGCGGATCTTCATGTCGCCGTTGTCGAAGGGATGCAGCGGCATGAAGTTTTCCGGCGTCGGCAGGCGGTCGGCGTCGTACATGTCGTGGAAGCGCTGGTGCGTGTCGCGAGGGTCGTGCGGGGCCGTGTACGCGACGTACGCGAAGAACGGCTGACGCTTGTCGTGGCCGCGGATGAAGTTAATCGCCGACTCGCTGAACAGGTCGCTCGAGTGCATCTTGTCTTCGTTATAGATCGCCTCGGTCGGGTAGCGGCCGGTGGGGTCGAAGTGATTGAGCGGCACCTGGAAGTGCTCGCTCATGCCGCCGAAGAAGATCCGATCGCCGCAGGCGAAGCTGCGGGCGTACGACGGCGGAGCATTGTGCCACTTGCCCGTGCCGAACGTGCGGTAGCCCGCGGCCTGGAGACACTCGCCCAGGGTGGTATGCTCGGGCGGGATCTCTTGACCTTGCTCCTGGATGTGGAAGAGCGTGCGGCTGCTGTGGAGCATGGCGCGGCTGGGCATGCAGACCGCGCCGCTGGTGCCGCCGAAGATGTAGTTGCGGGTGCAGGCGGTGCCCTCGGCGACGAGGCGGTCCATGTTGGGCGTGAAGATGTGGCGGTTGCCCAGCGCGGCGATGGTGTCGGCCCGCTGGTCGTCGGTGAATAGAAAGAGAATGTTCGGACGCTTGCGTTTGCTCATGAATGCTTCCTTGCTGGGCGCTTCACGTGAAACCCGCCGTGCGGCCGTGCGGCACGGCGATTCGCCCGCCATCGCGGGCGATGCAGATGACGAGCTCGGGTCACCGCCGCCGCAGGTATTATCGCCGCGCTGCGCCGCCGCGGCAACAATGGCGCTGAATCAGCGGCGTTCGAGAATTGCCAGCTTGCCGCTCCAGGGGGCTTGGACGCAGCCGTAGCCGATGAGGTCCTGGAGGCGGCGCAAGGCCGGGCCGCGAACTGCCGGCAGCATCGCGGTCGTCAGCGTGACACCCGAGGCGCCGCTGGAGGATTCGTAGCTGCCGATGGCGCGGTCCTTGACCGCCCAGAGCGCCGGCGGGATGAAGATTTTGCGCGAACGCTCATCGACGACGACGCGCGCGTCGTCGTGCACGAACTCGCCGAACCGCTTGGCGATCTGCGAGCGGATGTCGCGGGCCTCCAGCGGCTGGCGGGGCAGCGCGGCGTTCTGCCACAGCACCCCCGGGGCGGCCGGCAGCGTGCGCCAGTCCGCATCGGCTTGCAGCAGCGCGTCGATGCCTGCCAGCCTCATGGTTCGCCCGTCGATGTCGAAGGGACGCTGCTCCAGCAGCGCCTGCGTGATCGTCTCGCCCGCCCGGCCGAGCATCGCCAGCTTGATCGACCACGCCACCCGCGCGTTGTACCAGTACGCCAGCGTCTTGTCGGGTGTCGACGCGCCGCCCTCGGCCTTGAATTGCTGCGGCGCGGTCGTCGGCCCGGCCGCGGCCAGCAGGGCCAATTGCTTGTCCAAGTCTGCCGCGACCCACTTGACCTCGCCGGCTATCAGCACGCCATCCTTATTAACAACGTCCTTGAGCACCTTCGCCAGATCGGCGTAGCTCAGAGTCGGCGGCGTGGCGGCCCGCGGCGGTAAAGTCAACGGCGCCTTGCCCGGCGAGACGGGATCAGGGCTGCATCCCGCCGCCAGCAGGAGAGCAGCACAGATAGACATTCGCGCACGGTCCATATTTGATTCCCATCGTAACCGGCAAGCCGTCATCTCGTTAGGTCGGGGCAAAGCACCTTTACAGCAGCAATGATCGCTCCAGCCTTCTCGATAGCCGTTTGGGCGTCTTGCTGTTCAACATGAGCCGGTCCGCCGTAGTCCCCTGTTTCACGCAATTCCAACAGGAAATCATATGCCTTTCCTAGCTCGATTGCCCACTGACCAGTTGCAACGAGGTCCCTATGTATGGCCGCTCGAAGAGCCGTGTGTTTCTTGAAGGCGACATTTCTCCAGGCAAAGAGAGCAGTGACTGCATGATATGCCGCATAGAAGGCTCGTGAAGCTGCCGAATCGTAGTCGCTATCGAGAAGTGTCCTTGCCGATTCAAGACTTTGGCATGCCCGCTGCCATTGGGCCAGGGCATATTCCTTCATGCCGCCACCCCTTCCTCGTGGGCCGCGCGATAGAGAGGGCAATCCAAGGTCTCATATTCAAGGGCGTCTGCTGGTTTCGCGCTGATGCGTCTGCCAAGAGCAGCGGAAAAATCATAGACCGCATCAATACATCTTTGGAGGTCTTGCCCGTAGTCGATTGGTCCTTTCAAGAGAACCAGAAGATCGATGTCGCTTTCCGGCCCGGATTGACCGCGGGCTTCGGAGCCGTAAAGAACCACCCCGGTCAGTCGGCTGCCGAAAGCGAGCCCCAAAGCCTTCTTAATCTGATTGAGCGTGTCGCCAGGGATCATTTGAGCACCTGTAAGGAGTCCTGTGTAATTGTAAACGGAATCCGGCGACATGACCAGTCGCAGGCGCGGAAGCTTCAGCGGCAATCCTGCTTCATGATCTCGCGCAAGACGACGGTGGCGTAGCAGCCGCTGGGGGCGGTGAAGCGCAGCTCGACAAACTCGCCCGCATCGTCGGTCCCGGCCGACAGCGAGGGCTCGCCCAGCGGGAACCGCAGCGGGCGGCGGCCGCCTTTGGCCTTGAGCGGGCCTAACGCCCGGAAGTCCTGCCCGGCCAGACCGGCCTCGGTCAGCACGGCTTGCTCGATCTGGCCGGCAGAGCCTATAGCCATGCTGCCGCGATAGCCGACGATTGGCCCGGTGGGGCTGATCTCGAAGGCGTCGGCCCGCGGCTGTTCGGCGGCCGCGTCTTCGACATAGAAGGCCGCGCCGGATACGGTCTTCTGGGCCATGTCGCCGACCCAGAGCCGGTCGAGGGTGTCGATGCGCCGCGCGAGAACCGCGTTGAACAGCTCGCTCTGCAGGGCCGAGACGTAGAGGCGTTTCATGCGATTGTCTACGGTTCGCAGCGCGTCGACAGGGCGGCGTTTCTTCATGAACGCCGACAGCGCCCGCCGCTGCTCGCTGTAGTGCCGCGGCCAGTGCGACAAGGCCTTGGCATAGTCGCCGGCGTCGAAAGCCTCGCGGGCGGCGCGGCAGTCGGGCGGGTCGTCGTCGGAGGGTTTGCCCAGCAGCAGAGCCACAAAGGCGTCGAGGTCGCCGGCGACGATCGCCCTGCCCAGCAGGGCGGTGTCGGCTCGCGCACCGAAGCGCTGGGGCCCGAAATAGTTCGGCGCCCCGCGGCGCTGCAGCACGTCGAGGACCGCCTGCGCAGCCGTCAGACTGCCGCTCGATACCTCGCGGACGCGGATGGCGAAGCGGTTGCCCGCCAGGTGTCCGGGGCGAAGCTTGTTGCCGTGGCGCGAGACCTCCAGCACGCGGATGTTCGCGTCGGAAAACGCCGCGAGCTTTTCGGCGTCGGCGTGTTCGAGGCTGAGCCACTGTGTAGCCACCGCCTGGGCGTCTTTGAGACCCGCCAGGCCGATATCGTGGGGCTTGACCTTCATATACCGCGCGAGTCGCTCGACGGCCGCCGGCGTCGGGACGCCGCGCTTCTCGATGCGCACGTACACGTGCGTGCCCTCGCCGCTGGCGGCGTAGAGCGGGATCTCGTCAACGCGGAAGTCCTCGACGCGCGAGCGGATTCGCCCGCCGATCCCGGGAAGCTCGGGGGTAAGGTAGGGAAGGATCATACGCCCATGGTAAACGAAAAGCGTTGAATGGTTAACGGGTTGGTTCGTTAACTGGTTGACCGCAGGTTCCAACCAACCAGTCAACCAGCATCCACTCACAGCACTTTGAAGAACCGTTCGCTCTTGGACCCGCACACGGGGCATTTGTCCGGCGCTTCGCCCCAGCCTGTGTTTCCGCACGTGCGGCAGACGAACGTGTCTTTTGTGGGAAGGTCCTTGCCCTGCTCGACGGCGCGTAGCGCCTCGCTGTAGAGGCCGTGGTGGATCTCTTCGGCCAGCAGCGCGTTCTCGAATGACCTTGCGGCCGCAGCGTTGTTCTCGTCCTTGGCCTGGCCGACCATCTTGGGATACATCTCTTCGAACTCGAAGCCCTCGCCCTTGATGGCGGCCTTGAGGTTGGCGGCGGTAGGTCCGACCTCGCCGGCGGCGTCAAGGTGCGCCAGGGCGTGGATGGTCTCGGCCTCTGCCGCCGCCCGGAACAGTCGGGCGACGTTGGGCAGGCCCTCGATATCGGCTTTGCGGGCAAAGGCGATGTAGCGGCGACTCGCCTGGCTCTCGCCGGCGAAAGCATCTTTGAGGTTCTTGTCGGTCTGCATGGTTGCTCCTTGTCTGATCCGATCTTTGCACATTATAGCAGTAGCCGGTGGCCTGGTCCGCCGGACAGAGACTTTGCCACAAAAATCACGGAGGCCACAAAGAGGCGTTTGTGTTGGCCATTGTCTGTCTAGTACCGGCGCGTTGGTCGGTTATTGATATAACTTCATCGATTGGATGTAATTGTGTGGAATCGCGATGGAGAGCAACTCTTGAAAGAAGAGCAAGAAAGAACAATGGTGGTATTGAACTGCGGTTGGTCCTCTTCGGTCACGGGAGGTCGGCGTTTTCGCGCAGGCCTTCGATCGGTTTGTTGTCCGTGCCGCGGATGCGGGCGCAGGCGGCGAAGTCGCCGTCGGCTTGGGTCACCTTCAGCAGCAGCACGTTCCAGCCCTTGGTCAGCTTGATCGTCGCGTGGTCCTGCTCGATGCTGATGCCGCGGCGCGAGTTGGCGGCGATGACCTGTTGGCCGTTGACCCAGGCCTTGATGCCGTCGTCGCTGCCGGTCTCCAGCCGCGCGTCGCGGTCGGCAGGGCTGTAGATGCTCGTCCGCAGGTAGGCGGTGCACTTGTGAGCGCCGTCGACGGCCTTGCCCAGATCGACGGCCCAGGGCCTGGACTGGTCGCCGCCGGCGGTGACGGCCCGCCAGAGGGCCGGGGCGTTGGTCTCGGGCGGGAAGGGGATGTCGAACAGTTCGGTGGGTCCTTTGCCTTCTTGGGAGAAGGGTCCGGCGATCTTCCAGCTCAGGATGTGGTTCTGGGCGCGTTCGAGATCGGTCAGCAGTTCGCGGGCGCTGACGAGGATGCGGCCTTCGGCCTTGGTCTTGAGGACGGCCTGGAGTGCGTCGGCAGCCTCATGGCGGTGCCGGCGGGCGATGGCCTTGCAGATGACGACGGTGGAGGCGGCCGCCTGCGATTGCAGGGCTTGGTCGGCGAGGCTTCTGCAAACCAGGGACAAGGTCTCGACGGAGGGGACTTCGGCCAGGTCGGACAGGGCCTGGCGTTTTTCGTCGTCGCGTTTGGCCATCATCAAGGCGCGGCGGTACATATCGAGGGCCTGGGGCGGGTTGTCTCGCCGCAGGGCGCCGGCCTGGCGGAGGTATCCTCGCAGGGCCTGGGCGTGCTGCTCGTCGTTGGGGCTGTTGTTGATGATCTCGATGAGGTCGTCGAGCACGGAGGAGTCGGGCCAGTGGATCAGTGCCTGCGTGGCGGCGTCGCGAATCTGGTCGTTGGGATCTTTCTGGGCCGCATGGACGAGCTTGAGCGCCTGCGCGCCGCCGACGGCGCCGATGGCGTGGAGGAGGCTGCAGCGGTCCTTAAGGTCTTCGCTGGCAGCCAGCGACTTGGCGATCAGGAGGACGGCCTTGTCGAGGTCGCCGCTTCGCCGCGCGCACAGGGCGACGGCCGCTTCGGCGGCGGGGCGGTCCTGGGGGCCGGTGGCGGCCAGCATGCGTCGCACGAGCATGGGCAGGTATCGTCCTTCGGCGACGGCGCCGAGGGTGCGGAAGGCTTCGCTACGGACGAGTTCGTCCTCGTCGGTGCAGGCGGCGAGTAGCTCGGGGACGGCCCAGTCGGTCTTGCGATCGGCCAGGCAGCGGAACAATTCGACCTTGACGTTGCTCTTGGCGGGCTTGATGGCCCAGATGATGGCCTGGTCGACGGCGCGGCCCTGGAGGGCTCGGAAGGTGGCTCGGGCGGCAGCGGCGAGCGTCTCGTCGGTCCCGCCGGTCATTTCGGCCAGCATGGGCACGCAGGCGGCGTCGCCGAGGGAGGCCAGGGCCTTGACGGCTGCCAGTCGCGCCGAAGGGTGGTCGCCGGCTGCGGCGGCCATGATGGCCGATCGTGCAGCAGGGTCGTTTCGCTCGACCAGGACCGCCAGCAGGGCGGTCTGGGCGGCGGCGTCGAGATCCTTCATGTCGCGCCCGAGGGCTTCGGTGACGGCCGAGCCTGCCATCGAGCGGGCCAGTTCGCGGGCCTTGGCGGCCAGGGCGGGCTCGGAGTTGGTCAGCAGCCGCGAGGTCACGATGGCCGCCCGGGTCGGGGCGGTGCTGGCCAGACCGTGCAGCGCTGCCAGGCGGAGCACGACGGGGGCGTCTTCGCCGGTGAGTTGCTCGCAGATATCCATGGCCGCGTCGATCTTTCCAGCAGCGACCATCTCGCGGGCGATGCGCAGTCGCGCCTGGGCGACCGAGGAGCGATAGCGGTGCGGGGCCTTGGCGTACGCCTTCACCAGCGCCGTCGCGGCGTCGGGCGTGGCGATGCGCGACAGGGCGGCGATGGCCGCGGCCAGCACGGGGTCGTTGTCCGGCGTGACCAGCTTGAGCAGCGCGTCGATGGCTTCTTCATCGCGGCGGCGCCCCGCCGAGTCGATCAGGCTGATAAGCTGCCGCCCCTTGAATCGCGACAAGCCCGCCCGCAGGACCTTGCTCGACTGCGCAACGGGTGCGGCGTTAAGGGCCTGGACGGCGGAGCCGAAGAGATCGTCGTTATCCATCGCCTTGGCCAGATGGTTGACGGCCTCGGCCGTGCCGATCAGGCCAAGCTGCCGGCAGACGAACTTTTTGCAGTCCAGGGTGGACTTGATCTTGTTGCCGGCCAGCACTTGGCCGAAATAATCCACCAGTTGTGTTCGCACGTCGCCTTGGGCAGTCTTGACCAGCTCGGCCACGGCATCGATAGCGTCGGTCTTTTTGTCGGCCTGGTAGTCCAGCATGGCCTTGAGAACGGCGTGCATGTCGGCGCCGGCGGCCGAGGTCGGCTGAGAGGCCGGTTCGCTGGCGGGCTGGCTGGTTGGCTCGCTGGCGGGCTGAGCGGGCGCGGCGGCGCAGAGGGCCGCGAGGGCGGCCGCCAGTGCGGTAGCTTGCATCATGGCGCGCAATGAGAACACCATAATTCCTTCCTGAGGTTGGGGCCTGATAGTCTACACCAAAGGCCGGCCCCATGACAGGGAATATCGCCCCCGCCAAGGCGTCCTACTCGTGTGCGGGTTTCTTGTAGACGTTGAGGCCCACCTTTTCCTGGCGGTCGGGGACGGTGGCGTTGCCCTCGGTCGATGCGACGATGATCGTCTTGCCCGACGAGGAAGGCCCGAACTCCTTGCTCAGGTCGACCTTGATGGTCAGGATGTTGCCTTCGACGCTCATTTCCACGTTCTTCATGGCGCACTCCTTCCGGCGGTTGGCGACCGTATTGTCTATCGTACAAATGTGCCGCCGGGCTGTTGCAGAACGAAGGGGTTGAAATCAGCCGCTGAGGTCGCTGAGGACGCGGAGGAAAACAAATAGAGAGTTTTGCCTTTCTCTTACCTCAGCGTCCTCAGCGACCTCAGCGGCTAAACTATACGGCCTCAGCGGATGCGGACTTCGCGGCGGGTTTTCTGCGAGTCGTAGACGCCATTGAGCATCTTCATGAGCATCACGCCGTGGTCGGCGTTGGGGATCGGTTTGCGGCGGGTCTGGATGCACGCGACGAAGTGCTTGACCTCGTCGGCGAAGGGATTGTTGGCCGGCGGCTGGGGGGTGATGTCCATCTGCACCCCGTCGCGCTGCGTGAAGATGGTCAGCGGGTGGACCTCGGCGCCGCCGAGGGTGCCGGCGATCTGGATGACGCTGCCGCCGCGCTGGTTGAGGGCCCAACTGGCCTCGACGATCAGCACTGCGTCGTTGGCGAAGCGGATCAGGGCAAACGCCGAGTCGTCGACGTCATACTTCACGCCGGCCGGCACGGTGTGGGCGAACTTGGCGAAGGCGGCCCCGCACACGCTGACGGGGCGCGGGCAGCCCATCAGCCACCACGCGCAGTCCAGGGCGTGCACGCCGATGTCGATCAGCGCCCCGCCGCCGGAGCGCGACTTGTTCACGAACCAGCTCTTGGTCCCCAGCGGGATCCCGCGCCGGCGATGGTACACAGCCCGGCCGAAGTAGATCTCGCCCAGTTCGCCTTTCTCGACGTACTGGTGGATGGTCGTCGCGGCGGAGGTGAAGCGCTGACACAGCGCGTACATGAGGATCTTGCGGGCCTTTTTCGCCGCGGCGGCCATCGCCTGCGCCTCGGCCACCTTGCGGGCGGGGGGCTTCTCGCAGATGACGTGCTTTCCCGCCTGCAAGGCGGCGATGGTGATGGGGGCGTGGAGGTCGTTGGGCACGGCCACGCTGACGGCGTCGAGGCCGGCCTGGGCGAGCATCTTGCGATAGCTGGCGAAGCCCTGGGGAACGTCGTACTCTTTGCACTTGGCGGCCAGCAGGTCGGTGTTGATGTCGCACAGGGCCACGACGTTGGCGGCAGGGTCGCTCTTGTATCCCTTGAGGTGCTCGCAGCCGGGCCAGCCCACGCCGATGACGCCGATCCTGACGGGTTTGGACATAGTGATTGCCTTTCGCAGAAGAAGTTCAACTCTTGCGGGCGTCATTGTGCCGTCGGAGAAAAAAATAGTCAAAGGGTGGATTGTCGGAGCCCCTGGCCGCTACATTGTCGGCGAAGGTGGACGGCAGAAAATAATCAGTCTTGCGGGTTGGACACGGGCTAGAATTCGATCAAGTTGCCAGCAACCCCAGCAGCTCGCGAGATGGAGCACGGCGGCGGTCAAGGGCCATGCGGCCCGGGATAAAAAAGTCAGAGTGTGCGGCCTAGCTTCGCCGAAGCGCGGTTAAGCATTGCAGGCGAAAGGCGGGTGAGCCATGAACGCCGAAAGAAGGTCGGGGGGTCTGCCGGGCAATTGGCTGTGCGCAGCCGCCCTGGCGTGGGTCTGCTTTTGCGGCGGGGCCTATGCCGGCGACGGCGCCTCGGAGTCAGGCAGCCTCGATCGACTCGTTGGGGATATTCGCCAGTCGCATGATATCCGCAAGGCTGCGGTCCTGTACGCCAAGGGGCGGGCCATCGACCCGCGAAACGTCGAACTCTACCGCGCGTACATGTGCACCGCCCTGAAGTGCGGATTCCCGCGGATTGCCTGCTACGCGGCCGCGGAGTTGACGCAACTGGAACCGCGCGACGGGGCGGCTTGGTCGGTGCTGGCGTATCAGAACGCCATGCGTCAGGATTACCGCCAGGCGATATCGGCCGGCGTGCAGGCCGCCGACCTGCTCGGCGACAACGCCTCGGTCCTGAACAACGTCGGCTATCTTCTGGGATGGTACGAAGGTTCGCTCGTCCCGCCGCGGCTCAACGACAAGGTGACGCGGTCCATGGCGGGGCAGAAGCCCAAGTGGCTCAAGTCGCCGCTGTTTTCCAAGTGCTACAACGAAACGCTCGCGGCCGCCAAGGCGTATAACGACCGCCTCGCCCAGTGCAAAGACAAAGCCCAGGAGGCCAAGCGGCGTCTCGACATGCTGACGGGCCTGGCCAAGAAACTCCAGGCCGCCGCGGCCTCCAACGCATCGGTGATCGACGCCTGCGATTCGAAGATCGACAGCCTGCAGATGTTGCTGGATCGGACGCTGAACGACCCGATCGCGACCGACGCAGCGAAGAACTCGCAGGCGCGGGCCATCGAAAGCCAGATGAACATCCTCCGCGACCGGCGCAACCGGTGGAACGGTTATCTGACCCAAGCCACGCAGAGAATGCAGTCGCTGGCGGGGGAGATCCAGGCTGCCGCCGCGGCCAGTGCCGATGCCGACAAGCGATTGAAGGACGCCGAGGTTCCGACGTTCAAGCCCGTCTGGCAGCCCCCGGACGTGGATGGCTTGGTCACCGCCGACGCTGAGCCCGACGGTCCGACGAGCATCTCGGCCTCGCCCGTCACGGCCGCGGCCGCGCCCGCCCAGGGCCCCTCGACGATCGATTCGCTTGTGGAAATGGCCAAGCTCCTGATTCGAAACGGGCAGGAGGAAAAAGGCCGGCAGTCGCTCAAGGCCATCATCTCCAAACACCCCTCCAGCGAAGGCGCCAAAGAGGCCCAGGCCGTTCTGGATAACCCCGTGGCCGCGTACCATGACCGCCCCGGTCGCCCCGTCAAGCCCGCTGACGCTCCTCCGGCGGCGGAACACGCCCAGATCAAGGATGTCGCGCCTGCCCCCAAGACCGCCGCCTCCACAGGTCAAACGGTCAACGCCGAGGAACTGCTCCAGGCCGCGCGGCTGCTGGTCCGCAACGACCAGTCCGCCGCCGCCGAAAGCCTTCTGCAGACCATCATGCACAACCATGCCGGCACGCCCGCTGCCAAAGAAGCCAAGGTGCTGCTGGCGGGGCTCAAGTAGTTGAAGCCACGCCGTTGAAAATGGGGGTGCTTTGCCGATAACCTTCTGCGAGGCGAATCCTGTTTTTCACCTCAGCGAACTCTGTGTCTCTGTGGTGAGTTTTTTCGGGCAAGGAGAACTGAATGATCCAGCTTTACTGGAAGAACGCGTCAGCCGAGGTCGTCACGGACAAGAACGGAATTTCCAAGGGCGATCTGGACACGCTGGCCCCGGCCATCGCGGCTGCGCACCGGGCGGTGCAGGAGCAGATTGGTGCCGGCCGGCTCGGCTACGCCAAGCTGCCCACGCGGCGCGACTATCGCGACGCGGTGATGGCGCTTGTAGATCGGTACCGGGCCAACACGACGGACCTGGTGGTGCTGGGCATCGGCGGCAGCGCCCTGGGCAATATCGCCCTGCAGGCGGCGCTGAATCCGGCGACGTATAACCTCGCCGGCGACAAGGTTCGCGGCGGGCCGCGGCTGTTCGTGCTGGACAACGTCGACCCGGCGCTGATCCACGACACGCTCAAGATCGTGCGCCGCCGCCTCAAGACGACGCTGGTCAACGTGATCTCCAAAAGCGGCGAGACGGCCGAGACCGCCAGTCAGTTCATGATCTTCCGCGAGGAGCTCAAGAAGAAGCTCGGCGGCGAATACGCCCAGCGCATCGTGGCCACGACCGACCTGTCCAAGGGCACGCTGCATGATATCGCGACGGCCGAGGGCTACCCGATGCTGGCGGTGCCCGACGACGTCGGCGGACGCTTCAGCGTGCTCTCGCCGGTGGGGCTGTTCAGCGCGGCCATGTGCGGGATCGACATCGACGCTCTGCTGGCCGGGGCGGCCGCCATGAGGACGCGCCTCGAGCAGACCGACTGGCGGGCGAACATCGGCTGTGTGCTGGCGGCGATCACGTACCTGTCCTTCGCCCGCAAGGGCAAGCCCATGCACGTGATGATGCCCTACTCCAACCGCCTGTACCTGCTGGCCGACTGGTACCGCCAGCTCTGGGCCGAGTCGCTGGGCAAGAACGTCGACCGCCAGAACGCCCCGGTCGTCGTGGGCCCAACGCCCATTAAGGCCTTGGGCACTACCGATCAGCACAGCCAGGTGCAGCTCTACCGCGAAGGGCCCAATGACAAGCTGACGATCTTCCTGGAGGTCGAGAAGCACCCGGCCAACGTGCGCGTGCCCAAGAGCTTTGGCGACATCGCCGGCCTGGCGTATCTGGGCGGCGCGGCGATGGGCAAGCTGCTCAACGCCGAGAAGCTGGCCACCGAGTTCGCGATGGCCAAGTCGCTGCGCCCGACGGTGACGTTGCGATTCGACGAGATCACCCCGACCAGCGTGGGCGAGTTCATCTATCTTTTCGAGTACGTCACGAGCCTGGCCGGCGAGCTGTTCAACATCGACGCCTACAATCAGCCCGCCGTCGAGCTGGGCAAGAAAGCCACCTTCGCCCTGATGGGCCGCGGCGGCTACGAAGATGTCGCCAAAGAAATGAAACCCTTCACGAAGCTAGATAAGGACTATCTGCTGTAAAGCAGTTCAAAGTTCGCAGTGAAGATCGCACGCGGAAGGTCGAACAAGTTCGGCCATGCCGCTTGCGGCATGGCGTCTTTTCGTTCTCTGAGTTAGTTCTTACGCTCGGCTTTGCGCCTGCCAGTAGTTGTACTCGTAGGCCCAGTCTTCGCGGCGGGCGGTCACCAGTTCGCGCATGCGCTGGGCGAAGGCTTGGCGCTTGGCGGCTTGCTCGGGGAAGATCGTGCGGTTGTTGATGCAGTCGACGAGCTTCTCGCCCAGATCGGCGGCCGCGGCCAGACGGCTGGGGCGCAGGGCGGCGTCGTGAAGTTCGTACGCGGCGGCCGAGGCGCTGCCGACGGTCCAGCAGCCTACCGCCGTAGCGAAGTTCAGGATGAAGTCCTCGACTTCCTTGCTCTCGGGTCCGCCGCTGGTGACCAGGGCGGCGGCGTACTTGCCGGTGAGGGTCTGGCAGTGGACGGCGGCGCTGCAGCGGTCCATCAGGGCCTTGAGCTGCGCGGTGACGCCGCGCATGTAGTTGGGGCTGGCCAAGATGATGCCGTCGGCTTCATCGAGCGCCGCGCGCACGAGAGCGAAATCGTCGCGCACGCTGCACTGGCCCGTCACGTGGCAACGTTCGCAGCCGCAGCAGGGCAGCACCTTGGTCGTTGCCAGCGAGAGGCGGGTGACTTCGGCGCCGGCCTTGCGGGCCGAGGCCACGGCGGCGTCGAGCAATGCGGCGGTATTGCCCTTGTCGCCGCGCGGGCTGGCGAGGATCGCGAGAATCTTCATGGTCAGTCTCCTATTCGTGCTGTATGAGCCGGCATTGTAACCGCCCCGGCCACCGTCAGGCATTCCATTTTACCTTCGTACGGGGGTAAAGCGCCCAAAACACGGTCGGGGAACTTCAGCGAGGGCTTCATGTGCCGCGGGATAAGTTTCGATTGCCCTGCTGATTGCCTTGTAAGAATTGCCACCAATGGACTATCATTAGGCGTCCTGCCCGTGCCGGGGGCATCCTTATTGGAGAGACGCCATGTGCGGGATCGCAGGCATCATCAATCTGACCGGCGGGGCGCTGCCCGCGTTTGACCCGCTGGCGGTGCTGTCGGTCATTCACCACCGCGGGCCCGACGACCGGGACTTCTTCCGCGATGGCAGCGTCTTCCTCGGCGCCACGCGCCTGGCGATCATCGACCCCGCCCACGGCAGGCAGCCGGTGCAGGACGAGAGCGGCCGCCACCACCTGGTGATGAACGGCGAGATCTACGACTACGACCAGATCCGCTCGGGGCTGGTCGCCCGCGGGCACGTGGTTAAGTCGCACTGCGACACCGAGATCGCGGTGCATCTCTTCGAGGAGCGGTGGATCGAGGCCCTGGAGGAGATCGACGGCCAGTACGCCGTGGCTGTCTGGGACGCCCGGCGTCGCCGCGGGCTGCTGGCGCGCGATCGGATGGGCATCTGCCCGCTGTTCTACGCCATCGCCGGCGACTACCTGGTCTTCGGTTCGGAGATGAAAGCGATCTTCGCCACCGGCCTGGTGAAGCCGCGCATCGACGTGCGGAGCATCGACTCGGTGCTGACGCTGGGATGCGCCGCCGCGCCGCGGGCGATGTTCGAGGGCATCCGCAGCCTCGGGCCCGGGCGCTATCTCGAGATCGCGGACGGCCGACTGCGCGAGGGCGTGTACTGGGACATCCCCTATCCCGACGCCGGCGAGTATGAAGACCGCAGCGACGACGCCTGGGCCGGCGAGTTCCATGACATCTTTCAGGCCGCAACCTGCCGCCGGCTCAAGGCCGACGTTCCGGTGGGGCTGTACCTCTCCGGCGGCATCGACTCGGCGTCGGTCGCCGCCATGGCCAACGGGCGCGACGATGTGCGAAAGCGCGTCTTCACCATCGGCTTTCCCGAGCCCAGCTACGACGAGAGCCACCGCACGCAGCGGCTGGCCGAGGCGCTGGACATCGAGGTGCACCGCCGCCTGTACCGCCAGCAGGATCTGGCCGCCGACCTGCCCAAGCTGATCTACCACGGCGAGGCGCCGATGCTCAGCACCGAATCGGTCCCGCTGATGTCGCTGTCGGAACTGGCCAGCCAGCACGTCAAGGTCGTCCTCACCGGCGAGGGCAGCGACGAGGCTCTGGGCGGCTACGAGTACTTCCGCTGGGAGGCCATGCGCCAGCGCTGCGGGGCGCCGCTGAGCGTGCTGCTGAACCTGTTCATGAAGCCGCTCTTCGCTTACTCCAGCGGGCGGCGCAACCCGTTCATCCCCCAGGCCGACGACACGCGATACGCCCACTCGCTGTTTGGATTTTTCCCGTCGGTCATGATCACGTTCCTGTACTTCCGCGCCGTCCGCGAGATGATCTACACTCCTGACATGCTCGCACGCTCGGCCGCCTGCGACGACAGCGAACTGGTCAACCTGCCCCGCGAAAAGATGCGCCATTGGGACCAGCTCAACCGCTCGATGTACGTCTCCAGCCGCGTGTTCATGACCAACCACCTGCTGGGCTCGCACGGCGACCGGGCGCTGATGGCCAACAGCGTCGAGGGGCGATACCCCTTCCTCGACCGCAAGGTACAGGAGTTCCTCGCCCGCGTTCCGCCGCTGACCAAGACGCGGTGGACCTCCCAGAAATATCTCCTCCGCCGCGCGATGGCAGGCCGACTGCCCCAGGAAGTGCTCCAGCGCGTCAAGAAACCGTTCCTGGCGCCCTTCGGCACGCCCTTCGTCGGCGACGACGCCACCGAGTACGTCCGATACCTGCTTGAAGAACGCACCCTGCGGCGATTCGGCTATTTCAATCCCGCTTCCGTCGCGCGTATCATCGCCGGACTTGAACAATGCAAAGCCGGCATCGCCGTCGAGCGGAAGGAGCCCCTCCGCCTCGGCCGCGCCGCCATCGACCGCACCATGATGGGAATGGCCCTGACGGCGGTGGTCTCGACGCAGGTGCTGGCCGACAAGGTCGACCGCGGCGAGTTTTCCCCCGGCGGCAGGCACGTTGCCGGACATGACCGGGCGCGGCCTTGGCATCGCGACAGCACCGCCGTGCCGACACCCAACTGACGGACCGCCGGCCCTCACGCTGTCTGAACAAAATATGCAGGCCGGAAGGCCTGCCCCACGCAAGGTGAGAGAATACCTCCATGCCCATCGAAACATTTACCATCGAAGGCCGCGCCGCGTTCGTGATTCCGCCGACCAACTGGAGCGCCACCCGCGCCACGCCCTGGGTCTGGTATGCCCCGACGCTGACGGGCCTGCCCGGGCAGGAAGAACAGTGGATGATCGACCGATTCGGCAAGGCGGGCATCGCCGTGGCCGGTATCGACGTGGGCGAATCGTACGGCAGCCCCGCCGGGCGCACGCTCTACAACGCCCTCTACAACGAACTCACGAGCGGACCGGGATTCTCGAAAAAGCCCTGCCTGCTCGGGCGAAGCCGCGGCGGGCTCATGCTTTACAACTGGGCCGCGGAAAACCCCGACTGCGTCGGCGCCATCGCGGGCATCTACCCCGTCTGCAACCTGGCGAGCTGGCCGGGCCTCAAGGAAGCCTGCCCTGCCTATGACCTGACCGAAAAGCAGCTCGCCACCGCCCTCCAGGCCCACAACCCCATCGACCGCCTGGCCCCGCTGGCGGCCGCGGGCGTCCCCATCTTCCACATCCACGGCGACGTCGACGAACTGGTCCCCCTCAAGGACAACAGCGGCGAGTTGGCTCAGCGTTACCAGAAGCTCGGCGGCCTCGTGAAGCTGCTGATCCCCAAAGGCCAGGGCCACAACATGTGGCCGGGCTTCTTCCAGTGCCAGGATCTGGTCGACTTCGTCATCGCCCACGCCGCGTAGCACGGAAGGCGCCGCAAGCGGCACCTGAAGTGGCGGGGTGCATCCTATCCCCGTCCCTATTCGTGTCATTCGTGACATTCGTGGACGCAGCTTCCCATTTTGCAGCCCGACCGTTAGAATGTCTCATTCGACTTTTGCTTATGGACTTCGGTCCTCAGACCCCAGGCGCAGGCACCCATGAAATCGGCTAATGACATTCGCAACGAGTTTTTGAAGTTCTTTGAGCAGCGCGGGCACACGTTTGTGCCGTCGTCGTCGCTGCTGCCCGGCGAAGACCCCACGCTGCTGTTCACCAACGCGGGGATGAACCAGTTCAAGGGGATATTCCTCGGCCAGGAAAAACGCGAGTACGTGCGGGCGCACAACTCGCAGAAGTGCATCCGCGCCGGCGGCAAGCATAACGACCTCGAAGACGTCGGCCACGACACGTACCACCACACGTTCTTCGAAATGCTGGGCAACTGGAGCTTCGGCGACTACTTCAAGGCCGACGCCATCGCCTGGGCGTGGGAGCTGCTCACCGGCGTGTGGGGTCTGCCCAAGGACCGCCTGTACGCCACGGTCCTGGCGGCCGACCCGGCGGAGAAGCTCGCCGCTGACGACGAGGCGCGGCAGATCTGGCAGCAGCGCACGGACATCGACCCCTCGCACATCGTCTGGGGCAAGAAGAAAGACAACTTCTGGGAGATGGGCGAGACCGGTCCGTGCGGCCCGTGCACCGAGATCCACATCGACCTCACGCCTGACAAGAGCGGCAAGGACCTCGTCAACGCCGGCGATCGGCGTGTGATGGAGATCTGGAACCTGGTGTTCATCCAGTTCAATCGCGACGAGACGCGGGCCCTCACGCCGCTGCCGGCCAAGCACGTCGACACGGGCATGGGGCTGGAGCGCATCTGCATGGTCATGCAGGGCAAGAGCAGCAATTACGCCACGGACCTGTTCGTGCCGCTGATCGAGAAGATCGAGACGCTGACGACGCATCGCTACGGTTCGAACTTGGGTTTGAAAGATCGCTTCGACGTCACCAGCGCCGAGGACCTCCGCGACGTGGCCTGCCGCGTGATCGCCGACCATGCCCGCACGCTGACGTTCGCCATTGCCGACGGGATCATCCCCTCCAACGAAGGGCGCGGCTACGTGCTGCGACGCATCCTGCGCCGGGCCGCCCGCTACGGCAGGCAGTACCTCGACATCTCCGGTTCGTTCCTGGTGGACCTGGTGCCCAAGGTCGTCGAGATGATGGGCAAGGCCTTCCCCGAGCTTGGCAAGCGCCAGAAATACGTGATCGAGACGATCGCGTCGGAGGAAGAATCGTTCGGCCGTACGCTCGACCGCGGGATTGCGCTGTTCGAAAAAGAGGCCTCCCGCCTTCGCGAGGGCGGCAAGAAGGAACTGCCCGGCGAGGTGGCGTTCGACCTGTACGCGACATTTGGCTTCCCGGTGGACCTGACGCAGATCATGGCCGCCGAGCGCGGGCTGGGCGTCGAGATGCAGGGCTACGCTGCCGCGATGGCGGTGCACAAAGAGACGTCCGCGGCCGGCGGGGCGTTCAAGGCCGGGGAGATTCATGACCTTCCCGCCACCGACGATGCGGGCAAGTACCATCGCGAGCCGATCACGGCCACGGTGCTGGGATGGGTGGTTGAAGGCGCCTTCGTGACCAGCGGCAAACTGGCGGCCGGCCAGGAGGCGGCCGTCGTGCTCGACCAGACGAACTTCTACGCCGAGCAGGGCGGGCAGGTCGGCGACACGGGTGTGTTGACCAGCCCGGGCGGCGGGCGGTTTGAAGTGACTGACACGCGGCTGGCGGGTCCGGCCGTATTGCACGTGGGGCGCGTGACGGTCGGCGCTTTGGGCGTGGGCGACCAGGTCGAATGCGTCGTCTCGCCGGCGCGGATGGACATCATGCGAAACCACACGGCTACGCACCTGCTCAACTGGGCGCTGCGGGCCGAACTGGGCGAGCACATCAACCAGGCCGGCAGCGAAGTGGCCGCCGACCGCCTGCGCTTCGACTTCTCGCACAACCAGGCCATGACCGACGAGCAGCTCCACCGCGTCGAGACGATGGTCAACGAGCGGATCCTGGCCGACGAGGACGTGTCGGCCCGCGTCATGCCCCTGGCCGATGCGACGAAGATCGCCGGCGTGCGCGCGGTCTTTGGCGAAAAATATCCCGACCCCGTCCGCGTCGTGGCGGTGGGGCAGCACGGAGCGGCCGCGGCGGCTGTCGAGTTCTGCGGCGGCACGCACCTGGACCGCACGGGGCAGGTGGGGCTGTTCAAGATTTTGTCGCAGGAGTCGGTCGCCAAGGGCGTGCGGCGCATCACGGCCGTCAGCGGGCGCGGAGCGGTCGCGCACGTGCAAGAGGCCGACCGCGTTCTGGCCGAGGCGGCCCGGGCTCTGAAGGTTCGCCCTGACGAGATCGCCCAGCGCATCGAGGCGCTGCAGAAAGAGATCAAGGACCTGCGCAAGAAGCCTGCAGCCCCGGCCGCCGGCGGCGCGGGCGAGAGCGGCCGAACCGTCTACAAGAGCGACGACGGCCGCGTGCTGGTGATCGAACTGCCCACAGCCGACGTGAACGCCATTCGCAATTTCGCCGACCAGCAGCGCCAGAAAGGCGCCGCAGCGGTGATGGCCGGCGGGGCGGCAGAGGGCAAAGTCTGCATCATCACGATGGTGGACCAGGCTTTGGCCGACGCGGGAAAGGTCAGCGCGGCAGACTGGGCCAAGGCGGTAGCGCCCGTGGCCGGCGGCGGTGGCGGCGGCAAGCCGATCCTGGGCCAGGCCGGCGGCAAAGACCCGACGAAGCTGCCCGCGGCGCTTGACGCCGGCGTCGAGTGGGTGCGGCAGAAGATGGGCTAGTTTTGTGGCAAGGGCGTCTCGCCCGTGCTGGCATGGCCGTCCCGGCCATGCCACAAAACGAAAGCATGGGCGAGACGCCCATGCCACACAGCAAGAGCATGGGCGAGACGCCCATGCCACAAAACTTGCCGCCATGGCGCTCACGAGCGGCGTAATAGACTCGTTGTGAAAAATGAACGGGTGCGGGGAATTGGGATTGTCTTGACAAAGCGGTCAGGACTGACTAATTTCTTGCGTTTCTTAAATTGCGCGGGCGAGTCGGCCACACCGGCCGGGTCCCGCGGATGGAAGGTCAGGATATGCTCCCGAAATATAAACTCAGCAGAGGGCGGACGCGCAAGCGTCGCAGCCACCACGCCCTTCGTCCGATCAACCTGGCGGATTGCCCCAAGTGCAACTCCCCCAAGTTGCCCCATGCCGCCTGCAGCAACTGCGGGTACGTGCGTCCGGGGCTCAAGCTCGAGGTCGAAGAAAAGGAGAGCTAGCCCATGCGGATCGGTATTGACGCCATGGGCGGCGATCATGCCCCGGTCGAGGAAGTCCGCGGCGCTCTGGCGGCGCGCGAGTTGCTCGCGCCGGGCGATCGCGTCGTCCTCGTTGGCCAGCAAGACGCCATCTACGCGCAACTCAAGACCGAGGGCGTGGCCGACTGGGAATCCTGGATCGACGTGCGGCATGCGTCGCAGTTCATCACCATGAACGAGCATCCGGTCACGTCGCTGCGGGCCAAGCCCGACTGCTCGATGGCCGTGATGACCAAGATGCACCGCGACGGCGAGCTGCAGGCGTGCATCTCGGCGGGAAACACCGGCGCCTTCGTGGCGGCCGCCCAGATGAACCTGCGCCGCCTCGATGGCGTGCATCGCCCGGGCATCGCGGTGATCGTGCCCACCAGCCTCAACCCCGTGGCCGTGTGCGACGTGGGCGCCAACATCCAGTGCCGCCCGCAGCACCTGCTGCAGTACGGGATCATGGCCTCGATTTACATGGACGCCATTTGCGGCGTCAAGAACGCCCGCACCGGGCTGTTGTCGGTGGGGGAGGAAGATGCCAAGGGCAACGAGCTCGTCAAGGCCACGCGGCAACTGATGAAAAACGACAAGGGCGTCAACTTCATCGGCAACATCGAGGGGCGCGACCTCTTCCGCGGCACCGTCGACGTGGTCGTCTGCGAGGGCTTCGTCGGCAACGTCGTGCTCAAGCTGATCGAGAGCATGGCCGCCAGCGTGATCAAGTCGGTGCTCAAAGAGATCGCCATGGCCATGCCCGACCGCCTGAAGGAAATCAAAGAGGCCGGGGCGGGACTGGCCAAGAAATTCGACTTCAATGAATACGGCGGCGCGCCGCTGCTGGGCGTGGCCGGAATCTGCATCATCTGCCACGGCGCCAGCGATTTCCGCGCCATCAAGAACGCCGTGCGTGTGGCCGGCGATTTCTCACGACGCCAGGTTAACGAGCGGATCACCGAGCTCTGCAAGAGCACCGAGGAATGACAATGGGCAAGTCCCGCCGCGCAGTGGTGACAGGCATGGGCTATGCCGTTCCTGCCAAGGTTCTCACCAACGCAGATTTTGAACGCATGGTCGAGACCAGCGACGAGTGGATCATCCAGCGCACGGGCATCCGCGAGCGACACGTCGTCGCCGACGGCGAATCGACCACCGACCTGGCCGTCGACGCCGCCCGCAAGGCCCTGGCCAGTGCCGGCAAGAGCGGCAAAGACCTCGACCTGATCATCTGCGCCACCGTCAGCCCGCAAATGCTCCTGCCCTCCAGCGCCAGCATGATCCAGGCTGCCCTGGGCGCCACCGACGTGCCGGCGTTCGACCTCTCGGCCGCCTGCAGCGGGTTCATCTTCGCCCTGACCACCGGCTGCCAGTTCATCGAGAACGGCGCCGCCAAGCGCGTGCTGGTGATCGGGGCCGACTGCCTCAGCCGCTACACCGACTACAAAGACCGCGGCAGTTGCATCCTCTTCGGCGACGGCGCCGGCGCGGTGATTCTCGAAGCCTCCGATGCCGCCGACAAGGGCGTGATGTACAACGTCCTGCACACCGACGGCTCGGGCTGGGATTTCATCCACATCCCCGCCGGCGGATCGGGCAAGGCCGCCACGCACGCGACCATCGACGCCGGCGATCACTACATCAAGATGCGAGGCCGCGAGGTCTACAAGTTCGCCGTCGAGAAGATGCAGTGGCTGCTGGGCGACTGCATGGAACAGTGCGGGCTCAAGGTCGCCGACATCGACATGGTCATTCCCCACCAGGTCAATACGCGGATCATCGCCTCGGCGGCCGAGAAGTTCGACCTGCCCATGGACAAGATCTACATGAACATCGACCGCTACGGCAACACGTCGGCGGCATCGATCCCGCTGGCGATGGCCGAGGCGTCGTCGAAGGGCCTGATCGGCCCGGGCTCGACGCTGCTGCTGGTGGCCTTCGGGGCCGGCCTGACCTGGGGCGGGTCGGTCATACGATTGTAAATTTTCACGCCTTGTTCATTGCCCCAAGAGAACACGAATGACGCGAATAAGACGAATGAGGCTATAAAAGCGTAAACAACAAAGCCTTTTCTCTTCGGTTGTTATTCGTGACATTCGTGTTCGCTTTTTGGACGCAGCAACGCCACAGGAAGATCAAGAACCTATGAATACGACGTTTCTATATCCAGGACAGGGCGCCCAGGATGTCGGGATGGGCAAGGACCTCTGCGAAAAGTATCCGGCCGCCCGTGCGATGTTCGAGCAGGCGGAAAAGATCTCGGGTCTGCCGCTGATGAAGCTGTGCTTCGAAGGCCCCAAGGAAGAGCTCTCGCGCACGGACGTGGCGCAGCCGGCGATCTTCACCATGTCGGCAGCGGTGGCCGCGGCAGCGGGGGGCAAGCTGGCCTCGCCCGCCTTTGCCGCCGGGCTGAGCCTGGGCGAATACACCGCCCTCTACGCTGCCGGGGCGATGGACTTTGCCACCGGCGTCAAGCTCGTGACCCAGCGCGGGCGGTTGATGCAGCAGGCCGCCACGGCAGTGCCCTCGGGCATGGTCAGCGTGATCGGGATGGACGAAGCCCAAGCCCAGGCGCTGTGCCTCCAGGCCGCCCAGGGCGAAGTGCTCGTCTGTGCGAATTTTAACTGCCCTGGGCAGATCGTGCTGTCTGGCCAGAAAGACGCCTGCCGCCGCGCCGCCGAGATGGCGCCCGCCGCCGGGGCGAAGATGGCGGTGCCCCTGGACGTGGCGGGCGCTTTTCACAGCGCGTTGATGGCCCCGGCTGCGGAAAAATTCGCCGCCGTGCTGGCCGGCGTGGCCTTCAAGAATCCCTCCTGCGTCGTGCTGTCGAACGTCGACGCCCAGCCGTATGCATCGGCGGGCGATATTGCCGCCAAATTGCTGGCGCAGCTCGTCCAACCGGTGCGCTGGCAGCAGTGCATGGAGTATCTCATCGCCCAGGGCGGCGGGCCGTTTTACGAGATCGGACCCGGGCGGGTGCTGGCCGGACTGGCCAAGAGAATCGACAGAAAACTGCCCATCACTTGCGTCAACGCCGCCGACGCGGTAGAACAATTGACCGCAAACGCATAGCAGGGTGCCATGGCGGCCGTTTCTCAGCCGCCATGCCTGAGCGGAAGATTCAGGGACATGGCGGGTGAGGAACGCCCGCCATGGCACCCGTAAAGAAAAGGTGAAATAATGGCAAAAACTGTAACTGCAACCCCCGACAATCAGAAGGTCGCCATCGTGACCGGCGCCGCCCGCGGGATCGGGCGCGAGATCGCCCGCGAACTGCTCAAGATGGGCATGACCGTCGTGGCGGTCGACCTCAAGGCCGACCTGCTGGGCCAACTGCCCGAGGCCCTGGGCAACCCCGGCGACAAGCTCGAAACCCGCGTGCAGGACGTGACGGACTCGGCCGGCATGACGGCGATGGTCGACGCGGTCGCCGAGAAATACGGCCACCTGGACGTCATGGTCAACAACGCCGGCATCACCCGCGACAACATCGTGGTGATGATGACCGACGAGGAATGGGACCTGGTGCTCAAGGTCAACCTCACCAGCGCCTTCTACGGGATCCGCGCCGCGTCGCGCGTCATGATGCGCCAGCGCTGCGGCAGCATCGTCAATATGTCCAGCTACAGCGGGCTGGAAGGCAACCGCGGGCAGGGCAACTACGCTGCCTCCAAGGCCGGCATGCTGGGCCTGATGAAGTCTGCCGCCAAGGAACTGGCCAAGCGCAATGTTCGCGTCAACGCAGTGGCCCCGGGCTTTATCGCCACGGAGATGACCGAGGTGCTGCCCCAGCAGGCCAAGGACATGGCGTTGGCGATGATTCCGATGGAGCGCATGGGCACCCCGGGCGATATTGCCCGCGCAGTGGCCTTTTTGGCTTCGGAAAACTCCGCCTACATGACCGGGCAAGTGCTCAGCGTCGACGGCGGAATGCATACGTAAAGGCGTGCAGCGGTCTGTACGCAATCCCACGGAATTGGTATTGCATCGGTTGGACCGTCACGCTATAGTACCGCACCCTCGCCGGCCCTGGCGGCGTTGGGCGAACCTAAGAATCGTTGTTGAGGAGAATCAAAGTGCCAGACGAAATCGAAGATAAGGTCATAGACATCGTTGCCGAGCAGATGGGCGTGGACAAGAGCGAAATCACGCGCGAAACATCGTTCGTCAACGATCTCAACGCCGATTCCCTGGATACCGTCGAGTTGGTGATGGAGTTCGAAGACGAGTTCGAACTGAGCATCCCCGACGAAGAGGCTGAGAAGATCCAGACCGTCGGACAGGCGATCGACTACATCAAAGAGAACTCCAACAAGGCCTAGAGCCTTTGGGTCAGGCGTTCGATGTCCAGATGCCGTGTAGTAATCACGGGGCTGGGGACCGTCAACCCGGTGGCCCACGACGTACCGCTCTTTTGGGCGGGCTTGCTGGCAGGCAAAACCGGCATCCGGGCGATCTCGCGGTTTGACGCGGCCCCCTTCGCCTCGCGCATTGGCGGGCAGATTGTGGATTGGGCCGGCCCGCCCGTCGACATGGTCGACCCGCGCGAGGCGCGGCGCATGGACCCCTTCACGCAGTACGCCACCGCCGCGGCCATCGAGGCCGTCCGCGATAGCGGTATCGTCTTCGACCCCGCCAAGGCCCGCCGCTACGCCTGCATCATCGGAACCGGGATCGGCGGGCTGATGACCCTGCAGGAACAGCACGAGATCATGATGGCCCGCGGCGTCACCCGCGTCAGCCCCCTGACGGTGCCCAAGATGATGGGCAACGCCGCCGCCGGAACGATCTCCATCCTCTACGGCCTCACCGGCGTGTCCTACGCCACCGTCACCGCCTGCGCCTCGGCCGCCAACGCCGTCGGCGAGGCGATGGCGTTGCTGCAGCGCGGCGGGGCCGACGCCGTCATCACCGGCGGCAGCGAGGCTGCCCTGACGGAGATCGGACTGGCCAGCTTCTGCGCCCTCAAGGGCCTGTCCACGCGAAACGACGATCCGGCCCACGCCTCGCGCCCGTGGGATAAGGACCGCGACGGGTTCCTGCTGGCCGAAGGCGCCGGCGTGGTCATTCTCGAAACGCTCGATCACGCCAAGGCCCGTGGGGCGAAGATCTATGCCGAGCTGGTGGGCTTCGGCGCCACGTGCGACGCCTACCACATTACGGCCCCTTCGCCCGAAGGCACCGGCGCCTGTGATGCAATGATCCTGGCCTTGGAAGACGCCGCCATCGCCCCCGACCAGATCGGCTACATCAACGCCCACGGCACCAGCACCGAGCTGGGCGACATGGCCGAGACCGTCGCGATCAAGAAGGCCTTCGGCGACTACGCCACCCACGGCCTGATGGTCTCCTCGACCAAGAGCCTCACCGGCCACATGCTCGGCGCCTCCGGCGGAGCGGAGTTGGTGGCTTGCTGCAAGGCCATGCAGGACGGCGTCCTGCCAGGGACCTGGAACCTCGACAATCCCAGCGACGGCTGCGACCTGGACTACATCCCCAACCAGTCCCGCCAGAAGAAGGTCCAGTACATCCTGTCCAATAGCTTCGGTTTCGGCGGCCACAACGCCTGTCTGATCGTCAAGCGGTTCGAGTAGCCGGCGGGACGAGTGTTGGGATAGAAGGTAATGGGGCTATGAAGGATCGCATCGTTATTCACTGCGTGAAGGGCACGTACAAAGGGGAAACTTGGTTCTTGGACATTTCCGAATCAGAAGTGGCCTTTGTCAATGCTTTGGGAAAGACCATTGCTACATGTAGCCCCAATCTGGCGGAAAATATGATTATGCCGCTGGGCTCTGCGCCGCAGAAGAGACTGTTTGTTCGGATCGGGAGCACAAGGCTGGAGTTCGACTCTCTTCCCGAAGATGTCCAGAAGTTGATGGCTTATTTTGACACAGTCATGGCGGCCGAAGGCTCTACTCGTTTGCGGTCCTTTGTCGGCAGAGCGCTTCGTTTCCAGTTCTTTGGGATTATCGTTATTGTCGGCTCAATATATTGGATGAGCCGCGTCGATTCACAGAAGTCCGACACGATGATCCCGGCTTTCGGGCTTGTCTTTGGGATCGTGCTGGTCGTTATAGGGCTCGCAGCGATGGGCCGATATTTCAAAATCAAAAAGCTCGCCGAAAAATCCAAAGAATGCAATGAGTACCAGGACCAATAGTCAGAGCACCCCGTGTACGTTCTATTCTCCGGTTCCTTCCACCAAATGACGCGCTTCTGCCAGCGCCGCTTCGCGGGTAAAGAATTGTTCGTTTAGCTGCGCCTCGTAGAGGCGGCGGAGGAGTTTGCCCATCGTTGGGCCGTCGGTTACGCCTAGTGCGTGCAGGTCGGCGCCGGTGACCAGGGCGGGGGGGCAGATGGCCTCGGGGTCGATGGCGGCGGCTCGCTGGGTGATGCGTTTGGTTTGTTCGGATTTACTGGTGGCCAATTCCTCCTGCGCCCGCCAGAGGGCTTGCAGGTGCGGCCAGTAGGGGCTGCCTATGAGGAACTTGAAGTCAGCCAATTGCATATTGGCGGCCTTCTGCCATCCGTCCAGGCGGGCGGCTAAATAGCTCAGTTCGTCGCGCAGTTCGTTCGAGGCGCCCCAGCGGCGCACGCAGGCGCGGATGGCCGGCGCCGGCGTCTCGGCCAGCAGCGCCGCCAGCGCCAGCGTATGGTTCTTCTTGCCGGCGACCTTCGCCAGCCGCTGCCGCGCGCGGGCGAGGCGCGACTCGTCGGCCATCAACTCGGCTGGGAAAATGTGTTGGGCCAGGTTCAGGTCGATCAGCAGGTCTATCGCCTCGGCGGCCGACGCGCGGGCGAGCATCTTGCTCAGTTCCTCGAAGATGCGCTCGCCGCTGATGGCCGTGATCTTCTCCGCCAGTTCGCGGATGGCTGCGGCCGTTTTTCTTTCGATGGCAAACCCCAGGCGCACGGAGAACCGCGCGGCCCGCAGCATGCGGAGATAGTCCTCGCCGAATCGTTCCTCGGGCCTGCCGATGGTGCGAATGATCTTCGCTTCCAGATCGCCGCGCCCGCCGACGTAATCGATCAGTGCCGCCTTGAGCGGGTCGTAGAACATCCCATTGATCGTGAAGTCGCGGCGCTGGGCGTCCTCCTGGGCTGTGGTGAACGTCACCGCGTCGGGGCGGCGGCCGTCGCTGTACGACGCGTCGCTGCGGAAGGTGGTGACTTCGACCTTGCGGCCGCGATGGAGCACCATGGCCACGCCGAACTTTGCTCCCACCAGCAGCACGCGCGGGAAGATCCTCTGCACGTCATCGGGCGTGGCGTTGGTGGCCACGTCGTAATCGTACACCGGGTGCTCCAGCAGCATGTCGCGCACGCACCCGCCGGCGAAGAGCGCCTGGAAGCCTCCCTCGACAAGGCGCTGGACGACCCAAAGAGCGGTTTCTCGTGGTGCGGGTTTAGCCATATGCGTTGAAGATTCTACCGCCTCAGGCGGTTATGGAAAAGGTCCGGCCTGACGGCCTGGGCGTCTGGCGTCCCTGGACACCGTCAAGAATCGCCCGATACACCTCCGCAAACTGCTGGGCGACTCGGGTCCAGGCGAACTGCTCAACCTTCGTACCGTTGGTCTTTTCCATCATGGCGCGGCGCTCGTCATCATCCAAGACCTCGCCCATCGTCTTTGCCCACGCCTGCTCCTGCGGCGGCGGGACGAAAATCGCACTGTCCCGCCCAACGATCGCCCGCGTGGCGGGAATGTCGCTGGCGACGATCGCTTTGCCGGCGGCCATCGCCTCCAGCAGCACGCCGGGGAAACCCTCGCCATATTGCGACGAGAACGCCACGGCCGCCGCGTCGCGATAGAGATGCACCTTGGTCGCGAAGTCGACGAACCCGGCGAAGCAGATGGATCCGGCGGGGGCGTCGCTGATCGCATCGAGCCCCCCGGCGACATTCAGGCCCAGCTCGCGAGCGAGGGTTTTGAAGGCCGCCGCGTCGGGACCGTCGCCGGCGATCACGAGGCGCGCGTCGCCGCCCTTGAGCGGCGGCTGGGCCATCGCGCGAATGAGCACCTGGAAGCCCTTCTGCTCGACCAGCTTGCCCACGGCCAGGATGTACGGTCCCTGCACGAGCCGCCGGGGCGGGCACTGCTGCTGTGTGCTGCGCCAGCGGTCCAGGTCGATGCCGTTGGGGATGATGGATTCCGTCGGTCCGCGGCCCAGGGCCCGGGAGTATTCTGCGATGACGGAAGTGGGATGCACCACCGCGGCCGCGTCGGCCAGGATCTTGCGGCAGCGCCGCCGCACGGACCATCGCTGCTGGCGCGACGAGGTGGGCACGATGTCGCCCCAGCTCGTCACCACGTACGGCACGTCCGCCAGGCGCCGCACGGCGCGGGCGGCCCAGCCGGGTCGATACAGGCCATGGCAGTGGATCAGCTCAAACCCCTCGCGCCGGCACAGGCGGGCGATGTGCCGCGCCGCCAAGTGTCCCATCAGCAGGTGCGGGCGGGGCATCGGCCCATAAATGCACGGCTGACCGTTGCCCATCCGCCCCGCGCGGGCGGAGGGGTCGCTGCTGTAGACGGTCACGTCAACGCCCAGCTTGCCCAGCGCGGCCGACAGGGCCGACAGCGGCTCGGCGATCCCGAACTTCTGGAGGTCGTATTTGGTGAGGAAGAGAACTTTCATTCGGGCGTCATGGTACCGTACAATGCCCCCACAATGGAACTCAAAGGCACGCAGGTTCTGGTCACCGGGGCGGGCGGGTTCATCGGCAGCCATCTTGTCGAGGCGCTGGTGGGCCACGGCTGCCGCGTCCGCGCGATGGTGCACTACAACAGCCGCAACGACATCGGCAACCTCGCCCTGCTGGGCAAAGACGTGCAGGCCGCCATCGAGATCGTCGCCGGCGACGTGCAGGACGCCGGCTGCGTGACCGCGGCCGTCAAGGGCTGCTCGTGCGTGTTCCACCTGGCGGCGCTGATCGGCATCCCCTACAGCTACGTGGCGCCCCGCAGCTACGTGTCGACGAATATCTCCGGCACGATCAACGTGCTCGAGGCGGTCCGCGCCTGCGGCGTTGCCCGCATGGTGCAGACCTCCACCAGCGAGACGTACGGCACGGCCGTTCGCACGCCCATCGATGAAGACCACCCGCTGCAGGGCCAGAGCCCCTACAGCGCCTCGAAGATCGGGGCCGACAAGCTGGCCGAGAGCTACCACCGCAGCTTCGACGTGCCGGTGGCGACCATACGCCCATTCAACACATACGGTCCGCGGCAGTCGGCGCGGGCGGTCATCCCGACGGTCATCAGCCAGCTCCTGGCCGGGTGCGCGAGCGTCAAGCTCGGCTCGCTCAGCCCGCAGCGCGACTTGACGTTCGTCGAAGACACGGCCGCGGCGTTCATCGCCGTCGCCCAGTGCGACGCGGCGGTGGGGCAGACGATCAACGCCGGATCGGGCAAGACCATCAGCATCGGCGAGCTGGCGCAGAAGATCATCGCCCAGATCAACCCCCAGGCGAAGATCGAGGCCGCCGCCGACCGCGTGCGCCCCGACCGCAGCGAGGTCATGCTGCTGCTGGCAGACAACCGCAAGGCGCTGCGTTTGACCGGATGGTCGCCGAAGGTGTCGCTGGACGATGGCCTGAGGCGAACGATCGAGTTTGTCCGCGCCCACCTGGACCTGTACCGGGTGGGTCAATACGTGGTTTGATTCCCAATTTCCAATTTTCAATTTCCAATTGAAAATCGCGCCGGAACCGATCGGGATTCTGGTTGAAGGAAATTGGAAACTGCCAATTGGAAATTGGAAATGCCAATGGAAGCAGTCATTCTTGCAGGTGGCAAGGGAACGCGGTTGGCGCCGTACACTACGGTGATCCCCAAACCGCTGGTCCCGGTGGGCGATATGGCCGTGATGGAGATCGTGGTCAATCAGCTCGCCCGCGCCGGCTGCACGCGCGTCACGGTGGCGGTCAGCCACCTCGCCCAGCTCATCCAGGCGTACTTCGGCGACGGCAGCAAGTGGGGGCTCGCGATCGATTACTCGGTGGAAGACCAGCCCCTGAGCACGATCGGTCCGCTGCGGTTGATCGACAACCTGCCTGAAAACTTCCTGGTCATGAACGGCGACGTGTTGACGGACCTGGATCTGGCGGGCTTCTTTGCCGCCCATGTGTCGAGCAAGGCCCAGGCGACCATCGCCACCTATCGCCGCGACGTGAAGGTCGATTTCGGCGTGCTCGAGTCGGCTCGCGACGGGCGGCTGACGCGGTTCGCCGAGAAGCCCATCGAACACTTTCACGTTTCGATGGGCGTGTACGCGTTCTCGCGGGCCATTCTCGAACTGGTGCCCTCCGGCAAGCCGTACGGCTTTGACCAGCTCATGCTCGACATGATCGCCGCCGGGCGCGATGTACGATGCCGCCGTCACGATGGGTACTGGCTGGACATCGGCCGACCCGACGACTACCAGGCGGCGTGCGAGCAGTTCGAGAAGATGCGCGGCGCCCTGCTGGGCCCGCCCAAGAGCGCGAAGGGCTGAGCGATGGCCCGCCTGCTCATCACCGGCGCCACAGGCTTCGTCGGACGCGCGCTCATTGAGCACCTTCGCCGTGCCCGCCCCGGTCAGCGCCTCTGGGGCTGTGGTCTGGAACCTTGCCCCGCCGATCTGTCGGTGGACGATTACACGCAGGCCGATCTGGCGGACCCGGCGGCCGCAGCCGATCTTGTCGCCGCCGCCAACCCCCAAGCCGTCATCCATCTGGCCGCACTGATCGCCAGCGACAATCTGGGCGACTGTCTTGGCGCCAACGTCACCGCCACCGAGAACCTGTACCGGGCCTTGTCCGCTCGCCCCAAGGCGCAGCAGATTCGCATCGTGCAGATGGGGACCGCCGCCATCTACGGCGTGCCGCAATCGCTGCCGATTTCCGAAGACGCGCCGCTGCGCCCGGTGTCGTATTACGCCCTGAGCAAGGCCGCCCAGGATCAACTCGCCGCGGCAATGGGGCTTTCGCACGGTCTGCAGATCGTGCGGGCCCGCGTGTTCAACATTCTCGGTCCCGGTCAGGGGGCCGGGCTGGTGCCCATGACATTCGTGAAGCAACTGCGCCAGGCTCGCGCCGCCAAGGCCGACAAGCTGCTGGTGGGAGACGTGACCCCGCGGCGCGATTTTCTGGACGTGCGTGACGTGGCCGCCGCCCTGGACGCGCTTCTCGAACAAGGCCGAAGCGGCCGCGCGTATAACCTCGGCTCGGGCAGCGACGTGTCGATCCGCGAGATGATCGAGGAGCTGATGCGCGTGGCGGGCCTGTCCCTGCCGCTGGAGGTCGACCCATTGCGCCTGCGGCCCTGCGACGTGCCGGTCGTTCGCGCGGATATCTCGCGCGTCACAACCGAGACGTCGTGGCGCCCGCTCATCGCATGGCGCCAGTCGCTGGCGGACATGTGGAACTTGTAGACAGGGAGCCTGGGTCAGCGAACTGACCAGGCCGAACGTGCTGCACGAAACCGCTTTCAGCATTCGCAGTTTGGCCTTATAATTTTCAAAGACGCACGGCGCGTCGTAACGGGAAACGCCAAACGGTGAGTGCCAAGAATAAATCCGCGGCAGATCATGAGCTCAGTTCCTCGCAGGAGGACTACCTCGAGGCCGTCTGCCTGCTCGTGCAGCGCGACAAGGTCGCCCGCGTGCGAGACATCGCCGAGCACATGAAGGTGGGCATGCCCTCGGTGACCGCGGCGTTGAAGAACCTCTCCGGCCGCGGGCTGGTCAATTACGATCCGTACGAGGTGGTCACGCTGACGCCCACCGGCGAGCAGGTGGCCCAGAAGATCACGCGGACGCATACGTTTCTGAGGCGATTCCTCATCGGCGTGTTGGGGATCAGCCCCGACTCGGCCGAGGCCAACGCCTGCCGCCTCGAACACGCCGTTGACGGCGAGCTGCTCGAGCGGCTGCGCAGCTTCGCCGAGTTCATCGAGCACTGTCCGCGCACGGGACCGGACTGGGTGCAGGAGTTCCTGGAGTTCTGCAACCGCCGCCAGGACCCCGAGCACTGCAAGAACTGCCGTGCCGATAGATCCAGCGAATAGGGGCGCCAATGTGGCAGGATCTGGCAATTGGAGCCGTGCTTTGCCTGTTGGCCGCTGCCGCCATCTACCGCATCTGTCTGGCCGCCAAAGGCAAAGGGGGTTGCGGGTGCGAACGGCATGTGTTTCCGCGCGAAATTCCAGATCCCAAATCACAAGACCCAGGCAATGAAACAAATCCAAAAACGAAAAAAGAATTGCCGGGATGACACTCTCTTGTTTGCGCTTTTGCTGCTTAAGATTTGTTTGTGATTTGCGCTTTGGAGTTTTGAATTTTCAGCGATCCACGTACTTCAGTGGATCGCTGACCTTGGCTTGCTCAAACCCCGCCAGGCGCAGGCGGCAGGAATCGCAGTGGCCGCAGGCGGCGCCGTCGGGCGCGGGGTCGTAGCAGCTATGTGTCAGCGAGTAGTCGACGCCCAGCGCCAGTCCCGTGCGGATGATCTGTCCCTTGCTCATGTGGATCAGCGGGGCGTGGATGGCGAACTGCCCGCGCCCTTCGACGGCGGCCGCCGTCGCCAGGTTCGCCAGGCGCGTGAAGGCGGCGATGAACTCGCTGCGGCAGTCGGGATAGCCGCTGTAGTCGACGGCGTTGACGCCGATGAAAATATCGAACGCTCCGATCACTTCGGCGTAGCCCAGGGCGATGCTCAGGAAGATCGTGTTGCGGGCCGGTACGTAGGTGACGGGAATTGTGGATTTGGGAGTTTGAATTTCGGATTCGGCGCCAAGGCCACCTTGGTCTTTAGGAACGTCGATCGCGTCGGTCAGGGCGCTGTGGCCGAATCCGCCGGCGGCGGAAAGGTCCAGCTTCACGACGCGATGATCGGCGGCCTTGAGCGCCGCGGCCACGCGCGCCGCGGCCTGGAGCTCGAAGCGGTGGCGCTGGCCGTAGTCGAAGCTCAGGCAGTGGCAGGCGAAGCCGGAATCGGTCGCCACGGCGAGCGTGGTGGCCGAGTCGAGCCCTCCCGACAGGAGCACGACGGCGGGCTTGGGTGGTTGAGTGCGTTTCATGGTCATGCGAACTATAGCGAGGCACCTCTGATCGTACAAGCCGCGTGGACGCGAGATTGGGCTTACGCGTGACGGCGCAGCAGCAGTTCTTTTCATTGTGAAGGGGCGGTAAGCCGCACCTTCCCGCCACAGTATCTGTCATTCGGACACACTTGCTCTTCTCAGCGCGCCCGCATTGCAGGGCCTTGCCAAACGCGGTAAGCTGTGAAGGTACCGGGTCCTTGCTGCTGGAGCGGCTGGGCATTGTCGGGAGAGGCAAGATGGCGACATTTGAAACGTTCAGTAATCCGCGGCCGGGCCGGGCGTATGTTGTGCGCCACGTGGCGCCGGAGTTCACGTCGGTCTGCCCCAAGACCGGTCAGCCGGACTTTGGAACCATCGAGATCGAGTACACCCCCGGCGACCTGTGCGTCGAGCTCAAGAGCCTCAAGCTGTACCTGCAGGCCTTCCGCAACCAGGGCGTGTTCTACGAGGACGTCGTCAACCGCATTCTGGACGATCTGGTCGAAGCCCTGCGACCGCGGCGGATGACCGTGACGGGCAAGTTCACCCCTCGCGGGGGCATGCATACGATCGTGACGGCAACCCATGAGCTATCCTGAACCCTACAATGCCCCCCAAGGCGGGGGCGCGTTTTGGCGCACTGCGGCGGTGGCATCGACGCTGGTCATTCTGGGTCTGCTGATCTGGTCCGGTTGGCGCGCCGATCAGGGGCATGAGATGATCTCCCGCACGACGCGGGACGAGAGCATCATGGGGACGGTGACGGAGATCACCGCCACGGGCGATTTCGGCGACCAGGAGAAGCTCGACTTGGCGCTGGGCGACGCCATCGGCACGCTGCGAAAGGTCGAGGCGCTCATGAGCGTGTACCTGGCGCAGTCGCAACTGTCGCAGTTCAACAACGCCCCGGTGGGCCAGGCGGTGGAGCTCTCGCCCGAGATCATGGGCCTGTTGCGCACCGCGCAGGAGATGACGAAGCGCACCGGCGGGGCCTTCGACCCGACCTGCCGGCCGATCCTGACGCTGTGGAAACAGGCCGCCCGCGAGAAGCGTCTCCCGACGGATGAGCAGATCGCTGCGGCCTTGAAAAAGGTCGGGTGGGACAAGATCTCCCTTCAGGAAGGCGCCGCGGTGAAGCTGGCCCCCAGCGACGGGGTGGACCTGGGCGGTATCGCCAAGGGTTACGCCGCCGACATGGCGGCCAAGGCGATGCAGGCCCGCGGCGTGCGGGGCGGCCTGGTCAACGTCGGCGGCAACATGCGGTGCTTCGGCACGCCCAAAGGCGGCGGGCAGTGGCGCATCGGCATTCGCAATCCGTTCTGGCGGCGGGGAGCTTCGCCGGCCACGGACGACGACGGCGAGATGATCGGACGCCTGCAGCTCGGCGGCGGCGCGATCTCCACCAGCGGCGACTACGAACGCTTTGTCGAGATCGCCGGCAAACGCTACAGCCACATCGTCGACCCGCGCACCGGACGGCCGGTGGATACGTATCCTTCCGTAACAGTGGTAGCCGCCGATGGGGCGGTGGCCGACGCGTGGTCGACGGCCCTGAGCGTCCTGGGGCCCCAGGGGCTCGATCTGCTGCGAGGCGAGGGCGTTGAGGCCATGATCGTCACTTCCGCCAATGACGATCAGGTTCCCATGACCGTGGGGTTCGGGCGGCTGTTGATGGGCCCGATTCATTTTCCGCCCATGCCCTCGACGGCCCCGGCGGTGGGGCAGTGACCATGGCGGACAAGGACACAACCGGCATCCTGCGGCGCATCCGGCGTGGGTTCTTTGCCGGCGTGGGATTCCTGGTGATGGGGTACGCCGCGTGCTACACCGTTCCCCACCAATTGCACATGGCCAGCGCCGTTGTTGCGATGGCGACGCTCTTTGCCGGCATGAGCGCCCGCAACGTGGGCCAGGGCGTGTTTCGCGGAGCGGCGCTGGGGGCGCTGGCCGGGATAGGCCTGTTCGCCGGCTGGTACAACTTCAACTATCAACTCATTGATGCGCCGCGCCCGCCGCAGGTGGTGGCCAGCGGTCCGGCCACGCTGCCCGAGGGGGCGGTCATCCCGCTGGCGGCCGACCCGCACGCGACCTCATGGCCGACTTCGCAGCAGGCGCGGGCGATTGTCGAGCAGCGCAAAGGGCGCATGGCGTTGATGCTCATCGGCGGCACGGGCTTCATGGGCGCCATCATCGCCGGAGCGTTCGCCTTCATGACCCTTCGCCGCCGCGCCGCCGGGTCCAGGCACTGACACCGCATCGTCACCGTGCGTTATTCGCTGGGCGTTGCGGCCTCGTCGGCCAGTTCCCGCTTCAGGCTGGGCGTCACTTCGGTTTCGCCCTTGGCGGTCAATTCGACGACCTTGTATCCGCCTTTGGCGCGGAAGTAGACGATCAGGCCGATATAACAGAACGCCATGATGACCGGCAGCAAGGCGATCTGCTTCATGGCATCCTGTTTCCCGATCGTCTGGGCGTCGGTGATCCGGGCCAGATCAGCCTTGGCCGCATCGAGCGCGCCGTCGGAGAGAATCAGACTATTCTCCTTGAGAGCCTGGACCATCTGCTCGAGCGAGGCATTCTCGCCCGCCTTGCCAAGGGGCTTGTAGCTCAGGGCGACGAGGTCGCGATAGTCCTTGTCGGCGGCGCCGTTCTCAGGCGGGCTGGCCAAGTCGACTTGGTTCTTGAGGATCTTGACCTGCTGGGCATTGAGCGGGCGGTACTCGCCCAGGAAGCTGCTCTTGGGACTGTCGACGTACTTGCTGTAGATGGCCGGTTCGCTCTTGAGATTCTTCTCGATGCTGGAATCCTGTATCCAGCCCAGCAGCGGCCCGCCGATGATCCCCACGCCCAGCATCCCCATCCCGCCGATGGCGTTGATGGTCAATGCCCCGCCCTTGGGGAAGCGCTCGGCCACCACGCCCAGCGTCACCGGCCAGAAGTAGGCCTGCCCGACTCCATAGATTGTAGCCGTCAGAAGAATCCACCAAGCGGCGGTGGCATCGGAGAGCAGGTACAGTCCCGCTGCGGCAAAGAGCGAACCGCCCAGCAGCACGCCCAGGGGCTTGAGCGCCTTCACGATCGGGCCGATGACGAATCGCAGGATCATCATCAGCGTCGCGGTGTAGATGAGGATCCATCCGCCTTTCATGCCCAGCTTCCTCATTGCCGGGTCGCGAAGTTCGGTGATCCAGCCGTCGGTGCCCAACTCAGTGATGGCCAGCATGATCATTACCAGCAGCAGAAAGATGTACATCGCCCGCCCCAGCGAGCGGGTGTAGATCAGGTACGACACCACCGAGACGATGATGACGCCGTAGACGATCACATCGACCCAGATGAAGGAGATCGAGAACGCCGAAAACGCCTCACGATTCAGCGTCGCCACCGGAGACAGGACCACGCGCCCGATCTCTTTCATGATCATGTACAGCACGATCAGCGCGCCCAGGGCGCCGGCTTCCTTGAGCATGTCGCGATACGGCACGCCGGCGGCCACGCGCTCATTGACCGGGAACTTCGCCCTGAGCATCAACAGTCCGTAGGCGATCGTGGGCAGCAGCAGCAGGGCGACCTTGGCCTGCCAGGCCGCAACGGTCCAACCGGCAAGTTCCAGGACGTGCCGGTCGCCCATGGACAGGATGATGATGCCGCCCAGCACGATGCCTCCCGGCCACGCGGCGTGGAGGATGCTGAGCATCTTGGTCTTGTTGTTGGGGAACAGGGTCGCCACGGCCGGGTTGATGACCGCCTCGATCGTGCCGGCCGCCAGGCCGCACAGGCACGCGCCCAGGTACAGATGCCAGTACGTCGTGGCGAAGATCGTCAGGGCCACTGACGCCACGTGGCATAGGAAGGCGAAGATCATGCTCTTGCCGTAGCCGATGCGGTCGATGATGAGGCTGAACAGGACGATGCTGATCCCGAAGGGCCAGAAGCCCGCGCCGATGATCTCGCCCTGCTGGGTCGGGCTGAGATTAAACGTCTTGCCGAGCTCGCCGATGACGAACCCTCGGATGACGAACGCCACCGAGGTGGCCACGAGCGAGACGAAACACGCCACGAACAGGAACTTCTCATGCCCGGGACGTTCAAGCGATCGCGGGGCGTCAATGGCTGCGGTTGACACGGTTGTTCCTTTCCAGAAAGTTTCACCCGGGAGCTGCGCGTCGGAACCGGCGCCCGCACCTGCCCGAAAAAGACTGCAAAAAATCTACCCGCCCCGGCGGCTCGCGACAAGCCCCTTTTCTGCGGCCTTTGAGGATGCGACGAACGGGGGGGGGGAAATCACAAGCACCAACCACCAGGCACCAAATCCCAAACAAACATCAAAACCCAATGACCAAGGAAACAACAACAGCCAGACGGATCGATCCCGCCGCATGTTTGGATATTGGAGCTTTGAATTTTGAGTTTGTTTGGATTTTGGGGCTTGGGATTTGGAATTTGCGCCAGCGTCGATAAGGTACGCTACTGGATGATCCACTACACTGGCATGGCCCCTCCGCCCGCGGCGCGGTATCATAGACATGTGACCGCACCATTTTCTTTGGGCGGCCCGCTAAAATTCCGGGAACATTGTGGCAGATCATGCGTCAGACATATTGGCCGGAAAGATAACCGCCCAGCCCGCCGTAGCGGCGAGCGACGAGGCGATCTCTTTCGAGGATGCGGACCTGGTGGCCCGCAGCCGCAAGGGCGACATGCAGGCCTTCGGCTCGCTGGTGTCGAAGTATCAGCACCGCGTGTTCAACGTGATCTTTCGGATGGTGGGCCGGAGGGCTGACGCCGAGGAACTGGCCCAGGATGTGTTCCTCAAGGCGCTGGAACGGCTGAGCCAATTTCGAGGGCAAAGCAAGTTTTACACGTGGCTGTTTCGTATCGCGGCGAACCTGGCGATCTCCCATCGACGCCGCGACGGGCGGGTAAAGTTCCAGTCGCTGACGCGATGCGACAGTGACGGCGACGACGCGGGGCAGGCCGAGGAGTTGACGGCCGCCATCGCCGGGCGGCGCGTGCTGGACCCCCACGACGGGGCCAGCGGCGGCGAGATCAACCGCATCGTGGCGGCGGCTGTGGAAGAGCTGGAAGACGAGTACCGCGTGGTCGTGGTGCTGCGGGACGTTGAAGATCTGGATTACGCGCAGATTGCCGAGGTGCTGGAGCTGCCGGTGGGCACGATCAAGAGCCGCCTGCACCGCGCACGCTGCCTTCTGCGGAACCGATTGACGAAGCTGATCGAACCATCATGAACAAGCGTGATGAAATCTCGAACGACCTGTCGGCGTACCTCGACGGCGAGCTGAGCCCCTCGCGGGTGCGGCAGATCGACGAAGTGCTGGCCTACGACAAGGACCTCGCCGGCGAGCTCGCACGCCTCAAGGCCACCCGCTCGCTCGTGCAGCAACTGCCCCGCGAGCAGGCGGCGGCGGACTTCGTCCGCCACGTGCTGGCCCGCACCGAGCGCACGCATCTGCTGCCCGCCTCGGCCACCCGGGCGTACCGCTCGATGCGCTGGATCACCTATGCCGCTGCGGCGGTGGTGCTGATTACCGTCGGGGTCGCCGCGGTGATGACCGTCAACACCGGCCAATACGCCAGGCTCAAGCAAGGTCCGCAGAAGCTGGGTGAGCTGGCCCGCGCGCCGGAAGAATCCGATAGACAACCCCCGCGGATGAAAGCCGCGCCCGCTGCGCCTCGAGGGGCCAGCAAAGACGGCGAAATCGAAGATCTCAAAGCGCCGGCGCCGGTCACAACGTTGCCCCCCCAGCCAGGACAGATCAAGAACGACCTGCATCGCGACCTGGCGCGGGGCGAGCATGGCTTGCCCGAATCTTCCGGCCGCAAGAAGAGCGGCGCGGGTGAACTTGCCGCAACGCCGGCGAGCGTAGCCCCCTCGGCAGAGGCCCGCGCTCCGGGGGCCGCCGGCCCCGAAGTCGCCGCCAAACAGGCGCAGCCGACAGCGAAGGGAAGACCCCATGACGCAAAGGAAGTCGCGCAGCGCGCGAAGGCCGTTAACGCGCCCGCCGACGCCCCGAGCGGAAAGCTCGACGCAAGCCGCGTGGCAGGGGGAGCACCCGCCGCGCCGGATGGTCCGGCGCCCGAACCAGGGGGCGAGCAGGTCGCTGCTTTAGAGAAGAACAAAGGCGCCTTGCGCAGCGGCGAGAACTGGAAGGGCGAGCAGAGCATCGCTCCGCCCGACGAGCCCGCTCGCCAGGCCGTCGGCCAAGACAAGGCCGCCGGGACGCAGGCGGGTGTTGCCGCCCAGGGCGAGAGCCTGCCGGCTAACAACGTCATCATCAATACTGCGAGCCTGGCCGTGGCGCAGCGCGACATCGAGAACGCCATGGTCCGCAACGGCGTGCGACCGCTGGTCGTCAAGGAACAGCGCAGCTTGGGCGCAGCCACTATCGGAAACTACTACCTCACCAACATCAATAACAGCCGCCAGGTGCAGTACGAAGCCTTCGTCACGGCCGACCAGCTCTCGCGGCTGCGGGGCGAGTTGAGCGTTATCCGCGCCCAGCAGGATGTGCCTCAGGTGGCGGTCGAACCGGCCCCGCCTGCCCAACAGGCGCAGAAGTCGCAGCAACAGCGCCAGGATTTCAACGACCGGAACTCGTATGACTACTCGAACGCCGCCCACGCCGCTGACCGCCCCCAGACCAAGGCGGCCGAGGGCAAGGCCCCGGCGACGGAGGACACCGTGATCGCCGATGCGCCGCCCATGCCGCTGACGCAAGCGGCGGCTGCAAGACCGGAAGAGCCCAAGAAGAAAGCCGCCACCACGCAGCCGGCCGCTGGCGACGCCGTCATGAAGCAGCTTGACGAGATCGCCGCCCAGGAGGCCCGCGTCCTCAACCCGCTCAACCAGAACACGCTCAACAACAACGCCCGCGAGCAGACCAACCTGTTCCGCCTGGTGGTGACGCTCAACGGCAAGATGGCCGCCGGCCAAGCCCAATTTGAAGACGCCCGAGCCACCCAACGCCAAGCCCCCGCCTCCAGCGCGGCCCAGCAGGACATGTACAAGAGTCTCAATCCCCCTGGGAAACAGTGATCAGTAGCCAGTAGCCAGTAGCCGGGGGAACCGGTTCCAGCCGGTTTCTGATTACTGATTACTGATTACTTTCACTTCATACTGCCCAAAGTCTGTCAGGTCGATCCCCATATCCCGCGACTCGGTCACGTAGAACGACGCGCCCTTGCCGGCGCCGGGCGCGATGCACTCGCCGTGGGGCACGCCCTTGAGCATCGTGAAGAAGCTCACCTGCGGGTCGTTGTACTTGACCTTGAGGCACACAAAATCGTCGGCCGTCAGCCGCCCCGCCGCGATCTTTGCCGCCAGTTCCTCGCGCATGCACAGGGCCACCACCAGGTACATCGCCCGCCAGCCGTTGTCGCCGAGCATGAGGAACTCTTCATTGTCGACATGCGTCCCAAACGCCGCCAGCGACTCGCGATTGACCGTTACGGCAATAAGCTTGTGCGGCCCCAGCGACTCGGCGGCCTCATAGATCGACTCGCCCAAAGTCTCCCCCGCCCCCGCCGCCAACTCATGCCGCCCCGGCGCCAGGCGAATGATGAGCTTCCTGTCCTCCAGCATCTGCATGACCGCCGCTGTCATCTCGACAGGCTTGAGCACGATAGTCTTCGCCATGGTGGATTCCTATTCTAGGCGCGGGACAAGGCTTAGATCCAACTCGATCCATCTTCTGTCAAGTGCGGATGGAACTCAATGAGGTGGTAAAGCAAGTATTGAGACAGCTTTTTCCCGCAATGTGGGCATGCATGATCCCGCCTTAAAATCTGACCGCAACCTGGGCAGTATAGTTTAGAGATATCCGCTCCAACCTCAACGGTCGCGCGTGGCTCTTCGATCGGATACTGCTCTTTCAGCTTTTGCTGAAAATGAACAGACAGCTCCATCTTGCCCTTTTCACAGGACAACTTCCCGTCCTTGTCTACCAATATTCGACCACACTTCGGACAATACATAGCGTCTCCTGGGCAGCATGGAGTATATGCATTTTTAGGACACGCACAACGGAGTTGTGCGTGGCACCCAAGCGGGTTGTTTCCACTTCTCAGGTTCGCTTGGTTGACGATCTTGGCGGCTATCCGGTTGGTTTGGCTCCGGCCGCGCGGTATTATTCCCGGTTACGCGCTGGGGCGCTGAGGATGACTTTATGGCCGCGAAGAAACATGTGCCTGCGTACAAGAATCCGGACTTGCCGCCCGAGTGGCGGCTGGATGATTTGATCGTCCGGTTGACGGTCGAAGAGAAGATCTCGCTGCTGTCGGAGACGGCGCCGGCGATCCCGCGGCTGGGGTTGCGGCCGTACAACCACGGTAACGAGGCGCTGCATGGGGTGGTTCGGCCGGGGCGGTTTACGGTGTTTCCGCGGCCGACGGGATTGGCGGCGACGTTCAACCCGGCGTTGATCCGCGCGATGGCGTCTGCCGTCAGCGACGAGGCGCGGGCGGGGCACAATCGCAATCGCGGGCGGATGATCGGCGGGGACTTCGGCGGAAAGTACAACGGGCTGCTGACGTTCTGGTCGCCGGTGGTGAACATGGTTCGCGACCCGCGCTGGGGGCGCACCGGCGAAACCTACGGTGAAGACCCGCTGCTGACGTCGCTGATGGGCAGCGCCTTCGTGCGCGGCCTCCAGGGCAGCGGGAAATACATCAAGGCCGTCGCCACGCCCAAGCACTACACCGCCAACAACGAAGAGCACAACCGCTTCAGTTGCAAGGCCGTGATCCCGCAGCGGTGGCTGCGAGAATACTACCTGCCTGCGTATCGTGCGTGTGTGGCGGCTGGGGCGCAGTCGCTGATGGCCGCGTACAACGCCGTCAATGGCGTGCCGTGCTCGGCGAACCACTTCCTGCTGACCGAGGTGCTGCGCGAGCAATGGGGCTTCGACGGATACGTCGTGGGCGACCTGAACTCGGTGCCGCTGGTGATGAGAGGCCACCACTACACCGCAACGCTCGAGCAGACGGCCGCGGCGTGCCTCAAGGCCGGACTGGACCTCGACAGCGGGTTCCTCTGCTACCCGGCCCTGGCGCAGGCGCTGGCCGATGGCATGGTGAATATCCGTGATATCGACCGGGCAGTCTATCGCATTTTACAAGGCCGCATGCGACTGGGCCTGCTGGACCCGCCGGCGATGGTGCCGTTCAACCGCATAAAGCCCGACGTGATCGGCTGCCGCAAGCATCAGGCACTGGCGCTGAAGATCGCGCGGCAGTCGATGGTGCTGCTGAAGAATGCACCGGTTGTGTGGCACGGGCGTCTCGCCCGTGCAGGCAAGAGCATGGGCGAGACGCCCATGCCACACAACAAGGCGCCGCTGTTGCCGCTGGACAATTCCAGGATCAAGTCTATCGCCGTCATGGGCCCCAACTGCCTGACGTACAAGCATCATCATTACAGCGGCGAGCCGCTCAACGAGCCCATCACGCCGCTGGCGGGGATCATCGCCGCGGCTGGCAAGAGCGTGAAGGTCACGCACGTGCCGTGGCTGAGCCTGGACGCCAAGGGCTTCATGGTGATCCCGGACATGTACCTGCGCCCCGCCGGCGGCGTCGAGACGCAGCAAGGCCTGGCGGGCGAGTACTTCCACAACCACGACCTGCAAGGCAAGCCCGCCGGGCGGCGGGTCGACGCCCGCATCGAGTTCCACCGCGCCGACCAGCAGCCCGACCCGATGTTCGCCAGCACGCCGCTGTCGATCCGCTGGAGCGGCACGCTCAAGGCACCCTCGGCAGGCGAATATCAACTCGCGGTTACCTGCGGCGGCGGCGTGCGGCTGCACGTTGACGGCCGCACGATCATCGACAATTGGGACAAGCGCGAAGCCGGCCGCGACGCGGCCGCGGTGACCTTCGCCGCCGGCCACGAGGCCGCCATCGTCCTGGAGTATCGCGACCTGCCCGACCGCCGCGTCGAGGAGGGCGTGACGGCGGCAGTGAAGCTCGAATGGCTGCCGCCGGCCGGGGCGATGGCTCGCCGCAGCGATCCGTACCTGGCTGCCGCAGCCGCGGCCGACGTGGTCATCGCCGTGCTGGGCACCAATGTGCAGTACGCCGGCGAGGGGCGCGACAAGTTCACGCTGGACCTGCCGGCCGAGCAGGAGCGGTTCATCCGCCGCGTGGCGCGCGTGAACCCGCGCACGATCGTGGTGCTGGTCAACAGCGAGCCGCTGGCGATCAACTGGATCGACCGCAACGTGCCGGCCGTGCTCGAGGCGTGGTTCCCCGGCGAGCAGGCCGGGCGGGCCATCGCCGACGTGCTCTGGGGCAAGCACAACCCGGCCGGGCGCCTGCCGATGACTTTCTACAAGAGCACGGCCCAACTGCCGCCGTTCAACAATTACGACATTGCCCGCGGCCGCACGTATATGTTCCTGCACGACAAGCCGCTCTACGCCTTCGGGTTCGGCCTGAGCTACACGACATTCGCGTATTCGAGCGTGGGGCTCAGCCGCGGCAGCGTTTCGCCGGGACAGCGCGTCATCGTCAGCGTGCAGGTGACCAACGCCGGCGGGCGCGACGGCGAAGAAGTGGTGCAGCTCTACGTGTGCAACCGCCGCTCGCGCGCGCCCCAGCCGGTCAAGCAGCTCAAGGGCTTCAAGCGAATAGCGATCAAGGCCGGGCGCACGGCGAAGGTCGATATCCCGCTGGCGATCGACGATCTGGCATGGTGGGATGAGCGCGCGGGCGAAGAAGGCCGGTGGGTCGTCGAGGGGGGGGCTTATGAAATCATGATCGGCGCCGCCAGCGACGATATCCGCGCGCGGGCGACGTTGAACGTCGTAAACGCGACGGGTCAGGCGAGAGAATAGAGGCCCGCCATGTCGGCAATCCTTCCCAGGTTCCTCAAGCCCCGAGTCGCCAAGGAACTGGCGACGGTCAAGGTCGCATCGGAAGTGATCGAGGCGGCGCGGATCGACGCGGCGACCGTGCTGGAAAAGCTGGCCACCACGCCCAAGGGGCTCACGAGTGAGCAGGCCCAGCAGCGCCTGGAGGAACTGGGACCCAACATGGTCTCGCGCGAGAAGCGCCACACGCGCCTGCGCCTTCTCGGCCACGCCATGGTCAACCCGCTGGTGATCCTGCTTCTGATCCTGGCGACGCTGGCGTGGGTGGGGGGCGACCACAGCGCGGCGATGGTCATGACCGCGATGGTCGTGCTGGGGGTGGTGTTGCGGCTGGTGCAGGAATCGCGGGCCGACACCGCCGCGGCCAAGCTCAAGGCGATGATCCGCGTGACGGCCACCGTCGTGCGAGACGGCGCCGCGATCGAGACGCCGCTGGCCCAACTGGTCAGGGGCGACGTGATCCGCCTGGCGGCGGGGGACATGATCCCCGCCGACGTGCGGATCCTCTCGTGCAAAGACCTGTTCATCACGCAGGCGAGCCTGACGGGCGAATCGCTGCCGGTGGAAAAGGCCGATGCGCCCGACGCGCGAACCGACCGCAGCGCGCTGGAACTGTCCAACATCTGCTTCATGGGCACCAGCGTCGAAAGCGGCTCGGCCACGGCCGTGGTCGTCGTGACGGGTCTCAAGACGTACCTGGGCCGCATGGCCGGGGCGATGGCGGCCCCCGCGCCGGTGACGAGTTTTGACAAGGGCGTCAATCAGTTCACGTGGCTGATGATCCGCTTCATGCTGGTGATGACGCCGCTGGTGTTCCTGATCAACGGCCTGACCAAGGGCAACTGGCACGAGGCGTTCTTCTTCGCGGTGGCGGTGGCGGTGGGTCTGACGCCGGAGATGCTGCCGATGATCGTGACGGTGTGCCTGTCCAAGGGCGCCATCGCGATGTCGCACAAGAAGGTGATCGTCAAGCGCCTCAACTCGATCCAGAACTTCGGGGCCATGGACGTGCTGTGCACCGACAAGACCGGCACGTTGACGCTGGACCGCATTATCATCGAGAAGCACTGCGACGTCGTCCGCCGCGAAGACGACGACGTGCTGGCGATGGCGTACCTCAACAGCCACTTCCAGACCGGTCTCAAGAGCGCCTTGGACCGCGCGGTGCTGGAACACCGCGAGGTGCACCAGGAGATCAACGTCCCGCAGTGGGAGAAGGTGGACGAGATCCCCTTCGATTTTTCGCGGCGGCTGATGTCGGTGGTCGTCGAGACGCCCGAGGACACGCACCGGATCATCACCAAAGGCGCGCCCGAGGAAGTCTTCAAGCGATGCTCGCGATTCGAGCTCAACAACCAGCTTTACACGCTGGAGCACATCTTTATCCAGGACCTCAAGGAAGAGTACGAGAGCCTCAGCAGTGACGGCTTCCGCGTGGTGGCGCTGGCGTACAAAGACACGCCGCGAAAGGCCGTCTATTCCAAGGACGACGAGACCGACATGATCCTGCGCGGGTACATGGCGTTTCTCGACCCGCCCAAGGAGTCGGCCGCCCCTGCCCTGGTGGCGCTGCAGAAACACGGCGTCACGGCTAAGGTGCTCACCGGCGACAATGATCTCGTCAGCCGCAAGATTTGCAACGAGGTGGGCCTGTCCACCGAGCACATGCTGCTGGGCAGCCAGGTCGAAGCGATGTCGGATGCGCAACTGGCCGATGAGGCGGAAAAGACCACGCTCTTCGCGCGGCTCTCGCCGGCCCACAAGCAACGCATCATCCGCGCGCTGCAAAGCCGCGGCCACGCGGTAGGCTATCTTGGCGACGGGATCAACGACGCCTTGGCCCTTCGCGCGGCCGACGTGGGGATCTCGGTAGACTCGGCGGTCGACATCGCCAAAGAGTCCGCCGACGTGATCCTGCTGGAAAAGAGCCTGCTGGTGCTGGAAGAGGGCGTGCTGGAGGGGCGCAAGGTCTTCGCCAACATTCTCAAGTACGTGCGGATGGGGGCCAGCTCGAACTTCGGCAACATGTTCAGCGTGCTGGGGGCGAGCATCTTTCTGCCTTTTCTGCCGATGGCGCCGATCCAGATCCTGACAAACAATCTGCTGTACGATTTCGCCCAGGTGCCGATTCCCACCGACGAGGTAGACCCCGAGCAGATCGCCCGCCCGCGACCCTGGTCGATCAAGGAAATCACGCGGTTCATCCTGTTCATCGGCCCGTGCAGTTCGATCTTCGACTACACGACGTACTTTATGATGTTCTGGATCATCACGCACTGGCTGGGCATTCAGTTCAACAGCCCATCCGCCGAGTCGCTCTTCCAGGCGGGCTGGTTCGTAGAGAGCCTGCTGACGCAGACGCTGATCATCCACGTGATCCGCACCAACCGCATCCCGTTCCTGCAAAGCCGCGCGAGCTGGCCGATGATGGCGATGACGACCGTCATCATGGCCATCGCCATGTGGCTGCCTTTCTCGCCTGTGGCCGAGGCGCTGGGGTTCCAGGCCCTGCCGGGGATATACTGGCCGCTGCTGGCGGGCACGCTGCTGGCGTACCTGCTGCTGACGCAGGGCGTGAAGACCTGGCTGCTCAAGCACGCATGGATCAGTAAGGAGTCTGTCAGATGAAAGGCCGTGAAATTGCGCTGGCGACTCTGATGCAACAAGAAGTCAAAGAGCCGTGTATTAACTATTGCTGGATGACGAACTCGAAGTTTCTCAGCAAGGCCGCCGGGCGCAACTACTGGGACGATAGCGAAAATGCGTTCTACGATTATCTGCGATACGCCGGGATCAACCTGGTGCCGCAGTACTATCTGCCCGGCGAGGGGCAGCGCAACATCGAACTGGGCCACATGGCCCATGAGCCTCTGCCCGGCGGCTGGGAGCGCGTCAGCGGGCCGCAGGGCGTGCTGGCGGCCATCGAACGCCTGCCCAGCGACGAGCAGGTGATCCGCGAGTTCAATATCGAGAAGGCGGCCGCCGATTACGCCAAGTCCAACAATGACCACATGGCCCGCGCCAATGACGAGACGCTGTTCATCGACTGGTTCGGCCAGGCCGACTTCATGGGCGGCTATAATCGCTGGGGCTATGAGAACTATCTCATGGCGATGCTGGACTACCCCGAGGCGATGCGGCGCTACTGGCATCACACGGCGCTGCAGGGGCGGCTCTGGAACCAGGCCATCGCCCTGGCGGTGGAGAAGCACCACATCGCCCCGTTTGTCTACAGTGGGCAGGACATCTGCTCGGGCAAGGGCCCCATCGCATCGCCGGTGCTGCTGCGCGAACTGTATTTCCCCGAGCTCAAGTGGTGCCTCGAGCCGCTGATCGAGGCGGGCATCGACATCATCTGGCACTGCGACGGCAACATCATCCCCATCCTGGACGATCTGCTGGACCTGGGCATCGCCGGCCTGCAGGGGTTCGAGGAAGAGCACGGCGTCGATTACGCCCACATGGTCAAGCTCAAGAGCACCGCCGGCCGCTTGCTGGGGATCTGGGGCTGCGTCTCGGTCACCAGCACATTTCCCCACGGCAGCGAAGAGGATGTCCGCCGCAGCGTCGAGCGATCGTTCACGCTGGCGGGCAAGGGGCGCGGGTTCGTGCTGTCATCCACCAGCAGCGTGATGCCGGAAGTGTCCATCGAGAACATCGAGACGTTCTTCAGCTACGGCCGCCAGTTCGGGCGAGAGTTCCTGAGCTGAGCAGCTATTCGTCGCCGGCGGGCATGCTGACGCCGCGGGTGGTTGCCGGTTGGGACGCCGGCGGTTTCGTCGTCGCCGCATCGCGGCGATTCGTCACGAGCCATCGCTGGCCGACGTGTCCGAGTTCTTTCACACGGCGCTGTCCCATGGCGTGCAACTGCGTGAGGGCTTCTTCGCCAGTGACGAAGAAGTACACCGGGGCGTCCGACAGCATCGCCTGCGAGACGATGGCCGCGTGCTGCTGGAGGGTGTCCTTGCCGGTTTTCTTGTCCCGCGAGTCCTTGAGCTGCTCGATCTCGGCCACGTCGGCGTAGTACTGGAACGAGCGGTTCTCGCTAGGCCAGTAGTAGTACTTTGCGGTCTTGGCGTCGGCGGGATCGATCAACCGCACCAATTGCCGCATGCTCTTCATCTCGTAGCCGGCCGGGGCCGTGTGGATCAGCAGGTACATGAACGAAGCCATCACGCCGGCCACCGCCAGGATGAGCACCAATCCGCGGCGGTTGCGGATGAGGGCGACGATCATGGCCGCGATGACGGCCCCGCCCGCCAGCGCCGGCAGGATGATCGCCGGCGAGAGGATGCCCAGCCAGTATTCCAGGCCGCCCAGCAGCAGCACGAAGGCGCCGACGGTCACCATCATCGAGATCGCGCCGTGCTTGAGCAGGCCGTCGCGCTGGTTGGACTGTGCCCATTGCGTCGCCAGGGCCGCCATCAGGACCGTCAGGGGCGCAAAGACCGGCATGATGTAGACGGGCAGCTTGGTCTTGCTGCACATGAAGAAGATCAGCGGCAGCAGGGCCGCCAGCCACAGGAACATCACCGCCGGCGAGGCGTTGCGAAGACGCCATCGCCGCGGGAACATCCGGATGCACGCCCCGGGCAGATAGACCGTCCAGGGCAGCAGCCCGCCCAGCAGGATGGGAATGTACGCCACGCCCGGAAAACCGTGGTTCTTGCCGAATGTCTGCGTCCCAAATCGGGCCAACGTGTGCTGTCCGAAAAATTGCTCGCCATAGTGCGGGACCGTCCAGCACATGCTCGCGTAAAACGGCAGCGTGATGATGAAGAATGCCAGCAGCCCACGCAGATGAAAGACTTCGAGCAACCGCCGCGGCCGCCCCGACAGCAGCAGGTATCCGCCCACCACGATCCCAGGCAGCCCCAGGCCGGCGATGCCCTTGAACAGACACGCCACGCCGCAGCAGGCATAGAATCCCATCCATCCGCCCCATCCGCTGCCCTGGCCTTTGAGCCGCTGGTCCTCGCCGCGCCAGAAGAACCACAGCGCCGCCCACATGGCGGCCGTGAATGGCATGTCCATGCGGTACCATCGCCCGACGAACAGGAACATGCCGCTCGAGGCCAGCATGATCGCCGCCAGCAGGCCCGCCGAGGGGCCGAACATCCGCCGCCCCAGCCGCCACGTCACCAGCGCAGCCAGCAGCGCCGCCAGAGCGGAGATGCCGCGCCCGCTCAGTTCGCTGCTGCCGGTGAGGATTTCCGCCCCGCCGACGATCCAGAAGTATGGTGCGGGCTTATCGTAGTAGATCTCGCCGTCGAGCATCGGGACCCACCAGTTGCCGCTGCGGATCATGTTGCGCACGACGAGGGCGCAGCGCGGTTCGTCCGGGTCCAGCAGCGGCAGCGAGTTGATGGCTGTGAAAAACAGCGGCAGACAGACGGCCAGCAGAATCGCCAGATGCGTGAAAGTCTCAACGCGCGGGTCGCGCCATAGCGATAGCCGCCCCGCATCCTGTTTTGCCCGCTTCATTGCACACAGCATACCGTAGCGGAGGCCCCAAGGCCACACTTGAACCGCTCAAGACGCTAGAGACGCTGCTCTAAAGAATGTTCTGCTGCCACCAGGCCCTTCTGTACATAGATAGGATGGGCAGCGCGGCCGAGCATCGGCAGGCGTGTCGCGAAGGCGATTCCGCACAGCACGCAGCCGGTCCCGCCGATAACGACCGCCCATGGCGCGCCCAGCCAGTGTGCCAGCCACCCGCTCAATAGACTGCCGAAGGGCATCATCCCCATAAAGCAGACCGTGTAGAGGCTCATGACGCGGCCTCGCTTGTCGTCGTCGACGATCGTCTGCAGCAGCGTGTTGCTGGCAACCATCTGGATCATGAAAGAAAATCCCACCACAGCCAGCAGCGCCAGCGAAACGTACAGGTTTCGCGACATCGCGAAGACCGCCAGTGCCAGACCGAACAGCACCGCCGCGGCGGCCATCGTCTTGCCTAGACCTCGCGCGCTGCGCCGCCAGGCCAGCAGGACCCCGCCACCCAAGGCGCCCAGGCCGGTGGCGGCCGTCAAGAACCCCAGCGTGTGCGGGCCGCCACTAAAGATGTCCCTGGCAAATACCGGCATCAGCACCGTGTACGGCGTGCCCAACAGGCTCGTGACCGCCAGCAGCAGCAGGATAGCGCGGATGGGGGCGAATCGCATTGAGTACGCCAGCCCCTCGTGGAGATTGTGCAGGAGGCTCTTTCGCGGCACGGCTGGCGACGGGCGCACCCGCATGGCCAGCAGCGCAGCGATTACCGCTACGAACGTGGCGCCGTTGATCAGGAAGGAAAGGCCTTCGCCCACCGCATAAATAATCCAGCCAGCCAGCATCGGCCCGACCAGCTTGGCCGAGTTGACCAGGAACGAGTTCAGGGCGATGGCGTTGGGCAGGTCTTCTTTCTTCTCGAGCATCTCGACGACGAACGACTGGCGGATCGGAATGTCGAAGGCGTTGATGAGCCCCAACGCACAGGCCAAAGCGATGATCTGCCAGACCTGGATGGTTCCCGTCAGCGTCAGGGCGCCCAGGGCGAAGGCCTGCACCATCGCCAGCGCCTGCGTGACGATCAGCAGCGTGCGGCGGTTGGTGCGGTCGGCCAGCACCCCGGCCAAGGGAGCCGCCAGAAACGTGAAGATGGAACTGGCAAAGCCCACGACGCCCAGCAGCCACTCCGAATCCGTCAGGCGATATACCAACCACGCCAGCGCCGTGCGCTGCACCCACGTCCCGATGAGGCTAGTGCCCTGACCGAGGAAAAACAGTTTGTAGTTGCGATGACTCAGGGCGCGCACCAGCGTGCGCCATCGCGGAATGTTGCTCGAGGGAATGGGCGGCTCGGCCGTTGACATTAACTTATGTCCTGACAAAGGTGATATGATACCGCGCACCTTCGAGCCGCTCAATGCGGGCGCGGGTTAGACAGGCGTGAGTCTGTAGATCGCACGGCGCAACGCCCCAGAGCGACAGAATGACCCCACGACAACGAATGCGAGATTTCTTTGCCGGCCTGCCGGTCGACCGGATCCCCAACGGCCTGGGCGGCTGCGAGACAGCCGGCATGCACCTGCTGGCATACGACAACCTCAAGCGCGTCCTGGGCGTGACCGACCCGGCCAATCGCATGTACACGTTCATGACCAATGCCGTCTTCGAGCCGACCGTACTGGCCGCGATGGAAGGCGACATGATCGTGCTCAACAGCCGCATGAGCGCCTCGCCGCTATGGGGCCCGCCGGCCCGCGGGCGATGGAAAGACCAGATCTTCTGGGGCAAGACCTTCCAGGTGCCCAACACATGGCAGTTCCAAACGCACGAGGACGGCACGGTCTGGTGGGATAACGCCCTCAAGTGCCCGCCCGGGGGCATTTATTTCGACTGGCCCAGCGGCCCGCCGAAGGTCCTCGAACTGCCCGACATGGACGCCCAGCCTTCGCCGGACGACTTCAACCCATCGCACGAATTGCCGCAGGAGATGCTGGCCGACATGGAAGCGGCTGCGAGATTCCTGCACGAGACGACGAACTACTCGATCGTGGTGGGAGAGTCGATCCACGACCTGCAGCTCAAGCCCGGCGGGATGCACGCATGGTGGATGCGCATGCGCATCGAGCCGCAGGCGTGCCACGAGTACCTGGCCAAAGCCGTCGACGCGGGGCTGGCCCATCTGCGGCAGGTGCACCAGGCCGTGGGCAAGTACGCCGACGCGATGATCATCGCCGACGACATCGGCGACACGCGCGGCGTGACGTGCGGGCCGGACCTGTGGCGCGACATCTACAAATCCCACTACAAGCGATTCTGGCAGGAGTGGAAGAAGATCACGCACTTGAAGTCGCTGCTGCACTGCTGCGGCAGCGTGGTGGACATCATGGACGACTTTATCGACTGCGGCCTGGATATCTTCAACCCCATCCAGGTTTCCGCGCGAGGGATGGACGTCGAGACCCTGGCCGCGCGATTCGGCGGGCGAATCATCTTCTACGGCGGCGCGCTGGACGCGGTGGTCACGCCGCCTTCGACGAGCGACGAGGTGGTCTACGAGCAGGCCCGCAAGGTCATCCGTACTCTCGCTCAGGCCGGGCGCTACATCTTTGCCGGCACGCACAATATCCCCGGCGACACGCCGCCGGGACATCTCAAGGCAATTCTCGACGCGTACAACAACGTTAAGTATACTGCTGCCGCCCAAACGGCAAAGGAGCAGCCATGAACGAACGACAGAGGACGATGGCCGTCCTGCATTATGAACCGTACGACCGCCTGCCCATCGTGCACTTCGGCTACTGGGGCGAGACGCTCTGGAAGTGGGTGCAGGAGGGGCACCTGACCGAGGATGATGCCCGCGGCTGGTACGACGGCGGGGGGACCGACCCGGCGATCTGCAAAAAGCTGGGCTTCGACTTCGATTACTACGCGTGCTTCCACACCAGCACGGGGATGAACCCCGGCTTCGAGTACAAGGTGATCGCCGAGTTTCCCGACGGCGCCAAGCACGTGCAGACCGGCGAGGGCGTCGTCGTGCTCCAGCGCCCCGGGGCGACGGGAATCCCCTCCGAGATCGATCACATCTTCAAAGGCCGCAAGGAATGGGACGAGCAGTACAAGCACCGCTTCAATTTCTTCCCTGATCGCGTCACCAAATGCCACGTGCGGACCAACAGCGGCACGCTGCCGCTGGATGCCGGCGGGGCCGACTTCCTCAGGGCCGACACGCGCGAGTTCCTCTACGGCCTGCACTGCGGCAGCCTGTACGGGAGCATCCGCAACTTTATCGGCGTTGAGAACTCGGCGTACCTGGTCGTGGATGACGAGCCGCTATTCGACGAGATCATCGCCACCGTCGGCGATCTGTGCTACCGCTGCACCAAGCAGGCCCTCGAGAGCGGGGCCAAGTTCGACTTCGCCCATTTCTGGGAAGACATCTGCTTCAAGAACGGCCCGCTCATTTCCCCGCGGGTCTTCATGGAGAAGGTCGGGCCGCAGTACAAGCGCATTACCCAACTGGTCAACAGCTACGGCATCGACATCGTCAGCCTCGATTGCGACGGCATGATCGACGCCCTGATCCCGACGTGGATCGAAAACGGCGTCAACACGATGTTCCCCATTGAAGTGGGCACCTGGAACGCCAGCATCGCCCCGTGGCGAGAGCAGTACGGCAAGGAACTCCGCGGCGTGGGCGGCATGGACAAGAAGGTCTTCGCCCGCGACCGCGCTGCCGTCGACGCAGAAGTCGAGCGCCTCCGCCCGCTGGTGGAGCTTGGGGGATTCATCCCCTGCCCCGACCATCGCATCCCGCCTGACGCCCAATGGGACACCGTGCGCTACTATTGCGACCGCATGCACAGGGTGTTCGCCTAGAACTCGCAACGCCACCGCACTGATCTGCCAGTCGCTCGGGATCCTCACAGACCCAGCGCCATCGTCGTGGCGCCGCCGTTGATGAACTCGGGTTTGCGGGCGAAGTCCAGTTTGATGATCGTCACGCCGGCGAGTTTGTCGGGGCTTGTCGGGGGGAGGTTCTTCAGGATGATGCACTTGGCGCGCTGCTCGTACTGGATCTCTTTTCCGCTGACCAGGAAGGAGACCTTCTTGAGCTTGGTCGGGTAGTTGCCCAGCCGGATCTCACGCCCCGGCCAGTTGCGGCACCAGAAGTACGACGTGTTGCCGCGCAGCGATGAGATTCCGCACGCCGAGCCCCAGAGGTTGTTGCGGTCCAGGCGGCCGTAGACGGCCTCGCCGTTGAGCTTGAGCCACTTGCCGACGGTCAGCAGCGGCTCTGCCGCCGTGGTGGGGATCGTGCCGTCCGGCGCCGGTCCGACGTTGAGCAGCAGGTTGCCCTGGTTGGCGCTGGCGGTGGCGAGCATGCGCAGGATGTCGCGCGGCGTCACGGTGTCTGCCGCGGCCGAGGGCATGTAGCCCCAGGAGGTCTCGTCGGACATCATGCACGCCTCCCAGCCGCGGCCGGCTTCGGAGGGTTTGACCTGCCCCTCGGGGGTGTTGAAGTCCTCGGGAATCTGCGAGCGGTCGTTGATCAGGATGTGCGGCTGGAGCTTGCGGGCCATGCCATTCATCGTGACGCTTTCCCACTGCTCGGCTTTGCTCAGCGGCCACGAGACGTCGTACCAGAGGATGTCGACCTTGCCGTAGTTGGTCATCAACTCGCGCACGCAGCTGTGCGTGAAGTCGACGAACCGCCGGCGGGCCGCTTCGTCTTTGCCGCAGCGCATCCCGTCTTCATGTCGCCAGTCCATCAGCGAGTAATAGAAGCCGACCTTGAGCCCGAACTCGCGACAGGCGTCGACGAACTCGCCCACCAGGTCGCGATGCGGGCCGCGTTTGACGGCGTTGAAGTCGGTCTGCTGGGTGTCCCAGAGGCAGAAGCCCTCGTGGTGCTTGGTCGTCAGGACCATGTACTTCATGCCGGCCTTGACGGCGAGCTTCGCCCATTCGCGCGGGGCGCCGGGCCTGGGCTTCCACGTGTCGGCGAAGGCGTCGTACTCGTCCTTCTCCCAGGCCTCGAAGTTCATGACCCACTCGTTGCGGGCGATCTGCGCGTACAGCCCCCAATGGACAAACATCCCGTACCGCGCCTCGTTCCACCACTTCATCCGCGCCGGCCGAGTCTTATCCACCGCCGCCAGGTACCGCTTGGTCACTGCATCAGGCATGCGTCAACTCCAATGGTAGTTGGGATAGAGAACGATCATCTAGTGGGCTTGTGCTGGTTGGGTGGCCGACTGCCGCGCCGCTTTTGCTTCACTGCCAAAACACTGCTGCATGCCCATGAGGAATACGAGGTTGTTCTCCAACGGGGTTATGATGCGCCAAGGAGGCGAATCCCATTTTTCCTCCAGCGGTTTGCCGTCGGGGCCCAGACACCGCTCATGGCAACGGTTGCCGCCGGCAAGGAACAGGATCCAATACGAAACGGAATACTCATCGAGCTTTAGCCGGACAATCCGCCCTTGCGGATCCTGCTCAACACAAAGAGTATTTCGGATCATACCGACGGGGAACACCAACTGCCGATATTCCACGACTTCGTATCGGTTCTCCTTATCTTCCCGGACGATTACGTCCTTTGGAAATGTAGATTTGTCCAAGGGCCTGCCCAGTTCCAGGGTCTGATAAGACCGCGGCAACTGCGCGCAGCCCCCCAACGCCAAGAAGCAGCCCGCTATGCATATTGTGAATCGTTGCACGTGCTCATCCATCCTGATTAGGGGTGAGCCTGGCCGGTTCGTCCAGGATGTCCATGATGGCGGTGGCGCAGAAGACGCGGTCGCGGCGGGCGTCGGTGGTCTGCTGCAGGATGCCCGACTGGACGAGCTTTTCCACCGCGCGGCGAGCGGTAGTAAAAGCAACGCCCAGGCGCTGGGAAGCTTTGCTGATTGTCCAGTACGGGTTCTCTGCAAGCAGGTCGATCATCTGCGCAGGGACGCGAGACGTGGCGGTTGACACGTTCTCACGCCACTTGGACGTCAATGCGTTGATGCGTTCGGCGCGGCTGAGGGCGTCTGCGGACATGCGGGCCACGCCGTTGAGGAAGTACTCCAGCCACGCACCCCATGCCGCGTCGGTGCCGACGGCCGAGAGATGATCGTAGTAATCGCCCCGGGTGGCGTCGAAGAACGCACTGAGATACAGCAGCGGCGTGGGCAGAACCTCGCGATCGATCAGAAACAGCGTAATCAGCAGCCGCCCCACGCGGCCGTTGCCGTCGAGGAAGGGATGGACGGCCTCGAACTGGTAATGCATCAACGCGGCCTGGACCAGTGGCGGCAGCGAGCGGTCGTGCAGAAACTTTTCCCACTCGCCCAGGCACGCCATCAATTCCTCCGGCGGCGGGGGCACGAAAGTGGCATTGGCCAGCGTGCCTCCGGGCGGGCCGATCCAGTTCTGGCTGCGGCGGAACTCGCCCGGGGTAGCCACGCCGCCGTGGACCCCCTGCATCAGCTTCGCGTGGATCTCCTTGACCAGCCGCAGGGAAAGGGGAAGCTTCTTGAGTATCTTGATGCCATGGTCCAGGGCGACCACGTAGTTGCCCACTTCGCGCAGGTCTTCGGGGCTGCGGGCCACGGCCGCTCCGGCGTCGGCGGCGAGCAATTCCCCCAGCGTGGCCTGGGTGCCTTCGATCCGGCTGGACAGGACGGCCTCACGTTTGATGAACGGCCGCATGAGCAGGTGCGGGTTGGGCAGGCTGCGGCCCTCGCCGGCGAGCTGGCCAATCAGGCGATCGGCCCCGGACAAGGCGCGGAGCAGCTTGGGCGTCCAGATGATTTCGGGGGGCAACGGGGCGGGAATAAACGCCCGAACCCCGCCCGCACATCGCACGTAGCGCCCGGTGAGAGGTTGAGTTGAGGGCTTCTTCATGTCTGGAATCTTATTTGCGGAGGCGAAAATAAGCAAGGGCGTTATTTTCGATTTTGGGCAAACTCGCTAATAGCAGATTCGGCATCTTTGATCGCGGCGCGGGCGAGCACCTGGCGGGGCGAAACGTCCAGCGGCACGAGGGGACGGGTGTCACGCACAACTCCGTTGTGCGTGTCCCCGATCGTTGACCCCAGATCCGCTGAGCACGGTTGACCCCTATGCCACCCAAGAGCATGGGCGGGACGCCCATGCCACACAGAAAGAGCATGGGCGAGACGCCCATGCCACGCGGGGGCGGGCAGCAGATCGTCGAGGCTCTGGATGTTCACGCCGGTGATGATCGAGCCGCCGGCGCTTGTGATGTACGCGGCCAACGCGTCGGCGAGGCTTTGCGAGCGGCCGCGGGGCAGCGGCTTTGGACTTCTTGCCGGCGACCATGCCGCATAGAATAGACTGCTGTTGTGTCATGTTCGGGCACTTGTGATCTTTGCGGCCCGATGGTCCGCCGCGGCGGCACGGAACTGGAGACATCCCATGGCGACAGGTAAGTTGCATCTGCTGGTGCTGCACTTTCCGCTGGCGCTGATTATCGTGGCGGCCTTGGCCGACGCCCTTTGGCTCTGGCGGCGCAAGACGATTTTTCAGGAGGCCGGGTATTTCTGCATCGTGCTGGGGGCCGCCGCGGCCATCCCCGCCATGGCAACGGGGATCATGCTCATAAGCACGATGAATCTCACGGGCGATGTCGCCGAACTGGGCGAGATGCACGAGTCGCTGGGGATCATGACCACGACGGTCGCGGCCCTGGCGGCGGTGGTCCGGATACTGCGGAAGAACAAGCTTTCGGGAACGTGGGGCTGGGCCTATGCCGTGCTGATCGCCGCGGCGGCGGCCTTGGTCGCGCTGACCGGGCACTACGGCGGGCTGCTGGCGTTCGGCAAGGACTACCTGTCGAATATCTTCTGACGCGGTCGTGCGGCCAACCGCGCGCCCGGCGCGCTTATAATTATAAAGGATGCCGGGCAGTGGAGGGCCAAGCCATGAAGTATTTCGTGATCGCATCGTACTGGGTCAAGGACTTTCAGGCGTTTCGCAACGAGTTTGACTCGGCGCAGGAGATGCTGCAATCGTCGGGCTTCAAGAGGACCTACCTCAACCGCGACGTGGAAGACCCCAGCCACCTGATCGTCGTCCACGAGTGCGAGGATGTCGACAAGGCCCGCGCGTTCTATGAGTCCAGGGAATTCAAGGACTGCCTGGGCCGGGCCGGGGTCGTCGACGGGCCGCATCTGACGTACATCGAAGAGCTGGCGCGGACTCGCGAGACGATCATCGTCTGACGAGCGAACCCGTCAGAGACCTTCGACGATCACCGCGCGGTAGTCGGCGCCTTTGAAGCGGTGCTCACGCACCTTGCGATACGCCGGGCTGTCGTACCACGCCTTGGCCGCGGCGATGGAGGGGAACTCCAGGATTACCACGCCCTCGACGGCCGCGCCCTCGAGCATCACCTGCGGCCCATACGCCGCCAGCACCTTGACGGGATGCCCCTCGAGCGTCGGGCCAACCTGATCGGAGTACTGCTTCATCTCAGCCGCATCGCGCATTCTCTCGCGCGTGAAAACAGCATACGCTGCCATAGTGGTCTCCTTTGAGAACATTGTACCGCCGCGCCTCCTTAGCCCACTTACAGAATAGTAGAAGCCGCCAATGGAGGCTGCGGGGTATAATCCCGCCGACTTGGTCCATCCCTCTTTCAAGGCGAAAGAACCATGCGACAACCTTACGACATCGCGGCGTACTACTGGCCGGCGTATCACGACGAGCCTCGGTGGCGGCGGTTCATGCCGCAGGGGCAGGGAGAGTGGCAGACGATCCGCGCGGCGGCGCCGAAGTTCGAGGGGCACTGGCAGCCGCGCGTGCCGGCATGGGGGTATCAGGACGAGTCCGACCCGCGCGTCATGGAGCAGAAGATCGCCGCGGCGGCTGGGCACGGCGTCAACGTGTTCATCTTCGACTGGTACTGGTATGACAATCAGCCGTTCCTCGAGGAGGCGCTTAATCGGGGCTTCCTCGGCGCGGGGAATAACGGCGATATCCGCTTCTACATCATGTGGGCCAACCACGACGCCTCGACGCTGTGGGACCTGGAGCAGTCGCACGCGTACAAGCAGATCTATCCCGGCGCGGTGGACCGCCCGACGTTCGACACTGCCACGCAGCGGCTGATCGAGCGGTATTTCGGCCATCCGTCGTACTACCGCATCGACGATAAGCCGGTGCTGTCGATCTATGAGGTCGGCACGCTGATCCGTGGCCTGGGCGGGCTCGATGCTGCGCGAGAGGCGTTGGAATCGCTGCGCCGGCGCGTAGCGGCTGCGGGTTTTGCCGGCTTGCACCTCCAGGCCATCCTGTGGCGCAATGTCCCGCCGTCCAAGGGCGGTGTTCTGGACGCCCCGGGGGGCTCACAGGCCGAGACGATCGCCTACCTGGGCTTCGACAGCCTCACCAACTACCAGTGGGCCCACTACGTCCCGGCCGACGGTCCCTACGACGCGTGGGGCCGAGCGGCCACTGCAGCTTGGGGCAAGTGGGCCGACGAGTTCTCGATAGCGTTCTATCCGCATGTGTCGATCGGCTGGGACACCAACCCACGCTTCAAGACGACCCTGCACGGCCTTGTGACGCAGACGAGTCCTGAGCTCTTCGGCGGGTTCATGCGTCAAGCCATGGATTTCGTGGACGCTCGCCGGCTGGCGCCGCGCCTGATCACCGTCAATAGCTGGAACGAATGGAGCGAAGGGAGCTATCTGGAGCCCGATACTGTTTTCGGCAACGGATACCTCGAAGCCGTGCGCCGCGCTCTGGGTGGACTGTAGCCGCAGGCGGCAGCGGCCTGCAAAGAATACCGGGAACTCTTGGGCCGCTGCGGCGTCCAACCCGGCGAGACAGATTAACCCGAACCGGAGACTTGGAATGAAGACGATCGTTACGATGCTGACGTTGGCGGTCTGCTGCGGCGTGGCGGCGGCTGGGCTTTGTTCCAAGTGCACGGGAAAGATGTTCACGTGCGACATCGGCAAGTGCACGGGCTGCGGGGGCGACACCTCCAGCGGGGCCTTCAAGCTCTGCCACGCGTGCTCTGACAAGCAGGGCAAGTGTCAGGCCTGCCTGGCCCCGCTGGCGGCAGCGACCCAGCCGGCGGCCCAGGCGGCGGACAAATCTGCCGGGAAGTCCGCTGAGAAGCCCGCTGCGCTGATGGTGCTTGACGACCAGAACGGCAAGAGCGTCGAACTCGTCGTCGGCCAAAGCGTGGTCATTCGCCTCAAAGGCAATATGACCACGGGCTTTGCGTGGCACCTGGGCAAGGTCGAGGGTGACGCGGCCAAGCTGCTGGGCAAGATCGAGTACGAGCCTGACCCCGCGCGTGGGCGCGTCGGATCGGGTGGAACGTTCGTCACTACATTCGAGGCCGTCAAGGTCGGACAGGCGACTGTCGTCCTGGAATACAAACGCCCATGGGAAAAGGACACCCCGCCGGCCAAGACCTTCAAGCTGACCATGCAGGTGAAAGCCGCCCTCGCTGCCGCGGATGCTGTCCCATAGCCTCTTACGCTATCGACGTGCGAGCCTACGCGGAGTTGATATCATCGAGAATATCAGCTTATGCGTAAGCTCCGGCCGTCTGCGTTCAGACTCGATGCCCGGCCACGGCGAGCCGTTTGACGGCGGACTGCATGCGGAAGGTGGCCACAATCGACACGATCATCCATATCGGCCAGCCGATGAAGAACAGCCCGTAGAGCGTCGTGCGGCAGTATCCCAGGCAATCGAACGCCATCCGCTCCGCAAAGAGCAATATCCACCCCGATACGAAGAGGGCGACATGAGCTACAACCCAAACATATGTTGCCCCCAGAGACAGCCAGTTATCCGATTCAGCTCTTGCTCCCCCCAGGAGGAACAGGGCTATCATGAGCAACTCCACGCCAAAGGCCGGTCCGGCCACGAGCATCACACGGAACTGCTTGCGGGCCGCCTGGACGATAATGCTGTATTGCTCAGATGTCGCTTGAGGCTGCCCCGCGATCCCATGCGTCTGCGTGGTGCGTTTGCATTGTGGGCACGCAAAAAGCACGCCCACCTTGTCCCAGGCGCGATAAGTGACTCGTCCGCACTTGCGGCATTGAACCGCTATCGTTCCCCAATCAGGCATAGCTGCGCTCCCAGCCACGTTTACGAATGTCACAAAATGGAACGAACGAGAAACTACGCGATGTTCGCCATGTGTTTCAAGGAGGATCTTGAGGATATTCATGAATGATGTTCGGTCCCACGACGCAAAGACCAGCGCGGGAATCGATCCAGACCGGAGCGATAACTCAGTACGGGCGGGACGCCCGTGTTGCTCATGGGCAAGATGCCCATGCTACTCCTGAGATGGCGTAATCCAGAATGGGCTCAGCCAGGCGCAGTGGCCGTCGCTCTGGCGCAGGCGGATGTAATAGTACTCGTGGGGCGGGTTCTTGCGGGCGGCCGGCGGGGTGTCGGTCCACTCGATGCTCACATCGTGCTGGTCGGCGGTGGCCTGAAAGCTCTTGAGCACCTTGCCGCAATGGATGATCTGCGTCTCTGCGATCGGCGCCGTGCCGCGCACGACGATCGTGAACTTCCGCGGCTGGTTCGGGGCGGCCTTGACGTCGCTGCCGATCGGGGCGCCGTTCAGGCGGGCGTCGGCCACGATCCGCGCGCCGCTGGTGGCGTAGCAGCGGCGCTGGGCGATGGCGTCGTAGACCCCGGCCGTGTCGAGCGTCTGGGCCTGAACGGCCGTGATGGCGTGGAAGACGGCCTGGGGCTGGCCCGGCAGCGGGCGGTGGTTGTCCGAGTCGCCGGTGAAGGCCGGCTTGTACCCCAGCGACAGCGCGTAGCGGATGGAGCTGTCGTCCTTGCCGGCATGACCGCCGGCGTGCCACTGGGGCTCATTCTCGTACGATTCCTGCGACGCCGGTCCGCGCATGATCTCGCCGGCGGCGAACGCGGATTTGTCGGCGATGTCGGGCCAGCGGGCGTTCTCGCCCAGCGGATGGGCCACGGCGATCATCGTCTTGCCGGCGATCATCACGCCGCTTAAGGCCTTGCAGAAACCCGCCGAATCGAGCCCGCCCCGGGAGCCCACGTGCTTGACGTAGGCGGCCATCGCCTTCTCGAAGCTGTCGAAATCGCGCGCCATGAGCAACTGGTGTCCGGGCGGCCCGGCGATTTCCAGCGCCGGCACGCGGCAGAACTTGCCGGTCTGCTCGTGCCGGCGGCCGATGCGGGCGTAGTCGACGTACGTCAGGTTGGCGAAGTCGCCCTGTTCGCTGATGTGGTCGCCGGGCCCGGTGAAGTCCAGGCCGATGCGGGTCCGTGCCCACGCGATCACGTCGTCGGTGGGGTAGTCGCCATCGGAGAAGCTGGTGTGCACGTGGATGTCGCCGAAGTAGATCGCCCGGGCGTCCATGCCCCGCGGCAGCGGGCTGCTGCGGCAGGTGCGCCCGGCGCTGTCGCTCACGTGCAGCGCGGGGGCCTCCTGCAGCTCCGCCGGCAATGGCGCCTCGGTCAACTCGCAGCCGGCCCTGGCCGGCACCGTCATCGACTTGCCGCCCTCGCCGCGGATCGTGTAGGTCACGCCCGCGCTGTCGGCGGGATTGTCGGCCTTGTCGAAGGCCTGGATCTGCAGCCGCCCGTCGGCCTTGCGGTATGCCTTGATGTACTGCGCCGGGCCGCTGAGGGTCCGCACGATCAGCGGCTCGCTCACCGGCGCGGCGGGCTCCTTGGCGGCCGTCACCGGCTCAAGCCACACGCCCGCCTGGCGCATCGTGTATCGCTGCGTCACGGGCGAGACGCCGTCATACTTGCGGCCGCGGACGGTGACCTTCGTGCCGGCGGGCAGGTCGCGCGGGGCTTTGACAATGGCCATGAGCCCGGACTGCTCGTACGCGCCCCACTTGCCCATGATGTCCGCAAAGGTCGGCACGTCGCGCAGGGCCAGCGGCTCGGCCACCCCTTCGACCGTGACGCTGGTGACCTGGAAGATGCCGACGATCAGCGGTCGCAACCGGCCCTCCTGGCGCAGGCGCAGCTCGGCGCCTGCGACAACCTTGCGGCTGAGCACCAGGTCAAAAGCCATCTCCGCCAGGTCCAGCCGCACGCCCGCCACCTTTGCCTGCCGATCCGCGCCAGCCCCGCTCGGTGTCGCAGCCGCGGCAGAACTCGCCGCACAACCGGCAATGAAGATGCTCGCCACCAGAAGAACGATGATCACCTGCGTCATGCTCTCAGCTCCCTTGCTCGTCAGTGAGTCCGGCAGCGCCGCCCGCGCAGTGATTCTACCACGCGATGGTCCCTCGCACAGGCTCTCTGTTATAATGACCGCATGCCTATGTCACGAGAGAGTCACTCTGAACATTGATGGCGTCACAGGAGCACTCCATGCACCAAATGAAAGCAAGCCTCGTCCTGGGTCTGGTCATCGCCGCGGCCATCGCCCTGGCCGCCCCGCTGCGGGCCGAAGAGGCCAACGGCCCCTTCGAGAACATCAAGTTCACACCTGTGGCCGCCACCTGGCAGTACAGCAACGACGGCGGCAAGACGTTCTCTGCCAAGGTTCTTCCCCCTCCTCCGCCAGGCCGCGAGAGCCCCAAGGACCACGTCGATACGTCCATGTACCAGTATGTCTGGAAGGGCACGTTCGACATCCCCGACCCGGCGAAGGTAGCCGGCGCGTTCGTCCGCATCTTTGAGAACAGCAGCCTGCCCGCAGGACCCCGCGCGTCCATCTGCAATGGCGACCTCACGGCGGCCTCCGGCGGCTACTGGAAGGACCTGGGCTACTGCCCCACGCTGCTGGATGCGGTCATCAAGCTCAACGGAAAGGAAATCGAGTTGGCCCACGGGCCGATGCTGCAGTTCTGGGTCCCGCTGATCGGCCTTCAGGCCGGCGCCAACACCATCGAAATGAGCGGCCACGTGTACTCGTTCTGGGGCGGGGGTGGAGCCCGGGGGCCCTCCAGCGCCCTCGACGCCAAGATCATCGCAGCCGAGCCGCAACCGGCGAATATCTTCAACGGTCCGATCCTCGGCGACTTCGGCGGGGGATATTTTACACTGGCCTGCCGCACGCAGCTCCCAGCCGATCTGACGATCGAGGCCACGCCCGTCGAACCGCCGGGCCCGCCCGTGACGGTCACCTCCAAGGGCGCCGTCTGGCACCGTGTGCGGGTCGAGGTGCCCAAGGGCACGAGCAAGCTTACCTACACGGTTTCGGCCAAGGTGGGCCAGCACGTGACGAAGCGAGGTCCCTATGCCGTCACGTTACCGGGCAAGGATTTCCGCTTCATCGCCTTCGGTTTCGCGATGCAGCACCCGGTCGATGACGCCAACGTGGCGAAGGATCCCTGGGCCATCGGGTCGCGGTTGATTCTCAAGGCCCGCCCGGACTTCGTCTGCAACACCGGCGACCTGCTCGAGCAGGAGGCCTGGTCGTTCAACTGGGAGTCGGCGTATACCGGTCCGGCGGCCGAGATGCTGGCCCGCGTGCCGACGCTGATCACGCCGGCCAACCGCGACTGGACGGGCATCCTTAGCGAGCTGCACTGGTCGCCCGCGGCCGACACGTACGCCCACAACTGGACGAAGGTGGTAGGCCCCGTACGATTCATCTGCATCGACGGCAACGAGTCCTGGGTGCGGGGCGGCGCGAACGCCAAGTGGCTCGAAGGCATTCTCGTCGCGGCCAAGGACAAGTTCATCGTTGTGCTCAGCGGGTATCCGGCGTATTCCTCCGGCGTCAACAGCAAAGGTCTCTATGGCGGGCGAAAGCAGGTCCGCGACGTCGTCATGCCGCTGCTGGACAAATACAAGGCCACCATGATGCTCTCCTGTTGGGACCCGGGGTATGAGCGCATCGAACCCCAGCCGGGAAAGGGCTGTACTCAGATCGTCACCAGTTGCAGCGGCTGGAAGGCCTTCCACCGCTGGAACACGCAGTTTGGTTCGCACGGCCAGGGGCCCACCGGACCCACCGCCAACGCCCGCGGCACCTTTGGCAAGGTAACCCTCCCTGACGGCCGAGAGTGGTGCGGCTACTGCGGCACCCGCCATTTCTGCGTCTTCGATGTCAAGGACGACGTGATCCGCATGCAGGTTCTGGCCTGCGGCAGCAGCCCGGATGTCGACATCAAGGACTTGAAGGTTCTCGACGAGAAGACCTTCAAGCCGAGGCCGTAGCACGGGCGTCTCGCCCCTGCTCCCTGACCGTTCAAAGGAGAATCGTGATGCACTGCACGCGTGCCCTCGTTCTTGCCGCTGCGATTCTTGCCGCTCCCGCGCTCGTAGCGGCCGCCGATCCGGCGGCGCCTGAAGCCGTGTCCGGCCGTGTCTTCCTCGACGCCAACGGCAACGGTATCCTGGACCCGGGCGAGAAGGGCGTGCCCGGCGTGCGCATCACCGACGGCGTGCAGTTCGTCGCCACCGGCCCCGACGGGTCGTACTCTATCCGCATCGCGGCCGATCCGACCTTCCGCTACCGCCTCGCCCAGACGGTCGGGATGTGCTGGCCGAGCGGCACCTGGCCGAGCGGGCCGTGGTGGGTCCGCCTGAGCAACATCAAAGACGCGGCGGCCGTGAACTTCCCCCTGCGGCAGGAGGTGCAGAAGATCCCCTTCGTCTTCCTGCACATGACGGACCCGCACGAGTTCTTCAACGCCGGCAACGCCGACTTCCTGGAGTGGATGAACGCCATGGCGCCCGACGTGAAGTTCATGATCGACACCGGCGACTCCTTCCGGCCCAGGGATGTCGAGAAGCCCTACAGGCTCATGTTCATCACGGCCGTGGGCAACCACGACACGTGGGAGTCGGCCACGCCCAACCCCATCGCCGACGAGGATGGCTACGGGCCCTTCACCAAGCGCCTGGGCCCGGCGCGCTGGAGCTTCGACTGCGCCGGTGTCCGCTTCGTCGGCGTCGACGTGATCGAGGATCGCAAGCAGCCGGCGATGATCGACTGGCTGGCCAAGGACCTCGCATCGGTCAAGCCCGGCACGCGAATCGTGCTGTCGTATCACTACCCCGACCCCGGCGGCGACGCGCGCTTCGTCAAGCTCCTGCGCGACTACAAGGTCGAGCTCATCCTCGGCGGGCACAGCCACACCTACGCCTTCTCGGCCAACGGCCCGGCGCCGCTGCTGGCGGCGTATCACTGGCAGCCGCCGGGAACGTGCAACGTGCTGGCCGTTTCCGACACGCGCATCGACCACGCCGTGTACTGCCTGGGCTGCCAGTGGAAGGTGAAGGCGTTGGGCGGCCACTCGCGCCGCTGCCCGATCGTCGACCGCACGCCCGTCTCGGCCGTCACCGCGCGACTGGCCGCCAGGCATGAAGTCCCGCCCGGCCCCCTCGATGCCGCCAGGACCATCACCCTGACGCAGCCGCACGTGTACGTGCAGGCCAAGATCGCAATGGGCAGTGCCAAGCGCATCGCCCTGCGCCTGGGCCCAGCCGACAAGCCGGTGGAGATCATCTACACCGGCCAGCGCCTGAACGTCGACGGCGCCGACTACCCCTTCTCCCCGCGCCCGCCGCAGACGACGCTGAACCTGACCTTGGTCACCCAGGACAACACCCTGACCCTCTGGGCCAACAACTTCTTCTTCATCCCCAAGCGCACCGCGATGACCAAAGCCACCGCCCTGACCATCACCGCCGAAGGCGGCCAAGCCAAGATCGAATCGATGACCGTCCAGGAGATCAAACCCGACTCTGACAAGAAATAGCTCGCCTCCCCCCGACCCGACAAGCTCTCATGCCTTCGGCCTGGTCAGTTCACTGACCCAGGGCAGTAAAAACGAAACCGCGCCCGGTCACATGACTGATGACGACACATTGAGGGTTGACGCATCGGGGGTCAGAGGCGAAATTGGCGGGCGTTGGGAAGCGGCGTCTTTCACTTGTGGGAGAATCGACAGCATGAGACACATTTGCCTTCTGACGGCGGTATGCGTTTTCAGCGGTGCGGCGCTGGCCGACGGCAAGAGCGATTTCGACCTTCTCTTCGCCCAGGAGGCGCGCAAGGTCGAGGCCGCCAACAACGCACAGGCCTTTGTCGCCTTTGCCGGCAAGATCATGGACGCGGCCAAGGAGATGCGGGATGCGCCCGCGTCGCAGGCCTTCTTCTACGAGCAGGCGATGGAGTACGGCTCCAGGAGCCCCACCGGATATCCCTGCGCGCTCAATGCCATCCAGGCCCTGGTTGCCCTGCAACCGGATCAAAAAGCCAAGTGGAGCCAGAAGACTCTCTCGATCGCGCAGCGCTGGTTTCAGGCCGCGCGCGGTCAGGATCGCCAGGACGCCGCCCGGCCCTATGTCGACGCGCTGATCGAGCAGGCGGAAATCCAACTGCGAGCCGGCAACGCCGGAGCCGCCGCGGACCTGTACAACAAAGCGATAGAGCCCGGCACGCTTGCGGTCTATCGCGTGGCCGAAATTCGCAGCGGCGCCGGCGCTGCGGCTGCGCTGATCCAGACGGCCGAGGCGCGCGAAAAGCTCACGGCGAGGCTGGCCGAGAACCCCAAGGACGTCCCGACCAGGGAGGCGATGATCTATCTGTATCTCATCCAACTGGACAACCCCGCTAAGGCGAAGGAACTGCTGGCCGAGGGAGTAAACAAGCCCCTGGAGTCCGGCCTGCAACTGGCGTGCAAAGACGTGCAGGCCCTGGGTGATCGGGACGCCCTGACGTTGGGCGAGTGGTATCTCAATGAGATTATGCCCAAGGCCTCGGGCGAGGGGAAGATCAAGATGCTGGTTCGCGCCAAGGCATGCTTCACGCGATTCAAAGCCATTCACCCCGCCCGAGACGCCCTGGGGTACAAGGCCCAGCAATCGATCGACAAGTTGGAGACCCTGATCGAGAAGGTCCCGGCGCCGATTGCAGGCACCCCCCAGCCTACCGCCTTGGAGCTGCGCGGGACGGAGCTCTGGCACAAATTCGTCAGTGATTACTCCAAGGCTTACATGGGCGGCGACGTGGGGCCAAAGCGGGCTGAGGCGGTGAAAAAGCTGGTGCAGGAGTTTACCGCCAAGGTCAATAACCGCAGGATGTGCCTGACGGGCACAGTCAAGTGGGTCTCTTATCGGGCAATCGGCGCGTACGCAATGCAGATTAATCTCGATGCTGGCGGCGACACCGCAAATCCCAACTTCGCGGGAGGGTACTACGCTGACGGGCGGCCCATTGAATTGCTCCTGACGATGGCCGCGGCGACGGCCGACAAGATATCCCGGGGCGACGCTGTGACGCTGCGCGGTCTTTGCGCCGCCTCCGTGCGGGAGGGCAATAACCAGCCCACTACTCCCGTGGGGCAGCCTCTGGTCTTCATGATTGCCGTGGGCTCCGACGGCAAGGGGACCATCGAGCATCTGGTCGTGTCGTTGAAGGAATGCAAGGTGCACGTCGCCGGCGCGGTGGCGGCGATACTGACGCTGCCAAGCCGGCGTGGTTCCTGAGCCTTTTCTCTCGCTCCGCGGCAGCTGACGAAGGGGACAAACGACTTTTCTGCGCTGGTCGCGCCGGGCACTCTACCCGATGACGGGAAATCGCGGACGACGAGGAGGCTTGCGCCCGGGTGGCATGTACAAAACTCCGTCGGGCGCGTCCCTGATCTGTCACCGCGCGACACCGGTCGCGCGGGCGTGGGTGGCGAATCTGCTTGTGGGCTATGCGGCGTGCGTGGCGGCAGAAAGTGCGTTGGCAGCGATGCTGTCGCGGTGGGGTGCGGAAGATTTCTTTGAGGCGTACACGGTCAAAGTCGTGAACCTGGGCGTCGAGGATCCGGATGCTGACGAAGGGGTGGATGATGACATTCCCGTCTGACAAGCCGGCGGCCTCTCCATTCATTCGGCCCAAGGAACTGGCGCAGCGGTGGCAATGCTCGCGCACCAGTGTCGACAGGATCGCCAGGCGAGCGGGGCTGTCTCGCGTGTGTCTGGGCGAAGGGAAGAACGGGATCGTCTGCTATGTGCGAGAGGAGGTGATTGCCTATGAAGGCTCCCGGCGGGTGCAACTGCAGCCGTGACCCGCCCTGCTATCTGACAAAGGCTGCTCTACCCAAAGACTACCCCGGAGAACGTGCAAGTCCGCCGGGGTAGTTTTCAGTTAGCAGATTGGTCTTCCTGTGTCGGAGCAGGCACGGGTTGCGAGGTTGGAGGTGTCTTGGGTACGGCGATTTTCAGGTAGGCCTCAGCGAATCGTTTCCCGATTATCATCTGACTGGCAGTGGTAAAGTGGATGTTGCCGGGATTGTAAGGGAGGTCAGCCGTAGTGATGAAACCATAATGGTCAAGTTTAACAGAGGCTTGTTGTTCCTGAACAGATCTCCATGCGGGGCTGTTACCTTGTCCTATCTGGGCAAGGATAATTGGTAGGTTGGGCTCGCGAAGATCTTGCCGAATGTCAGTGGCGAATCGTTCGAACATTCGAGCCCAATCATGTGGATGGTCATCCGGCTTGCCTTCGGCGTCGTTCTCGCCCTGCAGGAACAATATTCCTGCCAAATTGCCCATGGCGGACGCGCCCTTGGATTTCATGAGGCATCGGCCGTACAAAGAAGATTCTGCCAGGTTCCTTTGCCATTTGCTGATGTTAGTCCCGCCTGCCGCGCAGGGAACCAGACCGACAGCGCAAGTGGAATTCCCTTGAACAAGTTCGGCTGCAAAAGCAAGGCCGGGGCCAACCATGTTTCCGTCTAGTGGTTCACGGGCGACAGCCCATATGTACTCTTTCTTCGGAAAAACAAAAACGCGGTTTTTGGTATCCAGCGGCACGTACTCTTTGGGCAAACCCCCACCTTCCATGTTAGACTGGCCGGCCAAGATGAATATGTCGAGTTTGCCTTTATAGGTATCTGGTACGGCACAGGACGGTGGAGTTCCGTGTCGTGGGTTGAGAAGTTTAATGAGATTGCCGAGTCCGTATGATTTCTGGAGGGCCGCGCCTCCAATGAAGGAAACCGCTACAAGTGAGATTGGCAGGAGTAGACGAATGGCAACGGTACGCGTGGTCGTAGTGTGGCCCATAAACAAAGCAGTCCTTGTACGTAAAGGGAGTAAACTCTCAGCCCCAAGTTACTGAACTAGCCAACCCACTGATGGGGGACTTATTGTCCTGTTTATTGTTTTCGGCTAGCCTATGATTCGAGTTGAATCTTTGTTGGGGATAAAGCTGGGGCTGAATTCCACGCTATCCATGAGTGTCTCAGGAATGAGACAGGCATAGTGGTGGCGGCATATGTCGGGGCTGTTGCCCATCAAGGTGCTGATCTTGTAGAGGCTCTCGCCCTTTGAGGCTAACTGACTGCCGAAGGTATGGCGGTAGTCGAGGCAGCCCCAGGATAGCTTGGCGGCGGTGTTGGCGGCGCGCAGGTCCTGGCTGAAGTTGTCGGCGTCCCAGCGGGGTTCGGATGGGCCGGGGAAGAGCAGGAGAGCAGTAGAACAGCCCTTCGACTCGCTTTGCTCGCTCAGGGCCAGGAGACCGCAGTGGAGGCCGTGCAGAAAGCAATGGTCCGCTGGGGCTGTGCGTTCTTCCCCTTCTCCTGCTCTCCTGATCTACTCTCCACTGCTCTGTAAAAAAGGCCACGCCGTTGGCGTGGCCTTTTTCATAGCGGGGGCAGGTTTCGACGGTAGTAAGAAGCCGCGACAGGTAGGATTCAGATACTGAGTAGATTAGGCCATTCGCAGTTGGATGGTCTTCGATATGTTAGTGCTAGACACTAAATATAGCCCCAGTATTCCAAGTCATTACTGCGCTAGCCATCATGGCTATAGCACTAATCAAAAGCCCAACTCCAAGGGTAATGAGTCGGGTCTTCCTTTTCGGGATCAACCATTGCATTGCGACACAAAGAATAGTGGAGAGTAGTGCGATAGCTCCCACTGTAGCCTTGGCATTACCATGTCCAACCTGCAAGGTGAGGATTCCATAGAGTAGAGTGATCCAAAGCGCCAGAACGTAAGAGGGGTGGATAAGCAATGCGCTCTTCATGATCAGATCTCCTTTCCGCATCTTCCTCTGACAACGTCGCGTCGCGTGTCGGTAAATCGCTAGAGTAGTTGGCATATGTCCCATAGAGGTATTGTAAACGTGTGAACCTTATCGGGCAATTGTGCCAGCACGCAATGGGGCCGCCGCGAGTCGGGATAACCTCAACCAGGCAGTAGGGCTCTAACGGCGCTGATAACCTTTCCCGGCAAATGCCGCTCCAATGGCCCGACATAGGGGGGGCGACTCGCGGCGGCGGGTCCCATTGCGGGCGGTGGCATGAGCAGGACTCGGGCTGGCCGAATCCGGATCGCTTCCTTATCATGCGGGACATGGTCGGGCGTCACGTGCAATCTTGGTGTCGGGGAAAGCCGGTGATCATTGCGTCCATCGGGGTCACGGTGGTGGGATGCGCAGAGGCGATGTCTGAATTGGTGGATGCAGCGAGAGAGGGAGGGCGATATCCCGCGCTGAAGTGGCCTGTTGATCCGGAGGCATGGGTCAAGCTGTACCGTGGGCATCGGCGGCTGCAGCGGGTGGTGTTAGATCAGTTTCTGGGAGGGCGAGAGGTCATCGAAGGCGGTGAGGCGGAGGCTACAGTGTCCGACGTCGTGGAGTTGATGCAAGTGGGTCTGCGGCGGTCTGGAAGGATTACGGGGGCAGAGGTGCATGAGGTGACGCGGATTCTGAAAGAGCACCCAAAGGAAGTCATGGAGGGGGCGGAGGCGGCGAGAGAGGCCTGGGAAGGGCTGATGTCGGATGATGACAAGATTGGACCGGAAGACGACAAGGAGATGAAGGAAGCTTTGCGCCAGCCGGAGGTACTGTTCTTTTTGCTTGTTTGGGGGCCATGCTTCTTTGAGTACGGGCAGTATCCGCCTCGACTGATGCGGAAGGCCCGCCAGGGTGACCCTGACGCGCTAGAGAAGATTCTGCGGCTGGACAAGCGGGCAATACATGATCCAAAGATTGCGCGGGAGTGGTCCACGGCCAGCATGAATCGCAACGCGTATTTTGATCGGCTGGCTGGGGCGCTTGCCGGGGAACCGGTCAAGCTATTGGGTTTGTCTCAAGTGAAGGTTCTGATGGCCGCGCTTCTATCGAACTTGTCGAAGCTGCTTGCAGATGGGGTAGAGCGGGCGTGTGAATCGATGGGGCAGCCGGTTCCGCCTGCACTGATCCCACTGGCAAAGCGACTCAGTGGGCGGGATATCCGGGAGCTCTTTGACGCGTACCAGAAGGATGTTAAGAGGAACAGCCTGGCCTGCGATAACGATCTGCCTGGGGATAATGAGGCGCTGAAGAAAGCTCTGCAGCGGAATCGGCCTTTGTGGGATTTCCTCTTCGAGTCGGCGGGTCTTTCCTGAGGCGGGACATAGATTGCCTCGCCGGGTGTCCCGGCGCTCTTGACTGTGCAGCCGTAGAGTTGGCTGCATGGTTCCAAAGAAGTCAATTCGTGGCGGCGAGACGGCGGGCGGGATCCGGCCCCATGGGGCCGGGTCCGCGCGCGTCGCGGCCGCTGCTGATCCCGAGCCTGTCCTGGGGCGTATTGTCGTGCCACGGATGGATAAGGCTGGGGATGCGGACCGCTTGCGGCGGATCCTGGCGTCGCTGATCGCGCGGCGGGTGGTCCAAAGGGGGGCTTATGACTAACAGCCCCCCTGCAAAGGTGAGACTAGAGGATGGAGAGGCAGCAAGGGTCCTGGCATCGGGGATCGATTCGCTGGTGCTGACGGTATACCTCCAATGGGTGAAAGAGGACTTCCTGGAGAAGCTGCACCAACTCAAGGGCCAAGCTCAACTGACTGGGCGAGAGGTTCCCGTTAGCCTGGAGGGGCAAACACCAGAGGACGCGGTTAGCTGCAATATGCAGACGAGCGGCGCGGGGGCCTGGGCATATCGGCTGGAAAGTGCGGAGTACACGCTGTGCGTCGGGACTTGGGCCAACGTCATATCGCGCCCCAACGTAAAGATCGAGGTGCGGTCCGAAACATTGTGGAGACTGGGGGCTCGGCGTTCGGTGGAGCGGATCGTGGGGATTCTCAAACGGCACGGAGCGTCGGTGGGGCTGGTGAAAGTCAGTCGGGCGGACCTCTGCGCGGATGTGCTGCTGCCGGAGACGTCCTGGCGGGAAGACCTTCGGGGTTGCCTGGTCAGCCGGGCCTCGGATATTGAGCCTCGCTACAGCCGCCGGGAGTTCTCGGGCTTCTCGCTGGGCAAGGGTGCCATCGTCGGGCGTCTTTACAACAAGCCCAAGGAGATTGCGGAAAAGTCTTTCAAGGAGTGGATGTATCCGATCTGGGGCGTCGAGGCCGTGCCGGAGGGATACAAGATCGTGCGCGTGGAGTACCAGCTTCGCCGCGAAGCGCTCAAGGAACTGGGCGTCGATGTCGTGGATGATCTGTGGCGGTACGAGCCGAACATCTGGGCGTACTGCTGCCAGAATTGGCTGACGGTAAAAGACAATCCTGGTGCGCATCACACGCAGCGGAATCTGTTGGATTGGTGGGAGGTGGTGCAGAACGGATACAAAGGCGCTCAGGGAGCCTGGCCCCAAGTACGTGCCAAGGCCGTGAAAGCCAATCTCAGGGCGCTGCTGCAGCAATGGGTGGGGCTGACCGGCAGCATCGCGGCAGTGATTCGTGGAGAGAACCCTTACGAGAAGGACGGGGCGCTGAGCCTGGACGGATGTATTCAAGACGCGCTGCGTCTTGCACGGGTGGCGGGATTGACCGACGAATTGCTGATGGAGAAGGTGCGATTGAAGGACGCGAAGTACAGGCGCGGCGGAGAAAAATACCGCAAGGCTGTTGCCAGTCGTCCAGGTGCTGCAGAGTTCTATCGAGGTGCGTGATCTGGAGCGGAGACAGCGTGAAAAGAAATATGAGGGAATATTCTTGATTTACTCTCAGAGCATAGAGTAGAATATACGGTGTTCTAGAGTAAGGAGTGGTGATATGAAGATCGAGGTATCGGCGGAGACATTTGAGAGGCTGCAGCGGCACTCTGAGCCATTGGTTGACACGGCCGAGAGCGTGATCATCAAACTATTGGATAGCTACGAGGCACGAAAGGGCGCGAAGATGACTATCGGGACAGAACGTCAAGATGACTCCAGGAGCGATGTGCCTACGAAAGTGGCAGAGCCGCATGATCTACGAGGCTTTCAAAAAGAGGTTTGGGAGTTGGTTATCGAGCCGATGCCGACGAAGAGTTTCACTCTCCGAGATGTCTATGCGAGGGAGACATCGTTGGCAAAGCTTCGCCCACACGTGAAAGAGCTGCGAGCGTCAATTCGGGGTACGCTTGAGAAGCTGAGAGACAGAGGGCTTATCGAGTTCATCGACAATCAAGGAACGTACAGGAAGAATCGTTAGGGGGTGCGAGATGATCAGAGCGGTAGGGTACATCAGGCGGTCAACAGACAAGCAGGATCTCAGCCTGGAGCAACAGGAAGCGAAGTTGCGCGAGTACGCGCTGTCGCAAGGCTGGGAGATGGTGGAGGTCTTTGCCGACGATGCCGTCTCCGGCAGCGAGATGGATCGGCCCGGGCTCAAGAGATTGCTGGACTATGCCGAGCGTGTCTGCGATGTCGGGGCGGTGGTAGCGTGGGATCGGAATCGGCTGGCGCGTCCCAAAGATCCCATGGACGGGATGCTCCTGGAGCGTCGGCTGATCGGCTGCGGCAAGCGGGTGGTGTATGCGGCAACGGGGCAGGAAGCGGATCGTTCGTTTGCCGGCGGATTGCTCGGATATGTCGAGCACTACCAGAACGGGGATTATCTGCGCAAGCTCTCGCGGGACACGATGCGGGGCCTGGTCAACCGTGCGCAGCGCGGGCTGTGGACGGGCGGGCCTATTCCGTATGGGTATGACCGGCTGATCGTAGACCAGGACGGCGCGGCAAAGCGGATCGTTCGGGACATGCCGGATCGGTCGCAGGTGGTGCTGAGTCCGGAAAGAGGGGAGGTGGTCGAGACGGTTGCTGCAGGCCGCCGGTATTCCAAACAGGAGCACGAGCTGTGCACCCTGGTGCCGTCTGAATCGGCCAGAGTGCGGGCGGTGCAACGGATGTTCTGCGACTATGCGGCTGGCAAGCCGATTCGCAAGCTTCGGGATGAGTTGAACCGGACGGGGCTGCGGACTGCACGGGGCCGGATCTTCACGGCTGCGACAATCCATCACATGCTGGAGAATCATGCGTACGCCGGGGTGTGCGTTTACAACCAGCGGACGGAGAGCAAGTGGCACCGGCTGACGGGCGGCCAGAGCCGGGAGCGACAGGATGAAGGGTTGGAGACGCGGCCTGAGGCGGACTGGATCGTCACAGAGGATGCCTGGGCTGCCCTGGTGGATCGTGAGACGTTTGAGGCGGTCCAGAAGCGACGCAAGGCCTCCAAGATCGCCAATGTCCGGATGACGGGCAACAAGGTGCATTCGGAGAACCTGCTGACGGGTCTGTTCTTCTGCGGGGTCTGCGGCGGAAAGATGTTCGGTTGGACGAAGCGGAACTCTCGGGGATACGGAAAGCGGTACTACACGTGCGCAACGCACCACCGGGGCGATGAGGATGCCTGCCCGAAGCGGTACAGCATCCCGGCGGAACTGGTGGAGGATCATATCCTGGGATTGATCCGGCAGGATCTGCGGCGGCTGGCCGATGATGACAAGCTGCATGAGTACGTCGCGCAGGAAGTCCAGCGGCTGACGGGCGGCCAGGCTGACGCCAAGCGGGAACTGCAGCAGCGTCTTGCGGAAGTGGATCAACGGGCGGCGCGGCTGCGGGACCACCTGAAATCTTTGGATACTCAAACTGCCGAGACGTTGGGGCTGTACTCAGAAGCCAGGGAACTTGCCCAGCAGCGTATGCAAGTGGAGTGTGACCTAGCCGACGCTCGCAAGGGTTCGCCGGAACTGCCGGACCTGGGCGAGATCAGAGACAAAGCCGCCGAAGCATTCGAGCGGTTGGAGGATGTTCTTACTGGCGGGACCATCGAGGAAAAGCGGGAATTGATCGGGCTCTATGTACAAACGATAAAGGCTGAACCGGACTCCTACAGCGTCCAGATCAGCCTGTATCCCGCAATGTTTACTGCGGTACTAGCGGGGGGAGGATTCGAACCTCCGACCTCCGGGTTATGAGCCCGACGAGCTACCTGACTGCTCTACCCCGCGATCATGTCTTAATCGTAAACGGGCGTGCGCGCGAAGTCAACGGCCTCGAAATATTTGTGGGGGAAGCTGTCGGCTCTCAGCTTTCAGCTTTCAGCAAGAACGGGCGGGGATGACGGCGGCCCCGGTAACTGATGGATGCCAGCTCTCTCGCTCTCAGCCTTCAGTTATCAGCAAGAACGGGAGGGATTGGCTGCGGCCGCTGTTACTGATGGCTGAGAGCTGATAGCTGAAAGTTTGGGGCTCTATTTCGCCAATCTATTCACTTCGGCTGTGACGGCCTCGACCATGTGTGCGGCGTCGACGGTGCGGACTTTTCGGCCTCGGACGTAGAGGACGGCTTTGTCTTTTCCGGCGCAGAGGGCCACGTCGGCGGCGTCGGCTTCGCCGGGGCCGTTGACGACGCAGCCCATGACGGCCACCGTCAGCGGGGCGGTCACGTCGGCCAGGGCGGCGCGAACCTGTTCGGCCACGGCGGCGATGTCCATCACCGCCCGGCCGCAGGTCGGGCAGGCGATCAGGTCGACGCCCTTTCGCCGGCGCAGGCGCAGCGAGCAGAGCAGCTCGACGGCGGCCCGCACTTCCTCGACCGGGTTGCCGGCGTAGGAGATTCGGATCGTGTCGCCGATGCCCTCGGCCAGCAGCGTGCCCAAGGCGGCGGCGGATCGGATGGCTCCGCTGGCGGGCGTGCCGGCGTGCGTGACGCCCAGATGCAGCGGGTAGTCCCACCGCTGGGCCATCAGGCGGTTGACGGCCACCGTCGTGAAGGCGTCGTGGCTCTTGGCCGAGAGCACGAGGTTGGTGAAGCCCTCGGCGTGGAAGATTTCGAGATACTCGCCGAGCTTGTCGGCCATGAGTTGGGCCAGCGGCTGGGCGAGCTGTGCGGCCCGCTGCGGCGTGTCGGCACGGTCGACGATGGAGCCCTCGTTGACGCCGACGCGGATGGCAGTCCCGGCCGCGGCGGCTGCGTCAATCACGCGGCGCACCTGGTCGCGGTCGGCGATGTTTCCGGGGTTGAGGCGGATCTTGGCGACGCCGGCGTCGATGGCCTCGAGCGCGCGGGCGAAGTGAAAGTGCACGTCGGCGACGATCGGCACGGGGCTGGCGGCGATGATGGCCGGCAAAGCCGCAGTGTCGGCAGGGTGCGGCACGGCCACGCGCACCAGGTCCGCCCCGGCGGCCGCAAGCTTTCGCACTTGGGCGATAGTGGCCTCGGCGTCGGCGGTGGACGTGTTGGTCATGCTCTGCACCGACACGCCCGCCCCGCCGCCGATAGTGACAGGGGCGGCCGAGCCGGAAGCGACCGTGACAGAACGAGCCTTTCGCCGCTGGATTTCAGGAAGCTGCATGCGTTTATTATGGGCGGCGCTCGGGGAAAAAACTAGTCCACGAATGTCACCAATGCCACGAATGGGGACGGGGAGAGCGGGATTATTGGATTGAAGGGGATTAAGAGGATTAAGAAGCGTCTGCTCTTTGTTTCTACATTCGTGCAATTCGTGACATTCGTGGACGTAACACGTTTCTTCCCCTGCTACGATTGACCAAAAGGAGCCAGCCATGAAAGCGGCAGTGCTGGAGCGATTTGGCGAGGTCGATGCGATCGCGGTGCGCGAGATCGAGCGGCCGCGGCCGGGGCCCGGCGAGGCGCTGCTGGAGGTGCGGGCGGCGGCGCTGAACCATCTGGACATCTGGGTGCGCCGCGGCGCCCGCAAGGACGTGCCGCTGCCGTGGGTGTTGGGCAGCGACGCCGCCGGCGTGGTGGCCGAGCTCGGCCCGGGCGCACGCGGACTTGAGATCGGGCAGGAGGTCGTCATGCACGCGGGGCTGGACCGCCTGGTGGCCGACGCCCCGCTGTCGCACGGGCGGCGGATGACCGAGGCCCTCATCGGCGTCGCGCGGCGAGGGGCGTTCGCCCAGTACGTCGCCGTGCCGGACTACTGCCTGCACCCCAAGCCGGCGCATTTGGATTTCGCGGCGGCCGCGGCGATCTGTGTCGACCATCTCACCGCCTGGCGGATGGTCTTCTCGCGGGCGCACCTGATCGCCGGCGAGAGCGTGCTGATACACGGCATCGGCGGCGGCGTGGCGCTGGCGGCGCTGCAGTTGGTCACGGCCGCCGGCGGGCTGGCGATCGTCACCTCCAGCAGCGACGAGAAGCTCGCCCGCGCGAGGGAGATGAGTGCCGCGGTGGGCATCAACTATCGCACGGCCGCCGACGTGGCCGACGCGGTGTTGGCCGCTACGGACGGGCGCGGCGTGGACGTGGTGATCGATTCGGTCGGAGCGGCCACGTGGCCGATCAACTTCAAGGCCGCCCGCCGCGGCGGACGCATCGTGCACTGCGGCGTCACCGGCGGGGCGGAGGCGACGGCCGACGTCTCGGCGTTGTACTGGAAACAGCTCTCGGTGCTCGGCGCCACGCTTGGCAGCCAGGAAGAGTTCGACGAACTGCTGCGCATGATGTCGATCCGCAAGATGGCTCCGGTGATCGATTCAACGTGGCCGCTTGAGCAGATCCACCAGGCCACCGAGCGTATGGAGGCTGGCCAGCAGTTCGGCAAGATCGTCCTGACGGTCTCGTAAGGATTCACCGCAGAGATCGCAAAGGCCGCAGAGAAGAATGGCATGGTGGATGATTTGATGGATGGAACCGATTAGCGGCGGGGCTTGCCCCGCGCGGTTTTGCAGTGAGCGGATCGGAACATTGACTTTGACCGCAATCGGTGCAAGAATGGTTTATCCGGTTCTTCAATTGGCAATTGCCAATTGGAAATTGGAAATTGGAAATTGAAGTCGCGCCCGTAGCTCAGCTGGATAGAGCGTCTGCCTCCGGAGCAGAAGGCCAGAGGTTCGAATCCTCTCGGGCGTAGTTGCCACATGAAGATCCTTTTCCTCGCTGCCAAGCTTCACACCATTGAACCTTTCGGGGTGATGAGCTTGACGCCGGTACTTAAGCGGGAAGGGCACATCGTTGCGCTGATGGAAGCTGAAGATTCAGGCCTGCTCAAGCAGGTGCGGCAATTCGCGCCCGATGTCGTCGGCTACAGCGTTTGCACTGGTTCGCAAGGGTACTACCTGCGGCTCAATCGCTGGCTCAAGAATCATTTGGCGTTTGTGTCGGTTTTCGGCGGCCCGCACCCGACATTCTTTCCCGAACTGATCGGCGAGGATGGCGTCGATGCCATCTGCCGCGGCGAGGGCGACGAGGCCATGGCGGAGTTCTGCCGCACGCTGCAGGCGGCCGGGCGCCCGCGGGCGGTGGCCAACTTCTCAGTCAAGATCGACGGACGGGTCGAGTCGCTGCCGCCGCGGCCTCTGGCGGGCGATCTGGACGAGCTGGATTTTCCTGACCGAGAGCTCTACTACAGCGTTTCAAACGAGATCGCGCATCATCGCGTGCGGTCGTTCCTGGCGGCGCGCGGCTGTCCGTTCGCGTGCACGTATTGCTTCAATGCGGCGATGGACGGCCTGTACGAGGGGCGCTGGCGGCACGTGCGCCTTCGCAGTCCGCAGAACCTGGTAGACGAGATCGCCTCCGTCGTCGGCCGATACCCGACGGACTTCATCGCGTTTCGCGAGAGCATTTTTCCGCTGCAGATCGAATGGCTGGAGGACTTCGTGCGGCGGTACACGTCGCGCGTCGGCCTGCCGTTTTACTGCCACCTGCGGTTGGACCTGCTCGACGAGCGCAGCGTTTCTTTGCTGGCGGCGGCGGGTTGCCACAGCGTCAACGTGGGGATCGAGACGGGCAATGAGGATCTGCGCCGCAGGCTGCTGGGCCGCGGTGCGTCCAACGAGCGGCTCATTGACGCCTGCCGGCTGCTGCGGCGGCACAAGATCCGGATCCTTGCCAACAACATGCTGGGCCTGCCCGGTGGGACGTTCGAGCACGACCTGGAGACGCTACGGCTGAATCAGCGATGCAAGGTGGACTACGCGCTGGCGATGCTCTGGCAGCCGTACCCGGGCACCGAACTGGCGCGGTACGCCCGCGAAAATGGCTACTATGACGGCCGCGGCGACGACCTGGACTTCACGTACTACGGCCGTTCGCATCTGCGATTTGAAAGGCCTGGCGACAAGCGTCGCATCGAGAATCTGCAGAAGCTTTTCGCGGTGGGGGTGGCGATGCCCTGGAGCATGCCGCTGATCAAGCTGCTGGCGCGGTTGCGTCACAACCGCGTGTTCAATACGATATTCCGAAGCGTGTACGTTGTGTTTCATCAGAGCACGATATTCCCTCACCGCATGACGATGAAGGACTGGCTGGCGAACATCAGGCACATGGGCTTGGAGTCATGACATGAAAGCGTTCAAGTGCATCATCGCGGTGATCCTGGGGATCTTTGTGGGCGTCTGGTCGGCCTGCACGTCGCATAAGCGTTCGCCCTCCGCGTCGCCGACGGGCGCTGCGACTCAATCGGCCACCAGCGCCGCCGACACACAGCCGACGCAGCCGGGCCAGGAAGAAAATCTGCCCATCCGCAGACCGATGTACGAATAGCGTCGCTCAGTATTCGTGGCTGTCCGTCCCCGCGGGACTCCCTGCCACGGCACCCGTTGCGGACGATCAGACTTCTTTTTCGATCTCGTCTGCTGTTTCATGCCAGGCTGGCAAGGCGGGATGGAACTTGGGGGTGTGGGTGGCGGGGGTCATTTTTGTCAGGGGCGCGGGGGTCAGGCGGTGGCAGACGATCGGGCCTTTGCGCAGGCGGCGGGTCCAGGACAGCATTCTTGGGATCGTCCGCAGCAGACCCCAGAAGCCGGTCAACTGGATGCCGACGTCGCCAAGGAACTCGCTGCTTCGCGGCCGGACGATCGCCCGCAGCAGTTGCAGGGGGCTGTAGATGTAGCACAGCGTCGCCAGAACGCGAAGCTGCATCTTCCACGCGTCGGGGCCGGGGTTGGCCACCACGTAGTTGGCGTCGAGCATGTACGACTCGACCGGCCGCCCGCCAGCCGAGGCAATCATCTGGCCGGATTCGTACGCGGCCTCATACGTGCGCGATCCGACGGCGGGGGTCATCGTCAGCACCTGCACGTCGACAGCGCCGGCTTTGCGCAGCATGCGGACCTGGTTGAGCAGGCCGTACGAACTGCCGCGGCTCCAGAGCGGCTGGCCCTGGTGGTGCATGAGCATGGGCACGGCCATGATGTCGTTGCGGCGCAGCAGGTCGAAGGCGTCGTTAATCTTCGAGACGCTCTGGCCTTTCTTGACGAACGTGGCGGTGATGTCCTCGACGCCCATCCACAGGATCAGCGCCCCGGCCTTGCGGAGCGTGGGCAGGTGGTCTTTCATTGCCAGCGTGTCGTGCACGGTGGCCTCGGTGCCCCAGCCGATGCGCTTGTGGAACGGCTGGCCGTCGATGGTCGTCGCGGCGAGCTTCTCGATGATCTCGACCGTGCGCTTGGGATTGTTGAAGAAGTTGTCGTCGGTGCCGAAGAAGTACCGGATGCCAAACTCGCGATTGAGGTTCACCATCTCGTCGGCGATGCGCTGGGGGCTCTTGAGGCGGTGCTGACGCTGGTTGTACGCGGGGATCGGGCAGTACGGGCAGGTGAACTTGCAGCCGCTGGTGAACACCAGAGCGCCCAGGGGCGAATACCGGCTCACCTTGCGCGCCTCCAGCGGCGAGGGCGCCAGGTCGTGGCGGCGCGAGGGCGCCTCGAGCAGACGGAACCCGGCGGCCGGGTCGGGCAGCTCGTCCAGGTCATCGACGAGGCGCTGTACGCCGGTGTCGATGAGTTCCTCGACCACCGGCGTGTCCGACGCTGCGTAGGTCAGCCCGGGAACGTTGGCCAGCCATCCGGCGCCGCGTGCGGCCCGTAGCGCCGAGCGCAGCGACTGCCCGGGCGTGCGCCACTGCAGCAGCGTCTCGATCAGGTTCAGCAGCACGTACTCTTCGCCGCGGACGGCGATGTCGACGCCCCAGGGCGCGTCGGCGTCGCTGCCGAAAACGCTCCAGGGCTCGTAGATCACGCGCGGGCCGCCGGCGATGATCAGGGGGCGCACAGCCGCGTCCATCCGGCTGGCGTCCTCGATGAGTTCCTGGCACGCCGCGCGGTGAATCTGCATGCTCGAGATCAGCAGCATGTCGGGCGCGCGGCCGTCGATGCGGATGCGGCTGGGCGTAATGTTGGGGTTCCACTGCTGCAGGACGACGCGCGTCTTGACGACGCCGCTGTCGTGCAGCGCCGCGCCGATGGCGCGAGGCCCGGCCGGCGCCATGCGCTTCGAGGAGTAGTGGAAGGGCAAGATGCGCGTGCGCGGGTCGAATGCGGCGATGACGACGGCTGTCAGGTCATGTCGCGGCGTGATGCGGCGCAGGCGGCGGCGGATATCGAGGCACTCGCCGGCAGGCAGCAGGCGGTCGCCTTCGTTGCGGACGGGAAGCTCCATGCGGGACGCTCCAAGGGTATACGGGTTAGCCCGCGAGAGGTTTCCTGTCTCAGGCGAGAGTTAGTGGTGGGAACAACACGGAACCGAATGGAGCTATTGTAACAACATTGCCTGCCGCGGCGCGGATAATATTGGATTTTGCCGGGGCATTGCGGATTGTGGATTCGGATTGCGGATTGCGTTCGCTGACCTGATCCGCAATCTGTCCTATCTGCCATGCCCTGTTGGCAATGGGCCAGAGATGTACCGCGTCCCATCAGGACCGGTGGCGCTGAGTTGGAGGATGACTTCTTCATTGCCGGTGCGGGCGAAGTGGGGCATGTTGGCTGGCTCGGTGAAGAAACTGCCCGGCGGCAGGGCGCGCAGCCTGCTCTCGTCCCAGGCGTTGCCATAGGCAAAGTACATCGTGCCCGACAGCACCGTCACGATGCGCGCGGAGTTGGGATGGCTGTGCGGCTCGAGGCGATGGTTGGGCGGCAGCTTGATGCGCTGCACATACGGCGCCGGTTTGGCCGGGTCGCCTAGCAATGTGGCTGTCTGCAGCGAGTGAAGGGCCGGGCTGCTCTTCCACTGCAGATCGCCCGGAAGCAACTGCACCGACTTTGTCACATCCTGCTGCGCGCAGCCGCTCAGCAGTGCGGCGGTCATGAGTAAGGCGATCGTCAAACGTGTCTTCATCGGCCTGTTCCTTTTCTGGGTTTAGGGATTGGGACGTTCACCACTTTCGCCGCTTCACCATGCGGATCCTCAATCATCGCCGTTGCCGGATGGAACGGCCGGCTCAATTCGCGGCGGTGAAAGCGGTGAGCGTCCCTTCATTATCGGCGGGAGCTTGCGTTGGTGCAATGGACGGGCCATCATGTCGGGATGCGAATCCTCTATCTCGACATCGACACGTTGCGGCCGGACCATCTGGGCTGCTACGGGTATCTGCGGAACACCTCGCCGAACATCGACCGCCTCGCCGCACAGGGCGTCCGGTATGACCACTGCTACGTCAGCGACGCGCCGTGTCTGCCCAGCCGGGCGGCCATGTTCACCGGGCAGTTCGGCATCCACAACGGCGTGGTGAATCACGGCGGTCTGGCGGCCGATCCTTTCCCGATCGGGCGCGACCGCAATTTCAACACGCAGGGCCAGCATCCCGGGCTGATCTCGGCGCTGCGGCGGACGGGGCTGTACCCGGTGAGCTTCAGCCCCTTCGCCGAGCGGCACAGCGCGTGGTGGTTCTACGAGGGCTGGCGCGAGATGGTCAACAGCGGCAAGTGCGGGGGCGAGTCGGCTGACGAGATCGTGCCCGCGGCGATGCGCTGGTTGGGCGAGAACGCCCGCCGCGACGACTGGATGGTACACATCAACATCTGGGACCCGCACACGCCGTACCGCAGCCCGGAGGATTTCGGCAACCCCTTCGCCGGCGAGCCCATTGAGGGCTGGTACACCGAGGACCTTCGCCGGCGGCAGTGGGAGAGTTTCGGTCCGGGCGGCCTGCAGGACCCCGGCGGGGGGTGGGGGCTGTTCGATTACTCGCGCTACGCCCGCATGTGCAATCAGATCGCGTCGATGGACGACTACCGCCGATGGATCAACGGCTACGACTGCGGTATCGCCTACGCCGACGCCTGGTGCGGACGGGTGCTGAACCTGCTGGCCGATCAGGGCGTGCTCGACGAGACGGTCGTCGTGATCACCTCCGACCACGGCGAGGCGTTCGGCGAACTGGGCGTCATCGGCGACCACGCCACGGCCGACATGGCCACCTCGCGCGTGCCGATGATCGTCCGCTGGCCGGGCCTGCCGGGCGGGCGTGTCGACGCCGGGCTGTACAACCAATGCGACATCGGCGCCACGCTGGTCGAGCTGGCCGGGGGACAGGCGCCGGCGCACTGGGACGGACGCAGCTTCGCCGACGAGTTCAAGAGCGGCCGCCGCGGCGGGCGCGATGTCGTCGTCATGAGCCAGTGCTGCTGGAGCTGCCAGCGGTCCGTGCGATGGGACGACTGGCTCTACATCCGCACGTATCACACCGGCCTCAAGAACATTCCCGAACGCATGCTGTTCAACGTGGCCGCCGACCCGCACGAACTGCACGACCTGGCCCCCGCGCGGGTGGACCTGGCCGTGCGCGGCCAATCCCTGCTCGACCAGTGGCACGATCAAATGATGAGCACCTCGCCCGGCCAAGTTGATCCGCTGCAGACGGTGCTGGCCGAAGGCGGCCCGTACCACACGCGGCCGTACCTGGAGCGGTACTGCCAGCGCCTGCGCGAGACGGGGCGCGCCCGCCACGCCGAGTTTCTGCAGCGCCATCCGACAGGGTTGATCTGATCCGGGTTTTTGTAGCGCAGGCAATTGTTGCACGGTCATCCCGCAATTGTTCAACCGTTGTTCTTTCTTGTCTGTTTTCAGGCACTGTGCGATGAAGCGAGTAGCTGTAATTGTCTGATAGGAAAGCAGTTACAATATTGTTTCGTGTTCGGTTCCCTCGCAGGTGGACAAACCTGTCGAGAACCATCGCCAGAACCCGGCTGGCCCATTCATGGGCCATGATTCACCGCCGGTGATCAATCCGGTATGGGTGCTGGTGCGGTGTTGGGGAGATCCGCGGCGCCGGCGGCTGCGGGCACGCGGATCAGGGTGGCGCAGATAAACATGATCACGGCGATTCCGGCCGCGGCGAAAAACACGACCTGGTAGGAGGAGGCGATCCACGCCAATCCGGCGGCCGCTGGGAGGGTCATTGAGGCGATATGGTCGATGGACGTGCCAGCCGCCAGGGTGGGCGAGACGTCCTCATCTTTCAGCGCGATCTTTCGCAGATAGGTGGTGCGGGCCATGTTCACGCCGAAGAGCAGCATGTCGCCGACGTAGCAGGCGCAGACGACCCACAGGGCCAGCGTGCGGTTGTGCAGCGAATCCGAAAACGCGTAGCCCATGCACACGCCCAGGATGCACACGGCGTCGACCATCAGCACCGTCCGCTCGCCGAAGCGGTCGATGGCCCTTCCCAGCAGCGGCTGGAAGAAGATCCCGATGACGGCCCCTATGACGAGCATCTCGGCGAAGATCGTCGGCGGCTGTTTGAAGACCTCGATGATGACCCACGGGCCGAAGGTGATGAAGATCTGCTTGCGAGCCCCGAAAAGAAACGCCAGCACGTAGTACAGGCTGTACTTCCGGTTGAAGGCGAAGCGCGGACGCTTGAGATGCGCCTCGGGCATGTTCATGAAGTGGAAGACGACCGCCGCGGCGAGGGCGACCACGCCGCCGCCGATGAAGACCTGGGCATAGCTCCAGTGCAGGTACTTCATGCCGGTCCAGATCGCCGCTGCGCCGACGATGCCGGCCGCCAGCGAGACCGCCCGCAACTGCCCCAGGCGCCGCCCGTGGCGGCCTTGCGTGCCCAAGGCGATGGCCAGCGAGGAGCTGACGGGCATCATCAGGTGCGTGCCGGCGCTCCAGAGGATCATGAAGACCATCATGCCCCACCAGGCGCCGCCGCCCAGGCCCAGGCCGATCAGCCCCGCGCCGATGATCAGCGAGCTGACCGAGGCGATGCGCGTCTCAGGAAGGAAGAACAGCAGCCCGGCCAGCAGGGCCGTCAGGAACCCCGGCAACTCGCGCGGAAACTCCAGCGCCCCGCGGGCGTCGGCGGCAATGTTGAACGTGTCCTTGAGATAGTTGGGAAAGACGATGTCGAAGACGCCGCCGCCGGCGGCCAGCAGACCCGCGCCGATTACGAACAAGACCAACTGGCGATTCGCACGCAACCGTTCTATCACGCCGTTCACGTCGCCCTCCGGGGAAAACAAAAATCTACCACAAGGGCGGGCGCAGCGCAGAGAAAAAACAACTGGCGGCAGGCGAAACAACCCTGCCATTGGCGCGGGTGCCACGTCCCCAGGGGACGTGTCCCTGACCGCTGAAGATCCAGGGAGCATGGGCGAGACGCCCATGCTACGGTCGCTTATTGCCTGGCCGGTTGCGTGAGTGCTGGTGGGGCGGGGGCGACGGCCGCGGGCTTGTAGTTCTTGAACGCATCGGCATGCACCCAGTAGGCCATCCCGGCCGTGACCGCCCAGATGCCCGATGCTGCCAGCACGACCAGGGCGGCAAAGACGCGAACGGCAACCGACTGCCGCACGCACACCACGAACCCCAGCAGCAGCCCGCCGGCGCCGGTGAGAATGAACCCGATGCCCGACAGCAGCGGCACGGCCGTGAGGTTCAGGTGGATGATCCGCGCTCCGACCAGGATCGCCGCCAGGCCGGCGATGAAGGCGTAGATCGACAGCGGTCTGAGCGTCCAGCCCAGACCCAGCGCCAGAGCGGCCGCAAGATACACAGCTCCCAAGAGCACGGACATCTCGCCGAAGAAGCTGTTGTACGGGCCGATGACCGGCCAGGTGAATACCATGTGCAGTCCGCACAACGTCGCGACCAGCCCCGTCGCGGCGAAGGGCGCTGCCCACGGCCGCAGGTCGTCCTTGCCCAACCCGCGTGCATAAAACCACGCCAGCACCAGCAACCCCGCTGCCATATTGGTCAGCAACAGCGTGATGTAGTCGATGAACATCGCTGATCTCCTTATTGACTCATTCTAGCGTAGCACAGGCTTTCCAGCCTGTGACTCACGGGCAATCCACAGCCTGGAAAGGCTGTGCCACTAAGGCCGCCAGCCTTCAAAGATGATGTTGTCACACTCGCCGGCGAGTGCAGACTTGTCGGCCGCGGATCGGACCGTCCAGGCCAGCACCGGCAGGCCGCCGGCGCGTTTCTGGTTGACGGCCCAGGCCGGCAGGGCCCGCTTGTCGTAAGCGATGAACGACGGACGGCTTTGTCCGCTCAGCAGAAGATGCCGCAGGGCGACCTTCTGATACCAGGGCATGTCCGGTTCGGCGGTGTCGGACGAGTTGAAATCCGTCGCCAGTTGTCCCCGGGCGATGCTCGGCCGGTGGGCGGCGAACCACTTGAGCGAGTAGGGATTGAACGACTGCACGGCAACCGCTCCGGCGTACTTATCCATTGCCACGGACAGGGCTTTCTCGAGCCGACGGTCGGTGCGGCTGCGGGATTTGATCTCGATCAGGATCGGCACGCGACCGTGAACCTGTGCGAAAAGATCCTCCAGCAGCGGCACGCGCTGGTCGGCGCCGCCCAGACGCAGTGCGGCGAGATCGGTCGACGTGCATGCGCCCACGTCGCGCGAGTCGCCGGTCATTCGCTTGAGGTTGAAGTCGTGAAACACGGCCAGCCGCCCGTCGGCCAGCAGGTGCACGTCCGTCTCGATGGGATATCCCGCAACCGCGGCGCGCTCAAACGCGGCCAGTGAGTTTTCCGGCGCCCCTGCGGCGGCATCGTGCAGCCCGCGATGCGCAATGGGCCGCTGCGTGATCCACACCGGCAGATTCCCCATCGGCGCGACGTGGCGCATCCAGATCGTCAAAGCGCCCCAAGCAGCGCTGCAGAGGATGATGAAAATGCACAACCACCTCGCAAGTCGCTTGAGTCGCGGGCGCCCCGCTGCTGTGATGTCGGAATCAGCATTCATCGGGCGCAATAGTAGCGGCGGAGGCATCAAGTGAGAAGAAAAAGACTCTAAGCCGCAAGCGGAAAGCTAAACCCCGTGCGAAAGCAGCGTCAGTCTTTGAGTTCGACGTTCCAGTACGCCGCGTCGAGGAACTGTTTCCAGGAGGCGTATTTCAGGCTCGTCAGGCGCAGGGTGACGACAGGGGAGCGTTTGGGGCGCACGGGCTCGGTGATGAGTTTCATTCCGGCCTCTTCGGGCAGGCGTCCGCCCTTGCGGCTGTTGCACTCGACGCAGCAGCAGACGATGTTGGTCCAGGAGGCCCCGCCGCCGCGGCTTCGCGGGACGATGTGGTCGAGGCTCAGTTCGGTGGTGGGGAACTTCTTGCCGCAGTACTGGCAGCGGTTTCGGTCGCGGGCGTAGATGTTGCGCCGCGTGAACTTGACGGGGATCTTCGGCAGGCGATCGTAGAACAGCAGCCGCACGATGCGGGGCACGGCCAGCTCGAACTTCACGCAGCGCACCCAGTCATAGTGGTCGCGCTGGTACTTGGCTCGCTGCTCGCTGACCTCGCGCCAGGTATCGAAGTCGTAGGAGAGGTATTGGCTGTCCTCGACGGAGACGATCTCGGCGATGTTCTTGAACAACATCGTCAGCGCCCGCCGCGCCGAGACAACATGCACGGCAGCATAGTGCCTGTTCAGCACCAGCACATTACTATCCAACGCACTGTATGTGCCAGCGGTCATGTAGAAGAATATACCCACGCGGGGCGGGGTGTGCAATGACCGTTGTTGAGGGAGACGAGAAGACAAAACCGACGACGAGGACAAGGACGAAAAGAGAGAACCACTCCAACGAGGCGGTCCCCATCTTCGTCTTTGCTGTCCCTGCAGTCCTTGTCGTCCTTTTCGGGTCCGGGCAAGAGAATGGGGACAGTCCCAGACAGCGGGACAGTCCCCATTTTCTAACTCAGCTTCGCCTCGGTCAGTTTCAGGCCGCCGCGGGTTCGCTCGAACTTCACGACCGCCCGCCCGGCGTGGACGGTGATTCGCCCGTCGGCGTTTTCGCTGATGGTGACTTTGCCGGTGATCTTATTGCGCGAGAAGACGCTGGCGATGCGCACCTGCGAGGCGGCGGCCGCCGCGGCGCAGAGGGTCGTGTGGCGTCCGCCGTGGAAGGCGCCGCGGGTGCTGATGTCCATCTCGACGGGCACGCTGGATGCGATGGCGAAGTGGACTCCGGCCTTGGCGCCGACGATGGCGCCGGACTGATCGAGCAGGTCCAGTTCGCCCAAGGTGTGCCAGAACAGTTCGACCGGTTCGGGCACGGCGTTGTCGACTTCGTCGAGCACGATGAGCTTCTGGCCGGCGCCCTTGGCGTCGAGCAGCATGACGATCTGCCGCAGGAATCGCACGTTGTCGCCGCAGGCGGTCTGGGCGTCGCAGGAGACCCAGCGGCTGGCGGCGTCCGACGAGCAGGCGGCGATGGTGCCTTGGCTGTCCATCTGGTGGTCGCGCCGCCCGACCGTCAGCGTGTTGTGCGCCCGGGCCTGCACGTGATAGAGGCTGCCGCGCTGGGCGCCGAAGTGCTCGGCCGTGAACGACGGGCTGCCCGGATCGATCAGCAGCATCTCGCCGTCGACCTGGAGCTGCAGGCTGTTGATGTCGTGGTGGGCGTGATTGGCCGAAAGGTCGCCGCTGCGGATGGCGGCGTAGAACGCCGGTCGCGGCCACTGATCCGCCATCGCCGCCAGTCCGGCGGCCGTGAAGGGCTTGACCGGCTCCATCTGGACGCTCTGGGGCGTGGCCAGGCCGGCCGGACGCATCAGCAGCGAAAATCCGCCGGTGGAATATCCGCCGGCGGAAATATCGTGCGGCGAGCTGTATGTGTCGAGCCACCATAGCAGCGGCTGGCACTGATGGTGTTTGACCAGCAGGTACAGCGCGCCGTGGAGCGGGATGGACCAGGAGTCGCCAAAGCCCACGGCGTGAGCATTGGGCGAGAAGTACACCGGGAACTCGCCGGTAGCGCTCATGCCCCGCGCGTGCAGGATGCGCTGGTCGTCATCGAGGCGGGCTGCGGCCTCGCCCAGCAGCAGGACGTACCGCATGGCGTAGCCCCAGAAGTCCGGCCCCTCGTCCCAGCCACCCTGGCCGCTCAGGGCGTCGAAGAAATGTTTGAGCCCGGCCATCGCCATCTCGCGCACAGGCGCACCGAGCGGGTCGTCGTCCTCGACGGCCATCGCCGCCAAGGCCATCCCGCCGTTGATGACGGCGTTCCAATTGTGATAGCACGTGTGCCACCAGGTGTTCTGGGCCACCGCGCCGCGATAGGGGCCCAGCGCGTTGTTCGAGACGGCCTCGAGCACGTGGCGGCGGTCGGCGTCGCGCATGTCCTCCCACAGCCAGTCCAGTCCCAGCACCGCCGCCACGGCCGCCTCGGCGGTGCAGAGGTCGGCCGCCATGTCGCCGTGGCAGGGGTCGAGCCACTGGCTCCACGAGGCGAGATTCTTGAGCTCCTCGATCGCGCGGTCGCGAAAGGCTGCGTTGGGGTCGATGTGATGGGCGATGGCCAGGTCGAGGATGCGACCCTGCGTGGCGCGAGCGGCCAGCAGGGCCGAGCACCACTGCCCGCCCCGCCAGGACGAATCCCACTGCATTTGCGAGATGGGCGCGGTTTCCAGGATCAGGCCGCATCGCTTGTGCAGGCGCTGGTAGATCTGGTCGAAGGGGCGCTGCGAGATTCTGCTCCGCAGGGCAGTCAGTTCGTCACGCGTTGCCAGCAGACCTCGTCGCATAATGTCCTCGTTCTCGTCCTCGTCGTTCTTCGTCCTCGTCGTCGGTTGTTTCCCCGGCACCAAAAACCGAGGACGACGACGAGGAGGATCTCGGAAGCCGGCTCGCCTTCCCCGCTCAGGATAGCCCACCCGGCGAAAAAGGCAAAGGCTTTTGCCCTCGGGCGTTGCACGTGGTATCGTGTTGCGCCCGATGAGCGCTCGCCCATGCGGTATAATGGGTTGCGGCGACGGAGTGTCGCCGTCTCAAACGGTGGAAGCGACGTTTGCCCACAATCGAGCACATTCCGCAGGATATCCAGTTTCTCCAGCGCTATCTCGATGGCGATCAGGAAGCCTTCGCTGCCTTGATCGACCTCTACCGCAATGAATTGTATAACTTCCTGGCCCGCTTCACCGGCGATCCGGCGCTGGCCGAGGACATTTTTCAGGAAACTTTTCTGCAGCTTCATCTCTCCGCCGCCCTGTTCGACCAGACCAAACGCCTCAAGCCCTGGCTATTCACCATCGCCGCCAACAAGGCCCGCGACGCCCTCCGCAGCCGCTCGCGCCGCCGGGCGGTCTCGCTTGATGTGGCCGTCGATTCCAGCGCCGAGAGCATCTCGTACGGCAACCTCATTCCCTCCGATGTTCCCCCGCCGGAAGAAAGTCTTTCGAACCTTGAGGTCCAGGAGGCCGTACAGAATATTGTTGATGAGATGCCGGAGCATCTGCGCGTGGTGCTGTTGATGAGCTATTTCCACGGGATGCCCTATAAGGAGATCGCGGAAATACTGGATGCACCGCTCGGTACCATCAAATCGAGGATACATGCGGCAGTGTCGCTTTTTGCACAAAAATGGAGGGCCTCTGCGAAGAGGTAGATGACATGGCGATTGGACAAGAAGACCAGGCGCTGTTGATCGACCTTCTCCTGGGCCAGGACGGCGAGCATGTCGACGCCGTAAAACGGCGCCTCGACGCCGAACCTGATTTGCGAGAACTTCACGATAGCATCGCCAATGCGCTGTCGGCCGCCAAACGCCTCCCGCCCGTGGCCCCGCCGGACGACCTTGTCCAGAAAACCCTTCACCGCATCCGCCAGTACCAGCACACTAACGAATTGCTCGCGCGCGAGCAGATCGGCCGCACCGTGCGACGCCCGACGTTTTCGCTGCGCGAACTGGCAGCCGTGGCGGCGATCTTGTTGGTGCTCGTCAGCGTCTTTGGCATGTGGCGCAGCGAGGCTCGCCAGAAAGAGCTCTCGATCCTGTGCCAGGGGCAACTGGGCCAGATCGGCACCGGCATGACCGCCTACGCGCACGCCAACGACGGGTTCCTGCCCGCCGCCCGCGCTCAGGCGGGGCGATGGCTCGACGGTTCGGCCCGCGCCGCGGCCAGCAACTCCAGCGCGTTGTTCCGCCTGGTCTCCTCCGGATACGTCGACCAGCGGGCGTTTCGCTGCCCGGGCGCCGCGCAGGAGCGCCCGCGTGTCGAATACGATGCACGATCGCTAAGGGACTTTCCCCAAGCCGACGACGTGACCTATTCCTATCAGCACAGCCTGGGCAGCCGCGGGCTGTCCATCGTGCAGATGGGCAACCTCGCCGGCTCGATGGCCATTCTCGCCGACCGCACCCCGGTCTTCGCCGGCGGGCGATTCGTCCGCAGCAGCGTCGAGAACCATCGCGCCGGGCGGCTGGTCAGCCCCAACCACGATGAGAGCGGGCAGAACGTCCTTTACCTGAACATGCGATCGGCCTGGTCGAGCGGGCCGCTGGTGGGCGTCAATGGCGACAACATCTACCTCGCCGGCGATATCACTGACTACCGCGGAGACGAAAAACCCGTCAGCGACACCGACACCTTCCTCCTGCCGGACTTCTGCAGTACCCCGCAGCCATGAGCGGCATGCAGAACTACTCGAACACGAACCAGTCGACGAACCCGCCGCCGGAGAAGACCAGGTAGAGCATGTGTGCGCCGGCAGTGGGCGCGGCCGGGGCGGTGTGGATTTGCGTGCCTTTGGCGCCGGCGCTCTTGACCGTCGCGATCACCGGGCCGGTCGGGCTGTCGAGGCGGGCGGTCACGGTGATGTCCTTGCCCAGGTCAGCGAAGAGTTTGAAGGTCTTGTGCCCGCCTTTGCCGAAGTCCACGTTGGCGTATCGGGCCCAGGACCCATCGCCCATGTTGTAGATGCCCGTTCCGCCGGCGGTGCGCAGCGCCTGCATGCGGTCGAAGTCCTCGGCCTGGATTCGCTCGCCGGCGTCCTTGCGGAACATCAGCGACTTGTCGAAGGGGAAGTCCGCCGTCAGCCCGATCTTCTCCAGCGGGATCGGCTTGAACCCCAGCTTGAGGGCCGGGCTGGCTGGCTTGAGGGCGTAGTCTGTGTACGTCGAATCCCACGCCGCGCGCTTGCGGTCGAACTGCGGGTCCTCCTGCACGCTGTGCTTGTCGAAGCCGTGCTGGTGGAAATCGCGGTGCGGCGGGAAGATCACGTTGTAGTCGATCTCCTTGATCCGGGCCGCCCGGTTATTGCCGGTGGTGTACAGGCCGCCGCGCATGTTGAAAATGTTGTGAGCCACCGAGATGTTCCCGCCCGGCTCGTACTGCGGAAAGATCGTGATCATGCGGCCGAAGCTGCTGTCGGCTACGATGTTGTTCACCAGGGCGTTGTCGAGCCCCTTGAGGTTCGTCAGGCCGAACAGCCCGCCGCCGTAGCAGTGATAGACGACGTTGCCCTGCAGCGTGAGGTACTGGCTGCCGTCGTCGCCGTAGATCACGAATCCGTAGCCGTTCCAGTCCACCGCCTTGTCGATGTCGTGCAGGGCGTTGTACTCCCACACGCAGTCGCGCCCGACCCCCCAGCTCTCGATGGCCCCGCAGTCGTGGCTGTCGCGGCAGACATTGGAGATGTCGTTGTACGCCACGCGGACGTTGCGGCCGTGCGCGGCTTCGAAGTACGTCTCGAGCGTCTTGGGCTTGCCGTAGAGCGTCTTGCCCAGTGCGCCCATCCGCAGGCCCTTGTAGCTGACCCCGTACCGCGGCGCGCGGGCGATGCGGTTATGCGAAATCTCGTTGTCGCCGCTCTGGTAAAACTGGATGCCCACGCCGTGGCCGGCGAAGAGCCCGCAGTCGTGAATGAAATTGTTCGTGATGACGTGACCCTTGTTCACGTCCGACTCGGCGGCCGACTTGAACTGCGGATCGCCCTGCCGGAAGCCGCACATGTAAATGCCCGCGAAGCCCGCACGCTCGATCCAGCAGTTCTTGACCGTGTTGTTCTTCGCACGCCCGGCCATGTAGACGCCCGCCATGCCGGGGTTGAGAATCTTGCAGCCGTCAATCGTGATGTGGTGGGCGTTCTCGATGTGGATCGCGCCGTTGGCGTCGGAGAAGCTGTTGTTGCCCGAGAGGCCGAAGCTCGATGAGAAGTCCGCCCCGCCAATGGTCAGCCCTTCGATGCGGATGTTGGAGACCTGCTTATCGGGCCCGCTGCCGCGAATGTCAAAGACGCGCGGGGCGGTCGGGGCGATGATCTCCTGACGCTCGATGGGCCCCCGCGGCCAATAGTACAGCCAGCCTTCCTTGTGCTTGAGGCACCATTCGCCCGGTTCGTCCAGCAGCTCGAGCACGCCGGCGATCCACGCGCGGCCGCCGTAGGGCTCCAGCCCCGCCTGGGGGCTCAGCGTCAGGCGGCGCGCCGCGAAGTCGACGGCCGTCACCTGGCAGAAGTTCGAGAACCAGTTGCTCTTCATCCAGACAAAGACATTGGCGTCGGCGAAGTCGAACGTGGCCGGGAGTACGCCCTCGGGATAAAAGTACCCGTCGCGCCCCGCGCCCTTTCCGCCCAGATACCCGCTGCCGCGGTTAGGCGTACGGGCCATCGGTTCGTCGCGCAGGCCGTTGAAGAGCTGAAAAAAACGCCGCCCCTTCTCAACCGGCGCGCGATAAATCTCGCCCTTCCATTTCTGCCAGCCGGTAATCGGCCGCCCCGAATACAGCACCGCCTGCTCGCCTGCGGCTGCTTTATAGATGACAAAATGCCCACCCCGCCCGCCGTCGCGCTCGTCCAGCCGTAGCGGCTCAGCCAGAAGATACTTGCCCCCATGTAGCACAACGACGGCGTCTTCCGTCATCCCGCCGGCAATCTTAGCCCGCACCGCCTCGCGCGCCCGAGCGAGCGTGGCAAACGGTGCCGCAGCCGTCCCCGCCGCCGCATCATTGCCGGAGGGGGAAACATAAATCTCGCCCGCTCTGGCCAGCGGTTGCGCAACCGCCGCCAGAAGAATCGCTATTGCGGCTGCCGTTGGAATATCCATCAACAACTTCATGATTAAGTCAACCCGCCAGCCCGTGTTACGGTGCCGCTGGAAAAATCTGTCGTTCACCTGAAGTCGGCTGCGCAACTAGACGATACCAGAACTACAAGGACTCTCTTCTTTTCCTTACTGTGACGCTTGGCTGTTCTTTCTTTTTGGGTTGTGTTAAAAGGAGTCTGGGGTGAAACTGAGCATTGTAATTCCCTGTTTCAACGAAGAGCAGGCCTTGGGGATCACGGCGCAGCGCCTGAAGTCTTTGTGTGAGGGCTGGGTCCGCCAGGGCGTGATTGAGTCGTACGAACAACTCTACGTCGACGATGGCTCCAGCGACGGGACGCCAAGGATTCTCCAGGAAATGTCAGAACGGGATCCGACTGTCCGGGTGGTGCTGCTGAGCCGCAACTTCGGTCATCAGGCCGCTCTGCTGGCGGGTCTTCATCATGCCACTGGCGATGCGGTCGTCTCTCTTGACGCTGATCTACAGGACCCGCCAGAGGTCATCGAGCAGATGATTGCGAAAGTGGCTGAAGGATGCGACATCGTCTACGCCGCCCGCAGCTCGCGCGAGACGGACACCTTTTCCAAACGAACGACGGCTCGGGGGTATTACAAACTGCTGAAACGGCTGGGGGTGCCGCTCATCCACGATTCAGCAGACTTCCGGATGATCACGCGGCGCGTGGTCGAAACGCTTCGCAATTTCCGGGAAGTGAATCTGTTTCTGCGCGGAATGTTCCCGATGATGGGTTTCCGCAACTGCGTGCTTTATTATGAGCGACAACAGCGGGTGGCGGGGGAGACAAAATATCCGCTGCGCAAGATGCTGGCGCTGGCCGTCGAAGGCATCACCTCGTTCACATATGTTCCCCTGCGGCTGGCCTTTGCCGCCGGTGCGATCCTCTTTCTAGTTTCTCTCCTGATGGGGCTTTGGGTTCTGATGGCAGCTGTGGTCGGCAGCACGATCCCAGGATGGGCGTCGTTGGCTCTGCCGCTGTACACCTTCAGCGGGCTGCAGATGATGCTGGTGGGGATGCTCGGGGAATATGTCGGTAAAACGTATATGGAAGTCAAGGCGAGGCCGCCTTACATCGTCGACCGCCTGCTGAACGGGCCACCTGTCGGGACAGCTTTATGAGTAACTCGAACGATTACAGCGATGGCTACTGCCAAAGAGTTCAGGCATCACAAGCCTTCATCGGCAATCGGCATCAATTCTTCATCCGTCTGAAGGCTGAGCACTTCCTGGACCTGTCGTCCCGGCACGTGGGAGATCCGGCGAAACTCAAGATACTGGATTTTGGATGCGGTATCGGGTTGGCGGCAGCCGTGCTGGCTGAAAAAGTAGCTCAATACCATGGAATCGATATCTCGCAATCCGGTATCGAGCGGGCACGGGCGGCGGTGCCCCAAGGGCAGTTTATCAGCTACGAAGGAAAGACCCTCCCGTACCGGGATAATGCCTTTGATGCCGCTTTCTCTATGTGCGTCTTTCATCACATTCCTCCGCAGCAGTGGACCGGCGCGGCCGGCGAACTGATGCGGGTCGTGCGGCCGGGAGGGTTGGTGGCGCTGTTTGACCATAATCCCTGGAATCCGCTGACGCGCCTGGCTGTGGCAAGATGCGATTTTGATCAGGACGCGACATTGCTGAGGGCTGGCAAGGCCGAAGAGCTACTGCGCGGCGGAGACTGCCGGATCGTTCAGAAGCGGTTCATTCTGTTGACACCATTCGATGGAAAATTGTGGCGGTGGCTGGACTTTTCGCTGGGAAATCTGCCGCTGGGGGCCCAGTACTGCATAGCAGCCACACGGCATTGAGTTGCCGGAAAGAGAACCCAAGAGACAAACTATGGCTCAGACAGGAACATTGTCAGCCGTGGGTGGGGCGGTGGTTAATGAGGAACCTGATGGTCTGGCCAGACCCTCGGCCATGCCGCTGACTGCCCGCAGCTGGGCATGCCTGATCCTGCCGGCAGCAGCTTTTCTGGGCCTGTACGGTTCAATCGTCACGATTCCGCCTACGGATTGGGACACGCTGATCTGGATGGCGGCGGCAGAGAGAAACTCGCCCGTCCACTACATGACTCATGGGGTCGAAATAGAGGTTTATCCCTGCTACCGCCCTGCAACCCACGCCTCGTTTTGGCTGGCCAACAAGACGTACGGGCGCAACGGATGGGGGTACTGGGTTAATGCGCTGGTGTATCAGCTCCTCACGCTAATCCTGCTATTCTTCCTGGTGCGACGACTGACGCGGTCGGATGTCGCGGCGGGTATAGCCGCGTTCTTCTTTGCTCTGAACTCCCAGAACTCCGGCGTCTTCTGCTATCTCTGCGAAAGCCATCAAGGCGTCCTGCCGGGGCTCTTCTTCCTGGTGTGCGTGCTTTGCTTCCTGAACTACCAGGACAGTGGGAAAATGCTTCTTCTTATTGCAGCTGCAGTCTCGGCCTGGGTCTCGGTAGCCGCCAAGGAGCATGGAATCGCCTCAGTGGCGGCGATGGGTCTGCTATGCCTGTGGCGTCGGAAGGTCCGTTCCCCGCTGCCGGGGCTGGTGGCCTGCGGGATGGTCATCTGCAGCTATTTCTTCTTGCGCTATATGGCTCTGGGCACGTTCACAGGGATGCATCCAGGGGAAGACATGGGCTACTTTGAGCAGGATCTGATTGGAGCTATTCCATCAAATATGCCCTCTGGCCAGCGCACCGCGCTATACCTATACACATTTGGTGCAAATGTCGTCGGCACCTTTTTGCCGCACCTCTTTGGAGGCCACGGAGAGCTCCGCACTAAGCTTCTTCTCGCTTTCCCCCACGAGGGGATGGCTAAGTGGCTATTTTCCTGGGTAATGCTTGTCTGCGAACTGGTGATGCTGACGTTCGTGCTGCTGGCGGTCAGCAAGCGCACGCGGGCGCTCTTGCTAGGTTCGGCCGCTTTGATCGTTGTTGTGGCGGCTACTGCTTTTGTGGAATTTCGCTTCCGCCTGCACTTTGTGGGAGTGATCGCCTTTGCCGTCATGGTCGGGTTGGCCGCAAAAGCTTATCTTAACTCCGGCTCTCGCTGGCAATTGCTGGTGGGGGGGGTGGTGCTGTGTCTGCTCCTTCTTGGATATGTCCGGGAAGATACGTGGCACATCCAGTCCTGGCGCCAGATTCACCAGTCCATGGACGTGACTAAGGGCCGATTTGTCACCCCCAATATTCCGGCGGAGCTGACCCAGGACATCCACAAGCGATATCCGCCAAAGGTTGTTGCGCCCAAAAGCAGCAAAAACTAAGCGGGGCCGAACCGTTTCGTTTCTGAAAATTTAGACATGGCGGCAAAAATCTCTGGGCATCTACGTTCTCTGCTGGCACAGTGTTGTTAGAATACCGCTCCATAATCAGGAGCAATTTCATGACCCACCGTGAGCGGATTATCAAAACGCTGTTGTGCGAGAAGACCGATCGGCCGCCGTTCCCGTGCTGGCTGGGGTTCTGGCCCTGGGGGCAGACGAACGACCGCTGGAAGAAAGAGTCCGGCATCGCAGACCTCGACATCTTCAAGTACTTCGGCTTTGAGCCGTTCTTCCATGGCGTGCCCGTTGAGTACGGGCCCTTTCCGCATTTCGAGTACAAGGTGATCTCCGAGACCGACGAGTTCATCACGGCTATCGACTGGCGCGGCGTCACGACGCGCAACCGCCGCGACGGGATGTCCATGCCCGACTGGGTCGCCCACCCCGTGCGCAACTGGGACGACTGGAACAAATACAAAGCCGAGCATCTGCAGCCGCAGATCGATGTGCGCACCGCCAGCGTGGCCGCCTGGGCCAAGGACGCCGCCAAGCTGGACCTGCCCATCCAGATCGGCAACCCCGGCTGGGGCGTGTTCGGAACCGCCCGCGACATGATGGGCGCCGAGGAACTGTTGATCGCCTTCTACGACATGCCCGACCTGGTACACGACATCATGAAGACGTACGTGGACCTGTGGCTGGCCATGTACGAGGCCGCCGCGCGGCACATCCAAATCGACCACATCCACATTTGGGAAGACATGTCGGGCAAGCAGGGCTCGCTGATCTCGATGAAGATGACGCAAGAGTTCATGATGCCGCACTACGACCGTATCGCGGCCTTCGCGAAACGTCGCGGCGTGGCGATCATCTCGGTGGACAGCGACGGCGACGTGCACGAGCTCGTCCCGTTGATGATGCAGCACGGCCTCAATGCGTTCTTCCCCTTCGAAGTGCAGGCCGGAAACGACATCTGCGAGTACCGCAAGCTCTACCCCAAGCTGGGCATCCTGGGCGGGCTGGACAAAAACGCCCTGTCCAAGGGCAAAAAGGAAGTGCACGTCGAGCTAGATCGAGCGGCTTGCATGTTAGCCGCCGGCGGCTACATCGTCGGCTTCGACCACCTGATCCCGCCGGACGCCAAGTGGGAAAACTTCAAGTACATGGTCGAGCACCTGCGCACGATGTGCGGGCTGTAGAACAGCAGATCCTAGGTCCTGGATCCTCGATCCTCGGGGAATAGAAAACTCCGGGACGCCCACGGGAGATATGTTCTTCCTGGTATCCAGGACCGAGGATCTAGGATCTAGGATCAGTTCTTCAGCAACTGTTTGCCCAACTGCTGGCAAGCGGTAATGAGGCCTTTGAGCTGATGGGGGGCTCTTTCTTTCGCAGAGTCGCCGCCGTACTGGACCATGACCGCGCAGAGGAATCCGGTATCGCTGAAGAGCGGTTCGGCGTCGCCCTTCTTGTCGCGAACGTGGCGGGCTCGGGCGGCTAACTTTTGCGCGATCCATTCGTGTTCGGCGCCTTTGGCCGATTTCTCCAGCGACTCGGCGGCCTGCTCGTATTTGCCGTCGGCGGCTAATCGCTCGCCGGTGAGGAAGACGGTCATGGGGTTGTCCGGCCAGGCGCGCATTGCGCGGACCACTTCCAGATCGGCGCTGCGAAGGTCGCGCTTCGTGCAGTGGTCGTAGGCCAGTATCAAGTGGATGGTGCTGAGCAGTTGCGGGCCGGTCATGGTGGGATTGGCGTCGGCCGCGGCCGCGCATTGCTCGACTTCCTGCGCACCCAGCAGCGGCATGCCGTTGGCCGAGAGCACCACGCCCCGCAGCAGGTGGTATCCGCATCTGAGCTGAGGGGAGGTTGGATTCGGGTTAAGCATTTCCACTTCATACAGCGCGGCGTTCATGCTGCCGCTGGAGAGGTGGCCGACAGCCAGCACCACGCCGGTCATGGGCGGGGGCATTTCGGCCATGGCGTTCATGTCGGCCTCGATGGCTTTCCAGTCGGGCTTACCGTCTGCCAGCGGCGGACGGCCTGCCGCCAGGGCGGACAGTTCGGAAGCCGCATTTGCCAGGTCCCGCACAAGCTCGGGCAGCGTGGCCGGATCCTGTTTGCCCGCCTGACCCGCCGCCAGCGCCAGGCCCTTGAACGTGGCTGTGACGAGCGTCCTGCGCGTGGTGCGGTAGGCCTTGGCCTTCCAGGTATCCAGCAGTGCTGCAAGCTGCGCCTCTTCGGCGGCAAGGTCCGCCTCGCGCCGGGCGGCCGCGGCCGAGACGGCAGTGGCGGAATACGCAGCCGCGTCGCAAGGCGCGGTGGCGGGCTGGGCCAGAAGTTCCTTGGCGGCGTCGGCGGCCTCGGATGCGCGCTCGGCAGCCTTGGCGGCGGCTCTTGGATCTTTGGCCGCGCGAGCGGCGAGAGCGTCTTTCAAACTCTGCGCGGCGATGGCCTGGGCCTCGGCGGTGGTTTTGGGTTTGGAACTGGAGCAACCCGCCAGGGCGATTGCGGCGACGAGGAGCAGTGCTGATGATTTCATTTTGGCCATGTGCATTAAAGCTAGGCTAGCGGGAAGTGATGAGCGAAGCAAGTTCTGCCGCGGGCGTCTCGCCCGTGCTACTTTCCCAATCCTCTTAATCCGTTTTCAATCCCGGTAATCCCGCACTCCCCGTTCCCGGGCGTGGGCTTCGGTGGCAGACCACCTGCTGCTTGAGGTTGTTGGCATAAAGGAGGATGTCGTTGTCGGGGAAGTCGATCACGCGGATGATCTCGCCCAGTGCGCCGCTGTTGGGCACGATCTGCTCCAGGGCGCTGGGGCAGGCGCGCAGGAACTTCTCGTTGAGCACGTTGCCGTCCTGGTTGGGCAGCAGCGTGAAGTAGAGAATGTCGTTCTCGACCAGGTCGCTGAAGTAATGCGTACCCAGCGAAGCGCTGGGGATCAGATCCTCGCGCATGGCGACGACCTCGCACAGCGCGGCCGCGTTGTTGATGTCGGCGAAGGCCGTCGGGATCCCCAGCGAGGGCGTAGTGGTTCCCCATCGCCCCGGGCCGATCAGCAGGTCGCTGCTGTGCTGGGGTCGATTCGGCGCGTGCATCACCTTGCCGATGAGCCGCGCGACGCTGTGGCGGTCGGCGATGGGCAGGCGGCCGTACTCGAAGGGGCATATAAAGATGATGCGGCTGACGGTCAGCAGCCGACTGGGGCCGATCACCGCGCCCTTGGTGCGCAGCACGAGCTGCTCGTCGGGGATGTGCTCGGGCGGGGCCACGACAGTGCCGGCGCCTTGGACCTGGAGGGGGCGGCACTGCACGAGGTTGATCTTGTAGTGCTCGGGGTCGATGAAGTTGGCGGTGAACTCGACGTCCACCGGGTACGCGTATGCGCGGTGGAGCACCTGGAAGAGGTTGCGCATGTCGGCGACGAAATCGGTGCCCGACAGCAGCTTCTCGAACGTCAGCACCCAATCCGGCGCGTCGTGCGAGGAGTTGCCCGCGGCGCTGGCGACGGTCTCGATCGGCAGCGAGACACCCTGGGCCACCACCTGCGGGAAGCTGCTGGAGATGAGCTGGTTGGACTGCAGGCTCAGCACGTCGACGCGGCGCTGGGCGTACTGGCGCACTTCGTCGAACGTGCCCTCGGGGCGCATCTGCGGGGCGTTGAGGGCCACCACGCGCGTGTAGTCGTCGTCGACGCGGTCGACCGCGCGCGTGCCCAGGCCGAACACCAGGCGCAGCATGCCGGCGCTGGGATCGATCTCTTCGTTCCAGACGTAGGGGTTGATCGAGAAGCCCACGCCGGCCACGTGCGGATAGAACAGTTGCCCGTTAAGCGAGCCCGAGACCCGCTGCACCAGCAGCGCCATCTGCTCGTCACTTTCCAGCAGTCCGCGCTGGGCGCGGTAGCGCAGGGCCTTCTCGCTCATGGTGGAGGCGTAGATGGTGCGCACGGCCGACATGAAATCTTCCAGCCGCTTGTCGCGCGAGCCTTGGTTGACGCAGAAGACGCTCTCGTACTTTCCGGCGAAGGCGTTGCCGAAGCTGTCTTCCTGCAGGCTGCTGGAGCGGACGATGATGGGGCTTTGGCCGAAGTAGTCGAGCATGTCGCTGAACTGCTTCTGCGTCTCAGGTCCGAAGCTGCCGCGGATGATGCTCTGCCGGGCGCGTTCGGCGCCGTCGAGGAAAGTCTGCGGGTCTCTCTGCCGCTGGCGGATCCACCAGATGCCGTTGCGCACCAGGAAGGTGTAGAACACGTCCGAGCCGATGTAGAACGAATCGTGCGGTTCCAGAAGCGCCGCCAGGTGCGGCGTCGAGCGGCGCAGCACCGCCCGGGCGATCAGCATGCCCACGCTCTTGCCGCCGATGAGCCCCGTGCCCAGCATGCGCCCGCCCAGGCGGATGATCTCGGCCAGCGTCATGTATTTGTCGACCAGGTCGAACAGCCGGTCGTTGCGCGTGACCATCATGTAGACCAGGCGGCGGAATATCTCGCGCTCTCGCTCGGGCGGGGCCTCGCCCTTGGCGACGGCTTCCATCGTCTCGGCCGCCTCGCGAAAGCTGCGACCCCACAGTCCGCTGCCCTCGGCCGACGACGCCAGGCGCCGCCAGGGCACGGAGGTGAGGATCTCCGAGATCACGGCACTTTGTGTCACCGGTAGAAAATCGTCGCCGTGCCAGACGTGCAGAAAGTACATCGTCGGCGAGAACCGCTGCTGCACCTTCTGGGGGTGAATGTACAGTTCGCCGTTGTGGCGGTAGACGTTGATGACGACCTGCGCCGTCTCGGCGATGGTGGCCGTCGTCTCGGCGGCGTGGCAGTTGCGCAGGAGGCCGAAGTATGCGATGGCCTCGACGTCGTAGAGGTACGGGCACGTCAGCAGGAAGAAGTTGCCCAGCATCTGGTCGCTGTACCAGTCGGCGGCAAGGTCCGACAGGCAGTCGAAGATGAAGTACGAGCCGCGGCCGTGCTGCTCGACGACGCGGTGGATCGCCGCCAGGAACGCCTCGAAGCCTTCCTCGGGCTTGAGTTCGTAGACGTCGGCCCCGGCGTCGTCGCCCAGAAGGGGGGGGTGCTTGGCGAAGCGGAAGTAGATGAGCTTTCGCCCGCTGCGATGGGAGGCTTGGCAGCAGGGGGCAATGAACGGGCGGTAGTTCTCGACGGTATCGACGTGGAAGACGATGTTGTCGCCGGGGATCAGTCCACCCAGCACTTTGTCGAAGCCGGGAAGTCCCGTTCCGAGATTCGCATCGGTCTGCGGCATGCGTTTGACTCCAGAGACTCAGTGTATCACGTGGCGGAAGGCAAGAAATTCCAAAATACAAAACACAAATCACAGACAAACTTCAAAGGGGCAAGAAAGGCAAACCTCAAGAGTGAAACCAAAAGCGCGGGGTCTTCGTTTGTGGTTTTGCTGCTTGTTGTTTGTCTTCTTGTTTGGGCTTTGTAGTTTGCGATTTTCCGATTCATGCACGGGCGAGACGCCTGTGCTACGAAAGACACCCCTTGCCCGCGTGGCGGACAAGGGGTGTCGGTGGTTCTGACGCGCCTTGCGGCGGCGGGCTTAAACGACGCCCTGGGCCATCATGGCGTTGGCGACTTTGACGAACCCGGCGATGTTGGCGCCGGCGACGAGGTCGCCCTTCTTGCCGTAGGCCTCGGCGGCCGCGATGCATTGATCGTACACGGCGTCCATGATCATCTTGAGGCGGTGGTCCACTTCCTCGAACGTCCAGTTCAGGCGCATCGAGTTCTGCGACATTTCCAGGGCGCTGGTGGCCACACCGCCGGCATTGGCGGCCTTGGCCGGGGCGAACGACACGCCGGACTTCTGGAAGATCTCGACCGCTTCGGGCGTCGAGGGCATGTTGGCGCCTTCGCCGACGGCGATGACCTTGTTCTTCACCAGGGCCTTGGCGGCGTCGGCGTCGATCTCGTTCTGGGTGGCCGAGGGCAGGGCGATGTCGCAGGGCACGGTCCAGATGCCCGTCCAGCTATTGGTGTACTGGGCGGTCTTGTGCTCGGCGGTGTAGTCCTTGATGCGGCCTCGCTCGACTTCCTTGATCCGCTGCACGGTGGCCAGCTTGATGCCGCCCTCGTCGACGATGTAGCCATTGCTGTCGCTCATCGCCACGACGGTGGCGCCGAGCTGCTGAACCTTCTGGGCGGCGTAGATCGCCACGTTGCCGCTGCCGGAGATCGTGACCTTCTTGCCCTTCCAGTCGGTCTTGCGGTCCTGCAGCATGCGGCTGACCAGGTACACCAGGCCGTAGCCGGTGGCTTCGGTCCGCACCAGGGAGCCGCCCCAGCCGATGCCCTTGCCCGTCAACACGCCGGTGAAGCTGTTGGTGAGCTTCTTGTACTGGCCGAACATGTATCCGACCTCGCGGCCGCCGACGCCGATGTCGCCGGCGGGGACGTCGCAGTCGGGACCGATGTGGCGGAAGAGTTCGCTCATGAAGCTCTGGCAGAAGGCCATGACTTCATTGTCGCTCTTGCCCTTGGGGTCGAAGTCGCTGCCGCCCTTGCCGCCGCCGATGGGGGTGGTGGTCAGGGCGTTCTTGAAGATCTGCTCGAAGCCCAGGAACTTGATGATGCCCAGGTACACCGAGGGGTGGAACCGCAGGCCGCCCTTGTATGGGCCGATGGCGCTGCTGAACTGCACGCGGAAACCGCGGTTGATCTGGATGTTGCCCTTGTCGTCGACCCACGGAACGCGGAACATGACCTGGCGCTCGGGCTCGACGAGGCGCTCCATGATCTTCATCTTGGCCAGCTCGGGGCGCTTGGCGACGACGACCTCGACCGACTCGGCGACTTCACGAACCGCCTGATGAAACTCAGGCTCGTCCGGATTGCGAGAGGTGACCAGACCCATGATATTGTCAACGAATGTGGACACGATAGACTCCTTCCGCTTGATGACCGTTTGAAACGCACCACTCTGTCACGCGACATTGCGTATCACCTTAGCGACAAGGGGGGTTGGCGTCCAATTAGTTGATCTAATACCCCGTAGATCGAAATCTAATAGCTTTCGCGATGATGCGGCGTTAGAACAGCGATATTGCCGCCAAAACGAATTAGCCGTTGTAATGCCCAGGCGAAGACATTTGGCCGCTGAGGTCGCTGAGGACGCTGAGGGAAGAAGGGGATGAGACGAAGAGGCAAAGAGGCAAAGAGGCAAAGAGGAATGATGGAATGATGGCCACTCTTCCGTCCTGCTATTCTTCTTTCGCCCGTCTTCCTCAGCGTCCTCAGCGACCTCAGCGGCTAATTCAACAGGCCGGATTGGAGAAGCGATGGACATCGCCGCCCTGAAACTATTCTGCGACCTGGTCGAGACCGGTAGCTTCACTCGCAGTGCCGAGGCTGGGGGCATCTCGCAGTCGGCAGTATCGCAGCGCCTGGCGCGCCTCGAGGCGGCGCTGGGCACGCAGCTCCTGTCGCGCAGCGGCGCGGTGATCGCCCCGACCGAGGCCGGGCAGTCGCTCTACCGCGGGGCCAAAGACATCGTCCGCCGGTACGAGCAGATGCTCGGCGAAATAACCACCGCGCGCGATAGCGCCGTGGGCATCCTGCGTGTGGGCACGATCTACTCGGTGGGCTTCTACCTGCTCGACGGATACATCCGGCGGTTCCTGACCGAGCGACCGGGCGTGAACCTCCAGGTCGAGTACACCGACGCCACGCGCATCACCGAGGCCCTGCTCAACGGGCAGATGGACCTGGGCGTGGTAGCCGAGCCGGCCAAGCATCGATCGCTCGAGGTCGTGCCGCTGATGTCCGAGCCGCTGGTGATGGTCTGCTCGCCCGACCACCGCATGGCGCTGCGGCGGAGCATCGTGCCGGCCGAGTTGGCGGGTGAGCGGTTCGTGGCCTTTGCCGAAGGGCTGCCCACGCGGCGGCTGATCGACCGCATCCTGGGGCGCTACCAGGTGAAGGTCAACGTGGTGCTGGAGTTCGACAACATTGACACGCTCAAGCGGGCCATTGAGGTCAACGCCGGGCTGAGCATCCTGCCCACGGCGTCCGTCCAGCGCGAGCGAGCCGACGGGCACCTGTGCGCCGTGCCCGTCAAGGCCGCCACGCAGTGGGTGCGACAGATCGACATCGTCCGCCGCCGCGGCAAAGCCGCCTCCCGCGCCGAGCAGGACTTCATGACGATGCTGCGCAGCGGGCAGTAGAAGCGGCTTTGGGCTTTGGACCTCAGGCTTCAGGCGCAGGAGCCCAGAGGTTCTCCCCGACGTCCGAAGCCCGAGGCCTGAAGTCTGTTTTTTGCCAGAACTCCGGTGGCTATGTCCGGTTCAATTAGGGACGGTGCAGTCTGCTCGCGTCAGGGCGAACAACACTGTCGGGTTCCTTCTTCGCACGAGGTGATGCTGTGAAACAAGACATCGCACGCACGAAACTCTCGCTGGTTGTGGCGATGGCCGTTCTGGCCGCTGGGGTTGCTTTGGCGCCGCTGGCGGCGACGGCCCAGGACGCCCAGCCCTCCGACCCGGCCCTGGACCAGTACTACAACGCCAACGCCCTCTACAATCGCAAGCTCTACCAATTGGCCGTCAAGGAATACGAAACCTTCCTCCAGGCCAACCCCCAGCACGCCAAGGCCGGCATGGCCCGATACGGCTTGGCGCTGTCCTACTACTTCATGAAGGATTGGGCCAAGACCGCCCCGCTGCTGGACCAGGCGATGCAGGACGCCGCCGTCCCCGACAAGGACGCCGTCAGCAACAAGCTCGGTTCGGCGTACCTGGCCCTGGACAAGAATGAACTGGCAGAGAAGGCCTTCACCTACAGCGCCGGCAACGCCAAGGATGAGAGCCGCAAGATCGAGGGCCTGGTGGGCCTGACCGAGTCGCGATTCCGCCAGGAGAAGTGGGACCAGACCATCGCCGCGGCGGACCAGTTCATGGCCATCGGGGCCAAGAGCTCCTTTGCCCCGCACGTGCAGTTCCTGGGCGCCATCGCCCGCTTCCGCACGGCAAAGTACGAAGAAGCCGCCAAGGTCTTCGCCGCCATCGTCGCCGACAAGGAGCCATCCTCTTATAAGCACCCCGCGACGTACCTGCTGGCCGAGTGCAAGCGCGAGGCCGGGGCGCTGGAAGAGTCCATACCGCTGTACACGCAGGCAGCCGTCAAGGACAGCGGCGCCTACGCCGAAGAGGCCCACTACCGCCTGGCCTACGTCTGCTTCATGTTGAAGAAATACGACCAGTCCATCGCGCAGTTCACCAGCTTTCTGGCGACGTACCCCAAGAGCACGCAGGCGCCGAACGCCTCGCTGTATCTGGGCCGCTCGCAGTACGAAGCCAAGCAGTACCCCCAGGCCGCGGCGACCCTCACGCCGTTGACGAACCTGCCCGTCGTGGGCGCCGATGCCACGCTGTGGCTGGCCAAGACCAACGCCCAGCAGAAGCAGTTTGCCCAGATCGAGACGGCCCTGACGGCCGCCATGGGCGCGCTCAAGGCCTCGCCGCTGGCGGCCGAGTTGTACTTCGAGCTCGGCGACGCCCAGCGCGAGCTGGCCAAGTATAAGGAAGGCGCCGCGTCGTTTGCCCTGGCGGTGGCCGCCGGCGGCGACAAGCCGCTGGCCTCGGTGGCGATGTACCTCCAGGCGTTCTGCCTGCACAAGGCCGCCGATTATCCCGCCAGCCTGGCCCTGTGCCAGGCGTACCTGGCCAAGTATGCCAAGGGCGCCCAGGCCGAAGATGCGGCGTTCCTCCAGGGGGAGAACCTCATGCTTACGGCCAAGATCGACGAGGCGCTGGCTGCCTACGGAGCCTACCTTGCCGCGTATCCCAAGGGCCAGTATGTCAGCACCGCCCAGATGCGCATGGGCGAGGGGCTCTATCAGAAGCAGGAGTGGGCCAAGGTGCTTGCGGCCGTCGAGCCGCTGACCGCGGCCGCCGTCAAGGAAGAGGGCATCTTCGCGCGGTTGTGGTTCATCGTCGGCGAGGCGCAGTTCCGCCTCAAGGCCGACGCCAAGGCCGTCGAGGCGTATGAGAAGTTCATCGCCGCCCACGCCCAGCACGACAACGCCGACGCGGCGCTGTTCAACCAGGCGATGGCGTACAAGAACCTGGCTAAGGACGACCAGTCGGCGGCCTCGCTCAACAAGCTGCTGGCGGGCTATCCCAAGAGCAAGCTGCTGATCGACGCCGGCGTGGCGCTGGGTCGCATCCACTATAACGCCAAGCGATATGACCAGGCGCGGGCGGCGTTGACGGCCCCAGCCGCGGCCGGCGACGCCGACGGGCAGTACCTGATGGGATGGGTCGCCCTGGCGGAGAAGAAGGACGACGAAGCGCTGGCGTCGTTCAACGCCCTGCTGGCCAAGAACCCCCAGCACGCCCTGTCGTTCGACGCGGCGCTGCAAGTGGCGGCCATCCAGGTTCGCAAGGAACAGTTCGCCCAGGCTCAGCAGTCGCTGACGGCGTTGATCGCCGCCCAGCCCAATCACGAGAAGATCGACCAGGCGGTGTTTTATCTTGGCCGCTGCATGTGGCAACTCAAGCAGTTCGACGGCGCCGCCCAGCAGTTCACGCGCGTGCTGACGCAGTTCCCCAAGTCGACGGTGGCCGACCAGGCGATGTACGGTCTGGCGTGGTGCCAGAAGGATCTCAAGCAGGCCCCGGCCGCGATGGAGACCTACCAGAAGTTCCTGACCGCCTACCCGACCAGCGCCTGGGCGCAGGACGTGTCGCTGGAGCTGGCGGAACTGGAGTTTGAAGCCAAGGCGTACGACAAGGCGGTCACCCGCCTGACGGCGATGGCCAAGGACGCCCGCAAGGACCTGATCGCGAAGATCTACTATCGCCTGGGCTGGTGCTATTACAACAAGGACGAGATGGGCAAGGCCGCCGAGAGTTTCGAGGCGGCGCTGAAGGACCCGGCCATCGAGCCGCTGACCAAGGCCATCGCCCTGTACCAGGCGGGCGAGTCGGCGCTGAAGCTCAAGGAGTTCGAGCGGGCCAACGGTCATTTCGCCGCGGCCGTGGCGATGAACAATCCCAAGATCGACGAGCCGGCGCTGCTTCGTCTGGGCGAATGCCAGAGCCTGGTCAACCAGTGGGCGCCCAGCCAGCAGAGCTACACGCAGTTCCTGGCCAAGTACCCCAAGAGCGACCTGACGCTGCAGGCGCTGTTCGGCCAGGCCTGGGCGATGGAGAACCAGAAGCTCTACCCCCAGGCGATCGAGACGTATCGCAAGGTGGTCGCCGCCGGCCGGCGCGACGCCACCAGCGCCCGCAGCCAGTTCCAGATCGGCGAGTGCCTGCTGGCGGGCAACCAGCTTGACGACGCCATCAAGGAGCTGACGCTGGTCGACGTGAAATACGGCCTGCCGCAGTGGAGCTCCAAGGCGATCCTGGAGATGGGTCGCGTTTTGAAGATGCAGAAGAAGGACGATCAGGCCGCTGAACGGTTCAAGGAAGTCGTGGCCAAGTTTGCCGACACCGATGCGGCGATCGTAGCCAAGAAGATGCTCGAAGGTAAACCAGAATAAGGAAGAGCGGACTATGTCTCGATTCATGAAGTCCATATTCAGGCTGACGGTGATGATGCTGGTGCTGGGCGTGTGCCTGTCGGCCGCCCAGGTCTTGGCACAGGCCAAAGATCAGCCGGCCAAGATGGGCGAGAAGGCCCTGGCCCAGGCCGCGGCCGCCAAGGATAAGAACGCTGCCCCCGAGAAAGAGACGCTATTGTCGCTGATCCGCAAGGGCGGCGTGGTCATGATCCCGATCTTCCTGGTCTCGATCGTGGCGGTGGCGGTGGCCATCGAACGCTTTCTGACGCTGCGGCGCAGCAAGGTCATTCCCCCGACCTTCATCGAAGGGCTCAAGCTGGCCTTCGCGGGCGACCCGTCGCGCACGGCCGAGGCCATCGCATATTGCGACAGCAATCCCTGCCCGCTCAGCCAGGTGATCAAGGGCGGCATCCGCCGGCTCGACCACGGGTACGACGCGGTCGAGAAAGGCATCGAGGACGCCGGCGGGCGAGAAGTCTACAAGCTCAAACGCAGCCTGCGCCCGCTGATCTCGATGGCGGCCATCGAACCGCTGCTGGGCCTGCTGGGCACCGTGTACGGTCTGATCACATGCTTCGAGACCGCATCGGCGGCCACCAAGGACAAGACCCAGGGCTTGGCCAGGGGCATTTACGAGGCCATGGTGACGACGGCCGCGGGGCTGACCATCGCCATCCCGATCCTGATCGTCGTGCAGATTCTGGCCAGCAAGGTCGACATGCTGGTCGACAACATGGACGATCAGGCCATCGAGTTCCTGGAATACTCGCTCCAGCAGAAGGGCAAGTAATCCCCCGCAAGAGGTAGTTCCATGAGAATCCCTCGCACGGAAGAGATTGACGACAATCCCATTCAGATGACCAGTCTGATGGACCTGATGTTCATCCTGCTGATCTTCTACGTGGCCACCACGACTTTTCAGGAAGAGGAAAAGGACGAGCAGGTCCAACTGCCCGAGACCAGCCTCCAGAGCACGATCTCTGCCGCCAGCAAGCTGATGATCATCAACGTCCGCACGGCCGCTTCGTCTGAGACGGGCGAGTATTACGTGATCAGCGGGCGGGCGATGAACCTGGCGCAGTTGACGGCGATGATCACCGGCGAGGTCAAGAAAGACACCAAGCAGAAGGTGCTGATCCGCGGCGACCGCAGCGCGTTCCACGGTCAGGTGGCCGCCGCGCTGGCGGCCTGCAAACGCGCCGGAGTGGACCAGGCCAACATCGCCTACGACGTCAAGCCGCTGGCCAACTAGCCCGCGCCGCTGAACAAAAAGGAAGCCTCACAACCCAATGCCGTCCAACAGCCAAACCAGTGCCCGCCCGCGCCGCAGCGGCAAGTGGCGCCTCGCCAAGCTGACCGCCCTGTCGCTGCTGGCGGTGGTCGTTGCGGCGATTCTGGTGGTGCTGATCTTCGTGCCGGGCTCGTATCGCAAATACACCAATGGCATGGGCGTCGAGCAGCGCTTCGGCGCCGGGCTGGTGCGGGACGTGATCTGGGAAGCCCCGCGACCGGCCGGGGGCGAGATCAACTCCGAAGGCACCAACGTCCAGCCGGGCGTGTCGGCCCGCGGCGAGGTGATGATCTTCGTCCGCAAGACGGACGCCGACGAGGGCGACCTGTACGTCAGCTACTGGCGAGACGACCAGTGGAGCAAGCCCGAAGCCATCGCCGAGATCAACAGCCAGTACGCCGAGGGCGGCCCGGAGCTTTCGCGCAACGGCAAGATGCTGTACTTCCACAGCGACCGTCCCGGCGGCTACGGCGGGCACGACCTCTGGGCCAGTTTCCTGCAGAACGGGCGATGGAGCAAACCGTTCAACCTGGGCAAAGAGGTCAACAGCGAGTTTGACGAAGTCGACCCCGCACTGAACCACGACGGATCGAAGCTCTACTTCTCGTCCAACCGCCCGCACGAGGATGTCACGCCCGAGCAGCGCAAGGAACTGTGGGTCAAGGCCCTCAAGGACCGCGCCAACAGCGACTACGACATCTTCTGCTCGCAAGCGGTAGCGGCCCCCAAGGGCGAGAACCCCTTCGCCGACGTGAACTACCGCGAGAAGATCATCACGGCCCTGGGCGGCAGCCCGGAGACGGAAAAGGCCGTCATCGCGGCGCTGGACTGGCTGACGCGCAACCAGGAGCCCGCGGGTAACTGGTCGGCTTCAAAGCACGGCGGCGGATGCTCCGACGACGCGGTGACGGCCTTCGCGACCCTGTGCTATATGGGCTGGGGCGCCAAGCACAACGAGGACGGCCTGTACCGCAAGCCGCTGGAAAAGGCGATTAAGTGGATGCTGGCCAAGCAGCCCGCCGATGGCGACTGGACGCGAGGCACCGGCAGCGGCAACGGCATGTACTGCCACGGCGTGGTGACCACCGCGCTGGCCGAGGCGTACACCGTCAGCAAAGATCCCGCCGTGCTCGAAGCCCTCAAGAAGGCTGTGGCCGTCATCATCAAAGCACAGAGCCCCACCGGCGGATGGCGGTACACTTCGCAGCCGACGGACTCGGACACCTCGGTCGTCGGCTGGCAGGTGATGGCCCTCAAGAGCGCCGAGATGGCCGGCGTGGCGATTCCTGAAAGCGTCTTTGCCGGCGCGCGGAAATGGCTGGACACGGCTGGAGGCGGCGCCCACAAGGGCCTGTACGGTTACGGCGGTCCGGGTCCGCAGGGCCCGCTGGTGCCCGAGGGCATGTTCAGCCAGCAGTTGCTGGGCTTGCCCGGGACGGACGCGCGTGCGGAAGAGTCGGCCAACTTCGTGATGACGCAGTTGACTCCTGGCCCCAACGACTACGCGACATATTACGGCACGCTGGCGGCGTTCCAGCACGGCGGGGACCTGTGGGAAAAGTGGAACCCGGCCATGAAGACGTACGTGCTGGGCGACCAGGTCAAGACCGGCCCGCAGGCGGGCAGCTGGGAGCCTGGCGGCAAGACCTACGGCGGCAACGGCGGGCGCGTCTACATCACGGCGATGTACACGCTGTCCCTGGAGGTCTACTACCGCCTACTGCCGATGTACAACACCAAGGGGGCAGCCGGCGCCGCGGTCAAGAAGTCCTCGCAGAAGACCGTCCGCGAACGCATCGAGCCGACGACCGACAACGCCCCCAAGGCCCCGGCGCAACTGACAGCCGAGTGGGTCGAGGCCCTGAGCAGCAAAGGCTCCAGCGACCGCGGCGTGTCCCTGACGCGCGAAGGCGACCTGGTGTACTTCAGCTCCAACCGCTCCGGCGGCCTGGGCGGGTACGACATCTATAGAGCCAGAATCATCAACGGTCAGTTCCAGAAAGTCGTCAACGTTGGCTCGCCGATCAACACGCGCGCCAACGAGCGCGACCCGTCCCTGCACAGCCACGGCTTCGCGATGGCGCTGGTCAGCGACCGCAGCCGTGACATCTCCGGCGGCATCGGCGTGTACGAAACGATTTCGCGCGACGTCGAGCCGGCGACGGATCTGTCATCGTTCTGGAACCTGTTCAACGCGATCAAGTGGTGGCTGCTGCTGGCGGTTCTCGCCCTGGCGGCGCTGATCTGGATGTTGTGGATGCTCTTTGGTCCCAAGCGAGACAAGATGGGCCTGCTGGCCAAGTGCATTCTGGCCTCGATCGCGGCGCACCTGCTGCTGCTGTTGATCATGGGCGTCTACAACATGTCCGTCACGATCGCCGAGGATCCCGGCATCAACGGGATGGAGATCGCCGTCGACGCCGACGCGCTGGCCAGCGAGAAGATGTCGACCGACATGCGGGAGAACGTCACCGACATCAAGAACCCCGACGCGCAGACGAACGTCAACATGCAGACGCTGCCCACGCCCGTCGACAACCCGATGAAGATGCAGCCGGTCACGCCGGCCGAGGCTGCTTTGCAGGTCAACCAGGCCAACATCGACGTGCGGATCCCGGTGCAGGAGCAGGCCCAGCGCGACTCGCTTAAGAGCTCGCAGGTCGCTCGCGACGTCGTGGCCAAGGTGCAGCTGGGCAGCGAAGACATCAAGGTCGAAGAGGCGCCCGCCGCCCCGGCGGCCAAGGAAGCGGCCGTTCCCAGGGCCGACGCCTCCGCCGTCGGCAGCGCGGCGGCTTCGCATGACAACGCCGTCTCCGACAAACCGCAGGCCGCCGCCGCGGGCGCTGCGGCAGCACAGTCCGCGTCGGCGGCCCAGGCGATGGACTCGGCGGCCGTGTCCGCGATGGCGGTCGGCCAACCCGGCGAGCAGAAGCTCGCCGCCGCCCAGGCCAAGCCCGGCGACATTGCCACGCAGGCGCCCATGCTCGGCGGCGACAGCAACCAGCCGCTCGAGGCGCCGCAGATGAAGGGGTCTGCCGGTGGCGAAAAGGCCCCGACTGTTTCGGACCAATCGATCGGCAGCGGCGCCCCGGTGACGCGTGGCGGTATCGCCGCGGCGGCGCCTCAGGGCGGCGGCGCCAAGGCCGCCCCGGCAGTCGGCGCCGGATCGCTGGAACAGGCCGTGGCCAGCGGCGGGGGAATCGCCTCGACGATCGGCAGCAAAGGCGCCGAAGCGCTGGGTCCGGCCCAGCCCGTCAGCAAGACCGCCATTGGCGGTGGCGGCGCGATCGACGTCGGCGGCGCCGGATCGCTGATGGAGAGCGGTCCGCAGCGCCGGGCCGGCACGCAGCCTGAAGCCAAAGCCGGGCTGGGCAATATTGGAACGGTGAGCGGGCGCGTCGAGGCGCCCAAGGCCGGCGAGATGGGGTCGGGCAGCCCGCTGGGGCGGCCCGACGTGACGGCCCGGGCCGGCATGGCCGGGGCGCTCAAACCCAGCGACGCCGCCAGCGGTGGACAGGGCCAGCAGGCCAACGTCCCGCAACTCGCCCGCCTCGAAGGCGCCGGCGAGGCGGTCGCCCGGGCCATCCCCAAGTACATGATCGGTGGCGGCCCGCGCCTGGAAGAGCGAAGCCGCAACATCGCCCCGACGATGCTGCGAGATCCCAAGCTGCGGGCGGGAATGCTTAAAGGCCTGGGCGGCAGCGACAAGACCGAAGCCGCCGTCGCGCGGGCGCTGAACTGGCTTACCGCCCACCAGGAACCCGAGGGCAATTGGTCGGTCAAGAAATACGGCGGCCAGGCCAGCGACGACGCCGGCACCGCCTTCGCCACGCTGTGCTACCTCGGCTGGGGCGCCAAACACAACGAGCCGGGGCGGCATCAGAAGCCCCTGGCCAAGGCTGTCGCATGGCTGATCAAGAACCAGCCCAAAGACGGCGACTGGACGCGCGGCACCGCCCACGGCAACGGGATGTACACCCACGGGGCCGTCGCCGTGGCGCTGGCCGAAGCGTACGGCCTGACCAAGGACCCGGAGCTGCTGGATCCGGTCAAGAAGGCCATCGCCGTGATCCTCAAGGCTCAGAGTAAGCAACTGGGCGGTTGGCGATATACTTCAGCGCCTTCCGACTCCGACACCTCGGTCGTCGGTTGGCAGGTGATGGCCCTCAAGAGCGCCCGCCTGGCGGGGTTGGATATTCCCGAAGAGCCCTTTGAACTAGCGCGGGGATGGTTGGAAAGAGTCGGCGGCGGCACGCACGGCGGCCTGTACGGCTACACGGGCAAAGGCGCCAGCAGCCCGGCGATGGTGGCCGAGGGCATGTTCTGCCAGCAGCTCATGGGCCTGCCCCCGACGCTGCCGCGGATGGACGAGTCGGCCAAGTACCTCGGCGAGAACCTTCCCAGCACAGGCCCCCGCAACTTCTACTACTGGTACTACGCCTGCCTGGCGATGTATCAGCACCAGGGCGAGGGCTGGGAAAAGTGGAACTCGGACATTCAAAAATTGCTGCTGACCTCGCAGATCATGCAGGGCGACCCGGCCGGCAGCTGGGACCCCAACGACACCTACGGCAGCTACACCGGGCGCGTCATCACGACGGCGATGGCGACGCTGTCGCTGGAAGTGTACTACCGCTATCTGCCTATGTACGTCGACATGGCCAAGCCCAAGAACGCCCCGGCCAAACCGTAAGATTGGGGAACTTAACCACAAGGGCACAAAGGCACAAAGACATGAACTTTGTGGCAAATCTTATTGCTGGGCGAGTCGGGCTCGCTGGCCGTTGACGGCCGTCACGCGCATCGGGACTCCGCCAACCCAGAGCCGGCCGATCTCGATCTTCTGCCAGGATTCCGGGAGCCGCGCGGGATATCGGGCCCAGTCGCCGCTGCTGATGCGCAGGCCCGTGAAGGCGTACATGGCGGCCATCAGCATCGCCGCGTGCGTCGTGAGGTGCTCGCCCTGGGGATGTCCCGGAAGGGCGGCGCAGAGTCCGTACGGGGCGGACCAGGTCTGCTCGCAGAGATCATGGAACACTTGTGCGGCCTTGGCGCGGTCGCCGGCGATGGCGGCGGCGACGGCGCGGGCGACGGTTGCATGGCCCGCCTCGGGCGCGGCGGGCTGGACCTGGCGCAGTTGCTCGTCGCGTTCCAGCGTTCGGCGCAGCAGGTCCGCGTCGACGGCGCCATATTCCGAAGGATCGTGCAGCAGCAGCGGCGCCAACGACTCGCGCTGGCCGGGGGCGATCAGGCCCGTCTGGCGGTCCAACGGAATCACGATGGCCCCGGCAAGGCGTGTCCACGCCGGCGGTGGATCGTATCCGATCGCCGCGGCGCAGTGGCTGGCGGCCACCAGCGCCATGCGGCACAGGATGTTCATCTCGGGATCGTTGCGAGTTCCATCGGCGTTGACGATCTCGAAGCCCGCGGCGGTGAACCGCCCGCGGCTCTCGATCCAGCGGGCGAAGTCCGACAGTATGGGCCAGACCGCCCGGCGAAGGAAATCTTCGTCGGCGGTGGCGAGGTAGTACTCCCAAAACGCCAGCGCGACGCGCGGGGTCGAGCGGTGATCGCCAGCCGCGGCGTCGGAGGGCGGGCACGCTTCCTCGCCGCCGCCGGCGGAGGCTTGCAGCGGAACCAGCGCCCCTTGCAGGCCCAGCAGGTGCGCTGCCGCCCTCGCCGCCGGAAGCGCCGCCAGGCGGTATCGCAACATCGCCAGCGCCGCGTCAGGCGCCGCCGGCGCCACGGCGGGCAGGAGCCAGTAGTCCATGTCGTCGAGCACGCGGCCGCCGTAAGGCTCGGCCAGGCTCAAGCCCATCGGACCCGTGCCGCACAGGCACGAGGCGTGGCAACTGGAGTGCAGATAGAAGAACGCCGCGTCGAGGGCTCGCTGAGCGGCCACGTCCCCGACGATCCGGATTCGCGACTGCCAGAGGTCCAGCCACGTCTGGCGATTGAGGCGGGAGAGCTCCTGGAAGCCCGCTGCGCCTGCCCAGGCCGCCAGGCGCTGGGCGTGCGCCTGCGGCTGCGGGTGATATGCTGAGGGCACGATTGCCGCCAGCGTGTGCACCACGCAAGTCTGCCCGCCCTGGACGTTGTAGGCGCGTGGGGCGGCCTGTGCCAGCGCCAGTCCGGCGGCCGCCGGCGAGCCGACCTGCGGGATCACTTCGATCTGGGTCTGCGACGAGGCGGTCAGGCGGATTTCCTGGCAGGCCAGGCAAGGGGCGCTGCGCGAGAGAAACTGCAGCACCTGGATGTCGAGGGTGAGGGTTTCCGAGGCGGCGAACTTCATGTGCGTGGTCAATTCGCCCGTGGCCATATCCAGGCTCTGCTTGATGACCGTGACCCGGCGGGGGTTTTCCTGCAGGCCCGCGCCGCCGGCGACGATATTGACCGCAAAGGGATACGCCGCCGTCAGCGAGGCGTCGCCGGCGCCGGTGGAAGCCTGGCCAGTCACCATTGCCTGCGCCGGCAGGAGCGGATTGGCCTGCGGGCGCAGACCGATCAGGCCATTGCCCAGGTAGGCGGCCGTGAATGGCGAGGTGAAATCGATGCAGTCCAACTTGGGGATCGGCAGGGCCCCTTGCGGGACCGGCGGCGTTGGCATTGGCATCGGCGCACTCCAGTGGCGTCAAACAGACCGGCCCAGCGGCCGGCGACATGCATTCTGGCGGGAAGGCCATCGCCTGTCAATGCCCCACATGGATGGGAGCCTGCCAGGCGCGGCGAAGTGTCGCCACTTCGCCGCGCCCTCCGTTGGCAAGCTTGCACCACAACCTCCGCACACTCCCTTCCCATCGCGTCAGCGGCCATACCGGCGCCGCGGAGCGAGAGGTCGGCTCCAAAGCTCTTCCTCCGGAATCAAATAAGCAACCGGCATCAGCGTCGCCGGGCTGGGGTCACTGGCACTGTCCCTCGATCACGTCTGTCCACTGCGAGGCGTCGAGCGGTCCGTGCAGGACGGCCGCCCCGCGCGGCGCCAGAGCGACGGCCAGCTCGTCCTGGGCCGACTCGACGTACACCATCGGGCGCGGCGTTATCTGCAAAGCGGTTTCCAGGGCCTCCATCGCGTCGCCGGCGGTTTCGGAGGCGTCGATAATCGTGCGGTTGGCCGCGCCCAGCGCGCGGGCGAACCCGTCGGTCTTCCTGCCCGGGTACAGGCACAGGGCGTAGCGTTCATCTTTGCGGGCCCAGTCGCCCAACTGCCGCACCAGCGAAGCCGAGGGGCACACCAGGACGATCTCTTCAAATTGTTGTGATTTGCTGACCATGAAAGTTCCTCGGCGAAAGTGCCGTTTCGTTAGCTGAGGCGGCGGCTGCGATTCTTGACCAGGATCAGGGCCCCGCCCAGCGTCAGCAGCGCCAGCGTCGCCGGCTCGGGCACGTCGATGATCGAGGCGCTGGAGATGGCGCCGATGGCGTCGATGTCGGCGCCGGCGTAGAAGCCGTACCGGTCGGCCGGATAGTCCATCCGGTCATCCTGGATCGTCACGTACTGAAATCTCGTCGTGGAGGCCAGGCCCGCCGCGGCCAGCGCCGCGTCGATGTCGATGCCTCGCGCGCTGCCCTGGATGCGTCCAACGTATATCCATTCGGCGTTGTCGGTGCTGATCCAGACAAAGCTGGCCTCGACGACCGGACCCACTTCAAAGACGTACAGGTCGGCACTGCTGTCGCCGCTGCCGGTCAGGGCGTTGTCGGTGAATTGGACCGTCAGGTATCCGCCGTTGCCCAGCGAGACGAACTGCCCGATGTTGTGGGTGGCCGCACCGGAGGGCGGCGACGTGAAGTTGGGCGCGCCCAAGGCGTCAGCCGCATCGCGCCAATTCGGATCGGGCGACTCGGGCGTGTCAATCGCCGGGTTGTAGCTGACCACCGCGTCGGCAAACGACAGGGCGCCGGCAGGAAAATCCACGTCGCCGATGATCTCCGCCCGGGCCGTTGAAGAAATCGTCGCCATCAGGGCGGCGGCCATCAGCAGGCCGGCGATACGCTGGAGGCTGTTCGTTTGACGAGTCATGGCAGTAGCTCCGACTTTGGACCGTGACGGCCGACGTGCTGCTTCTTGAACGGACGTTTCCGGCAGATTCTGGGTTCTCCCCGCGTTGCGGCTGGCCGGGGAGGAGGTTCTCGCGAGCACCGCAGCCGCCAGTTGGCTGTTGTTCTTCAGGTTGTGTGTTCGCGTGGTCATGGTCGTTTCTCAGTGTCAGTGGTTAGAGTTCTTGTTTGTCTGCGAGCTTTACAGGACGTTCTTGCGGGCCTGGCGTCGGCGGACGACCAGGATGGTTCCCGCCACGGCCATCAGCACCAGCGTGGCCGGCTCGGGGACCGAGGAGATCGCGCCCACCGCGTCAATGTCGGCACCGGCGATGGCACCGTAGGGCAGAGGGCCGGAAGGACCCGCAGGAACGTCATTCACGTCGTCTTGCAGTTTGACGTAGCTGAACTGCGTCGTGTAAGGCAGGCTGGCCGTCACCAGATAGGGGTCGATGTCGATGCCGCGGGTGCCGCCGGCCATGGTTCCGCCGACTGACAGCCAGTTCGTTCCGTCCTGGCTGATCCACACAAAGGTGGCCTCGTTCACCGCACCGCATTCAAAGATGTACAGGTCATTATTGGCGTTGCCGCTGCCGGTGAGCTTGTTGTTCACGAACTGCAGGACCAACTCGCCGCCGTTGCCCAGCGAGACAAACTGGTCAAGGCCGTAATCGGTGGTCGGGGGCACATAGTTCGGCGTGCCCAGAGCATCATTGGGATTGCGCCATCGCAGATCAGGCGATTCGCCCGTTAGAGTGCTGGGATCCGGAGTGTCAATGTGCGGCGTATAACTCACAACCGCATCGGCGAAGGACAGCGCTCCCTGCGGGAACTCCACGTCGCCGATGAGCTCGGCACGGGCATTCGAGGCGGCACCAATCACGGCAGAGGTCAGAATCAGTCCCAGCATCAGTTTTGTCGTCATGGTCTTCATTGCATTTCTCCGCTAGTGGTCGTATTCGGTTAAGTCCGCATTGGACTCTAATTCTTAAGTTCTTTTATCAAAGCCAATTACGTTCGTCGGTCTGCAGCCTCAGCGGGCTGCTCAGTTCAGCGTAAATCCGCTAGTTGCTCTCCGCGGATGAAAGGGATTCCTTCGCGTCTTCCTTGGCGACGTCGGCACCGACGAGGGGCTCAAAGAAGCCTTCCCACTCCATCGGGCTCATGGGTCCAGCCAGCAGCAGCGAGCCCCGCAGGCGGACCTGGATCTCCAGGTCGTCGCGGAGTTTTTCGGTGTAGACGCCTACGTGCTGACGACCGAGCCGCTCGTTGGCGATCTCCAGCACATCCAGCGCCAAGTCGCCGTCAACCGTTGCGTCGACGATAACGACAGCGGCGCTGCTCAAGGCCATTTCAATCGCGATCGGGGTCTTGGCCGAGACGAGCCTCAAGGAGTGACGGCTGTGGCGGCGAATCCACTGGGCCACCTGGAGCACCAGGCCCTGGCCGGCGTGGAAGAGCACGATCTCGTTATTTGCTGCTGTGTTAGTCATGAAGGCGATCCTTTCTAAGCCGCTTCGCCGGCGGCACTCGCCGGCAATCGTGTAATAACAACGACCGTGCCAAAGACCGACAGAGGGAGGCGCAAGAGGCATAACTAATTTAATAAAAACAACTTATATAGATCTCCCCCTCCGCGGCAGACCGTAGAAGACATAGTTCATTCTGCGGCGCGCGCCGCGAGGCGCTCCAGGGCGCCTGTGGCAATTTGCGGCAGGGGCTCAGAAGTGGCCGTCAGCTATCAGCTCTCAACAAGACCGGGAGCTCATGGCTGAGAGATGAGAGCGTTGATAAAAAAACGCCGCATCCTTAAGGATGCGGCGGCGGTCGCGAGGGGGGGGGGCGGCGAGTTCTTTACGCTATCTGATAGAGGTCCAGCTTCCTCAGCAGCGTGGCACGGTTGATGTCCAGGATGCGGGCGGCCTGGGAGCGGTTGTTGTTGGTGGCCTTGAGCGCGCGGGCGATGGCCATGCGTTCGGCCTGTTCCATGGTCATGACGGCCGCAGGCGCTTCGGCGGCCTCGGGGGCGTCCTGCTGCGAGATCAGCGACTGGGCAAGCACTTGTGCATCCTGCCCGGTGGCATAGAGCCGCTCGACCCAGCTCGACAGCTCACGGATATTGCCCGGCCAGTTGTAGGCCTGAAGCACCGCCCGCACGGCTGGGCTGACATGCACAGCCGGGCGCTGATACCGCATCGCACATCGCTGGCGGAAGTGGTCCATCAACGGCTCGATGTCCTCCTTGCGTTCGCGCAGGGGCAGCAGACGCAGGCAGACGACGTTGAGGCGGTGGAACAGATCGGTGCGGAACTTGCCGGCAGCGACTTCCTGGGCCAGGCTGCGGTTGGTCGCCGCCACGAATCGCGTGTCGACCCTGACCGGGGCCGTCGCTCCGACGGCCATCACTTCGCCGTCCTGGAGCACGCGTAGGAGCTTGGGTTGGAGACTCAGCGGGATTTCGCCCACTTCGTCCAGGAAAAGCGTTCCGCCTTCGGCACTACGGACCAGACCGAGCATGGCCTGGTCGGCGCCGGTGAAGGCGCCGCGAACGTGTCCGAAGAACTGGCTTTCAAACAGGGTTTCGCTGATTCCAGCGCAGTTGGTAGGGATGAACGGTTTTGAGCCCCGCGGGCTCTTTTGATGCAACCGCTTGGCAACAAGCTCTTTACCAGTGCCGCTTTCGCCCTCGACCAGGACGCAGCAGTCACTTTGGGCAACCATGTCGATCAGCTCAGTCACCTGGCGCATGGCCGGCGAAATCGAGATCATTTCTGGTTCAGGTAATTTGATTCTATTGAGCACTCGTAGCCGCCTGTCCGGACCATTACCGGACAAATTAGAACCCAACCGGGATTCTGCGGCCTCCGAACCCTCTGCTACCTAAGCGTACAGACGTGCTTCCTCACTTCCCATCCATGGGACGCCTCTCCACGAATTAGTATATCACATGTCGCCGGGCTGTAAAGGCATAAAAGGCCGAAAGTTTGAGGAAAATTGTGAGGTGTGAGTGGTGAGATTTTCACACAACTCACAACTCACAACTCCAAAGTTACTTCGCTTTGATCGAGTAGACGTACAGATTGTCGTCGTATCGCAGCAGCAGGCTGCCGTTGGCGACAACGGGATGCGCCCAGCTCGGTCCTTTGCCCGCCACCTTCGTCTTGCCGGTGATCTTGAGCGCTTCCGGCGACGCCGCTGCGATGGCGGCCTCGCCGTCTTTCTCGCCGAAGAGATACAGCATTCCATCGGCCCAGGTCAGCGAGCCCTTGCCCAGGGCTGCGTTCTTCCACTTAGTCTTGCCGCTGGCCAGTTCGATGCAGGTAACGCCGCCGCCGTTGTCGCCGTAGACGTATCCGCCGTCGATGACAAATCCGCCGTGGTGGCAGACCATGTCCTTGCTTTGGTAGGCCTCGGTGGCGTTGACCTTGCCGCCGGCGACGTCGAGTTTCACGCACACGGCGCCCTTACCGTATCCCACTGCCCAGAACACATACCCGTCCGAGAACCTCGGCGAAGGGCAGTTGGCGGTGTTGCCCGCGGCAAAGGCGTTTGTCCAGAGGATCTTGCCGGTCTTGGCGTCCACGCCGATCAGCCCGCCGCTGGTGCCGTTGATGATCATCGAGACGCCCTTGTACTCGACGGCGATTGCCGAGCAGTAATGGGCGGCCGCGAATTTGCCGCTCTGCCAGACGGTCTTGCCGCTCTTCTTGTCAAAGGCCACCATGCACGCCGAGCCGCCGGGGGTAACGACGGCAAGGTCGCCCGTTACCAGCACCGATTCGGAGAATCCCCACGGCGGACGCTTGCCGTCGAACTCGCTGAACTTGCGCGTCCAGACCTTCGCGCCGGTCTTGGCGTCGTAGCAGCCCACTTCGCCCAGGCCCGAGACCAGGTACAGATGACCGTCGTCATACGTCGGCGTTGAGCGCGAGCCCGGCCACGAGGCCTTGAAGGCCGGTCCGACCACTTTGCTCCAGAGCTTCTTGCCGGCGCTGTCCAGGCAGGTCAGGGCAAGATCATCTCCCTTGTCGCCGGTGATGTAGATCTTGTCACCCACCCAGATCGGGCTGGAGTAACCCGAGCCGATCCCCTGAACCTTCCACAGCAGGGTCGGCCCGCCGGAGGGCCAGGCCTTGAGCAGACCCGTCTCGCCGCTGCGATTACTGCGGTCGGCGCCCGACCAGCAAGGCCAGTCCGCCTGGGCCACGGCCCATCCCGTAAGCAATGCCGCTGCTGCAATTGCCAGTGCCGCACAGTTCAATCTTGCTGACATAAACAATCCTTTATTAGTGCCCTCAGGCGGGGGAAATTGTACCAGTTCCTGCGCAGCAATTCTACGTTCCCTACGATGATATGGCCACACTGCTCAGCGGCAGGGTTTCTGGACTTCGCCGCGGCATCGACGTATAGTGGCCTGGCATTCTCAGGCCTGACCCGGAGGAACGCCTCGTAATGGCCGCGTCGGAAAAAGAACATCTGAGCCTCCTCTGCGACGTCAGCGAGTTTGCCGCCCGCCTGGCCGGCAGCGCCGACATTCACGCCTACCTCACGCAGATCGTGGGACTGGTGGCCGACCATCTGCGCTGCGACGTTTGCTCGATATACCTCTACGAGGCCAAGACGCAGGAACTGGTGCTGCAGGCGACCTGGGGCCTGGCCCCGCAGTCGGTGGGGCGCGTTCGCATGAAGATCACCGAGGGCCTGACCGGAATGGCCCTGCGCGAACTGCGAGCCGTCCGCGAAAAGACCGCCAGCGACAACCCCAACTTCAAGCCCTTCCAGGGAATCAATGAAGAGCCGTTCGACGCGTTCCTGGCCGTGCCGATCCAGCGAGGCATCGAGAAGATCGGCGTCCTGGTCGTGCAGCGCTCGCGCGAGCACCCTTTCAACGACGAAGACGTCCTGGCCGTCAAGGCCACCACGTCGCAATTGGCCGGCGCGATCGAGAACGCCCGCATCCTGATGAGCGTTCCCAAGGCGCACGATGAGGCTACGGCGGAGCGGCCTCAGGCCGCCTCGCGAATGGTCAAGGGCCAGATCGCTTCAAAGGGGTTCGCCCACGGCCCGGCGCTGATCCACGACCACGGCGCGTACCACCGCCTGTTCACCGAAGCGCTGGGGGCGCGTTCATATTCCCTGGCAGATTTTCAAAAGGCGATGGAGGCCACCGCCGAGCAGCTCCAGGGGCTCCAGGTCCGCCTTGGTCAGCGCGTTCCGGAGATCGCCTCGCTGATCTTCGAGGCCCACCTGATGATGCTCAAGGACACCGCCTTCATCGGCGAGATGCGCACCCGCATCGACAACGGCGAGAATCCGCCCCAGGCCGTCCTGACGGTCGGACGCAAATACTCGGACCTGATGGCCGCCAGCCCGCACGCCTACATGCGCGAGAAAGAGCACGACGTCGAGGACGTGGTGCGGCGCATCCTGGCCAATCTGATGGGCATGCGGCTCGAGGCCGGCACCGACGAGGCCTCGGCCGTCATCATCGCCCGCGAGATGTACCCCTCGGACATCGTCAAGCTCGCATCGGCGGAAGTGGGCGGGATCGTGCAGACCAGCGGAGGGGTCACGTCGCACGTGTCGATATTGGCTCGCAGCCTGCACGTGCCGATGGTCATCGCCGACGACCCGACGCTGCTGGAGCTGCCCGAGGGCACGCCCGTCCTGCTCGACGCCGACATCGGCAACATCTATATCAGCCCCACCGATGACATCGTCGAACGGTTTTCGCAGCGTCAGACCGCCCGCAACCAGGTGGCCGCCCAGGCGGCGCCGCCGGCGGCCCAGGAACCCACCGCCACCCGCGACGGAACGCGCATCCGCCTGCTGGCCAACATCAACCTGCTGACCGATATCGAGTTGGCCCGATTCGTCGGGGCCGAGGGCGTCGGGCTGTACCGAAGCGAGTTCCCCTTCCTGGTCAGGAACACGCCGCCCTCCGAAGAGGAGCAAGTCTCCATCTATCGACGCCTGATCGAAGGCTTCCGCGGCCAGGAGGTGACGTTCCGAACCCTGGATATCGGGGCCGACAAGCTGCTGCTGTTCTTCGACGAGGCCGTCGAACGCAACCCCGCCATGGGGCTGCGGTCCATCCGCTTCTCCTTCCGCCACGACGATATCTTCCGCCAGCAACTGCGAGCCATCCTGCGGGCCGGCGCCGACGCGCCCCTGCGCATCATGTTTCCGATGATCTCCTCGGTCGACGATTTCCTGCGCGCCAAGGCCACCCTCGACGCGTGCCTGAAAGAGCTGGCCGCCCTGGGCCTGCCGCATAACAGCGCCCCGGCCGTCGGCGTGATGGTCGAAGTGCCCTCGGCTGTCGAGATGATCGACACCATCGCCCGCCACGCCGATTTCCTGTGCATCGGCTCCAACGACCTGATCCAGTTCCTGCTGGCCGTCGACCGCGGTAACGAAAAAGTGGCCTCCTACTTCATGCCGCACCATCCCGCCGTGCTGCGCTCGCTGCATCGCATCGCCCAGGCAGGCGCCGCGGCCGGGCGCGAGGTCTCCATCTGCGGCGAGATGGCCCACGTGGGAGCATACCTGCCGTTCCTGATCGGCATCGGCGTGCGGGCCCTGAGCCTGGACCCCCAGTTCCTCCCGCCCGTCCAGCAGCAGATCACGCAGATGACCCTGGCCCAGGCCCAGCAGATCGCCCAGGACCTGCTGGCCCAGGACACCATCGACGCCGTCATCGCCCGCCTGCCCGGCCTGGACCAGTAGCACTCAGACTAACCCGGATATTTCACCGCGGAGATCGCAGAGACCGCAGAGGTGTCTTGAATCAAAAGACTTACAGAAACTTTACGGAGTGGGCCTCATGGACAGTCTGTTTTTTCAGATTAGCGCCACTCGCGA
>JBDKRA010000018.1:0-111835 GCA_039683615.1 Phycisphaerae bacterium
CAGGTCGGCGGGAAAGTAGCCGATCAGCTCGTAGTCCATCGTGCCATAACCACGCGTCACGCTCTTCAGCTTGTCGTGCATGTCGTAGATCACGTCCGCCAGCGGCAGGTTGAACGTGAGCATGGCCCGCGTCGGCGAAAGATACTCGGTCCGCACGTACTCGCCGCGGCGATCGGTGCACATCTGCATCACCGGTCCGATCGAGTCGGTCGGCAGCACGAAGTTCACCTTCACGACCGGCTGGCGGAACTCCTCGATCTGGCCGCTATCGGGCACCTTCTGCGGGTTGTGAATGTGCAGGACTTCACCGCTGGTGGTCAGAATCTCGTACGTGACGTTGGGTGCCGTTTGCACGAGGTCGAGGTTAGCTTCACCTTCGAGCCGCTGCTGGACGATCTCCATGTGCAGCAGGCCCAGGAACCCGCAGCGGAACCCGAAGCCCAGCGCCTCGGAGTTGATCGGCGCGAACGTCAGCGAGCCGTCGTTGAGTTGCAGCTTCTCTAGGGCGTCGCGCAGTTCCGGGAACTGCGTGCTGGGCCCGGGGTAGAAGTCCGAGAACACCATCTGCTGCGGCGGGCGATAGCCCGGCAGGGCGTGCTCGGCCGGGCGGGCGGTCAGCGTGATCGTGTCGCCGACGTGGACGGACGAGACCGTGCGGATGTTGGCCACCACGAAGCCGGTCTCGCCGGCGCCCAGCGACTGCACGGCCACGGCCTGGGGGCGGAGCTTGCCCATCTCGGTGATCTGGTAGCTCTCGCCGGTGCCCATCATGGTGATCTTGTCGCCGATCTTGAGCTGGCCGTCGAAGATCCGCACGTACACCACGACGCCGCGGTATTCGTTGTAGGTGCTGTCGAAGATCAGGGCCTTGGTCGGCGCCTCCGGATCGCCATTGGGCGGGGGGAGCTGCTCGACGATCGCCTGGAGCATCTCCTCGATGCCCGCGCCCGTCTTGGCCGAAGTGAAGATGCAGTCCTCGGCTGGTTGGGCGAGCAAATGCTCGATCTCCATGGCCGTATCTTCCGGCCGCGCGGCGGGCAGGTCGATCTTGTTGACCACGGGCACGAGCTTGAGGTTGGTTCGCTGGGCCAGCAGCGTGTTGGCCACGGTCTGAGCCTCGACGCCCTGCCCGGCGTCAACCACCAGCAGCGCGCCCTCGCAGGCCGTCAGCGAGCGGCTGACTTCATAGTGAAAGTCCACATGCCCGGGCGTGTCGATCATGTTGAGCATGTACTTCTGGCCGTTGTATTCGTAATCGATGGTGACGGCAGAGGCCTTGATCGTGATGCCGCGTTCGCGTTCGAGGTCCATGTCGTCGAGAATCTGCTCGTGGAACTCGCGCTGCGTGATGGCCCCGGCGCGCAGGAGCATCCGGTCGGCCAACGAACTCTTGCCGTGGTCAATGTGGGCAATGATGCTGAAGTTGCGAATGTACTGCTGATCCATTTCGTCAATTCTACCTTAACAACCGCAATCAGTAACCTGTAATCAGTAATCCGTAATCAGTAAAGAATAATCGACGCCACGTCGTCATGGGCATGCAGCCACCCCCGATTTCGTATTGCCTGGTTTCACCGATTACTGTTTTACCGGCGTCATCCCAAACGCGTACCATCCGCCGCCGAGGCGCAGGGCGATGCGGCTGCCTTCGTCGGTGGCGCTCAGCACGCCCTCGACGCCCGGGACGAAGTCGCCATTTTTATAGATCACTCGGTTGCTCTCGGTGATCTGGAAATCTTCGTCCAGCTTGGGCAGGCTGAATGTCCCGCAGGTGCCTGCGGGAATCTCGATATTGTAGTAGCGGCTGGTGCCCCATTTGAACCACTCGCTGCCGACGCGGCCATGCACGGTCTGCATCGTCGCGCGGACGTTGTCGAGGCCCTCGGGCATCAGCGGCTCGATGCGCACGTCGGTAAACGCACGCGGGTGGTACGTCGGCCCGTAATACGATGGCGCTTTGATCCCGGCCAGGTCATTGTAGAAGAACTGGTCGATTGTCGCCCACATGATCATGCTCTCGACGTTACCGCACTGGGCGCTGAGGCTCCAGCTCTCCCAGATCGTCGTGGCGCCCTGGGCGACCATGTACCCCCAGCCGGGGTACGTCTTGTCGTTGAGCAGCTTGTACAGCAGCTCGCCTTGCCCGGCGGCCGTCAACGTGTCGATCAGGCACGTCGTGCCGGTGTTGCCCGCGTGCAGGTGCCCGCCGTGCTTGGCGATGTTGGCCACGATGGCGTCGATCACGCTTTGCCGCGCGCCTTGGGGAACGATATCCAGCACCAAGGCGAAGGCGTTGGCCGTCTGCACGCCGCTGCAGTAGCAGCCGGCGTCCTTATCGAACCACTTGTCGTTGATCGCCTCGGCGATGTCGGCCGCGAGCATGCCGTAGCGGTCGCAGTCGGCCGCGTTGCCGAGTTCTTCGGCGGCCTGTGCGACGACCAGCGCTGCGCGATAGTAGTAGCCGGTCCAGACCATCTCGGGCGGCGTTTCGGAGGAGATGAACTCTTCCTTTCCGGGCGCATCGCCGGGCATCATGTGGTCGCCGAACTGGCCTTTGACGACGATGTGGTCTTGCGAGACGGAGGTCAGGTAGTCCACGCAGCGTTTCATGGCATCGTAATGGTCGGCCAGGATTCGCTCGTCGCTGTAGTACTGGTGCAGGTACCACACCAGCAGCGGGTAGTTGCCGCCCCAGGCCGGGTCGGAGGCGTCGCCGCGGTAGTTGGGGCAGACGTTGGGCACGGCCCCGTCGGCCCGCTGAGCGTCGCGGATGTCCTCGAGCCACTTGGTCCAGAACTGCGGCATGCACTTGCGGGGGTACAACGAGCCGGTGATGGTGGCCGGGTCGGTCCACGCCCAGTGTTCGCGGTAGAGGCAGTCCAGCGGCAGGCCCAGAAGGTCGTTGGTCAGCGTCCAGACCACGTTGTTGTGAATCTTCGTGACCACCGGATTGCTGCACGAGAACTCGCCGGCCATGTCGATCGCCGAGTGCACCACGCGGCCGTCAACGTCGCGGATCGTCATCTCCTGCGGGCAGCCCTCGACCGAGACGTACTGCACGCCGTGATTGGTGAAACGCGGCTCGTACTCCTCGCCGGCGGCGTCGCCCTTCATGATGTAGCAATCAGTCGCCGCATCCGGTCCCCCAGGCGACTGGGGCAGGCCGGTTTCTTCGTCCAGCCGCGCGCCGTAGCGGATGATGATCTTCGTGCCGGCAGGGCCTTTCACGCGGATGCGCGCCCAACCGCCGAACAGTTGGCCCATGTCGTAGACATAGACGCCTTCGCGGGCGATGGTGAAGCGCGCCGGCCGCAGCGTCTGCGTGACTTTGATCGGCGGCATCGTCTGGCTGACGAGCCTGCCGCCGGGGCCGCTCACGACCTGCGCCGCCGCCCAGGCGCGGTCATCATACCCGGCGGCGGTCCAGCCGCTCTGCTCGGCGCGGGCGTCGTAGATTTCGCCTTCCCAGAAATTGTTCCGCGTGACGGGCCCGGGCGAGACCTTCCACGAACCGTCCGAGCTGACGCGCACCCTGCTGCCGTCAGCCAGTTCGATATTAAGCTGGAACATCAGCACCGGGCGGGCCCCGTCCCAGGCCCGCGTGAAGCCCGGCGTGCCGTACGTCTCGTGGTGGATGCAGACCTGCGTTTCCCAGTCCGGTTCGCTGAACCATCCGTTGCCCAGCATCACGCCGACGGCGTTGGAACCCGCGGCCAGCAGGTCCGTCACGTCATGCGTGACGTAATACGCCCGCTTGTGGTACTCGCTGGTCGCCGGGTCGAGCACGTTGTCGCCGACGCGGCAGCCGTTGATGTACAGTTCGTTCCAGCCCAGGCCGCAGACGTACGCCCGAGCCCGCACGATCTGCCCCTTGAGGGCGAACTCGCGCCGCAGCAGCGGGGAACTGATGCCAGCCTCGGCGGCGATCCACTTGCCCTGCCAGTCACTGGCGCTGAGCAAGCCCATCTCGAACCAGGCCGGTTCGCTCCAGGTTCCCTCGACTGCGCTCGGGATGGTCTCGCCCGCGTCGTCGCAGACGCACACCTTCCACCAGCAACGCTGGCCGCTCGTTAGCGCAGTGCCGGCATAAGGGATATTTACGAACTGGTCGGACTCGACGCGCCCGCTGTCCCACAGGTCGCCTTCGTCGGCGTCAAGCTTCGCTGCCGTCGAGGCCGCCAGGATGCGATACGCCTTCTGCATCGCCCCGCGCGTGGCGGATTTGAGCTGCCAGCCAAGCCGCGGCTGCGGGGTTTCGACGCCAAGTGGGTTGATCGTATATTCACACGTCAGGTTGCAGGGCTTCATTAAAGGGCCTTTTCCAGCTTGGCGTTGGGGTCGTCCGGCACGTTGGAGGCGTCAACATAGTCGCCCAAGGCGCGCATGGCAATGACCGTGCAGCCGCTGTCGCGCAGAAAATCCATGTACGTCTTGAACACGCCCGGGTCGGTATGCACCCACGAGTGCTCGACATCCGGTACGCCGTGGAAGCACAGCACGGCGACCCTGCCTCCCCGCGTCTGTTCAACCGCCCACTTCAGATCGTCCATGCCCCAGTTGGGCCCGGAGAACCCAGTCGTGGGCACCAGCAGCGGGTCATGGACGGCGGGGTCGTACGCCGGCCCGCGGCAGCCTTCGCCGTGGTAGGGCATCTCCGGGAACCCGCCGCGGCGCGCGAACTGATACCCGCGCGATCGCAGCACGCGAACCGCCGCGCCGCTGAAGTGGAACCCGGGATAGCAGAACGTAGTGGGGCGGTCGATGCCATTCTCGCTGCAGCGCTGCTCGATCTGCTCGAGCTCGGCGATCAGCGCCTCGTCCGAGAGTCCGCACACGCTCGGATGGCGGGCGGTGTGGTTGCCGATCTCGAATCCCATCTCGTGCAGCCGCCGGATCTGCGCCCAGTTGGTATAGTTCTCCGACTTCCACCCCGAAACCGCGCCGTTGTGGTCGTTGACATAGAACGTCGCCCCGAACCCGTAAGTCTTGAGCAGCGGGGCAACGACCTCGATGTCCGATTTGCACCCGTCGTCAAACGTCAGCACAACCAACCGGTCCGGAATCGCCTTGAGAGTCTTCATGTCGTCCTCATGAAAAGGGGGGATGATCGCGAATGACGGATATTAACCATTATCTGAATGGTTCGCTCCCGCAAAAAAACGCCGCACTGCAATCGCTTGCGGCGCGGCGTTCGTTAATTCTCATCGCTCTTCTTCAAACCACGCGGGTCAGCTCAAAGGTGTACGTTCCCGATCCGACGTCGAAGGTCACGTCGCTCTCACCGATTCGTCCGGCGGCGATTCCGTCGGCGCCGGGCGAGAACGTGCGACCGGTCCAGAGAGTGCGACCGCTTTCGGCGATCTGGAACTTGCGCAGGTCCAGTGTCGGCACGGTCACCGTGGCGGTGGTGTTGGCGGGGATGGTGACGGCGATCTTCAGCGTGGGTTGTCCCTCGCCGGCGTCTTCGTCCTTGTGCCACTCGACGCAGGCAGGTCCAAAGGCGGTGCGATACGACCCCTTCGCCCACGCCAGATGAGCGGCGACTTTCGGCGCGATGTCGATCTTCTTCCACCCCGGCGACGCGGGGGACAGGCCGGCGACATCCTTGTGCAAAAACTTCTCGACGCTGCCGAGCATCTTCATGCTCAGGCTGTGGTACGTGCTGCACTCGAAGTCTTCGCAGATGGTCGTCATCCCGTTGACCACGCCGAAGCCCCAGCTCGGGAACGCCGTCTGCTGCGCCAGCAGGAGCATCACGTCCGCGCGGCCGTGCTTGGGCAGCGACTGCTCCAGCGCGTCGGTGCCGATGATGCCCGTCGAGAGGCGGTTGCCGCGGCCCTTGATGTCGGCGACCAGGTTTGCCAGCACGTCCTTCTCGCGGCCGCCGGGCACGAGGTCCAGGTGCAGCGCCAGGGCGTTTGCGGTCTGGCTGCCGGTGGCGTACTGGTTGGTCTCGAAGTTGAAGAACTCGCGATTGAAGGCGTCCTTGATGGTCTCAGCCAGGCGGCTGTATGCCTTGGCGTCGTCGCGGTTGCCCAGGATTCGTGCGGCCTCGGACACGATCTGCGCGCAGCGGAAGTAATACGCGGTGGCCGTCAGGGCCGCGGGGGTTCGGTTGGGGCAGAAGCTGCTGGTGCCGTCGTCGCGCGGTTCCATGTGGTCGCCCAGCACGTCGGCGAGGATGCCGCCCTTGACCAGGCTGCGGAAATGCTCGACCTGTTTGCGCAGGCCTTCGTAGTGCTTTTCGAGCACGCGGACGTCGTTGTTGTACTGGTAAACGAACCACGTGAAGAGGCTGTACGAGCATTCCCAGCACGGCCAGTCGCGATACGAGTGGGCGCCCCAGTTGGGCGGGGCGATGTAGGGCACCGTGCCGTCGGACTTCTGGGCGTCGGCGATGTCGTCGAGCCACTTGCTCCAGAACCGCACGTCGCGGAAGTTGACCATGTAGTCCTCGGCCACGAAGCCCGGGTCGCCCAGCCACGCCACGCGCTCGGCGCGGTCGCTGGCGTCCTGCGGAATCCCCTGGAAGCTGCCGTGGAACGTCCACCAGACGTTGTGGTGAACGCGGTTGAGCATGTCGTCGGAGCACTCGAACTGCCCGGCCGGCTCGATGTCGTTGTTCACGGCGCAGCCGGTGAGGTCATCGCACGTCGGCACGCCCGGCCAGCCGGTCACCTCGACGTAGCGGAAGCCGTGGATCGTGAATCGCGGGTGCCAGGTCTCCAAGCCATTGCCCCGCAGCGTGTAGGAATCCTTCTGCGGCGAGGGGTGCCAGGCGATCTGATTGCGCGTGTCGAGCTTGCCGGTGTCGTAGTTCACGCGTCCGGCGTGCTCGAGCGTCACGACGGTTCCGGCCGGGCCTTGCACGCGGATCTCCGTCCAGCCCGAGACGTACTGGCCCATGTCGAAGATGTACGCGTTTTTAGCATCGTCGCTCTTGAGCACGCGCTTGGGCGTCAGCCGTGCGGTGATGCGCGAGGGCTCCAGGGGCATCGCGACGAGCTTTCCGCTGGGCGCCTTGGCGGCCACGGCCGCGACCCACTTGGCGTCGTCGAAACCCGCCGCCGCCCAGCCGTCCTGCTCAAGGCGGGCGTCGTAATGCTCGCCGGCGCAGAGTTCGTTGGACAAGATCGGGCTGGGGGTGACTTGCCATGAGGTGTCGCTGGCGACGCTGACGCTCTGTCCGTCCGCCAGTTCGATGTTCGCCTGCAGCAGCAGCACCGGCCGCTCGGCGAAGGGCGTGCGGCCGGAGGGCTTGCCGTCGTCGCTGCTGTACCAGCCGTGGCCCAACAGAACGCCGATGGCGTTCTCGCCGGCCACGAGCAGATCGGTCACGTCGTGCGTGACATACAGCACGCGGCTGCCCGTGGCTTGCTCGGGCAGGATGTTGTCGTACCACGTCGGCGCCGGGTCCATCAGGCGGTCGCTCACGCGGCGGCCGTTGACGTACAGCTCGTGACAGCCCAGGCCGCAGATATAGACCCGCCCGCGCGCGGGGGCCGCCGCCAGCGTGAAGGTCTTGCGCAGCAGCGGCGCCGAGACACTCTTGGCGGCCGCAATCCACTTGCCCTTCCAGTCGCGCGGGCTCAGCAGCCCCATCTCGAACGTCGCGGGCTCTGACCACGCTCCGGCCGCGGCGTTGGTGGGATCCCACACGCGCACTTTCCACCAGCACTTCTCGCCGCTGGTCAGCGCCGAGCCGCCGTAGGGAAGATTGATCGACTGGTCGGAGGCGACGCGCCCGCTGTCCCACTTGTCGCCCTGGTCGGCGGCGAGCGTCTCGGCGCTGGCGGCCACGAGCACCTGGTAGGCAGCCTGCACGGCGCAGCGCGCGTCAGACTGGATCACCCATGAGAACCGCGGGGCGGGCATGTCCAGACCCAGCGGATCGATCGCGTATTCGCACGTCGGTTGCACAGCGTTCATGATCGGCTCCTTGCGGGGATCGTAAGCTATCATCTATAACTGCGGCCTAATCAAAAGGGACCGGAATCGTTTATCGGGGGCGAACTGTACTGCGACTCACCTCACGCCGTAGGAGTCGAAGCTGAAGATTTCACCGTCGCTCTTGCGGCGGCCGTCTTCCAGCGGGTGGATCAGCTCTTCCGTGGCGGGGTAGCCCAGCGGCGTGAGGACGATGATCTTCACGCGCGGGGGAACGTTGACCAGTCGCTTGACGACGGTCTCGTCGAAGGCCCCGACCCAGCAGGTGCCCAGCCCCTCGGCCACTGCCGCCAGCGTCAGGTGGTCGACGGCGATGGCCACGTCGATGTCGGCGCTGTTGCCGTATCCGCCCATGCGTTTGTAGGCGAACTCGGCCATGCCGCACGCCACGACGATGATCGGCGCCTCGGCCATCCAGATCTGCCCGTTGCTTGCGCGGGCGACCGATTCCCGCGTCGCCTTGTCGTGGATGAAGATGAAGTGCCAGGGCTGAAAGTTCGAGGCCGACGGAGCGGCGCGCATCGCGTCATGCAGCCGCTGCACCACGTCGGGTGAGATCGGCTTGGGCAGATACTTGCGCACGCTGCGACGATTAAAGATAGCGGTCATGACATCCATATGACCAGTTTATCGTCCACGCGGCGTCCGAAGGCTGAGAAGAAAGAATCGCGACGCTCGCCACGCCGCAGCCTCCGGCGAAGGCGGGAGGACGAGGACGACGACGAGGACGATGCCCCGGCACTTCCGTTTGCGCGGCGTCGCGATTAAGCTGTCGAGCACATGAATCCTGCATCACAGTTTGAGTCTTTGCCGGGCGGCGGCCTGCGCGTGTGGGCGCCGGCGAAGATCAATCTCAACTTGCTCGTGGGCCCGCGTCGCGGCGATGGGTTCCACGGCGTCGATTCGATCGTTGCCAAGGTCACCCTGTTCGATCGCGTAGAGCTGCACACTCGCGGCGATGGGGAAGTTCTCCTTCGCTGCGACGGGTTCGACTGCGGGCCGGCCGAGGCGAATCTGGCTGTTCGGGCGGCGCGGCTGTTGATGCACGAGGCCGGTTCTGGCGGAGTAGACATTACTTTAGCCAAATCGATCCCGCCGGGCATGGGGCTAGGTGGCGGTTCGTCCGACGCCGCGGCCGTGCTTGCGGGCATGAACGCGCTGTTGCAACTGGGCGTCGCGTCGGAGCGTCTTGCCGAACTGGGTGCAAGTCTGGGTAGCGACATACCGTTGTTCCTGGGCCCGCCCGCCCAGCGAATGACCGGGCGGGGCGAAGTTCTCGAGCCCATTGCTCTGTCGGACCTTGCGGCCGCGATTATCCTGCCCACGTTCGGCTGCCCGACGGCGGCTGTCTACAATGCTTTTGACCGCCGCCCCGAGCCGATGGGGCCGCAACTGCCGCCTGAGACGCTGCGGCAAAAGCCCTCGCAGTGGCGCGGGCGGCTGAAGAACCAGCTTACCGCTGCGGCCCAGGACGTCTGCCCGCCGTTGGGTCTGCTGCGGCAGACGGTTGAGTCGCGAGTGGCCGCCCCGGTTTGCATGACCGGCAGCGGCAGCGCGATGTTCGTGCTCTGCGACAGCGCCGCCGAGGCCGCGGACATCGCCGCGGCGCTCCAGCCGCTGGAGGAGGCGAGCGTCGCGGTGGCCCTTTTGACTGCCTGGTGACTTTTTCCGCAATTTCACCAGCGGCCTTGACCGATACACTGGGGGATGGTAAAAAGAATGGACGGCGCCAAGGCTATCGACAACCGCGGTGCCGCGAGGTTCGGGGCTGTGGCGCAGTTGGAAGCGCGTCTGCATGGCATGCAGAAGGTCATGGGTTCAAGTCCCATCAGCTCCAGTCTTCGTTCGCCGCCGGCGGCGAACGAAAACTGCCACGGCGAAGCGGAGCTTTTCCGCAAAGCCCGGCTCCCGCATCAATCACGGCAGCGGCGAACTACGCCTTGGCAAGCCATCCTCTTCCGCGAAGCCGGGCTCCCTATCTATCCTGACTGCGGCGAACTCCCGACTGAAAGCGCAAGGGGTGCCATGGCGGCCCTTTCTCAGCCGCCATGCCGATAACGCCCGAGACCGTACTCCTCTGCGATCTCAGCCAATGTAAGGGTGAATCATCTTGGCCACAGAGACACAGAGAAATGCGAGAAGATGGGTATAAGAAACCACCACCTTTGGCTTCTCCTATTCCGTGAGGTTTGTGATGAGGATTATTCATAATCATCCTACGTGAGTTTTGGCCCCAGAGGGGCCTTCGTGCGTAGCCCAGGGCGCGGGGCGAGCGAAGTGAGCCCAAGCCCTGGGAATGATGCGTGGATTCAATGAGCCCCGGAGGGGCGGCCGTGACGATGGCAGACAATCACGTCCGCCCCGCCGGGGCTAGATGCGGAGGGGACTTGGACCCAAGGCTTGGCCCGAAGTCTGCTGTCGCAGCCTTCAGCCCTGCGCCCTGGGCCAAGAACGCTCTGCCTCTATGGGGCAAGGCAGCCCTGCTGACGCTATAATCATGGGATCTGTCCACCTATCTCGTGAGTCTCACGGCCCGCAAACCTCTCCACCCCTTACCCTCACGGTCTTGGGCAGGGCGCAGGTGAGGGTTTCAACGGCATCACATCCTCGTTTGAGGAACACCGCGACCAATATGAACCGGATGATATAGGCAGCAGATCCAAGCAAGATCAGGATTAGAGCGATGTGATAGAAAATAGCTCCGACGTCGTGCGTTACGACGTTGAGAGCGAGGGTTATGAGGGTGATTGCGGAAACGATGCATGCAAGGCCACAGAGGCCGCTGATCATTCCTGCACGAATCATACTCCGTGAAGCGATTCTCCCGGCAAGGCCGCGGCGGACCAACAGATTATTGTACCATTGGCACCACTCAACATGTGCGGGGAAGGTCCAATAGCTGTTGAATAGCGGAAGCAACATTAGCCCGACCGCCTGTTGAGGCTTGATCCTGGCCGGTTGGACGGCTTCCCACATCCGGTAAAGAATGCTCATGTGTGCCAGCTTCATCATTATCCAAGCAATGAAAGCCAGCGATAGAAGCGATAGGGCTGTCAGGAAGTGAGTGAGAGGGAATCCGCCCTTGGGAATATGCACAAGCATGAAGAGGCCCGATGGCACGAGCAGGAACGAGATGCAACCTCGGATTACGAAGGCTCGATAATATCTGGGGGGCAGTTTTCCAATTGAGGTCTGCGGAGGCATTCAGAACCTTTCAAATCGGGCAGCTCAGTATACGTCTTCCGGCTATTTCGGCAAGCGTTCAAGGCCGCAATGGTATTCGTCGGGAGTCGGGGCAACCTCGGCGAGGCCGCTTGGCGGTGACGGCCCCGCAGACCTCTCCGGCCCTTGCCCTCACGGTCTGGGGCGGGGCGGCGATGGGGGCGGACTCGAACTGACCGTGATTATTCGAGGCCTGGACAACGGCCGGCATGGCACCGATCCATCCATCCATCCGCTTCACCGCCCATGGCGACCCGCTTGGCGTGTCGCCATGCCACCCTCTCTGTCGCTTACGGACTTACAATCCACTGCGACGGTTACGCAGAAACGCGCGGGGCAAGCTCTGCTGCTGACGGATCCGCCTTGGCGGAGTCGGCTAAGAGTTTGTCGAGCATGTCGGCGGGGGTGTCGTCCCGCGTCAGGAGGCGGTCGAGGATGAACTCGCGGCACTTGCGGGCGGTTTCGCCGCCGCGGGCGAGGCCTTCCTCGATGTGCATTCTCATCAGCGTGGTGGCCTTCTTGGCGGCAAGGTCGTGGACGGCCTGGCGGCGGGCCTCGCGGATGTCGAGGAGCTGCTGGTGTATTTCGGGGCGGGTGCGCCCCTGGGCGATCTTGGCGACCATCGAGCGGCTGATGCCGATCTCCTGGGCGACCTGTTCATAAGCGACGCCGTCGGCGAGCAGGTCCAGCAATTTCATTTCGTCGTACTGTGCCATGGAAGACTCCCTTTGGTTAGAGGCAAGGTTGTTTCGCGACTAGCCCGGATATTTCACCGCAGAGATCGCAGAGACCGCAGAGGTGTCTTGAATCAAAAGACTTACAGAAACTTTACGGAGTGGGCCTCATGGAGGTTTCTTCAGATTAGCGCCACTCGCGCCGTTAGATGGTCTTGTTTTAAGCCAATCTTTTTCTCTGCGTACTTTGCGGTCTCTGCGGTTCACGCAGTTTTCGGGCTAGACAAAAGCCAAGGCCCAAGGGCGCACAGCGGCGCCTTGGGCCTCGGCGGAGGTAGTGATCTTCACGTGGTGCTCTTACCCCTATTATAGTCACTGGACAGGCGGCGGCGACAAAATGGAAACGCTTTTGGCGAAAAGGCCGGGGAAAACCGAGGTCGAAAAAATAAAATCCATTTCAGGGACACGTGGTTTCTGCAACTTTCGAGGGATTCCAGTGCGCGGTGGATTCCATATCCCCCGGGCGGGCAGGCATTGTCCGGGCGAGCGAAGAAACTGCGGCCGATGGTTGGTAAACCATTTATTAACAAGAAGAGACGAAACACGTAGTTTTGCAGCATCGCCGAAAACAGACAAGAAAAGACAATGAAGGGACAATGGCCGTCATGGCAGGCATCCCTGCCCGGCCGCCCGTACCCGAACGCTCATCGGATGGGAACAACCGACCCGCCTCCGCCGCAGGCTACGGCGTGGCAAGCGACGAGGACGAGATTCGCGATCACTCCATCTTCTCTTGCTTGATCGCGTAAACAATGAAGCATTTGCCTTCGGCGGGTTCTGGCTTGATCTTGCGCTGCAAGCGGGCGTATCCCAGCGTGGGATTGAACGTGCCGCTGGAGCGTTTGGCCCGGGCCAGCACCGGGGCGATGGCCGAGGCGGGCAGCAGCGTTGACGGCCCGCCGTCGCTCAGGGCGGCGTCGAGGCGGCCTAGCATGAAGCCCTCCAGCGTGTCGCCGCCGGCGATGATGGGGGCGGCCGCTTCGCCGGGGGCGAGGCGGAAGGTGACTTCCGCCACCTTGTCGGCATCGGGTGCGGCGATATGTCCGGAAATGATTCGCGGGGTGGCGCCCATCGCCGGCCAGTATCCCAGGCCGTATGCCAGCAGGCTGCGGCCTTGCGCGGACGGTGCTGTCGGCGGGGCAGGCTTTGCCGGCCGCGTCGCGGCTGCGCCCGGGCGGGCCGGCGCCGGCGGCTCGGGCACCGTCAGGGGCGTGAACTGCGCGTCCTCGACGTGCAGCATCGCCACGCCCAGGGGTTTCTCGCGAGAGGAATAGCTCACGCGCAGCAGCGACGCCGGCGCCAGTCGGCCCTCGCCGAGGCGCACGACGATTTCGGCGGCGCCGGCGGTGAGGGTCTCGTCCACCATCAGCGTGTGCTGTCCGATGGGCACGGCCGGGGCCTGCACGATCACCAGTCGGTCGCAGGCCGGGATCGGCAGCGTCTTGTCGCGATCCTGCCAGGGGCGGGCGTCGGGCATGAGCCACTCGATAGTCGTCGTGGCGGCCGCCTGCGAGCCAATCGCCTTCTCGTATGCGTTGACAGCCGCCGACGCCCGGACGTAGATCGGGCTCTGGACGTCGGCGCCGGAGGTGGCCTTCATCGCCTCGCGAACGAGGTTCAGCGCCGTTTGCGAATGCGGCCTCAATTGCAGCACGATTGAGGCTTGCTCCAGGGCCTCGAGCGGGCGGTTGAGCTTGAGCAAGGCCATGGCGCAGCCCTGGTGATAGGCGGCGATCTGCGGCGCTTCATCAATGAGCTTGCGAAAGATGCCATCGGCGACACCCGGATTGTCGCTGTGGTATTCGGCCACGCCCAGCAGGAAACGGCGGATCTGGGCATCGCCCCAGGTGCCGGCGAGGTCTCGCAGGGCCTTGGCGTATCGGGTGGAGAGATTCTTCTGGTTGGACTGGTCCTGTGCGGTCCTGATCCGCAGCCGGGCCATGCGGCGGGCGAGATCCTGACAGTTCTTGTATTCCTTGTTGAACGCCTCGCGGTGCGTGACGAAATAGGACGGCGTTACCCACTTGCCGTCGACCTTGCGATGGCGGTCGTGCACGGCGATACGCCACTGACGCAGTTGCTCGGCCAGGTCCTCCGGCGCGGCGCCGGCGGCCGCGATGCGCCGCATCAGCGTGAAGGCGATCGGCTCGGGGTTGCCCGTGGCGGCAATGTCGATGCCGCCCTCGTCCTCGCTGCCTGGGGCCGCGCCGCCGGATGGAAACGCCGTGGCCGGGGCGGTCGCCGCTGCGGCAGGGGGTTTGCCGCCGGCTGGCGCGTCGGTGCGAATGTGCAGTACCTCCGAGGCCTTGACCGTGATGACGCCCACGCCGATGTCGATCTTGACGTCGTCGCCTTTTTGTGTGATTTTGCCGTCGAAGGTGCGCCCGTCGCGTAGAAAGATAGTGTCGCCAGAGGCCGGAAGGGCCATCACGGCCGCCACGCCCAGCAAGAGCAGTTTCTTCATGGAACAACCTCGCTCCAACACTCGTTAAGTGTAACGGACGAAGTGGCCGGCGTGTTGTGCGAATTCCTTTTGCTCCCGGCGGCCGATACAATGAATGTAGCTTCAGCCAAGCTAGAGGGCTCTTGATGAGACTGCCGATCACGCTGTTGTTCATCGCTCTGGCCGCTCCCATTGCGGCGGGGCAGGGGGTTTTCGATGCGCCCGTTGCGGAGATCGCGGCCTCGGCCGTGGCGGACCACGCCCGCGTGGCGCCGGGGCAATCGCTCACCGTGGCGGTGATTCTGACCATCAGTCCCAAGTGGGTCTTCTACGGTCCCGATCCGGGCGACTACGCCCAGGCCGGGAACATCGTCGCCCAGGCAGGCGACCTGAAGGCCTCGCCGGTGCTGTGGCCGCCGACGCATGAAAAGAAGACCCGGACGGGTAATTTGTGGATCGTCAACAATGTGTACGAGGGCCGGGCGGTCGCGTACGTTCCGCTGGAAGTGCCCGATGACGCCAAGGAAGGCCCGCGGACGATCCGCGTGAATGTCCGGGGGCAGATCTGCCAGGCCGACGGGGTGTGCGTTCCGTTCGAGAACGTCCATGCGGAAACCTCGGTCGCTGTCGCACGTGAAGCGCAGGTGAATCCCGCGTGGGCGACAGACGCGACCCTGGCGGGGGGATTGAAAGACGCCAAGCCGCAAGCGGGAGCGTCCGCGTCGACAGCGCCCGCCGCGGCAAGCGAGATGCCAGACATCCCGCCGATGGAGTTCGTCGTCTACGGTCAGCGGCAGGATTATGGTTTGTGGGCGGGGTTGGCGCTGGCGGTGCTGGCGGGGTTGATCCTCAACATCATGCCCTGCGTGCTGCCGGTGATTCCGCTCAAGGTGATGAGCATCGTCCAGCAGGCCGGGCAGTCGCGACGGCGGTTCGTCACCATGGGCCTGGCTTTTGCCGGCGGGATCATGGTCTTCTTCCTGGTGCTGGCGGCGATCAATCCCGTCCTGCACGTCATCAGCCGCATCGTGTCCCAACCGGAGGGCGACTGGGTCTTCAACTGGGGCGACCAGTGGAAGTACACCGGCCTGCGGATTGCCATGGCGCTGCTGCTGGTGCTGGTGGCGGCGAATCTCTTCGGCCTTTTCAACGTGACAGTCTCAGGCAAAGTGGCCGCCCTGGGCGAGGGGCGGCGCGAGGGTCACGGCTCGGCTGTCGGCGCGGGCTTGCTCACGGGCATCCTGGCGACGCCGTGCAGTTTCGGGATCCTGACGGCCGCGCTGGTCTGGGCGCAGAGCAGGCCGATGTGGGTGGGTGCGCTGTCGATGCTGCTGATCGGCGCGGGGATGGCGCTGCCCTATGCGGTGCTGACGGCATTCCCGTCGCTGGTGGCACGCCTGCCGCGACCGGGGCGGTGGATGGAGCTGTTCAAGCAGTCGATGGGCTTCGTGATGCTGCTGGTGGCGGTGTGGCTGATCGGCACCAGCGGCGGCGACAAGTATCCCTTCTGGGTCATCGGCTTCGCCGTGGTGCTGAGCTTCTGCCTGTGGATGTGGGGCACGTGGGTCAGCTACGACGCCACGCTGCGGCGCAAGATCGCCGTCCGCGGCGCGGCCGTGCTGCTGGCCGTCGCGGCGGGGCTATGGATGCTCCGGCCTCCGACGCCGGCCGGGCAGGGCAGCGGCGTCCACCTCCAGCCGTTCGATTGGAGAGCCATCAGCGCCCAGCGCGAACAGGGCAAGACGGTGATCGTGGACCTGACCGCCTCATGGTGCCTGACGTGCAAGACCGTCGAGGCGATCATCTATGACAACGCCGAGGTGGCCGCTCAGTTCAAGAAGCTCGACGTGACCGCGTACTACGGCGACGTCACGACCGGCCAACTGCCGGCCAACGCTCTCAAGCGGGCACTGAAGAACGAGGCCGTGCCCTGCACGGTGGTGCTGGGCTCGCCGGGCAAACCGGCGGTGCTGCTGCGGGGGCTGTTCACGAGGGACGACCTGCTGAGCGCGATCGAAAAGGTTCGCAAGCAGTAGGATGGGCATCTTGCCCATGAGTAGCGCGGGCGTCTCGCCCGTGCTACTGGGCGTCGTCTTCTGCAGGCGGCAGGGTCTTGAGTTTCCGCATAATCGCGATCAGCAACAGCAAACCCACGCCGATCAGCAGGCCCCAGAGCAGCGCCTTGTAGCGTTCCGACCACGGCGCGACGCGCTCCTTCTTGTGGTACGTGGGATTGTCCACAAGCGGACCCAGGCGAGCCTCGGTCAGGCCTTCCTTGGCCAGATTGTCGGCATAGTGTTCCAAGTCGTACTTCGGCCAGGATGCCTGGAGGTTGCCCACGAGCATCTGGTACTTTTGACCGGCCTTGGCCTGGAAGAGCACGAAGCCCTTCGCCCGCTGGACGGTGGCGCCGGTGAAGGTCAGCGGGGCGTTGTCGCCGTTGGCGATCTCGATGCGAAGATAGCGATACGCCGACTCCGCCGGCGGGGGCGAGAGTTCGAGCGACTGATCGACGTCGCCGGCGGCCGTGAAGCGGTGGATCGTGCCCGATGCCACGAAGTTCCACTCCGAGGCGATGGTCTTGCGCCGGACGCCGCCGCCTTCGACCTGCTCGACGACCTCCTGGGTCTGCTGGTTGCGCCCGCGGATGGAGTATGCCCGCGCGAAGTTCTTGTCTTCGAACGCCATCGTGATGCGGGCGATGGGCAGGTTCCGCAGCCCGCAGTCCAGCAGGATGATCGTCTTCTTGTCCTTGTCATGGGCACTGTCGGGCGGCGCGTTCTCGTCTGTCGGGTTTACAGTCGTCTGCTTGATCAGTACAGCCGCAAGCTCCGGCTCGATGGTCTTGCCGTGACGCGCGGACACGTCGGTGATGTCGATCTTGCCATTCTCGCTCTGTCCGTTGAAGACGGTGATGCGAAGATAGCGGAAGTCGTTATCCGGCAGATCCACTCGCCGCTTGTCGAACAGGCCGGGGATGCGGAAGAGCCAGCCGCCCTGGCGGAGCACCTGCCAGCTTTCGCCGTCGGCGCCGGCCTCGATCTGAACGCGGCGGCGGAAGTTGTCGCCGGAGGTGTTGATGAAGATTTCGTTCTTGAGGATCTTCTTTCCGAAGTCGGCTGTGACCTGGCTGAGCCCGCGGCCGGGGTCGAATGTCGCGTTGAGCAGGCGGGCGTTCTCCAGCACCGATTCCTCGTGGCTGGCCAGGCGCCCCGATCGCACGAGGCACGGCGCGAAGGCGCCGCTGCTGTCGAGCAGCCGCACGTCGGCCAAGTTCGACCGCGATGCGTCGAACACTTCACCCGGAAGGTCGATGCGCGCCAGCCCGCGATCGGCTGGGCCCTGCAACTCGACCGGGGCGGTCCTCTGCCAGGCGGACGTGTCGGCCGGCGCGGTTGCGGCGGGCTGGGCGAAAGCAGAGGCGGCCGCAACCAGAACCGTTGCCAGTATCGTGGTCTTGCTCATGGTGCAGGTTCCTCGAGTTTGGGCTGGCTTGGGGCCAGGCGTTTTTCGAGCTTGTGGTAGAGGTAGGCCGAGCCGATCAACAGCAGGCCCAGACCCATGAACGATAAGATGCGGTAGACGTCCTTGACGTGCATCATGTCGACGAAGACCAGTTTCAGTGCCGCCAGGGCGAACAGGCCCAAGGCTGCCAGCCGCACCGGCCGCAAACGCCTGGCGAAGCCCGCGTACAGCATCGTCAGGGCGAACAGCCCCCACACCAGCGTAATGGACATCTGCCCGGCGCGCTCGGCCTTGGCCGAATCGGCAATGCTGTTGAGGCAGTATGCCCACGCCTCGCCCGAAAGCAGGATCAGCAGCCCGGCCAGGGCAGCCCACAGTATCGCAGCCGCAAACGCTTTGCCCTCGCCACTGGCGCCAAGGGCGATCGTCCGCGCGAACAGCAGTGCCATCGCCACGACCGCCGCTGCGGCCAGCATCCGCACGTTGACCAGCAGCACGTGCTCGCCGAAACGCGGGAAGGAGTACGCGCCGAAGGTGCAGATCATCGCCACGGCCAGCGCCGCCAGGCCCACCGCGTAGACGGCCATGTTTCGCGTGCGGGCGCCGGTCAGCAGATAGACCGCCGCCCCGGCTGTCCAGAGGAAGATCGCCCCGAGCGTCGCATAGTACTCGGCGTTGGCGGCAGCGCCCTCGCGCACGATGTACTGCCACAACTCCGAGTGCAGCAGCGAGAGGCCCAGGATGCCCGCCGCCAGGGCCACGACCAGTTCGACCGCGCGGTCGGCGGCCGTGGCCTTGGCGCGGTAGAGCCGGCCCACCAGCGCGAAGACGCCCATCGCCAGCGGCACCATCGCGGCGCTGATGAACTGCTTGTTCCAGAATATCACGAAGAGCCCGTCGTGGTCGGGCCAGTGCTCGCCCAGCAGGGTGACGATGCCCACCGCCAGCACCATCGCCGCCAGTACGCGCGCCGGCTGATAGCGGTACCGGTACGCCAGGAACAGCAGCACCGGCCCCTCGGCCACCCACGCCAGCATGATCCCGTTGGCCGAGAGGTGCAGCGGGACGGCCAGCGTCAGGAAGGTGACGGCCATGACGATGCTGGCCAGGAGCGAGCGGGTGTCGGTTTCGACGCGGCGGCGCAGCAGCGCGCCCACCGCCAGGTACGACGCGGCCATGCCCAGGGCGATGAAACCCAGCGTGTAGTTGTACTGCCCATAGAGCATCGTCCAGGCCATGATCATGTAGAACGTGGCGTTGACGATGGCCATGAGGAACCGCTCGACGCCCACGGCCGTGCGCGTCGCCAGGTTGTACGCGAAGGGCTCGATCAGGAAGACGAGGTAGAAGATCGTCAGCCAGATCATCGCCGGCGCGAGTTGGGGCAGGTCGTAATGCTGGCCGTACCAGCCGGCGTAGAGAACGATCGTGCCGACCAGTGCCAGCGCGTCCAGGGCCCGGAAGTTTCGCCACAGCGCCACGGCCAGCACGCCCAGGTCGAGGATCAGCAGGTAGGTGAACAGAGCCTCGCGGCGATTCTCGCCCGTCGAGACCAGCACCGGTGTGAGCAGCCCGCCCAGCAGCGCCAGAAACGCCAGAGTCAGTGCGTTGTATCGCACGGCCAGCGCCACGCCGATGGCCGTCACGACAACCATGAACGCAAACGCCACGGCGTTGTCCATCACCTTGGGCTCGTACACCGAACAGGCGCTGTAGAACGTGGCGTACAGCACGCCCAGGCCCAGGCCGATGATTCCCTGGCCGAGGATGCGCCATTTCTTCTCCAGGCAGAAGATGCCCGCCGCAATGGCGACCATGCCGCCCAGGGCACAGAGGAAGACCTGCGCGGTCGGGCCGATCCAGTCGTTGTCGAAGGCGTACTTGAGGAAGAAGACCGCCCCCAGCAGCAGCACGACCGCGCCGGCCCAGGTCATCCACTTCTTGCCGATCTGCGACTCCATGCTCTCGCCCGCCGGCGCTGGCGGGACCGTCGGCTCCGCCCAGACGCGCTGCGGCGCCGGGGCACGCTCAAGTTCAGGGATCGGCGGCGGTGCTTGCGGGGCCGCAGGCGCCGGCGCCAGAGTGACTGGCGTGGGCGCGGCGGCGGGCGCCGACGCCGGACGCGCCGGTGCGGCCGGCATGGCGCCGGAAGCGATGCGCCGCTCGATGTTGGCCAACCGTCCCAGCGCCTCGCTGAGGCTTCGCCGCATGCGGCTGAGTTTTACCAGAGCCACGATCGCCAGAATGGCGCCCGTCAGACCCACCGGCAGCAGGATGACCAGCAGAACCAGAGCGAAGATAACTTCTTCCACTTTGTATCTCCCCAACAGCAGGCGTTGACAAGACTATAACAACAGTAACCGGTAGCCGGTAGCCCAAAACGGTAGCCGGTGGCCAGTAGCCAGTGGACAGTATTCAAGAGCGATGCAAGCTTGCCGTTATTGTTGTCACCGGCTACTGGCTACGGGCTACCGGCTACTTTTTGCATGGCAAAAGAATCCAAGGGAGGATATCGTCCAACCCGCCCAAAGGAGCGTTCAACGTGGCAGCCAAAAAGAAGACCAAGGCAATCGAATCGTTTGAAGTCACCGGCGGCGCCGCCAGCGGCGACCTGCTCACCCAGCGCCGCGGCGACAAACCCCTCGTCGTCGGCGTGTTGGCGTGCGCGTACTTCGAATACTGGCGCATGTACGCCAACCTGCATGACGAGGTCGCCTCGGACATGCAGACCGTCGCCGACCGCATCGGCCGCCGGCACGAGGTGGTGTACCCCGGTCTGGTCGACACGCTCGACGCCGCCGACGCGGCTGGGCGCATGTTCAAGGACAAGCAGATCGACGCCCTGGTCATCACCGAGGGCACGTACTGCACCGACTACATCGTGCACCAGGCGCTGCTGCACCTGCCTGCCGACATGCCCATCTGCATCTTCGCCTGCCAGGCGCACCCCAAGCTGAACTTCGAAACCGGCTACGACCAGGCGCTGCGCAACAGCGGGCCGATGGGGCTGGTGCAGCTCACGGCCGGCTTTCGCAAGATGGACCGCTACGCCAACTACGAGGTGGTCGTCGGCTCCGTCGACGACGAAGAAGCCTACGCCGAGATCGACCGCTTTGTGGCCGTCCGCACGACGATCAGCAACCTGCGCCACTGGAACATCGGCCTCATCGGACACGTGTTTCGCGGGATGTACGACTTCCAGTACGACAAGACGGCCGTGGCGGGCAAACTTGGGCCCAACGTCATCGATATTGACATCCGCCACCTGGCGGCGATTTTCGACGAGACCTCGCTCGACGACCCGCGCGTGCGCAAACTCTCTGCCAAGGTACACGCCAGCTACAAGGTCGTCACGCTGACCGACGACGAGATCCGCCGCTCGGCGCGGCTGGCCGTGGCCCTGCGCGAACTGGTGGGGCGGTACAAGCTCGACGGGCTGGCACTGCTGGGCCAGCACCATATCGAGGCCCGCGCCAACGCCACGTGCTACCTCGGCCTGGCCGAGATGCTCGAGGCCGACCAGGCGCTGGCCGTCACCGAGGGCGACGTGCTGGGTCTGATCATGACCAAGGTGCTCAAGGACTTCACCGGCCGCACGCCGTTCTTCGGCGAATGGGAGGAAGTCGATACGTCTCTCAACGCCGTGATGCTGCTGGGCCACGGGTTCATCGACCCGCGCGAGGCCCGGGCGGACATGCCCGTGCAGGTCCAGCCGGCGTGCGAGAACTGGGGCTTCGAGGGCAACAGCCTGGGCTTCCAGGCTACCTACGCCGCCGGGCCGGTGACGCTGACGCACGTGATCCAGGACGCCAAAGGCTGGCGGCTGCTGGTCAGCGAGGGCGAGATCCTCGACACGCCGCCGCTGAAGATTTCCGAGACGAGCATGATCGTCCGAGTCGATCGCCCCGTAAAGCACTACTTCCGCGACCTGCTGAAGATGGGTTTCGCCCACCACGCGATAGCCGCCCCCGGCCGAGCAGGCGCCCAACTCGAAGCCTTCGCCGAGCAGCTGGGCATCGAGGTCTGCCGACTGTGACAAAGCAGTAGCCAGTAGCCGGTAGCCGGTGGCCGGGAAGACAGCGGTGCCATTGCACCCTGTTGGGCATCGTATGGCGGGACCTTCGAACTTGCCTTAGAATCAAACGTGCGGCACGGCTATCGACTACTGGCTACCGGCTACCGATTACGGGCTACTACATTATGAACGACTTGGAACGTTTTCACGCGTGCATGGACTATCAGCCTGCCGACCGGCGGCCGAATTGGGAACTCGGCGTTTGGCCGCAGGCGGTTGCGCGGTGGCAGACCGAGGCGCCCGAGGCCGTCAAAGACTTTCGGTGGAACTGGTTTGTCGAGGAACCGGCGATAGGGCTGGACCGGCGCGAGTTTATTGGCGTGCATTACGGGTTCATGCCCGGTTACCAGTACGAGGTGCTTGAGGAGACCGAGCAGTACATCGTCGCGCGGAACTGGAACGGGATCGTCACCAAGGCCCTCAAGGAAGGCTCCATCGGCGGGGCGCGGATGTGCATGGACGAGTACATCGGGTTTCCCGTCCGCACGCCGGAGGATTGGCCCGATGTAAGGCGGCGACTCGTGGCGGCCGTCAGCGACCGCTACCCCAAAAACCTCGACGAGCAGATCGCCGCGTGGAAGACCCGCACCTGCCCGCTGATCCTGGGCGGCAACTGTGCGGCCAACGGGTTCTACTGGCGGGCTCGCGAGTGGATGGGCACCGAGGGGCTGTCTTTCGCGTGGTACGATTACCCCAAGATGATGCACGAAATGATGGAGTTCTACGCCGACTTCATCATCGAGACCAGCCGGCCGGTGCTGGAAAAGATTTCGGTCGACTACTTCACGCTCAACGAGGACCTGTCGATGAAGTCTGGGCCGCTGCTGGGGCCCGACACGTTCCGCACGTTCATCTTTCCGCACCTCAAGCGGATGGTCGAGTTCTTCAAGAGTCACGGCGTGAAGTACTTCGCCATCGACACCGACGGCGACCCGACAGTGCTGATACCCCTGTTCATGGACGCCGGCGTGGACTGCGTCTGGCCCATCGAGCGGGCCAGCGGCGTCTCGCCCCAGGCCTGGCGCAAGAAGTTCGGCAAGAGCCTGCGCCTCTGGGGCGGCGTCGACAAGCGCGTGCTGGCCACCACCAAGCCGGCGATCAAAAAGCACCTGCAGGAGATGGCCCCGCTGATCGAAGAGGGCGGGTTCATCCCCAGCGTCGACCACACCGTTCCCCCGGACGTGTCGTGGGAGAACCTCATGTACTACTTTGAAGCCAAGCGAGACCTGCTGGCAGGAAGACACTAGCCAGTAGCCGACGCTGTACGATGATTTGGCCTTGGTAGGCGCTCAAGTATGCTCGCTGGGCGGAGGCGCTGCTATCGAACCAGTTCAGGCCGCTCGGCCATGTCGTGCCGGCGTTGGCCACTTTCCATATCCCAAATGAACATTAGCCCTGCAGCGGAGTCCAGCCGGAACCATCCATCGGAGACGTAGAATTGCAGTGGAAATAGTCGCTTTGCCAAGTCCATCCCGTTATATTCTTCCATGCTTGATCTCGAATATCGTCGGTGTCTTTGTCATTAGGCGAGTTTCCATGACGTCAGCCACTGATCATCCCCAAAGCAGTCCGCAACCGCACGACGGCCATCTCAGTGCGGCCGGATCGAACGATCGCTTTGTCACCCACAGCGAGCTGCCGCAACTGGACAAAAGGCATATCGCCATGGTCGGCATGTCCACATGGACGGCGCAGTCGTACTCGTTCTCGCGCTGCCATGAATTGTCGCAACTGGTGGCCGTCATCAGCGGGCGGTGCGAGTTCTGGGTCAACGGGCAATGGCGCCGGGCGGGGGCGGGGGACCTGTTCTTGTGCCCGGCCCGCGGTGTCGGCGGGGTGCGGGTGCGGCAGAGGAAGATGCGGTTCGTGGCCGTCCTGTATTCGCAGGCTGCGGTCGAGTCTTTGATAGCGGCCGAGCCGGTCCTGGCCGAGGCCGATGTGTGGGGGCTGGAGCATGCGGCAGGGGGGCTGCTGCGCGAGTGGGCTGCCGCGGCGCCGGCCAACGTGCTCGAATGCCTCATCGACCTGGTGGACGTCCAGGCGGTGCGGCTGATGGGACAGGAGCCCGCCCCCGGACGCCTGGCCGACTTGTGGGAGACGGTCGAGCAGGATATCGGCTCTGCCTGGGCGCTGGAACGCATGGCCGGCCTGATGGGCCTGTCCGAGCAGCACCTCTCGCGGCTGTGCCACAGCGAGCACAACGACAGCCCCGTGGCGCACCTGGCCAAGCTGCGGATGCGCCGGGCTGCCCAACTGCTGCAAACGACGGAAACGTCCATCGCCGCCCTGTCGGCCTTGGTGGGCTACCAGTCGCAGTTCGCCTTCAGCAATGCTTTCAAGCGGCATTTCAAAATCTCGCCGCTGGCCTACCGCAAGGCACACCGGCAGGGGGAGGCCGAACCGCCCGCACCGGCCAATCCCGCCTGACAAGAAGAGGAGCTATCAGCTCCGCGGGCAATGGGCATAGTTCCCATGCGTCCTATTGGTCCCGTAAGTTTTTTTGGATTTCTCTTGAATTGTTGCCGATCTATGGCAAAGTACTTTGTAATACAAAGTTAATCGGCCGCAGACGCCAACCAGCAAGCTGCGGCCACGGGCTACAGGCTACGGCTACTGGAGAACGACGATGGACACGCAGAAGGCGGCGGACGAGTTGATGGTCATCCGGCAGCTCATGGAGCGGCCGATTCGCTATTCCACCATGAGCGGTCTGTCGGGCATCTGGGCCGGGCTGGTTGCCCTGGGCGGCTTGGCGGTCGACGACTGGATTTGCGGACGCCACGGCCCTCGCACGGCGATGTGGATCAACCTGGCCGTCTGGGCAGGCGTGTTGCTGCTGGCGGCCGGCGGGGTGCTGGTGCTGACGCACATTCGCGAACGGCGCCAGGGCATGCCAGCCTGGTCGAACGTGAAGAAGCGCATCGCCATGACGATTTTGCCGTGCCTGGCCGGCGGCGTCGGGCTGACGCTGGTGATCATCCGGATCTGGTACACGCACGAGGGTCCCAACGAGTGGGGGCTTATCCCGGCGATCTGGATGTGCTTCTACGGCGTTGCCTTGTGGCAACTGGGCGAGTTCAGCCCTGTCGAGGTGCGCGTGCTGGGCGCGGCGTTCATCCTTGGCGGCCTGGTCAGCGCGGGCTGGCTGCAGGTCCAGCCGTACTGGGCCTTGGGCCTGAGCTTCGGCGCCCTGCACATTCTCTACGGCATCGTCGTGTGGATCCGCTACGGCGGGTGAGTTCTGGAAACCCAAGAGAACACGAATGTCACGAATGCTTCGAATGAAACAACAGGGAAACAACCTTGGGAAATACGCCGCTGGCGATCGAGCAATGTATCCCTGTCCGCCTATCTCGTTCCTATTCGTGTCATTCGTGTTCTGCTCTTGCTGAAGTAGTCCCTTGAACAAAGAACCGCACAACCTGATCGACGAGACGATTCACCAGCGGACGCGCCTGGCGATGATGGCCACGCTGGCAGGCGTGACCGCCCTGGAGTTCAACGAACTCAAGACGCAGCTCGGCCTGACCGACGGGAACCTCTCGACGCATGCCGCCGCCCTCGAGCGGGCGGGCTTCGTCAGGATCGACAAAGAGTTTGTCGCCAGGAAGCCCCTCACCACCATCGCCATCACGCCCAAAGGCCGCAGGGCGCTGGAAAACTACGTCAACCTGCTGCAAGGGATCTTGAACAAAGTGAAATAGCACAAACGGCCGGGTGGCATGGCGACGCGCGCAGCGGGTCGTCATGAGATGAACGGAAAACGGATGAATGGATGAGTGGATGGATGCGAATCTTGTCCAACCATCTAAACCATCCGGATACGCGATCCACTTGGCCTGAGAAAGGAACTTCGCCATGAGCGTCCTGAGATTCTTCGCCGTCGTCCTGATCTTCGGCTGCGTCAGTGTCGCTTGGGTCGTGTTGGGCGGGGCGATGTGGATCCGCACCGAGGAACTCGGCGAGCGCCTCAGCGGCGAGATGGCGCGCCTCTGGGGGCCGCGCGAGGTTGTGCAGGCGGCGCCGTTCATCGTGCCGCACCCGGTGTCGGACAAGGATGCTCTCGGCGCCACCGAGCCCGGCAGCAGCGACGTCGAGGTCGCCCTCGACCACCAGCACCGCTACAAGGGCCTGCTGTGGTACAGCACGTTTACAGCCCGGTTCAAGGGGCGATACAGCGTTCCGGCCATTCCTCGCCCACCCGTGCCTCCCGCGCCGGCGCAGGCGGGCTGGTTCGCGACCACCGCGCCGCGCCCCGAGCCTCCCAAGCGGATCGACCCGCTGGTGTTCATGCTTCCGGCCAACATCACCTCGCATGACGCCTTGAACGTGCAGGTGGACGGCGTTGCTCTGTCCATACCCGCACATCAGAAGACCTCGGGGCGCATCGAAGTCCCGCTCAACCGAGAGGCGGCCCACGAGGTTGTCGTCGCCTACGTCACGTATGGGCAGGACGTGTGGCAGTACGCTCCGACAGCCGCCGCGGCCTCCGGCGGCGACAGCCGCGGCGCTGACCAGCGAATGGGCGATCTACGAAACTTCTCCCTCACCCTGACGACCGATTTCGAGGAAATCGACTATCCCAGCGGAAGTCGCAGCCCCACCCGCCGCGCCGAGGCGGCCGGGACGGGCATGAGTGCCCAGTGGCGCTACGATTCGCTGGTGAGCAATCAGGCCATGGGCATCGTCATGCCCAAGCGACCCGACGCCGGGCCTATCGTTCACCGCATGAGCCTCTTCGCCCCGGCGAGCCTGTTCTTCTTCTTCACCGTGCTCTTTACCGTGATCGTCATCAAGAAGATCGAACTGCACCCGATGCACTACCTGTTCATCGCGGCCGCCTTCTTCGCCTTCCACCTGCTGCTGGCGTACCTGTGCGACCAGGTCAACATCCACGCGGCGTTCTGGATATCCGCGGCCGTCAGCGTCGTGCTGGTCGTCAGCTACATGCGGCTGGCCGCGGGCGTCAAGTTCGCCGTCACGTACGTGGCGCTGGCGCAACTGGTGTACCTGGTGGGTTTCTCGTACGCGTTCTTCTATCCCGGCCAGACCGGCCTGGCCATCACGATCGGCGCCATCCTGACGCTCTTCGTGCTGATGCAGGCCACCGGGCGCGTGAAGTGGTCGCAGGTGTTCGCCCGCCGCGGGCAAGGCGCCACCGTCCCGCCGCTACCGCCGGTGCTGCGCCCGGCATGACGCCGCCCGCGGCTTGACCAGGGCGACCAGCACCAGCACGTATGCGACAATCTGGATGACATCGCTGGAGAACATCAGAACTTCTCCGGCCAAAGCAAAGCCGCCAGGAGATAGATCAGCAAACCACCCGCCACGATCCCGCTTGCCCAATAAGTCCATGTCATGTTGATGTACCCGCGTCCACAGTTAATGCTAACGACATGGGACCATATCGAGCTGAATGCTCCGTAATACAAACGGGCGGCCGCGCTTTCGCAAGCGGGCCGCCCGGTGGGCTGCACTCAGTTACAGTAAAACTATCCGCCTATTTGCGACGGCGGATCAGGGCCGCCAGACCCCCCAGGGCCAGCAGGCTCATCGTCGCCGGCTCCGGGATCGTGCCGGCAAAGCTGACGGTTATACGATCATCGTTGATCATGGTGTTGATGTCGCCCACATGGCTTCCGGCCCAGCGGAAGATCCAGTCGTCGGCCTTGCCGATCACGGTGTAGCCGCCGGACTCAAAGACGTTGTAGGCAAACGTGTCGTTGTCGAACACCAAGTTCATCGCGCTGCCTGCGGCGATGTCCAAGGCGCTGGTCGTCAGCCCGTCGGTCTGCCCGACGATCTGGCTGAAGTTGAGGACGCTGGCCGTCTCCTGGCCGATGGTCACCAGCGAAACGGTCACGGCGCCGGTCATGTCCAGCGTGGCCCCGCCGCTGTAGTCGCCCAGGCTGATGCCCGAGCCGGTCGTGATGGAAACCTTCCCGGCTGTGGGAGTGTTGGCAAAGTCCAGAGCATTCGTCGAGTTGTTTCGGAATCGCAGGATCGGCGATTCGGTGAAGTTGAGCTGCGAGTCGCCGCTCAGGGTCGCTTTGCCGTAGAAATATTCCTCCCAATTGCCGCCGGCGTTGACGACCGCCCCGTTGGTAAGGTTGAGCTCGCCGCCGGCCCAGATGGCCAAAACAGAGGTGAAGCCGATGGTCGCGCCGTCAATGTTCAGCACGCCGGTCCCGCCGCCAAGGTACAAGCCGGCGAAGTCTGTTCCGCTGGAGGCGGAGCCGATGTTCAGCGTGGCATTACTGTCATCGCCGATCTGGAGGTTCGTGCCGGTCGACGACACCGAAACCTTCCCGCCCGTGGGCGCGTTGGCAAAGGCAAGGGTACTGACCGAGTTGGCGCGGAATACGATTGTCCCTGCCACGTTCACTTGTGACGTGGCGTCGATGTTCATTGCACCGGTGCTGTAAAGGTACAACGCCTCGCCAGTGGAGTTGAAGTTGACGACCGCGCCGTCAGTGACGTTGAGTATACTGCCATCTAAGCCCACCCCGCCGGCAGAGTCTACCGTGCCAGGGTTACCCCCGACGAGCCCGACATTCACCACGTTCCCCGAGACCCACCCGCCCGGCGCGCCGCCGGACCAGTCCGCGCCGTTATCCCAATCGCCCGGCGTGACCTGCAGCGTCGTCTCGGCCTCGGCGGCGCTGACCAGCGCCATAATGCATGCGATTGCCAATGCGGTCGTCAGTCTGTGTTTCATAATCTCTTCCTTTCTCTCTTGGGGACCTGACTCACTTGCAGCCCATTTCGCGTCATTCGCGTATGTTCACTTTACCTCAACATCGTTATTTGTATATAGCTATTATATATTAACCACGTCGACATTTTAGTATATACTGGAACCAGCGTCGCCGGCCACGCCCGGCGAAAAGGGAAGCCTGCTATGCGCACAACAGCTCTCTCGCGCCGCATTCTGGTTCTAGGCCTGGGGCCGTACGATCCGGTGGCGATGGCACTGACCGATTGGGCGCGCCAGAGGGCGTGGGCGATGATCTTCTCGAAGAAGGATGGCCCGTTGGCGGGCATGGTGCGGCAGTGGCAGGCCGACGCCGTGATCGTCGGAGCCAACGTCAGCACCCAGGACATGAGAAGGTGGCCGCGCGGACGTGTGCCGATGGTCTGGCTGCACGACCTTGAAGGGCGCCGCTACGGCGCCGGCAGCGTGCTGCTGGACCATTACGCCGCTGGCAGATTGGCCGCCCGTCATTTCGTTGACATGGCCTTTCGACATCTGGCCTACTGCTGGCTGGGCGATCTGTGGATGCTCAACCGCCAATTGGAGGGGTTCCGCCAAGCCGCGCAGGAGGGCGGCTGCACGGTGCACACCCTGGATTGGCCGCGGCAGGCGGCGAAGGGGCTGGGCGCATCGTACAGCGTCACGTTTCGCCGGTGGCTGGTCAAACAGGTAGCCGCCCTGCCCAAACCACTGGGCCTCATGGTCGAGAGCGACTGGACGGGCCTGGAGGCCTTGACGGGCTTGCGCGAGACAGGAGTACTCGTGCCCGACGAAGTGGCGATCGTCTCCTGCTACAACATCGCGCCGGTCTGCGAAGGGGCTCTGGTGCCGCTGACCAGCGTGGACATGAACTGGCCCGAGCAGGGACGCCAGGCCATCGAGATGATGGACCGCCTCTTCCAGGGCGAAGAACCGCCCGCCGAGCCGCTGTGGGTCGCTCCCCAAGGCGTGGTGCCCCGCCAAAGCAGCGACGTTGTGGCCGTGCCTCACATGGGTGTCGCCAAGGCAATGCACATGATTCGTCGGGACTTCCGCGACGACAGTCTTACCGTCGGCCGCATGGCCCGAACCATCGGGATTTCCTCCTTCGCGTTGAACTGGGCGTTTCGCAAGTATCTGGGCCGCTCGCCGGGCGAGCAGTTGCGCCAATGGCGGCTTCGGGAGGCGATGTCGCTGCTGGCGACGACCAAGCGAAAAATCAAGGACATCGCCGCCGCCTGTGGGTACGGTACGGTCGATCAATTCATCCGATGCGTGCGAGCCGCCACCGGCCAAAGCCCCGCCGCCTGGCGGAAGAAGCAGTTGTGAGTGGTGCCGTAGCACGGGCGTCTCGCCCGTGAGTCGCATGGGCGTCCCCAAGGGACAGGTCCCGCCCATGCTCTTGCCGTGTGGCATGGGCGTATCCTGAGCCTGTCGAAGGACCCGCCCATGCTCCCCGATCCCCGAAGTCATGGACACGCACAACGGAGTTGCGCCTGGCACCCGCCAAAACAACGGGCGGCCGCGATGTTCAATCTGGCCGCCCGTTGCGACTGCACACGTTACGAGTCACAGATTACGGATTACTGCCTCTTTCTACGAATCAGCGTCGCCAGACCGCCCAGGGTCAGCAGGCTCATCGTTGCCGGCTCGGGGATGTTCGAGATATACCCGACGTACGTGTAGTTGTCCTCGGCGTTGTAGAAGATGCTCACATCGAGCGGCGCGCCGCTCCAGGTCAGCCGCCCGTCCTCGGGAGCAGCGTAGGCTTTGAGGGTGGCTTCGTGATCGCCCAACCAGCGCAGGGCCCAGTCCAAGCCGGCCAATTCGGTTCCGTCGAACACGAGATTCAGCAGGCTTCCGTCCACGATAGAGAACGTCCCGTTAAGCGTCAGGCCATTCTGCTGTCCAGCGACCTGGTTGACATTCGCCTGGCCGCCGATGTCGGCAGAACTGTTGAAGGTCACGGCAGCGCCCGTCATATTGATCACACCCGCTTGGCTGTTATCCCATGTGCTCAACACGCCGAACTGGACGCCATCGGACCCGGCATCCATGTTCAGGGTGGCGGGGCCTTGGTCGCCCACGATGAGCCATGAGTCGGTCGAGACAGAAACCTTTCCATCTGTGGGCGTGTTGGCAAAGTCCACGCTGTTCACGCCGGCGCGGAAATACATCGATCCCGCTACATTGACCCGCGACGTGCTGTCCAGGTTGAGGGCGTCAGAATTGCCCACGAACAGACTGTAGCCGCCGCCGAGATTGACGACCGCCCCTGCGGTCAAGTTGAGCTTGCCGCCAAGGCTGGCGCCTTCGGTGAATCCGATGGTCGCCCCGGCGATGTTAATCACGCCCTGATTCCCGCCATCCCAAGAGCTCAGCGTGTAGAACGATGTTCCGTCGGACCCGGCCCCGATGTTGAGTGTGGCGGGACCTTGGTCGCCCACAACGAGGGTTGAGGCGGACGACGAAACCGAAACCTTCCCGCCCGCGGGCGCGTTGGCAAAGTCCATGCTGTTCGTGCCGGCGCGGAAGAACATTGACCCGGCCACGTTGATCTGTGACGTCGGGTCGACGGTGAAAACGTCTGAGGTGTAGACAAACACATAGCTGCCGTTGAAGTTGACGATCCCGCTATTGGCAACGGTCAGGCTGCCGCCGGTGTCGAAGAAAGGATCGCCGGCCATGTTGGCTGTTCCCACCGACCCGTTGACCGTGACCGTGTCGGTCGGTTGCGGGGCACCATTGGTCCAGTGGGCGGGATTGGTCCAATCGCCCGGCGAAGTCTGCAGGGCCGTCTCTGCGGCCGTGGCCGCGCCCGCCAGGGCCAACACCGCCGCTAATGCCAGAGTTGTCAATACTGTGTGTTTCATCTCTTGTTCCTTTCTTTGAGAACTGGACCTACCCATGGCCATTTCAGATGCACCGCATTATACCGGAACGCCGGTATTAGTAAATAGTGATGTTACATTTGCTGATCGATGTTATGGTATAGTGGCTTTTTCGCCCGCGACACGTAGGGCAACGAGGCAGGACTATGTCCGATATCATCCTATCGCCGCGAGTTCTGATACTCGACACGGACCTGTTTCACCCTCTCGCCGCCGGGATCACCGATTACGCCCGACAGGCCGGCTGGTCGAGCTCGATCCTGTTCGCCCAGAGGGGCAATGCGTCGATCGCAAATATGGTGAAGAGTTGGGGGGCCGACGCGGTCATCGTCGGGGGCACCCCGCATGGCGGGGACTATCGAAGATGGCCTCGAGGGCGCACGCCCATGGTCTTGACGCACGATCGGGGCGGCCTGCAGTACGGCGCCGCCGACGTTGTGCTGGGCTTCCGCGCCGCCGGCGAGATGGGCGGGCAGCACCTCGTCGATCTGGGCTTGCGCAACCTGGCCTATTGCTGGCTGGGCAACTGGTGGCCGCTGAATGAGCAGTTGGAAGGCTTCCGCGCCGCCGCCGAGGCGGCCGGAGGCACGGTGCATGTGCTGGACTGGTCCTGGCGAGCGGCAAAGGGAGTGGGGCGATCGTACAGCGCCGCGATACGCCGCTGGCTGGCCGAGCAGGTTCGACCGCTACCCAAGCCGCTGGGGCTGATGGTCGAGAGCGACTGGACGGCGCTGGAGGCCGAGGCGGCGTTTAGCGAGGCGGGAATCCGGATCCCGGAGGATGTGGCGATCGTCTCGTGCTACAACCTGGCGCCGCTGTGCGAGGGCGCGATCGTGCCGCTGTCCAGCGTGGACATGGACTATCACGAGCAGGGCTACCAGGCCGCCGCGATGCTCGACCGCCTGATCCACGGCGCCCCGCTGCCCAAAGAACCGCTTTATATCCAACCCAAGGGCGTGGTGGTCCGCCAGAGCAGCGACATGGTGGCCGTCCCGCATAAAGGCGTAGCCGCGGCCATGAACATGATCCGCCGGGACTTTCACGATCCGGATCTGTCGGTTGGGCGGCTGGCCGGGGTCATCGGGGTTTCCACCTTCGCCCTGAACTGGGCGTTCCGCCGGCACCTGGGGCGCACGCCGGGCGACTATCTGCGTCAGTGGCGGCTGAAGCAGGCCTCGGTCCTGCTTGCGACGACGAATCGGGCGATCAAGGATGTCGCCGCGGCCTGCGGGTTCGGAACGGTAGACCAGTTCATCCGCTGCGTGCGGGTGGCCACCGGCCTGACCCCGCGCGCTTGGCGAAAAACCCATTCAAAGCATAGTGGTGAGTTGTGAGCGGCCTGCCCGCCGTGGCCTTGACGTAGGTGGGCCAGTGATGAGAGCTTGAAAACGGCTGGGCGATCCCCTATAAAATCTCGTTTCTAAGAACTTGTCCTATGGGGCTTTCGTAAAATCTGCGAAGCCCGGGGGCCGGTACGTCAACCGGCCTGCCCACAGACCCATTGGTGGAGCGCGATAAATGGCTCACGACATTTTGAACGACTCGGTCGAGGCGCAGACTGGGCGGGCCAGTTTGCTGATAGTCGGGATCCTGGCTGGCGGCATGTTGGTGCTGATCTCGTACGTCGCCGACTGGATCTTCGCCGGCGATGGCGGGCCTGAGGGGCTCAACTTCCATAGCTCCGCCCTGGCGCTGGTGGGGGCGCTGCTGCTGGGCATACCGCTGCTGATGCACGCGCTGGAGGACCTGTTCCGCGGAGAGGGGCACATGGACGAGCTGGTGGCGCTGGGCTTCATCGCGGCCATCGCCGGCCAGGACTTCCAGGCTGCCGGTGCGGTGGCGTTCTTCTTGCTGCTGGCCAATCTGATCGAGACGCGGACGGCCTTGGGCGCTCGGGCGAGCATCGAGAGCCTGATGCGTCTGACGCCTCGCAAGGCTCACCGCCTGGTTAACGGCGAAGAGGAACTGGTCGACCCCAAGGAGCTGCGCCCCGGCGACATCGTCCGCGTGCGGCCCGGCGACAACATTCCCGCCGACGGGCAGGTGCTCTCCGGCCAGAGCACCGTCAACCAGGCCACCATCACCGGCGAATCGCTGCCGGTCGACAAGGCCGTCGGCGACGAGGTCTACTCCGGCACGACCAACGTCAGCGGGGCCGTCGACGTGACCGTCACGCGGGCCGGCGAAGACACCACGCTGGGCCGCGTTCGCAAGCTCATCCTCCAGGCCGAAGGCAGCCGCATCCCGGTGATGCGGCTGATCGATCAATACGCCGGCTATTACACCCCCGTGATCCTGATGATGACGCTGATCGTGTATGCGATCATTCGCGCGTCGGGGGGCACGGACCCGTGGGGTCGCCTGGTGACGATGCTGGTGGTGGCCTGCCCCTGCGCGATCATCGTGGCGGTGCCCACGGCGATGGTGGCGGCGTTGTCGTGCGCCGCCCGCCTGGGCGTGTACATCAAAGACGTCAAGACGCTCGAGGTCGCCGGCGGGCTGTCGGCGTTCGTGTTTGACAAGACCGGAACGCTTACCACCGGCGAGCTGTCGGTGACGCGGCTGATGCCCGCACCGGGCGTCGACGGGGCCGACCTGCTGGCGGCCGCGGCGTCGCTGGAGCAGCTCTCCAAGCACCCGGTGGCGCAGGCGGTGGTGGCCGTTGCCCGCAAGGCCCGCGTGCCGCTGGGCGAGGCGCAGGGGTTTGTGGAGATCGCCGGACGCGGCGTGCGCGGGCGCGTGGGCGCCTCGGCCATCATGGTCGGCCGCCGCACCTGGCTGGAAGAGCAGGGCGTGAACATGTCGGCGATGGCCGGCGAAAAGTTCGCCGAGCCCGAAGGCATTTCGACGCTCTACGCCGTCCGCGACGGGGCCGTGCTGGGCTGGATCGGGCTGGAAGACTCGACCCGCAAGGAAGCCCGCATGGCCATGGACGAGCTTCGCGCCCTGAACATTCGCGAGCTGGTGATGGTCACCGGCGACCGCTGGTCGGTCGCACGGCGCGTGGCCAAGGAGATGGGCTGCACCGAAGTGCAGGCCGAGGTGCTCCCGGCCGACAAGCTCGAACTGGTAGCCGCTCTGAAACGCCAGGGGCACCGCGTGGCGGTCGTCGGCGACGGCGTCAACGACGCACCGGCGCTGGCGGCGGGCGACCTGTCGATTGCGATGGGCGCCGCCGGCAGCGACGTGGCGATCAAGTCGGCCAGCATCGCCCTGATGAACAACGACCTGCGCCGCCTGGGGTTCCTGGTCCGCCTCAGCCGCCGCACCCGCCGCGTAGTGCACCAGAACCTGGTCTTCGGCGTGATCTTCATCCTGATCATGGAAGTGATGGCCGGCATGGGCGCGCTGACGCCGGTGCTCGGGGCCGTGCTGCACATGGTCGGCGCCGCGGGCGTGGTCTTCAACAGCGCCCGCCTGGTGCGCTTCGGCGAGGAGATGCACACCGAGTCCGACGCCGAAGCCGCCTCGCAGCCGCGCGTCGAGACGGTCACAGCGTGAGTCAGGGAATTACCACAGAGGCAGAAACAAGAATAACGAAGAAGCGGCAGGGATGATTCCATGACGAATGCGGATACAAGCGTGAAGAAGACGGTGCCGCAATGCGTCCGGCCTTCTTCTTCGACCTCGGCGTTCTCTGTGCCTCTGTGGTGAGTTTCTTCAGGAACTGAAATGACGTCTTGTGCTTGGGACAATCAGGGCTGCCAGCAAGGCTACGGCGATGCCGGCAGCTGTGACGGGCATCAGGCGGTCGCCGCCGAGCCCTTCGATCATGCCCGGCCAGACGATCCAGGCGACGGCGCCCAGGGCAGCCGCCCCTGCCAGCGCCAGCACGCACCAATACGCCCAGCGGTCGCCATGTCCGAAGCGTCCCCAGAAGACCCATCCGCCGACGGCGGCCATTACGCACACGCCGGCGGCGATGAAGACCCAGGCACTGTACAGCCGCGGGGTGGTCAGCATGACGACGGCCGCCAGGCCCAGCAGCACCGCGGCCAGGCGTCCCAGCCAGGCCAGGATTCCCGCCAGGGGCGGCAGGGCCTTGGAACTGGAGAGCGACTCCAGCGGGCGCGTCTGGAACAGGGCCGACCCGACGGCCAGGGCGGCGACGATGTACAGCAGCGTGTAGGCGCCGGCCTTGAGCACCTCGACGCCGGCGATGGGCTGGCTCTTGAACACGGCATCGAGCCGCAGGTAGTAGGTCAGATTGGGCACCAGCGGTCCGACCCAGGCCAGGATGGGGTAGTCGGCGGCGCGGGTCTGGAAGAGGTAGGGGTGGGCAGCGCCGGCGGCGGCCATCAGCAGCATCACCGCCAGGGTCATGACCGATCCCAGTCGCGTCCCGGCGGCCACCGCCACGGCCGTCAGCAGCAGGATGCCCATCAGGATCAGCGCCAACGAGAGCAGGATCTGCACGTCGATGCCCTGGCCGAAGGGCACGATCACCCAGCCTTTGCCGATGAAGGCGATCAGGCCCATGGCCAGCGAGAGCCCGACGGCGACGGAGCAGACCATGGCCGAGATGAACGGCCAGGCGAACCAGTAATTTCCCAGCGCTGCGACGAGCATCGACGCGGCCAGCGCCGAGACCCCCAGGACGATGACCGGCCAGTCGAAGGGCGTCGATGCCGACGAGACGACCTTGTGCCGCACGAGCATCAGCAGCACCATCGCGGCGATGTAGAACGCCAGCGTCAGCGCCGCGGCCAGGCCGCCGAATTTGCCCAGCACGAACATTGTTCGCGAGACGGGCTTGGTCAGGACGGTCATGGCCGTGCCGTCGTCGATCTCGCGGGCCAGGGCGCCCGAGGCGCTGAAGGCGGCGATGAACAGCCCTGCCGCCAGCAGCGTGCTCAGACCCCACTGCTCGACCATCTTCTGGTCGGTCTCGTCGTAGTTGGTTTCCAGGGTGTAGGCGCCCATGCCCATCGGGGCCAGCAACGCCGCCATCGTCACCAGCACCAGCACGCCGTAGATCGGCTGGCGGATCGTTTCAACGAACGTGTTTTTGCAGATCGCCCAGAGCTTTCCCATAATCGGTTCACCTTGGCACAGCAGGGTCCGGCCGGCAAGACTAGTACGGGGCACGGACGCCTAAGTTTGCCTGTTCCCGGTCAGTTTGTCTACTCTCATGGCGCAGAACAGCCTTTCCAGGCGGTTCATGCACAGGCCGGCAAGCCTGTGTCCATGGCGTTTTCTGAACGAGGTTCACACGCATGATTGTCAATCGACGCGGCAAGAACGTGGCGATCTGGGGGTTGATGGTGACCATCGCGGTGGCCGCGGCGACGCTGGCGACCTGGCTGGCCACCGGATCGCTGTCAGGCCTGATGGTGCTCTGGACCACCGGCCCGCTGGCGGTGGTGTGGGTGGCGGTCATCATCCTGTTCTACTGCCGCCAGCTCGAGAGGCAGGAGGCCCAGGAACTGCAGGCCCCTGCCGCCGGCGGCGGGGCGACGGCGACGATCTTCGACGGCGCCGACGCCGGACAGGCGCGCCCGGCCGCTGCCCGCCTGGCCTCGATGGAGCGATGGGTCGTCCCCATCTTTACGATCTTCGCGGGGCTGTGCCTGGCGGTGATCGGGGCGGTCATGCTCCCGCGCCTGCTGGGTCGTCCGGCGATCGAGGTCGGTCGCGAGGGAGTCGGCATGCTCCTGGTCGGCTTTGCCGGCTTTGCCGCATTCCTGTTCAGCTGGTACTGCATCGGACTGGGCACCATGCCTCAATGGCGCCTGCTGCGGGCCGGAGGCTCGCTGCTGCTGACGGTGGTGCTGTTCCTGGCCGCTGCGCTGGTGGCGATCTTCCTGTCGATGCAGGAGATCGACTCGGTCGACTGGGTGGTGGCCATTGTCATCGCGGCGGTCCAGATCGTGCTCGGCGCCGAAATGCTGCTAGGCCAGGTGATGGACTTCTACCGTCCGCACGTGGCCGGTCAGGAGCGGCGGTACTGCTTCGATTCGCGGCTGTGCGGGCTGCTGGCCGAGCCCAGGAAGGTCGGGCATTCCATCGCCGAAACGCTGAACTACCAGTTTGGCTTCGAGGTCAGCAAGACCTGGTTCTACCGCCTGCTGGCCAAGGCGCTGATCCCGATGCTGATCTTTGCCGCGGTGGTGCTTATCGCCATGACGTCCATCGTCATTATGCCCGACGGCTACAAAGGCGTCGTGCTGCGATGGGGCACCCCCAAGGCGCAGCAGCCGCTGCTGGGGCCTGGGGCGCACCTGAAGTGGCCCTGGCCCGTCGAGACCGTCCGCATGTTCGACATGGCACAGGTCCACAGCATTTACCTGGGGCTCAAAGGCGGCCAGCCCGACATCCAGGGCCCCGAGGACGTCGACCAGACCAGCGGCAAGCGCATGCGGCTGTGGACCAAGCCGCACAAGCACTGGAACCGCGAGGAACGTGATTTTCTGCTGGCCGCTCGAAGCCAGCGAGCCAGTCCCCAGGGCGGCAAAGGCCCCGACCAGCTCGCCCCGGTGGACGTCTTCCGCCTCGTCACGCTGGTGCAGTACAAGATCGCCGACCCGTACAAGTACGGCTTCCGCTATGCCGACGTGCAGCAGGTCATCGAGAACGTCGCCGAGCGGGAAACCGCCCGCTACTGCGCCACAGCCACGCTGACCAGCCCCGCCGAACTGCCCGACCAGCCCGAAGCCATCCTGACCTATGGCAAGGCCAAGGCCGCCGAGCAGCTTCAAAAACGCATCCAGAACGAGCTGACCCGCCAGGCCACCGACGTCGGCGTGGAGATCACGGCCGTCACGTTCGTGGCCGTCCACCCGGTCTCCGAGGCGGCCGAGTCGTTCGAGAAGATCGTCAAGGCCTCCCACGAGGAGGCGGCGATGCGATTTGCCGCCCAGGCCTGGGCGTACCAGGCGCTGTCTCGCGTGGCCGGAAGCCCCGCCGACGCGCTGGCGCTGGCGCTGAAGATCCGCAAGCACGAGGAGCTCAGCGACATTGCAGGCCGCAGCGGCGACCTGGGCGCTCGCCTGGCGCACCTGGACGGGCTGATCTTCAAAGTGAGCGATGACATCGCCGCGATGGACAAGGAGATCGCCGGCGAGGCGCTGCTGGGCCAGGTCGAGCCCTACAAACTGACCCTGCGCGACAGCTACCGGGCCTACCTCGCGCTGCTGGGGTCCATCCGCAAGTCGGTCTCCGGCGAGGGCCCGACGGTGGACCTGGCCGGCGCCGTGGCCGCGGCGGGCAAAGAGGCCGACAAGGCCATGGGCGAAGTCAGCGGCGAGGTCGCCGCCAGTCTCGCCCGCGCCAGGACCACGCGATGGGAAGTGGAGATGAGCGAGCGAAGCCGCCTGGCGGCGTTCTATAAGGAACTGCCCGCCTACCAGGCCAGCCCCCGGATGTTCATGATGGACCGCTGGCAGGACATGCTCGACCGGACCCTTCCGGGCATGCTCAAGTATGTCATCGCGGTGGACCCCAAACGCCTGGAGATCCGCCTCAACAGCGACCAGCAAAGCGACGTGACCTCCCGCCTGCGCGACGCACAGCCGGATAGCAATAAACCTTAGACTTCGGACCAAACTTCCGCTGACCTCAACGGTAAGGAATATCGAGATGCTCAAGCGAACATCAATCATCATCATCGGCCTGGCGATCGTGGGCAGCCTGCTGCTGTGCACTGTGGCCTACACCGTCGACTACACCGAGTGGGCGCTGGTCAAGACCTTTGGCGAACCGTCCGCGCCCATCAACGGGCGCACCGACGGGGGGCTGAAGTTCAAGCTGCCCTATCCCATCCAGAGCCTGACGAAGTACCCCGCCACGATGTACACCCTCGAGGCCACCACCATCGAGACGCCCACCTCGGACAACCAGAACATCGTCGTGACGACGTACTGTGTCTGGCGTATCAGCGACCCGGTGAAGTTCCTCCGCGCCGTCTCCAAGGTCGAGATGGCCCAGAACAAGCTGCGCGACTGGCTCAACAGCGACACCGACAAGGTCGTCAACCGCCACGCCCTCACCGAGTTCGTCAACACCGACGGGCGAAAGATGCAACTGCCCGAGATCGAAAAGGAAATCCTCGACCGTTTGGCCGAAAAGGCCCAGAGCGACTACGGCGTCCAGGTCGTCTCCGTCGGCGTCAAGTCGCTGGCCCTGCCCGAGGCGGTCACCGCGGCCGTTATCAGCAAGATGAAGCAGGAGCGCGAGGCCGAGGCGCAGCGCCTGCGCAACCAGGGCGAAGCCACCGCCACCGCCATCCGCGAGCGGGCCGATTCGGCCGCCCGCATGATCGGCGAGTTCGCCAAGAAGAAGGCCGACTCCATCGAGTCCGAGGGCTACCTGGCGGCCAAGGAGCTCTATCCCAAGTTCAAGGAAAACGAGCAGTTCAGCATGTTCCTGCGAATGCTCAAGTCGATGGAGAAGGAACTGTCGGGACGCTCGGTGGTGCTGCTGGACGGCTCGCTCGTTCCGGGCATCAAGTTCCTGGGCAGCGGTCCGGCCCTGCCCGAGGCGCCCACGCCGGTTCCGGTCCCGCCCGCCGTCAAGGGCGGCATCGAGAAGAACAAACCTTAATCGCCGAGGACCAAGGCCATGCTCGGTCATCATCACCATCATCACGATCACGACCATCACGACCATGAAGGTCCGTGCTGTCACGACGAACCGGCCGACGCCGGGCAGAAGCACCTGGCCGACGCGCTGCGGGTGTTCTTCCTCGTGCTGACCTTCGTCATGGTCTGCGTGGTGGTCTATTTTGTCTTCAGCGGCATCACGACCATCCACCCGCAGTACCGCGGCATCAAGAAGGTCTTCGGCAAGGCCATCGAGCCGGCGATTGCGGAAGGATTGTCCATCACCTGGCCCTTTCCCATCGGCGAGATCGAGAAGGTTTCGATTCGCGAGGAAACCGTCAGGATCGACGACCAGTTCTTCATCCTTGAAAACCCCGCTGAGGTCGGCAAGCCGCTCTCGCAGCGACGATCGCGCAGCGCCGGGCTCGACCCGGCCGTCGACGGCGCCCTGCTCACCGGCGACCAGAACCTTCTCCACGCCCGCCTGACGTGCAAGTACGTGGTGGCTGACCCCATTGCCGTCCGCGCGACGCTGCCGCTGGACCTGGCCGAGCCCGAGATGAGCAAGCGCCAGGCGTTCAACCCGGAGATCCTCCGCAACATCGTCTGCGCCGCTACCGTCAAGGCCATGGCCTCGCGGACGGGCATGGGCTTCAAGGAAGACCGCGCCGGACTGGAAAAGGAGATCGCCGAAGACGCCCAGCGCCGCATGAATGTGCTGACCGTCGACCGCGCCGAAGTGGACCGCCTCGTGAACGAACTCAAGACGGCCATTGCCGGTAAGACCAGCGCCGACACCCGGACCGCGGCCGAGGCAACCTTGCAGCAGGTGGTCGATCTGTGGATGCAGGGGCGCAGCAATGAGACGGCGCCGGTGATCGACGCGCTGGTCAAGCAGTCCGGTCCCGCCGGCAAGACCGTTGCCGCCCTGGCCGGCCGCCTCGGGGCCGCCTTCGACCACAAGGCCATCGAGATCAAGAACGTCCTGACGTCCGAAATCTCCTGGCCGATCCGAACCCTCGACGCCTGGGACAATGCCGCCAAGGCCAAGGACGAGGCCAGCCGCAAGATCATCGAGGCCCAGTCGCAGGCCGAGAAGATGCTCACCGACGCGGCGGGTGAAAACGCCCAGTTGCTCGTCGACGTGTCCCGCATCACCGAGCGGGCGACCCGCGGCGCGACCACGCAGCCGGCGCCCCTGATCGACCGCTACATCGCGGCCATCGAGGCCAGGAAGCCTCAGGAAGCCGAAGCACTGCTGGAGCAGATCGACCGCGTGCTCGTCAGCAGCGGGACGCGCGGCGAGGCCAGCCGCATCCTCCAGCGCGCCGCCTCGGCCCGCACTGCCATCGAGACCGACGTCAAGGCCCGCGTCACCGAGTTCGAGAACAAGCTCGCCGGGTACAAGCTCTCGCCGGAGTTGACCCTCCAGCGCCTCTGGGCCGAAACGCGCGAAAAAATCCTTCAGGGCCCGCAGACCATGAAGTTCTACGTGCCCAAGAGCGACCGCCCGCTGGTCCTCTATGTCCAGACCCCCGACGACATCCGCCGCCAGCTTGAAAAGGCCGCCCGCGATGCCGCCGCCGATGCGGCCAAGAATAAGCAGGACCAAGCCCTGACGCCCGCTCCTTAACACGACCGAGCACCGCCATGGACCAAGACAGACATCATGTGATCGCCACGGCAGGACTGACCAAGATCTTCCGCGACTTCTGGTGCCGCGAGAAAGTCACGGCCGTGGCCGACCTGGACATCGAGATCTATCCCAAGGAAGTGTTCGGCCTGCTGGGGCCCAACGGCTCGGGCAAGAGCACGACGATCAAGATGGCCCTGGGGCTGATGTTCCCCACGCGCGGGCGCATCGCCGTCTTCGGCCACCGGCCTACCGATGTAGGCATCAAGAAGCGCATCGGTTTTCTGCCGGAGGAAACGTACCTCTACCCGTTCCTCGACGCCCGCGAGACGCTCGACTACTACGGGCGCCTCTTCCACCAGCCGCGCCGCCAGCGCCTCCAGCGCATCAACATGCTGCTGGACATGGTGGGTCTGTCGGCCGTGGCGTACCGGCGCATCGGCGAATATTCCAAGGGCATGAAGCGCCTCATCGGCATGGCCCAGGCGCTGATCAACGACCCGGACCTGCTGATCCTGGACGAGCCCACCAGCGGCCTGGACCCCAACGCCACGCGGCACTTCAAGGACCTCGTGCGCATCCTGGTCGACCGCGGCAAGACGGTGGTGCTCTCGAGCCACATGCTGGCCGACGTCGAGGACGTCTGCGACCGCGTCTGCGTGCTCTACGGCGGACGCGTGCGGGCCATGGGGGCGGTGGGCGACCTGCTGACCCAGACCTCGCTGACGCAGATCACCACCGACCAGCTCGACCAACCCACCCTCGACGCCGTGCGGGCCGTCCTCCAGAGGAACGGGCGCGACATCAAGGAGGTCGCCGCCCCGCGGGACCGGCTTGAATCGGTCTTCCTCAAGATTGTCGCCGACGCCCAGGCCGGAAACGTCAAGACCGGCGGGGCGGCGCCCACCGGAGGGGTGGCCGAGTTCCTCCGCCAGCCGGACCGGGAACCCCTCGACGGGCGGGCGGTCATCGAAGACCTTCTGACGGCAGCCCAGCCGGCCCCGGCCCAGGAGGCGCCCGTCGCCGCGCCGCCGGTGCCCCAACCCCAGCGGGACGTGCTCGATTCGCTCGTCGCGCCCGCCCCGGCGGCGGCCCCGCCGCCGGTCCCGCGGCAGGACAAGCCCGCGCCGGTTGTCCAGGCTGACCGCGACGTGCTCAATCAACTTCTAGGCGGCACCGACGGCCGCAAGGATCAGGGCGAGGCCTGACGCATGGAGTCGCCTTCACTGCAATACGCTCTGCCCCCGGCCACGGCCGCCTCCAGGCGGTCGCTGGCGTTCTTCATCGCCGTAGCGGTGCTGCTGGTAACGGGGGCGCTGGACGTTCTGGCCTCGGTCGGGCTGGGCGACGCCGCGGGGCTGCCGCCGCGAACCGTGCAGACGCTGCGCGGGCTTGCCCACGTGCTGGAGATAATCGCCGCGGCGGGGGCCCTGGCGGCGGCTGTGGCATCCTTCACGGTGCGAACCGTCGCGATGGGCACGCTCAGGCAGGCGATGCGGATGAAGATGACGGCCCTGCTGGCGGGCATGCTGGTGCTGTCGGTGGCGGGGGTGTTCCACATCCAGGGCGACGGGACGGCTGGCGGGCGCATCTACACGTTCCTGTCGTACTCGACGTCGCTGGTGGCGTTCGTCACCTCGCTGATGACGCTGTTCCTGGGCGCGACGATCATGTCGCAGGACATGGACCGCAAGCTGATCTTCACGCTGGCGACCAAGCCCGTGGCGCGATGGGAATACCTCGTGGGGCGCTGGCTGGGCCTGGTGCTGCTCAACGTGCTGCTGATCGCGGCGACGGGTCTGTCGATCTGGGGACTGGCGCAGTACCTGCGACAGCAGGCCCGTAGCGGCTCGTACGCCGACCGCAAGGCCGTTGAGACGGAAGTTTTCGTCGCCCGCCAGTGGGTGGCGGCCGATCCGCTGGCGGCCGCGGAGGCCGCCGATGACGCCATCAAGGCGATGAAGAAGAATCGCCCCGACGTCTACGAGCGGGAGATCGCCGCGTACCTGAGCCCCGGATCGGCCGAGCACGCCCGCGACCGCGACGAAGCCGAGCAGATGCAGCGCAAGAAGACCATTGCCGTCGAGCTCGACCGGATGCAGCGCGTCGCCCCCGGGACGCTCACGCAGGTCTCGTTCAGCGGCATCGATATCGCCGCCAGCCGGAGCCAGGTCCCCGCCCGGGTCCGATTCGTAATGCCCCTGAAGTCCACCCGCCAGGGCGCCGAAAAAGGAAAGCTGGTGCGACTGACGATCGCCCCCGCCGTGGTCGGGCGCCTCAGGCTGGGCGCCCCGCTGAAGGTCAACGACGCCGCCGGCGAGATGTACCGCGCGGGTAACGATTTCGTCGACGTGCTCTTCGACGAAGAGGACGCCGCCCTCCCGGCCGTCGCGGCCCTGGGTGAAGGCAAAGACGTCACCCTGACGCTCGTGGCGACGCTGCAGCTTCGCTATCAGATCCAGAAGATCGTCAACGACAACGTGCCCGAGGACCAGGTCTTCGGCCAATGGGTCCTCATCAACCCCAAGACTTCCGTCGCCGACGGAATGCGCCGCCCGCGGCAGTTGCCGATGTACAGCACCCAGACGCTGACGGTCTCGGCCGCGGTCGTCAGCGACGAGGGCAAGGTTACCGCGCAATTCATCAACGCCTCGCGCAAACCGCTGGTGATCAGCCACGACACCCTCCAGATGCTCTATCCCGTGGGCAGCTTTGAAGGGAACTTCGCCCGCGGCATGGCGATGATCGTCGTGCGGGCGGTGTTCGTCGCCGCCATGGCGCTGATGCTGGGCAGTTTCCTGTCCTTCCCCGTCGCTGCCTTGGCGGGCATGGCCGGGTTCATCGTGGCCCAGCTCATGCCCTTCCTGGCCAGCGCCACCAACATGACGTACTATTCGCACGACGCCTTTGCCGTGGTGGGGCATTACGTGCTGGCGCTGATGAGCATGGTGCTGCCCAACCTGCCGGCCATCTCGCCCGGCGACTTCCTGGCCGAGGGCAAAGTGATCTCGTGGGACTTCTTCACGCAGGTGGCGGTGTCGACGGGCGCCTTCCGCTCACTGCTGCTGGTGTGCCTGGGCTGCCTGATCTTCCGCCAGCGCGAGCTGGCCCGCGTGCAGGTATGACGGAGTGCTGATATGCCCCAAGGGCCTCGCGTAAAACAGATCATCGCGCTGCTGATCGCCGCCGCGGCGGTGGCGGCGGCCATTCCCTTGACGCACCCGGTGAACGTGGATTTCACGCCCGTCGGCGTCAACTTCAAGTGGAATCTGAACCCCCTGTGCATGAACGCCCAGGGGCTCAATGCCGTCGAACCCGACGTGGTCACGTCGCAGCACCCGGCGGTGGCGTTGCTGATGGCGATGCCGGGCGGCCTGCGGGCGCCGCTGGTGAACTACCTCTGGATCCGCTCGCAGGACCTCCACCAGGAGGGCAAGCATTACGACGCGATGCAGATGGCCGACCTGATCTGCAAGCTCTCGCCGCAGTTCCCCGGCGTGTGGAAGTTCCAGTCCTGGCAGATGGCCTGGAACATCTCGGCCACCTGCGACACCCGCGAGGACCGCTGGCGGTGGGTCTACAACGGCATCAAGCTGCTGCGCGACCAGGGGCTGGAGATCAACCCCACCAGCATCCTGCTGTACAACCAGTTGGCCTGGACCTTCATCGAAAAAGTCGGCGGCGACATGGACGAGATGCACTGGGCCTACAAGCAGGCCCTGGCCAAGATGATGCAGGACCTGCTGGCCAGCCCGCCGGGGGCCTCGACCACCGCGGCCATCGAGGCCTTCATGCCCATCGCCAACGCCCCGGTCGACCGCAACCCCCTCCATCGCGCCGACGAGGCCCACAAATACATCCAGGCCGATCAGCTCGCCCTGGTGCTGCACGGACCGGCCGACGAGAACTCGCCGCTGAAGATCTACCATCAGCCCCAGGCCGCCGAGTACGCCGCGCGACTGGCGGCATTGGGCGTGGCCATCGATCGCTCGCTGCTCCAGGCGTACAACGCCTGGTCGAAGGACGACGCCGTCGCCACCGCGCGCAGCGCCTACCAGAGCGTCGAGCCGGGGGACGACCGCACCAAGGCCCTGGCCGAGCTGATCAACGACCCCGCCTACGCCGACGCCCGCAAGGCGCTGCTGGCGTTCGTGCGGGCGCAGATTCTCTGGAACGAGCACCACATGGACAGCCGCTTCATGATGGAGCTGATGATCCGGTTCAACGCCCCGCTCGACTGGCGCGTCGCCCCCTCGCACGCCCTGTACTGGACCCTCTACGGCGTGGGCGCCAGCGGGCACAAGTTCGACAGCTCCTTCGACTCGGTGGCCCTGGCGCGAATGGTCACCTACTGCCTCAAGGACATGACCTGGTTCGGGCGCATGACGTACGAGGAAGACCCGGCCAACCCCAACTGGCCCAAGATACATTTCTCCGCCGACCGCCGCTATATCGCCCTCGTGCAGCAGGAGTACGACATGCTGATCCAGGCGTGGCTGGCCGGCGAAAGGGCCAAGGGCACCACGCCGCTGCCGACGTACAAGGACAACCTCCACCGCGACGGGCACATCAACTACCTGTCGCAGGCCATCCAGATGCTCTGGTTCCGCGGGCTCGTCGGCGAGGCCCAGCAGTACTTCGACTGGGTGCGGGCCAACTACAAGCCCGCCGAACCCGAATGGAACGGAACACTCGAGGAATTCCTCTTCGCCAAGCTCGTCCAGGACAAGAACATCATCCCCCTGCGCGTCAGCCAGCAGTTGACCGCGTCTATCCAGTCGGCCCTGGTGTGCCTGGCGCTCGATGACCGCGCCGGGTACAACCGCTACATGGCCTATGCGGCGGGAGTCTACCAAGAGGCCGCCAAGCGCCTCTCCAAACGCGACATGAAAGGCTGGGAGCAGTTCAAGACCCCGCTGGCTGCGCAGCTGCGCGACCTGCTGGTCGATCCCCGCGCCCAGGGATACGAACTGCCCCTGTCAGCGAGGATAAAACTCTACGCGGCCATCGCCGAGCGTTGGCCCTCGCGCAGCGCCGACGATCCCGGACCGGTGCTGATGGTCTATGACATGGTCGCGCCGTACCTGTCCCGCCAGTGCAAAGTCGCCGGCGAATCCTTCGACCAGGCCTTCCCCGCCCCGCAGTTCCTCCAGGCCTACCGCGACAAACGCGGCCAACCCCTGGCCCCGAAATCGGAATGACGGAATGATGATAACCGGGTGCCATGGCATGGCGGCCGTTCTTCAGCCGCCGTGTCCCCTGGTTGTTTCACCAAATAGTTCCTTTACGTGTCTTGCGATCTTTGCGGTCGAGCATCTTCGTTCTCCCCTCGTTTTCTCTGTGCCTCTGTGGTCAGTTGTCTGGATGCGAGAGGGTGCAAGCCGGCGCGAATGCGCTTGACACCCCCCGCCCGCGCGATTAGAAGCGTGGATTCTTCCGGAACTTTCAGACCTCTTTTGGAGAATGGTCTCATGGCAATCAAGGTGGCATTCATCGGCGCAGGCAGCGTCGGCTTCACCCGCGGCATCATGCGCGACATCCTGGCCGTGCCCGAGCTGGCCGACACGCAGTTCGGCTTTACCGACATCAACGCCCGCAACCTCGACATGGTCAAGCAGCTCTGCGAGAAGGACATCGCCGTCAGCAAGCTGCCGGCCAAGATCGTCGCCACCACCAATCGCCGCAAGGCCCTCGAAGGCGCTGACTACGTCATCAACTGCACGCGCATCGGCGGGCTGGAAGCCTTCAAGCTCGACATCGACATCCCGCTCAAGTACGGCGTCGACCAGTGCGTCGGCGACACGCTGGCCGCCGGCGGCATCATGTACGGGCAGCGGAATATCCCCTGCATCCTGGACTTCTGCCGCGACATCCGCGAGGTGGCCCAGCCCAATGCCCTGTTCCTCAACTACGCCAACCCCAACGCGATGAACACCTGGGCGGCCAACCACCACGGCATGGTGCCGACGATCGGCCTGTGCCACGGCGTCATGGGCGGGCACTGGCAGATCACCGCGGTGATCGAGTTCATTATCAATAAGGGCAAGAAGCCCGAGTCCAAGGGCTACCAGAAGGTCACGACCAAGGAAGTCGACATCATCTGTGCCGGCATCAATCACCAGACCTGGTACATCCAGGTGATCTACAAGGGCGAGGACTGGTGCGACCGCCTGCTGGAAGGCTTCCAGAATCATCCGGCGTTCAAGGATAGCGAGAAGGTCCGCATCGACATGCTCAAGCGGTTCGGCTACTACTCCACCGAGAGCAACGGCCACCTCAGCGAGTACGTGCCGTGGTACCGCAAGCGGATGAAAGACATCAAGAACTGGATCAACCTCAATAGCTGGATCAACGGCGAGACCGGCGGCTACCTGCGCGTTTGCACCGAAGGCCGCAACTGGTTCAATACCGACTTCCCGCAGTGGCTCAAGGGCGAGAACCCCATCAAGCCCGAGCATCGCGGGCACGAGCACGGCAGCTACATCATCGAAGGCCTCGAGACCGGCCGCTGCTACCGCGGGCACTTCAACGTCGTCAACGACGGCTGCATCACCAACCTGCCCGACGACGCGATCGTCGAGGTCCCCGGCTACGTCGATCGCAACGGCGTGAGCATTCCGCAGGTGGGCGATCTGCCGCTGGGCTGCGCCGCCGTCTGCGACGCCTCGATCAACGTGCAGCGCCTGGCGGTCGAAGCGGCCGTGCACGGCGACGTGGACCTGCTCAAGCAGGCGATGATGATGGACCCGCTGACCGGCGCGGTGCTCGACCCCAACGAGATCTCGCAGATGACCGACGAGTGCCTGATCCGGATGGCCCAGTGGCTGCCCAACTACCGCAAGGCCATTCCCGCGGCGAAGAAGCGCTTCGCTAGCGAGAAGAAACTCGCCTGGTACAAGGGCCAAGGCGCCGCTCGCATCCGCACCAAGAGCGTGGCCGAGATGAAGAAGAACGCCGAGGCCTCCCGCAAACGCGCCGCCGCCAGCGACAAAGCCGCCGGCGACCGCGCCGCCGCCTTGGCCAAGGCAAAGAAGAAGTGAGAAAAGTGGCGAGTGGTGGGTGGTGAGTGGTGAGAAAGAGAAGCGAACACTCACCACTCACCACTCACAACTCACCACTCACCACTACTCCCAATGTGGTTAAGCCCTTGTTCCAGGATCACTCATTATGAGCACCGTGCGCGAGAGACTCGAAACCGCCATGGCCGGCGGCACGCCGGACAAGACGCCGCTGGGCATCTACGGCTGGTTCCTGGGCGACACGAACAATCTCAGCGACGACGCCAAGCGGCTGGTCGACATGGGCCTGGGGCTGATCGTCGGCGGCGGGACCGTCGGGGCCAGGTCGGAAGGCATCGAGTGGTCCAACGAGCAGAAGAAAGAGGGCAACGACACTTACTACATCCACAAGCTCAAGACGCCCGTGGGCGAGCTTCGCAAGGCCAGCAAGAACGGCTGGCATTATGAAGACTGGATCAAGCAGCCCGCCGACTACAAGGTCTGGCAGTGGATGGTCGAGCACACCGAGGTCTTCCCCAGCTACGAAGGCTACCTGGCGATGGAAGAGAGGCTCGGCCAGCGCGGCCTGCCGATTGTAGGCGCGGGGCGCACGCCGATCATGGAGATCAACATCGACATCGCGGGCACGGAACGCTTCTGCATGGACATCGCCATGGAAGTGCCCGAACTGCTCGACTTGTACGAGGCCATGAAGAAGCTCCATCGCAAACGCGCCGAGATCATGGCCGCCGGCCCGGGCAAGATCATCTCCTACGTCGAGAATCTCACCATCGGAATGATCGGCCCCAAGCGATACAGCGACTTCATGGTCGGCATCTACAACGACTGCTTCCCGCTGTATCACGCCGCCGGCAAACTGGCGGCCGTGCATTACGACGGCGAGGTCAACTGCATCCGCAACGAGATCGCCGCGGCGCCGATGGACATCATGGAGTCGCTCACCGAGCCGCCTGAGGGCGACATGATGTACGAAGACTGCCGCCGCCTCTGGCCCAACAAGGCCTTCCTGGGCAACATCAACGTCGGCCTCTACTACAAGACCCGCGACGAGCTGGCCGCGGCCGTCGTCGACAAGCGCAACCGCGCCGGCAAGAAAGGCCTGGCGTTCGAAGTCAGCGAAGACATGCCTCGCACGTGGAAAGAGCAGATTCCGGTGGTGTTGAAAACGCTGGAAGAGTTGGATTAGTCTCCAAGAGAACACGAATGACACGAATGAACTAATACGCGAAACAACAAGAAATACGCCTGCTCTCATGCCTTTGTTTTTGCCCCATTCGTCTATTCGTGACATTCGTGGTAAGTTTCTTTCAAAGGAAAGATCGTGATTCGCGAACTGAAATACAAACCCGATTTCGGAAAGACCGTCGACCGCTTTGAGGCCTGGTGGCATCAGGAGATCATCGATCGCCCGCCGATCATGTGCGGGTGTCGCCGCGTGTACGAAGCGCCCCAGCCGCCCAAGAAGACTTTCGCCAGCGACAAGGAGCGATGGTTCGATGTCGAGTATCACGTCGACTCCGCCACGGCCGGGCTCGAGGGGCTGGAGTTCTTCGGCGACTCGTATCCGCTGTTCTGGCCGAACATGGGCCCCGAGATTGCGGCTGTGCCCTTCGGCGTCGACGTGCAGTTCGGCGATTGGACGACCTGGTCGATCCCGATCGTGAAAAAGCCCGAGGACTGGCAGACGATCATCGACAAGCCGCTGGACTTCGAGAATCCCATCTGGAAGGCCATGGAGCGGATGGCCGACTACGCCATCAAAGTCTCCGATGGCAAGTTCGTCGTCGGCATCACCGACCTGCACGGCAACTACGACATTCTGGCGGCGCTGCGCGACCCGCAGCACCTGTGCATGGACCTGATCGACTGCCCCGAGCTGCTCGACAAGGCGTGCGAGAAGGCCGTCGCGTGCTATCTGGAATGCTTCGACCGCTGCTGGGCCCGCAGCAAAGCCGCCGGTTACGGCTCGGCCACCTGGTGCCCGGCGTACCACGAAGGACGCGGGTATATCCCAAGCTGCGACTTCTGGTGCATGACGTCGCTGGAGATGGGTAAGGCCCGCATCTGGCCGTTCGTCGAAAAAGAGATCAAGGCCCTGTCGCGCAGCCACTTCCACCTGGATGGCCCCAACGCGCTGAAGTTCCTCGACCTGCTGCTGGAATGCCCCGAGCTCAACAGCGTGCAGTGGGTCTACGGCGCCGGCAACGGTCCCGGCAGCAAGTGGATGGACGTCTACCGCCGCATCCACGCGGCCGGCAAGAGCATGGAACTCTGGGCCGACAGCCCCAAGCAGTGCCTGGAGCTGATCGAAGAGTTCGGCCCCGAGGGCCTCTGGCTGAGCACCGGTGGTTTCGACAGCAAGGAATCCGCCGACGCGTTCCTGAAAGACGCCGAAAAGGTCTCGGCCAAACATCGGCGCAAGAAGTAGTTCGTTTTTGCGGCCTGAAAGGCCGCTGGCAAGTCAGCCCAGGGCAGAGCGGCGAGCACAGCGAGCTGCGCCGCCCTGGGTTAAGGTTGTTCGATATTTCAAGCCCTGTAAGGGCGTCGCAAAGATACCCGCAGATTCTTTGTGGCGCCCTTACAGGGCTTCGCTCTTGTTGCTGACCTTGCCCCAGGCCGGCGCCCTTCGGGCTCCGGCCTGGGCTGACTTGCCAGCGGCCCTAAGGGCCGCATCCGGGGTTGAACCTACATCACGACATCTGCTGGTGCGTGAACTTTGGAGCCCGTAATGCTGAAGACATTCTTTGCCAGCGCCCTGATCGCCCTCATTGCCCCGTGCCTCTGCGCCAAGGCTGCCGAAATCTATGTCGCCCCCGACGGCAACGACGCTAACGACGGTTCCAAGGCCAAGCCGCTGGCGACGGTCACGGCCGCGCGCGACGCGGTGCGCAAGCTTGTGGCCGCGGGGCTCAAGGATAACGTCACGGTGCTGATCGCGCCGGGGCGGTATTACCTGCCGCAAGGACTCGTGATCGAGCCGCAGGACAGCGGCAGCGAGAAGTTCAGCATCAGTTACATAGGCTTGGGCGACAAGGCGCCGGTGCTCATCGGCGGGGCAAAGATACAGGGCCTCAAGCAGCACAAGGACGGTATCTACGTCGCATCTATGCCGCAAGGGGCCAAGAGCCTGGTGGCGCAGGAAGACGGCGTGCGGCTGACGCTGGCGCGCGAACCGAATACGGGGTACAGCCGCGCCAGCGGCGGGCGCGGCGCGAGCATCAACTACGGCGGCGACGCGTACAAGATGCTCGCGGGCGTCAAAGCTCCCGATGCGGTCGTGGCCGTCTGGCCGGACTGGGGCTGGGACTGCCGCACCACGGGCTTTGCCTCCGGCGGGCCCGGGCAGGTAGTGATGACCAAGGATGTCGGACCGATCAAGCGGAACAACCGCTTCTACGTGATGAACGCTCTGCCGCTGCTCGATGCCCCCGGCGAATGCGTCGCCGCCGGCGTCGAAGGCAAGTTCTATGTCCAGCCGACTAAGGGCGCGCCCGAGGGCAAGCTGTACGAGATCGCCACGGCAGACAACGTCGTGCTGATCAAGGGCGGCAAAGACAAGCCGGTGCGCAACGTGCACTTTGCGAACCTGGACCTGATGCTGGCCAATGAGGACGCCGTTTTTGTGGCCGACGCGCAAGACTGCTCGATTCGCGGCTGTCGCATCGAAAACACGTGGGAGCGCGGGGTGTGGGTCAAGGGCGTCAACCGCGGCATCACGATCGCCGACAGCGAGATCCGCAACGTCGGGCGCGATTGCATAGGCCTCACCGGCGAAGGGATGACGGCGACGGAGGTCAGCACGGCCAACGTGATCGAGAACTGCCACCTGCACCACGGCGGGCAGATTTTCACGCAGGGGGCGGGCGTGCAGATTTACTTCAGCGGGCACAACCGCGTTGAACACAACCACATTCACGACTTTGCCCGCTACGGCGCCAGCGTCAAAGCGTTCTCGACCCGCAAGACCAAGCGACGCGACTACGAGCACCTGCATGCCCGCAACAACACCATCGCGTACAACCACATCCACCACGTCTGCCAGGACAGCGACGACTGCGGGGCCATCGAGAGCTGGGGCCCGGGCAAGGGTAACGTGTACGACCACAATCTCATCCACAACAGCGGCACCGGTGGAGGGATCCAGTTCGGCATCTACCTCGACGACGCTACCGACGATTCGACCGTCACCAACAACATCATCTACAATGTGGCCGGGTCGCGCATCGGTGCGGCCATCTGCGCCAAGGGCATCGGCAACCGCATCGTCAACAACGTGCTGGTGGCCGGGCCTGGCGTGCGGGCGGCGCTGCGGAGCAAGTCCTCCGAGGCCTCCTACGACCAGGTCATCACGCACAACATCTTCTACCTGGAAAATGGCGGGGCGGCCGTCTTCGACTTCGACGACTGGCAGTCCAACCGCTTCAAGACCTGCGACAACAACGTGTACTTCAACCCCAAGGGCGGCCTGCACAATATGGGGCGTGGGCCGGCGTTCCCAGCCGTTAAAGGCGCCGCCAGCATCACCGAGGATCCCAAGTTCACCAACGCGGCTGATCGCGATTACAGCCTCAAGGCCGACTCGCCGGCGCTGAAGATCGGGATCAAGTCCATCGACACCAGCGCCATTGGCCTGACGGACAAGTTTCCCAAACGGCTCGCGCGACAGTAGAATCGGGGAAACAGCTTTGCCACAGAGATCGCGAAGCGCACAGAGAAGAAACAACAAGAACTCTTTGTGAGCTTTGTGATCTCTGTGGCAAGGTTTCTGCTGGAGCCGCCGATGAAGCCCGTTTTCTATTCATGCGTTTCGACCCTGTTGATTCTCTCTGCCTCCGCCGCCGGGGCCGATTGGCCCCAGTGGCGGGGTGACTCGGGACATCGTGGCGTTGGCGCCGAGCAACTGCCTGCTGAACTGCACCTGCAGTGGGCGCGGCAGTACTCCCCGCGCGTGCAGACGTGGGACAACGCGCTGACCAACGACCTGATCACCAACGACCAGATCTTCGAGCCGGTCATCGCCGACGGACGGATGTTCCTGAGCTTCAACAACTGCGACAAGATCGTCGCCATCGAGTTGGCCGGCGGCAATGAAGCCTGGACCTTCTACACCGAAGGCCCGGTACGCCTGCCGCCTGCCATTGCCGACGGGAAGGTATATGCTGCAAGCGACGACGGCTGGCTCTACTGCCTCGACGCCGCCAGCGGCAAGGAAAAGTGGAGGCACCGCGGCGGCCCCAGCGCCCGCAAGTGCATCGGCAACGGGCGGATGATCTCGCTGTGGCCGGCCCGTGGCGGGCCCGTCGTCCACGACGGCAAGGTCTACTATGCGGCCGGCATCTGGCCGTTCGTCGGCGTGTTCATCCACGCCCTGGATGCAAAGACGGGCAAGCCCCTCTGGGTCAACGACACCACCGGCTCGATGTACACGCTCCAGGGTCACGCGGCCGCCGCGTTCGCCGGCGTCGCGCCCCAGGGCGGCCTGACCGTGGCGGGCGACAAGCTCCTGGTGCCCGGCGGGCGGACGCTCCCTGCCGTCCTCGACCGCCGCGACGGAAAGATGCTCTACTACGAAGGCTCGGGGGTGGCCGGCGGGGGCGGGTCGTTTGTGATGGCCGACGCCGCCCGCGCCTGGACGCGCACCAGCAAACGCGGCGTGCGGACCATCAGTCTGGCCGATCACAAATCCGGCCCCGCGTACCACGGCGAGCCCGTCGTCGATGGCGACACGATCTACATCTACGGCGGCGCGGTCGAAGCCGACAAGCCCGCGCGCCAGGTCGTGCAGGCCATCGGACCGCGGCCATGGGAAATCGAAGCCGACGCCGCGGGCGATCTGATCAAATCCGGCAACCGCCTCTATGCAGCAGGCAAAGACAAGATAGTGGCGATCGACTTGCCGGGCGGCGACCAGGACAAGCCGCGCATTTCCTGGTCCGCGCCGGTCAGCGGCACGGTTATGCGCCTGCTGGCAGGCGGCGGGCGTCTGGTGGCGGTGACGCTCGAAGGGCAGGTGTTGGTATTTGGCCCCGCCGGCGCCCCCGGCCATGAGATTGCCGTCTCGCCGCGCCCGCTGACGCCGTCGCCGGGGAAGATCGAGGCGGCAAAAGCAATTCTCGCTCGCACCTCGCAGCCGGCGGGGTTCGCATTGGTCTTCGGCATCGACGACATCGAGTTGCTGGCCGCCCTGGCCGGAGAGTCGGCTTTGAAGATCGTGGCCGTCGATCCGGATGAGAGCGTCGTCGCCACCGCTCGCAAGCGGCTCGACGAGGCCGGTCTGTACGGGCGCATCGCCGTGGCGCAGGCCAGGCCCGAGGAGTTCAGGGCACCGCCGTATGTGGCCTCGCTGATCGTCACCGGCAAGGCTGTCGCCGGCGCGGTCCGCAACCGCGACGGGCAGACGTTCCGGGCGATCTATCAATCGCTACGGCCGTATGGCGGAGCGATGTGCGTGGGGGGCTTTGCAGCCGACGAGCGATGGATCACGCGCCAGGGTCCGCTGGCAGGCAGCGGGGACTGGACGGGCCAGTACGCCGACGCCGGCAACACCGTGATGTCGGCCGATTCGCTGGTGAAGTTGCCGCTGGCGCCGCTGTGGTTCGGCGGGCCTGCCAATGCGCGGATTCTCTCGCGGCACGGTCGCGGCCCGCCCGAGCAGGTCGCCGGCGGGCGCGTGGTGATCGAGGGCGTCGGCGGCCTGACGTGCTACGACGCCTACACCGGCACGATCCTGTGGGAGTACGATTTTGGCCCCGACGCCAGAACGGCCTACGCGCTGTACTGGGATGATACCGACGCGACCGGGCAGGGCGCCATGATGGGCGCCAATGTGCGCGGGACCAATTACGTCATCACCGACAGCGAAGTGTACCTGGCGCTGGGCAGTGTCTGCCGCGTGCTCGACGCCGCCAACGGCAAGCTCACGCGCACCATCGAGATGCCCAAGGCCCACGACGGCAAGGCCGTAGATTGGGGATTCATCGGCCTCTACGATGGCCTGCTTATCGGCGGGCAGGGCTTTGCAGATTACTCGGCGCTGCTGGCCCGCGCGGGCGAGACTAAGCCGCTCTGGAACACGTACAACGCCCCGATGGACAAATCGGCCAGCCGCGGACTGGTCGTCTTTCGCGCCGCCGACGGCAAGGTGCTCTGGAAAACCATCGCCGCCAGCAGTTTCATCCATAACGGCATCGTGGCCGGCAACGCGCGGATTTACTGCCTGGACAAGCTGCCGGGCGAGGTTGCCGCGGCGTTGTCACGTCGCGGCCGCAAGGAGAGCGTCGAGTATCGCATCGCGGCCTTCGACGCCCGCAGCGGCAAGGAACTCTGGCAGGCCAAGGGCGACATCTTCGGTTCGTGGTTGTCGTATTCTGCCGCGCACGACGTGCTGCTACAGGCGGCCGACTTCAACGGCGCGCGTGCGATGGGCGACCGCGGCAACGCGGGCATGGTCGCCTACCGCGGCAAAGACGGCGGCGTGCTGTGGAAGAATCTCGACCGGCGCTACATGGGCCCGGTGATCCTGCGCGGCGACACCATCCTCACCAACGGCCGCTTCTATGCCAAGACCGCCGGGGCGATCGGCCTGCTCGACGGCAAGGAAGTGCAGTTGCCCAACCCGATCAGCGGCCAGCGCGAGCCCTGGCTCATCAGCCGCAGCTACGGCTGCAATTACGCCGTGGCGAGCGAGAGCCTGATGACGTTCCGCTCGGCAACGGGCGGGTACTACGACCTGACCACGCGCAGCGGCACGGGCAACTTTGGCGGCTTCCGCAGCGGATGCACGTCCAACCTCGTGGCCGCCGACGGCGTGCTCAGCGCCCCCGACTACACGCGCGGCTGTTCGTGCGTGTACCAGAACCAGGCCTCGCTGGCGATGGTGCACGCCCCGGACGTGGCGATGGAGCAGTGGACCGCCAACTACGGCGCGCTGAATTACTACGACTTCACGCAGTTCGAGCCCATGGCCCTGCGCGACCAGGTGAAGCGAGTCGGGATCAACTTCGGCGCCCCCGGCGACCGCGTCAGCAGCGATGGCACGCTATGGCTCGACTGGCCGGTAGTGGGGGGCTCGTCCTATGACGTGCCCATCAGCGTTGTGACTGCCGACGGCAAGGCTCCGCAGACGCACCGCCGCCACGAGTCAGCCGTGACGGGCGATTTGGCGTTCGCGGCATCATCGTGCGTTGAAGATGTTCGGAGCATCGAGATCGACCTGATGGCCGGCACGCGCACGCGAATTTATCCGCTGGCCGCGGACAAGGCCGAGAAACTGTCGTTGGGTGCAGAGTCTGTCGCGCTGCGATTTGAGGCAATCCATCTTCCGGCGGATGAAAAAATCATAGGTGCGTATGTGCAGTTTGCCTCCACGCGCGGCGGCACGCCCAAAGACCCGCCGGCCGAACTGGCGATTCATTCCGGCGGCGCCGGTCCTTCAGTGAAGTGGACCGTTCCGGCATGGGTAAGCCCGAACATGGACGGCCTGCTGCAACGATCGAGCGATTTGACGCCGCTGCTGCAAGACCTGCCTGGCAAAAAGGGTGCGGGAATCATGCTGAACATCAGCGGCAAGGGTTCACGCGAGGTCTGGGGCGCCGCGGCCGAGAAGTCGCTGGCCCCGCGCCTGCTGATCACCACCAGGCGCGAGTTGCCCGCGCCGCCGAAGTACACCGTGCGGTTGGTCTTTGCCGAGTTGAAAGGCGAGACCGGGCAGCGTGTTTTCGACGTGGCGATTCAGGGCAAGAAGGTGCTGGAGAGTTTTGACGTGACGAAGGAATCCGGCGGCGCGTTCCGCAGCGTGACTAAGGAGTTCAAGTCCATCGAGGTCCGAGACAAGCTGAAGATCGACCTGACGCCGCGGACCGGAACGCCGCTGATCAGCGGCGTTGAGATCATCGAAGAAACGGAGATACCGCCCGGCGCGCAACGTTAGCGGTCGAGCTTGCTCGACGCGGTTGTTTCCCCGATCTTCGGGCAAGACAGGATGGACGCTTTGCGGCGAACGCGCGGAGCAAGCTCCGCCGCTAACAAGAATCACGACAGCGTCTTTACCCCATACAGGGCTACCACGTCGTCGAGCTCGGTGCGCAGGTCCCGTTCTCGTCGTCGTCCTCGTCCTCGTCGTCGGTTTTGGCCCAACAACTTCCAAAGCGGCAGCTAAGGCTGCCGCACTCCATATTACAGCGTCTTTACGCCCCGCAGGACTACTACGTCATCCAACTCCGTGCGCAGGTCCATTGGGATCGTCACGCGCAGGCGGCCGTTGTCGTAGTTGGTGTAGGGCATGTCGTTCCCGGTGCGCAGGAGCTTGATCGACTCGGGCTTGGTGATGCCCTCGATGGTCGCGCCGTCGACGCCGGGGTCGATGTAGTGCATGTACCACGTGTCGCCGCGGGTGGTGACAGGGACGGTGGCCTTGTCCGGCCAGCAGCCCGGGGTTGTGCCCAGCACGCTCTCGCCGCTGTGGGTGAGCCAGCCGGTCAGTTCGCCGAGCTTCTCGAAGTACTGCGGGGGCATGTTGCCGTCGGCGGTGGGGCCGGCGTTGATCAGCAGGTTGCCGCCCCAAGCCCGCGTGCGGGCGAGGATCGAGAGGATGCGGCTGGTCGAGAAATACGGATAGCACGTGTGCGCCCAGCCGCCGCGGCTCCACAGGTCGCAGCGTTCCCACCAGCCCGTGGGGCGGGAGCCCGGGTCGCCGCCCTCGGCGGTGGAGAAATCGCCGAAGCCGTGCGCGCGGGGGTTCACCACGATTCCCGGCTGAAGCTTGTGGATCTCTTCCGTCGTGATGCAGGCCGGCCCGCCGTCGAACCAGAGCACGTCGATCTTGCCATAGTCGCTGAGTAGCTCGACGAGCTGGTCGTGCACCTGCTGCACGTAGCGGTCCTCGAAGCCCTCGGGCTTGGCTGGCAGCTTGCACATCTTCCAGTCCTGCCCGGTGGCTTCCATGCCTTCGTGGTAGTCGCAGAGGTTCGTGGCGTGGAACGACATGAACTTGCGGCGGTAGTACCAGTCCGGCGGCGAATAGTAGATGCCGGCCTTGAGCCCTGTGCGGCGGCAGGCCTCGACGTACGGGCGGATCAGGTCGCGCCCGCCCATGTGGGTGGCTGTCGAGAACTCGCCATGCTTCGTCGGCCACAGCGCGTACCCGTCGTGGTGTCGCGAGGTCAGCACGGCGTAGGTGAAGCCGGCGGCCGCAGCGGGGGCGAGCCACTTTTCCGGCTCGTACTTGGACGGGTTGAACCGCTCGGCCAGCTTCCAGTATTCCAGCGGAGGCAAATGGTTCTCGCCGTTGACGTGGCGGTCCCAAGGGGTGTCCTGCATCATGGCCCAGGACAAGTCGCCCTTGCCATGCACCGTGGAGATGCCCCAGTGCAGGAACAGCCCCAAGCCCGCATTGGCGAACCACTGCGCGTCAGGGTGCGTCGTGCGCTGATAGGTCGCCGCGGTCGTTCCCTCGGCATTGCCGATGACCGCATGCTGCTGATCCGCCGCTCCGGTTGACTTCTTTTTCTTAGCCATTCTGCGCTCCGGGGAGAACACGAATGTCACGAATGGACGAATGGGGAAGAAACAAGATTGGGCCACAGAGACACAGAGAACACAGAGAAGAGGTTGTTCTTATTTCCTTTACCACTGCGGTTCTGCTTTTCTCTGTGAGCTCTGTGTCTCTGTGGCCCATTTCTGTTCTTTATCCCATTCGTCTCATTCGTGCCATGCGTGTTCTCTTTAGTCTCAGTAAGCCTTGTAATACACAGTGCCTTCGCCGAGGCGCTGTTTGGGTTCGCCGGCGAATTCGATTTTCAGCATGCCCACGTCGCAGCTCTTGTCGGGGCAGGTTTTGGGCAGGCCCTGGATCAGCAGGCGGTCCTTGGTCTGCGTGAAGGGCAGCGGCTTGTCGGTGGGCATGAGCTTGACCGATTTGACCTTGGTCAGCAGCCCGCCGATACTGAACGATTGGCCCGGCCACACTGCCGTGATCCAGTAGTAGCACGTGTTGCCGCGGCGCGACCACCAGCCGATGCCCGCCCAGCCTTCGAGCTCCTTGATCGGGTCGAACTGCCCGTAGACGGCCTCGCCGTACTGGCGCAGCCACTTGCCCACGCGCGTCATCCGATCGATCGCCAGCGCCGGCACGGTGCCGTCGCCCTCGGGACCGATGTTCAGCAGCAGGTTGCCCCCGCCGTTGGCGCACTGGCGGAGCATCTCGAGCACCTTCTTGGGCGAAAGCCATTCCTCCGGCGCCATCGGCACGTAGCCCCACGAGCCGTTGAACGTCATGCACGACTCCCACGCCTTGCCTTCCTCGGGCTTGATGTGCCCCTCGGGCGTGCAGAAGTCCTCGGGCAGGCCGGTGCGATTGTTGATGAGGATATCCGGCTGCAGCTTGCGCGCCATGGCATTGAGCTCGCTCGCCCGCCAGCGGTCGGCGGTCTTCAGCGGCCACATGACGTCGTACCACAGCACGTCGATCTTGCCGTAATTGGTCATCAGTTCGCGCACACAGTTGTGCGTGAAGTCGACGAGGCGCTGGCGGGCCTTTTCGTTGTTGTACGCCTTGGCGCCGTCGGCGTGGCGCCAGTCCATCAGCGAGTAATACAGCCCGACGCGCAGGCCGGCCTTGCGGCAGGCGGCGACGTACTCGGCCACGATGTCGCGGTGCGGGCCTCGCTTGACCGAGTTGAAGTCGGTCTGCTGGGTGTCCCACAGGCAGAACCCCTCGTGGTGCTTGGTCGTCAGCACGACGTACTTCATGTTGGCGGCCTTGGCGGCCGCGGCCCATTCATCCGCACAGCCGCGTTTGGGGGCGAAGGTGTCGGCCAAGGCGTCGTACTCGGCCGCTGGGATGCGTTCGCGGTTCATGACCCATTCGCCGCGCCCCATCTGGGCGTAGAGGCCGTAATGGATGAACATCCCGAACCGCGCCTCGCGCCACCATTTCAGCCGCCGCTGACGATCGGCGATGACGGCTTTGCTTTCTTTAACTTGCACCTGCTTGGCCATGGGTCTTCCTTCATCCTAAAGAGAACACGAATGTCACGAATGAGACGAATGGGGAGAAACTTACCACAGAGGCACAGAGGGCACAGAGTAATAAAGCAAGACGTTCGTCAAAAAAACAACGAGGGTGTTCTCCGTTTTCTCTGTGCCTCTGTGGTTTATCCCATTCTTCCATTCGTGTCATTCGTGACATTCGTGGACGTAACGTTTTTCAGACACCGATGTCGACCAGGCCGGCGCCGAGGAACTGGACGGGTTTGCCGGCGAAGTCGAGTTTGATCAGGGCCGTGTTGCACCAGCGGTCGGGGCATTTGGCGGGCAGGCCGCTGATCACGAGCCGGTCGCTCGTCTGCTCAAACGGCAGCTTCTTGCCCGTGGCGACGCAGGTGGCGGCCTTGACCTTGGTCTTGAGCCCGCCGATGGCCAGCTCGCGCCCCGGCCAGCGCGTGATCCAGGCGTACATCGTGTTGCCGCGGCGGCTCCAGAGCCCGCACGACATCCCGTCCATCCGCTCGACGCGGTCGAGCTTACCATAAACGGCCTCGCCGTAGACGCCCAGCCACTTGCCCAGTTTGGTCAGGCGGTCGGCGGCCTCGGGGGGCACGGACCCGTCGGCCATGGGGCCGATGTTGATCAGCAGGTTGCCCGCCCCTGCGACGGCCTGGTTGAGCAGGCGGACGATGGCTTGGGGCGTGAGCCACTCATCGGCGGGCAGGGGCACGTAGCCCCACCAGCCGCTGTTGATGATCATGCACGACTCCCACGCGCGGCCTACGGCTTCGGCGGTCACGTGGCCCTCGGGCGTGCCGAAATCTTCCGGGGCGTACGAGCGGTTGTTAATAATGATGTGCGGCTGGAGGCGGCGCGCGATTGCGTTCATCTTGTCCGCTTCCCAGGCCGCAGCCGAGCCAAAGGGCCAGGCCAGGTCGTACCAGAGGATGTCGACCTTGCCGTAGTTGCTCATCAGCTCGCGCACGAGGCTTTGCGTGTAATCCAGGAAGCGCCGCCCCGCGGCGGCGTCATGATAGCAGTTGGCGCCGTCAGGGTGATGCCAATCCATCAGCGAGTAGTAGAAGCCGATCTTCAGTCCGTACTCGCGGCAGGCGTCGACGTACTCGCGGACGATGTCGCGATGGGGCCCGCGCTGGACGGAGTTGAAGTCGGTCTGCTTGCTGTCCCAGAGGCAGAAGCCCTCGTGGTGCTTGGTCGTCATGACCATGTACTTCATGCCGGCTTTCTTGGCCAGGGCAGCCCACTCCCGCGGGCAGCGGGGTTTGGGGGCGAAGGTGTCGGCGAGCTTCTGATACTGCTCGGCGGGGATGCGTTCGCGATTCATGACCCACTCGCCGCGCCCGAGCTGGGAGTACAGGCCGTAGTGGATGAACATGCCCAGGCGAGCGTCGTTCCACCACTTCATGCGGCGTTTGCGGCTGGCGACGACGGCGGGGCTTTCCTTAACAGGTGTCTGTTTGGCCACGGGAATGCTTCCTTCCAGAGAACAAAAAAACATACCACAGAGACACAGAGGGCACAGAGATAAGAGCTATCGGGCGGAAAAACAAGGGGGACTTTGTTTTCCCAAGGCGGTGTGGGTTCGCCATGGCCCAAGGGGTGGTTTGCCCTGCGCGCGCGAATCGGACATGCTCGACCGGGGGCAAACCGGATTTTTCATTTTTCCAGAAACTCCGCCTTGGGCGGCAAGTTGAAGATAGGAGGCAATCCGGGCGAGCCAGCGAGGTGTAACACTCCGGCAGTGGACGCCCCCTTAAGGAGCTTTTCATGGCGACCGAGAGCAGCAAGCAACCGGCAATGAGTCAAGATGACGTGAAAGCGGTGGAACGGCTGGGCGTAGCCCACGGCCGCATTCTCGAAGAGCTGCGCAAGATCATCGTCGGGATGGACCAGGTGATCGACGAGATGATGATCTCGATCTTCGCCCGCGGGCACTGCCTGCTGGTGGGCGTTCCGGGCCTGGCCAAGACGCTGCTGGTCAGTTCGCTGGCCCAGTGCCTGTCGCTGTCGTTCAAGCGCATCCAGTTCACGCCTGACTTGATGCCCTCGGACATCACCGGCACGGAAATTCTCCAGGACGACCCGGAGACCGGCAAGCGGCGGTTCATGTTCTCCAAGGGCCCGGTCTTCGCCAACATCATCCTGGCCGACGAAATCAACCGCACGCCGCCCAAGACGCAGGCAGCGCTGCTGGAGGCCATGCAGGAGAAGAAAGTCTCCGTCGGCGGCGAAGACTTCCGCCTGGACGATCCGTTTTTTGTATTGGCCACGCAGAACCCCATCGAGCAGGAAGGCACGTACCCGCTGCCCGAGGCCCAGCTCGACCGCTTCTTCTTCAACATCTTCGTCGACTACCCCAGCTACGCCGAAGAAATCGAGATCATGAAACGCATCTCCGGTAGCCACAAGATGACGCTGGACACCATCGTCAGCCAGGAAGAGATCCTGTCGCTGCAGAGTCTGGTGCAGCGGGCGCCGGTGGCCGACCACATCTTCCACTACGCCGCCCGCCTGGTGCGCGGCACGCGCCCCAAGGGCGACGAGGCGATGGACTTCGCCAAGCAGTGGCTGACCTATGGCGCCGGACCGCGCGCGAGCATCTTCCTGGTGCTGGCGGGCAAGGCCCGCGCCATGCTCCGCGGACGCTACCACGTGTCGATCGAAGACATCCAGGCCGTCGCCCTGCCGGTCCTGCGTCACCGCATCATCCTGAACTTTGCGGCCCAGTCGGAGGGCTTCACCGCCGACGACATCGTCCGCAAGCTGCTCCAGGCGGTGCCGGCCGACGAACGCCTGTATGAGAAGGCAGCGGTGTAACTTAACAACCTTGCCACAGAGGGCACAGAGGCCACAAAGAGCAAGAGCGAGTACAAAGTCTTCTTCGTGTTCTCTGTGATCTCTGTGGCGAAGTCTTTAGGCCGTGCCAGTAGCGCAAAATGGATACACACGAACGTCATAAGTTGCGGTACCTGGATCCGGAGATCATCCAGAAGATCGGCTCGCTGGACCTGGTGGCCCGCGAGGTGGTCGAAGGGCTCCGCGTCGGCGTGCACAAGAGCCCGCTGCGGGGTTTTTCTACCGAGTTCGTGCACCATCGCCAGTACGTCCCCGGCGACAATCCCCGCCACCTCGACTGGCGGGTCTACGGCCGCACCGGGCGATACTACGTCAAGCTCTTCGAGGCCGAGACCAACTTCGACGCGGTGCTGCTGCTCGATGCCAGCACGTCGATGGAATACTCCTCGGCCAAGATCTCCAAGCTCGAGTACGCCAAGTTCATGGCCGCCAGCCTGGCCTACCTGATCGTGCAGCAGCGCGACTCGGCGGGTCTGGCCGTCTTCGACGACGCCATGCGGCAGTACATTCACCCCAAGGGCTCCTCCAGCACGATTCGCGACATTGCCCATGAGCTGGAAAAGGCCGCCCCGCAGCCGAGGACGAACATCGCCAACCAGCTTCACGAACTGGCGATGCGCATGCGGCGGCGCGGGCTGGTGATGCTGTTCTCCGACCTGTTCGACAATGTTGAAGATTTCGTCAAGGGTCTGGACCACCTACGATTCTGCGGGCACAACGTCACGGTCTTCCACATGCTCGATCCGGCCGAGTTGAACTTTCCATTCGACGGGACGTGGCGGTTCATGGGCCTGGAGGCGCCGGACGAAATCCTCACCGAGCCGCGGCGCATCCGGGCGGCGTATCTGGAGGAGCTTGGCAAGTTCCTTACCCAGGTCCGCCGCGCGTGCGAGCGCAGCAAGATCGACTACGTCCTGGTCGATACGTCCCGGCCGATCGACGAGGTGCTGTCGGCCTACCTGATCGGCCAGATCCGGAGCACCCAGAAATGATCTCGCGCATTGTCACATCATGTGTAGCGCTGGCGATGATCGCTGCCCCGGCCGGCGCGGGAACCGTCCTCACCGCTGCCGGTTGGCAGGAAGGCGACTTGGCGCTGCAGAACGCGGCCGTCCAGGTCGGCTCGGCCAGCGTCAAGTGGGACGCGGTGCTGCTGATGGTGAACTCGAAGGTTCCCCCGGCCGCGGCGGGCGAGGCCGTGCACCTCAACAACGGCGAAACATGGGCCGGCAAGATCACCGACGCCGAAGGCGGCAAGCTCACCCTCGAATCGCCCCTGCTGGGCAAACGCACGCTCGACATCGTAACGCTTAAGGCCGTCGATTTTGTCGCCGGCCTTCCCCTGCCCAAGCATGCCAAGGAAGGCACGCTCTATCGCGTGCGGGGCGCCCCCGTCCCTGGAACGCTCATCAACATCAAGGCCGACAAGGCCACCGTCGACACCGCCCTGGGCGCGGTGCCCATGGACAAGAAAGACCTCAGCCGCTACGTGCTGGCCGAGCCAAAAGAGCCCGTCGCCCCCGCGGCCGGTGACGAACTCACGCTCGCCGACGGCAGCATCCTCTACGGCCAGGTGCAGGCCACGGCCGCCGGCTTGACGCTGGTTCATCCGGTGCTGGGCAACCTGACGATCGCTCCGCAGGCCTGGCTGGGGTTCCGCAAGCGAGCCGCCAATGTGACATGGCTGGCCGACGTGGAACCCTCGTCGCTACAGACCTACCCGCTGATCCGCCGCCCGGCCGACCCGCCCAAGACCGAGCACCTGCGTGCCGGCGACGACGCGACTCTCGGCGGACGCAGCGTCGCACGGCTGCACATCTGGCCGCGAACGGTCGTGGCCTGGAAGCTTCCCGGCGCGGCCGGGGGCAAGCTGCAGTTCCGCGCGGCGGTGGCGATGACCGAAGGCTCCCGCGGGCCTGCCCGCATGCGATTGAGTCAGGGCGACAAGATGCTTTTTGACCAGGCCATTGCCCCCGGCGCCGCAAGTCCGGTGGTGGTGGCGTTCGAGGCCCAGGCGGGCGCCGAGCTGAAACTGGAAGTGGATTTCGACGTGGCGGTTCGCCTGCCATGTGAAGTCACGGTCGACGACCCGCACGTGGTCGGGAGTTAACAGCCGCCACCTATGTCATTCCTTAATTCATTCTGGTTGTGGGGCCCGCTGGCCGCGGCCGGGGTCGCCGTGCCGATCATCATCCACCTGATCAGCCGCTACCGCTCCCGTAAGGTGATGTGGGCGGCGATGGAACTGCTGCGCCGGGCGTTGGTGGTGCGCTCCAAGCGCATGCGCCTGGAAGACCTGATCCTGCTGCTGCTGCGGTGCCTGGCGATGGCGCTGATCGCCTTGGCGATGGGGCGGCTGGTGCTATCGCCCTCGGCGTCGTCGGCCATCGGCGGCGGCGAAGGCAAGGCCGGCGTGATCATCGCCATCGACGGCTCGTTCAGCATGCTTCACCAGGGCGGCGAGCAGACGCGGTTCGACCTGGCCCGAAAGCGCGTCCGTGACATCACGGCGACGCTATCGCCGGGCGACCCGGTCTCGATCATCCTCATGGGCGAGCGCCCGCAGATCAAGCTGCGCAACGTCGCCTACGACCCGGAGCGCACCGAGGCGGTCCTCAAGGCGATGACGGCCACGAACGAATCGCTCAACATCGAGCAGTGCCTCGAGAAGATCGTCATGCTCGCCCAGGAGATGAAGGCCCCGTCGCGCCAGTGCTATATCATCACCGACGCGCAGGCGGTCTCGTGGGGCCAGCTCTCCGACGGCGCCAAGAACAGCATGAAGTCGCTGGACAACTTTGCCCGGATTTTCCTGGCGGCCGTCGGACCGGAAAAGGCCGACAACCTCGGCGTGACGCGCCTCGAGGTGGCCTCGGGCATCCTGCGAAAAGGCTCCACGACGCGATACGTGGCCGACGTGCTCAACGCCGGCTGGCAGAGGCAGAATGCCGTCACGGTCCGCCTGCTGGTGGACGGCATTCCCGTCGACCAGAAGACCATCGACAAGATCGAGCCGGGCAAGGCCGCCACGGTGCCGCTGTTCGCCAACTTCGACCGCTCCGGCACGTTCGTCGTCAGCGCCAAGGTGGACGTCGACGCCCTGGCGGTGGACAACGTCCGCTACGCCATCGCCGACATCCGCGAGAGCGTCAACGTGCTGTGCATCGACGGCGACCCGTCCGAGGAGAAGCTCAAGGGCGACACCGGCTACCTGGCCGGGGCGCTGGCCCCGATGGGCCCCGGCGGCGGCGTGAACGTGAAGGTGGTCTCCCCCGGCAGCGTCGATGGCACGATGCTGGCCGGCTATGATGCGATCATCATGGCCAACGTGCCGGAACTCTCCCGCACGCAGACGCTGGCGCTGGGTTCGTACGTTCGCAGCGGCGGCGGCCTGATGGTGTTCCTGGGCAACAAGACCAATGCCGGCCTGTCCAACAGGCAGTTCCGCGACGGCGAAGACCGCCCGCTGCTGCCGGTGGATCTGGGCGATTTTGCCGGCTCGGCCTCCGAGCAGGCCGGAGCGGCGGCGGGGCAGAAGGGCTGGGAAATTGCCACGGAAATGCCCGACACGCCGCTGACGCGAATCTTCACCTCGATCCCGCGGCAGCAGTGGGGCGACGACATCCGCTTCTGGCGCTACGTCAAGGCCACCGCCCGCAAAGAGGCGCGCACGCTGCTTCGACTGAGCCCCGGCAACGACGTGCTGGCCGCCGAGCAGCCTTTCGGACGCGGGCGCGTCGTGGCCTTCACCTCCTCGGCCGACTGCGACTGGACGACCCTGCCCAAGAAGCCTGTCTACCTGATGATGGTGCAGCAGGCCGTGACATGGCTGTCGCGACGATCGTTCGAGACGGCGGGGCGCGTCGCGCAGCCGCTGGCGTTCGAGTTGGCGGCCATGCCCGCCACGCCCAGCCTGGGCGTTCGCGACCCGGCGGGCCTCGAGACGCAGGTTCGCCTGACCGACCGCGACGGTCAGAAGGCCGTCATCCTGGACAACGCAGCCGTGCCGGGGGTGTACACGGTTCAGTACAGCGACCAGGCCCCGCCGTTGAAGCGCGTGGTGAATGTGGATCCTAATGAGTCGGCCATCGCCGTGCTGCGCGGCGGCGCGCTGGACAGCGCCATGGGCGACGTTCCCGTCCGCGTGGTGGACGCCGGCGCCGACCTGCAGTCGATCGCCCGCCAGGCCCGCATGGGCCGCGAGCTGTGGCGCACGCTGTTGACGCTGGCGCTGATCGCGCTGCTGGTCGAGGCGGGACTGGCCCGGTTCTTCGTCTGGCGCATGTCGCGCAACGTGGCCCGGACCGGCAGGGGCTATGGCAGGAGCGGCAGCGACCTCATCGCGGGTGACGTGATTTGAACATGATGATAGCCAATACGTTGCTTGACTGGTTGGGTGCGGAAGGATACGAGTACAAAGGCGTCACCTTCAGCAGCCCGCTGCCGACGGTGGCGCTGGTGATCCTGATCATCCTGGCCGCCGCGCTGGCGATCTACCTGTACTCGCGCGAGAGCAGCCTCTCGCGCGGCAAGCGCATCGGCCTGGGCATCTGCCGCGCGGTGCTCTATGCGGCCCTGCTGGTGATGCTGTTCGGCCCGATCGCCGAACTGGAGCGCAAGAACACGCTGTCGCGCAACCTCCTGGTCCTGGTCGACCGCTCGGCCAGCATGGACATCGCCGACAAGCGCACCCGCGGCGACGAACTGACCGACGCGGCCATGGCCTTGGGCAAGACGCCCTACGTGCTGCCCAAGGTGCAGGAGTCGCTGGCGAGCGCCCTGCGCCTGGCGCGGCGCACCAGCGACCGGCTCGATCAGTCGCGTCCGGCCGAGGCGCTGGAGCCCTCACGGGCAACCATCGCCGCCCTCGAACAGAGCGCCAAGCTCTGCCAGCAGTCTGGCCTCAGCGCCGTCGACCAGGCGGCCGCGGGCCCGCTCCAAGGCCGCCTCCAGGCCCTGGCCCAGCGCCAGAAGGGCCTGGACGCCACGATGCAGAAGCTCGACAAGGAAAACGGCCTGACCACCACCCGCTGCCCGGAGCTTCGAGGCATTCAGGAACCGATCATCAAGGAAATCGAGGCCGCCGCGGGAACCTTCTCCACGATCGCCCCGACCAGCACCGCCGCGGCCACTCCGGAAACTGCCTCGCAGCCGCGCATCGCCTTGGCCAAGGCCATGCTTGCCGGCATGCTGCCGAGCCTGGCTGCCCAGTGCAACGTCAAGTGCTATGCCTTCGGCGACAAGAGCGAGAATATCACCTCGATCGAGGGCAAAGACGGCCCCGGCGCGGTTGAAAAAGCCAAGGGCGAGATTGGCAAGATCAAGGCCATCGACACCAAGAGCCGCGGCGCTACGGCCATCCGCGACGCCATTAACGAGTACAGCGGTCAGCCGATGGCCGGCGTGGTGGTGGTGACCGACGGGGCGTTCAACGAGGAAGCGGACGATCCGCAGGAAGTCGCCTCGTGGCTCAAAGACCAGGGCGTGCCGCTGTACGTGGCGGGCCTGGGGCTCCAGGCCCCACAGGATATCGGCGTGCGGTCGCTGATCGTGGCCGACGCGGTCTTCCCCAAGGACATCGTCACCGCCCGCGTGCAGGTCTTCTCGCATGGCTATCGCGATACCAGCGTCGACGTGCTGCTCAAGCTCGACGGGCAGGAACTGGCCAAGGTCCCGGTGACCCTGACCGACCAGGCCCGCTTCATCGACGTGCCCTTCAAGGTTCCCGAAGGCCGCGGCGCCACCGCCAAGCTCTCCGTCAGCATCGACCCGCGCAAGGAAGAGGTCTCCACCGCCAACAACACCATCGAACGCAACATCAAGATCATCAATCAGAAGATCAAGGTGCTGTACGTCGAAGGCAAGCCGCGATGGGAATACCGCTACCTGCGAGTCGTGCTGCTGCGCGACCCGCGACTGGACGTCAAGTTCCTCATGACCCAGGGCGACCCGGACCTGGCGGCCGCCAACCCGCAGTACATCAGCCGCTTCCCCGACACCGACGAGGAGGCCTTCGCCTACGACCTGATCATCCTGGGCGAGGTGCAGGAATGGTTCTTCAACCGCCCGCAGCAACAGCGCATCGTCGACCTGGTGCGAAAGCGCGGCGGCTCGCTGCTGGTGCTGGCGGGCGAGCGTTACATGCCATCGAGCTACTATGGCAAGCCCCTGGCCGACGCCCTGCCGGTGAAGATCACGCGCGACTTCATCTCGAACATTCCCAAGGATCTTTATCCGATCGTCACGCCGGCCGGCAAGAAGTCCTTCACGATGCTCGAAGGCGACGAGAAGGGCAATGACCTGGTCTGGTCGCTGCTGAAATCGCTGCACCGCCTGCCGCGCCTGGAAGGCGCCAAGCCCGCCGCCAACGTGCTGGTGGAACTGCCCTCGACGGAGCACGGCCAGCCGCCGTACCCGCTGATCGCCTGGCAGTACTTCGGCACGGGCAAGTCGATGTTCGTCGGGACCGACCAGCTCTGGCGCATGCGATACAAGCTGGGCGACCAGTACCACGCCAAGTTCTGGGGCCAGGCGATCCAGTTCCTGGCGTTGTCGCGCCTGCTGGGCGAGAACAAGCGCATCCACATCGCCGTGGAGCGCCCGGAGTTCCGCGCGGGCGAGACGGTGTCCGTCACCGCCAACGTGCTGGACGATTCGTACGCCCCCTCGACGGCCAAGCGGTACGTCGTCTATCGCGACACCGTTGCGGTGGATGAGAAAGCCCCGACTTCGCAGAAGGCGGTGCTGGAGACCAAGGAAATCGAACTGACGCCCGTAACCAACAGCCCGGGCCTCTTCCAGGGCTCGATGCGCCTGGAGAAGCAGGGGACCTACCAGATCCGTTCCGCCGGACAGGACAGCCGCTTCGCCAATAGCGTCGACGTGGTGGCCACGGCGACCGATTACGAAAAGCTCGAACCGGCCATGCAGGAAGGCCTCCTGCGCAAGATGGCCGACCTGTCGGGCGGGCGATACCTGACGGTGCGCGAGTGGCCGGCGCTGGCCGGGTCGCTCGACAGCAAGGGGCGGACCATCGTCGAGCGGAAGCCCAAGGACCTGTGGGACTTCTGGCCCATTTACGTGCTGATCGTTTTGCTGGCCGGGTCGGAATGGTACCTGCGCCGGCGGTATCACCTGGTGTAGCGGTGCGTGAGAACTATGAGCCAATCGATGAGTCAACCTGACGCCGCGACCGGAGCCCTCCACGCCGGCGTGCGCCGACGCCTCAGCGGCGCCTGGCGGCGCGAGCGGCGATTCCTCGCCACCCGCGGCGTGTGCTACCTGCTGATGGCCGCGGCGGCGCTGATCCTGCTCGACGTGGCCCTGGATTGGAGCCTCGACCTGGCCATGGGCTGGCGGACCGTGCTGGTGCTGGCCAACATCGTCCTCGTCGGCGGCATCCTCTATCAGACTTGGTGGCGCGGCGTGCGGCGGTTCGATCCGGTGCGCGTGGCGCTGCAGGTCGAGAGGCTCTACCCGCAGCTCAAGAGCCTGCTCGTGTCGTACGTGCAGCTCCACACGGCCCCGTCGGAGTCGGCGGGCATGAGTCCCAGCCTCGTCGCGGCCATGTGCCGCCAGGCCGTCGAACAGGCCCAACCGCTGGATTTCGGAAAGATCGTGCGATTCCGCACCCTGAAGAAGATCGCGGTGTATTCGGTGGCCGCCGCGGCGGTCGTGCTGGCGGCGGGATACCTCCGCAGCGACGTGGCGGGCATTTTCCTCAAGCGCCTGATGGGCGCGCAGGTGGGCTACCCCACGCGGACGACCGTCCAGATGCTCCGCGGCGACGTGCTGGTGCAGCAAGGCCGCACCGCGACGCTGGCGGCGCAGGCCAGCGGTGAAGTGCCCGACGACGCCACGCTGATCATCCGCCCCCTCGACGGCGAGAACGAGACGATCATCGTTCCCGCCGGCGCCGAGCGCGACAGCAAGCGGGAGTTTTCCTACCGCACGCGGGAGCTGTACGGCAGCTTCCACTACCGCTATCGCATCGGCGACGCCCTTTCCCGGGAGTATTTCGTCAAGGTCGTGCCGCCGCCGCATCTGGAGATGAAGGTTTGGGTCACGCTGCCGGCGTACACGCGACAGCCCGCCCTGGAAACGGAACTGCTGAGCCTGCAGGTGCTGGCCGGTTCGCGAATCACCTGGCAGGTCGTCAGCGACCGCCCGCTGGCGTCGATCGAGATGGTGCCTGACACCGGGGCGCCCGCGGCGATGACGCTGGCGGACAAGGCCCTGGTGGCCAAGGCCGACATGACGCCCGACAAGAACTTCTCCTACGGGTTCCGCCTTGTCGACAAGGACTATGGTTTCGCCTACACGCCCGAGGTTCGCTACACGATCCAGATCGTGCCCGACAACCCGCCGACCGTGGTGTTGACGCAGCCGACCGAGGACGAGAAGGCCACCGCCCGCAAGGACGTGAACATGGCCTTCACCTGCCGCGACGACTTCGGCCTCATCGAGGCGCGGCTGGTGTACGCCGTCGAGGGCAAGGACGGCAAGACGACCGTGGCGGAAAAGACGCAGCGGATCTCCGTCTTCAAGGATAACGATAAGGAAAGCGGCGGCTCGCTGGTCTGGAAGCTCGACGAAGCGCTGCCGGCCCTCAAGGCCGGCGACATCGTGCGATACTGCGTCGAGGTACAGGACAACCGCCAGGGCGCCGGCGGCCCGGGCATCGGTCGATCCGACATGCGGCGACTGACGATTCTCTCCCCCGACGAATATCTGCGCTGGGTGCTCGACGAGCGACAGCGGCTCGTGCGGGCCATCCAGGGCGTGCACAAGGAAGAGACCGTTGCCGTCGACGCCGTCAAAGGGCTCGGCGGCGCGACAAGCCAGCCGGCGTCGGGAACCAATGCTCAGCCCAAGCGTCCATAATGGCATGGGCATCTTGCCCATGAGCGGCACGGGGCTTATCCGTGCGTGAAAGAGGGTTTATGATGCGTAGCATACTGTGCTGTGCGATCGCGCTGTGCGTTTTGGCCGCCGCGACGGCCAGCGCCCAGCAGCCCACGCCCTCCGGCGGTTCGGGGGATCTGATGCGCGCTCTCGAGGCCATTCTCCAGGAGGCCCAGCGACAGGAGCGGGTCAGTGGCGACATGGTCCGTCTGCTCGGCGAGTTCCGCTCGCTGGTCAACGACCTGCAGTCCAACCAGCTTATGTCCGAGGCCAATGGCAAGACGCTTATCGCCATGGCCGACGTCATCGGCTCGGCCGACCGCAAGCACGTGCGCGTCGCCGCAGAGTTGCTTCGCAAAGCTGGAACCGATGCCTCCGCCCGCGCCAGCGGCGTCGAGGCCGCCGACGTCCAGATCCAGCGCGCCTTGGCCATGTTGACCGACCTGCTTCGCCAGGCCGACGCGCTGGCGGCCTCGGAAATGGTCGGTTTTGAACTGAGCCAGTTGATCAAGGCCCAGGAGCGCGTCACCGACATCAGCGTGAAGGTCGGGCGCGAGATGCTCATCGATCCGTCCAAGATTACGCAAGACCCCGTCAAGCTTTCCCAGGACCAGGAGAAACTCGCCGAGCGCGCCGGAACCCTCCAGAAACTCCTCCAGCAGGCCCGTGACGGCGAGAAGGACCCTGGCGTCAAGGACAAGCTGCAACGCGCCGCCGCCGCCATGGAGCAGGAAAAAGTCGACGCCAAGCTCCAGGCCGCCGCTCGCAACATCGACCGCCGTGACATGATCCCGGCCGTCACCGATCAAAAGCAGGTTCTCGACACCCTCAAGGCCATCGAGAAGATGCTCAACGAGTCGCCCCAGGCCGACATGAAAGAAATGGCCGAGCAGCTCGCCTCGATGCTCGAGTCCGAAAAGAAGCTCCGCGAGAAGACCGAGGCGATGAACCCCGACCAGTTCAAGAAAGACGCCGCCGCCCTCAAGAAGGAACAGGAAGCCATCCGCAAGCAGCTTGAGGACGCCGCCAAGGCCGACAAGGCCAAGGCCCAGAAGCCCAGCCCGCCCCAGGACGGCCCGCCGCAGGAAAAGGGCGAACCCTCCACCGCCAAGAAGGCCCAGGGCAAGGAAGACGATAAGGAATCTGCCGCCAAGCAGGGCGCCAAGAAGGGCGGCGCCGGAAAGACCGGCGGCGGCTCCAACACCGGCGCCGGAAAGGGCGGTCCGCCCGCTCCGCCGCGTGATCGGCCTCCGATGGCCGGCGGCGCGCCCGGAAGCAAGCCCGGCGGCGCCGGGGCGCCCATGGAGCAGGCGGAAAAAGCACTCAGCGAACAGCAGCAGACCGAGGCCGCACATGCCATGCGCGATGCCGAGGCGGCCATGGCCGCCGAACTGGCGGCGATGCAGGCCGAGATGGATTCCATGGCCCAGGGCCAAGGCGAAGGACAAGGCGAGGGGCAGGGCGAAGGCCAGGGCGAGGGTAAGGGCGAGGGTAAGGGCGAAGGCAAAGGCCAGGGTAAAGGTCAGGGCAAGGGCATGGGCCAGGGCATGGGGATGCAGCCCGGGTCCAAGGCCGGCCCCATGGGCGGCGGAATGCTCGGCGTGGCCAGCTCGACCGTCTACGGTGATCGCCCCGAGGACAAGCGGTCCGACGCCGAGTCGCTCGACCGCACCGAGCGCAAGGCCCTGAACGAGTCCTTCGCGCGGGAACTGCCCCGCGAATACCGCGACCTGCTCAAGGCGTACTACGAACTGCTGTCGAGGCAGTGACCGCTGCGCGGCAAAAACCAGCCTGCAAAAGGCAAGCTACAAGAGAAGGACAATGGCGGCATGGCGACACGTGGAACGCGTCGCCATGAGCAAGCGGCGAGACAAATGATGAACGCTTGGCGACAGACAATCTGCTGTGCCGTGGTGGTGGCTCTGGCAGCCGGCTCCGCGTTTGCCCAGGCGCCATCGGCCGCCCCGCCTTCGGCTTCGCTGACGGGCGTGCTCGACGCCATCCTTCAGGAAGCCCAGCGGCAGGAAAAAGTCAGCGGCGACATGGTCCGCCTGCTTGGGCAATTCCGCGCCCTCGTCAACGACTTGCAGTCCAACAAGCTGCTTTCCCAGGCCAACGGCGAGAGCCTCAACCACATGGCCGCCGTCATCGCCACCACCGACCGCACCCATGTGCGGGCGGCCGCGGCGGCCCTGCGAACGGCCGGCGCCGACGCGACGGTCCACGCCGCCAACGTCCGCAACGCCGCCGAGCAGATCCAGCAGGCCCTGGACCTGTTGACCCAACTGCTTAAGCAGTCCGACGCCTTGGCCGCCGAGGAGACCGTCGGACTCAACATCGGCCAGATCATCATCGAGCAGAAGGGCGTGCTGGACGAAACCGTGCAGATCGGCAAGGACTCGCTGAGCGACCCGAGCAAGGCCGATGCGGCCGCCCCCGCCTTGGCCGCCCGACAGGAGAAGATCGCCGACCGCGTCACGACGCTGCGAGGCCTGCTCGACACCATCCTTGCCGCCCAGCCCAACACCAATATGCGAGACCGCCTCGAGACCGCCGCCGGCCTCATGGACGAGCGGAAGATCGACGTGCCCCTGCAGACCGCCTCGCGCAACATCGCCGACCGCGACATGCTCCCGGCCGTCGGGCGGCAGAAGCAGGGCCTCAAGGATCTCAAGGAACTCGCCGACATCCTGTCCGGGCCGGACTCCAAAGACTCCAAGGATTCCAAGGACGGCAAAGACGGTAAGGACGGCAAGGACGGCAAAGGCAAAGACGGCAAGGGCAAGGACGGTAAAGGCAAAGACGGTAAAGGCAAGGGCAAGGATGGCAAGGGCCAGGCGAACGTGATCGCCATGGGCATCAAGCCCGGCCGGGCCGGCCGCTTTGGCGGCAAGATGCTCGGCGAGGCGCCTGACGACGGGACTGACCCTCCCGCCCCGACCGACAAGAACTCCCGCTGGGCGCCGCTGGATCGCACCGATCGCAAGGCGCTGGATCAGTCTTTTGCACGCGAACTGCCCCGCGAATATCGCGACCTGCTCATGGCGTATTACGAGCTGCTGTCGAGGCAGTGATCGCTGCTCGATAAATTACAAAATACAGAACCCAAAAATACAAACAAGGCATGGAAGAGACAAAATGACAAACCTCAAACTGCAGAACAGCCTGTTTGGGATTTTGATTTCTTGAGGCTTGATGTTTGTCTGGGTTTCGGAATTTGGGTTTTGGAGTTTATAACCGGCAAGGTGGCATCAATGAAACACAAGCTCAGGTATCAAGCAGTCGCCGTCCTCCTGGCGGGCCTCATGGCCTTTGCCCCCGTCTCCTTCGCGCAGGCTCCGGCCGCGGCGCAAGGCGTGGGCGTTGCCGAGATGACTCCGGCCGCCGAGGCGGCCATCAACAAGGCTCTCAAGTTCCTCCAGAAGAGCCAGCAGAGTGACGGGAGTTGGGGTTCATACAAGGTCGCCTCCACGGCCCTGACGCTGATGGCGTACATGGTGCAGGGCTACTTTCCCGACCGCGAGGAATACGGCGAGACGATGAACAAGGGCGTCGACTTCCTGCTGCGCCAGTCGGCCACGCGCCGCGGATACATGGGCACCAGCATGTACGAGCACGGCCTGGCGACGCTGGCGCTGTCGGAAGTCTGGGGCATGAGCAACCGCGACGAACTGCGCGACGCCCTCAAGCGGGCCGTCGACGTCATCCTCCGCGCCCAGAACCCTGCCGGCGGATGGCGATACGCCCCGCAGCCCACCGACGCCGACATCTCCGTCACCGTCATGCAGATCGTCGCTTTGGCCTCGGCAAAGGAAGCCGGGATCTTTGTTCCCGACGCGACCATCAACAAAGCGATCTCCTACGTGCTGAGCTGCCAGGAAAAGGCCAGCGGCGGGTTCGGGTACAGCGGTCCCAGCGGCCCGGGCTTCGCGCGAACCGCGGCCGGCGTCGTGTCGCTGATGATGTGCGGCCAGCGCGGAACCGAGGCGGTGCAGGCCGGGCTGAGCTGGCTGCTCAAGATGCCCGATGGCCAGTTCGAAAGCGGCGAGGGGCACTACTTCTACGCCCACTACTACGGCGCCCAGGCGATGTATCAGGCCGGCGACAAGTATTACCAGCAGTGGTACCCCCGCATCCGCGAGTCGCTGCTGAAAAAGCAGAGCCCCGACGGGAGCTGGCCCGACGGCCAGAACATCGGCACGCAGATGGCCGTCCTGGTCCTGGGAATCCCCAATCGCTTCCTGCCGATTTATCAAAGATAAGGCGGTTTCCAATTCCCAATCGGAGAACGCCGCCCCGTGTTGATGCCCCGACCACGGGCTATTGGTTCCCGTTACCGATTGCGTAGCGCCGGCGTTGCGTCGAAGCGGGCGAAGGGACTTGAACCCTCAACATCCACCTTGGAAGAGTGGCGCTCTACCATTGAGCTACGCCCGCAGAAGCAGTGGCCGGTAGCCCGTAGACGGAAGTCTCGACTGGCTACCGGCTACTGATTACTGTTAGTGGGAGCGGGTGGATTCGAACCACCGAAGGCTGAGCCGTCAGATTTACAGTCTGATCCCTTTGTCCACTCGGGCACACTCCCGGCACGGATAAGCATAGGCGAAGACTCGCCGGCCGTCAAGGCCTGAAAGAAGTTGTGAGTTGTAGGTTGTGAGTTGTTCCCTCGCCACTCACCACCCACAACGGCCCCTGGCATCCCAGGTGGGACCGGCGGGTCGGGGTATTGTTGTCGGCTTTGTTAGTTCCAAACAACTGCCGGTCCCACCTGGCATGCCGGGGGTCTTGCTAAGGGTTGCCCGCCATGGGCGGGGGCGCCTCGCTGTGTGCTAGGGCGTCGGGGCTGGGGCTGTCGATAATCACGTTTACGGGTCCGTCGGCTTCATTCTCGATGAGCATATCGGCGCCGAACTGGCCCTGGGCCACATCGAGGCCTGCCGCTTTGAGGGCTTGGACGAACTGGTCGAGGACCTGCTGCCCTTCGTCGGCCGGCGCGGCGGCATCGAAGCTTGGCCGGCGGCCTTTGCGGGCGTCGGCCAACAGCGTGAAGTTAGGAACGACCAGGACCGCCCCCCCGGTGCGGTCCTGGACGTTGAGGTTCATCTTTCCGGCATCATCTTCAAAGATACGCAGTTGGGCGACCTTGTCGGCCAGCGGCAGCCACTGGGCCGGGCGAGCCAGGTCGCCGGCGGCCACGCCGACGTAGATCAGCAGTCCGTTTTCGATGTGGCCGACGTTGCGGCCTTGGACTTCGACGCGGGCCCAGAGCACTCGCTGAATGAGCAGTCTCATTACAGGTCCTCCCGCTGGTACAGGGCGACCATTCCGGCGGCGATCTGAGCGACTCTCTGTCGCAACTGGGGCGGGCCGACGACGCGGGCCTGGTCGCCATAGCCCATGACCCACCAGGAGATCTCGCCGATGCCGTCCACGCGGAAGTGCATCTCGGCCGAGCCGTCGTCGTTGAACTGTACCTTCTGGCTGGGGTGCCACTGCACCTCGGCGACGTTGCCGGCCACCTTGGGCTCGAAGTGGACGTGTATGTCGTGAATCCGGCCCTCGGGGATCATGGCCCAGGCCTGGCCGAAGTGCTCATCGAGATCGATCTGAGGCGGCGTGAACGTCTGGCACGTGACCGTGAGCTTGCGGATTCGCCCGAGCTTGAACGTGCGCATCTGCTTGTGCGAGACCGACCAGGCGATCAGGTACCATGCCCTCGCGACGAACGACAGTCGCAGCGGCTGGACCTCCAGGTTGAGCTGTTTGCGATCAAAGAAGCTGATGTAGACGATGCGGCAGAGGCGCCGCTCGGCGACGGCCTTGGCCAGGTTCTCGAAGTCCTGGTCGAGACCGTGATGGCGGCTTGTGGGGCCGGCGTCGTAGCTGAAGTTGGCCATGTTCTCGCCGATGTGGCGGCGGATGGCCGGGGGCAGGACGCTTTCGAGCTTCATGGCCGCTCGCGAGGCGTTGCCCATCATCGGCAGGTCCTTGCCCGTGCGCAGCGGTCCGGCCAGCAGCAGCACCGCCAGCGCCTCGCCGAGGGTGAGGTTCACTGGCGGCAGGAAGAAGTGCCGCCCGATGGCATAGCCGCGCTGTGGGTCGAAGTGGTACGGGATGTTCGCCAGTTCCAGCATGTTCAAATCGCGAAAGATCGTTCGCTTGGAGACCTCGAGCTCGCGTGCCAACTCGTCGGCCGTGAAGCTGGCCGAACTCTGCAGCAGCGTGATCAATTTCAGCAACCGGTGCACCCGACTGACGCTCATTGCCCCATCCTGCCTTTCGTTGCGGCTATCCGGGGCCGCTCTCGCGGGCGACTCTGCGGATAGCATCGGCTATGGCAGTGACAACCGTATGTCACCGCCGCGGAACAATTTTGAGAATTTCTTTACATGACGCAGATTCCTGCCTTGCCCGAGAGGGCGATTATAGCCGCAATGAACCGAAGGTTCATGATTGACGGTGGTGTGTTGTTGTTTTCCGGCGACTTCAAAAGTGTTCCATCGCACGTGCCTATTATTCCTCGTGCCGCAATCCTAAGGAGGGAAACCATCGATGAGGAGGGGGATCGGCAGATGCGCATCCTGATGAGCACCGACACGATCGGCGGGGTCTGGACGTACAGCATCGAGTTGTGCGCGCAGTTGTCGGCGCGCGGGCATGAGGTCGTGCTGGCGGCGATGGGCCCGCCGCCCAGCGCCGCGCAGGAGGCCGCCGCCGCGGAGATCGCCAACGTGCGCCTCCACTGGCAGCAGTTCAAGCTCGAGTGGATGGACGAGCCGTGGGCGGACCTCCAGCGTTGCGGGCAGTGGCTGCTGTCGCTGGCGGACGAAATGGAACCCGACGTGGTGCACCTCAACCACTACTGCAACACGCGCCTGCCCTGGCACAGGCCGGTGCTGGTCGTCGCTCACTCCTGCGTGCTGTCATGGTGGCAGGCGGTCAAGGGCGAGCCGGCCCCGGCGCGATGGCGGCGATACGCCGCCGGAGTTGCCGACGGACTCCACGCCGCCGACGTGCTCGTGGCCCCGACGCTGACGATGCTTTCGCAGCTTCGCCGGCACTACGGCCCGCTGCCGCCGGCGCGGGTCATCTATAACGGCCTGGCCTGCGACCGCGCCACGGCCGCCATCGCCGAGAAGGAGCTGCTGGCCCTGTCGGCTGGTCGCCTGTGGGACGAGGCCAAGAATGCCGCCGCGCTGGCCAAGGCGGCGGCGATGCTGCCCTGGCCGGTGTACCTGGCCGGCGCGACGGACCACCCGGCGGCGACGCGGGACGGACGCGTCGAGGGCGTCCGCTGCCTGGGCCCGCTCGACCGCCGCGAGCTGCTGGCGTGGATGGCGCGGGCGGCGGTGTACGTCTTGCCCGCACGCTATGAGCCGTTCGGCCTGACGGCGCTGGAGGCGGCGATGCGCGGCTGTGCGCTGGTGCTGGGCGACATTCGCTCGCTGCGCGAGGTGTGGGGGCGCTCGGCGATCTTCGTGCCGCCCACGGACGCGGTCGCCCTGGCCCGGGCGATCGACCGCGTGCTGAGCGACGAGCCGCTGCGCCTCCTGCTGGCGCGACAGGCTCGCCTGCGGGCGGCGCGCTTTACGGCCGTGCGCATGGCGCAATCGTATCTGGCGCTATACCGTCGTCTGCTGGAGGGGCGGCTGGTCAGCGTGCCGGAGCTCGAAGGCGTATCTGCCTGAGCCGGCGGCGAAGCGCACTGCGCCGCCTGCCCGCTCGGCGCGGGCAAGGCCGGCGACGGCGCTGATGAACGCGCCGTCTTTCCAGACATCGTGGCCGCCCTCGCGGATCGTCGGGTTCTCGATGCCCAGCGTCGGCACGGCGATGGCGGCTGAGGCGCCGGGCGGGATGATAACCTCCAGGTGCAGGCCGGCGGCGGTGCGGCACCAGCTTGAGACGACACGGCCGCGCGGGGTCGGGATAGACGCCCGGGCCCAGGTCAAGTCGCCCAGCACCTGCGGGGCGATCTGCACGTGGGCGTAACCCGGTGTGCACAGGTCGCCGCCGAAGTATCCCGGTCCGCCGATGCCGGCGATGTCGCTGAAGAAGAACCCGCTGGCGCTGGCCCACATGGGCATGCTCTCGGCGCGTTTGCCCAGGCGGTCCCACATGTAGCGGCCCCACGATTCCCATACCGTCGTAGCGCCGCGGGCGATCATGAATCCCCAGCCGGGGTACGTCGTCTGCGTCATCACGGCGAACATCACCTCGCCCGCCCCGGCGCGGGTGAGGGCCTCGATCATCGCCGGCGTGCCGCACGTGCCGGTGTGCAGGTGGCCGTCGTGCGTGTTGACGATATTGTCGACAATGTCGGCGACCACGGCTGATCCGCACTGTGGCGGCACGACCTCCAACGCCAGCGGCACGAGGTTGGACGTTTGCGAGCCGGTGGCGTATCGCCCAGCCGTCTCGTCGAGCCACTTGCGATTCAGGGCGTCGCGTGCGGACTGCGCCATGGCGGCGAACCGTGTTGCGTCGGCGGGCTTGCCCAGCAGGGCGGCCACGCGCTCCATGATGGAAGCGCAGCGATAGTAGTAGCCGGTCCACAGCGGTTCGGGCGGGGTCTCGCTGGAGAGGAACTCTTCCTTCTCGGCCACAGGGCCGGGCACCATGTGGTCGCCCAGGCTGCCGCCGGAGACGGCGCCATCCGTGGCACGGGTGGCCAGATGATCGAGGAATCGCGTCATCGGCTCGTAGTGCTCTTCGAGCAGCCGCCGGTCGTCGTAGGCCATGTAGCTGTGCCAGACGGCCATGGGGTAATTGCCCGCCCAGGCCGGATCGCCGGGCTTTGCGTCCTGGTATCGCGGGACGACGCAGATGATCGAGCCGTCGTCGTTCTGCGCGTCAGCGGCGTCGCGCATCCACTTCTCCCAGAACAGCGGCTGGTAGAATCGCGAGAACAGGGCCGAGCTGACCGACGCGGGATCGAGAAACGCCCAGTGCTCGCGGCAGAGGCAGTCCAGCAGCATCCCGAAGGCCGCGATCCGCAGCGTCTGGCGGCAGATGCCGTGGATACGGTTGAGCAGTTCGTTGGAGCAGGCGAAGTCGGCTGAGAAATCGTAGTCGCCGTGGACGAACCGCCCCTCCATGTCGGCCAGTTCCGGCGGACTGGGCAGGCCGCTGACCTGCACGAAGCGAACGGGGTGGAAGGTGAAGCGCGGCTCGAAGACCTCGCCGGCTGGGTCGCCGCGGCAGATGTAGTAGTCGGTCTCGCGCGGCTCGGGGTAGCTGCGCAGGTCGAGTTGGCCGTCGAGTTCACAGCCCTCATCGTAAAGCAGGCCCGAATACTTGATGGTGATCTTCGTGCCGGCAGGGGCCTTGACTCGCAGCCGCACCCAGCCGCCGAAGTACTTCTCGAAGTGATAGATGTACGTTCCCGGCGCCGGGCAGGCCAGCCGCACCGGGCGGTACGTCTCCATCACGCGCAGCGGAGGCAGCACCTGCGCCGAGAGCTTTTGCGTGCGGGCCTCAACCACGCGCACGGGCGACCACGCCCGATCGTCGAAGCCATCTTGCGTCCAGCCGTGCTGTTCGAGGCGGGCGTCATAGGTTTCGCCGCCAAAGAGATCGGCGCTGACGATGGGGCCTGGCGCGGTCTTCCACGTCTCATCGCTGACGATGCTCGCCGCGGCCCCGTCGGCGCCGGTGACGTCGAGCTGCAGTAGCAACTGCGGGCATGGGCCGTAGTGAATCTGCGGCGGGTAAACGCCGCCGGGAGCGAAGTCCGGCTCGGAGAACCACCCGTGGCCGAGGATTACGCCCACGACGTTCACGCCCTCGCGCAGCAGGTCCGTCACGTCGTGCGTCACGTAGAGGCTGCGCTTGTCGTAGTTGGTCATCGCCGGCTCGAGCACCGCCTCGCCCACGCGCCGGCCATTGATGTACAACTCGTGCCAACCCAGCCCGCAGACATACGCCCGCGCGCGGGCGGGCGGCGAGGGCAGCGTAAGAACCTTTCGCAGCAGTGGGGCGTGTACGTCGGCGGCCGCGGCGATCCATTGCCCCTGCCAGTCGCCGGCGCTGAGCAGGCCCATCTCGAAGCGGCCAGGGGGGCTTACGGCCTTCTCGGCAGCGCCGCTGTCGCCAGTTGCCCACACCGTCACGGACCACCAGCACTGCTGGCCGCTTTTGAGGGGGGCGCCGGCGTACTCGACGTGCACCTGCCGGTCCGACTCGACGCGCCCGCTGTCCCACAGGTCCGCCTTGCCCTGCATCAGTTGCTGGGGCGTCGACGCCACGCAGACGCGGTAGGCAGTCTGCCTGATCCCGCGGAGGTCCGATTCCATCGCCCAGGCAAATCGCGGCCGCGGGGTGTCGATCCCCAGCGGCGAGGAGAGATATTCACACGTGGCGTTGACTACCTGCAGCATCGGAATGTTCCTCGGTGTTTGTCGTTGGCGAAAGCGGAATCATGCACCGTAATGGCGCGGATATCAATAAGACTCCGGTCGTCGAGATTACGGAAGAAACCCGTCGAGCGAACAACCTCTGTGACGGGCTCGACCGCTAACACGTGAAAATTCGGGGAGCATAAGCGAGACGCCCATGCGACTCACGGGCGAGACGCCCGTGCTCCGGTCGCCGCAACGTAGGCCTTCTCGGCCGCGGCGATGGTCGCGTTAATGTCGGCGTCGCTGTGGGCGGCCGAGACGAACATCGCCTCGTACTGGCTGGGTGCTATATAAACGCCTTCGTCCAGCAGCGTGTGAAAGAACGCCGCAAACGCCTGCGTGTCGGCGGCCGTGGCCTGGCGGTAATCACTCACCGGCGCGGGCGCGAAGAACGGCGTCATCATGCTCCCAACGCGGTTGAGGCAGGTGGCCTCTGCCCAACCCGCGCCGGCCGCGGCGCGCGACAGCCCTGTGGCCAGATGCGACGAGGCGATCTCGATCTTCTCGTAGAAGCCTTCCTCTCGCAGGGCCGACAGCGTTGCCAAGCCCGCGGCCATCGCAATGGGATTGCCCGAGAGTGTTCCGGCCTGGTAGACCGGTCCCTCCGGGGCGAGGTTGGCCATGATCTCTTCGGAGGCGCCGAAGGCGCCCACCGGTAGCCCGCCGCCGATGATCTTGCCCAGCGTGGTAATGTCCGGCCGCACGCCGTAGAACTTTTGCGCCCCGCCGTAAGCGACGCGAAAGCCGGTCATAACCTCGTCAAAGATCAGCAGCGATCCGCAGGAATCGCACGCGTCGCGCAGGCCCTGCAGATATCCCGGCGCCGGCGGCACGACGCCCATGTTGCCGGCCACGGGCTCCACCAGCACCGCGGCGATAGTCTCGCCCTGGGCGGTTACCAGCGACTTGACCGCGTCGAGGTCGTTGTAGTGAACCAGCAGCGTGTCGGCTGTGGCGCCGCGAGGCACGCCCGGGCTCGACGGTACGCCCAGCGTCAGGGCGCCGCTGCCGGCGCTGACCAGCAGCGCGTCGCTGTGACCGTGATAGCAGCCGATGACCTTGACGATCTTGTCGCGCCGCGTCGCCCCACGGGCCAGCCGCACCGCCGACATCACCGCTTCGGTCCCGCTGGAAACGAACCGCACCTTGCGGATCGAAGGCACAGCCGCAATCACCGCCTCGGCCAGCAACGTCTCGGCTTCGGTCGGGGCGCCAAAGCTGGCGCCGTTCTGGATCGCCTTGGCCACCGCCGCGGTAACCTGCTCCGCCGCGTGGCCGAGTATCGCCGGACCGTAGCTGCCGACGTAATCGATATACGTGTTGCCGTCGATGTCGGTAATGCGGGCGCCCTTGGCCCGTGCGATTACCGGCGGCGTGCCCCCCACGGCCGCAAACGCCCGCACCGGCGAGTCGACCCCGCCCACCAGCACCTTGCAGGCCCGAGCAAACGCGGATTGGGATTTCTCGTCTCTCCGAACCATATGTGCTTTCACCAAAGTACGGAATGTTAGCGGTCGAGCGTGCTCGACGTGGTTTTTTGTGCCTGAACAACCGCGCGGAGCAAGCTCCGCCGCTAACTCTACTTCACCACCAGATTCACCAACCGTCCGGGGACCACGATCTTCTTGACCATCTGCTTGCCTTGGACGGCCGCGGCGACGGCGGGGTCAGCCAGGGCGGCGGCAATCACGTCGGCCTCAGCGGCATCGGCGGGCGCGGTAATGCGGGCTTTCATCTTGCCGTTGACCTGCACGGCCAGCTCGACGGTGTTCTCGACGATCATCGCCTCGTCAAACGCCGGCCACGGTTCGTACGCCAGCGAGTTCTCATGGCCGAGCACCAGCCAGAGCTCCTCGGCGACGTGCGGGGCCATCGGCGCCAGCAGCAGCACGAACCGCTCGGCCTGGCCACGCGCGATTCGCCCGGCTTTGAAGACGGCGTTGACGAACTCCATCATGGCGGCGATGGCCGTGTTGAACTTCATCGCGCGGTAATCTTCGCCGACTTTCTTGATCAGCCGGTGCAGCGCCCGCTCGACCTGCTCGTCGGGCGCCTCGGCCGACAGCAGCGGCGCGTTCTCCTCGGCGCCGGCGATCATGCGCCACACGCGCTGCAGGAAGCGATGTACGCCCGGCACGTCGCGGGTGTTCCAGGGCTTCGAGGCGTCGAGGGGGCCCATGAACATCTCGTACAGGCGGAAGGTGTCGGCCCCGTACTGGCCGATCACGTCGTCGGGGTTCACCACGTTTTTCAGGGCCTTGGACATCTTCTCGACGCTGATGGCCAGCTCCTCGCCGGTGGCCTTTAGGATGGGCTTGTCGCCGGTAAAGTCGATGGCGTCGTAGGGCATGCTGATCCCGCGGCGGTCGCGGTAGGTGAAGCTGGTGATCATGCCCTGGTTGAACAGCTTGCCGAAGGGCTCGCTCGTCGAGACGTGCCCGAGGTCGAACATCACCTTGTGCCAGAATCGCGAGTACAGCAGATGCAGCACGGCGTGCTCGGCCCCGCCGACGTACAGGTCCACGCCGCCGGAGCGGTTGGTTTCGCTGGGCGCCATCCAGTACTTCTCGATCCCGGCGTCGACGAAGCGGTTGTCGTTGTCGGGGTCGAGATAACGCAGGTAATACCAGCAGCTCCCGGCCCACTGGGGCATGGTGTTGAGCTCGCGCGTGGCGGGCCCGCCGCAGGCCGGACAGGTTGTCTGGGCCCAGTCCGTCAGTTTGCCCAGCGGCGGCGAAGGCGGGGCGGCCGCGTCGTCGCTGGACATCGGCGTGAAGTCTTCCATCTCCGGCAGCTCGAGCGGGAGCTGGTCCTCGCTCAGGGCGACCGCGCCGCACTTGCCGCAATGCACGATCGGGAACGGCTCGCCCCAGTACCGCTGGCGGCTGAACAGCCAGTCGCGCAGCTTGTAGTTCACCGCGCGCTTGCCCAAGCCGTTCTCGGCCAGCCACTCGGTGATGCGCGTCTTGAACTCCTGTGTGGGCAGGCCGTCGTATGGGCCTGAATTGACCGCCGTGCCGTCGCCGATGAATCCGCGCCAATCGGCGCCGCCGGGGGCCTCCACCACCTGCACGATGGGCAGATTGAACTTCTGGGCGAACTCATAGTCGCGCGTGTCGTGGGCGGGCACGGCCATGATCGCGCCGGTGCCGTAGCCCATTAGCACGTAGTCCGCGACCCAGATCGGGATCTTCTCGTCGTTGACCGGATTGACAGCGTAAGCGCCGGTGAAGACGCCGGTTTTGTCCTTTGACTCGGCCGTGCGCTCGAGCTCGGACTTCTGCGCCGATGCCGCGATGTAGCTCTCCACGGCATGGCGCTGCGCGGCCGTCGCGATCTGCATCACCAGCGGATGCTCCGGCGCCAGCACCATGTAAGTAGCTCCGTAGAGCGTGTCGGGCCGCGTGGTATAGACGACCAGTTCATCTGCGTAGCCATCGATCTCAAAGATGACTTCGGCCCCGATGCTCTTGCCGATCCAGTTTCGCTGCATGATCTTGATCGGCTCTGGCCAGTCGACGGTCTCGATGTCGGCCAGCAGGCGCTCGGCGTAGGCGGTGATGCGGAGCATCCACTGCTTGAGCGCGCGTCGGTAGACGGGGTAATTGCCCCGCTCGCTGCGCCCTTCGTTGGTGACTTCCTCGTTGGCCAGCACCGTGCCCAGCTTGGGGCACCAATTGACGGGCACTTCGTCCATGTACGCCAGGCGCTGGCCGTCGATCACATCGCGCTGCTCACCGGATGTCAGCTCCTGCCATTTCTTGAGCCCGCCCGCTTCGCCAAATACCGGATCGAGTCCCTCGACCGGATTAAGCACCGGGGCTCCCGACAGGTCCACCATGTACTTTCCGGCCTGGAGGGCGTTGACCAGATCGGCAATCGGCCGAGCTCGGCCGGCGAGGGCGTCGTACCAGCTACTGAAAAGCTGCAGGAAGATCCACTGCGTCCAGCGGTAGTAGTCGACGTCGGTGGTCGCCAGGCGGCGCGACCAGTCGTAGGAGAAGCCGAACATCTTGATCTGCCGCTCGATGTTGGCGATGTTGGCCTCGGTCGTCACGCGCGGGTGCACGCCATGCTCGACGGCGTACTGCTCGGCCGGCAGGCCGAAGGCGTCGTAGCCCATCGGGTGCAGGACGTTATAGCCGCACATGCGGGCCCAGCGGGCGACGATGTCGGTCGCCGTATAGCCTTCGGGATGCCCCACGTGCAGCCCCGCGCCGCTGGGATAGGGGAACATGTCCAGCACGTACAGCTTGGGCTTGTTCTCAAAGCCCGCATCGCCGGGGTTGACCTGGCAGAATGTGCCCTTGTCGGCCCAGTATTTCTGCCACTTCGTTTCGATCGCTGCAAAGTCGTATCCACGCATGGGTCAACTTTTACGCCTATTTCGCAGCCAAGTCAACGGGGACGAGGTGGGGCTGCGGAGCATAAGAGAACACGAATGACACGAATAATGACGAATAAATGATTTTGGAGTGAAGAACAAAACAACTTCCTCCCCGTCATTATTCAATTCATTTGTGACATTCGTGGTAAGTTGTTTTGCGGGAATAACCGCCGCTAGCGCGATGCGGTTTCCAGCGCGCGGAGGTCCTGGCCTTGCTGAAGGGCGTACGTCTGCCAGGCGGCGGAGAGGCCTTCCAGGAAGTTGGGGTCCGGAGGCATGCACAGAGACCGCTCCAGCGAATCGGTGACGGTGCAACCGTCTTTGAGATTGCCCAGGAACGTCGAGAACTGCTCTCGCCCGAGGCGGCTGTGCAGGAACTGCGTCAGGCTCAGGCTCTGAGCGTAGAACGTGCCGCGATGATCCATGTCGCTCTGGTCCATCAGCAGCAGCTTGTCCATGCTGATGCCGTCTTCGCCGCTCAGGGCGGCTGCGGCCAGCAGCAGCCGGTCGTTGTCGACAGCCGGTTCGGCGAGCATCGCCAGCCCTTCGTTCAGGAACAGCGGGCTCGGCGCGTCGCCGAAGTATTCCTTGAGCACCAGGTGGCAGGTCTCGTGGGGCAGCACGCGGTCGATCGTCATCGTGCTCAGGGTGCGGTCTTCGTTGAGTTGCGTCAGGTCGATCCGCCGCGTCACGACGCCGCCCGAGACCGTCAGGTTGAACCGCCCGCCCGACCACTCCGGCGCGCCGGGGGCGTTGGCGGCGTAATCGTTCTTGTCGATCCAGACGTTGATGTCGACGACGTGCGGGTATTCCTGGGGCATGATGTCGCCGCAGATTCGCCGCAGGCTTTCCTCGGCCAGCGTCGCGATCAGCGTCGCCAGGTCGGTATTGCGGGCGTGAACGGCAAAATGGCGGGTCGTCTTGGTGACGGCTGCGCCTACCGCCGCCATGGCTTTTCGCTGCTGGTCGCTGAGTGCGGCGCTGGGGAGCGTCGCGGGGCGCAGGGGCGCCGCCTCGCGGCAGCGGCGCATCTGATCGAGCACGTACGCTCGCGTCGGCGTCGAGTCGCAGACCTTGAGGAACTGCTGGTAGGCCTCGATGGCCTTGGCGGGCTGGTTCTGGCGATTGTAACACTCGGCGGCGATGATCCACGCGCGTTCCGACGCGCCGGGCGCGGCCAGCATGTCGTCGACGACAGCCGTCGCGCGGGCGTAATGGCCCTGGCTGTAGTATTCCAGTGCCGACTGCATGGGCGCCGGCGCGTCGATGGCCACGGCCGCCGCCCCGCACACTCCCGCCGCCAGGGCGAGCGATACCAGCATCAGTCTCAGGTGGCATAGCCTTTCCGGGCTGCGTTCACCCAGGCTGGAAAGCCTGTGCCACCGTAACCGGGATGTTCTCTTAGCCGGCGTCATCGAGTTCCCCAACCAGCAGATCGCGCATCGCCGTGAGTTTGTTCAAGTCGGTCTGGGCCCACTGGATTTCCAGGATGAGCTCTCGCCGGTACGGCTTGGCCAGTTCCATGATGTCCGTCAGCGACGTGCGGACGGCGTTGACGTGATGGATGAGCTTCATCACCGACTCGCGGTAGTCGTTGCGCGACATGTTCTTGTTGCCCAATGCGGCCATCGCCGCATCAAAGCGTTTGGCATCGGCATCGACCTGCTGGCGGATCGTCGCGATGCGAAGCCGCGTGATCTCCACGCGGTAGCTGCGCGTGATGTCGGCCACGAGCGCGTCGGCGGCCTCGAACGACTTGGCCGCGGCCGCAAACTTGCTCTCGGCCAGGGCCTTGTTGGTGGCCTGGGCGTCTTTGGCCTCGGCCAGCAGTTTCTTGCCCGCCTCCATGCGCTGGCGGGCGAGGTCCTTCAGGGCGGCATCAAGGACGATGGCGCGGCTGAGCGAGGCCGGTCCGGCTTGCACCTGGGGCTGGCGTCCCATGAGCCCGGCGCTGGGCGGGTACGGCTCGGTCAGCACGTACATGCCGTCGGTGTTGGCCGCGAGAATCTCGGCAATGGCCGCAAACCGCAGGAAGCGGTTGTCCTTGCCCTTGGCGCCCAGGACCGCGTAGGTCCTGGCGGCCTCGGCGAACTTGCCGCCGCGGAGCTGCGTCTGTCCGGTCAGGTCCTCGACGAGAATCTGCTGCTCGACGCCGCGGGCGATCTGTCGCAGGGCCGGGAGGATGCGCCCGCTCAGGGCCGCCACGTCGCCGGCCTCGAGCTTGCTGCGGGCCAACTCGATGGCCTTGTCGAACTCGACCCAGGCGTTGTCGATGCGGGCGTACCCGAGGCCTTGGCGGGCCTGGACGTTTTCCGGATTGAGATCGAGCACCTGCTGGAAGATCTTGCGGGCCTGGCGATCCAGACCCTGGCGGACGGCCCAGAGCCCCACGCCCAGAAGCTCGGTCTCGCTCTTGGAGTCGATCTCCTTAAGCCGATGCTCCAACTGCTCTTCGGGCGTTTCCTGGATCTCGATGCGGACGACCTGCGATCGCGGCAGCGTCAGGCTGCCATAGGGCATTTCGATGGTGACCGAATCGCCTTCAACGGAGACTTTGCCGCTGAACGTGCGGCCGTCGGAAGTGACAACCTGGTCTGCCGACAAGACTGCCGGCCATGCCAGTGTCAGGCTAAGGAGAAAAACCAGCCTACGCATGGTTGGCTCCGCGGTTCAGTCGCGGTGTACGTCTGCCGCGCCCCCCCAGACCGTACCTGAAAGTATATCAGAGTCGGAGATTAAGGCCAGTAGAAAATCGGGGCGGGCGCGGCCGGCGCGAGCTTGCGGCCGATTGACTGAGCCGCTGAGGAAGAGGCAAATCAAGCCAGCGCCGCATGTGGAGTGCGACGCCGCCAGGACGGCGGTAAGGTCTCGCGTCTCGCGCGGTTTTTTCAAGCTGGGGGTGCTTTTGCCTTGAATAGATCATAGTGTTCATTTGATCGCAGGTTGCCGGCGCGGCAGGAGCACGCCTATGCGCGTCAAGGGATTCACGCTGATCGAGATCCTCATTGTGGTGGTGATCCTGGGCATCATTGCCGCGGTCGCCATTCCCCAGATATTCGGCGTCGACGACATGGGCAAGCTCTCGACGCTCAAGATGAACCTCTCGGCCGTGCGCGGGCAGATCGAGCTCTACCACCTCCACCACGGCATGACGCTGCCGTCGGACCTGGTGCGACAGCTCACCTCCCGCACCGACGCCCAGGGCAATGCGGGAGACCAGTTCGGTCCGTATCTGACCCAGTTCCCCGTCAATCCTTTCGCGGCCGTCGCGGCCGACGAGGTCGATGACACCAAAGGCGGCGGAAACAAAGGCTGGTACTACAACCCCGCCACCGGCGAGTTTACTCCCGATGACGACGCGCACGTCGGACTCTGAAAGCCCTGCTGGCATGCGCCTGGCCGGCGGTCAAGGGACGCCATGCCGCAAGCGGCGGAATATCGCCCCCTGCCCGCTCCCTCTCACAACTCACCACGCGCAACTCACAACTGCCTTTATTCTTCCCGTGCCGCCGGGTACTCTTCAGTCATGACTCTAGTGGGCGTCAGTCTTGTGCTGGAGCCTCCGGATTGGCCGGTGCTGCTGTCGGTGATGGCCGCGGCGGCGCTGGTGGCCGAGGGCGTCTTCATGACGCTGCATCTGGCGCGGCGGGGCGGCGTCGGTGCGGCAGGCACGATGGCCGCTGCCCTGGCCGGCGGCGCGGCCCTGGCGGGGGTCGGCGCGTGGTGGGGCTCGCCGGCGTTGGCGCTGCCGGCGCTGGCGGCGCCGGCGATCGTGGCCGCCATCGCCGCGGCTGTCGGCGGCGGGCAGGCGCGACGGCGCGCGTTGGCGCTGAGCGGCGCCGTCTGCAGCGGCCTGATGGCGCTGATGCTCCTGTGCCTGTTCTGGACCCCGGCCGGCCAGGTCGTAACGCTGGCGGCGTCGGCAGTGGCCTGGTCGGTGCGGGCGTATGCCACGACGACCAGCCCGCTCAAGCCCAAGGCCAAGGCCTTGCTGCTGGGCCTGCGGCTGCTGGCGGTGCTGCTGCTGGCGCTGTGGGCGATGGGCCCGGCTCTGGAATACCGCACCACCACGGACGTGCGCGGGCTGGTGCTGCTGGCCGTCGACGTCTCCAGCTCGATGCAGCGCCGCGACATGCCCGGCGACTACCGCCTGACCAGCCTGCCTGAGGGCGAAACTCCCGTCAGCCGCATCACCTCGGTATACAGGGCCCTGACCGAGCATCGCAGCGCCCTGAGCGAGGTCTTCAAGCACAGCGACATCGAGCTGGTCCCCTTCGACGGCAAGGCCCACCCGGCTGTCCCGCTGGCCCCCGACGCCCAGGGCCCGCTGCCCCTGCCGATGGATGCCGACGGCACGTCCACCGCCCTGGGCGACTCTCTGGCCGCGGCCATCGAGCCCCACCAGGCCACCTCGCGGGCGGTGACGGCCATCGTGCTCGTCAGCGACGGCTGCAACAACACCGCCGCCACCGACGCCACGCGCCCCCAGACGTACGCGCGGGCCAGCGCCCTGCCGATCTACACGGTGGGCGTGGGCTCGCCCTCGCCGGAAAAGTTCATGCACGTCCTGAGCGTGACGCTGCCGCCGGACATGCAGAAGGAGGTCGACGCCTTCAACTCGCTGCCGATCAACGCGCAGATCAAGGCCACCGGGCTCAGGGGACGCTCGATCAGCGTCGTCTGCCGCTTCGGCGAGACGGTCGTGGGCAAGAAGGATCTGCCCGTCACCTCCGACGTGCTGTCGGAGAACTTGCAGTTCGTGCACGTGCCGACTCAGAGCGGCTATCAGCGCCTGACGGTCACGGCCGAGGCCTCGGGAGCGAAGATCGAGGGTCTGCTGGGCCGCCCCAGCGCGGCCGCGCTGGTGCACGTCGTAGACCGCGAGATCCGCATCTTGTACATCGAGGGGCGGTTCCGCTACGAGGCCAAGTACATCACGCAGGCGCTGGCGACGGGGCAGCGGTTCGGCGTCGACCGGCGAGTGCTGCTGGCGCCGCAGACTGCCGCAACGCCCAACACGCTGCCGACCGATCTGAAGGAATGGCTGCGATATCACGCCATCATTCTCGGCGACGTGCCGGCGGCGTGCTTCTCCGACCAGCAGTGCCAGATCATCCGAGAGCTCGTCGAGAAATACGGCAAGGGGCTGTGCATGATCGGCGGGGCCGACAGCTTCGCCGCCGGCAAGTGGGGCGAGACGGCCGTGGGGCGAGCCCTGCCCGTCGAGATGGCGGCCTCCGACGGACAGATCGACAGCGAAGTTCGCGTCGTGCCCACCGAGGAAGGCCGGGGCGACGAGATGATGCAGATCGACGCCGGCGACGTGATGGCGGCCTGGGCGTCGCTGCCGCCGCTGTCGGGGGCCAACAAGCTCGCCGGCATCAAGCCCGGCGCGGTGGTGCTGGCGCGCAGCAGCGAGAACCATCCGCTGATCGTGGCCCAGCAGTACGGCAAGGGGCGCTCGCTGGCCATCGCCTTCGACACCACGTGGCGATGGGTGCTCAACCCCAAAGACACCGCCGCGCTGCAGCGGCGGTTCTGGCGGCAGGCGGGGCTGTTCCTGGCGGCCCCCAAGGGCAACGTCTGGGTCGCGACCGACCGCGGCAGCTACAACCTTCAGTCGCTGACGGCCGGGGCGGAGGTCGTCAACATCACCGCCGGCGTGGAAGACCCGCGCGGGCTGCCCATGCCCAAGGCCCCGGCGACGATCGTGCTGACGGGTCCGGACAACTCCCGCCAGCCCATCGCCACGGCCGAAGGGCCCATCATGCGCACCGGCGTGCTGCGGCGGCTGATGACGCCGGGCGTATATACCCTGAGCATCGAGGCGATGGTGGCGGGCAAGAAGCTCGCCGCCGAGCACAAGTTCGAGGTCGTCTCGCGCGATCTGGAGTCTGAGACCGTCACGCCGGACCTGGACCTGCTGAGCGAGATGGCCCGCTCCAGCGGCGGGCAATATGCCCCTCTCCGCGAGGTCGGCCCGCTGCTGGAAAGCCTCAAACTCCAGACCCGCCCCAAACCCCAGGAAGTCGTCGTCCACAAATCCCTGGGCAAACCCAAGCCCCTCGACTGGCCGCTGGTGGCCCTGCTGCTGATGCTGCTGTCGCTGCAGTGCCTGGAATGGGTGCTGCGAAAACACAAGGGGCTGGTCTAGCGGATCGACTTTGGGCGGGATCGGGAGATTTAAGACAAGGAGTCAAGGGTGGCCAAGAAAAGTCCGCTTGAGAACGCGATTCGCCGCAACGATCCCGAACGTGTGCGACGGCTGCTTGCGGATGATCCTTCGGTCCTCGACGCGTTGATCTACGATGAGGATCCGATCTTTCTGGCTATCAGTCTCCACCGCACGGAAATCGTCAGAGCGATGATCGAAGCCGGGGCGGACATAAGTACCACCGAATCGCTCTGCCGCCGCACGCCAATTCACGAGGCCGCCGCACGCGGCGACTACGAGACGGTTGATTTGCTGCTGGTCTACGGCGCCGACCCCAACGCCCGAGACGAACAGGGAAGAACGCCCCTGCACTCTTGCGTAGAATCTTACGCGGGGTGCGAGTCCGGGATCATCGGCTATCTCGTGTCGCGCGGCGCCGACGTCAACGCAAAGGATAACGGCGGCGCCACGCCTTTGCATGGCGCGGCGTTTCGCAGTCCCGAAGACGTCGATGCCCTGATCAAGGCCGGGGCGGACGTCAACGCGGCAGATCCTCGGGGCCTCACCCCACTCCACAGTGCGGCTTGGGGGTACAGTGAGGAACAGATCCGGCTTCTGGCCAGGGCCGGGGCCAATCTCGATGCGTCAACCAAGGACGGCCTGACGCCGCTGATCGAGGCGATTGACCGGCTGACGCTGCGCGAGGCCCGACGGCTGGCCAAGGCGCCCGACAAGCGCGGGCGTGCTCCGAGACTCCTCAGCGCCGCGGAGGTGCTGCTCGATTGCGGTGCGGAGTTGGACGTGTATTCCGCCGCGGTGCTCGGCCGACTCAACCTCGTGCGGCGGTTCGTCGATGAGGATCCCGAACTTCTGCGGCGGCGGTTCTACCTGGGGCGCACGCTGCTGCACGCGGCGACGCGCCTGGCGCAGCGCCCGCTGATGAAGTTCCTCCTGGACCGCGGCGCTGATCCCGACACAAGCGACGATCAGGGAAGTACGGCCCTCGATACAGCGGCGTTCTGGGGTCACGCCCAGGCGCTTGAAATTCTTCTGAAGAAGAATGCGAGAACGGACACCGCGCCGTCGGGTAAGTACCCGCCGCTTCTTTGGGCCGCTGCCATGCGCAACCGAAGATCAGCGCTCAAGCTCATCGAGGCGGGGGCTGACGTTCGCGCGGCGCTGCCCGATGGCCAAACGCCGCTTCATGCGGCAGCCGACAAGGGCCTCCTCGACGTGGCTCGCGAGTTGATACGGCGAGGCGCGAACGTGAATGCGGCTGAGGATAGCGGCCGGACCCCGCTGCTGAACGCCCTTGACCAGGCCCACGACGACCTCGCGTGCCTGTTGATCGAAAACGGGGCCAAGGTCTGCAGGGGCGGGAGAAACGTGTGGTCGCCGCTCCACGCAGCCGCGCGGTATGGATGCCTGCGCGCCGCCGAGGCCATGGTGTCGCGCGGGGCGCCTCTGGAGGCAACAGATCAGGATGGCGCCACGCCCATGCACCTCGCCGCCGGACAAGATGAGATCCGGATAATGGAAACGCTGGCCGCTGCGGGGGCAAAGATCGATTCTCGCGACAGCAACGGCCGCACGCCCCTGCACTATGCCGCATCCGAGGCCGTCGAATGGCTGATCCGGGCCGGAGCACAGGTCGAGGCTCGCGACAAGGACGGGCGTACTCCTCTGCACTACATGAGCCCATGGGTCCACGAGCCCGGTCTGGAGATCCTCCTGCGCCATGGCGCTGATATCAATGCCATGGACAATCAAGGCCGCACGGCGCTTCACATCGCCGTGGAAGACGGATGCCACGAGGGGATCGACGCGCTCTTAGAGCACAATCCCAGTGTCAACGCGCGTGATGACAGGGGATTTACTCCCCTTGGCTATGCCCTGCGGGGGCGTCGCCGGAAGATCGCCCAACTGCTTCGTCAGCATGGCGCTGTGGAGTGACAGCTCGAACACAAACCCTGCATCGCACTGTGTGCTGATTCTGGAAGACACTTCCGGAATCGAACCTGCCTTCTGTACAATCACCACGTTCGTTCTCGCTTTTCAGGAGCAGCAAGATGCCATTCAAGGTCAACAGCGGCCAGACGTTTGTGTTCATCGGCGACAGCATCACCGACTGCGGGCGGCGGGCGCATGCGCGGCCGCTGGGTGATGGGTACGCGCGGCAGGTGGTCGACCTGGTGACCGCGCGGTATCCCGAGCGGAAGATCGACTTCATCAACGAGGGCATTAGCGGCAACACCATTATCGGCCTGCGCGATCGCTGGAGCGACGACGTGCTGCGCCATCGGCCGCACTGGCTGAGCGTCAAGATCGGCATCAACGACCTGCACCAGCACCTCGGCGGCGGGCCGATCACGCCGGCGGTCTTCGAGACGACCTACCGCGACATCCTCACGCAGGCCCGCAAGCTCTGCAATCCCAGGATCGTCCTGATCGACCCGTTCTACATCAGCGCCGACCGTTGGCCGGCGAGCTTCCGCACCTCGGTGCTCAAGGCCCTGCCCAAGTACATCGCCGTCGTGCATAAGATGGCCCGCGAGTTCAAGGCCGCCTCCGTCCGCACGCACGACCTGTTCCAGCAGCAGCTCCGCTACCGCCCCGCTGATGCCTTCTGCCCCGAACCCGTGCATCCGTACCCGTCAGGCCACCTGGTCATCGCGCACGGAGTCCTTGAGGCCCTGGGCTGGTGACTGCGATGCGTGCGGTGCTGATATCGTGTGCCCTGATGTTGGCGCCGGCGATGGCGGCCAGGGGCGCCGAGGTGCGAATCACTGTGGCCGCCGACAAGCCCGCCTGGACCATCTCCAAACTCCTGACGGGCATGCACACGGTGTACGGCCATGAGCCCGACGCGCTGTGGGAGAATCCCCAGGTCATCCAGTGGCTCAAACAGGCCAAGGTCGGGACGATCCGCTATCCCGGCGGGACGGCCGTGCAGACCTGGCACTGGGATAACCCAAGCGGGATCAGTTTCGAGTCCGACAGTTGGGACCCGCACTACAAGGACACGCCGCGGGATCCTGACTTGTGGATGGACCTCGGCGAGTACATCGCGCTGTGCAGGAAGATCGGCGCCGAGCCGATGGTGGGCATCAACACCGGCTCGGGCCTGAAGTTCAAACGCCAGCGCGATTCGCTGCAATCGGCCCGGCGCCTCATCCAGCACTGCGTCGCCAAGGGCTACGGCGTCAAGCTGTGGTACATCGGCAACGAGTGTTACAAAGGATGGAGCGCCGAATCCTACGCCAAAGCCATCGACGAGTACGCCGCCGTGCTCAAGCGCGTCGACCCGAATATCACGATCATCGGCGACTGGAAGTTCGGACCCGAAACCGCGCACCGCTTCGATCAGGCCGTCCAGATCGCCCTGCGGTCCAAGCACCTCGACGTGCTGGAGATCCACGAGAAGTACGTCCTCGAGAAGCGGTTCGGCCTGACCAAGGACGGGTATAGCTCCACGTCAGCCAAAGGCTGGCAGAGCGAGGCGGGGCTCTATCACGGGCGGCTGGACTTCTACATCGAGAAGTTCTACGCGGAGATGGCAAAACACCGCCGGTCGGTCAAGCTGGCGTTCAACGAGTGGGCCGCCACGAACGAGACGCCGTACCTGACCGCCCTGACCAAGGCCGACTACCTCATCTCCATGTTCAAGCATCCGATCTTCTCGGCCTGCGACTGGACGACCAGCCGCCACGAGGGCGCGCCAATCCTCTTCGACTTCAAGACCAACACGCTCAAGGGTCTCGGGCCGGCGGCCGCAGTGTACGCCATGTTCGCCCAGGCCATGGGAGGTCGGCATCTGCCGATGACCAGCAGCGCCCAGAACGTCTATGGTTTCGCCGCTCGCTGCGGCGAGCAGGACGTGCAGGTCTATCTGCTCAACAAGCGATCCGAGGCCGTCGATGCCCGCATCGACCTGTCAGGCATCCCCTCGCGTCTCCTGCACGTCGAGACCGAATCGTTCGTAGAGCCGGGCAAGATCGTCAAAGCTCCGCCCCGGGACGTTGAATCCCCAGCCGCCCTGAAGATCCCCCTGCCGCCGCTGTCGTTCAATCGGATCGTCCTCGCTCCGCCCGCGCCCGCACCGAAAGAAGTTAAGAAGCCCTGACCGACAAGAGCGACAAGGCTCTGGGCTGCTAACCGGCTGACGGGAAAGCGGTACGCCCTATCCCACATTGTACTTCCTTGCACTTTGTTGTACTTTTCACAGCGGTTTCACGGATAGAGACGACGCGGGCGCAGGGCATGTATTTACCTAAGTCTTTTATATCAAAGGTGTTATATAAATACTCGCTATATTATCCGCGAGTGGCCGGCGCGCCCCGAATCCATTGAGACAGAGCGATGAGCTGGGGGGTGCCACGCACAACTCCGGTGTGCGTGTCCCCGAACCATGACGGCAGAGGGAGGCACGGAAACATGAACCCCTTTCTCGCCCCGTTCAATAATCTCTCTGGAACGAGGCACATCGGCACGCACAACGGGGTTGTGCGTGGCACCCGATCAAGACCCGTTCCGCTTACCCACGCCACCCACAGATTTGATCGGGAGAATGGGAGGGGCTTGATTTCCGGCTTCACCAGGCTTACTGTTGTTTGTATTGAAGGCGAATCCATCTATGGGCGTTGACGAACAGACAATTCAGGAAATCGTGCGACGGATTCTAGGCGTCACCCGCCCGGACAAGATTATCCTGTTCGGTTCTGCCGCCCGAGGGGAAATGACGCCCGACAGTGACGTGGATCTGCTCATCGTGGAAGGCGACACCCGCAACCAGCGCAGCGAGTACCTTGGCATCATCAAAGCCTTGTGGGATCTGCGCTACCCCTTCGACGTGCTCTTCATCGCCACCGACTGGTTTGAAGACAGCAAGGACATCGTCGGCGGCCTAGCCTATCCCGCCCACAAGTACGGCAGGGTGATCTATGACGCCGCTTGAAGAGTCGCGAATCAAGATCACCCGCGAGTGGCTCCTCAAGGCCGAAGCCGACATGGAACTGGTCGAGCACCTGATGGCAGAGGGAGCGATCTTTCCCAATGCAGTCACATTCCATTGCCAGCAGGCGGCCGAGAAGTATATCAAGGCCCTGCTCACGTGGTGGGAGATCGAGTTCCCCAAGACGCACGTCCTGGCGAAGTTGATCGCACTGGTTGAAACTCGCGATCCTGCTTTGGCTGCGGGAGTTTTGGATGCGGTGACTTTGACTCCCTATGGTGTCGAGCTTCGCTATCCAGGAGATCGCCCTGACGCCACTGCCGCCGAGGCGTCCGAGGCCGCCGGCATGGCCAACAAGGTGCGCGACGCGGTCTTGCCCTTACTCCCGTAGCGCCTGTGCCAGCACCAAGCCGGGTGCCACGCACAACTCCGTTGTGTGTGTCGGCGAACGCACGACGGCAGATGGAGGCACGGAAATACCAAGTCCCTTTCTCGCCCCGCTCAACGATCTCTGTGGTACAAGGCACATTGGCACGCACAACGGAGTTGTGCGTGGCACCCTCAAGACCTGTTCCGCTTACCCAGGCCACCCGCCCCTCCGCGCCCCCAGGACTGCACGAAATGTGTGCCAAACAGGACTAACGGAATCAGAAGAAGATCGCAAAGTGCAGCATGTAGAGCATGCCGGCTCCTGCCAGGATTCCGACCATTGCGATGGCGCGCAACCGGAGGCTGCCCAAGCAGTCCGGCAACCTGGCGACAACGTGGGGTACGATGAGAACGACAATCCCCAGCAGAATCAGAAGTCCGGCAAACACGTGGGCGAAAAGATTAGCCTTGGTGGGCGTCGGCAGGCGTTGCATTTGTGCCAGGGCTCGCACGGCGTCAGACCGTGGCCCACGTTCTGTGAACCAACCGTAAGCTTCGCCTTCCACCAGAGCAACCGCTCTAGGATCGTCTCGGCCAATATAGCCTAGCGATTCGATATCTCGCCGTTCCAAAGCCTCGTCCAAGACTGCGTGGCAATCGAGCCGCGCCAAGGCACGGACAATCCTCGGGTCTTGATTGCCTTCGGCCAGGAGGTTCAACAGTGGCGGTATGGCTCGCGGGTCCCCGCTGCTCCCGAGCCCATCGACCGCATAAGAGAGATCGCGACCTGGGCCTTTGAGCTTCGCGGCCAGTATCTCTATAGTTTTGAGATTCGCCAGTGCACCCAGCGTCTCAATGTTTCCGCTAGCATCACAGGAGACGACTTCATGCACTAGATTTCGTTCCAGCAGCTCATTCATGAGCCCGCTGGCCCTGCCTCGCTGCCCACGCAGGGGCCTTTTCCACTGCAAACCGTCCATCCGCATGGCGGGGCGGGTCTTCGCCGTCGCCGCCGCGTCCAGCATCAGGATCATCTCCTGCTTGCACAGAACCTCGCGGAACAGGCCCATGAGGTCCCGCAGGTAAGGGTCCTGCGCGGCCGTACAATCGGCCGTATGGCTCTTTTCGCCGACAGTGAGCGTCAACGTCTCCTTGGGGCGGTCCTCGATGCCTCTGCCCGCAGGAGGCGAAGACGTTGGATAGTTAAGGAATTTGCCGAGTCGGAAGAGCGCGCGGAAATATTCGACTTCGTCTTCAGCGACAGGAACTCGCGATGTAACGGGCGTGCGGCCCGGCGTGACGATCACCACCTGGCGCCCCTGGATCGTGACGCTATAGTTTCCCGGCGCATGCCCGCCCACACGGGCGTATCCCATCGTGACTTCCGCCGTGCCGGAGGTGGCCACAGCCTCCCCAGGCGCGGGCTGACCGAGCAACGGGAGCGCAAACATGGCAGTGAATAGGACGACGAGAAACGGCTTCATAGGTCTCTCCTCGGTAGATGGCGTTTCAGTTCAGGAATCCATCGATTCCCCACTTGGACGCGGCGGTTGGGAAAAAGTTCCGGTCAGTACTCGAACACCACCGCGGTGTGGCACTGGAGTCTTGGGATCGTCAGGCTGAGGGCTTCGGCCCCCGGCGTCGCCGCAAGCGGCGCCATGGACGGAACTTCATACACCCGCTTGATCTTTTCCGGCAGGCGGACGGTCAGGTTGACATTGGTCAGGGGGACGATGTCTTCGATGATCTCGCAGCGGCCTCGCTTCATCGGGGCGGCGTAGGTCAGGTGGGCTACGTAGCGGTTTTCGTGGGGTTGGTGGATGAGGGTCGCGCGGCCGGCGCTGGGCATCCGGGTTTCGAGCATCGGGCTCGTGTGCAGCAGTTTCAGGCAGTTGAGGAAGAGCTGGCGGTGCACCCGGGCGCCGTGGCGGTGGTATGCCGTGCCCAGGTCGTGCGCGGTAACGATCACGTTTTCCTTGCGCATCGCCGCGGGGTGGGCGGCCGGCTCGGTGCGGTTGGGCGTGTTCTGGTGCGAGCAATATTTCGCGTACGTGCGGTCGAAGTATGGCTCGTAGATTGCCGCCAGCGTCTCGGTGCCGGGCTTGGGGGCGAAGCGCGGGGCGGCTTCGTAGTTCAGGAATGGCGTGGCGGGCAGATCCTCTCCCACCGTAGCGGCGGCCTGCGTGTAGTCGTTAACGTAGGCCGCGGCGCCGAGATATTCGGCCCCGACGTCCAGCAGGCACTTTTCGCGCGAGGCGTCCAGTACGCCGGCGCCCATCGCCAGCACCTTGCCGCCGCGAGCGATGAAGGCGCTGACGATCCCGGCCGCAGCGTCATCCAGGCACGGCGCGCCGGGGATCACGAGCACGTCGATGCGGTCGTCGATCTTCGCGCCGGGGCGGATCATCTCGAACTCGGTCTGCGTTTCCAGCAGCATCGAGGCGGCGCCCTCGTCGGCCTCGCCGTTTTCGCTGTGCAGAAGCGCCAGGTTCGACACCGGCACGCCCGGCACGCCGTAGGCCTCGATCTTCTCGACGTACTCAAACGCGTGGCCGATGTTGGCGTACGTGGACAGGTCCATGTGCCCGTCGGGGTGCATCTGGTCCCCGAAGTTGCACCGCGCGCCGTTGGCGATCATGCACGCCGCTTCGTACTTCATCGCATCGCGGTGCTTGAAGCCGCCGAACTCGCCCCACATCGTGTGGAACTTGCCGCTCATCGCCACGACGGGACGGCCGACGTTGTGGAACAGCCTCGCTCGCAGCGGAAACTTGTTGTACCCGCCCCAAGTGGTGGGCAGGTCTTCCAGGTCGTTCTTGGAATTGTGCTGATAGAGGGCGTGCTTGTAGAGCCCGTTCATATTGGTGGCCGTGGTGCCGTTGAAGTAGATCGTCGCGCCGGGCTTGAGTTGCTCTACCAGGGCGGCCACCTTGCCCTGGTGCTCCAGCAGCGCGCCGATGCGCCAGGTCATCGCGGCAGCCTCGTTGGAGGCGTCGACGCCGGCGGCGGCCATGCCCGCCCGGCAGGCGTCGCAGTAGCATGCGTGGGTCATCGAGTAGATGTCCAGCCAGATCCCGTCGGTGGGATACATCCGGCAGACTTCCTCGACGTGGGCCATCACCTGGTGATGGTAAGGCCCCACCGGGCACAGCAGCGACCAGTTGACGATCGGCTTGGCGTCGTCCATCTTCACCTTGGCCGGATCGTACCCGCAGATGCTCCCGTCGGAGTTGCGATGAATCCACTCCGGATGCGCCAGCGCGTCGTTGGCCGACCAGCCGACGGTGATGTAGGTGGAGACTTTGACATCGATCTCATGGCAGGCCTCGATCTGAGCGCCCAGAAGGTCGTGCGAGAGCGTCGGGTGCATACGGCCGGCCTTGGTGGGGTAATAGCACCACGAGTGATGGCACTTGCCGAAGATGTTGATCAGGTTCACCCGCCCGAGCTTCAGGGCCTCCTGCCAGTTCTTCTTGTCGAACCTGCTGCCCACGGCAGGCATGTGCTCGGAGGTGTGGAAATCCAGATGCACCTGGCGGCATCGTTCATAGTCGCGCTGCTGGGAGCCGATGTTGGTTGCCATAAGTTCCTCAAAAGTGCGGCCTTTGCCGCAAGGGGGGGGCTTAATAGATCCTCGATCCTAGGTCCTTGATCCTAGGGAAAAACAAAGGCGATCACAATGCGCTGCTTCAGTTCCCCGAGGATCTAGGACCGAGGATATAGGATCTGCTTTCTATTTCTGTTGTGTCGCCGCTCGCGTGCTCGGCCGCGTCGTCGGGCGGGGCAGGAGGGTGAACTCATCGATCACTTCGCCGCCGACGGCTACCGTTTTGCCGGTGACCTTGTCGCCGTCGATGAAGACCTGCGTGACCATGTACTGGCCGGTGGGGTAGACCTTCTCGACGCCGGCCTTGACCAGCAGCGTCCCGCCGAGTTCCTTGCCTCGGGCGCCGTAGTACACGTCGCCGTCGACGGCTTCGCTGCGGCGGTTGAGGTAGTAGATCTGCGCTCCGGCCAGGGCCTGCGTGATGTAGCTCACGCCGTCGCGGAAGGTACGATAGTAGTTGTGCTCGTGCCCGGCGAAGACGGCGATCACGCCGTATTTGTCGCACAGGCGCGTGAAGTCGTTGGGCTGGCCCGGCACCTCGCGCGGGCGCTTCTGCCCGACGCTGTAGATCGGCTGGTGCTGCCAGATGAACAGGTGCTTGCCGGCCTTCTTGCCCTCGGCGAGCTGCTCTTCGAGCCATTTCATCTTGGCGGACTTTTCCCAGACGTTGGGCGCGCCGATCTGGATGAACCGAGCGTTGCGGAAGTCGAAGCTATAGTCCCACGCCGTGATGCCGTGGAAGGCCTTGTACATCCCCCATCCCTCGGCCGTGGCGAGCTCATGGTTGCCCACGCACGGCCACGTGGGATACTTGCGCATGAACGGCCCGGCCGTGCGCTCCAGGTCATCATACAGGCTCGTGTGGCCGGACTTGACCATGTCGCCGGTGGTCAGGGCGAAGGTCGGGGCCAGGCTGTCGGCCAGTTTGACCACGCCGGGGAAGAACTTGGAGTTCTTCGTGTCGCCGAAGACGATGAACGAGAACTTGTCGGCCGTGAGTTTTTTCTCGGCCTGCTCCGACAGCGGACGCGGGTCGTAAGGCTTGGCCGGCGGGAAGGCCCAGACCGCCGAGGCCAGAAGCACTGCCGCCAGGGCCGCTGTGACGCTGTGGATCGTTCGTGTTTTCATACTCGTTTTAACACGCGCCATGCGATTGCGGATTGCGGATTGCCGATTGCGGACTCCAATTGGAAATTGCAAATTGGAAATGGCAAATCGAGAATGGGCGTATGCGAAACATTCGAGCCGACCGCATTACGATACGCCCCGACGAAACCACGCATCTGTACATCCGCAACAAGGCCGCCCTCACCGGCGAGGCGGCAATGTACTACTTCGACCTGTACGCCATGTGGCAGGGGCAGGCGTCGGTGGACCTGGCCGCCGACGTGCAGGCCGCCGGGGAGTACCAGGTCGCCCTGTGCTGCTCGGTACCGGGAAAGCCTGCAGCGGTGCGCGTGACGGCCGGCAAAAGCGAGGTCGCCGGCACGGTCGCCAAGACCTGGGGCGTCTGGACGGGCGAGGACAAACGCGACTACAACTTCGAGCGCGTGACGCTCCCGGGCGCGCTGCGGCTGCGCGAGGGGCCCGTCACCATCAGCGTCCATGCGACCACCGGCAAGAAGCCCAAGTCCCTCAACGTCTCCTCGATCGAGTTGACGCCCGTGCGGGCGCAAAAGGCCTTGGCCGCGCGCGAGGCCGCCGCCCTGACCGAACGGCCCAGCCCGGCCTGGTTCTCGCAGCTCGGGTACGGGCTGATGTTTCACTGGCAGCCCGGCCGCAGCGACCTGAAGGGGCAGACCAAACCGTATGAGCAGATGGTGAACGATTTCGATGTGCGGCGCTGGGCCGACATGGTCGAGGACACGGGCGCACGCTACGTCTTCATCACGGCTAACCACGGCGAGCCGCACTTCCCCGCCCCGCTGAAGTTCTGGGAGAAGATCCACCCCGGCTGGACGACCCGCCGCGACCTGCTGGCCGAGATGAGCTACGAGCTCGAGCGTCGGAGCATGCGCATGTGCGCGTACCTCAACTGCCCGACGTTCGCCTCGCTGTCGACCTGCCGCAGCATGGAGCGGTACGTCGACCTGTGCTGCCGGATGTTCCAGGAAGTCGGCGAGCACTACGGCCCGCACCTCGGGGCGTACTGGCTCGACTCGTTCTATCAGCCCTACATCAAGTGGGGGCATCTGGACATCCACACGATTCTCAAGGCCGCCCGCGCGGGATGCAAAGATCGCATGATCGCCTTCAACCATTGGGCGTTCCCGGTGCCGACGCAGGCGCAGGATTTCTGGGCCGGCGAGGTCTTTCAGACGATCGGGGCCGCGCCCGATCGCAAACACTACCGCAGCGAAGACGGCGCCCAATTCGCCGCCGGCGCCGGCAAGGGCATCCTGTACCACGCCCTGTACAGCCCTGACTGCAACTGGGGCTGCGGAAAGATCGAAAATGGCAAGATCGTGGATAACCCGATCTGGAAAGCGGAGATGTTCGGCGGGCATATCAAGCAGTGCGTGCAGCGCGGCGCAGCGGTGACGCTGAACCTGGGTTGCCTGATGGACGGCAGCATCGCCCCGCAGACCGTGCGATGGATGCGCAAGATTCGCAAGATCGTGCGGGGGGATTAACCGCAAAGGTCGCAAAGGACGCAAAGGGCGGATGGGGTAAAAGCTTTACCGTGGTCGATGACGAACCTTCAGTTCGCCCGAAACCATGAAACAACCTTGCCACAAAGATTACAAAGGTTAGAAGATTCCTCATCCACATTCTTCGTGTTCTTCAAGAGCCTTTCCTTGTCCTCCACTGCCTTTGCGCCCTTTGCGACCTTTGCGGTGAACTATTCCTGAACAAGGCGTCGGCGCAAAAGAAAACGCCCCATCCATAATGGAGGAGGCGTTTCTTTAATGAGTAACAGTGATAGACCGTCTTAATCGCACGTCGCCGTGCGGTCGCCCCTTTCGGGACGAGGTTGTGCTGACACTTTGCCGGTGCAGATCGCTCTGCGTGGCGGAGGTAGTCCCTTTCGGGTTCCGCCGGGCGGCATCTAGATATCCTCTAGAAAGGAGGTGATCCAGCCGCAGGTTCCCCTACGGCTACCTTGTTACGACTTAGTCCCAGTCACCGATCTTACCTTAGGCACCCCTGAATCGGGGCGACTTCGGGTACTACCGGCTCCCATGACTTGACGGGCGGTGTGTACAAGGCTCAGGAACACATTCACCGTGGCATAGCTGATCCACGATTACTAGCGATTCCAACTTCATGGAGTCGAGTTGCAGACTCCAATCCGAACTGGGGCAAGCTTTTTCCGATTTGCTCCACCTCGCGGTCTTGCGTCGGTTTGTACTCGCCATTGTAGCACGTTTGCAGCCCTGGGCATAAAGGCCATGAGGACTTGACGTCATCCCCACCTTCCTCCGGTTTAACACCGGCAGTCTCGTTAGAGTCCCCGCCATTACGCGCTGGCAACTAACGACAAGGGTTTCGCTCGTTACGGGACTTAACCCAACATCTCACGACACGAGCTGACGACAGCCATGCAGCACCTGTGTACGCTTCACCCCGAAGGGCAACCAATTCTGTTTCCAGGTTGGTATTCGTACATGTCAAGCCCAGGATAAGGTTCTTCGCGTTGCATCGAATTGAGCAACATGCTCCACCGCTTGTGTGAGCCCCCGTCAATTCCTTTGAGTTTTAGCCTTGCGACCGTACTCCCCAGGCGGTCCACTTATCGCTTTTGTTTCGGCCGAAAGCACGTCAGAGTGTCTTCGACCTAGTGGACATCGTTTAGGGCCAGGACTACCGGGGTATCTAATCCCGTTTGCTCCCCTGGCTTTCGCATCTCAGCGTCAGGACAGGCCTAGCACGCCGCTTTCGCCTCTGGCGTTCCTCTTGATATCTACGCATTCCACCGCTCCACCAAGAGTTCCGCGTGCCCCTACCTGCCTCAAGTCCCACAGTTCGCCATGCAGTTCCCCGGTTAAGCCGGGGGATTTCACACAGCGCTTGAGGGACCGCCTACATGCGCTTTAAGCCCAGTGATTCCGAACAACGCTTGCCACCTTCGTCTTACCGCGGCTGCTGGCACGAAGTTAGCCGTGGCGTCCTCTGGGACTCCTCAATTCAAAGGGATATTTTCCCTTCTTACTTGGTGGTCCCTGACAGTAGTTTACACCCCGAAGGGCTTCATCCTACACGCGGCGTCGCTCCGTCAGGCTTGCGCCCATTGCGGAATATTCGTTACTGCAGCCTCCCGTAGGAGTCCGGGCAGTGTCTCAGTCCCGATGCGCCGGGTCAACCTCTCAGTCCCGGTACCCGTCGTCGCCTTGGTGAGCCGTTACCTCGCCAACTAGCTGATAGGACATGGGCCGCTCCCAAACCGGTAGGTCCCGAAGGATCCCCACCCTTTGACCGCTGTGCCCTACGACACTGTGGTCTCATTGAGTATTATCTGCGGTTTCCCGCAGCTATCCTCATGTTCGGGGTACGTTACCCATGTATTCCTCGCCCTTTCGCCACTAAAGCACACCACTAGTAAACTAGCAATGTACTTCCGTGCGACTTGCATGTTTTAGCCACGCCGCCAGCGTTCGATCTGAGCCAGGATCAAACTCTTCGGTTAGAAGTTCATCAAGGTCCGGCGAACCGGACCAGGATTGTTTGACTCTGGTTTGGTGGGTCTATTTTGGGGCGACCCACCTGGCCGGTCTCGACCCGAAGGCCTCGACCAGACAAAACTCAAAATCCTCAACTGGTTGCCTAACAAGTTAGGCTTGCTGTCACGGAGGATTCTGAGCCGGCCGCCCGCTCGCAAGTGGGGCGGCCGTTTCATCATCTTGTGTCCCGCCCGACCCAGCCGTGACGGCTTGGTCCTGCGGGTCACATCCTCGTGACGGCACTATCACTGTTTACTTTTCAAGGATCGTTTTTCGACTGGCCTATCGCCAAGTCGAACTCATCAAGAGCGACGCATTGTACCGGTTCTATTCCCCCATGCAATACTCTGCGTCCGATTTTTCAAAAATATTTTTGAGCCCGCAAACGCGGCCTCGGCTGGGTGAACCTCATCAATCCGCTCAGCTCTCTTTGACTGCGTAATTATAGAGGTTTCCAAAGGGCTTGTCAACCCCCGCGACCCATCGTCTATTACGGACAGGCTGCGGATGTGTTCGACTTTTATTTCCGAATCTTCTCGACACGCATGCGCGTCCTGTTGAAATATCTCTTCTTAATGCACCACATTACACTTGACTTTCTTTGATCCAGGAATATGCTTTGAGTCGCAATGCCGCTCTGCCTTCATTTCGCAGGGCGGGCGATCGAGCAGGTTGTACTTGAAGGAGCGGGCCTTCTGGCCCGAGCAGGTCAGTCACCGGTAAGAGGAACCTTTGGCTGACTGAGGTCGGTTTTCAAAAATAGGAGCCCAGGCGATTTTCGCTTGGAACGCAGGCGGCTTTACATCGGTAACGCCTTGCGGCACCGATAGTTCAGCCAGAAGGAGCCTGACATGCGCTTGCCGGAACGCAGCTATGCTATTATCTCATTATTGAGCTTTTTCTTGCTAATCTCATCCCCTGCCTTCGCAGATGCCGTCATCCTGCTCAATGGCGACTCTACTTACACCCACATCTTAAAGAACGGCACGACGCCTTTTACAGCGACCGTCACCAACGATTCGGCAGCGACGGAGAATCTGGATTGGGCGGTCGACAACAACGCCACCGCGGGATTAACGCTTTCGGATGCCGGCACGAATCTGGCCCCGGGCGGCACTGCAAGCGTCTCGGGCAGTTATACCGGCACCGGCTACGGAACTGTTAATATCCAGGCCGGCGCCAGCGGCACCGTCTCGGGAACCGCCACGGCGGCCACAGGAAGCCCCGTCTTGTCCTCGGCTGTGAGCATCAATGTCGGATATGCGGTGGCCGCAGACGTCTACACTGCGGGCAGTTGGACGAGCGAGCAGTTGGATCAGTGGGGGACTCCGCTGTATGCGGTGGTGCCGGCGGATGGTTCATACGCCGATCTGTCGGTGAAGGTGCTGGCCAGCGGCGAGGATCCCATCAGCATCACCGATGTCAGAGGCACAAGGACCATCGGCAGGACTCTCGGCACGGAGATGATCTTCCGTGCCGGAAGCAACACCGGCCCCACCGCAACGACGATCTCGATCTCCTTCCGAAATCGCACCGACATTGAGACCAACGCCGTCCCTTACGTCGATGGCCTGTCCAATCCTCCAGTGGCGTACGACTCCTACGGCCAGATCAGCGACGTGGCCAACGTCACCGGCGTGACCGGCGTCTTCGTCCTGCAGTCGGATTACGATGAGAATGCGATTGTCTACACGAATCCGGACTACTCGGAGCAACTGCTGGCTTCTCAGGATTGGATCTACCTGGGCTGGTTCGAGCCGGGCCCCGGCGGCGAAGACCCTGTAGCGGCCGAATGGACCCACGCTACCGAAGGCAACAGCGCCGTCGGCTCGAATGCAGTTTTGAACTTCCAGGGCTCTTGGGATGATTTCACCGCCGAACGGCAAGCCCAGACCCCGGGATTTGTTTGGGACCAAACCAATCTGGCCTTGTACCTGGGCAGCTACGGCGTGGACATCGACGATAACACCGTCTGGGCCATCCTCGACCACAACAGCGCCTTCTCCGTCGTTCCCGAACCGCTGACGCTGAGCCTGCTACTGTGCGGCAGCGCGGCTGCGATGATCCGCCGGCGGCGGACTCATGCATGAATAGAAAGGCGGCAGGATTCGCACTCCTGCCCCCTTTGCGCATCAGTGTCGCCGGCGCCGACGGCGGATCCCGCCACCGCGGGTTTCCGCTCAGGCGTTGCGCCTTCTCTTCAACAGGACCCCCAGGCCGCTGATGGCCAACAGGCTCCGATCCACAGCGAGGAACTGACCGATGCGATGTCCAGCGTCAGTCCGCCCAGACCGGCGTGGCCACCGCCAAAGACAACGGGCGGCCGCGCTTTTTCAAGCCACGCCGCCCGCTGCAATTGCCGCTGGGGATTACTGATCACCCGAATGCTTCTCGCCGCTTACCGTCTTTTGCGATGAACCAATGCTGCCACACCGCCCAGAACCAGCAGACACATGGTCGCCGGCTCGGGAATTTCGCGGCTGATGATAATACTCGATATGCCGGTGTAGTTGTTGTTCGAGGTTAGCTTGAGCGTCAGGCCGCCGCTTGCGTCGGCGGTGGTGTCGAAGGCAAACAGCGAGGCGGTCGACGTGACGCCGTCGGCATTGGTCCAAGTCCCTACGGCCGCGCCATTGGACTCGACGGCGACGGTTCCGCTCCAACCTTCATCGCCGCCCAGAACCTGCACGTAGAGCTTGCCGCCGGCCGCAGCCAGGTTGGTGAACGACATCGTAATGGACTTGCCCGAGTTCATGTAGAAGATCTGTTTGGCGACTGCGGTCAAGTTGGCAGCGTCGGGGGCAGAGCCCGTTGCGGCAAAACCGGTCAGAGTTCGCTCGGTGAAATCTGAAATGTTCCAGGTGATCGTGAGCACCGGCCCGGTGCCGTTGGCTGAAAGATTGAACGGTCCGACCCTGTTAGTGGTCTTCCTGCCGAACTCGACGTCGTCAAAGCCGACCCCATTGACGGGGCCGGCGGACGGCGAGGAGTTGCGGTAGCTGTCGTAGAAGTTCACTCCCGCCACGTCGTCCTGTCCCTTGACAAAGAAGGGGTTGTTCGACGCCGTTATGATCTGTGTCGTCGACGACAATTGCCCGTTGTAGATGACGGCCGCCTCGGCCGCTGAGGCCATTGCCAATACGCCTGCCAGAGCCAGAAGTGTCCATGCAGTTGGTCTCACCATCATGCTCCTCATTTCGAGTTGTCCGCGCTGTCTGGCGGGACGCGACCATTATACGGCACATCCCAAAATCGACAATAAACGAAATATGGAAGCCAAAGCGGCAGTCAAGGCTCCCGCACTCAATAGAAGCCGGCGGACGGCCGCGCAGTTGTCAGCCGGCCGCCCGTCACGATTACGGATTACGGATTACCGTTTTTTGCCTCGAATCAAAGCCGCCAGAGCACCCAGCACGATCAAGGTAACGGAGGCGGGCTCGGGGATCGGCGAACCGACCAGGGCCATGATCATGTCGGAAGTCCCGGCATAGGACCCGCCCCAGTATCCGTCGGCATAGACGTTGCCTGCCTTGCCGGCTTCCCAGCGGGCCGAGGAATCGTCTGCATAGCATAGGATGGCGTACCCGGCGTCGCCGGTCCGGGCCGGCAGGGTGATCTGGTCGGCCCCGGAGAGGGCGAACTCCGTGATCACCGAACTGGTGCTGGGGCTGAGTTCGTTGGCCGTCGCGGCGACGGTGCCGACCAGCGTCCCCAGCGAGACGCTGTGGACGTTGTCCACCTCGTAGAACTTCATCCACATCAGCGACGTGCTGGCCTGCTCGCGTGCGGCCATCACGTACAATTTTTCCACGACCAGCCCCGTCGTGACCTTGAAGGATTGAGTGAAGTACCCGCTGTAGTAGGGGTGATTGTAGCCGATGTACTGGGAAGGATTGGCCGTCTGCACGTCCGGCGCCGTCGGCCACGTGACGCCCGCGCCGTAGGTGACGACGACGCCCGCCTGCGCCGCGCCGTACAAGAGCAGCATGCCTGCCAGGGATAAGACTGCCAATGTTGAGTATTTCATCTTGAAACTCTCTTTCCTTTTTTGATTCGACAATCCTCATTTTCGGTTGGCGCCACGACGTCGCCGGCGCGCCAGGACGGCCAAACCGCTCATCACGATCAATGTAGCGGAGGCGGGCTCGGGGATGGGTGCGTAGACGCCGGGAACCGTTGCATCCTTGAAGTAGAGCCAGCCCCAGTTCGCGTGGTTGTAGTCGAAGTAGTCCAGAGTGTAGATCTTGCCAACGTAGGGGGCCAATGCTGCCGCCGTCCAGACCATGGGGCTTCCGCCCTGGCCGGGGCTGCCGGGACCGACGAGCACATAGTCGTCGGTCAGGGCATCCCGAAGCGCCACGCCGTAGGCGCCGTCGCCGAGCGAGTTCTCCGGAATGTCGGAGACCTTCGTGGGCAATGTGCCGCTGGCGCTGCCATACCAGGTGTTAACCAGGATATCGCCGCTGGCGTCCAGTTGGAACGTGGGCGAGCGGAAGATGAAGCTGGGGTGTGCGCCATCGTACGCCTCTGTTCCCGATGCGTCTGTGGCGGCACAGACCCCGGTCTCCCACGGCGCCGCGCCGGGAGTAGTGCAAACGTAGCCCTTTTCGACCGTCCAATCCAATGTCACGCCGGCGGCGCCGCCGTTGTTGAAGTCCCAGCTCAACGTCGCCGCCTGGGCCGCGCCCGCCATCGCCAGGACCGCCGCCACTGTCAGGATTGTCCACGCTGTGTGTTTCATGAGATGCTCCTTGTGCCTTTCTTGTCTGTTCAGAGTATCCTTGCTCTGAGTCCGGTAACTTACCGATCGATTCGGCTGCAACGGCGCAGCAAGTAATTCT
>JBDKRA010000019.1:0-31932 GCA_039683615.1 Phycisphaerae bacterium
CGGCGCCCACTCATCTCTTCGCCCTGGCTGCGGGCATGAATATAATTCGGAAGGCGTGTCGCATTCACTCCCCGCGCGCTAGGCGCATGCGGCGGCCGCGCTTACGCCTTCCTTTGCTCGACCCAACGCAGGATCCCGATACCCTTCCTGCTTGACCAATATCCAATAGCTCGCCTCGGCCAGATGCCGCGCCACCGCCCCGACGGCTTTGGCATGCCCGCGCCGATAACGCATCCGCCGATACAACTGGCTCACGTGACAGTCGGGCCTGCGGTTGGCATTGAGCGATACACTGTTGCCGGCCTCAATGAAGGCCCACTTCAGGATTCGATTCACATCCGGCCGCAGCCGCCCATAGCGAGTCTTATCCCCGCTGGAATGCACCCGCGGCGTCGTGCCGGCATACGAGGCCAAGTGCTCATGATCCGGGAATCGCTTCACATCCCCGATCTCCAACGCCATCACCGAAGCCAGGATCAATCCCACCCCCGGAAGCGTCTTGAGCAACGCAATCTCCGGTGTCACCTCCATCAACTCCTTGAGCCGCTCTTCCTGCTGATCGATCTGACGAGTCGCCAGTTCCAACTGCTCCCAGAGTATCTTGGCGCTCCACTGCGTCTGTGGAGGAAGTTGGGCCAGCAGATCCGGCCATTGCTCGCGCGCCCCAACGCCAAAACTGTCGCTGCAACCCTCCACCGCCAGGCCGTGCTTGGCCAGGATCGCCTGCAGGCGGTTCTTCATCTTCGTGCGGTGCTGCGTCAGGATCATCCTGGCACGAGTCACTTCTCGCAGATCCCGCAGTTCCGCCGGGGCGATCCAGACTGTCGGCAAGGTGCCGTTGCGCTGAAGCCGATTGAGGCCATGTACGTCCAGCTTGTCGGTCTTATTGATCATACCCATCATCAGCTTGGCCTTGCGAGGATGCACCAGCACCGGGATCAACCCGGCCTTCTCAATCTCGCCAATGATCCAGTACCAACTACCCATCGCTTCTACTGCCACCGCGCTGCCGCGGGGACATCCTCTCAAGGCCTTAATAATCGCCCCAGGCCGATGCTCGATGCGGCGCTGAACCACATGCCCCGTTGCCGCATCTTCTCGCTCCATCAAGGTATAGTGCTTATGACTGTCAAAGGCGATATACTCGTTCATGCGCGGCTCCTTTCTTGTTAGCTAGTCGCCACTGTAACGTGGCGACGGGAGTCGCGCTTTCATATGTTCACTCCATAGTCGCACCGATCAATTTCCAGCCACATCTCATCGGCCGTCGTCTCGACGCCAACTTCGACCGAAATAGTCGCCGCCCCGCGCGTGCGATAGTGCTCCACCAGCGCCGCCGTGCGGGCGCGATAGATCTCCAGCTTCGCCGCGACAGCCGACGCGGCGTCGTCTGCTCGCCCCGCCCGGTCGCCGCCGGTGTTGGCCACGATGCGCTGCAGCACCGCCTCCGCCGGGCAGCACAACTCGATTACCGCGCGAACGTCGACAAGGCCCGCCACGTCGCGTGCCTGCCCTGCGTGGCGCGGCAGCCCGTTGAGCACGATCACGTCTTCCGGCGCCGCAGCCGCGATGAACCCTCGCAGAATCGCCGCGGCAATGTGAAAGTGTTCATCCTCCAGCAGTGCCCCGCCGCCCAGGGCAGCCTTGACCACGGCCACGTCGGCGTCGTCAAGCCCCGGCCAGCGTCCCCGCGCCGCGATCTGGCGCAGATGTTCGCCGAAGTCGAAGTGCCGGCAGTTCCGAGCCCACAAGCCGCGCCGGGCAATCATTGCCCCCAGTGGCGTTTTGCCCGTGCCGGTTGCACCCAGCAACAAAATGGCTTGCGGCAGCTCTATCACATTTGATCCAGGATTCGCTGCACGTCCAGATGCTCGCGCACCAGTTGACGTGCCAGCACAGTCTTGACCTCGTCGATCGGCTGGATCTTGACCTTCAGGTCGCGCACTTGCGTGGCGGCCGAATAGCTGTCGTCCTCAGTCAGGATCACGGGGATGTCCGTCCGCTGCACGAGCTTGAGGATGTTCTTTTGCGGGCTGATTCCGCCGGTCAGCAGAAGCCCGGCCACCGAGCCGCCGGCGTCGTCAAGTCCCAGACGCCCCACGGCCGCCAGGATCAGATCGTCGCGGTCGCCGGGCGTAATCAGCAGGCATCCGGGGCGCATGTAGTCCAGCGCGCGGTGGGCCGTCATCGCCCCGACGATAACCTCCTGCACGGTGTTGCCCAGCGATCCTCGGCCGTTGAGCAACTCGCCGCCGACCTCTTCCAGCACCTGCGCCATGGTGGGGTTCTCGAGCGTCTGGCGATATGGGATGGCCCCGAGCAGGTCGATGCCTTTCAGCGCCAGCCCCGCGCCGGTCACCGAGCAGATTTCGTCCATCTTCTCCGGCAGCACCTTGTTGAGCACCACGCCCAGCAACTCGACCTGGCACTCGCGAAAGAGGCTGCGGTTGAGCACCACCTCGTCGATGGGCTTGCCCACGCCACCCTCGGTCACCAGGATGACCTTGGCCCCCAGCAGCCGCGCCACGTCGGCGTTCGAGGCGTCGAAGCATGCCCCCACCCCCGCGTGCCCTGTCCCCTCGATTACGATCGACCGCTTCGTCTGGCACATGCGGTCGAAGCTCTCGCGGATAGAGGCCATGAGCTCCTGCGGCCGTGGGTTGCGGATGTAATCGCGCGTGAAGGTGCGCCCGACCGTCACCGGGCTCATGTCGCGCAGGTTTTCCGCAGTGGGGAAGATGGCCCGCATCAGCGCCACATCCTCGTCGACGCGCAGGCCCTCGATCTCGACATACCGCTGGCCGACCGGCTTGATGAACCCCGCCGGCCCGCACAGATCGTTAAACGCCGCCATCAGTCCCAGCGACACCGTCGTCTTGCCCTGGTCCTGTTTCGTCGCAGCCACGAAAACTTTCTTGGTCTCGTTCATAATCTTATTATCGCCCTATGGAGTGCGGCAGGGCAACTCGCGGTGGATCTCATCTACGCGATATCCGAACCCCGTCGCGCCCAGCGTCGATAAGTCTACGCATCCGTCGCGGCGCGTATAGAGGCCCGGATGAACGGCGGCCTCGGGGGTGGAGGCCTGGGGGTAGAACTGCATCGCATTGGTCTCGACGCCCATGATCGTGCCGGCGTGGGCGGCCAGCAGCACGTGCGGAATCTGCGCGAGCGTCGGGTTGGTCAGGTCCTGCACCATCAGGCCCATGCCGTGGGCCTTGGCCCAGCACAGGCTCAGCAGGGCGCCGGTCTGCGTCTTGCACGTCTTGAGTGCCACGCCGCTCCAGCCCAGCTCTCGCCCCATCCGCACGAACCGCCACTCGTGGGCGCTCTCGTCCATAAACAGCGGCTTGCGGGACGAGACGCTGTGCACGTCGATGCGATGGGCCTCCAGGTCGTACGGGAACGGCTGCTCGACGTACAGGATCATCCCGTAGATCCGCGGATGCTCTATCACCAGCCGGTCGAGGATCTCGTTGACGTACGCCGGGTCGGTGACGGTGCAGTTGAAGTCGCTGGTCAGCCAGTCCACGCCGCCGGCGACAGCGATCTGCCCCACTTTCACCAGCCGCGCGTAATCCCACGCCGCGTCGTTGCCACGCAGCTTCACCTTGAGGCACTTGAGTCCGTCGCGGGCGATCCAGTCCCCCAGCAGCACCGGGTAGCCGTCGTCGGGCTCGCTGCCGGTCAGCTCCGACTCGTCCAGCGGATCCTTGCCGCCGACAAGGTGCCACGCCGCCAACCGCTGCGGCCGCGGGTACACCAGAAAGTCCGCCGGATACTTGCCCGCGAAGCTCACCGCCGCCCCGGCCGCCGGCTCAAGATACGCCGACAGGTCCGCGTTCATGAACTCGCCACTGTACGTGTCGTAGCTGCTCCGCTTGCAGCAGTTGCCGTACGCGTCGTGCAGGGCGATGTCGAAGGGCGAGCAGCACACCAGCGCCGCCAGCAGCGGCATGGCCTCGCGGCCGTCGCGCGACGCGTTCATCGCCCGGCGCATCTCCGGCAGCGGGCCGGCGCCGAATGCATGGCCGATCTCGACAGGGTGCCCCCACGCGTGCAGGCCTGCCCACGCCGTCCGCAGGTGGCTGCAGAAGCTCACCAGGCAATCGTGCCGCTCCTGGTACGTCAGCTTGGACGGCCACACCCACTGCACCGACAGCGGCGTCTCGCCCCAGCCGACGGCCCGGTTGCCGCGGCGGTCTTCGACCGTCATCTTCACGCGGGCGCACGTGACGCGGTCGAGCGTCTCGGGCCCGAACTTCAGCGGCACGCGCGTCTGCACATCGAGCAGGTACAACTCGACATCCACCACGCGCACGTCGGTAGATTTCTTTGAGAAGCTGCTCACGAGAGTCCTTCTTCCTTCATCAACCGGCGGGGTCGGCCACGCCTGTCAATATGAAGGCTCGCTCTTTGGCCGCGGCAACCCGTCCCGCATGCCCAGGGCCGATGTCATGGCGGCATCTTAAGGCGTACCGCTAGTTAATCCAAGTAGCATGGGCATCGTGCCCATGAGTAGCACGGGCGTCTCGCCCGTGTTTGTGAAGACAGGACCCGGCCGAGGGTCGGGGGAATCTTGTAGAATATTGTCATGAGGGTCCATCATGGCAACGAAAACCATCAGAACGTCGATCCAAGAAGATCTGCTGAAACAGATTGATGCGCTGGCAGATCCCGCGAGTTCGACCGCTAACGAACAACCTGCTCCCGGCCGGGGGCGATATCGACTTGGGTGTCCTTGCCCGCGTAGCGCACGATCGCTCTTCCGCCGTTGCGCGAGCGGATCGTGGCGGCGGTGAGCTTGCCGGCCGACCAGGCGATGTCGACCTCGAACCCGCCGCGGGCGCAGAGGCCTTTGACGCTTCCGGTCGGCCAGGCTGCGGGTAGGGCTGGGAGCAACTCGATCACGCCGGCGTGGCTTTGCAGGAGCATCTCAGCGATGGCGGCCGCGACGCCGCAGACGCAATCGATCTGGCGGCAACCGTCCCAGAGATTCTTCGACGACATGCGATGATCGTTGGCGCAGAGGTATTCCCAGGCGGCCGGGGCGTCCTTGAGGCGAGCCCACAGTAGCGTTCGCCAGATGCCGATCCAACCCCCGGCCAGCATCTTGCGGTGCGTCAGCGAGACCTTGGCCGCGGCCGCCAGGCGAGGGTCCACGTCGGGCGTGAGCATGGCCGCGGGGAAAAGGCCGTACATGTGCGAGACGTGGTGGTGATTGCGCGCCGGGTCGTCCCAGTCGCCGATCCATTCCTGAAGCTGCCCGTGCTTGCCGATCTGCAGCGGCGCCAGTCGCTCCAGCGTGCGGCGCAGCGTCGCGGCGAAGTCGGGATCGGTGCCCAGGATTTCCGCGGCCTCGATGCACTGGCCCAGCAGGTGGGCGACGATCTCCAGGTCGATGGTCGGCCCATACGCGATGCGGCAGCCCTGGGCCTCGCCGGTGGGCGGGCCGTGCTCGGGCGACGATGACGGGCAGGTCACCAGCCGCCCCGCCAGTGGCAGGTGAGCGGGGATCTCCACCAGCGAATCGACGAAGAACTGCGCCGCGCCCTCCATCAGCGGCCAGGCGCGATCCCGCAGAAACTTGCGGTCCTGCGTGAAGAGGTAGTGCTCGAACAGGTGCGTGGCCAGCCACGCCCCGCCCGTCTGCCAGTATGTGCCCACCCCGTCGACGGGCGCAGTCAGTCGCCACTGGTCGGTGTTGTGGTGCGTCATCCAGCCGCCGGCGCCGTAATACTGGCGCGCGTTGGCGGCGCCCGTAACGGCCAGGTCGTCCAGCATGTCAAATAGCGGGCCGTGACACTCGCCCAGGTTGGTCACCTCGGCCGGCCAGTACGCCATCTGGATGTTGATGTTGATGGTGTACTTGCTGCCCCAGAACGGCCAGAACGCTTCGTTCCAGATCCCCTGCAGCGTGGCGGCCCTGGTTCCCGGGCGCGAGCACGAGATCAGCACGTAACGCCCGAAGGCAAAATACACTGCCGCCAGTTGCGGGTCGGCGGTTTCCATTTTGCCGATGCGCTGATCGGTCGGCCAGGTTTCCAGGGGCGAACGTCCCAGGTCCAGGCTGCATCGCGTGTAGAGGCGGCCGAAATCCTCAACATGGTTGCGCCGCAGTTCGTCATAGGACTGTCCCGCCGCGGTCGCCAAGTGCGCCTCGCATGCGGCGGCGGGGTCGCCGCTGATATCGTCGTAGCGGACGAAGCTCGTCGCCGCCGCCAGGCGCAGAGTCACAGCCGAGGCTCCGCGCACCTGCAGCACGCCGCCTGCGGCGGTGATCGTGCCACCCTCGGCCGCGACAATCACGCGGCTCTCGAACTTCACGCCCGGGCCGTGCCATGGGGCCGTCCATGCGTTGCTGTCGGGGTCGGGCGTTGGGCCGATCTGGCCGATCATGCGCAGCGTCGCGCCGGCGGCCTCGAACGACACGTGCGGGTGCGGGCAGGCCAGCGTCACGTCGAACGACAGTGCGCCGCTCTGGTCGCACTCCAGGCGCACGACGATGATATTGGCCGGATGCGAGGCGAACATCTCGCGCGTGTACCGCACGCCGTCGACACAGTAGCTCACGCGGGCGAGGGCCTGGTCGAGATCCAGTTCGCGGCGGTAGTCGGTCGCATCCTCGTGGCCGGCGAAAGCCAGCGTCAGATCGCCCATCGGCTGATACGACTGCATCATCCCCGGCCGACCCATCATGTCCGAGGCGATCAGCCGCTCGGCCGCGGCGTACTCGCCGGCAAAGATCAACTCGCGCACGCGCGGCAACGCCTCCGCCGCGGCGGGGTTGAGGTTCTGGTGCGGCCCGCCCGACCAGAGCGTCTCCTCATTGAGCCCCAGATGCTCGCACGCGGGGTTGCCATAGATCATCGCGCCGAGGCGCCCGTTGCCGATGGGCAGAGCGGAAAAGAACGAATCGCCGGGTGTCGAGTACCAGAGGTTCATGGGGAGTCTTTTCGTTAACTGGTTGATTGGTTAACTCGTTAACTGGTTATTCCAATCGTCACCAATCAACCAGTTAACCAGTCAACCGGTCAACAGATCACGCCTTGGCAGGCAGACGTTTAAGTTCCGCAACGATCTTCACAACCTCAGCGACCGCCTCCGTCGCCTTGACCATCGTGGGCGCGGCGGCGGTGCGGGCTTTGAGCTCGACGTTGCCTTCCTTGAGGCCGCGCTCGCCGACAACCACTCGCAGCGGGATGCCCAGCAGGTCCGCGTCGGCGAACTTCACGCCCGGGCGCGCGGCGCGATCGTCCATCAGCGCGTCCACGCCGGCGGCCAGCAGTTCGTCGTATATCCGCCGCGCCTCATCGGCGGCAGCGCCGGCTTCGGACAGCGGGATGATCTCGACCTCGAACGGGGCGATGTTGATCGGCAGGATGCTGCCACGGTCGTCGTGGCCACACTCGATCGCCGAAGCCAGGATGCGGTTGATCCCGATCCCGTAGCAGCCCATCAGGCAGACCTGCTCCTTGCCCTGCTCGTCTAGGAACTTGGCGCCAAGCTTGACCGAGTACTTCGTGCCCAGCTTGAAGATCTGCCCAACCTCGATCCCGCGGGCAAAGAGCAGTTTCTTGCCGCCGTGCGTGTCGCCAGAGGCGGCGTTGCGAATGTCCATCACGGTAACGTTCTCGCCCGTCAGCGGGAAGTCGCGGCCGGGGACTACGTTCCTAACGTGGTAGTCGGTCTTGTTCGCGCCAGTCACGCCGCTGCTCATCGCAGCTACCGCGTGGTCGATCAGCAGGCGGCTGACCTTGCCCGCCAGGCCTTGGGGACCGGCGAACCCGACCGCCGCGCCGGTAAGTTTGGTGATGACGTGGGGCTCGGCCATCTCGACGTGCCGCCCGTCCAGGGCCTGCGTGAGCTTCTCGGGGTTGAGTTCGTGGTCGCCTCGCACCAGCGCCACGATCACGTCATCGCCAGCCGAGTACACCAGCGTCTTGATCATCTCGGCGGGCTGCGTCTTCAAAAATGCGCAGACGGCTTCGATGCTGCCGACGCCGGGCGTGTGCAGTTCCGCCATCGCAGGGGCGGAGAGGTTCGTGTTAGGCGCGCCGACGGGATCCACGCCGGCCTTTTCGATATTGGCCGCGTATGTGCCGTCTTCGGTGTGGACGATCACGTCCTCGCCGGTTTCGGTGGGCACGGTGAACTGTTGGCTGCCCGAGCCGCCCATCTCGCCGCTCTCGGCCTCGACGACGACGTACGGCACGCCGCAGCGGTCGAAGATGCGGCAGTACGCGCGGTACATCGACTGGTAGCTTTCCTCCAGGCTCGCCAGGCCGGCGTTGAAGCTGTAGGCGTCTTTCATGATGAACTCGCGGCTGCGCAGCACGCCGAATCGCGGCCGGAACTCATCGCGGAACTTCTGGCTGATCTGGTAGAGGTTGATCGGCAGTTGCTTGTAGCTGCTGACCTCGTGCGAGACCAGGTCGGTGAACACTTCCTCGGCCGTCGGGGCCAGCACGTTCATGCGGCCGTGGCGGTCCTTGAAGCGGCACATGGTCTCGCCGTAGTCCGCGTCGCGCCCGGTCTTCTGCCACAGTTCCATCGGTTGAATGCACGGGGCGAGGATTTCCTGGGCGCCGGCGGCGTTCATTTCCTGGCGCACGATGGCCATGATCTTCTGCAGGCATCGCAGCCCCAGCGGCAGATACGTGTACGTGCCGCTGGCAAGCTTGCGGATAAAGCCCGCGCGGATCATGAGCTGGTGCGAAGGAATCTCCGCCTCGGCAGGGACTTCCTTGACGGTCGGGATGAGTAGTTGGCTATAGCGCATGGTTTTTCGTCCTCGTCGTCGTCCTCGTCCTCGTCGTCGGCTGTTTCCCCGGCCCAAAAACCGAGGACGACGACGAGGACGAGGATGAGCACGATCAGGGGTCTTAGCTTATACGTTATCAAGGTGCGCTTTGCAACGACCGCCCGCACCGCTACAATCTCGCCATGCCACCCAAACGCCTCTTCATCAGCGACTTCAAGAACGGCCAGGCGGTCGACCAGGTTTTTCTCGTGCGCGAGAAGGACCTGCGCACCACCAAGAGCGGGGACATGTACCTGCGGTGCACGCTGGCCGACCGCAGCGGGTCGCTGCCGGCCATCATGTGGCGCGTCGCCGAGACGATCTACAACTCGATCGCCGTCGACGGGTTCCTGCAGGTCAAAGGCCGCATTGAGGACTATCGCGGCGCCACGCAGATGACGATCGACGCGCTGCGCCCGGTGGCGGCCGACCGCGTGGACGTGGCCGACTTCATCCCCGTCACCAAGCGCGACATCGAGCAGATGTGGGCGGAGCTGCTGGAGATTCTCCGCGGCATCAAGAACAAGCACCTGCGGCTGCTGATCAAGAAGTTCGTCGAGGATCGCGAGATGGTCGAGGGCTTCAAGAAGGCCCCGGCCGCGATGTCGATGCACAATCCATACATCGGCGGGCTGCTCGAGCACACGCTGATGGTCGCCCAGGCGGCCAAGGCACTGCTGCCGCTGTACCCGGCGGTGAATGAGGACCTGGTGCTGGCCAGCGCCTTCCTGCACGACATCGGCAAGATCGCCGAGCTCAGCGCGGGCACGTCTTTTTCATACACCGAGCGCGGCCAGCTTATCGGCCACATCACCATCGCGGCGATCTGGGTCGAGCAGAAGGCCGCCGAGGTGGCGGCCGAGACGTCCGAGCCGTTCCCGCAAAAGACCATCGATCTGCTGCAGCACATCATCCTCTCGCACCACGGCGTGCATGAGTACGGCAGCCCGAAGCTGCCTGCCATTCCCGAGGCGTATTTCATCCACTTCCTGGACAACCTCGATGCCAAGATGTACATGACACTACACGCTGTCGAGGCTGACAACGACCCGACCAGCGCCTTCACCGGTTATATGAAAGAGCTGGAGACGCGGATCTACAAAAGCAGCGGAAAGCTGGACTGATCGAAACGTAATTGATGCGTAGCGCCAGGGGCGGGGAGAGCGGGATTACGCGGATTTAGGGGATTAAGAGGATTAGGAACAGAGACAGGGACGGGGAAGGCGGCATGGGGCAGTGGATGAATGGATGAGTGGGTGGTTCCCGCCTTCGCCAAGGCTACGGCGGGCAAGCGTCGTCGGTTGTTTCCTCTTAACATGGACTGCAGATGAATCGTCGTGACTTTCTAAAATCAGCGGGCCTGACTACCGCCGCCCTCGCAATTCCGGGTCTGCTGCGAGCGGCAGCGCCATCGGCCAAGAAGATCAACATCCTTCTGCTGATGGACGATCAGCACCGCGGCGACTATCTCGGCGCGGCCGGCGCGAGCTGGCTCCAGACCCCCTGCCTCGACCGCCTCGCTGCCCAGGGCGCACTGTTCCGCAAAGGCTACACGTCTGTTCCCTCGTGCCTGCCGGCGCGGGCGGGACTGTTGACGGGCATGAGCCCCTGGTCGCACGGCGTGCTGGGATACGCGGCCGTCGCCGAGCGATACGAACACGAGAAGCCCCGCATGTTCACCGAGGCGGGTTACCGCACGCACGCGGTGGGCAAGAATCACTTCAACCCAATCCGCAACACGCATGGGTATCAGAGCGTCGAGTTGGAGGAAGGCTTCCACTCGATGGAGCCCGGCGCCGGCAAGTGCGACTACCAGCTCTGGTTCGAGAAGACCGCCCCGGACAAGAAGTTCAACCCGACCGACCTGCACTACAACGACAGCCGCGGCGGGCGCGTGTGGCCTTACGACGATTCGCTGCACGCCACGCACTGGACCGCCCAGCGGGCGGTCGAGTTCCTCAAGACCTACCGCGGCGACAAGCCCTGGATGATGAAGGTCTCGTTCCAGCGCCCCCACTCGCCCTTCGACCCGCCCAAGCGCTGGGCCGATGCCTATGCCGACGCCAAGCTGCCCGCGGCTGCGGCTGGGCCGTGGGCTGACAAGAAGTACGGTCAGATCAAGGGCACGATGGAGAAACGCTCGACGGCCTCGATGGGTAATTTTTCGCCCGAGGAAGTGCGCAAGGCGCGGCAGGCATACTGCGGGGCGATCTCGTTCGTCGACGAACAGGTCGGCCGCGTCATCGCCGCCCTGGAGGCGCGGGGCGAACTCGAGAACACGCTGATCCTCTTCACCAGCGATCATGGCGAGCAGCTCGGCGACAGCCACCTGTGGCGCAAGTGCCGCCCGTACGAGCCTTCGGTGCGCGTGCCGATGATCGTCCGCTGGCCCGAGGCGATGAAGCTCGACGCCAGGCGCGGGCAGGTGCGCGACGAACTCGTCGAGCTGCGCGACGTGCTGCCGACGCTGCTGGACGCCGCCGGCCTGGCGATCCCGGCCGCCATGGACGGCGCGAGCATGCTCAACATCCTCCGCGGCAAGGGCGGGTGGCGAACGCATCTCGACATGGAGCACAGCCAGATCTACGACAGCAAGAACGCCTGGAACTCCCTGACTGATGGACACCACAAATACATCTACTTCACGCTCACCGGCGAGCAGCAGCTCTTCGATCTGGACAAGGACCCCGCCGAGCTGAACAACCTGGCCGGTGATGCCGGATCCGCTGCGCTGCTGGGCCAGTGGCGCAAGCGCATGATCGCCCATCTGCAACCGCGTGGCGAGCACTGGGTCAAGGACGGCGACCTGACGATCCAGAAGACTTCGCTGGTCATGCGCCCAGGCTTCCATCCGAAGAGCTAGTGCTCTGTCAGCCATGATCGCGCTTGATCCTGAAGAACGAGCGTGTAAACTCCATCTTGGCAGTACCGGAGTTATTGGATACTTTGCTTAGGATCCCCCCGAGAGCTCGAGGGCACATCTGATGCCATCACACGCTGCGCACGACCCTGAAGGCTCGCGCCAATCCCAGGAGGCGTCGCGGGTCCGCCGCGATCTGACGGTCCAGGTGCTGCGCGTCCTCAATCGCTCCGGCACGATGGTCGAGGGCATCCGCGACGTCCTGGCGGCCATCACGGACCTGCTGGACATCGAAGCCGCAGGGGTCCGACTGGCCCAGGGAGACGATTATCCCTACTACCGCACGACCGGCTTGCCCGCCCAGTTCGTGGAACTGGAGAACCGCCTGTGCCAGGCGGACGGGTACGGCCAGGCCGTCCGCGACGAGAAGGGCAACGTGGTGCTGGAGTGCCTGTGCGGGCATGTCCTTCGAGGACAGGTCGATTCCTCGCTGCCCTGTTTTACCGAGGCGGGGAGCTTCTGGACCAACTGCTCGTCGCAGCTTGTAGCCTCGATCGGCCCGGGGAAGTGCCCGCCGAACATTCGCGGGCGATGCATCACCGAGGGATATGAGTCGATGGCCCTGATCCCCATCCGCGGCGGCGACGGCGCCATGAGGGGCCTGCTGCAATTGTGCGACCGCCGCAGAGGGCGATTGTCGGCGGACCTGATCCATGTCCTCGAAGGGATCGGCGAGAACATCGGCGTGGCCCTGACGCGCCGGGCCATCGAGGAAAAATCCGCCGCCCTTGCCGCGCGCGACGAGGCCATCCTGGCGGCCGTGCCCGACATGCTCATGGAGGTCGACACCAACCTGGTCTATACCTGGGCAAACGCGGCCGGGCGCGAGTTCTTCGGCGAGGGCGTCGTCGGCCAAGAGGCGGCGGCGTACTTTGTGGGCGCCCAGGATTCCACAGAGCGTGCCCGCCCGCTGCTGGAAGGCAGCGAGGAGGTGCTCTACATCGAGAGCCTCCAGCGCCGCAAGGACGGACAGCACCGCTTGCTGGCCTGGTGGTGCCGAACGCTCAAGGACTCTGACGGAAAGGTCATCGGCGCCCTGTCCACCGGGCGGGATATCACCGACCAGCGGCACTCGCAGCAAGAAGCGGCCTCACTGCTGCGGTGGCTCACGCAGGCCCAGGCCGTCGGGCACATCGGCACGTTCGAGCACTCCCTGGTTGACGAATCAGTGGTCTGGTCGGATGAACTGTGCCGCATCTGCGAGATTCCGCTGGAGAACCGGCCACTTCACGACAATCAGAACCTGGCGCTGGTGCATCCCGACGACCGCCAGTTGCAGCAGGCCCAGGCCCGCGAACTGATCGAGAAGGGGCAGTCGGAGTTTGAATATCGCATCATCACGCCCGGCGGCAATACGCGCTGGATCTGCGGCCGCGGACAGACGGAATATGACGCCGACGGCAAACCGGTGCGGGTCTTCGGGACCGTCCAGGACGTGACCGACCGGCACCGGCTGGAGCAGCAGTTGATCCAGGCTCAAAAGATGGAGGCGATCGGCCGCTTGGCGGGTGGAATCGCCCATGATTTCCGCAACCAGTTGACCATCATCAAGGGTTTCGGGGAATTGCTCCTGCGGTCGGCCAACCTCGCCGGCGACGATCAGGACCAACTGCGGCAGATTCTGGCAGCGGCCGATAAGTCCGCTCGCATGACCAGCCAACTGCTGGCCTTTGGGCGAAAGGAACTGCTCCAGCCGACGGTGGTGAACCTGTCCGAGGCCGTCGACGAAGTGGGCAAGACGCTCCCGCAGATGGTCGGCGAAGACATCCGTCTGCGCCTGATTCACGACGAGAGGCCTTGCTTGGCGCGGATCGACCGTTCGCAGTTCCAGCAGGCGCTGCTGAATCTGGCCGCCAACGCCCGAGACGCCATGCCCGACGGCGGCGAGCTGTGCATCGAGACGCGCCGTGAGCGCGGCGGCCGGCGCACTAAGGACAAACGCCCGGACCCCAGCGACTGCGTCGTCGTTGCCATCTCCGACACCGGATGCGGGATGGACGAGAAGACCCTGGCAATGCTGTTTGAACCGTTCTTTACGACCAAGCCCGTCGGCCGCGGCACGGGGCTGGGCCTGGCGATGGTCTACGGGTTCGTCAAGCAAAGCAGCGGCGAGATCGACGTCGCCAGCCGCCCCGGCGAGGGCGCCGTCTTCACTCTCCGTTTCCCGCGCGAACGGGAGACGCCCCCGGAAGCGCCAGCCGCGCCCGACACGACCCCGCTACCCTGCGGACACGAGACGATCATGGTCGTCGAAGACGAAGACGCCGTGCGCGAGGCCGTCGCGACGCTGCTGCGAAATCTGGGCTACGTGGTTCTGGACATTGCCGACGCCGAAGAGGCCCTGGCCATCATCCACGGGCGAGGCCCCCAGATCGACCTTCTGATCACCGACATCGTCATGCACGGACTCAACGGCAAAGACATGGCCAAGTCCCTGCGACAGGCTTACCCGCACATGCCGATTCTGCTGATGAGTGGATACGACCACGACGATTTCGCCCCCGGGCAAACCGCCGCCGCGTTCTGCGACGACCTGTTGGTCAAGCCCATCAGCCAGCCCGATCTGGCGCGGGTCGTGCGCCGCCTGCTCGACCAGTAGCACGCGCGTCCCGCCCATGCTCCGGGTATAATGCGCCGACCGCATCCTGCGGCTGGCGGCTGACTGGAAAGGACAAATGAGTATCAATCCCCTGGAATACTTCGCCTTCTCGCGCGAGCATGACCGCGCGCTGGCCGATGGCGCAGGACATGACGAAGCCCTCGGCCGCGCGCTCGGCGCCGAGTTCGCCGCGCGCCAGCCGATCGTCGCCGGCGACGATGTGCTGGCGGCCATGCCGCACTCGCGGTCGCTGGTCAGCCTGGGGATCGGTGGCCTGGGCTGCGTGTGGGAAATGCCTCAGGACCTGCGCGGGACGCAGTGGGAAGCCGAGGCCCGCGAGACCATCGCGCTATGGAACCCGCGCACGACCGGGGCCGTGTTCAACCAGGTTCGCCTGGAGCAGTTCACCCCCGCCGAGCTCCAGACGCTCTCCGAACCGTCGCTGGGCTGGGGCGGCGTCTGGGGCGGCCACGCGATCCTTGGCTACGACCGCGTGCTGCGCGACGGGATCGGCGGCCTCAAGGCATGGATCGCGCAACACGCCTCGCGCGCCGCGGCCGTCAGCGCCGACTGGTACGCCGCGCTGCTGCACGTGTGCGACGGCATATCTGCGTTTATCGCCAATCACGCTGCAGCCGCAGAGAAGCTCGGCCTGCAGCGCATCGCGGCCGCCTGCCGGCACATCAGCACGGCGCCGCCGTGCGATTTCTTCGAGGCCGTCCAGCTCTTCTGGATGATTCATGCCCTGGACGGGACCGACTCGCCCGGGCGCATCGACCAGTTTTTGCTTCCTTACTACAAGACACTAGCGGATACGCCTGCAGTGCGGCAGCGCCTCGCCTGGCCGATCCTCGACGCGCTGTGGAAGAAGTTCATCGCCTGTCGAAGCTGGAACGTGTGCCTGGGCGGCCAGACCGCCGACGGGGCCGACGCGGCCAACGAGCTGACGTACCTCTTCCTGGACCTGCAGGACCAGCACGGCCGCGAGGCGCCCAACCTTTCGGTGCGGCTGTTCGCCGGCAGCGATCCGGCCCTGCTGAAGCGGTGCGTCAAGGTGATCGCCGGCGGCTCGGGCATGCCCGCTCTTTATAATGATGAGGTGCTCGTGCCGGCGCTGTGCGAACTGGGCATCCCCATCGAGCACGCCCGCAACTACGCCATGAACGGCTGCGCTCAGGTCGACATCCAGGGCATGAGCCACATGGGCCTGGAAGACGGCGAGTTGAACCTGGCCAAGTGCCTCGAGCTCGCCCTGCACGCGGGCCGCAGCGCGGTGACGGGAAATCTTGTTGGGGCGGCCACGCTGCCTGCCGAGCAGATCGCGGATATGGCCGCGCTCAAGGCCCAGCTCGCGCGGCAGATCGAGCACGTGGCGGGCATCCTGACGCGCCACGCGAACCTCTTTCAGCAGACGCACGCGCGGACCGGCCCGCATCTGTTCCGCTCGCTGTTCATCGAGCCCTGTATCGAGCGCGGCCGCGACATCAAGCGCGGCGGGCCGCTCTATAATCACGGACAGTTCCTCACGCAGGGCATCGCCAACACGGGCGATTCACTGGCGGCCATCGACACGCTTGTGTTCAAGCAGCACCATCTGACGCTGGCGGAATTGGTTGCGGTGCTGGACGCCGACTGGTCCGGCCACGAGCCGCTGCGCCAGGAGGCCGCCCACCGAGTGGGCAAGTTCGGCAACGACTTCGAGGCGGTGGACGCACTAGCAGCGTGGGCGCTGGAGTGCTACTTCCGCTGCCTGCGCCGCCAGCGCACGTGGCGCGGCGGATGGTACAGCGGCGGCGTGATCGTCTTCAACCGAGCGATTGGCTATGGACAGGGTCTTGCGGCCTCAGCCGACGGACGCCACACGGGCAAGCCTGTGGCCGACTCGATCGGGGCGGCACAGGGCGCCGATGTGTCGGGGCCAACCTCTCTGCTGCGATCGGTCGCGCGCCTGCCGCAGGGGATGGGCACCAGCGCCATGTGCCTCAACGTCAAGCTCAGCCCGTCGATCTTCGACCACGGCCGGGGCGAGGAGGGCTATCGCAAGGTCGCCGATTTGTTCGCGACATACTTCCGCCTCGGCGGCCAGCAACTGCAGGTGAACGTCGTCGGGCGCGAGACCCTGCTGGCCGCCCAGCAAGATCCCGCCGCGCACGAGAACCTGGTGGTTCGCGTAGGCGGGTTCTGCGCGAAGTTCACGTCCCTCGACCGCGCCCAACAGGACGACGTGATCGCCCGCACGACGCAACAGGCGTGACAACGTTTATCTGCCGCTCAATACAAACACGAATGACACGAATAGGACGAATGGGTTTTGCTATTCCCAGCTTTATTCGTTCTTATTCGTGTCATTCGTGTTCTCTTGTCAGCGGGAGGATCACTCCACTCGCGCCCAGATGGCCTTGAGGTAGGCGCTCTGCGGGGCGTCGGCCATGACGGGGTGGTCGGCGCCGGCGCCGCTGGTGCGGAAGATCTGCACGCCGCGTTTGGCCATGTGCGAGGCCCGCGCGACCACTTCGATGAATTGATCGAGGCTCACCAGCCCGCTGCACGAGCATGTCAGCAGCATCCCGCCGGGGGCGACGACGGCGGCCGCCAGCGAGTTCAGGTCGCGGTACTTCCGCAGGCCGCGTTCCATCTCCTCGCGCGACGGGACGAACTTGGAGGGGTCCAGCACCACCACGTCCCATCGCCGCTTGTCGCGCTGCGCCAGACGCAGAAACTCGAACGCGTCGGACTGCTTGAGGTCGAACTTCAGGCGGTTGTGCTTCATGTTGCGCTTGGCCGTGGCCAGCGCCGCCTCGTCGATGTCCACTGCGGTGACGGCGGCAGCTTTGCCAGGAGCGGCGGCGTAGCAGGAAAATCCAGCACTGTAGCAGCAGCAGTCCAGCACGCTCTTGCCGGCCGTGAAGGCCGTCAGCGCCAGGCGATTGTCGCGCTGGTCGCAGAAGAACCCGGTCTTGTGCCCGCCGGAGAGATCCACCTCGAACTTCACGCCGTTCTCGGTGATGGTCGTGATTCGCCCCTCGGGCGGCGGCGGCAGGCGGAAGCCTTCCAGGCGGCAGATCTCGTCGTCGGCACGGACGACGAACTCCTCAACGCCCGGACACGCCGCCGCGATGGCGGCCTGGATGGGCTCCAGGCGGCGGAACATCGCCTTGCTGAACAGCTCGATGGCTACGTACCTGCCGAACCTGTCGGCCACCAGCCCGCTCAGGCCGTCCCCTTCGGAATGCACCAGGCGATAGGCTTCGGTTGTCGCGTCCAGGCGCAGCACGTCGCGCCGCAGGGCGACGGCCCGGGCGATGCGCTGGGGGACGATGGACTCGCCGACCGGCTCAGGTCCGAAGCTCACCATCCGCAGGGCGATCTGCGAACGTGAGTTGTAGAACCCAAAGCCGAAGGGCCTGCCGTTCTTGTCCATCACGGCCACCAGGTCGCCGTCCTTGGTGCGGCTGTCGACGAAGCCGACCATCGCCCGGAAGATGAACGGGGCATAGTCGGCGTACTTCAGCCGCACTACCGGCAGGGATGAGATTTCGTGTCGCTCAGTCATGATCCTCTTTCGCCAGTTCGTAAAGCCCGTGCCCGATGTACTTCAGCCGCCCCTGCCGCACGAGCTCCTGCCAGACCGGCGCGGGGAACTCCGTCGGCGGGGCGATCGCGTGCGACGTGCGGCTGTCGACGCCCTTGGTCAGCGGGCTGTGGCCGAGCTTGGATTCCTCGTCGAGCATTGTCAGCGACACGCGCTTCTTGAATGCCTTGATCGCGCGGCGGCAGGTCTCGGGATCAGGCACGTCGCCGCCGGCCGGAGCGGCCTCGCTGCCGGCGTCGGCGGTGCCGCGAAGCTGTTCGATCAGCGCCGCGGCCCCCGCCACGTCGCGCATCCCCACCACGTGCGTGACGCGCGGCTTGGGCAGGTCAGTCTGCTGCAGGAGCTTGAATATCTGCTTCCACTGATCCCCCGCCCGCCGCGGATCGTCAAAGGCGCGAATGGCCTCGATCAGTTCATCCAGTTTCGCCAGCACTGCCGGATCGCAATTCATGGTAGAACCTTCCCTTGAGCAAAGACGAGTATGTTATCGCAGCATTGCCGCCCCGCCACAAGAGCGTCCCATGAACGGCCGGACGTATAATTTCTGGGAGGGACAATCATGATCCGCAAGCTCAAGAGCGGCAAGTACCGGCTGTATTCCCGCAACCCCAAACCCAAAACCGGCAAGCGGCGGAATCTCGGCACGTTCGACACGCGGCAAGGCGCCGAGAAACACGAGCGTGAGGTGCAATACTTCAAGCGGCATTGATGACACTCGTTTCTATTGCACTGGTTCTATTCGTGTCATTCGTGTTCTCCCGGGCATGGCGGCAATTGACGATCCGGCGCGCTTCTGCATAATGGCGGCATGAGCGGCGTCACCGTTGTCACAGCCGACCGCATTCATCAGCCGCGGGCGCATGCCGCCGTGCGGACGGGGGAATATGTCTTCTCGCAGCTCATCCCGTACATCGGCAACAAGCGCAAGCTCTTGCACGTGATCGACGCGGCGGTGAGGCATACGCTTTGCCGCGGCGGGCTGTTCGTGGACCTCTTTGCCGGCAGCACGGTCGTGTCTCGATGGGCCAAAAAACAGGGCTTTGCGGTGCTGGCCAACGACTGGGAGCCGTACGCCTGCCAGATCGCCCGTGGCAGCGTGTCGCTCAATGCCGTGCCGGCCTTTAACGCCCTCGGCGGAGCGGCGAGCGTTTTTAAGCGTCTCAACGCCCTGCGGCCGCTGGAGGGTTACGTCAGCACGCACCTGTGCCCGGCCGACGACGCGGCGGCCGACCCGCTGACCGAGCGGATGTTCTTCACGCGCGCCAACGGGATGCGCATCGACGCGATGCGCGAGCAACTGTCCCGCTGGCACAAACAAGGCAAGATCAGCGACGACGAGCTGGCGTACGTGCTGGCGGCGATGATCTACGCCGTCAGCTACGCCAGCAACACCAGCGGCGTGTTCAAGGGCTATCATCACGGCTGGGGCGGGCGCACGGGGACGGCGCTGTACCGGATCCTCGCGCCGCTGACGCTGAGCCAGCCGCTGCTGCACGACAACGGGCGGCGGAACTTCGCGACCCAGGCCGACGCGCAGATTCTGGCGGGCCGGCTGGCCGACGCCGCCGGGGCGGTACCAGACATCGTCTACATCGACCCGCCGTACAACCAGCACCCCTATGGCAGCAACTACCACGTGCTCAACACCGTGGCGCTGTGGGACAAACCGCCGCTGGATTCGCATGTGGCCGCCCGCGGCAACAAGGCCGCAATCCGCACCGACTGGCGTACCGCCCGCCGCAGCCCGTACAACCACGCCGCCCAGGCGGCCCAAGCGTTCGCCGATCTCGTCGCCTGCGTGCAGGGGCGATGGATCCTCGCCAGCTACAGCACCGACGGAACGATCCCGCTGCGCGACGTGTTGGCGCCCCTGGCGCAGCGCGGCGCGCTGCACGTCTTCGCGCAGGCCTATAAGCGATACCGCGTCAGCACCCAACGCATGAGCAAGAAGTCCCACACGGTGGAATTCGTGGCGGCTTGCGATACCGCTGGACGAGCATCCCCACGTCGCGTCGAGGCGATTGTCGCAAAGATCATTCGCCAGCAGCAAGCCGCGCTGGAATAGCTATCAGCAAAGCACTTTTGCCTGTAGAATCGCATTCATGGAAATCGCAATTTCTTTTCTTGGCGCGGCGCAGAACGTTACCGGCTCGCGGCATCTGCTGGAGATGGACGGGCGCAAGATCCTGGTCGATTGCGGGCTCTATCAGGAGCGGCGATTCCAGGACCGCAACTGGGACCGCTTTCCGATCGCCCCGGACAAACTCGACGCCGTGCTGCTGACGCACGCGCACCTCGATCACTGCGGGCTGCTGCCCAAGCTGGTCAAGGAAGGCTTCCGCGGCCGCATCTTCTGCACGGCGGCCACGGCGCAGATCGCGCAGATCATCCTGCTCGATTCGGCGCACATACAGGAAGAGGACGCGGCCTTCAAGCAGAAACGCCACAAGAAGCAGGACCGCGTCAGCCCGCACGGCTACCAGCCGCTATACACCATCGAAGACGCCCAGAAGTGCGAGGCGATGTTCGCGCCGGTCGGCTATAACACGCCGGTCGAAGTGGCCAAGGGGATCACGGCCGTCTTCCACGAGGCCGGGCACGTCTTTGGCTCCAGCACGATCAGCGTCAACGCCAAGGCCGACGCCCTGGACCGCACGATCCTGTTCTCCGGCGACGTGGGGCGATGGAACAATCCCATCATCGCCGACCCCGACCTGGTGCCCAAGGCCGACTACGCCCTGGTCGAGTCCACCTACGGCGACCGCGTGCACGAGGCCGAGGCTGACATCAACGACCGCCTGGCAGACGTGATCACCCGCACGGTCAAGGCCGGCGGCAAGCTGATCATTCCCAGCTTCGCCCTGGAACGCTCACAGGAGCTGCTCTACCGCCTCAACGAACTGCACGACGCCAAGCGCATCCCCTCGCTGCCGGTCTTTCTGGACAGCCCCATGGCCATCCGCATCACGCGCGTGATGAAGGAACATCCCGAGTGCTTCAACCTGGACATGGCCGAGCAAATGCGCGATCACGGAACGCCGCTGGACTTTCCGGGGCTGGCGATGACCGAGACGACCGAGCAGTCCAAGGCCATCAACGCTGTCCGCGGCCCGTGCATCATCATCGCCGGCTCGGGCATGTGCACGGGCGGTCGCATCAAGCACCACTTGGCCCAGAACATATCCAACCCGCGCAGCACGATCCTCTTCGTGGGCTACCAGGCCGTCGACACGCTGGGACGCATCATCGTGGACGGGGCGGGAAAGGTGCGCATCCTCGGCCAGGAGTACCAGGTCAAGGCTTCGGTGGCGCGGATCAACGGCTTCTCCGCTCACGCCGACCGCGACGAACTGCTGTGCTGGCTGTCGGGCCTGGCTAAACCGCCGCGGCAGATTTTCGTCGTGCACGGCGAGGCCCAGACGGCGGTGAAGTTCGCCGAGTTCATACACCAGAAGACCGGCTGGCCGGCGACAGCCCCCAATTACCAGGACCGCGTGGTGCTGAGTTGACATAGGCCCAGGGATTTCAATCCCTGGGCTTGGTGTCCAATTTGATTTTGCCCGCCACGTATCATAGGATATCCGCATAGCCCTGCGTGGGGCTGGCTCACTTTTCGCACTCAGACGAGGATAACGATTATGGCGACGCAGTATTCTCTCAGCCCCAGCGGCGAAAAATACAAGATCCCCGAGCAGGACGACTACGTCGCCGAGATGAAGCGGCTGACCAGCTTGGCCAATGCCGCCCGCAAGAACGGCCAGGAGGTCGTCGTCGTCATGGGCGTCGGGTTTGTGGGCGCCGTGATGGCGGCCGTCGTCGCCGACACCGTCGACAAGAAGACCAAAAAGCCCAGCAAGTTCGTCATCGGCTGCCAGAGGCCCAGCGCGCGGAGCTACTGGAAGATCCCCATGCTCAACGAGGGCGTCTCGCCGGTCAAGGCCGAGGATCCCGAAGTCGACCCGATGATCGCCCGCTGCGTGCTGGAGAAGAAGACGCTGACGGCCACCTTCAACGCCGACTGCCTGACGCTGGCCGACTGCGTGGTCGTCGACGTGCAGTGCGACTACTCCAAGCGCGACCTGGGCAAAATGAAAACCGGCGAGACGGACATGGCCGCCCTCGAGGCCACCATGCGCACCATCGGCGAGAAGATCCCGCCCAAGTGCCTGGTGCTGATCGAGACGACCGTGGCCCCGGGCACGACGGAGTTCGTGGCCTGGCCGATCCTGAAGAAGGCCTTCGCCGCCCGCGGGATCGAGCAGACCCCGCTGCTGTCGCACAGCTTCGAGCGCGTGATGCCGGGCAAGGAATACGTCGCCAGCATCCGCGACTTCTGGCGCGTCTGCAGCGGCTGCGACGCCGAGGCGCGTCAGCGCGTCGAGAAATTCCTGCGCGACGTGCTCAACACCGAGAAGTTCCCGCTGACGGTGATGGACCGCCCCATCGAGTCCGAGACGACCAAGATCGTCGAGAACTCCTACCGCGCGACGATCCTGGCGTTCCTGCACGAGTGGAGCCTCTTCTCCGAGCGCAACGGCGTCGACCTGATCAAGGTCATCAACGCCATCAAGATGCGTCCCACGCACAACAACATGATCTTCCCCGGTCCGGGCATCGGCGGGTACTGCCTGCCCAAGGACGGCGGCCTGGGGTACTGGGCGTACAAGCACATCCTGGGCTTTGAGGACGGCGACGACATCTTCAAGATCAGCCCCACGGCCATCGACATCAACGACACGCGCGGGCTGCACGTGGCCACGCTGGTGCGCGACGCCCTGCGCAACATGGGGCGCTACATCGCCGGGGCCGACGTGCTGATCTGCGGCGCGTCGTACCGCCAGGACGTGGGCGACACACGCTACAGCGGCTCGGAGATGGTCGTCCGCCGCCTGACCGAGATGGGCGCCGAGATGCGCGTGCATGACCCGTACGTCGAGCACTGGTACGAACTGGAAAGCCAGGACACCTACCCCGCCCCCGGCCATTCGTGGGCAAGGTTCTTCCGAAACCAGGAGCACCTCAAGGACCTGCGGATCGAGCAGGACATGGCCAAGGCCCTCAAGGGCGCCGAGGCCGTCATCCTCGCCGTGCCTCACAGCCCGTACCTCAAGCTCACGCCCGATGACGTGGTGAAGATGGCCGGCGCACCGCTGGCGGTGATCGATTGCTTCGGCATTTTGACCGACGACCAGATCCGCCGCTACTTCGAGCTGGGCTGCGAGGTGAAAGCCCTCGGCCGCGGGCACATCCAGCGCATCAAGGATGAAGTCCGCCGCAGCGGCAAGAAGCCCGCAAAAGGCAAAGCCTCCGGCGACGACGCCTACGCCAGCGCATAATCGGCACGCGATCCCCGACTGACGCACAAAAGGGCCGCAAGCGATACTCCTCGCCTGCGGCCCTTTGTCTTGGCGGGCTCGCGCCAAGACACTCTTTCCTGCAGCGGCAAAACGAAAGGACCGCAGGCCCCAGCCCTGCGGTCCTTTGTCTGAACTCAGGGAACCAGAAATTTACTTCCTGCGGCGCCGCAGCGCGGCCAGGCCGCCCAGGGCCAGCAGGCTCATCGTCGCCGGCTCGGGAACGGGCGCCGGATCCAGCAGCAACCCGGCGGTATGGACCCACCAAGAGCCGCCGCCCTGGAGGTCAACGATGAATACATCGCCCGCCTGCCCGCTGACGTCGAACTGAACGTAGTCGATATCCAGGTTGCCACCGCCCAGCGTATCCGTGGCCGCAACGGCGTTGCCCTGGTCGCCCTGGAGATAAACGCGCATCCCTATGGGCGAGTAGTCCGCCCCGCTCCAGTCAACATCCGTGATGATGGACATGCGGAACGCGGCGGCCTGGGTGAGCGTCACGGTCCACACCGGCACCCAGTTACCGTTACCCGCCTGCGGTCCGTATTGACAGCCGACAGTGGTGTTGGGCACGTCGGCAGCCGGAACCTGCCCCGGATCGTCGATCTGGTCGCCATAGCTCCAGAAGTAACCGATGGGATCATTGATGGAACCATAGACCGGTTGCTTGTAGTTATTCAGGACGCGCCAGCCGTCCGTGCCGTAATAGCTGTCGGCGTCGCCCGGCTTGGCCACGCTGGTCGAACCCCATGCCTCGTGGGTCGTCTGATCCAGACCGACGTAGCTGACTGACGCCGCCCGGGCGCTGAGCCCAAGTCCGAGGATTACCGCTATCATCACCGTCCACATGTTTCTCATCGCTGTCACTCCGATTGGCGCGACCGCCCGGGAACGTGGCGGACCGCTGTGCTGAGGAGGTTTCTCGCGCTCCCGACGAGGCGCATCCCTGCAGTCCTTTTGCCTGCACTCAAGGATCGCAGTACGCTATTTGCGGCGGCGCAGCAGCGCGGCCAGACCGCCCAGGGCCAGCAGGCTCATCGTCGCCGGCTCGGGAACGATCACTCCCGGGAAGGTCGACAGTGCGTTGCCGGCCTGTCCGGCCAGGCGGATCTCTTCCATCTCGGCGAAGGTCAAGACGCGGTTCCAGATGGCCAGATCGTCCTGGTCGTTGTCTCCGGCCCCGGCCACGAAGAGGTTGAGGCCTGAGTCGATGGAGGAACCGGCGCCCATCACGCTGGGGACCGGATCCGTCCATTTATGAAACTGGGTTTCGGGGTCATACGCCCGTCCGGTGAAGGTTCCGGTGTCGGCATCAAAGGTAAGGACTTCGAAAATCCACGCCGTGCCCCACGTGCCATGGTTCCATTCGCCCCGCTGGCCGGCGCCGGAGGCGTTTCGGTTCTCATGGCGTTGCAGTGCCCCATCCACATACGTGTAGAAACCCTGGGCGCCATAGGTCTGGTTGCCTGTAGCCGCGCCGTTGCCGCCGTTGTAGTCGCGAATCCAGTGGGAGATGGTGAAACTCCCGCTGCCCAAGTGGATCGGCAGCTCCAGTTTGCCTGCCGAACCGGACTTGTCGGCAAAGCCGCCCAACTGTCCGCCCGCGGCCGTGATGGCGATGGAACCGCCGCCAACGACCGTCGCGTCATAGCTGCCGACCACGTCCTGCATGTCAGCGTCGAAGGGGAGATAGGCTACCAGTCCGTCGCTGATAGCCGCATGGGCGCTGAGGCCCAGCCCGAGGACCACCGCCGTCATTACCATCCACATGTGTTTCATCGCTGTCACTCCGATTGGTACGGCCGCCCGGGAGCGTGGCGGACCGCTATGCTGAGGAGGTTTCTCGCGCTCCCCACGAGGCGCATCCCTGCGAACTGTTCAAGCATTCAGACGGGATTCTACCATAGAGGGGAATGGCGCAACGATTTACGGACATTGCGCATTGTCATGTGGTGCATTTCACGGTATTCTAGTAATCAGTCGCAAGAGGACTTGATGGATGGCAATTCGTAAGATCAGCGCTATCGCGGCCTCCAACGAGGATGCTTATGGCGGCGTGGTTTCCGGCCAGGGCTTGAGCTATCTGAAGGAACTGGGAATCGACGGCGTCGGACACAGACGCTGGACGCCTCGCTTTCGACAGACCGAATCGCGCGTGAGCGTTTCGGTCATCGGCGTGGTCGCGGCCGGGCGGGTGGAACTGGCCTGGGGCGCCCAGCGGACTGCGCTGACGCGCGGGCACGTATATCTGGTGCCGGCGGGCTGCACGGCCGCCTGGCGGCAAGAGGGCAAGTCGGCCAGCTCGGTCTGGGTCACGTACTCGCCGGGTCCGTCCAACCCTCTGGCGGCGTTGGGCGGTCCCGCCAGCTGCGGCGGGGGGATCGCCCTGGTGGCGTGCGTGGCGGAACTGTGCCGCGAGTACTACGGCCGGGCACGCCCGGGGCTGCTGGCCCGATGGGCGGGCGTTGTCGACGCGGTGGCGCGGGGACTTGCGGAGACCGCCGGATCGCATGGAGACCTGGAAAACCTCTGGCAGCACGTGGCCGCCGAGCCCGCGCGGCGGTGGCGCGTGGCGGAGCTTGCCCGCATGCTGGGCGTCACGCGCCAGCACTTCTGCAGCCTCTGCCGCGCGCAACTGGGCCGCTCGCCCATGCAGGAACTGCTGCGCCTGCGGATGGAACACGCGGCGGCCTTGCTCACCGCCACCGACGTGCCCGTCGCCCGCGTGGCGCCGCAGGTAGGCTACGACGATCCGTTCGTGTTCTCCCGCGCGTTCAAGACCCACTTCGCCCGCAGCCCCCTGCTCTTCCGCCGCGATCACCGCTGAAGAAGAGCTTCGAAAGACTCTGCCCGGCTCAGCAACTCTGATGGCCCATTCGCCTTTGCCGCGGGTTTCAACATTGTTTCCGCGGCAGTCGTCTGACACAATGAACCGTCTGCAGAGGCCATCCACCATGACAGCCAGACTATCGATTTGCATCGCAGTAATCGTTCTTGCCGCTGCCCCTGCATCGGCGGCCTTGCCGCCGGGGTGCATCGCCTGGGCCGACAACCCCAACTACGTCCACCCGCCGCTGAAGTGCCTGGAACTGCACACGCGCATCACCGAGTATCCCATTAGCGCCTGGTGCTTCCACGGCATGGAGGATGACAAGAGCCCCTATAACGAAAAGTTCGTCCGCGACTTCAAGGCCATCGGCTTCAACGTGCTCATCGACGACGAGCGGATTTTGCCCTTCGCCGAGAAAGTCGGCGGCGTGAAGGTCCAGCTCTGCGGCGCGCGCACCACGGCAAAGAGCAAGGCCACGTTCTATCAGCCCGCCGAGGCACTCGACGCGAACTTCTTCAAGAACCCCGCCATCGGCGACCACCCGATGCTGCAGGGCATCATCGTCGGCGACAACGGCGGCGGCTTCGACCCGCGCGAGATCAACACGGCCCAGTGGCTCAAGAAGGAGCACCCGCACGTCGTGGCGATCATGTCGCTGTATTCCTACAGCCCCCAGCAGGGCAACACGCCCCTGCGCATCCTGCACATGCAGAGTTATCCGTACATGCCCGGACGCCGCGGCTACAGCACCGGCCGGGCGGCGCGGCGCTACTGCGAGCAGCTCGACCGCGACCGGCAGTTCTGCAACGCCAACGACATGGCCCTGTTCGAATGCTACGCCGGCGACACGACCTTCACCTGCGTGCGATTCCAGATGATGTGTGCCATGGCCTACGGCGCCCAGGGGCTGAGCAACTTCTGCTACTCGCCCCATCGCATGCCCGCCTACAAGCCCGACAATCCGCTGGTGCCGCAGTGGTACAAGCTGCACCGCTACACGATCGACGTGCTCGGCCGGCACCTCTGGGGCACGCGCAGCATCGAGGTTCTCGGCGGTGAGCACGCCTCCGCCAAGACCTTCGGCCCGGACCAACTCGTCGTCGCAGCCTCCGAAAACCTGATGGCCGGATTGCTGACGCCCGAGGCCCGCTTCAAGGCCAAGGACACCGCCGTTGCCGAGTACATCCTCGTCGTCGACAAGCGGGTCAACTTCCGCCCGTTCGAGCCGGACAAGGATCCGGCGGCGCGGGATGCGTTTGTGACGCTGACGGCCAAGATCCCGGCCGTCGAAGTGCTCGACGCCGAGGCCACCAAGGACGCCAAGATCCGCAAGATCGTACCGGGGTTCAAAGTGCGCTTCACCGCCAGCGGCGGCGAGGCGGTGCTGCTGCGCGTCGCGCCGGACCTGGAGAAACTGCTGGGCGGCACGGAAGCCCTGGCGCTGTATACTCAGATCAACACCGCCCTGGCCGCGGCAGTGCAGGGCAAAGGCGATATCGCCAAGGCGGTCGCGGCCGCCAAGGCCGACGCGGCGAAGCTCAAGGGCCTGCTGACCGGCGTGGAGGCCGCCCAGGCCGCCGACACGCTCAAACGCCTCGACGCGGCCATTGACGCCGCGGCGGCCCGGAAAGATTAGTGGCACGGGCGTCTCGCCCGTGCGTGGCATGGCCGTCTCGGCCATGCGGGGGAAAGAACGAAGCAAGAGCATGGGCGAGACGCCCATGCCACACGGCAAGAGCATGGGCTGCCAAAAAAACGCCCGTGCCACGGAGATAGCCATGAAGGTTTTCAAGATCAGCACGTTCCTTGGCATTCTGCTCCTCTGCGGCGCCGCTTTCGCCCAGGAGGAGATGACCGAGAAGGAAGACAACGCCCCAGCCGCGAAGGAAGAGCCCGCGGCCTCGCAACCAGCGAAGAAGTGGCCGCCCGGGGCCGGCACCAAGGAATGGAAAGACACCGAGTTCGTCCACCCGCCGATCAAGTCGCACGAGCTATATAAGAGGATGCACGAGTTCCCCGTCAGCGCGTGGTGCTTCCACGGCCAAAAGGGCCAGTCGCCCTACGCCGAGAAGTACGTGCGCGACTTCAAGGCCGTCGGGTTCAACGTCATGATCGACGACCCGAAGATCCTCCCCTTCGCCGAGAAAGTCGGCGGCGTGTGGGTACAGATCGGCGAGACCAAGACCATCTTCGGCAAGAGCCCGCAGTACCTGGAGAGCTACGTCTTCCAGGGCAAGTGGGGCGACCACCCGCTGCTGCAGGGCATTATCCTGGGCGACAACGGCCGCGGGTTTGGCGGCAATGAAAAACGCGTCGCCACGTGGCTCAAGAAAGAGCACCCGCACGTGGCGCCGATCATGTCGAACTACCCCTGCCGCGTCAGCGGCGACAGCGACCTGCGCATCCTGCACATGCAGAATTATCCGTACCTGCGAGGGGCACGCGGCGAGAAGGCCGCCAACGCCTACCTCGGCCAGTGCAACAGCGACCGCAACGTCTGCAACCGCGAGAAGCTGGCCATGTGGGAATGCTACGGCGGCGGGGCGCCGTATAGCTGCGTGCAGTTCCAGATGATCGGGGCGATGGCCTACGGCGCGCAGGGCCTGTCGAACTTCTGCTACTCGCCCCACCGCATGACGATGTACACCCCCGGCAGCGACATGATCCCCAAATGGTACGCGATGCATCAGTACATCATCCACGTGCTCGGCCGCCACGTCTGGGGCCTGCGGTCGATGGACGTTCTGCACGCCGTCTGCGGCGGCGCGCACAAGGGCGCGTCCGTGTACGACGCCGGGCAACTGGTCCTGCGCGGCAGTGAATTCACCATGGTCGGCCTGCTGACTCCCGAGGAGAAGTTCTATTCCGCCAACGCCGCCGATCGCGAGATTCCCGAGTACTTCATGCTCGTCGACAAGCGCACCGGCGGCAGCACCCCGCCCGCGCGCCAGGTGGGCATCATGCTCTCGCCGAAAGTGTCGGCCGTCGAGTTGATCGACGCCAACGCCACCAAGGATGCCAAGATCCGCCAGATCGTGCCGGCCTTCAAGGTGCGCGTGAACATGGAAGGCAGCTACGGCGTGATGCTGCGCGTGGCCCCGGACATGGAGACCCTCTTGGGCGGGCCCGAGGGCGCCAAGCTCTACGCCAAGATCAACACTGCCATGGCCGCCCTGCAGGCCAAGGCCACCCCGCCCGCCCCGGCCGGCCAGACCAAACTCGGCGCCGAAGGCCCGGCCGCCAAGCCCGAGGCCGACCTGCCGCTGGTCAAGGTTGACGCCGGCGAGGTCGACAAGACCGTCGCGGCCGCCAAGACTGACGCAACAGCCCTGGCCAAGGTCCTCGACGCCGCTGCCACCGCTGGCAAGATTTCCAAGGAACAGGCCGCCGACACGATCAAGCGCCTCAACGACGCCATCGACGCCACAGCCGCCGAGACCAAAGATCCCAAGCCCAGCGCGTCATAGCATGGGCGTCTCGCCCGCCAGTGGCATGGGCGTCCCGCCCATGCTCTGGCTCCGTGGCATGGGCGTCTCGCCCATGCTCTAGCTTTGTCCTCTGGCGGGCGAGACGCCCGCCAGTGCATGGCCGGGACGGCCATGCCACACAGCCCATGCTCTTGTCGTGTGGCATGGGCGTCTCGCCCATGCATCCCTGAACTTTGCACGATCAGGGACACGCACAACGGAGTTGTGCGTGGCACCCCCGACAGGTTTTGTCCGCCGAGGTGACCGATGAACGCTTCACGCATCATGATGTTCCTGCTCTTGGCCGCCACAGTCTGCTCCTCTGCCCGCGCGGCCGACAAACTCGCCCCCGGCTGCAAGGAGTGGAAGGACACCGATTTCGTCCACCCGCCGCTGAAGGTGTTCGAGCCGTACAAGCGGTTCGACGAGTACCCTATTGTGGCCTGGTGCTTCCACGGCGAGGGCGGCAGCAAGCCCGTCAAGCCCGGCGCCAAGCCCCGTCCCACGCCCGCGCCGTATGACGAGTCCTACGCCGTCAACGCCAAGGCCGCAGGCTTCAACGTGCTCATTGACTCCGCCTCGATGCTCGAGCCCTGCCGCAAGGTCGGCGGCATCAAGGTCGTCGTGCCGGCATTTCATCACGCGCCGGATCGGCTCAAGGCCGGCATCTTCGACCGCCACGGCGATCACCCGTGCCTGGTCGGCATCGTGACCGACGACAACAATCCGCGGATCTATCCCAACGTGATCGAGAATGCCAAGTGGATCACGGAGAACTACCCGCACATCATGCCCTGGGACAGCGAGAACCCCGACCCGCGCACGCAGAGCAAGACCACCATGCGCGTCGTGGGCACACAGAACTACGCCTTCCTGCGCGGGGCCAAGGGCGACAAGGCCACATCCGGCTACTGCAACGGCTGCAACTTCGACCGCGCCTTCGGCAACGCCAACAACATGAGCATGTGGGAGCTCTTCGGCGGCAATGTCGCCACCAACCAGATCCGCTTCCAGATGATGGCCGCCCTGGCGTACGGCGCCCAGGGGCTGGTGAACTTCGCCTACACGCCTCACCGCGACACGCCGTATCGCGGCAAGATGTACCAGCCCGACAGTCCGCTGATCCCGCAGTTCAAGGCCATGCACGACTACATCCGCCTGGTGGCCGGGCGGCACCTGTGGGGCTGCCGCAGCTTCGGCGTGCTGCATTCCGTCCACGGCGGCGCCCATCGCGACGCGACGGTCTACGATGAAAGCCAACTCGTCGTGCGGGCGGCTGAGTTCTCGCTGGTGGGCCTGCTCAGCCCCGAGAAAGAGTTCTTCGCCCAGAGCAAGCAGGCCGATTACGTGCCGGAGTATTTCCTGTTCGTCGACAAGCGAACCAGCGGCCACGACACGCCCGCCCTTCGCGACGCCTACGTGATGCTGGCCGCGCGGATCAGCGCCGTCGAAGTGCTCGACGAGCAGGCCGTCAAAGGCGCTGCCATCCGCAAGATCGCCCCAGCATTCAAGGTTCGCTTCAAGACCGAAGGCGGCCAAGGCCTCCTGCTGCGCGTGGCGCCGGACATGGACGAATTGCTGGGCGGCCCCGAGGGCATGGCGATCTATAAGCAGATCAACGCCACGCTGGCGTCGCTGCAGTGGCAGGCCACTGCCCCCGCCGCCAAGGGCCAGCCCAAGCCCGAAGCCGAACTGACGTACAAGCCCGTCGACGCCAGAACCATCGATCAGGCCGTCGCAGCCGCCAAGGCCAAAACCGCCGACCTGGCCAAATTGCTCGACGCAGCCGCAGCGGCCGGCAAAATCTCCAAAGCCCAAGCCGACGACACCCTCAATCGCCTCAACGACGCCATCGACGCCACCTCCGTCGAAGCCAAAGACCCCAAGCCGTCGGCGTCGTAGCACGGGCATCTTGCCCGTGAGTGGCATGGGCGTCTCGCCCATGCTCTTGCTTTGTCCTCTGGCGGGCGAGACACCCGCCAGTGCATGGCCGGGACGGCCATGCCACACAGCCCATGCTCTCGTTTTGTGGCGCGGGCGCCCCTAGGGACGGGGCCACGCACAACGGAGTTGTGCGTGGCACCCTTGAAATCAGTTGGCATCTTGCAGTTGGTCGCTGTCAGCCGGCGGGTCTTCGCCCGGCAGCGGGGTCCAGTGGATCTCCGCCGCGGGCGGGTGGATGGTGTTGAAGAGCTGCTGGACTTGGGGACGAAGGATCGATGCCCCGGCCAGGACCGCCAGCAGGACTGCGGCAATCGCGGTCGTGCCGAAGCGGCGCTTCTCCGGCGCCAAGGAGTAGGTCCAGGCCAGCATCACGCCCAGTATGGCCCCGGCCGCGTGGGCGATGTTGGCGACGGGCATGGTATC
>JBDKRA010000020.1:0-144100 GCA_039683615.1 Phycisphaerae bacterium
GCAGGACTGCGGCAATCGCGGTCGTGCCGAAGCGGCGCTTCTCCGGCGCCAAGGAGTAGGTCCAGGCCAGCATCACGCCCAGTATGGCCCCGGCCGCGTGGGCGATGTTGGCGACGGGCATGGTATCTGACAGGGTCAGGATGATGCACAAGAAGAACAATCCTACAAACAGCGTCGTGTTCTGCTTGTCGATGTCGCCGCAGAAGTAGCCCGGGCGCCGGCTGAGGTACCACAGGAACCCGAACAGGCCGTACCCGACCCCCGAGAGCCCCACGCCGCCGTCGGAGAAGGCGAACTCGGCCGCGCCGGACCCCGCGGCCAGCAGCACCAGCATGCCCGCAACTCTCAGCGACCCCAGCCGCTGCTCGAGCCGCGCCCCGAAGGCCCACAGCCAATACACATTAAACACCAGGTGCACGATGCCCACGTGCGGCAGGGCCGACGTCACCAGCCGCCACCACTGCCCGTGCCACCAGTTCTCGTCCATCATCAGCAGGCTGATGTCCCAACCCGTCATCCACATCGACGTGACCACCACCGCCAGGGCGGCCGTCCCTGCCGATGCCGGACAGTGCATCACGATCTGCAATGAGCTTGGTTTGTACATAACTTGCCCTGCCGCGCTACGCGCCTTTCCTGCCACCCGCGCGCCTTGCCGGGCGTTCTGTCTTTGGATTAGGCAACATCGGGTACTTCTCGACCTCCGTCAGCTTGCACCACTGCGCCAGCAGCTTGCGGTGGCGGTCGATCTCGGCCGCCAGATTCGCATCGGCGGAGAGGTTCTTCATCTCACCGCCGTCGGCGTCCATGTCGAAGAACATTTCGGCCTTGGCCCCTTCGTGAAAGACCATGTACTTGTACTTCTTCGTGCGGATCATAAAACTGCGCCCGCCGCCGACGGCCATTTCTGAGGCAACATACACGCTGCCCGCCGATTTCGGATCGTCGATCACCCCGCGCAGGCTGCGGCCGTGCACGACAGGCGGAGCTGCCACCCCGGCATAGTCGCACAGCGTCGGCAGCACGTCCAGCGCCGTGACGAGGTGGTCCTTGTCGCTGCGCCCTGCGGGGATCACACCCTTCCAGCTCACGATCAGCGGCACGGCGGCCTCATCGTCGTAGAAATGCAGCTTGCCGGTCCAGCCGTGGCAGCCCAGGCCCTCGCCGTGGTCGCTGGTGAAGACGATGAGCGTGTCTTCCTCCTGCCCGCTCTGCCGCAGAGCGTGGAGAAGCTGGCCGATCTGGCGGTCGACATCCTCCATCATGCGGAAGTACGCGTAGCGATACCGCCGCCATCGCTGCGCCTCCCAGTTGCCGTGGCGGGCCCGCCTGGCCTGCGACGCAGGTGTGCCCAGGCTGAGGGCGTGGTTGGCCGGCAAGGGCGGCAATTCGGCGCCGTCCTTGGGTCCGTACCGCTTCCAGAGTTCATCGGTGATGGCGTTGGGGTTGGCCAGCAGGCAGATGTCGTGCGGATTGAGAAACGAGGCCACCAGCAGGAAAGGCTTGCTCCGCTGGCGCCGCAGAAATTCCGTCGCGACCTTGAGCGTCGCTTCGTCCATGTCGCGCGCGAGCCTGCCGCCGCGTCCGACCTTGTTGAGCACCTCGAACCCGGCGATTCCGTCGGCCGGGTACGATGCCGGCAGGTGCCACTTGCCGGCATAACCGGTGTCATAGCCGCCCTCGCGCAAGACCTGGCCCGACAGCGGAATCCCCTTGGCAATGTGCATGCTGTTGTGATCGACCAGCAGCTCGTGCGGCGTGCGGCCGGTGTGCAGCGATCCGCGCGACGGGCTGCACAGCGGGTAGGGGCAGTACGACTGCATGAACGACACGCCGCCGGCCGCGATGGAATCCATCGCCGGCGTCTTGGCCCAGCGATTGCCCGAGGCGCTCATGGCATCGACGCGCTGCTGATCGGTGGTGATGATCAGGATGTTCGGCCGCCGCTTGGCCGGCGCCGCGATGGCAAACCGTCCCATCGCCAGAGCCGCCGCGCCCGCCACGCCCGCCTGAATGAATTGCCGCCTGGTGATCCTGTCTTGCATAAGAACCTCAATTGCCGGCGCAAACCGCCGCCAGGGTCACAACAGTATAACGCAGCACAGCCGTCGCAGATTGCCGCAGTTTGTTGCCGACAAGAGTCTGAAAGTAACCCGGCCATTTTTTGAGATGAAATTAGCCCCTGCGGCGTCTCTAATAAGAAAGGCTGAGACGGGAGCCGCAATGCGACAGCACTGGATGCATATCCTGATTGCGGTGGGCGCAACGCTGGCCGCCGCTGGGGCTGGCACATGGCTCTATATCTGGTATTACCACCCTCCACTGGGGCCGCTCCCAAAGGTCGAGGTAGCCGCGCCGGCGGGATTTGAAATGAATGTCGGACACTTCGTGGACTTTGATCTTTACACGCTCTCCCGAGCGCCGGGGCAGGGGCGTCGCAGCAGTCTGGTGATCTTCATCGGAGATCATCCGCAAACGCTCAGGCCCTCTACCGGCGGGTCAGAGAAACGCGACGACGTCTGCGGCCGATCCGCAACCTGGTACGCGTGGCAGAAGATGGGCCCAGAGCGGAGTTTGTGGCAGGAAGCCCACCTGTCGTTGCCTGGACATCTCGGCGGCCACCGCATTCACGCGATTCTCTCGGCCGACGATCCGTCCGAAATGGAACTTCTGGAGAACGTCGCGCGGACGGCCCGTCTGCTGCCCATGTAGCCTGAGGACACGCACTGCGTTGGAATGAATGATGATGACAGACCAGGAGCAAGAGATGTCTTCTCAGCCTGCCGCCCCGCCGGGGCCGCGGTGGACGGTCGTGACGCCGCGGCTGGCGGGGCATATGGCGCTGTGGATGGGGCTGGCGGCCTGTATTGCGATGCTGGTGCCCGCGGCCCTCTGTCCAGAGAGTCTGGATTTAGCTTTGATACTGGCGTTGATCGGAATCGGCGCGGCCGTCGCGTCATTGATCACTTCTCGGGACAGCGGAGCCAGGCTGCGCCTGCGATTGATAGGGATGCTGATTTGTGCCCTGCCACTGGGCGTGATAACGGCGATGATTGTGATAGGCCCCCCTGAAACAGGGCACTCGCGACAGTACTGCCTCCTGAATCTGAAATGGATTGGCGTCGCTATGCGCGAATATCACCGCACAGACCAGAAGCAGCCCAGACAAATGAGCGACCTGATCCGGTCTGGTCTGGTGGCGCCGACGGCCTACAAGTGTCCCTATGACAGTGGCTGGAAAGAAGGCCAAAGCAGCTACTTCTTCTTTCTGCCACCTAAAGAGGACGAAGGGGCAGTTCTTATCGCCTGCGATCTTAACGCGCACCCGCGCGGGGGGAGAAGCGTTCTCACGGCTGAAGGATTATCGTTCTTCCTGAAGGACAGCGACTTTCAAGAGCGCCTGGCCCGTCCGGAAAACGCCGCCTTCGCCGCCGCGCTGCGGGCATTTGAGGCCACCGGCGCGAAATCCTTCCCGCTCGATCGGCCGCTGGCGGCCTCGAGGCCTGCGCCATGACGGAACAACCGAACATCCCCCAGACTCCACAGCCGGCAGACTCGCCCGAGGCGGCAGAGGTGTGGCCCTCGACAGGCCGCGGCGTGCTGGTGGGCTCGCTGGTACTTCTGGCACTGATCCCAAGCTGCATCTTTCTTGTCGTAACTCTCGCTTGGGGGCCAACGGACTGGTGGGCCAGGGCGATTGCGGTTGCCTTCGTCGGCAGTTGCCTTGCCGCGATATGGCTCGCGCGTCGGCCGAAGCGGACGATCTGGGGGAAGATCGGTTCGGCCACCGCCGTTGTCTTGGCCTTTCTGATTTCGACTCTTCTAGTCTGCTCGCTGATCTGGCCGGCGCGGATCCCTCCAAAACCCGACTGCCTCACAAACCTCCAGTCTATTGGTGTGCGCCTTTCAGAGTACCAGATCGCACATGGCCGGATGCCGGCGCAACTGTCGGACCTGGATGCCAATAGATTTCCACCGGTGGCATCCAGGTGCCCTCGCGACAGGGCCTGCCAGAGCGGATACAGCAGCTACTTCTATTTCCTCAACACGTCCCGCTCGCAAAACGCTGTGGTGCTATGCGAAATACAGCCGTTGCACAATGGCAAACGCGGCGTCCTTCACTACTGGGGCTGGACTGAGCTTCTGGATGACGACCAATTCCAGAAGGCGCTTGCCCGTCCGGAAAACGCCGCCTTCGCCGCGGCGCTGCGGGCGTTTGAGGCCACTGGCGCTACTCACGTTCTTCTGGACCTCCCATCTTCCGCCACGAGGCCTTCACAATGAACGACGAAAGACAAATTCCGAATCGTCCCGTGAGATGGAGGATTCTTTGGGCTTCATGCCTTGTGTGCCTTCGTTGTTAAGCGTTTATGCCAACAGCGATCCGCTTTCATATTTGATATGTCTGATTTTGGCGTCATTATCGGACCTTTGGGCTTCTGCCGAAACTTGTAACTTATTGTAATTCATGTGCTTACGAAACACGGGCAGGGTTGAATGTGCCAAAAACAGACAAGAAAAGACAAAGAAGACACAATGGCATTTTTGAAATCCGTTGGTACCCGTGGTTGGGGATTCCCGCGAAAACGCTGTGAAAAGTACAACAAAGTACAAGGAAGTGCACAGGAGGTGTATTCGCCGCACCCGTCAACGCATGCGCTGCCTGCGTAACTGGTCGACGCGGCCGATGATGCGGGCCACTTGCGGTGAGGTTGACCAGTCCTCGAAGCTGTAGCCGGCGCGGCGTCGCCAGTTGGGGTGCTCGTTTACGGTGCCCGGTACGTTTTGCGCGCGGGGCTCGCACCAGAGGTCTTCCAGGTTTATCCGCAGAAAGCGCGCGTCGGTGGAGGCCAGATACGCCAGGGCGGCCTCGATCAACTGGGGCAGGAGCACGTGGGCGTCCAGGAGATGCTCGGCCTGGAGCGTCTCGACCAGGGCGCGCCGGGCATCGTAGCGATCGCGGCGCATGGCGGCGGCCAAGGCGGCGTCGATCAGGTCGAGCTGTTGCCAGAGGCGGATGTCGGTGGCTTTCCAGAAGCCGGCGAAGGTGGCCATGTCGTGGGTGTTGAGCATGGCGACGCTGTCGCGCGGGGGCGAGCCGACCGGCGGCGAGGCCGAGGGGTCGATCGCGAAGGGCAGCACGAACAGGCCGTGCAGGCGGTGGGCGTGCATCTGCTTGTTGACGGCCGCCGGCACGGTGCCGAGGTTCTCGCCGATGATGACGGCCTTGTGGCGGTTGGACTCGATGGTCAGCACGGCCATCAGTTCGTCGCAGGGGTACCGCACGTAGAGCCCCTGCCGGGCGGAGGCGCCATGCGGAATCCAGTACTGGCGATAGAGTCCCATCACGTGGTCGATGCGCAGCATGCCCGCGTATCGCAGGTGGGCGGCGACGGCCTGGCGAAAATAGCGGTAGTGCGTTTGGCGTTGGGCGTCGGGGCAGATCGGGGCAAAGCCCCAGTTCTGGCCCTTAGAGAAGAGCGGGTCGGGCGGGGCGCCGAGACTGACGCCATCGACAAACAGCCCCTGCTCGTTCCAGGCGTCGAAGCCGACGCGCGTGACGCCCAGGGGATAGTCCAGGCACAGCGCCACGCCGCGCGCGGCCGCGGCGTCGGCCAGGCGGCGCATCTGGTGGTCCAACTGCCACTGGCAGTAGGCGTGATAGCGTTTGACGGCCGGGTCGAAATCGCCGGCGGCGATGTAGCCCTGCCGCAGCGCCTCGGGCCAGTGCGGCCAGTGGGCGCGCTGCTTTTCTCCCACGGCGCGGAATTGCGCGAACAGCCTCGCCCGAGGGTTGTCATGCAGGTGCATCTGGAGTTGATGGCGGGCGCGGCCGGCCCAGCACCACCGGCTCAGGGCCTCGAGTATCGGCCGCTTGAAGGCCATGATGGCGGCGTGGTCCACCAGCGGGGTCTTTCGCAGGGTCTCGACCCGCCCGGCGGCGCGCGCCTGGGCGACTAACTCGCGGGCCTCATCGCACGCCGCCAGGTGCTCGATGCCCTCCACGTCGAGATAGATCTCGTTCCAGAACAGCCGCGTCGCGGGCTCGTACGGCGATGGCCCGGCGGCCAGTTCCCACAGCGATGCCAGCAGCGGCAGCGTTTCGACGGCGCTGCCGCCGCGGTCGGCCGTCCAGTCGACCAGGGCCTGCAGGTCGCCCAGATCGCCGGCGCCCCAGCTCGTCTTTCGGTGCAAGGCGTAGAGCGGCATGAAGACGCCCCAGCGCCGCGCGTCGCCGTCGGGTCCGGCGTATGCCCGCGCCGGGGCCGCCAGCAGGAGCGAGTCGACAGCCGCCCACGGCAGCTCCACCTGCAGGCGGTGGTAGCCGCAGGGCAGATCCCACGGCAGGGACAGCCGCCGCACGCAATAGAGATCGCCCTCGACTCGACGCGATTTGACGACGGGGCAGGCCGCCAGTTTGCCCTCGTGCCCCAGCCGCCGGCCATCCTCAAGCTCAAGCTGGCATCGGAATCGTCCGCCGGCCGACGCCGGCAGTCGCAGGTCGGCCGCGGCGGCGGCGACAGCGTCCCATATCACGATGGCTGGTTCGAGGATGCGCCCCCAGAGTTCTCGACGTCTTCGGCGCAGCGCCTCGGCGGCGCCAACGCCGTCGGGCAAGGCCCCGCGCGATCGCAGCACGTTTGCCAGCAGGCGGGGCTCTGCCTCAGTCAAGGCCCCATCCGCATCCCGATACGCCGTCTGCACCCCGCACAGGCGCGCGAGTCTGGCCAGATGCTTGTCGTCCATGGGTTCGCTTTCCGCCCCGACAATCTTATTCCACCGGAAACGATGTCCGGCAAGAGGGCGGAATTTTGGAAAACTGGGGCGTTCCCACGATCCATATCGGTGGCCATCACAGGTCGCATACGGCTGCAAGCCTATAGTTCGGCGAAACTTGAATGATAGAGTCTTCTATTAGGACCGCGCCAGCATTTTTGCCTAGAGAAAATAGGTCAAACTCCCCATACGCAAACCTGATGTCGCTGCGTAATAATATAGTTGCCGCAGCACGCCTCGCTGAGGACCTGCTCATGGTGGAGTTTGAAGCCATCCTTACTGAAGATCTCGACGGAACGTTCGTCGCGCGCTGTCCGTCTCTGCCTGCCTGCCGCGGCGCCGGTGACACGGCGGAGGACGCCGTTGAAGCCTTGCGCACGTCCATTCACGACTACCTCGCCCCGGCGGTGAGAATCTGCCCCGAGCTGATGTCGCTCAACGTCAAGGACCGCACGGCGCGGTCCTTCGCCCCTCTGGGCCGCGTTGTATTGGCAGGCTAATATCGCCACCCTGGAGCACGCGGCCATCCTTGAGGCACAGCGTATCCGCAAACGATGCCAGCGCGCAGAGCGAGACCGTAGCGATCACGATTGTCGAGCGTAACGCCTATCGGCGGCGGGTCTTGCGGCGGTTCTTCTGGGCCGGCTGCTCGTCCGTTCGCACGGTGCGGTCGACGGGCTTGACCTTCGTGGGGTCTTTCAATGCCGCCAGCACGGCTTGCGGATCAGGACGATTGCGAAAATCCGGATCGACAGCCGCATACTTCACCACGCCGTCGGTGTCGATCACGTAGACGGCCGTCATGGGCAGCTCGCCGGACTTGTCGCCGTTGCACTTGCCCAGGTCCACGCGGCCTCGGAGCGTTTCCATCATGTCGTCGCTGAGGGCGTAGATCAGCCCCCACTTTCGCGCGGCCAGGTTGCCTGCGTCGCTGAGCAGTTCATACTCGAGACCGAGGTTGTCGGCGGTCTTGCGATTATATTCCACCGTCTGGGGGCTGATCGCTGCCAGCGTGGCGCCGGCCTGCTCGATCTGGGGCAGGATCTCCTGCATGCCGGCAAGCTGGATGCTGCAGAACTGGCACCACCCGCCGCGGAACCAGACCAGCACGACCGGTCCACTCTTGAGCAGCCCCGCCAGGGTCACCTCGTTGCCGTCGGTGGCCAGGGCGTCGAAGTCCGGCGCTTTGTTGCCCAGCTTGACCGCCGCGGCCGGCAGCGGCGCCAGCGCGGCAATCTGCTGATCCAGGGCCTTGGCCTGCTCGGGCGTGGCCAGGCCGATCCACTTGGCCTTGGCCTCGCTCAATGCCTGCGTGGTGGGCACGCGGGGGCGCGGCGGGGCCACGTAGGCCGGCGCGTCGGCGGCTGGAGCGGCTGGAGCTGCTGCGGCCGCGGGAGTCGCTACGGTCCTGGACGCCGGTTGCGACGTCGGCGACTGCTGCCGATCGCTGCAGCCGGATCCAACGGCCATCGCCGCCGCCACAAGACTCGCCCCCACACGCCCGGCAAGATGTCTCATTCGTTTCATGTCGCGCTCCAGTGTCCCCGTACGTGCAACGAAAGTGTAATATATGTTGATGATGATCGTTACTCTAAAAAGACCCGTGTGATGCCCGGGGAGGCTGGGAGCTGAACAATTGACTTCTGCAATCATTTACATCTGCCTGTCGCTGGCGGCCGGAGGAGACTCCGTCACCCTGGCCAACGGCAAGGTCTTCACCGGGCAGGTGCAGTCGGTGACCATGAAGATCGCCGGTCGCCAGCGAGAGGTTTCCCGCCAGGACATCCGGTCGCTGACGATGGCGGCCACGCCCGGCGGCGATAGCGTCATAGTCGTGGCGGACAAACAGCTGTCGGGGCAGCTTCTTCGCGTCCAGATCAAGACTGCCGCCGCGACGCTGACGCTCGAACGCGACAAGATCCAGGCGATGACGCTGTCCGGCGACGCCGCGGCGGGTGCGGGTTCCGCCGGGGCCTCCGGCGAGGCAGCCCCCGGCGGCAACGGCGAGTCCCAGGCCTATAGCGACAAGATCACCCTGAAGATCGGACACGAGCTGCACGCCGTCGTGGCCGCCGTCCAGCTCGACGACCGCTTGTACGTGCGCAGCGCCGTCGAGTCGCTCACCCTCGGCGGCGACGGCGACACCCTCGCCCTCGCCGGCGGCAAGACCGTCAGTGGACGACTCAAGGGCCTCCGGGTGCGCCTGGCGGTGGGAGTCGTCGATCTCGATCGCTCGGATGTCTCGGCAGTGCAACTGGCCAAAGCCTCGGCCGAGGCCCCCCCGCCCCCGGGGCGATCCTCCGAGCCGCCCACGCCCGAGCAGAACAGCGCCCTGTCCGCCAACGGCGCGGCTAAGGAGGAGTGCGTTCGCAAGGTGGCCGCGGCCAAGAGCGACGCCATGAGCAAGATCGCCGCAAAGTACACGCAGCCGCAGTCAGAACTTGACGTGGACATGCGCGTAGCCGAGAGCGAAGCCGTGCGGGCGCAGGAGCGGGTCCAGACACAACTGAATCTTATCGACAACCTCCGCAAGGACCTCGACAGAAACCCCTACAACCGCCGCGCGTCCATCGAGAGCCGCATCCGAGAGGCCAGGGTCGCCGCCAATACCGCCGCCGACAGTTACAGAAAGGCGGTCGAAAAACTCAACAAGGCCAAGACCCGCAAGGACAAGCTGCTGTCGACGCGAAAGGCTGACGAGCTGACAGCCGCCAAGTGGGCCGACGCCCAGATGACCGCGCTGGGGCGGCTGCAGAGCAAGATCGGATTTCTCATCCTGGCCGGCGTGCCGCTGGAGTCGGCCTATGTCAAGGGCGCCTACGACGCCGTCGTGACCCAGCCGCCGGCGCTCGAGGAGTTGCGCGACGACTCCGATTCCAAGTCCAAGAAGACCGACGGATCTGGCAAGACCTCGACCAAAAAGACATCCCGCAAGGGCGGAGCGAAAGACGCTCTCCCTCCCGCTGGGGGAGAATGATTCGCGACGTTTTCTTGGATCAGGGAAACACGTCGAACAAGCTCGACCGCGAACAGAACGGGACGCGGGAGGGCTTGGAGTGTCGGGCGAAGATTCTTCCGGTCTTTCCCTCTGTGCGATCTCCGCGACCTTTGCGGTGAACTTTCCCGCTAGGCGACGATCTCCAGCAGGCGCTGGATTAACTCGATGTGGCGCTGCTTGTCGGTGCGGATCGATTCCAACTGGGTCCTGATCTCGGGATCACTCGCCCGGGCGGCCATGGCGGCGTAAGAACCTTCGACCTGTTGTTCCTGCGTCAGCAGGTCCTGGAACTGCTCGGCCAACTGCTGATGCTGCAGATCAAGCATGGGCGCGCCTCCCGTCGCTGACATATTGGCCGAGCATCTGGCGGTGGCGGCGTGTGTCGGCCTTGATGATTTCGAGAATGGTGTACACTTCCGCGCGCTCCTCGCTTTCGAGGCAGTCGCTATGGGCGATCTCGCGGCTGGTCGAATCCAGCAGCGAGGCCAGAGCGGCTTCCTGGCTGTCAAGCCCGCAGCCGTTCAGGCAGCCCAGAATATCGGAACCATCCATGCGGAAATCTCCGTCGCCCTGCGCGCACGCGAGTTGTTTTCGTACGTACTAATTATCGGCGTTTCAGTCGGAAAATGCAACAGAAAGTTGCCGGTGAATGACGCGCTTTATGCGAAAAAAGACCCCTGCGTGCCGCCCCGGCGAACTCGTGCGGACGGCAAGACCGCCCAGGCCGCCAGACGCGCCGGCCAGGGCGCGTCTGGCATGGCCTAAGCACTGCCCGGGACTGGATTTGAACCAGCATGGGCAATTAAGCCCACCAGGCCCTCAACCTGGCGCGTCTGCCAATTCCGCCACCCGGGCGTCGACGCAACGGTATAATACTATGGTTGCCGGGCCTCCATGTCAAGAAGCAGACGGATCGAGCCCGGAAATCACTGCGACCGCCCTCGGGAGCGGATACGATGGAGTGCAGGTATTTTTCTTACATTGGTTGACTTGTATCTGGACACATTTATAGAATGACTGATCTTTTACCCTGCAACGATCAGCTCAATCTGGTCGGGAGATATGAATGGCTGCGCCACTTGAAGCAAGCATCAAGAAACTTCTCGACGACGGCAAGAGACGGGGATACATCACGTACGAGGAAATGAACGAAGGGCTGCCCGAAGGGGCCGTCTCGCCCGATCGCCTCGACGCACTGTTGATGACCCTCGACGAGATGGGCATCGAGCTGATCGACGAGGAAGAGGTCGGCTCGCGCACCGCTCTGGCGCCCGACGCGCCCGAGGAAGACGAAGAAGTCATCGAAAAAGAAGAAGAGCCGCACGAGGAGATCGAGGCCGACACCCGGCGAATCGACGACCCGGTGCGGATGTACCTGACGCAGATGGGCGAGATCCCCCTGCTGACGCGCCCGCAGGAAATCGCCCTGGCCCGCAAGATCGAAATGACGCGGATGCACTTCCGCCGACGCGTCCTCCAGAGCGACTACTGCATCCAGCAAGCCGTCGAAATCATCGCCCAGGTCCACACCAGCGACCTGCCCTTCGACCGCACCATGCGCATCTCGACGGCCGAGAATTTGTCCAAAGAATCCATCATGGACCGCATGCCGGCCAACCTGGCGACCCTGAAGAAGATCATGGCCGCCGACCGGATTGACTGGGATATCTTCTGGAACCCCAAGAGCAGCCAGGGCGCCAAGGCCAAGGCCCAGCGCAAACTCTGGAAACGCCGCCGCCGCGGCGCCAAGCTGCTGGAAGAACTCTCGCTGCGAACCAGCAAGATCCAGCCGCTGATGAAGAAGCTCATGCACATCTCGGACAAGATCACGGACCTGGAGAGTGCGATGACGGCCGGGCCCGGCGGCGGGATCTCGCAGGAAGATCTCGACGTGATGCGCGAAGAGCACGACGGGCTGGTCGACCTGGTCCTGGAAGAGCCCGAGACCCTGCGCGTGCGGGTCAAGAGCATCCAGCAGGTCTTCAACGACTACGAGCAGGCCAAGCGCGAGCTGTCCGGCGGTAACCTGCGCCTGGTGGTCTCGATCGCCAAGAAGTACCGCAACCGCGGCCTGAGCTTTTTGGACATCATCCAGGAAGGCAACACCGGCCTCATGCGGGCGGTGGACAAGTACGAGTACCGCCGCGGGTACAAGTTCTCGACGTACGCCACATGGTGGATCCGCCAGGCCATCACCCGCGCCATCGCCGACCATGCCCGCACGATCCGCATCCCCGTGCACATGATCGAGACGATGAGCCGCCTGCGCAATATCTCCAAGCGCCTCGTGCAGCAGCTCGGCCGCGAGCCCACCATCGAAGAGATCGCCGAAGAGGCCGGAATGGCCATCGCCGAGGCGCGGCGCGTGCTCAAGATCTCGCGCCACCCCATCAGCCTCGACCGACCCGTCGGCGAGAGCGAAGACAGCTACTTCGGCGACTTCATCGAGGACGAGTCGGCCGAGAGCCCCATCGAGACGGCCGGCACGGAGATGCTCAAGGACCGCATCGAGGAAGTGCTCAAGACGCTGACGTACCGCGAGCGCGAGATCATCAAGCTGCGCTACGGCATCGGCGACGGGTACACCTACACCCTCGAAGAAGTCGGGCGCATCTTCAAGGTCACCCGCGAGCGCGTGCGGCAGGTCGAAGCCAAGGCCATCCGCAAGCTCCAGCACCCGGTGCGGGCGCGAAAGCTCGAAGGCTTCCTCGACCGCAGCCACATGGGCGGGGATTGAAGTAATTGCCAATTGCCGATTGGCAATTGCCAATTGAATTGAACAACAAGAACAGGCGGGCGTCCCTCGGGGCGCCCGCTTGTGTTTACGGCAGGTTCCTTCGCCGATTGGTGTTTCCGCGGCCTGAAGGGCCGCTGGTTCGTCAGCCCAGGGCAAAGCGGCGAGCGCAGCGAGTCGCGCCGCCCTGGGTAGGGCAGACATTGTTGTTGAAGCTCTGAAAGAGCGACACAAAGTTCTTGGCGAGATTCAGCTCCTCCTTTACTATTTGGACATGAACACCAGTCGCCTCATTACCGCAATCGGGCTTGCCTGCACGCTCCTTATCTCTTTCGCCGCTGTGGCGCAAAACGCCGCCACCAAGCCCGCGACCGATCAACCGCCCTTCCCCGCCGCGCAGGCGGGCAAGACCGTCAAGATCGCCGTCATCGGCGATGGGGCGGCTCGGTTTGGTCCGCCGCTGGAAAAGCTGCTGGGCAATGGCTACCAGGTCAAGAGCTTCTGCACCAACGACCACAGCATCCTGCGGACGAACCTGCGATGCGTCTGGAAGCGATACGAATCAGTCAAGGCCGAGGCGTACAAGCCCGACGTCTTCATCCTGATGTTCGAGCACGCCGCCAGCCGCCCCAACACCTGGACGCACGACGCCGGCCGCTACGTCGGCGACTACAAGGACTTCATCGCCCGCCTGAAGGGCAAAGTCCCGGCCGCCCAGGTCTACATCTGCCTGCCCCCGCCGCTCAAACCCGACTGCCACTACGGCGTCAACGCCGAGCAGTTGACCAAAGGCGTTCTCCCCGCCATCCGCAAGGTCGCGGCCGAGACGAAGCTCCCCCTAATCGACACGCACACCCCCCTGACCGCCAACCTGGACGCCAACGTAGGCGGCGACGGCGTCTTCCCCACCCCCGAAGGCGCTGAGTTGATGGCCGCCGTCATCTACAAGTCCCTGACCGGCAAAGAAGCCCCCACGGCCGCCACCCAACCCGCCGCCACGCCACCTAAGTAACCGCGGGGTGCCACGCACAGCTCCGTTGTGCGTGGCACCCAAAGCGTCCGCGAATTCTCCCTATACAATTTCAGGGGTTCTTCCCTATTTCAATACTGGAATGATTTGGGTATTTTACGCAGTTGCGCGGCTGCATTTGCGGCCTATGCCCCACGGGCAGAGTTGCGAAATCGCAAACGCACTTTCGATCTCATCGGCGCCGGACAAAACCAATGGCCGTGCTTAGCACGTATTCGTTTCCGCACAGTCGGCAATTCTACTCAGCGCCTTCTACAATGACCCATCGGGGGTTTGGTGTGAGCCCATGAAACAGAAGTGCGATGAAAAGCAAAGTCAGAGCCAGACCAAAACGCCAATCATTATCGGGATCGGCGCTTCGGCCGGCGGGCTCGAGGCGATGAAGGAGTTCTTCGCCGCCCTGCCGCCTGACAGCGGCATGGCCTTCGTCATCGTCCAGCATCTCGACCCGACGCATGAAAGCCGCATGGCCGAGATCCTGGGCAAGTCCACCTCCATGAAAGTGGTGCAGGCCCAGGATGGGATGAGCGTCCAAGCCAACACGGTCTACACCAACCCGCCCGGCAAAGTTCTGTGCCTCAACCAGGGGCGGTTCGTGCTCGACAGCGGCGCCCATCTCGGGCACGTCGAGGCCGCCATCGACAGCTTTCTGGCCTCGCTGGCGCAGGACCAGGGTGCCAAGTCCATCGCCATCATCCTCTCGGGCTCCAGCGGCTCCGACGGCCCACAGGGCGTGCGGGCGATCCGCAACGCCGGCGGGATGTGCATGGCCCAGGACCCCGTCACCGCCAGATTTGCGCAGATGCCCCAGGCCGCCATCGACACCTCGCTGGTGGACTACATCCTGTCCCCGGGGCAGATGCCCGCGGCGCTCATGCAGTTCACCGAACATTCCGCCATCCTGGCCAAGGGCGGCGAACCCCCCGCCGGGACGGCGGGCGAACAGGTGGAGGACATTCTCAGGATCCTCCGCGCCGGCGCCGGCAGTGACTACCGCCACTACAAGCGCACGACGGTGCTCCGCCGCATCCAGCGCCGCATGGGCCTGCGCCAGGTGCGCGACATGGCCGACTACATCACGCTGCTCCTCAGGGACAGCGCCGAGGTGACGCACCTGTCGCAGGACATGCTCATCGGCGTCAGCGCGTTCTTCCGCGACAGCGAAGCCTTCGACGAGTTGACCGCCACCGTTATCGCCCCCATGGCCGCCAAGCGAGATGACGACTTGCCCTTGCGGGCCTGGGTCGTCGGATGCGCCACCGGCGAAGAGGCTTACTCCGTGGCCATGCTCCTGCTCGAGGCGCGCTCGGCCGCGGGCAAGGCCTGCCCGGTGCAGGTCTTCGCCACCGACATCGACGAGGCGGCTCTGGAAGCCGCCCGCAGCGGCACGTACCCCCTGAGCATCGCGGACAATGTCTCGCCCAAGCGGCTGGAGACCTTCTTCATACGATCGGGGCAGACGTACCGCGTGAGCAAGGCCTTGCGGGACGTGATCGTCTTCTCACGCCACAACGTGCTGACCGACCCGCCGTTCTCCAAGCTGGACCTGGTCTCCTGCCGCAACGTGCTGATCTACCTTGAGCCGCCGGCCCAGCGCAAGGTGCTCTCGGTCTTCAGCTTCGCCCTCAACGTCGGTGGCCACCTGCTGCTGGGCAAGTCCGAAGGCGTGGCGGGAATGGAAAACCTCTTCGACCCGATCTCGCGCGCCAATCGGATCTACCGTCTGACGCGCTCCAATCGCCAGGCCGGCAGCGAGCTGCCCCCATACTTCAACGGGCAGAAGCGCGGCGTCGCCGAGCGAGAGCCGGCGCGGCCACCCGCTGCGATCCTCTCGCAGGCGAACCTGGAGTCGATCCTGCGTCACTTCGACGCCAGCGTGGTGCTCGTCGAGCCCGAGGGCAAGATCCTGTTCTTCCACGGGCGGATGGAGAAGTACCTCGGCCATCCCGAGGGGCCGGCGAGTTTGAACATCCTGGACATGAGCCCCGGCGGGATCTTCTCGGCCAAACTCCGCCGCGCGATGACCAAAGCCATGGCGGAAAACCAGACCGTGCGCCTTGCTCATGTCCCCCTGCCGCGGGATGGCACGCCGCTGGTGGACCTGACGGTCATCCCTGTGCCCCAGAACATCGGCGGGGGCAAGATGCTGGCCGTCATCTTTGAAGAAGCCCGCCCCGCCAAACGCGCCGCCGGCGCCGCGGCGGTGGCCGAGGAAGAACCGCTGGTCGCCCAGCTCGAGGCCGAACTCAAAGCCCTGCGAACCGAATTGAGCACCCATACCGAGGACTTCGACGCCGCCAACGAGGAGCTCAAGGCCGCCAACGAAGAAATGATGTCGATGAACGAGGAGCTCCAGTCGGCCAATGAGGAACTGGAGAGCTCCAAGGAAGAACTGCAGTCAGTTAACGAAGAGCTCAATACCGTTAACAGCCAGCTCAACGACAAAGTCGGCGAGTTGACCACCATCAACAACGACCTGGCGAACCTGCTGGGGGCTACCGAGATCGCGACGATCTTTTTGGACGGGCAACTGCGCATCCGGCGCTTCACCCCCCGGGCGACGGAACTGCTCAACGTGATCGACTCGGATATCGGGCGTCCGCTGAGCCACCTGACGGGCAGCTTCATAAACGTGGACCTCTCGATCGACGCCCAGGGCGTTCTCAAGAGCCTCACGCCGCTGGAGAAGGAAGTGCAGGCCGGCGGCGGGCGGTGGTATACGCTGCGGGTTCTGCCCTTCCGCACGCTGGACGACCGGATCGACGGGGTCGTCATCACCTTCTCCGAGGTCACGCGCCTCAAGAACGTCCAGGACCAGCTTAGTTTCGAGAAGACGTATTCCGAGAGTGTTGTCGAGACGGTGCGTCATCCGCTGCTGGTGCTCGACGAGCAACTGCACGTCATGCTGGCCAACCGCGCTTTCTTTGAGACCTTCCGGGTCGACCCGGGACAGACCATCGGGCGACAAGTGTTCAAGTTGGGCAATGGGCAGTGGAATATCCCCGAGCTTCGCACGCTGATCGAGGAGGTCATCCCCAAGGAATCGGCATTCCAGGATTTCCGCGTGGAACACGAGTTTCCTGATATCGGATGCAAGGTCATGCTCATGAGCGGGCGGCACATCCCGCCTCCCCCCGACATGCCCCAACGCCTGCTGCTGACCATCGAGGATATTACCCAGCGCGAGGGCGACCGCGAGAGACTCAGCGCCCTCAACGCCAGCCTCGAAGACCGAACAAAATTGTCCGAGCACCGCGCGCAGCAACTGCGGGCGATGGCCAGCGATTTGGCCCACAGCGAACAGCGAGAGCGCGAGCGCCTGGCTCAACTGCTCCACGACAATCTCCAGCAACTCCTGGTCGGCGCAAAATTCCAGCTTGGCGCCACGCGATCCCGCATAAAAGACGACCACGCGCTCAGCGCCCTCGATGCCACCGACAATCTGCTTTCCCGCTCGATCGAGGCCTCGCGGGCTCTGACGGCCGAGCTGAGCCCGACCATCCTGTACGAGGCCGGACTGGGCGCCGCACTGCCCTGGCTGGGACGGCAGATGGAGGCCACCCAGGGCTTCAAACTCACGACCCGGGTCAACGCCTCGGTGCCCCTCGATGAGGAAGGCGTGGCCATGCTGCTGTTCTCGGCCGCGCGCGAACTGCTGCTCAACGTGGTCAAGCACGCCGGCGTCAAGGCGGCCACCGTCACGCTGGACCGGATCGAGGGCGACCTGGTGCAGGTGGTGGTCAGCGACGAAGGCGAAGGGTTCGATCCCGGCAAGGTGCATGCGGATAAGGAAGCAGTCTCGGGGCTGGGGCTGTTCAGCCTGCAGCAGAGGCTCGAGCACGTGGGAGGCTCGTGCAAGATCGAAAGCGCCCCCGGCAAGGGCACGCGCGTGACGCTGACGGCCAAGGTGGGCCCACCTCGCAAAGCGTCCGGCCGCCCTGTTGCGCGGGCGAGCGTGGCGGAGCCGCTCGCCGCCGCGGCGGACAGCGAGGGCGCCGCCGGCAAGATTCGCGTGCTGCTGGTGGACGACCACCCCATCGTGCGCCAGGGTCTGGCGGGCATTCTCAATCACGAAAGCGACATTGTGGTGGTCGCCGAGGCCGGCAGCGGCGAAGAGGCCATCGAATTGTCACGCCGCCATCAGCCCGACGTGATCATCATGGACATCAGCATGCCCGGGATGAGCGGCGTCGAGGCCACCGCGAAGATCGTCGCCCAGCGCCCGCAGTCCAAGATCATCGGCCTGTCGATGTACGCCGAAGCCGACCGCGGCGAAGAAATCCGCCGCTACGGCGCCGTAGCCTACGTCAGCAAAGGCGGCCCGTCCGAAGACCTGATAGCCGCCATCCGTGCGGCCGCGGGGAAACAACTTTAACCGCAAAGGTCGCAGAGAGCGCAGAGGGGGAAAGAACGCGGATGGGTGGATGGATGGGAAAACCACCGGGTGCCATGGCGGCCGTTCCTCAGCCGCCATGGCACCCGGGTTTTAATGTTTTCCTGGCTACTGGCTACGGGCTACCGGCTACTGCTCCAAATTCAGCCACTTCACCTCAGCGTCGGTCAGCTTCACGTCCAACGCTTCGTAGGACGGCACGCCTTCGGCCAGGGTCGCCGGGCCGATCATGGCGTACTGGGGGAACTTCTGGGCCAGCACGTAGGCCAGGGCGATGCTCATCGGATGGGCGTTTTTCTTCTTGGCCAGTTCGAAACAGCGGGCCTGGCGTTTGAAGTTGTCGTCGCTGTACCAGCAGTGCATCATGAACTTGTCGTCGGTCTTGTCCGGGGCGGCCATGCCGGGGACGAAGAATCCGCGGGCCTGGCTCGACCAGGCAAGGTTGGGCGTCTGTGTCTTAAGGTGCCAGGCCAGGTTCGTCGGCTCGCTGGCGGCCACGCAGCCGGCCCAGACGGGGTTGACCATCTGCGCCAGGGAGAAGTTGTTGCTCAGGGCCGCGAAGGGCGTCTTGCCGGCCTTGGCGGCGTAGGCGTTGGCCTCTTCGAATCGCTTGGTCGTCCAGTTGCTGCCGCCAAAGGCCCGCACCAGGCCCTTGGCCTTGAGCTCGTTGAGGACGTCGACGAACTCGCCGGCCGGGATCTCCGGGTTGTCGCGGTGCATCATGTAGATGTCGGCGTAGGGCGTGCCGACGCGGTCGAGGCTGACCATGAACTGCTCGACGAGGGCCTTGGGGTTGCAGTAAGGGGTGTGGGCGCCCTTGATGACGACCACGACCTGCTCGCGGATATTGCGGTTCTTGATCCACAGGCCCAGCAGCTTTTCGGTGTTGCCGCCGCCGTAAATGTGAGCGGTATCAAAAGCGTTGCCGCCGCGGGCGAAGAACTCGTCAAACAGCGCGGTCGCGTGGGCGATGTTCGTCTGCACCATCGTGCCCATGACCAGGCGCGAGATCTTCTTGCCCACGCCGGGCAGTTCGCCGTAGGGCATCTTGTTGGGCTGGCGCACCGTCAGGGGCAGTTTGCTGACCGGCCGGGCGTACGCCTCGACGGTTTCGCACGGATAGCTCAGGCCGATGGCGGCGCGCCACTTGTCGATAGTGGCGGCCTGGCCGATGCTGTCGGCGGGAGTCATCGCAGGCGAGGGGGCCTGGCGCTTGTCGATGGCGGCCGCGGCCACGTCGGCCTCGAGGGCGTAGATGCCCTTGGGGACGTCGATCTCGATGGTCTGCTCGCCCTTGGAGTAGGAGACGAGCTTGAAGGAGACCTTGCCGGCTTCGCGGCCCTGGCAGAACCACGGGGAGGGGATGGTGATGACGCCGTCGCTGCCGTAGATGACGACCTGGTTGTCGGCGCTGATCTGCACGCCGGTGACCAGGCGGGCGATGATGTCGTTGGGGAACTTCAGGTTCGCGACGGCCCACTCGTCGACGCCGGTGTCGCCGATGCGGCCCATGCCCTGGACCTCGATGGGCTCGGCGACTTCCTTGCCCAGCGCCGCCCCGGCGATCAGCCGCGCCATCGAGACGGTGTAGCAGCCGACGTCCAGAATGCCGCCGCCGCCTAGCGCCGGGTTCATCAGCCGCCCCTGCAGGTTGCCGTAGCCGCACTGGAAGGCGAACGAGGCGTTGATCATCTTGACCTGCCCGATGGCGCCGCCGCGGATCAGCTCGACGAGCTTGGCCGTCTGCGGGTTGCAGCGGTACATGAAGGCCTCCATCACCAGCACGTCGTTGCGGCGGGCGGCCTCGATGATCGTCTGCACGTCGAACTGGTTCATCGCCAGCGGCTTTTCGCACAGGATGTGCTTGCCGGCGTCGGCGGCCTTGACCGCCCACTCGGCGTGCATCGGGTGCGGCGTGGAGATGTAGACCGCGTCGATATCCTTGTCGGCCAGCAGCTCTTCGTAGCTGCCGTAGGCCTTGGGGATGCCCCACTGCTCGGCGAACTTCTTGGCCTTGTCGAGCGATCGGCTGGCACAGGCCATCGCCTTGCCGCTGTCGGTCTGCTTGAGTCCATGAGCAAAGGCCCCGGCAATACCGCCACACGCCAACAGGCCCCAACGTACGTTCTTCATGATCGTCTTCCTTTCGCAGTGCAGTGTGGGTAATGCGGAGTGTTCTACCTGTGGCTTAGGGAATATGCAATACACGAATTGGAGAAGCAAGATCCTCGATCCTCGGTCCCAGATCCTAGGAAAAACAGAAACAAGAACGGATAATGGGTGGCCATGATCGGGTTGTTTTCTTCACCTAGGATCAAGGATCTAGGATCTTTTTACACAGCCATGGAACTATTGCCAACATCTGACTCGGCCACCATTGGCATCGAGACCGGCATTGAAGAAGTGGGCCCTCTGCAACTATGGGCGCCGGAGGGCATCGCCACCGACACGGGCTTTTCGTCGATCTATCCCTTTGGCCAGTGGCGCGGCGACGAGCGTCGGCTGGTCCAGGAGATCGAGCCGCCCCAGTGCTTCGCGCCACAGACCAACATTCCCAAGATCGATCCGCAGACGATGGAGTACGACGGCATCCGCTTTCCAGTCGATCAAAGCGTGCGATGGCGCACGGTCGTCGAGGCCGACAACGACTCTGTGAGATACGCCATCACGCTGACGAATCTGGGCCAGCAGCCGATGGTCAAGCCTGGCGCGGCGATCTGCACGAAGTTTCTCGACGGTTCCTGGTGGTCGCTGGAGGACACCTTCGTCTTCAGCGGTGGGCGGCGCGTTTCGCTGGCCCAGCTCGGCCGCGGCGGTGGACGCGCCAATGAGTATCAAGCCTTCCTGATGAAAGGCCAGACTTACAATCACGAGTTCTACAAGCAGTTCTGGGGTTTCAACGCCGCGCAGCTCGATCAGCCGACCATGATCGCGCATAACCAAGCGGCCGGCGTCTGCATCGCCGTCAGCACGCCCGCGGCGTGGTTCATCCACAACAACAAGGGCAACCCGTGCATGGACATGATGATCGCCTTTGGCAAGCTGACCGACCCGCCGCTGGCCCCAGGCCAATCAGCCACAGCAGAAGGCTCGGTAGCGGTATTGAGATGAGGGCCTGCTATCGCGGCTTCGGCTCCCGCGCGACTTCTTCGCCCCGAAGGGGCGATCAGGATATAGCCGGGGGCGCACCAGCGTCCCCATACACAAGCCGCCCCGAAGGGGCGGCGGGTCTTTTGATCGGCGAACAAACCTACCGCCCCTTCGGGGCGGAGATTAATAAGCGCGTGTTCCGGGGGCTTCCCCCCCGGCTAAATTCCGATCGCCCCTTCGGGGCTAAGAGGGCAGCTTCACTCGATGCCCAACTCGCGGATCTTCTTTCGCAGGGTGTTGCGATGCAGGCCCAGAAGTTGGGCGGCGTCGGATTGGTTGCCGCTGCATTGCTGCAGGGCCTGGCGGATGACGGCGGCCTCGATGGGTTCGATGGCGGCGCGGTACAGATCGCCCGCTTGCGCGTGGACGCCCTTGACGTACTGCTGCGGCATATCGGGCGGCGCGGCGGCCGCGGACGGTTGGCGCAGGGTCTGGGGCAGGTGCTCCAGCAGGATCGGCCCCGCCCCGGCCAGGGCGACGGCGTGCTCGATGGCGTTCTTGAGCTCGCGCACGTTACCCGGCCAGGGGTAAGCCTCGAGTGCAGAGGCGGCTGCGGCATCGAGCCCTTGAGAAGCTCCGCCGGCGGCGCGGGCGGCGATGAAGTGCCTCGCCAGGGGCAAGATGTCGCCGCCGCGCTGGGCGAGGGTCGGCAGCTCGATGCGCATCACGGCCAGGCGGTAGTACAGGTCGGCGCGGAAGTGCCCTGCCGCGATGGCGGCTTCGAGATTGCGATTGGTCGCCGCAATGACGCGCACGTCGAGGCTGATGGGCTTGACCGACCCGACGCGCTCGATGGTCTGACAGTCCAGCACGCGCAGCAGCTTGACCTGCGTCTCGGGCGGCAGCTCTCCCACTTCGTCCAGGAACAGCGTCCCGCCGTCGGCCGCCTCGAAGCGCCCGGCGCGGTCGGCGTCGGCGCCGGTGAAGGCGCCCCGCACGTGGCCGAACAGCTCGCTCTCGACCAGCGGCTGGGGCAAGGCCCCGCAGTTGACAGCCACGAACGGCCCGGCGCTGCGGCGGCTGTGCGTGTGAATGGCCCGGGCGACGAGCTCCTTACCGGTGCCGGTGGCGCCCAGGATCAGCACCGCCCCGTCGGCGGCCGCCACCAGCGCCACGCGCTTGTAGACATCCTGCATCGCCGGCGAGGAACCGACCATGGCGCTGGCCGGCCCGTCCTGCGCAACCGCCGGCGGGGGCGTGCGGCGGCTGTCGAGGGCGCGCTGGGCCAGTTCGGCCGAGCGGTCGAGGTCGATGGGCTTGACGAGATACTCGAAGGCCTTACCGCGCACCGCGCGCGTGACAGTCTCGAGCGTGCCATAGGCGGTCATCACGATCACGCGGGCGGCCGGATCGTCTTTCAGCAGCGACTCCAGCACGTCCAACCCGCTGCCGTCGCTGAGGCGCACGTCGACAAACACCACGTCGGCCGCGGCTTTACGATACGCCGCCAAGCCCGCCGCGGCCGTCGACGCCACGCGGACAGACCACCCCCGCCGCGAGAAGAACCGCTCGAAAGCAAAGCAGATCGACTCTTCGTCGTCGATGATCAGCAGCGTTCTGTCAGGCGTCTGTCCCATATTCTGTTTAGCCGCAAAGGACGCAAAGGGCGATAGAGAGGATGCCGCCGATTTCACCCACCCCCATTCACCTTTGCGTTCTTCGCGTCCATTGCGGTTCCATCTCCGGGCAGTTCAAACCAGAACTCGGTGCCCTGCGGCAGCGGATTATATCCGATTCGCCCGCCATAGCGGGTGACGATCCCGCGGCAGACGTAGAGGCCCAGGCCCGCCCCGTCGCTGCGCGTCGAGACGAACGGGTCGAAGATATCCTGCCCGCCGGCCTGCACGCCCGCTCCGGTGTCGAACACGCTCATCCGCACGGCGCCGCCGGCGGTCGCCAGCGCCAGCGTCAGCTTTCCGCCGGCGGGCATGGCCGCCATGGCGTTGAGCACGAGGTTCATGATGACCTGTCGCATGTGGCCGCTGTCGGCCCGCACGGCCGGAGCGTCCGCCTCATAGCGGCGCAGCACCTCGATACCCGCGTGGGCGCAGCGGCTTTGCAGCAGGTCGGCCACCGAGTCGGCCGGCTCGCTCAGGCTGATCGGTGGTAGAGCGGCCAGTGCCTTGGCGTCGAGGGGGCCTTGCGCCTGATCGGCGGCCAGGCCCATGAGTTCCTGGATGTACAGGTCCAGCCGCTCGATCTCGCGGCGGATGAGGGCGGCGCTGCGGTCGTCGATATTGTGCCGCGCCAACTCGTCCTGCAGCACGCGCACGTTCATGGCGATGCCCGAAAGCGGGTTGCGGATCTCGTGCACCACCGAGGCGGCCAGCTTGCCCAGCGTCGCCAGGCGATGCGAACGGGCCAGGCTCTCGCGCGCCTGGCGCAGGCGCTCAAGCAGGTGGTCGAACGACTCGGCCAGCGTCACCAGTTCCGCCGGCCCGCTACGAGGCAGCGGCGCCGCGGCGGCAGCCGATTCATCGCCAGCCGAGGCGGCCAGCGCGTCCATCTGCGCCGCCAGGCGGCGGATCGGGCGCGTCAGTGTCATCGACAGCACCACCGCCAGCAGCGTCGCGGCGCCGATGGCCGGCAGGGTCGCCATCGCCATGCGCCGCGCAGCGTCAGACTTGGCGGCGGCAAGCTGCTCGGCCGGCACGAGCAGGTACAGCCGCACCGGCTCGGCCGCTCCATCAGGCCTGGCCCGCTCGATTCGCCCCATGCCCAGGTGATACGTGCCGCCGCCGAGCGTTACGGCCCCCCGCTCGGGCGCGCCGCGGCGCAGCAGCGTCTGCAGGGCGGCGGTCTGCTCGGGGCTCAGCGACGAGCCCAGCACCGCCCCGCCGTGTCCGACGGCCACCGCGTCCGCGCCGTAGATCTGCTTGAGATGGCCCATGAGCGTGTCGCTCAGGGGCAGGTTCATGCCCGACAGGAGCCGGCAGGTGCTGTCGGCGACATCCACCAGCAGGCGTTTCTCGATGGCGTTCTGAGCCACGACAACGGCCCCCCACCCCGCCGCCAGCGCCACCGCCAGCACCAGCAGGTTGATCACCACGATCATGCGTGTTCGGATGGAAAAGCTCATGGTTCAACCCATTTCCAATCTCCAATTTTCAATTTCCAATTTGAAGGGCGCCCTGCATCGCCACCGGCTCAATTGTTCAAACTGGAAATTCCCAATTGGAAATTGGAAATCTACAAGTCACTCCAGTCGCAGCAGCACCCCGTCGCCGCCGACGAGATTCAGCGTGGCCAGGTTGCCGTTGACGCTGCCGGTGCGGGCCTTGTCGCCCAGGATCGTCACCTTTCGCACCTGCGGGCCAAACGACACGCTCGCCTGACGCGCGGGAGGGTCGCCCTGGCCGGCTTGCACCGTGCGCTTGTCGACGACCAGCACGTAAGCGGGCGTGGACTTGCCGGCCGCAAAGTCCTCTTCGCCCATCAGCACGCCGGCCAGCAGATTCTTGTCCATGCTCTCGACGATGCGGTCCTCGGCCAGCGGCGGACTTCCGTCGGGCGCATCATCGGCTCCTTTGGAGTGAAAGACGCCGACGCAGCGCGTGCCCAGCACGCGCGGGCCCACCATCGGCACGATGTAGTTGTTGCAGTACGTCACGGCCGTGCGCACCGAGCCGCCATCTTTCCACACCGGCCGCTTGGACGAGTACGCGAAATACCACAGCGACTGTGCCCCGTACGCCAGCGAGCTGAACGCCTGGAAGCGGATCTGCGAGGGGGACAAGTCACAGGGCTTGGCGCCGTGGCCTCTGTCGTCGCCACCGGCGCCGCCGTAGACGGCGAAGATCGGCCAGATGACCATGTCGTTGGCGTTGGCATGGCGGCGATCTTCTTCCAGGCGCTTGCAGAACTCCAACCGCTTTTTGCTCTCGCTCCACTCGTTGTGATAGCCGTAGGGGTAATTCTGCGAACTGAGGATCGGCAGGGCGTCGACGACCTTGGCCTGTCCGCCGGCGTCGGGGTTGTGCGACATGAACGGAATCTGCTCGGAGCAGTTGGCCCGCATCCAGCGGCAGACCTCGATGGTGTAATCGTGCAGCGTGCAGTTGTCGTTGACGAGGTGGCCGATCAGCGCCGGCTTCTTGCCGTACATCTTGTGGAACCACTGGATTTCCGGCAGATGGGCGTAGCCGCCCATGTCGAACTTGCCGGTGAACTGGCCAGAAGCTTTGTCCATCACCGGGTGCAGGGCCGTGTGGATGATGACCTTGAGGCCGGTCTTTTCGGCCAGGTCCAGGATCGCCGGGCTGTCGATGAGAGTATTGAACCCGGCGGCTTTGTAGCGGCGGCAGAAGTTCTCGTCGTAGTCGCTGTGGAACGGCCACGAGCCGATGATGAACTCCTTCATCCTGTACGGCGCCATGCGTTTGAGGACGGTCGGCCGCGTGGCAGGGGCAGGCGAGGGCGCCGACTGGGCAAGAACAACGGCAGCGCCCAGCAGGGCCGGGGCGATCGTCAGGACAATGATCCACGCGCTTTTCATCAGACTCTCCCGCGGCACAGGCTTTCCAGCCTGCGGGCTCTTTCTTTCCGGGCCACAGCCTGGAAAGGCTGTGCCACGATTCTACCACAGAGCGTCAGGGAGTGGCGGTGGGCGGCTGCTGATTCTCGTCGGGGTCGTTGTCTGCGATGCCCGAGGGCGCCAGATGCGCGTCAAAGAACTGGTAGATATCGCTGAGCACCTCCGGCGCGGCGGTGACCTGGAGGCCGAGGTTTGGCGTGACGGCCTGCTTGCACTCGACGCCGGCCTTCTTCAGCGCCGCGGCCATCAACTCGGCCTGGGGCAGGTGGATGTAGTCGCGGGCGCCGACGGACAGGAACGTCGGCGGGTCGTCTGCCGTCACGTAATACAGGGCGCTATGCTGCTCCCAGACGCTGCGATTGGCCTTGGGGTCGCCCAGGAAGCCAGCGTAGAACTCGCCGGCCTTGGGGCGGTCCTTGAGCAGGGCGGGGTAGTCCACCGTCCCGGCGTTCAGCAGGACGGCCTGGACGCGCGAGGACACGTTGAGATTGGGCCCTTGTTCGAGTTCCCTCATGCCGCCGGACATCGCCGCCAGGGCCGCCTGGCTGGCGGCCTGGGAGAAGCCCGTCAGGCCGATGTGGTCGGCGTCGATGTTGTAGCCGGCTGCCCCCGCGCGCACGGCGCGGACGGCAGCCTTGATGATCACCGCCACGTCGGGCATGCGGTCGTAGCCGACGTATCGCCGCTTGCTCATGGGGTTGTCGATCCAGACGCCGGCGTACCCGCGCGTCAGGAACCCTTCGGCCAGCAGGTCGTTGTTGATCCACTGCGCATCATTGCCGTTTCGGTTGACGTTGTCGCTGGAAACCTGCACCACCGCCGGCACCGGGCGCAGCGGCTTGGACGGATAGCACACGTCCATGCAGAAACCCTTGCCCTCCTCGCCGTAGAATTGGATGTTGCGCGCCAGGCGATGGCCGGCGGGCATGATACGGCAGTTGGCGTCGTCGACGCGGTAGGGAGCGAACAGGGCGTCGTACCCGCGCCCGCCGCGGAGGTGGCCGCGCATCAATCGCAGGTCAGGCAAAATCTGCGGCGCCACGGCCTTGGGGTCCTTGGCGTAGTCGACCGTCAGGACCATGAATCCGTCTTTGAGCAGATCGGCGATGATAGCGGCGTCTTCTTCCTGTCCGATGCGCGGGTGGTTGAGGTTCTTGAGATAGATGATGCCCGGGCGTGCCTGGCGCGGCGCCTTGCCTTGGGGCACAAAAAGCTCCGTGGCCAGCGCCTTGCCGACGACGGTGCTGGTCCACTGGCCGGTGCGATCGGGCGTCAGCGCTCCTTGCGCGGCCGAGACCGCCAACCATAGTGACACGATAATCGTAATGACACGAATCATGTTTCCACCGCGATATTGTTCTGTAGCCGGCGCCCTGCCGTGGCCCCGCGCGCCGGTTATATCGTTTAACAGCGCTGGGCGGGCGGAGTTTCAGGGTATTATATGGAATTGCCATGACACTATTATCCGCCACCATCCTGCTGTTCCTGCTGATGGATCCGATGGGCAACCTGCCGATCTTCGTGGCCATCCTGGGCGACATGCCGCCCCAGCGGCGATGGGGCGTGCTGATCCGCGAGCTGCTCATCTCGCTGCTGGTGCTGATGGCCTTTCTCTTTGCCGGCAAGCCCATCCTGGAGCTGCTGCACATCCAGGGACCGGCGCTGAGCATCTCCGGCGGGATCGTCCTGTTCCTGGTGGCCTTGCGGATGGTCTTCGCCCTCGAGGGCGACCTGCTGGGGCGCGTCGAGTCCGAACCCTTCATCGTGCCGCTGGCCATCCCCCTGATCGCCGGGCCGGCGACCTTGACCATGCTGCTGATCCTGGCGACCCAGCACCCCAACCGCCTGGGGGACTGGGTGCTGGCGCTGCTGGCGGCGTGGGCGGCCTCGGCCGTGATCCTGGCCGCTTGCGAGCCCATCCAGCGCGTCCTGGGGCGGCGCGGGCTCACCGTCGTCAAGCGCCTGGCCGGCATGATGCTGGTGGTGATCGCCACGCAAATGTTCCTGGATGGGCTACGCGCATTTCTTGCGTGGAAATAGGTCGTTCGCCGCCCGTGGTGGAATAGGATTTGTACGTGAAACGACTATTGAAGTTGCTCTGGCAGCGGTTGTCACGCTGACGGCTGCGACGGCCGCTCCGTTATCAGGGCTGCCCAGCCGGCCTTGAACAGCCGAACAGGGGCAATCGTCGCCGGACCGAGGTGCATAAAAGGAGACCGTTCATGGCGCAACAGGCTCGCAATACCCAAGCGGACGCCGCCGAATCTGCCGCACCTCGCCGCCGGCGGTGGCCGTGGATCGTGGCGATCGTCGTGGTGGTCCTGGCGGCGCTGGTGTTCGCGGCGCCTTATGTGGCCTCGACCACCTGGGGCAAGGACGCGATCGTCAGCTCGATCAACAAGCGCATCGACCAAACCGTGACGGTGGGCACGCTGTCGCTGACATGGATGGGCCCGTGCGAGATCAAGGACGTTCGCGTGCTCGACAGCCGCGACCGCCAGATCGCGCTGATCCGCAGCGTGAATCTTCAGAGGGGAGTCCTGGGCCTGGCGCTGAGCCCCTACCACTTCGACAAGGTGACGCTCACCGACCCGCGCGTCACGATATTCGTCGGTGAACCGTCGGAAGAGACCGGACCCTCCTCCGCCCAACTGCCCGAGCCGGTCGGGCAAGTGGTGGTCGTGGACGCCCAGGTGCTGTTGCAGCGGCCCGACGGGCGGAGCATCGACGTTCGGCAGCTCAACGCCGACCTGACGCTCGACACGCTGGACCGGGTCAAGGGGCAGTTCCACGGCGCGCTGGCCTCGGGCGGCGACGTCAGCGGCACGGTGAACCTGGACAATATTCAAGAGGGCTTTTCCCAGGGCATCGACCGGCTCAGCGGCACGTTCGCCGTCGCCTCCGATCGCCCGGTCAACCTGGGTCCGCTGGTGCACTTCGCCGACGCCTCGCTGCCCTTCCAGGGAACTGCGAACCTGCGGACCTCGGGCGCCGTGGCCCAGCGCAAGCTCGACGCGACGATTGTGGCCGACGCCAAGGGGCTGACGTCGGCGCGGCCCCAGCACGGCCAGACGCAGGCGATGGACGTGCGCATCGAGACCAGGGTCAGCGGCGACAATGGGATCGCACACGGCACGACGATCATCAACAGCAGCGCCGGCCGTCTCGACGCGCAGTGGGCGTATCCGCTGGGCGCCCCGCTGCCGCAGCTTGGCGGCGGCGACATTCTCGAGGCCATCTGGGGCGGGCGGGATCTGAACCTGCCCGATCTGACTCTCAAGGGCTCGGGCAAGTTCGACATGCCGGCCCTGGCCCGCTCGGTGCCGGCCCTGCTCAACGTGCAGGGCGGCGTCCAGATCACCGGCGGCACGCTGGCGCTGGACGACCTTTCGCTGACGGGAGGGCCCAAGGCGGCCGTGGCGATGCATGCAGCCTTGAACGACTTCACCGCGCAGAAGAGCGGCAAGACCATCTCCCTCCAGCCCGTCACGCTGAATCTGGACGCGGCGATGGACGGCGAAAAGGGGCTGCAGATCCGGCAGGGCAAGCTGGATTCTGATTTCCTCAAAGCCGCCGCCAGCGGGGCCGCCACCGACATGAACCTGACCTACCGCGTCGACGTCGGAGAACTTCGCTCGCAGCTTGGAGAGGTCTTCGACCTGCACGCCCTTCCGGAAAAGGGACTGGCCGAGGGGACAGCGACGATGTCCAAGGCCGCCGAAGACCGCGTGGCGCTGGAGGTGAAACTCTCGGCTCGCGATTTCCACCAGAGAGTCGGCGGGCGAAGCGTCGCCATCGAACAGGCTACGCTGGTGCAGACCGGGCACATTCTCATCGAGCGGCGCAGGCCCGTCCAACTGGTCGTCGAACGCGGGCAGGCCGTTGTCGGCCAGGACTTGACGGCCTCCGACAACGGACGCTACGACTTCCGAACCGGCGCGATGTCCCTCGACGTGAACGTCACGCAGTCGCGACTGGAGGGCCTGGCGGCGCTGGTGCGCTCGGCGGCCGCCCCCGACCTGCCCGAGATGCGCGGCGGCCTGACCGCCAAGGCCAGGATGACCCGCAGCGCCCAAGGCGTCTTCGACCTGATTCTTGGTGACGCCAGAGTGCAGGGCCTGCAGGCGCTAAGCAGCGGCAGGCCGGCGCCGACGGCGGCCATCGACGCCGCCTTCAGCGGCGAAATGAAGATCGCCTCCGATCGCACCACCGCCACGATCAAGACCACCGGCAAGGCCGCCGCCATCGAGGCGTCGCTGGCCTATTCCACCGGGGCGACCTGGCCTGCCTCGGCCCGCGACCTTCTGGCCGCGGCGACGGAAGGCAAGCCGCTGAACATGCCGCCGTTGACCGTCGCCCTCACAGGCCGCATCGATGCCACAGAATTGTCCAAGGCGGTTCCCGCGCTGGTGGCCATGGGCGGCGACACGGTGCTGCATGGCGGCACGATGGACATTCGCGAGGCGTCGCTGCGCGGCGGGCCCCAGCCCTCGTTCAACGCCCAGGCCGAGATCGCCTCGCTGAACCTGACCCGAGGCGGCCGGCCGATCGCAATCGCCAAAGGCACCCTCGACGTGGCGATGAGCATTCAGCAAGACACGCTGATCTCCCGCGGCAAGCTGACCGTCACGGAACTGTCGCTCGACAACCGCCCCGTCGGCAAAGGGCCCATCGCCCTGGACTGGAGCGGCCTGGAATACGCCGCAGCAACCCAGCGGCTAGCCGTGGCGTCGGCCTCGCTGGTCAGTTCCTTCGCCAACGCTGCGGCTGGCAACCTGAATGCGTCGCTGGGCCAGGACTTCAGGCTGGAAGGCACGGCCGAGGCCAGCGCCGACCTGGCGCCGGTGATGGACGTGGTGCGCCCGCTGGCCGCGTCGGCGCAGGCAGGCCGGCCCGCCCCGCCACTGCAATTGGCCGGGCACGCCAACTGGAAAGGCGCCTTCCAAACCGTCGGCAAGACCGTTTCCATCGAAGGACGCGGCGGCGTGAGCAACTTCGTCGCCGGCAACAAGACCCAGCCGGTGAATCTCAATTTCGAGCAGATCATCGCGATCGACCGGCGAAGCGACTCGATGGACGTGCGAGCCCTGAAGGTCAACTCGCAGCCGAACATTTTCACGATGACGGCCTCGGGAACCCTCGATCGCTTCAAGAAGGACATGAACGCCGACATCACCGGGCAATATACCGGCTCGTGGCCTTACATCATGGAACTGCTCAACCAGTTCGCCCCCGCGGTGGAGCGGGAACTGGTGGTCACCGGGCAGACCCGGGGCGACTTCTTCATCCGCGGGCCGATCAACAAACCCGGCGTGCAACCGGGATGGCGCGACCTGACGGCGCAGACGACGGTGTCCTGGCAGACGATCAAGGTCCGCAATTTCGGCATCAGCATGGAAGGGGCGCGCATGACGCCGTCGCTGTCCGGCGGACGCATCGGCATCCCCATCACGCCCGTTTCGGCCATGGACGGACAGGTCGTGCTGGCCGGCACGGTGGTGGCCACGGGGCCGGCGAACAACTTCGACCTCCAGGGGCAGCACCAGGTGCTCAAGTCGTTGAAGATCTCGGCGGAGTTGGGCAAGAACCTTCTGAGCCGGTTCAACCCGATCTTCGCCGACGCCGTCGGCATCGAGGGGCGCGTCTCGATGACGCTCGACGATTTTTATTGGCCTCTGGACCAGGCGCAGATTCGCCAGGCCCGCGGCAAGGGCGTGCTGAACCTGGGCGACCTGAAGCTGCGCGTCGGCGGGCCGCTGGGCAAACTGCTGGGCCCGATCAACAACGCCCTAATGCCGGCGTTGACCGACAGCATGAACTTCGAGATCCGCGACGGGCGGGTCTACTACGACAACTTCAAATTTGTCTATGCCGGCACGTACGACATACGCTTCCGCGGCTCGGTCGCGTTCGTCGACGACGAGAGGCTCGACCTGGTCATGTCGCTGCCGATCACGCCCGACGTGCTGCAACAGTTCAAGGTCGCCGGACCGGTCAACGAGATCTCGCGCGTCCTGGGCGACCAGCGCATCGACATCCCCCTCAGCGGGACGCGGTTCAATCCCATCCCGCACCCCGAGAAGGTAAACCTCCAGCCGATGGTGGCCAAAGCCATGGAGCAACTGCTCAAGGAGGGCATCCTCAAGGGCGGGCTCATTCCCAGGCCGCCCGGCGACGCCACCCCGCGCGAACCGGGCAGCCTGCTGCCATTGCCAGGCCTGCCGATCCCCGGCCTGGATAAGAACAAGAAGAAATGAAGAGTACGAAGATGCCTTGCCGCCTCCACGGGCGAGACGCGGTGTTTGTGATTTGCATTTGATCTTGTCCAACCGCGACGGTATCCTCCAGCGCGGCTTCGCGGTTGGGGCTAACGATTCCCGTGATCCTGTCGCAACATCTCCCTCCGCGGCGCCGGGCGGCTGCGGTATGTGCCACAACCGCGTTCGGCTTGCAGCGGCAGGGACCCGTTGCAGGCGCATGAGCAAGTCCCACGGGAGTTTGAACATGTTGAGAAGCGTCGTCTGCGTGATTGTTGCCTTGGCATGGATCGCCAATCCGGTCGCGGCCCAGGAGAAGAAGGCCCCCGCCAAAGTCAAGACCAACCCCGCGCTCAAGGGCGAATATGCGATCATGGCGTCCAAACTCGCCCTGACGGCCGAGCAGCAGACCAAGATTGCCGAGATCATCCAGGCCCACAACAAGGCCGTGCAGGACGCGACGACGGCCAACAAGGCCAAAGTCGCCGACGCACAGAAGGCACTGACCGAGGCCAAGGCGAAGAAAGATAAGGAAGCCATCGAGAAGGCCAAGACGGCCGTGGCCGACGCCCAGAAGGCCGTCAAGACCGACAAGGAAGCGCTCGACGCCAAGGAAAAGACCGACATCCAGACCGTGCTCACCGACGAGCAGAAATCCAAGTGGGCCGCCTACCATGTCTACACCAAGGCTGTCAGCGACATGGCATGGGCTAAGCTGACGCCGGCCCAGAAAGGTCAAATTGAAGAGGCCGCCAACGAATTGGCGCCCAAGATGCGCGGCGAAGGCAAGAGCAACGAAGAGATCGCGGCGGCCGTCCAGGCCAAGGCCACCGAGCTCCTGACCGACGCGCAGAAGAAGCTCGATCCTGCCTTGAAGAAAGCTGCTGCAGAGAAGGCGGCGACGGAGAAGAAGGCGGCTGCAGAAAAGGCCGCGGCGGAGAAGAAGGCGGCTGCAGAGAAGAAGGCTGCGGACAAAAAGGCCGCCGCCAACGCCAAGAAACCCGCCGCTACGGAGAAGAAGACTGACTGAGCCGTGGTCTGATTTTCGCAACACTCAACGCCGCCGGGCCGCAACGCCCGGCGGTTTTTTTGTGGAATGCCTCAGTCATGGGGGAAAGAGTCGCGGCGGAGGCACCTGGTATTCATCAAGGCCGTTGCGTGGCTTTGATGAATCCTTGCCTTCTGTATGTAAACACCAAGGGCCGGCTTGCGCCGACCCTTGGTGACGATTGTATCTTTGGCTGCGGGACGTGAACTATTTCTTTTTCTTCTTGGCAGCCTTCTTGGTGGTCTTCTTAGCAGCCTTCTTCGTCACTTTCTTCTTGGCCATGTTACAGGCTCCTTCCCGGGGAGGCGTTTTGCCTCCGCTACCGCGGTAACCTCGTCTCGCTCGCCTCCACGGGCTGGCGATCGGAGGGTTCTAGATCAGCAAACACGGCACAAACATATGCAACTGCACCTATAAGGCGCAAAACGAGTTGCCGTTGCAAGAATAAAATGTCGCGTGCCATAAATTTCCTTACCCTCACTATCGGCACGTTGACGCCTTGGCGCTCTGCGCAAATTCAAAATCCCGCAAGAATCTCCTCGCGCCGCCGCGGGCGCTGCGCGAGTTTCCGTTTCCCGAAGAGGCTGAAGAACCTTATAATGCCCTCAGAGCAGTCGAGTGATTCAGCAGACATGTCATTGCCGATGATCGCTGCTGAACGCCCAAAGGAGATGCGGTGGCTTACGTTTCAACAGCGCAGATGATGAAGTACAGCTTCTCGGCACAGGAGGAAGCCTGCCTGCTCGAAGAACTCGGCTCGCTGGGATGGGTCACGCACGCGCAGGGGCAGAGCGCCGCCGAAAACGCCGAATATCTCCGCCGCGAGAGCGGCGTCTTTCGCCTGATCTACATGGTGCGCGGCGAGCAGGAATGGACGCTGGCCAAGCAGGGAATCGTGCGCCACGCCGCCGGGGCCATGCTCGTGCTACCCCCCTCGCAACCCTACGATGCCATCGACGGACGCATGTCCGCCAACGAGTTCTTCTGGCTCGACCTGCGCATGACCGCCAGCGGCGCCCTGCCGGGCGTCTCCCAAAGCCTCGGCCGCGAGTTCTACAACCTCCTGAGAGAAATCGCCGATCGCCCGGTGCCCCTGCGCGCTGCCGCCCGCGACGCCTTCGAGAAGATCGTCGCCGCCCACAGCCGGCGCAAGACCTTCTCCGAAGTGGCGGCGCGGGCGGCGCTGCATGACCTGCTGCTGCTGGCGGTCGAGGCCCGATCGCCATCCAATGCCGCCCAAGTGCGACAGTCGCCCCACGTGACCGAGGCGCGGCGGTGGATGGAGATGAACCTGGCCGAGAATCCCAGCGTGGCCGAACTGGCCGCCCACATCGGGCTCAGCGCCGTGCACCTGCGAAAGAAGTTCAGCGAGGAAGTGGGCGTCAGCCCCTCGCGGTACCTCGCCGAGCTTCGTCTCCAGCAAGCCAAGCGACTGCTTCAGGAAAAGGGCAAGTCCATTGCCGTGATCGCCTCAACCGTCGGGCTGTCCTCGGGACAGAACTTCGCCACGTTCTTCCGCAAGTACACCGGTTTCACGCCGGCCCAGTACCGAAAGCGAATCGCTGAACTCGGCGATGTGGCCAATGCCTGAAAAGCAAATTTGAAAGAGGCAAATCCGGCAGGAAACTTGCCACAGAGGCTCAGAGAGCACGGAGGTGGAAACAAGACACGGGAAGAGGAGTTTCCTGCTTCTTCCTCTGAGCCCTCTGTGCCGCTGTGGTTATCCGTTCCCTGACCGTTCCGCAAGCTGGTCATTTTGCGACGCGGTACGTCTTGCCCGCCGAAGTCCTGAACGCCACCAGGCCCGGGGCGACTTTCCGCACCGCAACGGGTTTGCCGTCGCAGGCGATCTTGACGGCCGCTCCCGCGCGCAGGCGGCACAGACCGCCCCGCAGCGACCGGATGGTCGCCTGCGCGAGCTTGCCGCCCTTCCAGGCGATGTCGATCTCGAACCCGTCGCGCGCCCGCAGGCCGCTCACGCTGCCGTTGGGCCAGGCTTTGGGCAAGGCCGCCAGCAGATGAATCTCGCCGGCGTGGCTTTGCAGGAGCATTTCGGCCACCGCCGCCGCAGCGCCGAAATTGCCGTCGATCTGGAACGGCGGGTGCGTGTCGAAGAGATTGGGCAGCGTCTTCTCGGCCAGCAGGCGGCGGTGCAGCACGTGTGCGTGGTCGCCGTCGCAGAGGCGGGCCCAGAAGTTGATCTTCCATGCCAGCGACCAGCCCGTCCCGTCATCACCTCGGGCCTCGAGCACCTTGCGGGCGGCCTGCGCCAATTCGGGTGTCGTCGACGGCGAGATCATCTTGCCCGGGTGCAGCCCGAACAGGTGCGAGGTGTGGCGGTGATGCGGATCGGCTTCGCGGTACTCGTCGACCCATTCCATGATGCGCCCGGTGGTTTTGCTGATGCGCACTGGGGCCAGGCGCTTCAGCGCCGCGGTGATCTCCTTGCGGAAGGCTGACTCCTTCTGCCCGGCAGCGCCCATGGCGTCCAGGGCATCGAGGCAGTTGCCGAACAGGTCGTTGAGGATCATCAGGTCCATCGTCGCGGCGTAGGTGAAGACCGTCTGCTGACCGTCGGGCAGGATGAACGCGTTCTCGGGTGAGTGCGAAGGGTTGGTCACCAGCCGCCCGGCCACCGGCGTGCCGGCCGGGGCTTCGATCAGCGTATCGAGGCAGAAGCGGGCGGCGCCTTTCATCAGCGGCCACGCGCGGCGGGTGAGGAAGGCCTTGTCGCCGGTGAAGAGATATTGCTCGTACGCGTGCTGGGCCAGCCACGCCGAGCCGATCGGCCAGATGCCCCAGATGCCGTCGAAGGGGACGGCCGAGCACCACAAGTCCGTCAGATGGTGCACCACCCAGCCGCGGGCGCCATAATGTACGCGGGCGGTCTTGGCGCCGGTCTTGGCCAGGCGGTCCATCAGGTCCAGCAGCGGCAGCTGGCACTCGATCAGGTTGCACGGACCCGACAGCCAGTAGTTCATCTGCAGGTTGATGTTGGTGTGGAAGTCGGCGCTCCAGGGCGGGGTGAGCGAGTCGTTCCAGATTCCCTGCAGGTTCGCCGGCAGCGTGCCCAAGCGGCTGGAGGAAATCAGCAGGTAGCGGCCGTACTGAAAATGCAGCGCGGCGAGCTGGCTGTCGCGGGCCTTGGGGTCCGACAGCGCTTTGATCCGCTCGTCGGTGGGCAGGCGCTGGGCGTCGCTGCGCCCCAGGTCGATCTGCACGCGGGCGAAGAGGCTACGGTAGTCCGCCACGTGCGACTGCAGCAGCGAGCGATAGCTCTTGGCCGCCGCGGCCGCGAGCTGGGCCTTGCAGATGGCGTCGGGCTTGGCGGTGAGGTTCGTCGGGCTCTTGTAGTTGGTGGCCCCGGCTATCAGCAGCGTGACGGCAGAGGCCTTGCGGACGATCAGCGCCGCACCTTTGGCCGTTACCGTGCCACCTTCGTTGAGCACGCGCACGCACGCCACGTAGCGGATCCCCCGCGGATGGCAGCGCCCGGCAAGCGTCAACATCCCGCTGCGCACGGCGGTCTTCCATCCCTCGCCCGGGCGGCAGAGCGAGGCGGTGAAGTTCAGCGCGCCGGGCTTGTCGCACTCGATGCGCACGGCGATGACCTTGTCGGGCGCGCTGGCGATGGCTTGGCGTGTGAAGTTCACGCCGCCGGCGCTGTAGCTGACGTTGGCGGTGGCGGTCTCGAGGTCCAGGTCGCGCCGGTAGCCCTTGACGGGCCCGCCCAGCTCGAAGGCCAGGTTCACATCGGCCAGCGGCTGATAAGGCCGCACGCGCGGCGGGACGCCCATCATGTTTTCAGCGGCGATCTTGCAGGCCTCGCCCGGCTGATTCTCAAAGAGCAGTTGGCGGACCTTGGGCAGGGCCTTGCGCGCCTTGGGATTGTTGCGGTCGCGATTGTAGCCGTCCCAGATCGATTCCTCGTTAAGCTGCAGCCGCTCGACGGCAGGGCCGCCGAAGACCATCGCGCCCAGGCGGCCGTTGCCGATGGGCAGGGCCTCGACCCACTCGCGCGCCTCCTGGCGATACCAGAGCGTCATGTCCGATGGCTGCGTCATTGGTCGTCCTTTCAGTAAGTGCTCTCTTGGCGAGGGTGCACAGGGGGCGTATCATGCCACCTGCCCGCTTCGCGGGAAACTACAAAATCCAAACTACAAAACACAAACAGGGGGCAGAAGAAATCCCAAAATCCAAACTGCAAGACTCAAACAAACTCCAAAGAACCAAAAGGCAAAACCTCAAACCGATATCTTCGTTTGCGATTTTGAGTTTGAGCATTGAGATTTGTTTGGAGTTTGTGTTTTGGGATTTGTTATTTTCAGACACACTCATAAAGGAATAGGACCATGGGCGTACAAACCAGCGACTTCGGCAAGACACCCCAAGGCAAAAACGTTCGTTTGTTCACGCTGACCAACAGCGGCGGCCTGCGGGCGCGTGTCATCACGTACGGGGCCACCCTGGTGAGCCTGGACGTGCCCGACCGCCACGGCAAGGCCAGCGACGTCACGCTGGGCTTCGACGACCTGGCCGGCTGGATGGGCAACCGCTCGTACTTCGGCGCCACCATCGGACGCTTCGGCAACCGGATCGCCCGCGGCCGTTTCACGCTCGATGGCAAGCAGTACACGCTGGCTACCAACGACGGCGCCAACCATCTCCACGGCGGCACGCTGGGCTTCGACAAGGTGGTCTGGGATGCCGAGCCGATCGCGGCCGCCAATGCCGTCAAGTTCATCTACTTCAGCCGCGACGGCGAAGAGGGCTACCCCGGCAACCTGGCCGTATCGGTGACGTACACGCTGACCGACGCCAACGAACTGCGGCTGGATTATGAAGCCGCCAGCGACGCCCCCACCGTCGTCAACCTGACGCACCACACCTACTGGAACCTCGCCGACGCGGGACGCTCGAGCATTCTCAACCACAAGCTCATGCTGGCCGCCGACTACTATCTGCCCGTCGGCGCCGACCTGATCCCGACCGGCCAACTCGTGCCGGTAGCGGGGACAGCAATGGACTTCACCACCCCCACGGCAATCGGCTCGCGCATCGCCCTGGTCAAAGGCGGCTACGACCACAACTGGGTGCTCCGCGGCGCCGGCAGCGAGATCCGTCCCGCCGCCAGGCTGGAAGACCCCGCCAGTGGCCGCGTGATGGACGTCTTCACGACCGAGCCGGGCATGCAGTTCTACAGCGGCAACTTCCTGGATGGCGCAAAGGGCAAGAGCGGCACCCCCTACCACCGCCACCACGGCCTGTGCCTGGAAGCCCAGCACTACCCCGACTCGCCCAACCAGCCGGCGTTCCCGCCGGTAGTCCTGCGCGGCGGCGAAACCTACCGCCAGACGACCGTACACCGCTTCAGTGCGCGACGCTAAAGCGCGGTTGGAATATCCACGCCCGCCAGCTCTGCTATGCCGAGCGATATGCCCGCAACTTCCAAGTCAGAGAGATCAAATCCATGTGTGGGAACATCTCGTTCAGGGAGCGATAATGAAGCTATGAGCGTCCTGAGGAATACTGCTATTGATTGGCGGCGGGTCGCGCCGCTGAATCGCAAAGACACCCGCTGCGGCCGCTATGTGCTGTATTGGATGCAGGCGTCGCAGCGCGAGCGGTTCAACCATGCCCTGGAATACGCCGCCACGCGGGCCAATGAGCTTTCCCTGCCGCTGGTGGCGGCATTGGCCCTGACGGCTGACTTTCCTGACGCCAATCTGCGCCACTACAGCTTCATGCTCCAGGGCCTGGCCGATACGGCCGCAGCGCTGGCCCGGCGTGGCGTGCAACTTGTCGTGCGGGCCGGGTCGCCGCCGGAGGTAATACCCGAGTTGGCCGCCGAGGCCGCCGAGCTTGTCACGGATGTCGGTTATCTGCGCATCCAGCGCGCCTGGCGGCGGAAAGTCGCCTCGCGGACGTCCTGCCGGTGCGTGCAGGTCGAAAGCGACGTGGTGGTGCCGGTGCGAGTCGCCTACCCGAAAGAAGCGGTGGGCGCGCGGGTGATTCGCGGCCCCATCCAGCGGCTGTTGGGCGAGTACCTCGTGCCGCTGCGCCGCGTGGCGGTGGCGAAGGACTCGCTAGCCCTGCGACTGGGCGGGCTGGACGTGGCGCACTGGCAGGAAGTATTGGCCGGTATGAAGATCGACCGTAGCGTGGCGCGGGTGGAACGCGAAGGCGGCACGACGGCCGCCCTGCGGCAGTGGCGGTCGTTCCTGCGACGCGGCCTGGCGCAGTACCACGAGGCCCGAAATGATCCCAGCCTCGACGGCGGCTCGCGCATGAGCGCCTACCTGCACTTCGGGCAGCTCTCGCCGCTGGAACTGGCTTTGGACGTTCTCGCCGCCGACGCCCCTGCCCAGGCCAAAGACGCTTACCTGGAGCAACTGGTCGTGCGGCGCGAGCTGAGCATGAACCTGGCGCACTACAACCGCCGCTACGATGCCTTCGCTGCCCTGCCTGCCTGGGCCCGCGCGACTCTGGCTGACCATCGCCGCGATAAACGCCCATACCTTTATACCGCAGCGCAGCTCGAAGCCGCCGACACGCACGACCCGTACTGGAACGCCGCCCAGAGGCAGATGGTCCAAACGGGCTACATGCACAACACCATGCGGATGTACTGGGGCAAGAAGATCCTGGAATGGACCACCCGGCCACAGACAGCGTTTCGCCGGGCGCTGTATCTCAACAACAAGTACTTTCTCGACGGTCGCGACCCCAACGGCTTTGCCGGCGTCGCCTGGTGCTTCGGCAAGCACGACCGCCCCTGGGCCCAGCGGCCGGTCTTCGGCACGGTGCGGTACATGAACGCAGCTGGGTTGGAACGGAAGTATCAGATGGAGCACTACGTCACCGGGTTGGCGCTTGTGCTGCGTAGGAATCAGTAGCACGGGCGTCTCGCCCGTGATCCGGCCGGCGTCGCGGGCGTCCCGCCCGCACGTGCCGAGGGCATCCCCGCAAGAGATCCCTAGGCCTTGCCATCGCCTGACGAACATGCTTCTCCAGTAGCCGCAGCCGACCCCGTTCGCAATGCTCCCCGTGTCCTCTTATCTCATAGGGATGTGACCAACCATCGGATTCATCCACGTTCTACGATTGACATCGCCGATGCGTGATATGCTGCACCCATCGCCACTTGGGCGACTCTTTTTGTGGATCTTTGGCAGTTCGCTGGGGCCGTCTGATGAAATGGAACAGGTGCGGCATGATTCCAATCGCATGCACAGACGGGCAATTCACCAGTCCCAGGATCACATTTCCTGTCATTCAATCTATCAGTCTCTCACCCAAACCATTCCGACTCAGTCATAAGGTGCAGCCACTGCCGGTGCTCAGCCTCGAGGAGTTGCTCGCACGCCCACATGTCGGTCGCCACAATCGTTGGGTCATTGGCGGCCTCCAGGTGAGCCGCCAAACGGGCCAGAGCGGAGCGGTTGGCTTCAAATCGCAGGGCATTTCGACCGAACTCAAATGCGCCTCGCAGCGTCCTCAGCCCCGAGCCAACAAGCGGCAAGGCCGCCGCCATCAGCACCAGCAGCACCAGCAGCACGCTGAGAAGCTCACCGTGTCCGCCGTGGAGCAGCTCGTAGGTGAAATGGGCAAAGACAAAGGCCACGCTTCCGAAGAACGCGGCGGGGGCCACCCGACAAGACCATCGCTCGGTGCGCCGGCCTTGTCGTGCCCGTGCTGCGAAATAATCCATTTGCGGCTTGAGGCGGTGTTGCATGTAGATCCGTCGGACTGCCAGCACGGGCCAGTGCGAAGGGCAAAGCGGCTGGCTTTGGGGAGCGAACGTCCGATTCCCCCACATCGGCGATATGCTGTGTCTGCTGGCGAACAACGGCGCGCAAGCCATCATCATCTGCGACGTGAGTACAACCCTCGATCATTGCCCCCAACGCACGGAATCGAAGGGTCGCCAACTGCTCGGCCTTGTGGCGTTCAAGCAGCCATCGGGCCTTGCGAGACCCCACCACGCCCAGCACGACCGACAGCACGGCCGCCCCTGCAAACAGGCTTTCCAGAACAGTCTGCCACGAGCCTCGCAAGGGTTCAGCCAACTGCAGGAGGGCGAACAGGGCCGCAACAGTTCCGCAGATTGCCGCCGTCGCGGCCACACGCCGGTGGTACTGCTGCTGCCGAATGGCTGCCTGGTCGGCCTGGTGGTACTGGGCCGCTGTCTCCGCTTCGCAGAGGTCAAAGAACCGGCTGGCCGTTTCCGCATCTGAGGAGGCGCCTGCTGGTACGGGAACAGTACCGAGTGCCTCCAACGCCGCCGCTGCCGCGGTGCCGCGGGCTGGGGGAAGAATTCGGTATCCGATGGCCAGCAAGGGCTTGAGGGTCTGCTCAACCGCAATGCGGTCGTAATCCTGCTCAGAACGGGTCAACTGCTCGTAAGGCACCAGCATGGCATGGACCCTGTTAGCAATATCAGTGGCCGGGCCGCTGACCCAGCCTTCCTTCAGGTGCTGGTGCGCCCAGGCCTCGTGCACATTCCGGGCCAGTCGCTCGGCAAGGGCTTGGAGGTCTGCCGGTAGATCGATCCGTGAAGTATCGATCGGTCGGGGTGTGTAGGTCATAACGCAATGTCCTTTTTGCCGCCCAATACCACATCATGTTGAGAGAACTCTTGGAGAACCGGGACGGCATAAGGCCGCCATGGTATCGCTGGCAGATTCCGGTCGCAATCGCCTCGACCCACCATGCATTCCACGGCCGGGGCAGAATTGTGGGCGGCTACTTGCCCCGTTAGGGGGCGGCGTGTAACTTGGTTCCAGGTGCCGGCATCGTATCGAACTTTAACTTGGTTCGTATTTCGGACAACTTCTTTAGCCACTCCTGATAGGTTGCGGTCTCGTTAATGGCCTTGGTGGCCAATCTGAAGTAGATGGTCGACTTTTCCATCTGGTCCAGCATTTCGGGTTTAAGTGGAGAGCCCGCACCCGCAACCACCAGCCATCTGTCCTTCTTTCGGACCAAGGCCACCACCGTATCAGCCACTGTGGCATAAGCTCGATCGCCATCTTGCGTTATCTTGGCCGCCCGCATACTTCCGGCCCGCGATGCTATATCCTTTTCCATTTGGCTTAGCCAGTAGTTGAAGACGGGTTCGGCGGCGGCGCCGTACCGCGTCTTGATGGCCTTGCCTAGCTCTCGGGCAGTGTTCATCATGTCGAAAACAATCCCATATTCCCGCCTGATATCTTTACTTGCATTTGATGGGTCAAGGCAGACCATGAAACCGTCCAGGTCGCAGGCTTCGATAGCTCCAGTATACTTGGCCAGGAGGGCTTCTGGACTGTTCGGGCCATAGGCAATGGCCGGCACACTCGATGCCGGTGCGATATCCGGTGAGTCCATCGCAATACGAAAACCGCTGGCGCTGTACCGGCGGTCGGGGAAACCTCGGCTGCGGCTCGCCGATCTGCAGTATTGCAGCTCACGATTCCAGGCGCCGCCGCGCAAAATACAGTATGTCTGATTAGCAGCGGGGGCACGAAGGGCAGGGGAATCTGCATTCGTGGAAGGCTGCGCATACCGGTTGCTGCACCACTCGTTCACATTCCCGTGCATGTCATGCAGACCCCAGGCATTGGGCTTCTTCTGCCCAACCGCGTGGGGCTTTCTTTCACTGTTGGCAAGGAACCAGGCGTAACCGGGGCCGATGGTTTCGTCGTCCCCCCAGCAAAAACTAGTTTCTGTTCCTGCCCGGCATGCATATTCCCATTCCGCTTCCGTGGGCAATCGTACGGTCCTACCCGTCTTCTGGGAAACCTTCTTGCAGAACTCCACGGCCTCATCCCAACTGACTCGTTCCACGGCGTTCTCGGGGTCCCTGAAGTAGCTTGGATCGGTGTCCGTGATGGCCCGATACTGCGCTTGTGTCACTTCAAACATCCCCATGTAGAACGGCCTATTGATGGTCTTCTCACGCTGAGTGCCCGGACCGCCCGTCATAAAGGTGCCCGCGGGGATCAGGATCAGCTTAATTGCCGCGCCTTCACCCAATTCCAATGTCATATCGGAAGATCGTTTCTGCCAATTCGTTTTCGTCAGAGCCTTTGGCGATTGTGTCTTTTCAGATACTGACCCCGTTTCGATTACCGACTGGCCCGCAATCTCCTTGAACTTTTTCTGATACTCCTGGTAGGTTGCAGCCTCGCTGACCGCTTGGCGGGCCAATTTGAATGAAGCAGCCGTCTTCTCCAACCGAGCTAGCGATTCGGAGGAGATGGATCGAGCCCACTCGATCAGCCATGTGCCGTTCCTATGTACCAGGGCCAGCTCCCCCCGCACGTTATTCGGTAGCACAACAGAGGCTCGATCGCCATCCTGTGATATCTGGGCCATCTGCGAGTTTCCGGCCACCCATGTGAGTACCGTTTCCTTTAGGACTAACCCGTCGCTTGCGGCAGCATCGCCTCCGTTGCGGTACTTCGTCTTGATGGCCTTCTTCAACCCGAGATGGTCGATGGTTATGTCGAAGAGGATGTTCATACCCCGCTTACATTCTTGACTTGTTCCGGATTGGTCGAGACAGGCCAGAAAATCGGTCTTGTTGCCCGTGTCCAAAGCCTTGGCACATTTGACCAAGGTGGCCCGTGGACTGCCGGATTCTTCAGCAATCGCTTGGGGGACCGGCGAGACCGGTTTCGATGCCGGTGCCGGCGAAGACGAAGTTTCCTGCTGGTTCTTTCCGTTACCCCCTCTGAAGGCAACCATCGCCACAGCCATCGCGATCGCCATGCCTAATACGGTTAGAAGGACGTAATGACGCTGCAGCATCCGTTTCACTGTGGCCGCGTAGGCAGTCACGTTCCCTGCCTTGTGCCTTGACCACGATGGCATGCCGGACACCTGACCTTTGGCCGCAGCCGTGTTATCGGTGGCAGAGTCCTGCTTCTGTCTTTCCGTGGCCAGCAGTGACCGGACCATGGGCGCGAACCGCTCCAGATGCTCCTCCACCTGGCCAGACATGGCGTCAAACCAGTGGCTCGCGCTCAAGAAGTACTCCAACTGCTTGCACATCGGCGAGTCGGCAATGCGGAACGGGATGATCAAGAGCCCCTTGGCCACCGCCCGTTCCACCTCTCGGATCACCTGCGTTGAGAGGTTGGTGTTGGCCGAGTAGACCAATACCATGGCCTGGGCTTCCTCAATGGCCCCGATAATCGAATCGGCCCAGGTCGCCCCGGGGACGATATCTCTGGGGGCGATCCAGCAGCGGATGTGTCTTGCCTCCAAGGCCACGCAGATGGCATCGGCAACGGCCTTGTCCTTATTGGAATAACTCAGGAAGATCTCATGGTTGGGCACCCGCTCACCGGTAATGGCCATGGGCGCCTTGCAGGAGGGACACCTGACCTCCGTGTCGAGGAACTCATCGCGAGACCGGAACTTGTCGCCGCAAGATGGGCATTTGACAAGAATTGCCATTGTGCTTCCGCCAATACAGGTGTCCCAGATTATCTAAGAGCTTCTAACAAAATGCGTCTGTAGGGTGAAGCGACTCTGTCAACACCGATGGCAAAGAGAGAATCGACATTCTGGGATTGGATCGGATGCCCAGAGAACCTTCTAACGAACGCCATCAATGTCTTCAGTGATGGTATCTCGCTATCGCATACCAAGGCAAGCGAATTTTTCACGCGAGCAGAGGTAGATATCTGCCACCCAAAGCTGCTCCGGGTATTCCAGGCAACACCCCTGTTGCCTAGCGGCAGGCCGGTCAGATCATCCGTATGCGCCATTTTCTGGAGAAGTTCTTTTGCCTTCATCGTCCGGGTCAACTCTGTGACATCTTCAGCGAACACCGCCACGCGAACGACCTTGCCCGCCGGGTTCAGCACAGGGCAAAACGTGATGCCGAACACTCTGCCCTTTCGGCTGTCCTGGAACCGGACGGCCTTGCCGGACCGAATGACTTCATCCATGCGTTCCTTTCTGCTTGCGGCCTCTTCCGGGGGTTCCGCGCGACGGGCACGACTGCCTTTGGGGGCTTGGGTGGGGCTGGAGGAGGAACAACAGGAGGAGTCGCCTCAGTTGCAGAGACGACAGGCGCCGCCGTTTGCAGGGACTCCGTCGGCGCATACTGCACGGTGCCGCAATCGGGGCACCGTATCTTCCTGCCCGCGGCCACCAAGGGAACGTTGAGCTTCCGCTTGCAGGTTACGCATTGAAACCGAATCTTGTCGATCATGATTCAGGCCTTCCCACCAATTTGCCGAAACGGAGCCGATGTGCAACAGTACTACCGTCATTAGCTCTGCGGCATTGTATAAGGTTTGCTTTCTCCAAGCCTGTTGTTTTCGACATCACATTCCGGAGGAGATGGTCAGGCCGCCGCGGTGCGGCAGCGCTTGACGGTGACCTCGATCAGCGGCAGGCCGGGATGGCCTCGATACTTCATGCGGCGGATTTATCGGGCACGGGAATGTCGACTATCAGGGTCTGGGTTTACCACAAAATGGACGCGGATGACAAAACCGCTGTGAAAAGTACAACAAAGTGCAAGGAAGAGGAATTGTGGTATAGCCCGTACCACTTCATGGGCGGACCGTCGATACCGGAGCGTTGACGGCGATCAACGCCCGCGCTGCCATTCCCGCGAAGGTTGTCTCTCTTCAGAGCAGTCGGTCGGTCTATCAGTAGTTACTCATCCGGCAGCAGGATCGGGCCGGTCTGACCTTCAGGGCGGATGGACGTTATCGTGAAGCGCGGGGTCTGGGCGAGCATGAATTTCTGCTGGCTCTTGTCGGGGTTGATATTCACGCCCATGACTCGCAGGCGGGCGTTTTTGGTGTTGACGCGCGGCACGTCCCAGATGTTCGGGGCGTCCAGCTTCAAACGCGGGATCGCCACGCTCCATGAGCGGGTGTCGTCCGGCGAGAACTGCAGCTCGGTATACGTGTAGTCCTTGACCGTGCTGGGCAGCCAAAGAAGCTTGCGATCCTCGCCGCCGCGGATGGTCTGTCCGCTGGTGGGCCAGCCAGGACGCTCGCCCATCGGCGAGCCCTGCGTCTGCTGCAGCAGCGCGTCGCCGGTAACCGGCTTGACATCGGGGACCATGCCCTTGCCCGGAGCCACCGGGATGTGCAGGATGTCAGTCAGCCCCACGCCGTTGTTGCCGGCCTTATCCCGCGCCGTGAGGCGGAAGCGGATGCCGCCATCGGCGGCGGCCTGCGGCGGCAGTTCAACCGTCATGCTGCCGGCCCAGGTGGGCTTGACGGGCAGCGTCAGGACGGGGGCGTTGTTGGGGAACTGCGCATAGCAGATCGCCAGGCTGGTGGAGTTGGGGTCGAGATTCGCGTCGCGGATCTCCCATCGCAACGTGACGTTCTGCCCGACGGCGAACTTGCGGGGGATCGTGTTCTGCTCGTCAGTGAATGCCGGCGGGACGGTGCTGATGAGGATGCGCGGCGGTTCGCGGTCCAGCACGTAGATGCGGTGCGGCATGCCCGGCGGGACGGAACTGGTGCCCTGATCGGGCCCGACGAAGCGGATCCAGTGCTGCCCTTCGATCTCGCCCTTGAACAGAAAGTGCGACTGCTCGACGCCGAAGAAGCCGGCCTTCTCCCACGTGCGCCCGCGGGTGATCGAGTACCACACGCCCACGCGCGGCACGCCGATGGGCTGATAGCCGTTGGGGTGCTCGATGAAGAAGAACTCGCTGCGCGTGTAATAGACGGGGATCCCGTTGAGGGCTTCGACGACGGGCAGGTCTTCCGTCGGCCGGTAATACAGCGGCGCGTCATAGGCCCACGGCGGAAAGTCGACCTCCGGCTGCCACTTGGGGTTCTCGTCCGTCATCATGCAGCCGCCCAATAAGAGCGTCAGCATCGCCAGTGCCATCAATCCATGAACGCGCATGTCTCACCTTCGATTGCCGGCAAAGTGCGGGCATGTCTGAAGTGAGATATCGGTAAGAGGGGGGTTAAATGTTTAGAAAGCTTAACTTAAGTATTCGGCAGCGCGGCGGAAGAAGACCGCCCCGTCGCCGATGCCCTTGTCGCGCACGTCCTGGCGCCGCGTCCATTGCGGGTGCTGCGTGGGGTCGATGAACCGCTCCGGGTGCGGCATGAGGCCCATGATGCGCCCGGTCGGGTCGCACAGGCCGGCGATGTCGTCGGTGCTCCCGTTGGGATTGATGGGATAGCCGCCGCTGCGGCCGGCTTCGTCTACATAGCGCAGCGGGATCTGGTCGGCGGCCTTGAGCGCATCGAGGATCGAAGGCTCGCGCGGGACGAACTTGCCCTCGCCGTGGGCGATGGGCAGGGCGATGATCTGACCCTTGGGCAGGAAGACGCAGCGGTCGCTGTCGGTGCGCATGTGGACCCAGCGGTCCTCGAAGCGCCCGTTGTCATTCCACGCCAGCGTCGCGTCGCGCCCGGCACTGGAGGGCTCGACCTTGCCCCAGGGCAGCAGCCCGGCCTTGATCATCACCTGGAAGCCGTTGCAGATGCCCAGCGCGAGCTTGTCAGCCGCTACGAAATCATTCAGCGCGTCGCCGAGGCGATAGAGCATCTGGTTGGCCAGGATCTTCCCGGCCGCCACGTCATCGCCATAACTGAACCCGCCCGGAATGACCAGGAACTGATAGTCCTTCAGCGCCGCAGGGTTTTCCATCAGCCGGAACACATGCACGCGATCGACGCTGAAGCCCGCCTGCTCCAAGGCGTACATCGTCTCGCGGTCACAGTTCGTTCCAGCGGCTCGTAGTACCAGTGCTTTTACCATTTGAAAGTCCCCTGCCATGCCGCCTTGGCGTCGGCAATCGTGAGATCGACGACCGGGCCTGCGGCGCCTTTAATAATGAGCCGGGCGGTGTCGCTCACGCGGCCGACTTCGCCGACGGGGCAGTCCTTCACCAGTCGCAGGAATGCGTCGTATTTCTGCGGCGCGACTTCCACCAGGAACCGCCCGGCGTCTTCGGCGAAGAGTTTCGCTGCGGTCGAGGGCGTCGTCGCGGCCGCAGGCGGCACGGCCGCCAGGTCCAGATCGACGCCCAGCCCGCCGGAGAAGGCCAATTCGGCTGCCGCCACGGCCAGGCCGCCCTCGGACAAATCGTGGCAGGAGGCTACCACGCCGGCTTCGATGGCTTTTTGCAGCGCCCGCATGACGGCCAGGTTCGCGTGCATGTCCACCTGCGGAACGTCGCTGCCGCTGGTCAGGCCCAGCGTCATCAGCAGGTGGCTGCCGCCGAGGCTCTCGCCGGTGCGACCGAGCAGGAAGAGGTAGTTGCCGGCGGCCTTGGCGTCGGAGGTGACGCAGCGGCCGACGTCGTCGATCACGCTGATGGCCGAGATCAGCAGCGTCGGCGGGATGGCGATGGTCTGGCCCTGATCGGTCTGGAACTCGTTGTTGAGCGAGTCCTTGCCCGAGACGAACGGCGTGCCGTAGGTCAGCGCCGCGTCGCGGCAGGCCTTGGCGGCCATCACGAACGAACCCATGCGGTCGGGCTTGTTGCAGTTGCCCCAGCAGAAGTTATCGAGGATCGCCGTGCGGTCGAGGTTGCCGCCGACGCAGACGATGTTCCGCAGCGCCTCGTCCACCGCGTGCAGGGCGCTGGCGTAGGGGTCCAGGTCGCCCAGGCAGGGGTTCATGCCGCACGACAGCGCCACGCCCTTGCGGCTGGACAGCACCGGGCGGATGACGGAGGCGTCGCCGGGGCCGTCCTCGCCCACGCCCACCAGCGGCTTGACGGCGCTGCCGCCCTGCACCTCGTGGTCGTACTGGCGGATGATCCATTCTTTGCTCGCCACGTTGGGCGAGGCCAGGATGTCCTTGAGCACTTGCGTGTAATTCGCCCGAGCCGGCGGGGCCGGGCTGGGGCGGCTGACCTGCTCCCACACGGCCGGCTTGGTCGGACGCGGGCAGCCCTCGTGCAGAAAGTCCATCTCCATCTCGCCGACTGTCTGCCCCTGGTACTGCAGCCGCAGTGTGCGGTCGTCGGTGCCGAAGTGGCCGATCACCGTGGCCTCGACGTCCTCGTCGGCGAAGACCTTGAGGATGGCGGCGACCTTTTCCTGCGGCACGGAAAGCACCATGCGTTCCTGGGCCTCGCTGATCCAGATCTCCGAGTAGCTCAGGCCGGCGTACTTGAGCGGCACGCGGTCGAGATGCACCTCGGCGCCCAGTTCGGCGCCCATCTCGCCGACGGCGCTGGAGAGCCCGCCGGCCCCGCAGTCGGTGATGGCCGTGAACAGCCCCGCATCGCGGGCCTGCAGGATCGTGTCGAGCATCTTCTTTTCGGTGATGGCGTTGCCGATCTGCACCGCGTGCGAGAACTCCGTCTCGTGGCTGTGCGTCAGCTCGCCGGACGAGAACGTCGCGCCGTGGATGCCGTCGCGCCCGGTGCGGCCGCCGACACACACGATCGCGTCGCCCGGCGCGGGGCGGCGCTTGTTGCCCATCGACCGCGGCATGAGCCCGACAGTGCCGCAGAACACCAGCGGGTTGCCCATGTACCGCTTGTCGAAGTACACCGCCCCGTTGACCGTCGGCACGCCCATGCGGTTGCCGTAGTCGCGCACGCCGCCGACGACGCCGCGCATCACGCGCCGCGGATGCAGCACGCCCTTGGGCAGATCAGAGGCCGGCAGGTCCGGCGGGCCGAAGCAGAAAATATCCGTGTTGGCCACCGGCCGCGAACCCAGCCCCGTGCCCATCGGGTCGCGCAGCACCCCGCCGATACCCGTGCTGGCCCCGCCGTAGGGCTCGATGGCCGAGGGGTGGTTGTGCGTCTCGACCTTGAAGCACACCGCGTGCTCCTCGTCGAACTCGATCACGCCGGCGTTGTCCTCGAACACGCTGATGCACCAGGGCTTGTTCAGCTCCTTGGTGGCCCCAAAGATCGTGCTCTTGATCAGGTTGGTAATCTTCTCGATGGTCACACCGCTGGCGTCCTTGAGCTCGACGTCGCTGCGGAAGGTCTTGTGAACGCAGTGCTCCGACCACGTCTGGGCGATCATCTCCAGTTCGACGTCGCTGGGCTCGCGTGCGGCCTGGCGGTAGTGGTCCTGGATGGCCTTCATCTCCGTCAGGTTCAGGAACAGATGCCCCTCGCGCGAAAGCTTCTCCAGCGCCACGTCGTCCAGGTCGCGGATCGGCACGGTGACGATTTCGAGCGTGTACCTATGGCCGTGAACGGCTGGAGGCGTGAAGGCCTTGAAATGCACATCCTCGATCACCGCGTTGGCCAGCAGGCTGCGAGCGATGGCCTGGCGCTGGGCCTCGGAAACCGGCCCGGCCAACTCGTACCGTCGTGCGGTGCGGACGGCCTCGATCTTGAGGCCCATGTCACGGATGGCCTTTTCGGTGCTGGCCGCGACAGGGTCCATCACGCCGGCCTTGAGGTGTACTTCGACCAGCGCCGCGTCGCCGGCGTCGCTGGTGCCGACGCGGGCGACCTCGATGACGCGGTCGGCGAGCAGTTGGTCCGCCACCCGCGCCACGTCGGCGCTGGAGACTTCTCCGATCAGGAAGAACAACCGCGCGAAGTTCACCGACTGCACGGTGTCGATACCCAATTCCGCAATCTGGTGCGCGACGCTGGCGGCGTGGGGGTCCCCCACTTGCGCCCGCGAGCGGACCTCGACGCGATACACCGGCACAGCGTCCACCTGCGGCGCCTCTGCGGGCGATTGCACGGGAGCAACCGTCGCCGCTTGTTGCTTGGCGTCTTTAGGCGCTGGCGTCGCAGCGACTGGCGCAGCGGGTTTGGTCGCCTGCACCCGCGCCTGCGGGACGGGAGTGGGCGACTGAACATCCTTGCGGGGCGCCACGGCGGGAGGCGCTTCCTTGCCTGCAAACAACGCTTTAATCTTCGCGATTATCCGTCCGAGCATCCGTGTGGTCCTGTCAGCAGAATGGGAAAGAGGCGATATTAGCGATACCGCCCCGCCCGAGCAACAGCGGATTGCACTTCATTTGTACGCCAAAGGTTTGCCGCCGGCCCTGCTGATGGGTCACAGAGGCACAGAGAACGCAGAGACAGATTGGCAATAGAAACAACAAGGAAGTGAAGTTGCTTTTGCTGTTTCAGTAATCCCAGCTCTGTGTTCTCTGTGCCTCTGTGGCCCAACATCTTGATTCCCCCACCGCGCGACATCATTATTAGGAGACCAGCGAAAGGAAAACTGTGAATACCAAAATCCGCATCGACACTGACCGTCCCGCTGTCCGCTTCGACCGGATGATCTTCGGGCAGTTTCTCGAACACTTTCACCGCCAGGTCTACGGCGGCGTGTTCGAGCCGGGCAGCCCGCTCTCGGACAAGATGGGCCTGCGGCTGGACGTGATCGAGGCGCTGCGCGAGCTGCGCATCCCGATCGTCCGCTGGCCCGGCGGGTGCTTCGTCAGCGCGTATCACTGGAAGTATGGCGTGGCCCCCGACCGCACGCCGGTCTTCGACAAGGCCTGGCTCGTCGAGGAGCCCAACACCTTCGGCACCGACGAGTTCGTCGCCTGGTGCCGCGCCATCGGGGCTGAGCCCTACATCTGCACCAACGCCGGCACGGGCAGCGAGGAGGAGATGTCCGACTGGGTCGAGTACTGCAACGCTGCGGTCGGCAAGTTCGCCGCCCAGCGCAGAGCTAACGGCCACAAGGAGCCTCTCAACGTCAAGTACTGGTCCATCGGCAACGAGAACTGGGGCGGGCACGAGATCGGCTCCAAAAAGGCCCCGCAGTGGGCTGCATTGGTAGCCGAGTCCGGCAAGATGATGAAGCGGGTGGACAACTCCATCAAGCTGCTGGCGGCCGCCTTGGCCGAGATCGACTGGACGCTGCCGCTGCTGCGCGAGGCGGGGCATCTGCTGTCGTACATCTCCATCCACAATTACTGGGACCCGCTCTGGGGCGCAAACAACCCCTCCGATTACGCCACGTGCATGACGCGGTCGCTGGGGCCGGAGGAGATGATCCGCAAGGCCAGGAGCATCCTGGAGGTCGCCAACCTCGGCGGCAAGGTCGCCATCGCCTTCGACGAGTGGAACCTGCGAGGCTGGCACCATCCCAATCTCGGCAGCGCCGCTTTCGGCGACGTGGCCGCCCGCGACAAGAACGACCTCAACGCCACGTACACGATGGCCGACGCGGTCTTCTCGGCGTGCTTCCTCAATGCCTGCCTGCGCAGCGCCGACACCGTCAAGATGGCGTGCATGGCACCGGTGGTCAACGCCCGCGGGCCGCTGTTCGTGCACCCCAAGGGCGTCGTGCGCCGCACGACCTTCCACGTGATGAAGATGTACTCGGACCTGCTCGAACCCAACGTGATCGACTGCTGGGCCGGCGGCGAGACCTTCGAGCACGCCGGGCAGTCCGTCCCGGCTATCGACGCCGTCGCCACGGCCGACGACGCGGGCAAGAAGATCGCCCTGGTGCTGGTCAACCGCTGCCCCGACAAGACTATCGCCGCCGACGTGCGGATCGCCGGCAAAGCCCTGAGCGGGCAGGTGGACGCGACGGTCCTGGCCGGCGACAGCCCCGACGCCTATAACGACATCGACGCGCCCAACCGAGTGACGCCGCAGAAGACGCGTTTGGTTTTTGAAAACGGCGCGGCCAACCTGAGCCCGCACAGCGTGACGATCTTGAGCTTTGAGCACAGGTAATCGTCCCTGGAGGACTCAAAGGCGTGATGGCCGGCCGCGGTTTCCTCACCATCTTCGCATCAGCATCAGGATCAGCGGCGAGAGCATCGCCGCCAGCAGAACCGCCAGCAACCACAGCGCCAGCGGAAACAGCGGGCTGTGGAAGAACGGCCTGCGAAACAGCGGCCGATCCAGCAGGGACATTCGATTCGGGTTGTATCCGTGTCCGGCCATAATTGTCTCCCCTGAGCGTCGACGGGCCTGCGGCGCCAGCGCACTATTGTACGCTTTGGGCCAAGGGCATTTCCGCGAGTGTTCGCGTTTGCGGGCTGGCTCTGATATGCTGCGGCTCGTCATGGCCAAAGCCGTCTCCTTCGATTTCGACGGGACGTTGACGCAGATCGTCTGGAGCGAACCTCTGGGCGTGTGGATCAATTCGCGCCGGCCCAACGAGAAGATGGTCCGCCTGCTGCGGCGGCTGGCGGCGCGCGGGTATCAGGTGCACATCGTCACGCGGCGGCGGTCCGACAGCGAGGGCAAGACCTCGGCCACCGAGGAGTGCGGCGTGGGCGAGTTCCTGCGCGAGCACGGCCTGGGCCCGTGCGTGACGGCGATCCACTTCTGCGGCGACCACAGCCCCGAGGGCGACAAGACCACCGTCTTGAAGAAGATCGCCCCGCAGCGTCACTGGGACGACCTCGACCAGCACGTGCAGGAAGCCCGCCGAGCGGGGATCCGCGCCCGCAAGGTCCGCCGCCCGGCAGGATCGCAATAGGAGAACCTTGCCACAAAGGTCACAAAGAACGTAGAGAAAGAATAAGTCTTAGGCGTCCTGTTCCTTGTCTCTGTGCCCTTTGTGATCTTTGTGGCAAGTCCCCGGAAATCCCTCGCCCGCGCGGGTTAAGATAGTAGCGTAACTGATTGCCCCGAAAAGGAAGGACGCTGCCATGGCCCATATTTCGCGTCGAGACATGCTTAAAGGCGCTGCTATCGGCGCGGCGGCCGTCGTGGCTCCTTCATGGCTTTCCCGCCTGGCTAAGGGCGACGCGCCGGCGGCGACGCAACCGGCCAAGCCCGTCACCATCACGCTCTTCAACACCGGCGACATGCACGACCACTGCGACTCGCTGCCGCGGATCGCGGGGTTCGTCAAGGCTGCCAAGGCCAAGGACCCCAACACGCTGCTGATCGACGCCGGCGACATCTGGAACGACGGCAACTCGCAATTGGCCGGCACCAGCGGCGAGGGGATCGTCAGCCTGATCGACAAGTCCGGCTACGACGCGTGCACCACCGGCAATCACGACTACACCTACGGCAAGAAGCGCGTGCTGGAGATGTCGGCCAAGTACGCCGGCTGGCCGCTCACGCTGGCCAATGTCAACTGGACCGACCAGGACAAGCCGCTGACCAAGAACATCGCCCAGTACCGCATCTTCGAACTGCACGGCGTGAAGGTCTGCATCGCCGGCGGGGCGTGCCAGTATGGCAACCATGTGCACGGCGAGGCCCTGCCGCTGATCCACGAACGCGAGGGCTATCTGCGCGTGCTACCCGATATCCGCAAGAAGGCCGACGTGTTCATCTTCATCTCGCACCTGTGGGACGCCAGCGACCGGCGAATGATCGCCGCCTGGGGCGACAACGCCCCCGACCTGGTCATCGGCGGCCACACCCACGCCCGCAACAAGTGGGTGCAGGGGCGCACCACCGTCATCAAGGCCGGGTTCTGGGGCCAGTGCGTCGGCCGCAGCGTCATCACCTACGATCCCGCAGCCGCCAAGGTCACCGAGGTCAACTGCAGCATCATCGACATCGGCGCCGATTGGCCGGTCGACCCGGCCGTAAAGGACCTGCTGGATTCATACCTCAAGCCCGCGCAGAAGAAGACGTAACCACCCGCGACTACCGCCCGTCGGAAGCGATTTAGCATCCCAAATGTCTGACTGGATGGTTTATAACAGGGGCAGGAATTTACTTCGCAGGAGGAGGTGGCGGGCTCCTTGGCGCGACTATTGAGACGGTGCATGGATATTATCTCCAGAGATATGAGGTCGGGTCCTTTGGCGGCAAGGAGTTCCTTTCTGCCGGCGCTCTTGCTGCTGGTAACAGCTTGCGGGCAGGCGCGGGGCGGGGTAGTGGAGTACACCAATCGCAGCGAGTGGGAGGCGGCGGTCAAGCATGTCACGGCGATTCGATATGCCAACGAGAAGGTGGAAAAGAACGTCCCGCTCAACGCGGGGCTGATTACCGTCACGGCGACGGGGCCAGGCTGGGTCTCGATCGGTCCAGCCAAGGACGGCACGATGAGCCTGACGGGAAGCGGAACGACCGCGCCGTGGTTTCGCCACAGCGTCACGATCAACGGCGGCAAGGTCTGTGCCGTCGGCTGGGACTGGTCGCACTCGGGGAACCCGGGGATGTACAAGTCGGTGCTGACGCATGACGGCGGCACGATCGAAAATGTCTGGTCGAAGAATGACCCGGCCAAGAAGAGCGGGTTCCTGGGCTACATCGACACCAAGGGCAAATCGATAAGCGGTTTCTGGTTCGGCTCGACCGGCGGATGCAATTTCACCGGCGCCACGGTCGAGAATATCTGCCTGAGCAATCTCCAGCCGCCGCCGGGGCTGGATTCGGTGCCGCCGGAATGGGCGGCTTTCAACATCGAGTTCAAAGCGACCTGGGATGAAACGCTAACGACCAACATGCAGCGGTGGCAAAAGGAACTCGCCGACAGCAGCACGCTGGCGCCGGCCCTCAAGAGCTACCTCGCCTCCAATACCGACGCGATGCGGTTTATCCTGGGCCTGCGGAAGATCGCGCTGCTCAAGGCGATGGTCGAGCGGTTCCCCGACGACAAGCCCAAACACGCCGAGGCGTACAAGACCATCGCGCGAACCAGCCGCGAGATCATCCTGCCCTGGTGGCCCGACCCCGAGACCAGCCCGCTGGGCGTGCTCAATCCGCCCGACCGCAACCCGGAAGTCACCCTCCGCTGGCAGGCCCTGACCGGGGTCGCCAAGTCCATCGAGCCCAGCGAAACGATCCACCCCGACGACGTGCAGGGTATCCTGAACCTGCTGGGCCACGCCGACGCCTACATCGAGATCAGCCCATCGCTGCATAGCTCGTACGCTTCTGCCATAAGCGGCGTTCTGGCTAAGTTATCCCCGCAGCAACTCGCCCGGCTGCGGACGGCCCAGGAAGAACATGCCGCGAGATTCACTACGGAATTTCGCCGCCTGGGAGACTTCGACGAGACGGTCAAACTCTCCCGCCGCGATGCCTGGGCGCCCAGCGTCCACGCGCTTCTGCTGGAACTGGCCGAGCAGGCCCTGCAGCAGGGCCGCTGCCAGTGGGCGCTGGCTTCGATCAACGACGTTCTGAACCACTCCTGCGACGCCCAGACGCTCTTGCACGCCCGGGCCCTGCACTGGGCGGCGCTCGTCCAGCAAGGCAACAGCGACACGTTACTTGCGGCCTCGATGGCGGCAGTGCCGGATGATACACAACTACCCTGGCGCGGGGGCAAGGCTGCCGCTGGTGAAATCAAGAAGGCCCTGCTGTCGGCAGGGGCATCCGGCGCGGTCAAGCTCGCCGGCCTGGCGCGCCGGACGGTCCAGTTGCCCGCCGGCTGGCCGGGTGATGAACCAACACCTGACGGCCCGCGGCAGGACTTCGGCCTGCACTCGGCGCGGCCGATCAATCAGGTTCAGGCCACCGGCGATGGGCTATTCGTGCTCTCGGCCGCCCGCGTGGCGCGGTTCAACGCCGATGGCAGCGGCCCGGCGTGGACATGCGCCCCGTCCGAGCCCGCCGGCGCGCTGTGGAGCGCTGCCGCTGCAGCCACTTATATCAAGACCGTGCCTCAAGGGGCCAGGTTCGACCGCCGCCCGGTCGCCGCGCACTGCGGAAGATCGCCGGCGCTATCCGGGGACGGGCGCGTCGTCTACTGCCTCATGCCTGCCGCGGCGATAACGGCCTTCGATGCCGCTACGGGCAAGCCGCTCTGGTGCAGCGACGCCCGTGACGACTGGAGGGATTTCGTGCCGATGAGCCGCCCGGTGGCCGACGGCGCATGCGTGTACGTTCTGACGACGCCGACCGGCCTGGGCGTCGACGCCGGACAAGGCCCGGGCAAGGAAGCCGGCGCGGCGGTGCTATGGCGGCTGGTGTGCGCCGACGGCCGCGACGGGCGAGTGCTCTGGAGGCGATCGCTGGGCTGGCAACCGTATACGCTGCGAGACGTGGCCCGCGGCGCCAGCGGGGTCGCCATCCGCAACGGCGCCATTTTTTGCTCGACGAGCATGGGTATTGTCGCCCGCTGCGACGCGCGCGACGGCGCGGTCGACTGGGTGCGCGCGTACGGCAGCACGGTGGACGTGGACCCGCAATCGGAAACCTTCGCCCGCGAGGGCTCGCCCCCGCTGGCGGTGGGCAACACGCTGCTGGTGGCCGCGCGCGACCACAGCGGCGTGATGGCGTATCGATGCGACAGCGGGCAATACCTCTGGGAGACCATCGGCGTGCCCTCCGACAGGCTGATCGGCGCAGTCGGCAACGTCTTGCTGACGATCAACCAACGCCGTCTGTGCGCACTGGACATCGCCAGCGGGCGAACGCTGTGGTCGCGCGAGTTTCCCGAGGGAACCGGCTGCCAGGGCGCCATCGTGGGCGGCGATCTCATCATCCCGTCGGCAGGCAAACTGCACCGCATCGCCGCGGCGACCGGGGCGACTATCGAGACAATTGATCTCGTCCAACTCAATCCTTCGCAGACCGTGCTGCTGGAAGATGGGACGGTTTTGCAGGTGAAGACCCCATAGCACGGGCGCTTTACCCTGGGCTTGTCGAGGGGGACGCCCATGCCCCGAAACGTGGAAAACAGTTGAAACTTGGACCATGGCAGGCCACAATGTTTTTCGAATGGCGACCGAGGTAAAATCACGCAATCTGACGACCGACCGAGGCACGATCTCTCGTGGCCATCGCGAGGCATTGCTCGGTCAGCGCGGCTGCGTGGTCTGGCTAACCGGTCTGAGCGGCTCGGGCAAGAGCACCGTCGCCCGCGCGTTGGAAGAGGCGTTAACAACTGCCGGGCGGTTGGTCTACGTGCTTGATGGCGACAACCTCCGCCAAGGGCTCAACGCCGATCTGGGCTTTGCCCCGGAGGATCGTCACGAGAACGTCCGCCGCAGCGGGCACGTGGCCGCCCTGCTGGCCGACGCCGGCGTCATCACTATCACGGCCTTCATCTCCCCCTATCGCAAGGGCCGCCGCGAGGCGCGCCAGGCCGCCCCGCGCGGGCGCTTTATCGAGGTCTACGTCGAGGCCCCCATCGAACTGTGCCGACGCCGCGACCCCAAGGGGCTATACCGCAAGGCCAAACAGGGCAAGATCCCCGACATGACCGGCGTGGCGGCGGCCGCCCCTTACGAAGTGCCCGCCAAGCCCGAGGTCGTGCTGCACACCGCGAGGTACACCGCCGCCCAATGCGCGCAGCGATTGCTGGCGTATCTGCGCCGCCGCAAGATGATCCCTGCCGGTCCCGCGCCGGCCAAGAAGCAAAGGTCCTCCCGTGCCGTATAACCTGACACACCTGGCGCAACTGGAAGCCGAGAGCATCCACATTTTCCGCGAGGTCGTCGCCGAGTGCCGCAACCCCGTGATGCTCTACTCGGTCGGCAAGGATTCCTCCGTCCTCGTGCGCCTGGCGCAGAAGGCCTTCGCCCCCGGACCCATCCCCTTCCCGCTGCTGCACGTGGACACGACCTTCAAGTTCCGCCAGATGGTCGAGTTCCGCGACGCCTTCACCAAGGACATCGGCGCCAAGCTGCTGGTGCACATCAACACCAAGGCGCTGGAAGAGATCGGCCCGTTTGAAAAATGGACCTGCACGCTCTGCTCGAACCTGCTCAAGACCGCGGCGCTGATCGAGGCGCTGAAGAAGTATGATTTTGACGCGGCCTTCGGCGGGGCCCGGCGCGATGAGGAAAAATCGCGGGCCAAGGAGCGCATCTTCTCCTTCCGCGACGAGTTCATGCAGTGGGACCCCAAGAACCAGCGCCCCGAGCTGTGGAACCTGTACAACACGCGCTGCGCCCGGGCGGAGTCGTTCCGCGTCTTCCCGCTGTCGAACTGGACGGAACTGGACATCTGGAACTACATCTTCGTCGAGAATATTCCCATCGTGCCGCTGTACTTCGCCAAGCCGCGCCCCGTCATCCGCCGCAACGGCATGCTGCTGCTGGCCGGCGAGCTCAACAAGCCCCTGGCCAACGAGAAGATCGAGACCCTCAACGTGCGGTTCCGCACGCTGGGCTGCCAGCTTTGCACCGGCGCGGTCGCCAGCGACGCCGACACGCTGGAGAAGATCATCGAAGAGACGATGCTCGCGCGGACATCCGAGCGGCAAAACCGCGCTGTGGACCAGGAAAGCGGCAGCGCCTCGATGGAAGAGAAGAAACGCGAAGGGTACTTCTGAGACTTAAAAAGACGCTAAACCGCAAGCGGGTGTTCCATGGACGTTAAGACATTACTACATCAGAACGAAACTAAAGACATGCTGCGGTTGGTTACCGCCGGAAGCGTCGACGATGGCAAGAGCACGCTCATCGGGCGGCTGCTGTACGAGTCCAAGGGTATCTTCGAGGACCAGCTTTCCGCCGTGCGCAGCGCGTCGGAGCTGGGCGGATCGGCCGGCGGCGAACTCGATCTGGCGCTGGTGACTGACGGGCTCAAGTCCGAGCGCGAGCAGGGCATCACCATCGACGTGGCGTACCGCTACTTCGCCACGCCGCGGCGCAAGTTCATCATCGCCGACACCCCCGGCCACGAGCAGTACACGCGCAACATGGCCACGGGCGCCTCGACGGCCAACCTGGTGATCATCCTCATCGACGCCGAGCACGGCGTGATGACGCAGTCGAAGCGCCACGCGTTCATCGCGGCGCTGCTGGGCATTCCGCACTTCGTGGTGGCGATCAACAAGATGGACCTGGTGGGCTACTCGCAGGACGTCTACCGCAAGATCGTCACCGAGTTCACCGAGTTCGCCGCCAAGCTCGAGGTCAGCGATCTGACGTTCATTCCCGTCAGCGCCCTCAAGGGCGACAACGTCGTCGAGCCCAGCACGAACATGCCCTGGTACAAGGGCTCGGCGCTGCTCAACCACCTCGAGACGGTGCACATCGCCTCGGACCGGAATCTGATCGACCTGCGATTCCCCGTGCAGTACGCCCTGCGCCCCGACCGCACGTTCCGCGGGTTCCTGGGCACGGTGGCCTCGGGCACGGTCAAGCCTGGCGAGGAGATCATGATCCTGCCCTCGGGCGTCCGCACACGGGTCAAGTCCGTCTTCGGGCCCGGCGGCGTAGAGCTCAACGAGGCGTTCCCGCCGCTGTCGGCCGGCCTGACGCTCGAGGACGAGGTCGACGTCGGGCGCGGCTCCATGATCGTGCACGTGCATAACGTCCCGCACGTCGACCGCACGCTCGACGCCATGGTCGTCTGGATGAGCGATCAGCCGATGACGCCGGGAAAGCCCTACACCATCAAGCACACCACGCGCCTCGTCGGCGGGACGGTCAGCCAACTGCGGTACCGCGTGGACGTCAACACGCTCCACCGCAGCGACGCCGCCGAGCTGCGCCTCAACGAGATCGGCCGCTGCCTGATCACGCTGGCCCAGCCGGTGGCCTTCGACGCCTATAACCGCAACCGCGCCACGGGGGCGTTCATCATCATCGACCGCGTGACCAACAGCACCGTCGGAGCCGGCATGATCCTGGACCGCCTGCCCAACGAACTGCTGGTCAGCGACGAGAAGAAGGTCACGGCCCCCGTGAGCACGCACGTGCACACGCAGGCGAGCCTCATCGCCCCGGCCGAGCGAGCCGAGCGGCTCAAGCATTCTCCGGCCACCATCTGGTTGACCGGCCTGACCGGCGCCGGCAAGACCACCACCGCTTACGCCCTGGAGCGCAAGCTCTTCGACGCCGGCGCCGCGTGCGTGGTGATCGACGGCGAGAACGCCCGCATGGGCTTCAGCAAGGATCTGGGCTTCTCGGCCGACGACCGCAACGAGAACGTCCGCCGCAGTGCCGAGATCGCTCGCCTGCTCAACGACAGCGGCCTGGTCGTCATCGCCGCGTTCCTCTCGCCTTACGCTGCCATGCGAGAGACCGCCCGCACGATCATCGGAGCGGATCGCTTCCTGGAGGTGTTCCTCTCAGCCCCCAAGGACATCTGCCGCCAGCGCAGCCCCGAGCACCTGTACGACCTGGCCGAGGCCGGCGAGGTCAAGCAGTTCTCCGGCGTCAGCGCCCCCTACGAGGCCCCCGAAGCCCCCGACCTGACCCTCCGCACCGACCAACTCGCCACGCAGCAGTGCGTCGAGCAAATCGTCGCGATGCTCAAGGCCAAGGGTGTGCTGAAAAAGTAGCGTTTGGGTGCCATGGCGGCCGTTGTTCAGCCGCCATGCTTGCAGCCAGTGCCCGGGGACATGGCGGGGTGAGAAACGCCCGCCATGGCACCCCCCATGGGATTGCTCATTCGTCTCTATCCGCGTCCATTCGTGAGGGCAGTTTTTTCGCAGCGTCTTGAAGTGTCCGGATCGCCTCCTGCTCTCCCTGCGTCTCTTTGAACTGCCGACGCCGCTGGGCGAAGAGGTCGTACTGACCTTGAGCGTGGGCGTCGGCCTCGATCTTGCTGATGCTGCCGGGGTGGGTCAGGACGTTGCGGTCGTTGAATTGCAGGAACTCGTCCAGACGCTGCTGCCAGTCCTTCATGAAGACCTGCTTGCGCCGACGGGCCTGATCCTCGGCGAAATCCAGCCACATGACGACGATCCGGTTGAGTTCGTCGATCTCAGCAGCATTGAGGTAGTTCTTGGCAACGATGACATCGGCCTTGCGGACTTCGTCAGACTTCCACGTGGTCAGCCCCATGTTGGGCAGCGCGTGGTCGGCGCGGCTCTTGATCAACTCTGCGGCCGTCAACCCAGTGGCGGCAAAGTGCAGCTTGTTCTGGATGATCTGGAAGAACTCGACGGTCTGGTCTGACTTGGGATCATAGTCGGCCGCCATCGCAAAGATCTCTCTCACGCGCAGGTACATCCGCCGTTCGCTGGCGCGGATGTCGCGGATGCGCTCGAGCATCTCATCGAAGTAGTCCGGCACGCCTGGCCCAGGCGGATTCTTCAGCCGCTCGTCATCAAGCACGAACCCCTTGACCAGATACTCCCGCAACCGCTGCGTGGCCCACTGACGGAACTGCGTACCCCGCTGGCCTCTGACCCGATATCCAACGGCAATAATAGCATCAAGGCTGTAATGAAGAACGCTGTACCTCTTGCCGTCCGAACCAGTTGTAAAGTATTCCTTTACTACTCGATTCGCGTCCAACTCCCCCTCTTCATAAAGATTGCTTAGGTGTATACTTATGTTCTGCTTGGTCGTCTGATACAGTTCCGCCATCGTCGCCTGGCTCAGCCAGATCGTCTCATCCTGGAAGCGGCATTCGATCCTGGTGTTGCCGTCGGCGGTCTGGTAAAGGACGATCTCTCCCTTGCCGGATGGCACCATCGCCTTGTCGTTATCCACAGGCCACCCCGATTCATTTGTGTTCTTGCCGTTCATGGCATGCGTATTATTACCCCCACGTGAGAGCTCTGCAACCACGTGCTTGCCTTCCCGGCTCCCGATTCCCGGTTCCGGGCTACCGTCCCTTGAGCAGTTCGTGGGCCTTTTCCAGTTGGGCGGGGATGTCGATCTTCTGCGGGCATTTCTCGCGGCACTTGCCGCATTGGGTGCAGGCATCGGCCCGCTTGCCGGGGTCCCACGCCACGCCGATGTTGGCGTAGCCCTGGCGGGCGATGTCCCACATGCCGTACACGTTGCCGGTGTTGAACTTGTCGAAGACGGACGGGATGTTCACCTCGGCCGGGCAGGGCATGCAGTAGCGACAGCCGGTGCAGTACAACTCCGCGAGCTTCTTGAGCCTGGCCATGTGGGCGACAATGGCCTCGCGGTCGGCGGCTGTCAGCGCCACCGGGTCGCTGGCGACGGCCACGTTCTCGCGCACCTGCTGAAGCGTGCTCATGCCCGACAGCGCCACCGACACGTTGGGATTGGCCAGCACGAACCGCAGCGCCAGTTCCGGGACGCGCTTAATGTTGGGGATCAGCCCCTCCAGCACGGTGCTGGAGGCCCCCAGCCGCCCGCCGGCCACCGGGCCCATCACAACCACGCCGATTCCCTTCTCGTGCGCGCGGGCGATGCCCTCCTCGTGAGCGCGGTTGAGCATGTTGTACTGCAGCGTGATCACGGAGGGGTACCCGCTGTCGATGAGCTTCATGAGGCCGTCGTTGTCGTCGTGGAACGAGGCACAGATGTGCCTGATCAGGCCCTGCTGCTGGGCCTTGAGGATCCACGCCCCCACGCGCGGCTGCACGTTTTCGCAGAAGACCTTCCAGTTGATCCCGTGGTGGTTGTAGATGTCGATGCAGTCGATCTGGAGGTTCTTGAGGCTGGTTTCGAGATGGCCCCACCATTCCTTCTCGTCCTCGCCGTAGTAGTGGTTCTTGGTCGAGACGACGATCTTGTCGCGCCAGCCCTTGAGGGCCTCGCCGACGGTGATCTGGCTCTCGCCGCCATGATAGAACACGGCCGTGTCGATGTAGTTCACGCCCGCTCGGAAGGCCTCATGGATCATCTCCACCGCCGCCGAGCGATCGACGTGCTGGGCGTCGCCCTCTTGCACGACGGGCAGGCGCATGCAGCCGAAGCCCAGTTGTGAAACTTTCAGACCGGTGCGCCCGAGGGTGCGATAAATCATCGTGCTTCCTTCTTTGCTCAATTTCGCGGCGGGGGAAACCTCACTAGTTGGATACTATCCTACTCGCGATAAAGTACAAGGCCGAAAAGATTGTGGCATGGGCGTCATGGCCGTGCCGCGGGCGGCTCTGCCAGTCGATGCTGGAAAGGCCGCTCGCTCTGGCGGTACTATTATGGCGGAGTTGGCAATGGCATCAGTCCACAACTGGGATTACCTGATCGTGACGGCCGGCAACGACGCCCAGGCGGCGGCGTACGAGGCGCAGCTTCGCGAGCGGATGCAGCTTGGCCTTCTGGCGGGCGCGGGTGAGGCACTGGTGGTGGCCGACCCGATGGGGCGCCGCGTCGGCTCGGGCGGCAGCACGATCTGGTGCCTGATGGCTCTGCTGGGCCGGCGGCTGGGTTCGGCGGCAGCCGACCGTGCTCGATGGTTGGAGGAACTGCGGCGCCTGCGGGTGCTGATCATTCATGGCGGGGGCGACTCGCGGAGGCTTGCGGCGTATGGCCCTTGCGGCAAGGTCTTCGTGCCCATGCCCGGCCCGCGCGACAGCGCCCTGCCGCTGACGCTGCTGGACCGCCAGCTCCCGACTTACCTGGCGTTACCCGCCGGATGCAGCGGTGTGGGGCAGTTCGTCATCGCTTCCGGCGACGTGCTGCTGCTGTTCGACCCCGCCGCCGTGCGGCTGGACCGTCCCGGTCTGACCGGCCTGGCCGCGCCCGCGCCGCCAGACCTGGCCGCCCGTCACGGCGTGTACTGCGCCTCCAGCGACGGGGGCGTCGGCCTCTTCCTTCAGAAGCCCACGCCCGAGCAGCAGCAGCGCTGCGGGGCCATCGGCCCCGACGGCCGGGCGATGCTCGACATCGGGGTGATGAGTTTCGACGCCGACTTTGCCGCAGCGCTGCTGGGCCTGGTTGGGCCTCAAGGCAGCGCCGATGGGCGGCTGGCATGGGGCGGGCCTGTCGCCGCGGCCATCGAATCGTGCGGGTTGGATTTTTATCGCGAGATCTGCTGCGCGATGGGGCTGCAGGCGTCGAGGGAGCGGCTGGCGGAATCGGCGGCGGCTGCCGGCAGCGGCTGCAGCGAGGCGGCGCTGGGCGAGATCTTCCAGGCCGTCTCGCCGGCGCCGTTCAACGTACAGGTGCTTGAGGAGTGCACCTTTCTGCACTTCGGCACGACGGGGCAACTGATCTCCAGCGGGCTGCATCTGCTCGCGCGGAGCGGCGCGGCGACGCCGGTCGAGCATCGGCTGATGATGTGCAGCACGACAGGCCCTCGCGGGCGCCTCAGCGGCGGACCGGCTTGGGTCGAAGGCTGCCGCATCGACGCCGTCGTGGAGTTGGCGGGCGACAACGCCCTGATCGGAGTCGACGTGCCAACGCCGCTGCATCTGCCGCCGCAGGCCTGCCTGGATGTGGCCGCCGGCGCCGACCGCCAGGGCAAGCCCGCCTGGTTCGTGCGGTGCTACGCCCTGGGCGACGATTTCAAGCGGACCCTCGACGGCGGCGCGACATTCTGCGGCCGCCCGCTGGCGCAGTGGCTGACGGCCGTTGGCGCGACCGAGGCGGATATCTTCCCCGCATCGCCGGGCGAGCGAACGCTGTGGCAGGCAAGACTTTTCCCCGCCGCGGCACAGCCGCAGGCCTGGGGAAACTGGCTGTGGATGTTTCAGCCCGACAATGCCACCGCCCAGCAGAAGCAGGCCTATCTGGAAGCCGATCGTTACAGTCTGGCCGAGATGGCGCTGCAGATCGACTCGGCGGCATTTCACCAGCGCCGCCGCCAGTTGCACGTCGAGCAGTTGCGCGGCGCCGTCGGGCGCCTGTTCGACAGCGACAGCACGCTGTCCGCGACGGACCTGATCTTCGCGTGGCGCTGCTGCGACGACTGCACGGGCTGGGTGCTGGACATTCTCGATCACGCGCGACTGATGCAAAAACAGCGTCACTCGCCGCCGGCCGTAAGCTGGCTCGACTTCGGCCAGGGGCTGCACAAACTGGCCACGGCGGTGGAAGGGCTTCCCGGCGACGCGTCCGTGCCGATCGCGCGCGTGCTGCCGGGGCTGGGGTCGCGGGCGTCTATCGAGCTGCGGCAGTGGCTGGCGCAGATGTCGTTGGCCCCGGTCGCGACGACGAGCGTTCGGGAGTGGTCGGCCCAATTGCGCCGGGCGGCCTTTGAGGACCTGGGGCTGGCGATCATCTCAAGCCGCCCACCCCTGCCGCCGCCGCGCTGCGCCATCGCCAAGGGGCAGACGGTGGTGGCCCAGGCGCCGGCGCGGCTGGACCTGGCCGGCGGGTGGACCGACACGCCCCCCTACTCCCTCCAGCGCGGCGGGCGGGTGATCAACGCGGCCGTCACGCTCGAAGGCCGCATGCCTATCCGCGTGCAACTGCGCCTCACGGACGAGCCGGTCATCACGCTTTCGTCACTCGACCAGGGCACGACGCTGCGCATCGCAACGCGGGAGGAGCTGCTGGACTATCGCGACCCGGCGTGCGAGTTCTCGCTGGCCAAGGCCGCACTGGCCTTGAGCGGCTTCGCCCCGCAAGGGGCCGGCGGCGCGACGCTGCAGGGCATGCTCGAATCGTTTGGAGGCGGCATCGAGCTGCAGACGCACTCCGCCGTGCCCAAGGGCAGCGGCCTGGGCACCAGCAGCATCGTCGGATCGGCGCTGCTGGCGGCGCTGGCGCGGATGCAGGGAAGGCCGCTGGAACGCCGCGAATTGTTCCACCAGGTGCTGTGCCTGGAGCAGGCGATGACGGCAGGAGGCGGCTGGCAGGACCAGATCGGCGGCGGCGTCGAGGGCGTCAAGCTGATCTCGACCGAGCCGGGGCTGGTGAGCGACCCGCACATCCGCCCGCTGCCGGCCGACGCGCTGGACCCCCAGAGCAACGGGGGCCTGACGCTGCTGTATTACACCGGCATCACGCGCCTGGCCCGCAACATTCTGCAGGAAGTCGTCGAAGGATGGATGAATCGCGACCGCCGCGTGGCGGCCACGCTTGAACAGATCCGCGCCCTGACGGGCCCGATGGCCGCGGCACTGGAAGAGCGCCACCTGCCGCGGCTGGGGCAGTTGATCGGCCAGGCGTGGCGCCTGAACAAACAACTGGACGCCCACGCGGCCAACGACGAGATCGAGGACCTGCTGTCGCGCGTCGAGCCCCACGTGCATGGGGCCAAGCTGCTCGGCGCCGGCGGCGGCGGATTTCTGCTCATGGTCTGCAAGAGCTCCGAAGACGCCACCCGCGCCTGCGGACTCCTGAGCGACCCGCGGCAGCCACAAAGACGGTGCTATGACTTCCAGGTCAGCCGCCAGGGACTGACGGTCTCACTGATCTGACCGGGAGAAGTCGTGCCTGCGCCGCGTTTCCCATCAACCGACCCGATCACGGCCAGACCGTTTTGCCCTCGGCGTTGATGTACAGCATCTGATTTTCTTTGGGAAACACCGCCGCCAGCGGGCCCTGAAATGCTGTGACCGCTTCGTATTGGGCGGCAACGGCCACGGCGCCATTCTTGGCGATGAAGCCCCACTTGTTGCCCTCAAGCAAGGCCGCCGCAAGACCTGATGAGAAATTGCCGCACATGGCGAACTGCGGCTTGATGGCGATCTGCCCGGTGGCGTCGATGAAGCCTTTCTTGCCGCCTTGGCCGATCATGGCCAAACCATCGGAAAACGATTCGGCCTGTTCAAACTGCGGCTTGATGACATACGCGCCGGACTTGTCGATGAATCCCCACTTGCCCTGCGACTGCACCGCCGCCAGGCCCTGCGAGAAACTCGCGGCCTGCTGCACGTTGAGGCGGATGATGGTGCGGGAGGATTCATCGATAAAACGCCATTCCTTGCCGACCATGACCAGCGCCAGGCCCTCGGCGAAGTCGTTGGCCTGGGAATAGAGCATGCGGCTGGGCGATTGGCCGGTCTTGTCGATATACCGGAACTGTCGTCCCACGCGCACCGGGGCCAGCTCGCCGCTGAAGGAACCGGCGTAGTCGAACTGCGGGGCAATCACGGTCTTGCCCTGCGGGTTGGCGTATCCCCACTTGCCGCCCATCTGCACCGGCGCCAACCCGCCGACAAAAGATCCGCCCTGATCGAACTGGGGCTCTATCACCTGCCGACCGGCGGCGTTGACGTAGCCGACGCCACCCTTGATCTGCACCCGCTCGCCCTCAAACGCCCGCACGGGCGCTAATCCTTGCGAAAACGTCCCCGCCCAGGCGTACTGCAACCGAACCACAAGCTGGCCGGATGCGTCGATGAACCCCCACTTGCCGCCCTTCTCGACCGGATACAGAACCCCCACCGTAGCGGCAGGGGCCTCCTCCTGGGCCAGGGCCGAACTGTTCCGCGTCGCTGCGGCGAGACTCAAGACAGACACGGCCAGGGCCGTCATCGTAAGCGAGCTGATAACTGAACGCGCAATCATCGGGCATCTCCTGTGTGTGAGGATGCCTTATTCTAACGGCATCGCCGTCGATGTGCCACAGCAGCAGGATGAGTATAAGACTTGCCGTGCCGCCGGACACATCATGCGGCCATGCGGCGTCTGCGCGCCAAGACCGCCCCGCCGACGACAAGCAGCACCAGCGTGCAGGGCTCGGGAATGTCGATGGTGATCAGCGTGCTGCGCCACGCCAGGGCAAAATCCGTGGCCGCCGTGTTGCTGTTGACGGCAATGGCATATCGTCCGGCCGCGAGGTTGGTCTCGTAGATGTGCTCGACGTTGTCGACGGTGCTCTGGCTGCTGTCCAGCAGCGAGCCCAGGCTGTACCCGTCGGCAGAGTAAAGCCACAGATTCAGATTGGCCAGCGTAGACGAGGGATCGCCCCAGCTGGACCCGTTGATCGTGTCGGCGATGACCCGGTTCCATGTCAGGATGATTGACAGATCGCTCAGGGCCGTTCCGGCCGCTACGTCGAAGAAGTAATACTTCATCTGGCTGGTAACAGGCGTGCTGGAGAAGTCCCAGCCATTTTTCTGAACGTCGGAAACCGTACTGGCTTCCTGCTCGCCGGCAGTGAGGATGTGGTAGCTGTTGTAGACGTTCAGTTCGCCGGCGCCATACACGGCGTCCAGCGGGCGGGTGGTGGTGCGAGACCAGTTGGCGAACTCTTCCTTGGTCGCTCCGGCCATCAGGATTGCTTTGACCGCCTCGGAGTTTCTCGCATTGGCCAGCGCGGGAGTATTGTCGGCCGTCTGCAACAGCATCGTGGCCGCCGCGCCCACGATCGGCGTGGCGTAGCTGGTATAGGCAGCCGGGGCGACGATGTCGGGTTTCACGCGGCCGGCGGTCTCGACGCGCGTGCCGCCGCGGCTGTGGTTGCCGCTGCTGACGCCGACGACAATAGCGTTGTAGCTCGAGGCCAGCAAGCTCGGCACGGTCGTGCCTGAACCGTTATTGAGGCCCACGACGGCAACGTAGTTGTCGCGGTTAATCGTGTAGTCGAATCGCCGCAGGGCGTCGATATCGTATGCTTCTTTGCCCACACCGAAACTGCCGACCCAACTGCTGTTCTGTACTCGCTGGGTCTCAACAACTGGGGCCGAAGTCGTACCGGTCTTGAGGAAGCCTGACTGCAACCAGTTGTTCGCCTCCCAGTTATTGATGGCGGTGACGCCTTTGCCCATGCCGCTATTGCCGTACAGGTACGTCCCGACCGTCGTCGCATGGTTTGAGTACACGTCGAACTTCGGCGTGAAAACCTTGCCGGAAAAGGCCAAGATGGCTGTGTTGGGAGTGTAATAGCCCGAAGAGTCGAGCGCCTCGACTTGGCTGATGGTAATGCCGGCCCCGGTGGGAACGCCGGCGCCAAGTTCGGCAACGAGTTGCGTGTAGCCAACGTCGTCGAGATAGCTCGCTCGCGCCGCAGGAACCGCCAAAAGCAGGGCAAAAACGAAGATGGCGACAATACAAAAAAGGCCTCTGCTTCTTCCGATGATCATCACCCTCTCCTCTCACCGAACTCCACTTGCAGTACTTTCTTTTACCACTCCGGGACGGTTTTTGCAAGGAAAAAGAGGCCTTTTCGCCTCGCGCTCTGATAAAGATTCTTGTCATGCAGGGAGCGAACTATAGAATCAACAATATGGCGAAAGCCTTGCATACCGGGTCGCTGGGGCGGGTCCAGATATTTATATTTTGCATGGTCGCGGCCGCGGCACAATCTGCCGCCCGGGGTGACACGCTCGTGCTCGACAGCGGCAGGCAGCTTCAGGGGCGGCTGGTGCAGCAGTCCACCAAGGAAGTCCTGTTCGAGGTGCAGACGCAGGACGGCAAGGTCATCGGCGTGCAGTCGTTTGACCCCAAGAACGTCGTTCGCGTGGTGGTGCAGGCCGCCCCGCCGCAACGGGAGATCGACCCGTCCAAGCCCACCTACATGGTCGTGCCCATCGAGGGCGCCATCGGCATGGACGTCTCGGCCGGTCTGCTGCGTAAGATGCTCACCTTGGCGCGCAACACCAAGACCGACGTGGTGGTGCTGGAGATCGACAGCCCCGGCGGGATCGTCGAGGACCTCTTCGACATGCTCAAGGTGCTCCAGGAATTCCGCCCGATGCGGATCGTCGCCTACGTGCGGCGGGCGCATTCGTGCGCGGCCATCCTCGCCATGTCGTGCAAGGAGATCATCGTCGCCCCCACCGCCACCATCGGCGGGGCCGTCGTCTTCACCTTCACGCCCCAGGGAACGCCCTCCAACATCAGCGCCAAGTTCGAGTCCATCGTCCGCGCCGAGTGCAAGACGTTCGTCGAGGCCGCCGGACACGACTCCAAACTCGTCGAAGGCATGATGCAGACCGACTGCCAGCTCACGTTGGTCGAAAAGGACGGCCGCAAGAGCGTCACCGATCAGCCGGCCGGCGGCAAGGTCATCAAGAAGAAGGGAACCATCCTGACGCTTTCGGCCAGCGAGGCCGTCGAGGTCGGTCTGGCCAAGGGACCCGCCGATACGCTCGACGAGGTGCGAAAGCTGCTGGGCGTCGAGGCCTGGCAGGAGGGCCTGGGCGACGCCCGAGGCGTGGCGGCGGCGTGGAAACGCAAGATGGCCGCCGATGTCAACCGCATCAAAGAGAGCATCCGCCAGGCCGACGCCATGCTCGCTCAGGCGGCCGCCAACCACCCCCTGCGATTCCGCTACTCCACGCGCCTGCAGCTTCAGCAGCAGGCCGACGCCTGCCTGAAGTTCCTCAACTTGGCCGACAGCAACCTCGAACAGGCCCGGCGCACCATTGAAGCCAACTCCGAACTGGGCCTGTCCTCCACCGGTCTCACGCAAATGCGCCAACGCATCAGCCAATACCGACAGGAAGTCCTGTCCCTGCGAAATGGCAGACGATGACATGAGGAAGCTCGCAGGGAAGCCACCTGCGGTCACAAGGCGATCAAACCCCGCAAAATGAAAGGCTCCTGCGCCCCCGGCGGGAAGCGTTGATGCGCTTCTACAGCGTGAAGGCGAAGTTGTCGATCAGGGCGCCGGGGAGGCGCATCGAGGCGGTGCTGCGGGAGTCGTAGGTCTCGCTGTCGGGGATGAAGTCGCGGCTGGCGGTCAGGCCCAGCAGATTGCGGCCGAACATGCGGTAGACCGTCTCGTCGAAGCGCATCACGTTCAGCGGGGCGGCGATCTGGCCGCCTTCAACCCAGAACGTCGCGAAACGCGTCATGCCGGTGATGCGCCCGCCGGGGCGGTCGGAATAATTCAGGTACCACAGCGTGTTGACGTACACGCCCTCGCCGATGCGCGCGGGCACGTCGGCCAGCGATAACTCGCCGGCGGCCATGTCCAGCGACGCCGGGCTCTCCCAGCGATCGGCGCCGTTGGTGGGCACGGCGTATTCTTTGGCCGAGCGCGGGCTGGCCAGCGCCCCGGCATGACGGCCGCCTTGGACCAGAGAGACTGAACCGGGCTTGATGAACCCCTCGGCCGAGAAGTTCGCCGCCAGGCCCTCGCGCGTGTTTTCCGTCAACGCCACGCCGGGGGCGAATGTCTGCTCGCCTTCGATGAGCTTGAGCAGGCTCGTCGTGCGCGTGCGATGGGCCTTGAGGCCGAACCCGCCCCAGCAGAGCATGTTCATGACTTCGCCCACGGCCGCCGGCGACAGGTAGACGCGGTACTCGCCCGGAGGCACGGTCTTGGGCTGGCGCTTCATGACGTCGAGCTGCCGGCGTGCCAGGTCCATCTTGTCGCCGAAAGCGGCGGCGTCCCAGGCGAATCCGGCGTACTGCGTTTTCACGGCCTTGTCGGCGGCGTGGTAGAAGCTCCAGTCGAGATTGAAGCTGTGCGTCGAGAACCAGTTCCGCTGGCCCAGCGAGTTGGCGAACCCGCGCGTGATCTCGCCGGCGGCGTAAAGCCCAACCAGGTCCAGTCCGCCCGCGGCGGCCAGCACAGCGTCCACCGCATCGGCGGCGTCGGGCAGGCGGTCGGGGCCGATCTGTTCGGTGTTGTGGACCTGCTCGGCAAAGAGCAGATACGGATCCTCGGGCAGTTCGCCCAGCGATGAACGCAGGTCGGCCACCGCCTTGGCGACGGAGGCGCAGTTTGTGCGATCGTCCGCCGAAAACATGATCGTCATCGACGCGTGGCGGCGCCCTCGGACAAGTTCCAGCCGCAGGTACTGCTGCAGCACGCTGCCAGGCTGCCTCACCGCGCTCTTGTTGAAGCGGACGAAGTCGGACCGCTCGCCGGCAAGATTCGCCAGCAGCACCTCATCCGGCTTCGCCAAGGACGCCAGGCTGTCGGCCAGTTTGTAGAATACTTGCTGCACAATTCACATCCTTACCAAAGCCCGGCTGGGTGCCACGCACAACTCCGTTGTGCGTGTCCCTGACCATCCGAACGGTCTGGGGGCATGGGCGAGACGTCCATGCCACAAAACCGGGAGCATGGGCGAGACGCCCATGCCACTCACGGGCGGGACGCCCGTGCTACGCCCCGCCGAAAACTTCAACGTCGGTAAACAGGCACGCCGGGCTGGCGTGGCCGGTGCCGACACACTGATTGGGCTCGCCTTTGCCGCAGTTGGGCGTGCCCAGCGTTTCCATCGTCGCGGCAGAGCCTACCATCTTGAGATTCCGCCAGAACGTGGCGGAGATCCCGCGGTAATTGGGGTTCTTGACCACCGTCGTCAGCCGCCCGTCCTCGATCAGCCTCGCCCACTCACAACCGAACTGGAACTTGTTGCGGCTGTCGTCGATCGACCAGGAGCGGTTGGTCTTCATGTACACGCCGCGCTTGACGGCCGCGATCATCGCTTCCAGGCTCGCCTGGCCGCACTCGACGTTGAGATTGGCCATGCGGTCGATGGGCGGGCGGTTCCAGTTGCATGCGCGGCTGGACGCTGTCCCGGAGTCGCGCCCCGCGCGGGCCTGCGAGAACGCCCCGCCCTGCACGCCCTTGAGGATGCCCTTTTCGATGATGGCGGTCTTGCGGGCCGGCGCGCCGTCGTCGTCCCAGCCGAAGCTGGCGTTGGCGAACGCGCACGTCGGGTCGTAGAACACGTTGAGCAGATCGCTGCCGTAGCGGTACGTGCCGATCATGTCCAGCGTCACGAAACTCGTGCCGGCGTAGTTCCGCTCGTCGCCCAGGATGCGGTCCAGCTCGAGCGGGTGGCCGATCGACTCGTGAACCTGCAGCACCATCTGATCGCTGTCGATCAGCAGGTCCATCGAACCCTTGGGGCAGTTGGGGGCATCGAGCAGCTCGATGGCCTCGCCCGCCAGGCGCGGCGCAGCGCCCGTGAAGTTGCACCGCGTCAGAACCTCCGCCCCGCCCTGCTGGCTGTACCCATGCCCGCCGAGGGTGCGCGTCTGCGTGTCGCTGCCGCGGTTGGCCGAGACCGACATGAACACCGCCGCCGACGAGAACGACTGCCGCACGCGCGTGCCCGCCGTCGTCAGCAGCAGCGTCTGCCAGTTCCAGTGTCGCACGGCCGTCATCCAGTCGACGATGCACTCCGCAGTTTTGAGCCGCCGCGACTGTTCGGTCAGCACATCCAGCAGCGCCGCCAGCGACAGCGACGCCCACGGCGTCTCCTCGGGGGTGCGATACTCCCCCGTAACGGCGGCGGGAATCAGTTTACTGAAGTTCGTCACGCATCGCCCTGCGGTGTGTCGCGCCCAGTCGGCAGCTTGCTGTGCAGCGTTCTTGAGTCCCTCGCGCGACAGATCGCACGTCGCGCCATATCCGATTCCCCCGCCGGCGATGACGGTAATCATCGCCCCTTCATCATGACTCAAACCCGGCGCCTCAGGAACATCCTGTCGCACCATGAGAGACCGTCCGTCACTGCACACGTGTCGCAGCGAGCAGAAGTCCACCCCGGCGGGGACGATCTCGCGAAAGATGTTTTCAAGATCCTTCATTGCTTCTGTGTCTCATAAAAACTTGGTACCACAAATTGTGGTCTCAAGATTTCCTCTATTCTCGAGAAGCCAATTTGGCGCCTCAAGTTCGGGGACACGCACAACGGAGTTGTGCGTGGCACCCTGGCTACTGGCTACTGGCTCCCGGCTACTGTTGTTTCTGCCCCGCCTTGGCCAGCTTCTCCTGCGCCGCGTGCATCTGCTGGCCTGTCGGGGCGCTGCCGCTTTCCATCATGTCGCGGAAGCAGTCGAACAGGTATGTCGCGTCGTGCGGGCCGGGGCTGGCCTCGGGGTGGTACTGCACGCTGAACAGCGCCTTGTCGGGGTGCGTGAAGCCTTCAACCGTGTTGTCGTTGAGGTTGATGTGCGTCACGGCCGCCCCCGTGGCGATGAGCGACTTCTCCTCCACCGCGAAACCGTGGTTCTGCGATGTGATCTCGACCTTGCCGGTCGACTGGTTGCGCACGGGCTGATTGCAGCCGCGATGGCCGAACTTCAGCTTGTACGTCTTGGCCCCCAGCGCCAGGCCCAGCATCTGGTGGCCCAGGCAGATGCCGAAGATCGGCACCTTGCCCAGAAGGTCGCGCAGCGACTCGATGGTGTACGTGACTGCTGCCGGGTCGCCCGGGCCGTTCGAGACGAACACGCCCTGGGGCTTGTGTGCCAGGATTTCCTGGGCAGTCGCCGCGGCGGGCACGACCGAAACATTGCAGCCGCACTCGACGAGGTTGCGCAGGATGTTGGTCTTGGCGCCGCAGTCGATGGCCACCACGTCGTAGACTTTCGCTCCATGCTCGCGATGGGCCTGGGCGAACTTGCTGGAGTACCCGTCGGCCCACTTGTATTCCTCAGCCGGGGCGACGACCTTGACCAGGTCCAGCCCGGCCATGCTGGGGATCGCCGCCGCCCGCTTGACCAGCTCGGCGTCGTCGAGAATCTCGGTGCTCAGCACGCCGTTGAGCGCCCCGGTGATGCGGATGTGCCGCGTCAGTGCCCGCGTATCGATTCCGGCCAGACCCATGACACCGGCGGCCGCAAGGTACTCGTGGAGCGTCTTGTCCGCGCGAAAGTTGCTCACGACGGGCGAGAGTTCCTTGATGATGAACCCGGCTACCTGCACGCGCGTGTTGTAGCTCTCGATGTCTTCGGTATTGATCCCGTAGTTGCCGACCAGCGGATACGTCATGGTGACGATCTGCCCGTTGTAGGACGGATCGGTCAGAACTTCCTGGTAGCCGGTCATGCCCGTGTTAAAGACGACTTCGCCCTCGCTGGTCCCGGCCGCACCGAACGACGTCCCGGTGAAGACCAGGCCGTCCTCCAAGGCTAGTTTGCATACTTGTGGAGGCATGAATTTGTAGTTCCTAGTTCCTCGTTCCTCGTTCCTAGTTCCTAGTGCCACTGTTCCAAGTCTCTACACTAGGAACGAGGAACTGGAAACTAGGAACTCGCTTCTCACTCTTTCCCGCAGCACTTCTTATATTTTTTGCCCGAGCCGCACGGGCAGGGGGCGTTGCGATCGACCTGCTGGTCGGCCTTGATCGGCTGAACCTTCTCGGTCTTCTTGATCAACTCTTCCTCGGCGGCCACGTCATCTTTGCCGCGGGCGGCCTTGGACAGGTCCGTCAACTTCTTCTCGTTCTGCTTCTTCGCGAAGCGATCGCTGATAGGGTCGTGTGCCATAAGAAGTTCCTCGTTCCTGGTTCCTAGTTCCTGGTTATCCTACCTCTATCGTAGCTGATTCCTGGAGTCTTTTGTTTCTTCACTAGGAACAAGGAACTAGGACCTAGCTTTTCTCGTCTTTCCCATGGCACTTCTTGTACTTTTTGCCCGAGCCGCAGGGGCAGGGGTCGTTGCGGCCGACGCGGGGTTCGTCGCGGCGGATCGTCAGCACCTTCTGGTCTTCGCCGGCGCGCTGGCCCTCGCCGCTGAGGTGCCCGAAGCCCGCCAACTGCTCGTGGGCGGCCGACGATACCTGGTACACGCTGGAGACTTCCTCGCCGGCGGCCAGACGCACCTTGAAGATCATCGAGCTGACGCGGCCGCGCACAGCCTCCATCATCTCGTTGAACAGCAGCGAACCCTCGCGCTTGTACGCCACGCGCGGGTCCTGCTCGGCGTAGCCGCGCAGACCGATGCCGCTCTTGAGGTGGTCCATCGCCAGCAGGTGGTCCTTCCACGCGATGTCGTAAATCTGCAGGAAGACGTACCGCTCCAGCTCCGTCATCTCGCGACGCAGGTACGTTCGCCCGGCGTGGATCACGCGGCCGGTGATGTCGCTGTCGAAGTCCGCCTCCGTCAGTTCGGCGCCGAAGCGGCGTGCGGCGAACTCGATGGCCTTTTCCTTGCTCGGGTCGCTGCCCAGCGCCGCGCGCACGGCTTCTTCCAGCCGCCCGCCCTCGTTCCACTGCCGCGACAGCTCGACCAAGCGATGGTGAATCTCCTGGATGCTCTTGCCCTGGAGTTCCTCGACCGTCAGGCCGGCCTCGTACTTGGCGTTGGCCCAGTCCACCAGATCCTTGAGGGCGTACACGTTGTCGGTGCCGGTCTTGGCGACGGTCATGTCCAGAGCGTACTCGACGGGATACTCGATCTCGCGCCGGCGGTACGACGCGTTGAGTTTGCCGATGAGCATCTCGGTGGCCGACTCGATTGTTTCGCCAAGCTCTTCCATGCTCACGACGATGGAGAACTTGTCGGCCGCCCACGCGATCAGCGCCTCCTTGTCCAGGTCCGGCCGCAGGTATCGCGCGACCTCGGACAGGTCGAGCTTGTCGATGCGTTCGGCGGCGGCCTGCTGCAGCGACTCCTCGACCTCGTGCGGCTGCATCTTGCGGAGCTGGTTCTGCGAAAGCTGCACGCCAAAGCGGCTCATGGCCCAGCTCGACAGGCCCCGCAGATCCCACTCCTTGGGGTCGGACTCTTCGTCCATGTACTCGCCGAGGGTGGTGGTGATGACGTTGACGGCCTCGTCCTTGGCCAGGCGGCGCAGGTCTTCTTCGAGGCTGGGCAGGTCTTCGGGCGTGTCGGCCTTGACCTGGTCGGGGGTGATGTTGATCTGCAGGGTCGTGGCGGCCCATTCGGCGATGCCGCGGCGGTGGAAGCTGGGGTCGAGATAGTTGGCCACGCCCTCGGACACGGTCGGGGCGATCATGTCCATCAGGAGGCCTTCGAGGTCGCGCCCTTCGAGGATGCGCTGTCGCTGCGAATAGAACGCCCGGCGCTGGAAGTCCATCACCTCGTCGTATTCGAGCAGATTCTTGCGGATGTCGAAGTTGCGTTCCTCGACCTTCTTCTGCGCCCGCTCGATGCCCTTGCTCACGCGCGGGTGCTCGATGGCCTCCTGACCCTGCAGGCCCAGCCATCCCAGCACCTTGAGCGTCCACTCGCCGGCGAAGATCGCCAGCAGCTCGTCCCGCAGCGACAGGAAGAAGCGGCTGGAACCCGGGTCGCCCTGGCGGCCGGCTCGCCCGCGAAGCTGGTTGTCGATGCGCCGCGCCTCGTGACGCTCCGTGGCGACGATGTGCAGCCCGCAGGGCACCACCACGCGGCAGTCGGTGCGTCCGCGGAGGGGAAAATCCTTGTCGATCTTGGGCTTGAAGCAGTGGGCGCAGTCGGTGGCGGGGTTGTACTGCTGGCAGTTGATGCAGCACTTGGTCACGCCTGGCGGGTAGAGCGGATCGAACGCCACGCCCAACTCGGTGAGCTTCTCGGCCGGCGGCACCTTGCAGTTTTCCCACACGACGCCCGGGCCGAGCTTGATGTCGGTGCCGCGCCCGGCCATGTTCGTGGCGATGGTCACGTTGCCGACCATCTGTTTGGAGTCTTTCTTGAGCGGGTGCTGCAGGCCTGCGAGTTTGACGATCTCGCCCTCGACCAGGGCGTCCTGGATGCGCCCGTTGAGGACGCGGTGCTCGATGCCGTAGCGGCGCTGGAGCAGGTTCGAGAGGTGCTCGGACTTCTCGATGCTCGTCGTGCCGACCAGGACCGGACGGCCCTTCAGCGAGTACTCGTGAATCTCCTCGACGACGGCGTCGAACTTGGAGTCGATCTCGGCGTAGATGCGGTCTTCGTGGTCGACGCGGTTGACCGGGCGATGCGTGGGCACGGTGATCACGTCGAGCTTGTAGATCTTGCGGAACTCGCCGGCCTCGGTCATCGCCGTGCCGGTCATGCCGGCGAGCTTCTTGTAGAGCTTGAAGAAGTTCTGCAGCGTGATCGTCGCCAGCGTCTGGTTCTCTTCCTTGATGGTGACGTGTTCCTTGGCCTCGACGGCCTGGTGCAGCCCGTCGGACCACTCTCGCCCTTCCATCAGTCGGCCGGTGAACTGGTCGACGATCACCACCGTGCCGTCGCGGACGACGTAGTCCTTGTCCAGCTCGTAGACCAGGTGCGCCTGGAGCGACTGCTGCATCAGGTGCGGCCATTCCATGTTGGCCCCGACGTAGAAGCTGCCCACGCCGGCGATGTCCTGGGCCACGCTGACGCCCTCGTGCGTGAGATGGACGGACTTTTTGTCCATCTGCACTTCGTAGAGCTTGTCGTGGCGGGCCTCTTCGGCCTGGGCCTCTTCGAGCTCCTTCTGCTTGGCGTCCAGTCGGTTTTCGATCTTCTTTCGCTCGTCGCCCTTGAGCTTGCCCAGTTCGCCCTCGAGGGCGCCGAGCTCGCGTTTGACGGCCTCGACGCGGCGGTTGGCCTGGTCCCACGGGCGGTTGCGCTTGATGACCTCGCGGGCGACGGCGTCGGCCTTGCGGTAGCGGTCGGTCTGCCCGTACGCCGGACCGGAGATGATCAGCGGCGTGCGCGCCTCGTCGATCAGGATGCTGTCGACTTCGTCGATGATGGCGAAGTCCAGCCGCCCCTGCACCTGCTCGGCCACCGACATCTTCATGTTGTCGCGCAGGAAGTCGAAGCCGTACTCGCTGTTGGTGCCGTAGGTGATGTCGCAGGCGTACGACGCCTGCCGCGCGGCGGCCTCGGGACCGTAGGCGGGCATGTCGGCGGTGATGAACCCGACGCTGACGCCCAGCAGATTCATGATCGGCGTGGCGAACTCGGCGCCGACGCGGACGAGGTAGTCGTTATGCGTGACGAGGTGGACCTTGAGCCCTTCGAGCACGGCCATGTACATCGCCGGGTAGCAGGCGATGGTTTTGCCTTCGCCGGTGGCCTCTTCGGCGATGGCGCCCTCGTCGAGGACCATGCCGGCCACAAGCTGCACGTCGAACTGGCGGTGGTTCTGGGCGCGGCGGCTGGCCTCGCGGATGACGGCGAAGGCCTCGGGCTTGATCCGCTCGCGCGACTCGCCGGCGGCGAAACGCTGCTTGAACTCGTCGGTCTTGGCCCGCAGCGCCTCGGGGCTCAGCGCGCGGATCTGCTCCTCCAGCGGATTGATCCGCTGACGCACGTAGTGCAGCCGCGATCGCACGAGGCGCTCGTTGCGAGTCCCGCCGATAAGCTTGATGAAGATTTTGCCGAAGGTCTTGATCATCAACCACTGCCCAAATCAGAGGCAAGGAATACTACTCCGGGCAATCGTCCGACCGATAACCCTTATCCCGCACCCAGCCCGGTATAAGATTCTTAGTATCGCACGGGGAAGGACGGGTAGTCAAGCTAGCAGAGACGAGGGAGAGACGCTCAGGGGAGGGGATGGATGGATGGATGGATGATTGGACAACGCAGAGTTCCCATCCATCCATTCATGCGCCATCCCGTATTCAGGAGAGTCAGCAATGGCCAGTAACGATCGCATCACCTGGGGACTCATCGGTTGCGGGGGGTTCGGGCAGTTTACTCTCGATGCGCTGACCTCTCTGCCGCAGGTGCAACTGGCGGGCGTGGCCGACGTGCTTGAGCCGGCCGCCGACGCGGCAGCCAAACGCTTCGGTCTGCGGGCCTATGACAGCCCGCAGGCCCTGCTGGCCGACGACGACATCCAGATGGTGCATATCGCCTCCCCCCCATCGAGTCATTACGAATTGGCCCTGGCGGCTGCCAATGCCGGAAAACACATTTTGTGCGAGAAGCCTCTGGCCCTGAACACCGATCAGGCCGACCGGATCCTTCGTGCAGCCGCCGGGGCCAACGTCATCTGCCCGGTCAATTTCGTCATGCGCTACGTGCCGGTGACCGAGGCGGTCAAGGCCGTCATCGACAGCGGCCGCCTGGGCAAGGTCCTCTCGGCGCGGCTGACTAACTGCGCCTCCGACAGCAATCTGCCCCGCGAGCACTGGTTCTGGAAGCGAGAGATCTCCGGCGGCATCTTCATCGAGCACGGGGTGCACTTCTTCGACCTCTACGACTATTGGCTGGGCAAGGGGCAGATCGTCTACGCCCATGCCGAAACGCGCGACCATACCGACCAGCAGGACCGCGTCACGTGCGTGGCCGTGCACGACAACGGCGCCATCGCCAGCCATTACCACGGCTTCGACCAGATCGGCCCGCTCGACCGAACCGACCATCGCCTCGTGATGGAGACCGGCGACATCCGCGTCGAGGGCTGGATCCCGCTGAAGCTGACAATCGACGCGGCCGTCGACGATGCGGGCGTCGATGACCTGGTCCGCTGCTGCGGCGGCAAGGCCCAGGTACGCTTGACCGAGGAACTGGAAGGCAAAGACTTCGTCGGCCGCGGCAAACGCCATCGTCTGACGCGCCGCATCAGGCTGGAATACGAACCTTTTGCCGACAAATCCGCTCTTTACGCCCAGGCGGTGCGCGACCTGGTAAGTGACCAGATCGCCTTCATCAACGGCAGCGGGCAGCGACGCATCAGCGAACACAACGGCCGCCAGGCCGTGGCGATGGCCCAGGCAGCGACTCAGGCGGAGAGCAAACACCTCTTTCTTGAGGAAAAAGTGGAGACTTTTTGAAGAGCGAATGAGAGGTTTTCAGCTTGTTTTAAGGCAAATCCGCGATGTTTGCAAAGTGATGCATTACCGTCAAAACGCCAAAAAAAGAACCCGTGGTATATTGCCTCCATCAGTTGATCGAAAAGGGTTGCGGAAGCTAAGCGGCCCTTGCCGATAAGAAACTGACGCTTGACAACCAAAGACCTCTGCTCAGGAGTCGTCGGTTCCTCCACCGATTACTCCAGAAAATGGTAGCCGGCCCCTCCTCCGGTTGCCAACCTAAGTGGTAGCGGGCCCCTCCTCCCGCTGCCAGACAAGGTAGCCGCCTCCTCCTAGCGGTTACCTGGTTTCCTCTAAGGGCGGTCGGCTCCTTCTCCGATCGCCTTTTTTTATGCGCAGATTTTGAGAAACTTACCACAGAGGCACAGAGAAAAACGAGAAGACGGGTATAAGAACCGGAGCCGCCCTTGTCCACCGGCGGGTGGCATGGCGGGGCCGAGCAACTTTGCCACAAAGATCACAAAGGCCACAAAAGAGTCTCTTCACTTTCTTCGTGTTCATTGTGGCCTTTGTGGCAAATCTCTTCCCGGCTTGAAGTCAATACGGCCAGCCCGCCGGCGACCGTGGAGAGCAGAAGACTATGCAGTGCGACAGTCATAGCTGCCGCTTTTACAGTTTTTCAGAACCGGCCCCGGCAACTCCGGCAGTGCCCCCCCGGCGGCACAATGGCGGCCCTCCCGCCGCAGCACGGGCGTCTCGCCTGTGAGCATCGCGTCACGCGACGCCCCTGCCTACCTCCCCAAAACGTGTAAGCTGTCCCCGGATACCCGAAAAGATACCAAGTATCAGAAGGCCGCACAATATTATGGTTTGCCTCATGGTGCTTCAATCCTCTATGGCCGTGGAAATAGCTGGTCTACATACTCGCTCATCATTGGGCCCGCCATCCAGTCGCCATGGAACATATGCTTTTCGGCCTTTCATTTTGGGTTTGGGACCGGGTTTTTGGCGGTGCAGGCGGCGGCCCAGCAGGGCGCCGAGGCGGTCCAGAAACGCGCCTTGGCCCCACGGGCGGCCGGTGCGGGTGCGCAGGCACAGTTGCTCCACCCGCGGGGCGTCGTCCTCGTCGCGAAGGAAGGCCCGCCAGTCGCCCACCTCGTCGGCCTGCTCGAAGTCGCCGCTGATCAGAGCCGCCCCGGCCTCGCCCAGGCGCTTGTCCGGGCGGCGCCCGCAGTGGACGGCCGCACTCGACCATGCCCGGGCGGACGGGATTGCGTTCGACGTACCTCACGGCCGACGAGTAGTGCCCGCCGGCGGGGTCGCGCCCGCACGTTACCCCAGGATGTGCCACGTTGACGATCACTGCCGCTCCTAAACGCGGATGAGCCACATTCACGAGCCGGTATCGGCCAGACGGGGGCCTTCGCTGGCGGCCTGTACTTTATCGTGAGACGACGTGGCGGGGGATTTTCTTTGGGGAAAATGCGAAATATTTCCGGGCGTCGGAAAAGGGGCAGGTACCGACCGTCCGCCTTTGTAACCCGGCGACAGCGGCTTTGACGCGCCGCGAAAAGAGCCCCGCTCGAAGGCAAGAAACGGACGAAATTGGTGTCATGACGGCGCGCTGACGAGGATCTTTTGTAACTCATTATATATCAATCACTTATAGCTATAGTCTCTATGGATTCCCCGCCGGCGTCGGGAGGGGGCGGTTCGGCGGTTCCCGCCAACCGCTGTGAAAAGTACAACAAAGTGCAAGGAAGTGCAGCAGGGAGCATGGGCGGGACGCCCATGCCACACGGCAAGAGCACGGGCGGGATGCCCGTGCCACAAAACAAGAATCGCTGTGAAAAGTACGACAAAGTGCAAGGAAATACAACAGGGGTCGGGTCGGAGGTCGGAGGTCTTAGGCTGAGGTCTGAGGTCGGGGTCACGTCGGACGCCCTGCCTATCCCCTACGACCTAAGACCTACGCCCTCCCCCCGCTGTCTGACGCCGAGGCGGCAGAGACATGGTGGCTGGAAAACGGCCGCCATAGCACCCGCCGGATTGGTCGCAGGGAAGAAAACAAGTTTTTCCCCCAAGAAAGCGTGGCTGTGGTAAAACAGAAGGTGGAATGAAATCGTCTGACACTACAGTTGATATGGTCACCCAGCCGGGGGCTCTGCGGCAGGTTTGCGACGCCCTGGCCGCGGCGGGCGTGTTCGGGTTCGACACCGAGTTCATCCGCGAACGCAGCTACCTGCCGCAGCTCTGCCTGGTGCAGGTGGCCACGGCGTCGGAGGTCTGGGTGATCGACCCGCTCCAGACGGACATGGCCCCGCTGTGGCAGCTCGTCGCCGATCCGAGCATCCGCAAGATCGCCCACGCGCCCGAGCAGGATTTGGAACTGTGCTACCTGCAGTCGCAGCGAACCCCCGCCAATATCTTCGACGTGCAGGTGGCCGCCGGGCTCGTCGGGCTGCACTACCCCATCTCTTACGGCCGCCTGGTGCAGGCCATTACCGGCAAGGCGATCATCCAGGACCAGACCGTCAGCGACTGGTCGCGCCGCCCGCTGTCGGGCGAACAGCTCGAATACGCCCGCGACGACGTGCGCTATCTGGTGGGGATCGCCGCCGAATTGCAGCGGCGCCTGGAGAAGTACGGCCGTTCCGACTGGATGGCCCAGGAGATGGCCCAGCTCGAGCATCCCGCCCAGTACGTCGCCGACAGCAAGCTGCTCTACCGCAAGGTGCACGGATGGAAGCAACTGCACCGCAAGGAACTGGCCGTGCTGCAGGAGTTGGCGCTGTGGCGCGAGGGCGCGGCCGCCGACGACAACATGCCCCCGCGCACGTTTCTTCGCGACCCGGTGCTGCTGGCGCTGGCGCGGTACCGCCCGCTCACGCCGGCGGGGGTGCGAAACATCCGCGGTCTTCCTCGGCCGGTGGCCGATCGCCACGCCCCGCGGATGATCGCGGCGATCGAGCGCGGCGCTGGGGCGGAAAAGGAGGATTGCCCTCCGCCAGACCGCACCCGCACAGGCGAGGACAGCGTCGACCAGATGCTCATCGATCTGGCGTCGGCCCTGGGGCAGTCGCTGTGTCTGGGCGGAAACATGGCCCCGGCCCTGCTGGCGACTCGCAAGGATTACGCCGACCTGGTTCGCTGCGTGCTGCGAGAGCAGGAAGACTCGGCGGACACCGCGCTGGCCGGGGGCTGGCGTGCGGAGTTTGCCGGCAACTGCATCCGCGGATTCCTCGCCGGCCAGGGCGTTCTGCGCGTCAACTGCCGCGGCGGCAAGACGCGGTTGACGCTGGAGTAGGGGAAGAAACAGATCCTGGATCCTCGGTCCCAGATCCTCGGGAAAGATAAAACTGTCCTGTGTTTTCTCCCTGGGACCGAGGACCTGGGATCGAGGATCTGTTTTCTACCAGTTGACTTGCCCGCTGTGCCGATAGTAATCTTGATCATAGTTACGAAAGGGCCGCTAGCATGGGTATCCAGAACTGGTCGGACGAGGTCACTGTTGTCGAGCTCAACGACGATCCGCAGTTTTCCGAGGATCTCTCGTCCCTGATGGACAACCTCGAAGGCACGCCCAATGACGTGGTGCTCAACTTCACGGCCGTGGGGTTCATCAACAGTTCCAACGTGGCCAAGCTGCTTCGTCTTCGCAAGATGATGATGAGCAGCCAGCGGCGGTTGATCCTGTGCGGGATCAACACGCACGTCTGGGGCGTGTTCCTGGTGACGGGGCTGGACAAGATCTACGAAGTGGCCAACGATATCTCCACCGCCTTGGCCATCGTGCAATTGGGCAATGCGGGCAAGGAACAGTAATCCGTAGCCGGTAGCCTGTAGCCAGTGGGAAAGAAACAGGAACCGGGTGCAACACACAACTCCATTGTGCGTGTCCGGGGGACGGCGCGCCGCCTTCGCCAAGGCTACGGTGGACAGGTTCGTGGATGTAACTGGCGTTCTTAAGAAACCCGTCGAGCAAGCTCGACTGCTAACAGAACGACCGACCGGCTACGGGCTACCGGCTACCGATCACTGTTTTACCGACTATTCAGCGGGATGCGGGTCTTCTGCGGCGGGGCGCTGGCGGGTTGGCCGATCAGGCGCTGCGGGCAGGTGGCTTCTTCGCTCTTGGCTGGCGGCAGGCCGCCGGGGATGGCCGGCAGGGCCATCTTCACGCCGTTAAACTCCAGCACCGTTCCGGTCTGCTGGGCCAGTTGAATCAGGGCTGTGTTGTAATTCACCGTCGCCTGGATGACCAGCAACTCGGCCTGGGCCACGTCGGCCTGAGCGTTGAGCTTGACGTTGAGGTACTCGGGCGTCAGGCGGCCTTTGATCTCGCTGTCTTCCAGGGCCTTGAGCAGTGTTCGGGAATATTCCAGAGCCTTCTGCTGCACCTGCATCTGCTCGTAGGTCGAGGCGATCTGGCGGATCTGCTGGCCGACGTTGAGGGCGATAGTGTCGGCGTTGGCCTGGATGGTGGCGATCTGCTTGAGGCGCAGCAGGCGCTGGCGGCGCAGTTCCGCCTCGGCGGCGCGGTTGCCGATGGGATACTCGAACTGCAGGCCGATGTTATAGCCGACCATCTCCGAGTGCCACAGGTCGTCCATCCCGGAGTGGAAGCTGTTGCCCTGCCCCTGGACGAACGTGCCGGCGGTGAAGTTCAGCACCGGCAGGGTCTGGTTCTTGGCGACGTCGACGTTGATGTCGGCCACCTGCAGCGCCAGGCGGGCCTGTTCCAGCAGCGGGTTGTACCGCAGGGCCGTGAGCAACTGGTCGGTGGTGTTGATCTCGACCTTGGCCGTGACGGGCAGGGTCTGCGTGACGACGTTGTAGCTCAGGACGTTGACCTGACGGCTGCCCACCAGGCGTGCCAGAACCTGCTGGGCGTCGCCCAGGGCCTTGCGTCCCTGCACCAGCAGGGAGCGGCGCGTTTCCAGGGCCGACTGGATCTGCGAGAGCTGGATGATGGTGGCGTCGACGGCCATGCGCGCCTTGACCTTTTCCAGTGTCGACTCGGTCATCTTCAGGAGCTCTTCCTGCACGCCCACGTTGCGGCGGGCCTGATGGAGGTTCCAGTAGGCGGCCACGGCGTCGGTGACGGACTGCTCGACCGTCTGGCGGAACGCCTGCGTGGTGATCTTCTCGTTGACGCGAGCGATGCGGAGCTGCGCGAGGTTGAACGTCGGCCAGGCGTTGCGCAGCAGCGGCTGCGTCACCGTCAGGTTCAGCGACGGCTGCCAGTCCTCGTGGAACCCCGGGGCGTAGTCGTCGTTGTACGTGCGAGGCACGTCGAAGGTGGCCGACCACTGCGCGCCGGTGACGGTGGTCTGCTTGATGCCGAAGTTGGCGTCATTGGCCGTCGACGCCGCGGGGATCGCCGAACTGGAGCGCCCGGCCAGGGAGAACTGGTCGGTGTAAGTCTTGCTGGCGTTGGCGAAGAGCACATAGTCGAACGCGGCGGCCGCTTCCACCATCTGCTCGTAGGAGACCGCCGGGTCGAAGCTGACGACGGCGATGTCGGGGTTATTGGCCAGGGTCCACTTGATCACATCGTCGAGCGTGATGAGAACGGCGCTCTGGCCGGCGGCGTCCTTGACGACCGCGGCGGTCGGACCGGTATTGCCGGAGGGCTGGAGCGACTTGATTCCCTCGGAGGCCTCGCGGGCCACGGGGCTGCGGGCCAGCATGGCCTGCTGATATCGGGTGATGACGTCCTGGTCGACTTCCCCAGGTGAGACGCATCCGGCCTGCACCGTCGCCAGCACCACTGCCAGCGAGATTGTCCATAATCTCAAGTAGTTCATAGTTTTCCTCTACCGCTATCGTCAAAAACCCGAATCATCCTTGGGGTATTGTATTGCTGTGGCGCGCATCCCTCAGGCGGTTACATATAATAGATAAGTATTTGATTTTTCCGCGTCAAACATAATAATCCCATAAGATTTCGCCTGGGGCATTGGAAAGGACGGTCCCGATGGCCGCTGAGATTCTCGACAAGGTGTTCAAGGCATACGATGTCCGAGGCATTTACGGCAAGGAAGTCACCGAAGACCTCGCCTGGCGCATCGGTCACGCCGCCGCCCAGTACATGCGCAGCAAGCTCTCGGGCTACGACCGCGGCATGAGCAGCAGCAACCGCCTGGTGGTCGGTTATGACATGCGCCCCAGCAGCGAGTCGCTGATGACGGCCTTGATCAACGGCGTGACGGCCAGCGGGATCGACTGCATCGACATCGGCATGTGCGACACGCCGATGGTGTACTTCGCCATCAATCACCTCGGCTCGTGCGGGGGCGTGATGATCACGGCCTCGCATAACCCGCCGGAATACAACGGGTTCAAGATTTCCGCCGCCAAGGCCAAGCCCGTGGGCAAGGAGTCGGGGCTCGACGAGATCAAGCACATGGTTTCGATGCTGACGCGGATGCCCGAAGGGGCGTCGGTGGCCAGTTCGGCCCAGTGCGTGGACCTCTGGGGCGACTACCGCAAGCACGTGCTGCGGTTCCTGCGCACCCCGCGGCGGTTGAAGATCGTCGTCGACGGCTCAAACTCAATGGGCGGCAAGTGCATCCCGCGGATATTCTCCGACAGCGACATCGAGATCGTGCCCCTGAACTGGACCATCGGCAAGGGCTTCGCCCATGAGCCCAATCCGCTCATCGAGAGCAACCTCGCCCAGGTCAAGAAGACCGTCGTCGCCAACAAGGCCGACATGGGCATCTGCCTCGACGGCGACGCCGACCGCTGCATGTTCATCGACGAAAAAGGCCAGGCCGTGCGCAGCGACCTGATCACCGCCCTGGTGGGGCGGCACTTCCTGCGAGACCACCCCGGTTCCACCATCGTGTATGACCTGCGTAGCAGTCGCGCCGTCGCCGAGGAAGTCCGCACCGCCGGCGGCGTGGCCCGCCGCGAGCGAGTCGGACACGCCTTTATGAAGAAAGCCCTGGCCGACACGCACGCCATCTTCGGCGGCGAGTTGAGCGGGCACTACTACTTCCGCGACAACTGGAACTGCGACAGCGGCGTCATCGCCTTCGCCACCGTCGCGAGCATGCTGGCCGCTCAGGACAAGCCCCTCAGCCGGATCGTCGAGCCCCTCCAACGCTACAGCCAAAGCGGCGAGATCAACTTCCGCGCCGAAGACAAGGCCGCCAAGATGGACGAAGTCACCGCCCGCTACAAGGACGCCGAGATCGACTCCCTCGACGGCGTGACCATCCAGTACGACGACTGGTGGTGCAACGTGCGGGCGTCGAACACTGAGCCCCTGCTGCGCCTGAACCTCGAAGCCAAGACGCCCGAGCTAATGAAGCAGAAGCTCGCCGAAGTCGAAAGCATGCTCGGTAAGCCCATTAAGGAATAGCCGCTGCCCGGGGCAGCGACGCCTTTCGCCGGGCACCAGACTCTAACCGCAAGGAGCAGCCATGTCGCAAGGCAACGTTCCCAACGTGCCACCGCCGATGTATCAGCAGTACGCTTGGCCGACGGCGCCGGCCAGGCCGGTCTGGCCGATCGTCATCGGCATCATTTCAACCATCCTGGGATCGCTGTCCGTGCTGGGCGGGCTCGGAGGCGTGCTGACCGCCGGGGCCATCGCCAAATTCGGAACGGCTCCGAACCTTTACGACTATGCCGCCGATTGGTACAGGCCCTTCATGACGATCCTCGGGGTCATCGGCCTCGGCGCCAGCGCGTGCCTGCTCATCGGCGGGATCAGGCTGCTCAAGCGCCGCCCCGTCGCTCGGATGCTTCACCTGGTGTACGCACTTGCGGCCATCGTCGTCGCCAGCGTCAACCTGTGCGGGCAGGTCGCCGCCCTCGACTTTTCATCCATGCCCGCGCCGCTGCGATTCGGAACGATCATCGGGTTTGCAGCCATGCCCCTGAGCGTCGCCTATCCGATCTTCCTGATCGTCTGGTTCAGCCGCGCCAAGATTCGCAGCCACGTGACCGCGATGTAGCCGCGCCCCGGGGCAACGGAGCCATTGTGTCGAACAGCACGTCCAACAGCGTTTCGCCTCCGCCCCTTACGGTCGGCGTTCGTGTCCCGTCGACGCAGCCGGTCTGGCCGATGGTCATCGGGATCATTTCGATCGTCTGGGGCGCCGTAGGAGTGATGGGGTCTATTGCCGCGGCGTTCACCGGGCAGATTTCGCAAAACGGCGGCTCGGACGAACAGGACCTGTTTGAATACATGCCCGCCTGGTGGGGCAACTGGGTGTTTGTGGCCAGCATCGTGTCGGTTGCTATGTGTGCGATGCTGGTGGTCGGTGGGATCCTGCTCGTCAAGCGTCGTCGCCACTCACGGGGGATCCACCTGCTCTATGCGTACCTTGACATTCTGACCACCGTCGCCGGCACGGTTGTGCAGCTTGTGCTGGCAGACTATTCCTCCATGACGGCCCTGCTTCGCTTGGGGCACATCGCCGGCATGGCCGCCGGGGCCGCCTCCCTGACGTATCCCGTATTCCTGCTGGTCTGGTTCTGCCGCCGCAAGATTAAAAAAGACCTGAAGGCCATGCGGGAGGCCACGCCAGCCACAACCGGGAATTGAGCGAGCCTCTTGGAGGCTCAGAGCAACCAGTCTTCCCCAATTCCCTGTTCCCGACTTCCGGTTCCCTCTTCTACAGATGTTCGCGGAGGAAATCGCCGGTGTAGGAGCCGGGCGTCTGGGCGACTTGCTCTGGCGTGCCGGCGGCGACCACGCGGCCGCCGGCGTCGCCGCCTTCAGGGCCCATGTCCACGATCCAGTCGGCGCACTTGATCACATCGAGATTGTGCTCGATCACGATGACCGTGTTGCCCATGTCGGCCAGGCGGTTGAGCACGTTGAGCAGGTTGTGGATGTCGGCGAAATGCAGGCCCGTCGTCGGCTCGTCCAGCACGTACAGCGTGTGCCCGGTGGCGCTCTTGCCCAGCTCGGCGGCCAGCTTCACGCGCTGCGCCTCGCCGCCGGAGAGGGTGGTCGAACTCTGCCCCAGCTCGACGTAGCTGAGGCCAACGTCGTTGATGGCCTTGAGGAGCTGCTTGATCTTGGGGAAGTTGTCGAAGAAGCCCAGCGCCTCCTCGACGCGCATGGCCAGCACGTCGGCGATGTTCTTGCCCTTGTAGCGCACCTCGAGGGTCTCGCGGTTGTACCGCGTGCCCTTGCACTCGGCGCAGGTCACGTACACGTCGGGCAGAAAGTGCATCTCGATGCGCTTGGTGCCCTGGCCCTGGCAGGCCTCGCAGCGCCCGCCCTTGACGTTGAAGCTGAAGCGCCCGGGCTTGTACCCGCGAATCTTGGCCTCGCGCGTCTTGGTGAAGAGCTGGCGGATCAAGTCGAACAGGCCGGTGTACGTCGCCGGGTTGCTGCGGGGCGTGCGGCCGATGGGCGACTGGTCGATCTCGATCACCTTGTCGACCTTGCCGGTGCCCAGGATCTTGTCGTACGCGCCGGGCCTTTCGCCGCTGGCCGACAGCTTCCGGCGAAGCGCCCGCAGCAGCGTCAGGTTCACCAGCGTGCTCTTGCCGCTGCCCGAGACGCCCGTGACGCACACGATCCCGCCCAGGGGCAGTTGCACGTCAATATTCTTAAGATTGTTCTCGCGACAGCCGCGCAGCTCAAGGCACCGCTGCACCGAAACGTCGCGCCGCTTGACGGGGATGTCGATCTTCAGCCGCCGCGAGAGATATCGCCCCGTGATCGAGCTTTCGCAGCGGCACACTTCGTCCACCGGGCCCTGCGCGACGACGCGCCCACCGTGGCGGCCGGCGGCTGGGCCGATGTCGATCAGCCAGTCGGCGCTGCGCATCGTCTCTTCGTCGTGCTCGACGACCAGCACCGAGTTGCCCATGTCGCGCAAGTGCTTGAGCGTGCGGATGAGCCGCTGGTTGTCGCGCTGGTGCAGGCCGATCGTCGGCTCGTCCAGCACGTAGCAGACGCCCACCAGCCCGCTGCCGACCTGCGTGGCCAGGCGGATGCGCTGCGCCTCGCCGCCTGAAAGCGTCGCGGCCGTGCGATCGAGCGTGATGTACTGCAGGCCCACGTCCGACAGGAATCGCAGGCGGTGGTCGATCTCGCGCAGGATCGGCTTGGCGATGGCCGTGCCTTCCTCGTTGAGCTCGAGGCCCTCGAAGTACTCCATCGCCGCGGCGATGCTCATGTGCGTGATTTCGTGGATATTCTTGCCGCCGACCGTCACCGCCAGCGACGCCGGGCGCAGGCGCGCCCCGTGGCAGGCGCGGCAGGGCTGCTCGGAGAGGTATGAGTGCATGCGGGCCTTGACGAACTCGCTGTCGGTCGTCTCCCAGCGCCGGGTGAGGTTGGGCACCACGCCCTCGAAATTGTCGCCGTCGCCGTGGAGCAGCTTCTTCTGGATGGCCGGGGGCAGATCCTTGAACGCCGTCGTGCCGGCCACGCCGTAGCGGCTGCAGAACTTGCGCAGCATGCGGTTGTAGTAGATGTTCATCCGCTTGCCGCTATGCCGCCAGGCGTCGATGGCGCCCTCAGAAAGCGGTTTGGTCGGATCGGGCACGATCAGGTCCACATCGAACTCGAGGATTGTGCCCAGGCCGTCGCATGACTCGCACGCCCCGTAAGGCGAGTTGAAGCTGAACATCCGCGGCGAGAGCTCCGCCAGCGAGGCCTCGGGGTGCTTGGGGCAGGCATACGTCGCCGAGAAGAGCAGGTCGATCCACTCGTCAAATCCGTTGCCGTTGGCATGTGTCGCCGACACGCACACCGGAGATGTGCGTGGCACCCCGTCGTCCTCGGGTGCATCGCCGGGTTCGCCGGGTGCCACGCACAACTCGGTTGTGCGTGCTCCCTGGACGTCATGCGCGATCGGTTCGTGCCAGATCACGACAAGTCCGGCCGCCAGGTTCAGGGCGGTCTCGATCGAGTCGCTCATGCGGATCTGCACGCCAGGGCGCATCACGAGGCGGTCGACGACGACGTCGATGGTGTGCTTGTTGTTCTTGGCCAGCTCGGGCAGCTCCTTGAGGTCGTAAAGCGTGCCGTCGATGCGCACGCGCACGAAGCCCTCGCGCTGCACGTGTTTGAGCAGTTCGGCGTGCTGGCCCTTCTGCCCGCGAATCACCGGCGCCAGCACCATGAACCGCGTGCCCTCGGGCATGGTCATGATCGAATCGACCATCTGCGAGACGGTCTGCGAGCTGATGGGACGGTTGCAGATCCAGCAGTGCGGCTGACCGGCGCGGGCCAGCAGCAGGCGGAGGTAATCGTAAATCTCCGTCGTCGTGGCCACCGTCGAGCGCGGGTTGGACCCGCCGGATCGCTGCTCGATGGCCACCGTCGGCGGCAGGCCTTCGATGTGGTCGACATCGGGCTTGCCGAGCTGCTCGAGGAACTGCCGCGCATACGCCGAAAGGCTCTCGACGTATTTTCGCTGCCCCTCGGCGTAGAGCGTGTCGAACGCCAGCGAGCTCTTGCCGCTGCCGGACAGGCCCGTGATCACCACCAGCTTGTCGCGCGGGATGCGAACGTCGATGTTCTGAAGGTTGTGCTGACGCGCGCCGCGGACGATGATCTCGCGACCCGCGGCCGCGGCGACAGCGTCACTGTAGTGCGCGGCATCCGGATCGGCCGGCGCGGCGGGCGCCTCGACCGGCGGCGGGCAGACCGGCTCGGCGGGGGCCTGCTGCGGCTGGGCTGGCGGCTGATCCACCTCGCCCGGCAGTGAAATGACGGGCTCTTCTGGCGCGGGGGCCTTGGCACGCGCTCGGGATGTCTTAAGGCTCTTACCCATGATTACAGAATCCCACAGTATACCACACGTCAACAGCAATTCCACGCCGCCTGAAGATGCTTTTGGCGATAACATCTCCAGGCCATCCGGCGGTGCGGGCGGGTTTTATATTTGGCCGCTGAGGTCGCTGGGGACGCTGAGGACGGACAAAGAAGTTGGGCCACAGAGACACAGAGAAAAACGAGAAGATGGTTATAAGAATACGGACATGGCGGCCTTAACTTCTCCCGGCTCTGTGAGCTCTGCGTCTCTGTGGCCCATAAACCATGCGTATCTTGCAGGCGTCATCGCCCCAAAGAACGTTTGAGAAAGGATGTCCAATGACTTGCCGGAGCCCCGCTTGTGCCTGTGTACTGGTGGCTGTCATTGCTGCAAGTAGTCCCGCCACTGCCGCGGAACCAAAGAAGTTCACCCTCGGCAGCGACGATACGATCGTCACAGTCGAGGCCGCCGACGGCGTTATCGCCGTCACGAGCCTCAAGTCGGCTACCGGGCATGATTGGCTGGGCGGGGCTGCCAGTCCGCTACCGCTGCTGGCGGCGGCTGAGGTCGATGGCAAGAGCATGCCGCTGACGTGGAAGCTCAAGAAGGCCTCGTCGCAGGACGGCCCGCCCAAGCGCGTCGAGTTCGTCTTCGAGTGCGCTTCGCCGGCGATGGAACTCATGAGCGTCTGGGAGGCGTTCCCCGGCCCCGGGCCTGTTGAGCATTTCCTGACGATCACCAATCGCGGCCCGGCGCCAGTGACGCTGACGCTGCAAAAGAGCCTGTCGCTGGACCTCCGCGCAGCCGAGGGCGCCGCCCTGGAGCACCTGTGGGTCGAGAAGGGCGCGTCGATCCCGACCCGCTTCGGCACGCACCTGAGCCCTGTGACGGCAGGCTATAGCGCAGAGTTGATCAGCGGGATCACGTGGCCGTACTCGAAGGATACCAGCCGGCCCAACGACCCGATGCCCTGGACGACGCTGCTGGACCGCAAAGGCCGCGAGGGCGTCTACATGGGCATCGACTTCTCGGGCCTGGTAAAGATCGGCCTCAAGGGCGAAAGCCCCTCGCGCGTCAAGGCCGTGCTGGGGCTGGGGCGCGATGACCAGTCCGAGGGCCAGTACCGCACGCGCGTCGCGCCGGGAGCGGCGTTCTATCCGGCGCCGGTGTTTGTCGGCTGCTACCAGGGCGACGAAGATGACGGCTCCAACCGCCTGCGGCGCTGGGTGAGCGCCCACGTCCGCCCGCCGGCGCCCGGCACGGTTTTGCCGGTGCTGGTGAACAACTCCTGGGGCAGCGGAATGGCCGTCGACGCAAAGCTCGCCCGCAGCATGATCGACCTCAGCGCCGCGGCCGGCCTGGAAATGTTCCACATCGACGCCGGCTGGTTCCGCGGCGTGGGCGACTGGAACCCCGAGGCCGGGAAATTCCCGCAGGGCCTGGGACCCATCGCCGATTACGCCCACTCCAAGAAGCTCAAGTTCGGCTTGTGGATCGCCTGGACGCAGGGCGGCGTCGCGCAGTATCCCGCCGGTGACGAAACCGCCCTGAGCGTGCATAACGAAAAGATGAAGCCCTGGTTCACCAAGGACTACTCACCCAAGTGGAAGACCAAGGCGTTCGTCGGGGCCGACGTGTGCCTGGGCGATCCGCGCGCCGTGGACTGGTGCACGCGCGAGCTTCGCCGCTGCGTGAAGGAGTACAAGCTCGACCTGCTCGAGCACGACCAGCGGATGATCGTCGACCACTGCCGCCGCGGCGACCACCTGCACACTGAGTCGCGCATCGACGTGACGTACCACGCCGCGATGGGCTACTACAAAGTCTACGACACGCTTCGGCGGGAGAACCCCACCTTGTTGTTTGAGAACTGCGTCAACGGGGCGCAGATGCTCGACTACGGCATCCTGCGCCGCACGCACTACACGAGCATCACCGACCACTACGACCCGCTCAACAACCGCCGGGCGCTGCACGACAGCGTGTACTACATGCCCGCCTCGATGTGCGAGTCCTATGTCGAGAACCATCCAGGCAAGACCATCGGCAACTTCAAGTACATGCTGCGCAGCGGCATGATGGGCTGGTGTACGATCATGCTCAACATGGCCCGCTGGACGCCCGAGCAGACTGCCGTCGGGCGGCGGCAATTCGAGACCTACAAGCAGAAGCTCCGCCCGCTGATTGAGAATGCGGACCTGTTTCACATTTCGCCGCGCCCCGACGGGGCAAACTGGGACGGCCTGCAGTACTTCGACAAGCAGAGCGGCCGCGGCGCCGTCTTCGCCTTCCGCCCCAGAAGCCCCGAGACCAAGAACGCCTTCAAGCTCAAGGGCCTCGACGCGGGAGCACAGTACGATCTCAACTACGAAGACGAGTCATCGCCCGCAACCACAATCAGCGGCAAAGACCTGATGGAGCAGGGCCTGCCGGTGTCGCTGGGCGAAACCGACAGCTCTGAGATCATCTGGATTCAGCGCAAGTAACTTCCGCGAACTCAAGGCCGTTCGTTGTTTTCGACGGACTCTCGTCTTAGAATACGTGCATGGCCGGACTGGGCGTAAATATCGATCATGTGGCCACCATCCGCCAGGCGCGAAAGACCATCGAGCCTGACCCGGTATGGGCGGCCGCCCAAGCGGAGCTCGCCGGGGCGGACTGCATCACGTTTCATCTTCGCAAGGACCGCCGGCACATCAACGACCGCGACGCGCGGCTGCTGGCGGCGAGCGTCGGCGTCAAGCTCAACATGGAGATGTCGCTGGACCCGGAGATCGTGGCCATCGCACTGGAGCTGCGCCCCGACCAGGCGACTCTCGTTCCCGAGAACCGCCAGGAACTGACCACCGAGGGCGGGCTGGACGCCGCGGCCTGCGCCAAGCGCCTGGCGGAAGTGACCAAAGCCCTGCGCGAAGCCGGCGTGCTCGTCAGCGCCTTTGTGGACCCCATCGCGCCGCAGATTCACGCCGCGGCGGCCGCCGGATGCCAGGCTATCGAACTGCACACCGGCACGTACGCCAACGCCTGCCTGGCCTCGCCTCGCCGCGCGTCGGCGGGCGGCGCCCACGTCAGCGAGGCCACGCACGTTCACGCAGCTTCGGCGCAGGAAGCGCTGGAGCAGATCCGCGCGGGATTGCAGGAAGGCCTGGCCGCGGGGCTGATCGTCCACGGCGGGCACGGGCTGACGTATTCCAACGTCACGCCGGTGGCCGCTCTGAAAGGCTTCACCGAGTTCAACATCGGACATTCGATCATCTCGCGCGCCGTCTTTGCCGGCCTGGGCGCCGCCGTGGCGGAGATGAAACGCCTGATCGTGGCTGCGGATAGTTAAGGCAGATCATGCGTTCGATGGGGGAAGATCGCGGCGGAGGCACCAAGTATTCATCGATGCTGTCTTGCAGGCGTTGATCGCCAGCGGAAGCTTCTTTCTCAACGCCGTTCAGGTGTGATACACTTCCGGCGGGCCGCGGGTGGGCGGCCGGACCCTTTAGGACTGGGCGGCATGAGTGGACACTTGCCAGAACCCTTCAATCGCCATGAGGCCGCGGCGCGCGGCGCGCCCGGAGCGTCCATGCCGGCAGGACAAGGCGTATGCAGCTACTGCGGCACGGCGCTGGTGTCGGCGTTCTATTTCTGTCTGGGCTGCGGCACGCCGTACAAGAGCGTCGAGGGCGTGCTGTCGCGCCCCACCCCGCGTCCGATGACCGAGGGCATCGCCATCGCCCGCCAGGCGCCGCAAGTGTGGCCACTGTTCTGGACCTACGTCATCGTCGTCGTGGCCACGTCGGTCCTGGCGATGGTGCTGTTCGAGAACAAGCCCCTGTCGCTGTACTTTGTCAGTGCGGCGCTGACGATCACGACAGTCGTGTACGCGGTGAAGTACCACCGCTCGCTGCTGGTGCAACTGCGGCGCATCGGGTTCGACAGCGGCTGGGCGTGGCTGGCGCTGCTGGGGCTGGCGCCGCTGCTGGCGATAAACTACGCGTGGCACGAGTCGCTGTTTCGCCTGCTGCCGTCGGACTATCGCAGCGAGATGGAGTCGGTCTATCACGCCCTGCCCGGGGGCGTGATGGTGGTGGTGATGTGCATCCTGCCGGGGGTCACCGAGGAGATCGCCTTCCGCGGCCTGGTGCAGCACTGGCTGACGGTGGCCATCGGGCCTTGGCGGGCGCTGCTGCTGGCCTCGGGGCTGTTCACGGCGCTGCACTTCAGCATCGTCAGCGCCCCGTATTTGTTCCTGGCCGGGATGCTCATGGGGTGGGCTCGCCTGAAGACCGGCAGCCTCTACCCCTCGATGCTGATTCACATGCTGCACAATTTTCTTGTTATTGAGTTCCTCTGGCCAGGCGGATAGATTGTCTGCTTGCCGTCAGAAAAGGGCGTCATCATTTTAATCATGGGCTGTCAAGACAGAGAGGAGGCGGCGCGGTGGAAGGCCTAGTGATTCAATTAGTGATAGCGGCAATCTGTGGGACCATTGCCGGGGCGATCGCATCGAGCAAGGGGCGCAGCGTCGGCGGCTGGTTCGCCGGCGGATTCTTCCTGGGACTTATCGGCATCGTGATTGTGGCCTGCCTGGCCAACCTCAAGGAGCAGGCCCAGCAGCAGGAGTTCGCCGAGAACGAGCGGCGTCGCCTGCGCGAGCAACTGCGCCAGGAGCGCATCAAGACCGAGACGTTCCGCCGCCATGCCGCGGCCCGCCTGGACGCTCATGACCAGCTCGCCGGCGTGGACACGCGCCAGTTGGGGCTGCCCGCGCCCTCGGCCATGCCCCAGCTTACCGACGATCCGCTGGGGGCGCTGCTTGGGCAAACCGACGCGCCTAAACCCGGCGCGGTGGTCCCCTCGCAGCAGGGTCGCGCAACCCCCGTCGTTCATCGCTCGACCGCCACGCCCGTCCCGCCCGAGGCCGAGCCGGCCATCTGGTTCTACGTCCGCAACGGGCAGTCGCAGGGACCACTGGCGGCTGCGCATATTTCCGCCCTCATTCGCAGGGGCGCCATCGGGCCGCGGACGCTGCTCTGGGCCGAGGGTTTCCCCGACTGGACGGCCGCCCAGTCCGTCGTCGGCTTTGCCGAGGAGTTCTCTGAATGAGCAACAAGATCGAAGGGACGCTCATCGTCGAGGGGCTCATCGAGGGCCGCCTGAGCCAGAACCCCCAGGCCCGCGGCGACATGCAGCAGTGGCTCGCCGCCGCCAAGGGGCAGGGCGTGACCTTCTCCCTCGAGATCGACGGCAACCGCTTCAGCCTCCTGGGCGACAACACGCCCGTGCACATGTCGCCCGGCGTGGGACCCGGCGACAAGATCATCACCGAAACCCTCACCGCCCTGCTCGAACTGTTCCCCGCCTCCGAGCGCCCGGCGCTGGACTCGACCGTCCGCAGCATCGAGTACCGCCATAACGAAGAGGTCCAGACGCTCTACGTCGTCGGACCCGACGGCCGCATCCACAGCACCCAGCGCACCGCCGCCGCCCGCACCGTGGCGCCGCTCCAGCCGCTATCGGTCGGCGGAAAGCTCAAGCTCGCCGGCATCGGTCTGGGCATCGCCGCGCTGGCCATCGGCGTCTCGACGCTTTTCATCGACTACCGCGCTTGGTTCGGCGACCTGTCCGACCGCATGCTGGCGGTGGACGCCAACCAGATCGCCGTCGAGGCCTCCGCCTTCAACACGCTGCTGACCGTCGGGGCCAAGAAGCTTACGCGGCAGGACCAGTCCGTCGTGTTGGAGGTGACGCTCGATGCGGCCAAGGACTTCCCCGCCGACGACGCGGCGCTGGAGGCGATGCTCAAGAAACCTGACCTGCCGCTGCGGAAACGCCTGGCCGTCGAGGCCCTGGCGCGCGGATACGTCCGCTGCGACATCTATGACAAGAAAGGCGCCGCCATCGCCGCGATCATGCCGCGCCTGCCCGCCCTCGTCGCCGGCAAGTCCGCCATCTTGCAGATCCCCCTGCCGGCCTCCGTCCGACCCGCCCGAATCCTGATCGCCCCGTAGCCCCCGCCGCCTGTGGCCTGGCAGTTTTTCGATATCCGACAAGACAAATCCGTTTCGGTCGAAAACTGCTTTTCTTCCATAAGCCCGCGGGGTGTAGTTGAATAGGATTCAGGCAGACTGCCATAGATTGCCGGACCGGTCAAAGATTGCCCGGCGCATCCTGGCCGATGGGCGTGCTATGCGCGTACGAACGAAGATCATATGCGGTTTCGGGGCGATCCTTGCGATCGTCGCCTTTGGGGGCGTCGCCGCCTACATCAGCACGCAGCGGCTGATCATGGCCAACCACCAGACGGTGCGTACGGTCCGGGTGATGGAGTCGCTGACTGAGGCGCTGTCGAATCTCCGGGACGCCGTCATCAATCAGCGGGGGTACCTCCTGACCGGCAAACAGGAGTATCTCAGTTCATACGAAAGAGCGCTGGGCAATATCCCAATCGACCTGGATCGCGTGGAGAAACGGGTGCGAGACGATGCCGACCAGGCCCAGAGGCTCCGGCGGCTTCGGGAGTTGGTTCAAGCCCGCACGGAGATTCTTCAGAAGAACATTCGGCTTCGCAAAGACGGCGGACTGGAAGCGGTGCTGGGCCAGATCGGGACTGATTACGGCAAGAGCGTCACGGACGCCATCGACAACCTCATCGATCAAATGAAGGCTCATGAACAGCAAGCCCTCGAGTCGCGCAGGGCCGAGGCGATGGACGGCGTGGCTGTGGCGACCTGGTCGATGCTCGTCGGGGTTCCGCTGCTCGTGCTGGGACTGGCCATTGCCGCGGCGGTCTTTGTTCGCGACATCGCCCAGCCGATCGAGACCATCACTCGCACGGCCGAGAACATCTCCCGCGGCGAACTGACTCTGCCGCCGGACAAAGGCCGCCGCAGAACTCGTTCGGACGAGATCGGCTCGCTTCAGGCCAGCTTTGACCGGATGACCGCATGGTTGATGCAGATCGCCGGCGCGGCCCGCCGCGTGGCTACGGGCGACTACACGACGACCATCGTGCCCAGTTCCGGCCGCGACGAGTTGGGCCAGTCGTTGGCGACGATGTTGGGCAATCTTCTGGCCTCGAAGGAAGAATTGCGTCGGAGCCAGCACGAATACGCCACCCTCTTCGAAGCCTCCATCGTCGGCCAGGCCCAGGCGGATGCGGCCACGCGGCGTTTCACCCGCGTCAACGAGGCGATGGCGACAATGACGGGGTATTCGGTAGCCGAACTGTGCCGGATGTCGCCTCGAGACCTGACGCACCCCGAGGATCGCCAACGTGACGCCCAGACCACCGCGCCGGTCTGGGAGGGCGCGGCGGACCGTTGGCAGATCGAGAAACGGTTTGTACGCAAAGACGGCGCGGCCATCTGGGTCAACGTCGCGGGAGCTTCGATTCGCGGCCCCAACGGCAAGCCCGAACGCCTCATCGCGGTCATCCAGGATATCACCGAACGCAAGCGGGTCGAGCAGGCCCTTTGCGACAGCGAGCAGCGCCTCCGCCTGGCGCAGCAGGGAGCGCGCATCGGCTCATTCGATTGGGACTTCGCCAGCGGCGTCAACACCTGGACGGCCGAACTCGAGGCCATGTACGGGCTCCAGAGGGGGCAATTCGGAAAGACCGAAACTTCCTGGGAGCAACTGGTCTATAAGGACGACCGCCAGGCCGCGATCGCCGTGGTGAACCGGGCGCTGGAAACCGGCCAGGCAGTCCAGGGGCAGTGGCGGGTGCAGTGGCCTGACGGCAGCATTCATTGGATCTCTGGGCGGTTCCAGGTCGCCACCGATGCCGAGGGCAAAGCGGTGCGGCTGACCGGCGTCAATATCGACATCACCGATCTCAAGGCCGCCCAGCAGGAACTCGAGCAGGCCAACCGCATGCTTCTCCTGCTCAGCGAATGCAACGAGGCGGTGATCCGCATCGACGACGAGCAGCGCCTGACTGAGGATATCTGTCGCATCGCCGTCGGCATCGGCGGCTACCAGATGGCCTGGGTGGGAATGGCCCGCGATGATGAGGGCAAGTCGGTCCTGCCGGTCGCTTCGGTCGGTTTCGAGGGGGGATATCTTGAAAACGCCCACATCAGTTGGGGCGACTGTGAACGCGGCAATGGACCTACCGGAACGGCGATCCGAACGGGGCAAATACAGATCGGTTCGGATTTCCTGACGGACCCGACACTGGGCCCATGGCGCGAGGAGGCGGTTCGTCGCGGGTATCGTTCCTCGATCGCCCTGCCGCTGCGCCAAGACCAGTCCATCATCGGCGCCTTGACGATCTACGCATCCCAGAGTGGCGTCTTCGGCGAGCCACACGTTCGCGTGCTGAGCGAACTGGCCGAAAATCTTTCCCTGGGCTTGAACGCCCTGCGCATGCGGGCGGCGCTGCGGGAGAACCGAGACCGCCTGCGGGCCCTGGCCGGCGAACTGACCCTGACCGAACAGCGGGAACGCGGGCGATTCGCCAGGATGCTTCACGACCACCTTCAGCAACTGCTGGTCGGGGCGAAGTTCCGCGTGGCCATCCTCAGCCGCACCGACGACAGCGTCGTCCGCCAGGGCGTCAAGGAGGTCGAGGCGCTGCTCGACGAGTCCATCAGCGCTTCGCGATCGCTGACGGCGGAACTGAGCCCGCCGATCCTGCACGAGGGCAGGCTCTGTGACGGCCTGGAATGGCTGGCCCGCTGGATGGCCGGCAAGCACGGTCTGTTCGTCGAGTTGTCCCTCCAGCGAAATGCGTCGCCTGCGGCCGAGGACGTCAAGGTGTTGCTCTTCGAGGCGGTGCGCGAACTGCTGTTCAACGCGGTGAAGCATTCGGGCACCAAGTCGGCGTCGGTGAGCCTGCGACGGTTGAACGGCGACCGGATTCATATCACGGTCTGCGACGAGGGGCAGGGCTTCGACCCCAAGGCGATCAAGCCGGTTGGAGCTTTGGGGCAAGGATTCGGGTTGTTCAGCATTCGCGAGCGGCTGAGCCTGGTCGGCGGGCAGTTTGAGATCGACAGCGCCCCGGGCAAGGGCAGCCGCTTTTCCATCACCGCGCCCATGGGAAGCCCCGCCCCCGCCACTGCCCCGCCGGCGACAATGCGGGCGGTTTTGCAGGCCAGCGGCGAAAGTCTGCTCGCCTCGCCGACGACGACGCCGGGGGCGAGTATCCGCGTGCTGCTCGTTGACGATCATACCGTCATGCGGCAAGGCCTGGCCCTGTTGCTGGGCAGCGAGAGCGACATCTCAATCGTGGGGCAGGCGGCCGACGGCCTGGAGGCGGTCGAACTGGCCGGCCAGTTGCGGCCCGACGTGATCCTGATGGACGTGAGCCTGCCCAGGCTCAACGGCATCGACGCCACCGCCGCGATCCACAAGGACTGGCCGGACATTCGAATCATCGGCCTGTCGATGTTTGAAGAGAAGGAACGCGCCGAGGCCATGCGCGACGCCGGGGCCTGCGCCTATCTGATCAAGAGCGGCCCGTCCGAGCAACTCATCGCCGCCATCCGAGGCCATCGCCCATAAGCTCGAATTTGGCAATTGCCACTGCCGGGCGGCTGTGGTACTTCCATGGCCATGGGTGATAGCGCCGAGCAACAGCCATGGACGGTCTTGCGGCTTCTGAACTGGACGAAGGAGTATTTCACGCGCGCCGGCCTGGACAGCGCGCGTCTTTCGGCCGAGGTGCTGCTGTCGCACGTGCTGCGCTGCAAACGCATCGAGCTTTACGCCCGCTACGAATATCAGCCGACGGGCGACGAGCTGGCGGCATTTCGCGGCCTCGTGAAGCGGGCGGGCGAGCATGAGCCTATCGCGTATCTCATCGGGCGAAAGGAGTTCTACTCGCTCGACTTCATCGTCACGCCGGAGGTGCTGATCCCCAGACCGGAAACCGAGATCGTCGTCGACCAGGCCCTGGAGCGACTCAAGTGCCTCTCGCGCCAGGCGGCGGTCTGGGACGTCTGCACCGGTTGCGGCTGCATCGCCGTGGCCGTGGCCGCCAACGCCCCGCAGGCGACCGTGCTGGCGACGGACGTTTCGCCCGCCGCCGTTGCGGTGGCCGCCCGCAACGCCGCCGCCCACAAGGTCGCCGACCGCGTGAGCGCCCTGACCGCCGACCTGCTCGCCCTGCCGCCGGACTGGGCTGGGCCAAAGACCTTCGACATCATCACCGCCAATCCCCCCTACGTGACCGACGCCGCCGAGCTGTCAGCCGCCGTGCAGCGCGAACCGGCGCTGGCGCTGCGAGGCGGAGCGGCCGGGCTGGACCTGATCGAGCGCCTGACAGCCGCCGCCCCGGGCGTGCTCGCCGGCGGCGGGCTGCTGGCTATGGAGATCGGCTACGATCAGCGCGACGCGGTGACCAAGATCATCTCAGCCACAGGCCAGTTCGCCGAGCCGAAATTCATCACAGATCTGCAAAACCATCCCCGCGTGGCGCTGGCCGTGAAGACAGGACAAGGAACATAAGACCTATAGGGTACATGGGACTTATGAACATAGGTCCTATCCCATGGATCCTATCCCAAGACCCGCGTTTGCGTCTACCCCTTCATCCGCCACTCAATGATCCGCAAGATATTCCAGGCCAGCATCAGGATCGCCACGGCCATGCCCAGCAGGCCGTACGTGCGATTGGCCCGGCGGCGAGAGAAGCTCGGCAGCGCCAGCATCACCGCGATCACCGACAGCGATACCGAAGCGGCCACCACGTACTGATGGGCCGGCGAGACCGGAAGCAGTTGCCCGCTCTCGCGGATGATGGCGGCCTCGCCCAGGATGAACTTGTCCACCACATACCCCACGACAAACGCCGCCAGGCCCGCCCCCAGCGCCCAAAATGCCGCGGGATTAAGACTCGGAGGGTTAACGCTCGGTGGGTCCAGGGCCGCAGGAGAACCCGCCGGAACCTGTTCGTTGCCGCTTTGCTCACTCATGCCGTGTCTTCCTGAGCAGAGGTAGGAAAGCCCAAGATATACCCGCAAACCGGTCCCGATTCAATTTGATTTGAATGGGAGGGATTGCTCAGGCAAACCATTGTGCCTCTGTGACCGTTGCCTCAATTGGAAATTGAAAATTGCCGATTGGAAATTGCCTGCGGCCAGCGGGTATATTGGCGGCCATGGCTGACACTAATCGACTCGTAAAGAACTTTGCCGCTCTGCGGGCCTCCGGCAAGAGGACGATGGTGCCGTTTCTGACGGCGGGGTATCCGGACCTGGCGACCACGGCCGCGCTGCTGGCGGAGATCGAACAGCGCGGCGTGAAGATCTGCGAGATCGGCTTTCCGTTCTCGGACTCCATCGCCGACGGGCCGACGATCCAGTCGTCGTACTATCACGCCCTCGATGGCGGGGTGACGTGCGAGGGGACCTTCGAGATGGTCGCGGCCTACCGCTCATCCGGCGGCAAGATGGCGCTGGTGGCGATGGTCAGCGACTCGATCGTCTACCGTCGAGGGTATGAAGGCTTTGCCGCGGCGGCTGCCGCTGCCGGGTTCGACGCCCTGCTGATTCCCGATCTGCCGCTGGAGGAGGCGCAGAAGGTGGCCCCGGTCGCGGCCGCCCACGGCCTGTGCTGCATCATGCTGGTAGCCCCGACCTCGACGGCCGCTCGCCGCGAGCAGATCGCCCGCTCCAGCAGCGGGTTCGTCTACTACATGTCGGTCGCCGGGATCACCGGCGCCCGCACGGCCCTGCCGCCCGAGACGCTCTCAGCCGTCGCCGAGCTCAAGACCAAGACCGACACCCCCATCTGCGTGGGATTCGGCATCTCGACGCCGGAGATGGTCGCCGAGGTCTGCAAAGTCGCCGACGGCGCGATCGTCGGCTCGGCCATCGTCGGGCGAATCGCCCAAGCCGCCGCCAATAAAGAAACGCTGGTCAAAGACGTCGGCGACTTCGTAGCCGAACTCCTCGCCGGCGCCTGAGTGTTCCCCGCCATGGCACGGGCGTCCCCACGGGACAAGTCTCGCCCCGTGAGTAGCATAGCCGTCTCGGCCATGTCGTCGTCAGCGTGCTATTTCATCAATCGCACTTCCACCGCCGCCTTGCCGGAAGCGGCAACCTCGAAGGCGGCTGCGCCGGCGGGGGTGATGATCTCGTAATCGCCGAGATATCCGTGGAAGGCCGCGCGGCCGGCTGCATCAGTCGTCAACGCCTGCGGGGGCGTCCACCACTTCTTCTTGATCAGGTTCATCAATGCGGTGTACGCGGGCTTGGGCGTCATGTCGGCCGTCAGCAGGCCGGAGGGGGCGTTCATCCACGAGCGATGCTCGGCGAAGTCCCACCACGTGATCGCCTCGACGGACGGGTGCGAGAAGAGCGTTGTGTAAACCTCGACGGCTTGGACGGCCTGGCGCTTGAGGCCTTCCGGCGTGGACGGCCACGACGCGCGGCGCGTGAACCAGTCATTGTCGCGGCGCTTCATCAACTCGCCCGAAAGAATCGTCAGCTCGGTAAAGTGTATCGGCTTTTTGAACTTCGCGAATCGTTCGCAGATTTCCCACAGGTCTTTGGCGCCGAAGAAGCCCTTGTGCATGTGCGTCTGCAGGCCGATGGCGTCGATGCTCGCTCCGGCGGCCAGGCTCGACTGCACCACTGCGGCAAAGCTCGGCGAGTTGTCGTAATCGTTGAGCACCAGCAGGGCCTTGGGGTTGGCCTTGCGAGCGGCGGCGAAGCTGGCGGCAATGAGCTTGTCGCGGCCGCGCTCGTTGCACAGTTTCGCGATGGCGTTGTCGCCGCCGGCCGCGGGCATGACCACGGGCTCGTTGACCACGTCCCAGGCGTCAACTGAACCGGTGAACTCTTTCACTTCGCGGGTGATGCGGCCCATCAACAGGTCCTGGACCTTGTCTGTGGGCTTTCCCGCCAGCCACGTCGGGACAACGTTGTGCCACACCAGCGGATGTCCTTTGGCGACGATCCGGTTCTCCTTGCACCAGTCGGCTACCACGCGGCGCTGGGCGGCCTGGGTCTGGCCAGGTTGCTGCTCGTACCCGCCCCAGTAGAACGGGACAGTCGCGAAGTTCATCAGCGCGACGTACCGCTGGCGAAAGGCGGCTTCGAGCTGGGGCTTTTCAAAGCGCCCCACGCCGCCGGCGTTGCTGCCGAAGAGGAACTTGTGCCGCACCTGCCGTACCGTCACCGCCGCACCGGCCAGCGGTTTGCCGTTGGGCGCCAGCACTGTCAGCGTCACCTCGGCGGTGCGATGCTCGCGAATGCGTTGATCCATCTGCTCTTGCGACAATGTCTGGGACATGTTGCCTCCCAAGGCCGCCAGCGATGAAAGCGTGATTGCGGCGGCAAAGATGGTCTGCAGGCTTCTCGTCATAATCAATGATCCTTACAATGTCAGCCGTAGCACGAGCATCTTGCCCGTGGACTCACGGCCGGGACTGCCATGCTACTAGCTGATAGCATAAGGAGCCAACGCATGGAATACCATATGACCCGCCCGCGAGAGTTGGCCGCACAGCGCCGGACGTTGCCGGTGGCGTACCTGGGCCTGGGGATCCTCGAATGGCACGGCAAGCAGAACCCGCTGGGCCTCGACGGCGTCAAGGCCCACGCGGTAGGCAAGTACATGTCGGAGAAGGTCGGCGGCGTCGCCGTGCCGCCGCTGTTCTGGGGCGACCACCGCGGCGAGATCGCCGAAGTCGTGTTCGACCGAAAGGTCGCCGCCTGGCTACCCGAGGGCATCGACGACCACGCCACGGAGATCTCGCAGTTCATGGGCCTGTCGCGCCGGAAGCTCGCCGACGAGGGCAAGCGCTGCGCGGCCGCAGGCGGGTGGCGGCTTTGGAAGGAGCTGGTCGAGCACATCTTCTTCGAGCTCGAGTCGCTGGAGTTCAAGATGATCATGCCCTACCCCGGGCACTACCCGCTGATCGGCCCGCTGCACGAGGCCGTCGAGTCCTACAAAGCCCACGGCGGCACGTGCCGGACCTTCATCCTGATGGACCAGCTCGTGCACGGCGGCGACCATGCCGCCAAGCTCGAGACCTCGATGCTGATGTATCTCACCCCCGGCCTGGTGGACCTGTCGCAGCTCAGCGAAGCCGACACGTTCCACCTGGGCGTCCTGGGCGAAGACCCGCTCAAGACCGCCAGCGCCGACTTCGGCCGCGAAATCCTCGAAGGTCTGGAAAAGATCGTCCGCGAGCAGACGAAAGATTTGCGTTAGCGGTCGAGCTTGCTCGACGCGTTCCTGGAAACCCGCGGCGCCAGCCCCGCCGCTAACATCTTGCCCCGCACCAACCATCCAATCTTTAGACGTGTATTTGCCCTCCGGAATGAATACACTCTTGCGTCTGAAATTACACCGGAAGGAAGAGCACTATGAGCGCTGCGATTGTGGAACTGGCTAAGCGGTTGGGCAAGGCCATCGGCGAATCGAAAGCCTTTGCGGACTTGAAGACGGCCGAGCAGGCCCTGCACAGCGAGCCCGGAACCGAGGACATGCTGCGGCAGTTCCAGACGCAGTCGAACAAGGTGGCCGAACTGGAAGAGCAGAACAAGCCCGTCGAGGTCGAAGACAAGCACAAGCTCCAGGAACTCCACGGCAAGCTCGTGGCGTCGGCGGCGTTCAAGAAACTCACGGCCGCCCAGGTCGAGTACACCGACCTGATGCGCCAAGTGAACGAGGCCATTCACGAAGGGATGGGGGAAGAGTAAAAGAAGCTCTCCGCTGTCGGCTGTCAGTAAGAAACAAGCCTGGAGCGGCTCTTTTCGTTCTTTGGCTGACAGCTTCTTCAAAAGTCATGTTGAAGAATGTCCTGCGTGCGGCGGCAAAGTTCTTGCGCGTAGTCTGTCCAGCGGCCTTGGCCCCAGTAGCGGTAGCAGCTGATCTGCGTCATCAACAGGTGATACAGGGCGTTGCGGTATCGTGGATCGGTGGCGGGCACGCCTTTGTCCAGCACCTTCTGCGCGAATAGTGCGCTGGTCTTCTCGATGGGGCCCATCACGCTGTCGTAGCCGCGCACCCACGAGATGTTGTTGGTCCAGCTCCCGCCTTCCATGTGGAAGTCGTGCCGCTGCTTGCGAAGGTCTGCGATCGTCTTTTCGAGGGCCTCCGGGCCGGCACCAGGCTTGAAATTGTCCCAGATCATCTTCTGCTTGATGGGCTGGACGGACGTGAAGTCCTCCTCGCGCAGGCCGAGGCTCTCGAGATACTCCAGGTACTCGGTGACGTTCACCGGCGCCGTCGCGCTGCCGGAGGCGTGAGACATCACCTCGAGGTACTTCGACGGAAACTCGTTCATCATCACGCCGCCATTTTCGCCGTCGGCGATCTGCGTCACCAGCGAAGGAATGGACTTGCCCGCCACCTCGATTCGCGAGAGGCCGCACGCTTCGTAGTACGGCTGCATCTGGGCGACGAGCTTGGTGTCGCTGCCCTGGGTCTTGACGATGGCGATCATGGTGAGTGTCTCGCCTTTGGAGTTTCGCGCGACGAGGCGATGCGGCCGGTGCGGGCGGTCGATGCCGCCGCCGTCGGCGACACGTTCGATGGTGTGCTCCTGCACGAGCAGCCACTTGAAGCCGCAGTCCTTGAGCGTGCGGACGAACTCGTAGCACACGTCGGGATGGTTGGGCAGGGCCATCTCCGAGGGCGAGAATCCGCGGACGCGCGACAGGGCCTCGAGACCGAAGATCGAGGCGAAGAAATGCTGCCACGCCCGCACGTGCAGGCGGTAATCCTGCACCGGCGTCGACGGCGCCACCGCGTGGCCCCACGGGGCGCCCAGCCATTCCACGCAGCGGCGGTACCGCCGGTCGGCCGTGATCACGCGCAGAGCGTCGATGACGTCCATCGCGCCCATCCGCAGCAGCCCCTGCAGCAGACAGCCGGAGTACTCCAGCATCACGCGCGGGTTGCGGCCTTCCTCGACCAGCTTCGGGATGAACTCGCCCATCCGCTTGTAGCACCAGCGGAAGACCGGGGCATTGTGCCCGTCGCCAATGTCGGGGTGGTCCATCATGAACTGCAGGTGGCCGATGACGGCGGCGGTGCGCAGGTCGTCGCCGCCGGCGGGCACCAGCGGCTGGTGCATGTGCAGGGCGATGGCGAAGGCGCTGTTGAGCTTGCCAAAGTCGATGCCGCTTTCGGGCAGATATATCGGACCCTCGCTACGCATGGCCTGGCCGATGCGCTGTTCGTGTCCGCAGATGTTGGGCAGTTCGTCCAGTTGGGCCTGGGCCAACTCGTCGATCATGGCGATTCTCCTGTTCCTGGGCTATCGCGCGTGCACCGTCATCGGGCACGAGCACGGCAGCCCGGCGGCCGCCGGGAGATAGCAGTGCATGGCATAGTCGCGGATCATCCGCGCGGCGCTGAACCGCCAGGCCAACGTGCGGATGGCATTCTTCTGCCGCGCCACCCACTGGCGTGGAATGCCGCTGTCGTCCAAATTATAGAACAGCGGTACGACCTCGCGTTCGAGCACTTCGTACAGTGCCCCAATATCCTCGGTGTCCTGCTGTTGGTGGTCACTGTGCTCGTTGCCGTAGCCGATGGCGAAGCCATTGCTGCCGTCATACGCTTCGGCCCACCAGCCGTCCAGCACCGAGAGGTTCAGCCCGCCGTTGAGGACCGTCTTCATCCCGCTGGTACCGCAGGCCTCGAACGGGCGGTACGGGTTGTTGAGCCACACGTCCACGCCCTGCACCAGATGGCGGGCGACGTTGATATCGTGGTCTTCCAGAAAGACCACGCGCCCCACCAGCCTCGGGTCGCGGGTGGCGTTGAAGACGGCCTGGATCAGCCGCTTGCCGCCGTCGTCGGCCGGGTGCGACTTGCCGGCGAAGATGAACTGCACGGGGCGCTGCGGATCGTTGACGAGGCGGTCGAGGCGGTTCATGTCTCGCAGGAGCAGGTCGCCGCGTTTGTACGCGGCGAAACGCCGTGCAAAGCCGACCGTCAACACCGACGGGTCCAGGCACGGGCGCGGACCGGCGGTGGGGTCCGCTTCGCCGCGCGCCTCGGCGGCCTTGCGAAGGCAGCGGCGGACGTAGTCCACCAGGTGGGTCTTGAGCAACTGGTGCTGCTCCCAGAACTCCATGTCGTCGATGCGGTCGATGGCCGCCCACATCTCCTGGTCGTCCATGCGCTGTTGCCAGTCGTCGCCGAAGACGCGGCGGTACATCTGGCTGACGGTCACCGCCAGCCAGGTGGCCGAGTGGACGCCGTTGGTGATGTGCCCGATGGGCACTTCACTCTCGCTGCGCTGGGGCCAGAGGCAGTGCCACATGCGCCGGCTGACGCGCCCGTGCAGGGCGGAGACGCCGTTGCGGTAATTGGCCATGCGCATGCCCAGCACGGTCATGCAGAACTCTTCGTTGCGGCTGTCGGCGTCGACCCGCCCCAGGGCCATCAGGTCGCGGTGCGAGATGCCCAGTTGGCGGCGCAGCGGGCCCAGGGTCTCCTCGACCAGTCCGCTGTCGAAGCGGTCGTGCCCGGCGTCGACGGGGGTGTGCGTGGTGAAGACCGTCATGCCCGCGACGCGATCCTTGACGTCGCCGAAGGACCGCCCCTCGCGCTGCATGATCATGCGGCACCTTTCCAGCGGCGCGAAGGCGCTGTGGCCTTCGTTGAGGTGGAGCACGCCCGGCCAGACCCCCAGCGCGTCCAATGCCTTGAGGCCCCCGACGCCCAGGATGAGCTCCTGCCGCGCCCGCACGCGGACGTTGCCGCCGTAGAGCTGGGCCGTCAGGGCGCGGTCGTCGTCGGTGTTGCCCTCGACGTTGCTGTCGAGCAGGATCAAGCGGCATCGCCCGACGCGCGCGGTCCAGACGGCCACGCGGATCTCCGACGAGCCCGTCGGCAGCGGGATGATCAGCCGCCCGCCGTTGCGGTCGAAGGCCTGCTCCAGCGGAAGCATGGTCACGTCGGAGGCAAAGTAGTGCTCCTTCTGCCATCCGCCGGCGTCGATGGTCTGGTTGAAATACCCCTTGGCGTAGAACAGCCCCACCGCCACCAGCGGCAGGCCCAGGTCGCTGGCGGCCTTGAGATGATCGCCCGAGAGCACGCCCAGCCCGCCGGCGTAGGTCGGCAGCGATTCGTGCAGGCCGAACTCCGCGGAAAAGTACGCCACCGGGCGGGCTCGCAGGACGCCGGCATGATGGGCCGCCCAGGTGTTGGGGTCGTTCAAGTACGCCTGCAAACCGTGGAACGCGTAGGCGGTGCGGGCCTCGAGGGCCAGATCGGCCGCCCGCAAACGCATGAGGTTCTGGGGCAGCATGGACAGGAACAGGGTCGGATTGTGATTAGACTCGCGCCACATGGACGGGTCGAGGTCGCGGAAGATCTCCACGATCTCCGGATGCCACGTCCAGTAGAGGTTGCGCCCCAGGTCTCGTAGCCGATCAACAAGGTCCATGGCTCGTGCTCCCTTCATGGCACAGGCTCGCCAGCCTGTGGCTGCCGCTGCCTCTGACCGCCACAGCCTGGAAAGGCTGTGCCACCCTAAACCAACTCGCGATAAATGCCTTCGGTCTGTCCGGCGATCAGGTCCCAGTTAAAGCCAAACGCCGCCTTCACCCGCCCGCGCTCGCCCATCCACCGCGCGTGAGCGAAATTGCCAAAAGCCTCCTTGACGCCCCAGCCGATCGACCCCGGATCGGCATGGACGAGATATCCGTTCTCCCCGTGCTGGACGACCTCGCGCGGGCCGCCATTGTGAGTGGCCACCACCGGCTTGCCCGCCGCCCACGCCTCGAGCACCACCAGGCCGAAGGGTTCGTTGCGGCTGGGGACGCAGACCACGTCGGCGCTCTTGTAGAGGTTGATCAGGTCGCTGTCTGGCCCCATCGCGCCCAAGAAGCGCACGGCGTGGGCGACGCCCAGTTGCTGGCAGCGCTGCTGGAGATGCTGGCGCAGGTGCCCGTCGCCGACGAAGACGATCTTGGCGTCGCCGCGATGGTGCAGGATGCCCGGGACGGCCTCGAGCAGCAGGTCCGGGCCCTTCTGCGTGCTGAGGCGCCCCACGAACAGCACCATCGGGTCCATCGGCCCGACGCCGTAGCTGCGCCGGCAGATCGCCGGATCGATGTAGCCGTCGTACCGCCTGCAGTTGATGCCGTTGTACACCATGCGGAGCTTGCCGTCGCTCAGGCGGTACTGGCTCTTGAGCTCGTCGGCCAGCAAGCCCGAGACGGCGATCACGCGGTCGGCCACGTGCGCGCCCTCGGCCTCGACGGCGCGGATGCGTCCGGACCAGCCGTCGTGGCAGCAGTTGCCGCAGCGCCCGAATTCGGTCGAGTGCATCGTCAAGACCGTGCGGCGGCCGTAGCGGTTCTTGACCTGCACGACGCCCTTGGCGCACATCCAGTCGTGGCCGTGGACGATATCGAAGTGCGCGCCCTGGTACGCTTCGGTGGCGTCCATGAAGTACACGAAGCTGTTGCACATGTTGTTCATTTCGGTGACGAAGTCGCCGCACAGGTCGATCGGGCAGCGGTGGTAGTGCACGCCGTGAATCTGCTGATAGGTCGTCTGCCCCTGCCCGAGGCGCGCGAAGACGTGCACCTCGTTGCCGCGCCGCTGCAAGGCGGCTGCCAACTCGGTCACGTGAACGGCCACGCCCCCCACCACGATCGAGTGGAGGCTTTCCCACGAGAAAATGGCTATCCGCATATCCCGCCCCTCCCCGTCTTCCTCAGCGTCCTCAGCGGCCCAATATCCGCTCCGGCGATCAGGCGTTCCACCAGTTCAGGTCGACTTTGGGGAAGACCACGTCGTGCACGTCGGCGTCCTGGATTTCAAACGTCTCCACCTCGCTGAGTTTGTTGAGATATCGCGAGTCCTCGTTGAGCTTCTCGGCGATATCCGTCAGGCACTCGAAGCGCGACACGTGCTGCATGAAGCGCTTGATGCCGTAGTCGACCGCCTGCCCACGCGAGATCACGAACGGCCAGTCGCTGGCCTGGAGCAGCAGCAGTTCGCGGGCGGCCTTTTCCAGCACCTCGCGCAGTCGCGGCCGGTTGCGCCATGGCAAATTATACGTCAGCTTGCCGAAGTTCGTCTCGCATCGGTACTCGATTTCCCACATCCAGTTCACTCGGTCGTTGGACCAGACGCGGTGGTCGCCGCCTTCGCCCCAGGAGCCTTCGGGCAGCGCCGCGGACTTATCCGGCGGCTGGCGCTTGAGCATTTCGGCGGCCGTGCACAGCTCGACGTCCGGATCGGAGTTGAGCGTGAGCATGACGTCGCGGAGAAACCGCGGACCCTCGAACCACCAGTGGCCGAACAGTTCGGCGTCGAAGCACGCCACGACCACGCCGGCTCGTCCGGTGCGGTTGCGATAGTCGTATAGGCGCGACTTGACCTGCTGGCAGAAATGCTGGGCGTTCTGGTAGGCCTTGCCCGGAACGTCGTCGGGATAGTACATCTCCTTGCCGCCCAGGTCGGTCTTGTGGTTGGTGATCTTCCAGTACCGCAGCCCGCGCCGCTGACCGTAACGCTTGTGAAACTCCAGGTACACCCCATCGGCCGGATAGCCGATGCTGCCCGACCAGACCTGCTCGCAGATTTTCGGATCGCGAGCGAAGGCCGCGATCGTCCCGGTGCCCTGCCCGTCGGAGTTCACCAGCACCGGTTCGTGCACGTTCTGCCACCCGCGGCCGGGATACTTGGCACTTTCGTCCCAGCCGACTTTTCGCCACTGGTCGTTGCGGACCCACTCGCTGCGGCTGCGCTCGATGAGGTGGTTTTCGACGAAGAAGTGCGTGATGCCCTCGCGGGCCAGGAGGCTTTCCATGCCCGGGCGGTTGCGTCCCTGCCCCCAGGAGACGGCCGGGTTCCAGAACCCGCTGGGGCGGTACGCGCACTCGGGCAGCCACATGCCCTCGGGAGCGAAGCCGAGGATGCGCTCCGAGCTGGCGCGCCCCGCCCGGACCTGGGCGAGGATGGAAGAGTCTTCCAGCAGCAGCGGCATGTAGGCGTGCGTGGCGTTGGAGGTGAGGATCTCGATGAGCCCCTTCTCGGCCTGGCGGGCGTAGGCCCTGGGGATGTCCGAGTCGATCTGCGCAAACTGCGCGGCGCGCTCCTGGAAGAATTTCTCCCAGAGCGTCGCGAGGTGGGCCAGATGCTTCTGCCCCTGCTGCTCGAACTCGGCGCGGTCGGATATCGCCCGCTCGGTGCGGTCCTGGAGGTAGCCCCGGAACCCGGCCTTGAAGTCGTCGTGGGCGAGCTGTTCGAGCAGGATAGGCGTCAGCCCGATCGTCAGGCGCGGGTTGCCTTTGAGGAACTCGCACTCCTCGATCATCGCCAGCAACGGCAGATACGTCTCGGCGGCGGCCTCGTAGAGCCAATCTTCTCCATGAGGCCACAACCCATGGCGCAGGACGTAAGGCAGGTGACCGTGCAGTACCAGGCAGAAACTTCCGGCAGTCATTCGCCCTCCAGTTGAGAGCAGGCGGACAAGGTATCGCCCGTCAGGGTCGCTTCCATGACGGCAGCAACCCGCGCGGGTTCGCAGCCGCTGGAGAGCAACTGGGCGACCGCTTCCAAAGCGGCGCCTCCCATGGCGGCGCCGACCTGGCAGGCCGCCGGGCGCGCCCGCAGCATGGCTGCAGGCTTGGTTCTGGATCGCACATCCCGTCTGGCGTTATCGCTGGGGGTAACGCGAACGGTGACGGTCATTGTAGTGCCGTCGGCGCCGCTGACAATGTCGTAGCAGCGATTCATCACCGCCAGCACGCGGTCCCAGTCGCCTTCAATAGTCGCTCGCCGGCCGCTGAAGTGCACGGAAAATCCGGCCTCCAGAAGCGCTTCCTGACATCGCAGCGCCGCCTGGGCGGCCACGGCGGCGACGCGCCCGGCCCTGAGCGAGAGGTCAGCCTCGACGCGGCAAGTCGCCCGTCGCGGCGCGGGATCGGTCGCAGCGGCGGGCGCGGCGGGCTCAGGCGTCTGGGCCGGCGGCGTAGCGACAGTCGCTTTTGTGTCATGCGGGTCGCCGTGTTCGCCCTGTTGCAGCACCGGCGCGGCGGGCCCGGCCGCCGGCGCCGGATCGAACACCGCCAGGGTCTGGGCGGCGATCTGCGGCCACGTGAACTGCTCTTCGACGACGCGGCGGCCGTTGGCGCCCATCCATCGCGCGCGGTCGAAGTTGGCGAACATGGTTCCCAGGCCCCAGGCGACCGAGTCGGGCCGGGGGAAGATCTTCAGCCCCGTCTGCTCGTGCTGGACGTACTCGTTGGGTCCGCCGCATTGCGTGACGACGACGGGCTTGTGGGCCGACCACGCCTCGAGCACGACGATCCCGAAGGGCTCGTTGCGGCTGGGGACGCAGACGACGTCGGCGAGTTTGAACAGGCTGCGCAGATCCTGTCCGCTGCGATAGCCCAGGAACCGCACGGCATGCGCGAGGCCGCACTGGCGGGCGCGGTTTTCGAGCCCGCCGCGCATCTCGCCGTCGCCGGCCAGGATCAGCTTGGCGTTGGAATAGTGGCGAAGGATCGGCCCAAACGCCTCCAGCAGCAGATCAGGACCTTTCTGCCAGACGAGGCGGCCGCAGTACAGGATTGTCGGGTCCATGGGCCCGATGTCATGCGCGCGGCGGGCGGCGGCCACGTCGATCTCGAAATCGAACTGGTCCGGCGTCACGCCGTTGTAGATCTTGGACACCTTGGCCGCGGGCACCTCGTACATCCACTGGATCTCGCCGGCGGTGGCCTGCGAGACGGCGATGACGTGGTCGGCCCAGTACGTCCCCGCCCGCTCCTGGTCGCGGACGCGCTGCGAGCGGCCGTTGTGGAAGACGTTGCCGCAGCGAGCGTACTCGGTGGCGTGGATCGTCAGGATGCAGCGATGATCGGGACGCCCCTGCTTGATCCAGATCATCGCGTTGGCCGTCAGCCAGTCGTGGGCGTGCACGATGTCAAAGTGCCCCACCAAGTCTTCGAGTTCAAAGACGCGGTCGACGAAGGCGCGGCACATGTTGTTGACGTCGTCGACAAAATCCCGATGCCCCGCATAGCGGCAGCGGTGATAGTGCACGGCGTCGATCACCTCGTGGTTGAGTTGATTGCCCCCCGTGCGCGTAAAGACATGCACCTCGTGGCCGCCGCGGGTCAGGGCCTGGGCCAGTTCGCTGACATGAACCGCCACGCCCCCCACGGCGACGGAGTAAAGAGATTCCCACGATAGCATTGCGATTCGCATCCTCACCTCTCCTGTCCGGCCGTTAGGCAAAATAGTGGGCAGGTCCAATGCGGACTGGCGTGGCTGATTTTCCCTGCCGTTTCGTGATGGCGACTAATTATAGTCATCAGCCGCCGCTTGATAGACATCGAGGCACTTCTTCGCCGCCAGGTCCCACGTCAGCGAAGAAATTTCCGCCCGGGCATGACGGCATAGTTCACGGCCAAGCTGCGGGTATCGCAGCAGCGATACGACGGCGTCGGCCATGCGGTCGATGTCCCAGTAATCGAGTTTCAGCGCCCCGCGGGGCAGCACCTCGGCCGCTCCCGAGTTATTCGAAAGCACCACCGGCACGCCGTGCTGCACCGCCTCCAGCGCCGTCAGGCCGAACGGCTCGCTCACCGAGGGCATCACGTACACGTCCGACATGCGGTACGCCTGCTGGACTTCGCGGCCGCGCAGAAAACCGGTGAACCGCACGTGGGCGCCCAGGCCGCGGGCGGCCACCTGCTGGATCATCGCCGGGCCCATGTCGCCCCACCCGGCGACGACGAACCGGACATTGTTCATTTTTTCGAGCACGCGTTGGGCGGCGTTGACGAAGTACTCCGGACCCTTCTGCATCGTGATGCGTCCCAGGAACAGCACGGTCGGCGGGCCGTCGCCGCGCGGCTCGTCGGCCGAAGCGTCGGCTGCCGGCTCGATGCCGTTGTGCACCACGCGCACTTTTTCAGGGGACACGCCGTAGTGCTGGACGCAGGTGCGCTTGGTCAGGTTCGAGACGGCGATGATCGCCGTGGCCGCGTGCATCCCCCGGCGCTCGATCTCGTAGACCGGCTGGTTGACGTCCAGGCCCGAGCGGTCGAACTCGGTCGAGTGCACGTGGATGACCATCGGTTTGCCCGTGGCGGCCGCGAGGGCCTGGGCGGCTGGGTACGTCACCCAGTCGTGCGCGTGGATGAGATCGAACGACTCGTGGCGGGTCATCTCGACGCAACGCTGGCCGTACTCGCCGATGCGGGCGATGAGGTCGCCTTCGTACCCGCCGTCCGCCCCCGTGCCGACGATTCGGAGCGAGTACCCCTCCAGCAGCATGGCAGCACAAGCTTGGAAAGGCTGTGCCGTTTGCCCCGCCAACAGAGGCGCCGACTGGTACGGGTTGGTGAAGGCCGACGGGACGGCGGCAAAAGCCACGCGCCGCGGGGCGACAATGTGCGGCGTGCGAGCCCCTTCGCCGCCTGCCGGCGCGCCGGCGTCGACCGCCTTGGGCAGCACGAACAGGACCTGCAGGTCCAATCGAGACATGGCCCGGGTCAGGCCGTAGCAGGCCGTCCCGAGGCCGCCGCTGATAAACGGGGGAAATTCCCAACCCAGCATCACCACTCGCACCGTTGCACCTGCCCGCCGGCACGCCTACGTTCGCTGACGCCACGTCGTGGCGCACCGCGAGCCGTCGGCCGCATCCCTTCCGGCTTTGGGATTAGCAGGCATGCCCCTGGCCCCCCGGGCATCACCGCTGAAAGACACTTGGGCCCCTGAAAGATGCCCGCCCTCAACAGGAGGCCTGCATCTCCGACTTCAGTTGCTGTTCCGCCTCAAACCAGTTTTCCAGGTCTTGTCCGACCTTGCAGCCTTTGGCCTGCCAAATGGACTTGGCCCGCTCGGCGATCTGGTCGTCGGTGAGCGTTATTTGCACCGAGACGGACTGGCGGCGAGACTGCTGACCGCTGGGGCGGCTGCTGCGGCCGGTGGAGCCGCTTTGCCGGCCGTCGTTCATTAAAGACGAAACGTCGCTGCCATTCTTCCTGGTCGTTCTGGCCATCGTAAAACTCCTTTTGCGTCCCGGTTTGTAGACAGGTCAATTTCCCGTCACCAATTATATTCCCATGCGCGCAGTTTCACGGCGGGTTGGAGAAAAATTGGTGATGAGTAGCCGGTAGGTAGCCGGTGGCCGGTAAGAAACAAGACTTAACTGCTGCTCAGGGCCATGCAGTCCAGTTCAAAGAGCAGGTCGTCACGGCAGACGTCGGCCATCACGCAGACGCCCGGCAGGGAGACCAGACCGCGCCGCTCCAGCGCCGGGACCAACAGGGGCGCGTCGGCGGCGTGCTTGAAGAAGAACGACGCCTCGGCGATGTCGGCCAGCGAAGCCCCCGCCTGTCCCAGCAGGCCCTCAACCACGTCGAGCGTTTTGTCAATCTGCCGCGCGGTGTCGCCGGGAAAAAGGCTCTTGCCCTGCTCGTCGATGGCGGCTGTGCCGGAAATGTATATCTCGCTGCCGCTGGTGCCGGCGATGACGACCCCGCGCGAAAACGCCGAGCCATACTTGAAGGCCTCCTTCTGCCGCACGTTAGTCATGCGGAGAATCTCCACGCGCGAAGCGGGCTCGGGGATGATCGCCAGCACGTCCATCATGCAGGCGGCCGCAAAGGGGTTCCCCCCGCCGATGCCGGTGCTGGCCGGCAAGCGCAGCGGCGCCGGGGTGCCGTTGGGCATGATCCCCATCCGTGCGTACTCGGCGTTGCGGGCGGCATTGAACGGGCCGTACCAGTCGAGAATCTCATCAATATAGATCCACGTGCGGACCACGTCGCGGTACGAGCCGCCGCGGCCGGCGAGTATCTGCTGCACCCGCTGGATCATCCGCTGAACCTGCGCGGAGCGGGAGTTGTCGGCCCCGGCGCCGGCAAGCAGGCCGTGCATGTTCTGGAGAATCACCCACAACGCCCCATCCTGGCGCCAGCAGCGTCCCGTCACGCGCCCCTCCAACTCGACAGGCTCGATGCCACAGGAGGCCCGAACCGCCCGAATCTGAAGTCCGCCCGGGGCCCGGCCGGCGTCCTTGGCCAGAATACAGGTCACCGGTCCGTCATCGCTGATTCGGCAGGATTTGAACGCCTTATGGCGCCGCCCCGTCAGGTCAGCAAGCGGTCCGGGACCGGTGAACAGCCGCTCGTGCACAACTTGCAGACCGCGGGCGGACACCTCGCCGGCCGCCTGGGCGTAGATGCGGCCCAGCGCGTCGCCCCGGTCCCGGCAGGAAGGCGAGAGGCTAGAGCAGATGATTGTCGAGCCATCCGCCCCCGTGACGATAGTCGAGACGGCGCAGTCAGATTGAATCGCGGTGCGTTGGGCCATCTAAGCAGTCTCTCCTGAACGTACGCCGACAAATTCCTGATATGTAGTATAACACCCAAAACCGCAGGCGAATTGCGGGGCTTTAGCACATTTTTCTGACGAAAAATAAAGGACGTGCGAGGAAGACGTATGTCATCACAGGTCGGGGTTTGTGTGACTTTCGTATTACGTCAGCCCGCACGTCCATTTTTTCCGCGGTTACGTCTGCTATGAATCCGATCCGTCTTGGCCTCGCTCCTGAAAATCCAACCGCATTTGCCTCACCCATCAACATTCTAAGATGTTTACTTATATCATAATCGGAACATCAACCTAGAGTCTTTAGAACATTTCCGAATTTTTCGATTTTATGAAAACCGAATAATTGGAGATGCCCCCTCGTGATCACTTTTCACAAGGAATAATCAGGAAATACTGAGTTGGTGATATGTGTCCAAGGCCGCGGGAAACGGCTGGAGCGCGCGTTCAAATATTCCAAGCGAGTAGGCGATTGCCAAGCCATAGTTGGTGATAGGGACGCCCGCTTTGCGGCAGCGCAGGATCCGCGAGAGCATTTCGCGGCGGTTCCACATGCACCCGCCGCAATGCACGATCAGCTTGTAGCCCGTCACGTCGTCGGGGAAATCGTGCCCCTGAACGGCCGTGACGTCGAGCCTGCCGCCGGCGTACTGGGCGAGCCATCGCGGGATCTTGACGCGGCCGATGTCCTCGCCGATGGGGTGGTGCGAGCAGGCCTCGGCAATCAGCACGCGGTCGCCGGGGCGCAGATTTTCGATGGCCACGGCGCCGCGGACAAACTCGCTCAGGTCGCCCTTGTAGCGAGCGAAGAGCACCGAGAAGGAGGTCATCGGCACTTCCGGCGGCGTGTCGCCGGCGACCTTGAGGAAGCCTTGCGAGTCGGTCACCACCAGCGCGGGCGGGCGCTTGAGGCGATCCAGCGCGTCGCGCAGCTCGCGTTCCTTGACCACCATGCTGTAGGCGTCCACGTCGAGGATGTCGCGCAGCGTCTGCACCTGCGGCAAAATCAGCCGCCCCTTGGGGGCCTCGAGGTCGATGGGCACCACCAGCACCACCAGCTCGCCGGCGGGCACCAGGTCGCCCACGATCGATGGGGCGTTGATGAACTCCTCGGGGGCCTTGGCGATCAGCGCCTCGCGAAGGTCCAGGATGCCCTCGCCGGACTTGGCGACGGTGTAGACGCAGATCACCTTGAGGGCCTTGAGGGCGGCGATGAGTTCCTCGCCCGGGCGACCCAGATCGGTCTTGTTGAAGACGGCGATGACCGGAATCTGCCGCCGCGCGAGTTCGTCCAGGATGCCCTGCTCAAAGTCGCCCCAGTCCCCCGCCGCTACGACGATGACGCCCACATCGGTGCGGTCGAAGATCTGCCGCGTGCGGGCCACGCGCATCTCGCCCAGGGCGCCCACGTCGTCGATGCCGGCCGTATCGATGAACAGCACCGGGCCGATAGGCAGCAGCTCCATCGGCTTCTCGACCGGGTCGGTCGTCGTCCCCGCCACGTCCGAGACAATTGACACGCTCTGGCGCGTCATGGCGTTGAGCAGCGAGCTCTTGCCCACGTTGCGCCGCCCGAAGATGCCGATGTGCAGGCGGGATCCCTTGGGGGCCTGGTTCATGCCTGCCTCCGCGTCCGCGAGCCGAGCTGGTTGACCCGGTCGGCGGCCGTCATCTCGTCGAATTCCTTCTCGCTCATGAGCTTGAGGTCGAGCACGACCTGCCGCACGCTCTTGCCGTCGCCGGCGGCGAGGCGCGCCACGTTGACAGCCTTGTCGTATCCGAGCGTCTCGACCAGCGCCGTCAGGGTTGCCGTGGCGCCGTTGACGAATTTTCGGCAGCGCTGGGCGTCGGCTTCGAGACCGGCCACGCAGTGCCGCCGCAGGATATTGCAGGCCCCGGCCAGCAGGTCGAGGTTGGTCAGCAGGCAGTCGGCCACCAGCGGCAGGAAGGCATTGAGTTCGAGATTGCCCATCGAGCAGGCCTGCGTGATGGCCTGGTCGTTGGCGCAGACCATCAGCGCCGCCTGAGTGACGGCCTCGGGGATGACCGGGTTGACCTTGCCGGGCATGATGGACGAGCCCGCCTGGCGCGGCGGAAGGCGGATTTCGCCCAGCCCCGCCTCCGGTCCCGACGACAGCAGCCGCAGGTCGGTGCTGATCTTGATGAGGTTCGAGGCGCAGGCCTTGAGGATGCCGCTGACCTCGACGAACACGTCGGCGTTCTGCGTGGCCTCGACGAGATTCTCCGCCCGGGCCAGACCCAGGCCCGTGACGTCGCGGAGTTGATCGACGGCCTTGAAGATGAACTGCCGCGGCGCGTCGAGCCCGGTGCCGATGGCCGTGCCGCCCAGGTTCACCACGCGCAGGCGCTCCTCGCACTTGTAGATGCGCCAGCGGTCGCGCCCAAGGGCTTCGGCATACGCGGCCATCTCGCGACCCAGCGTCAGCAGCACCGCGTCCTGGAGCTGCGTGCGGCCGACTTTCACCACGTCGGCCATCGCCTTTTCTTGTCGCTGGAACTCCTCCAGCAGAGCGACTACTTCCCGTTCCAGCGCCCGCAGCATGCGGATGGCCGCCACACGCAGGGCGGTGGGATACGTGTCGTTGGTTGACTGGTGCAGATTGACATGATCGGCCGGGCTGATGGTGTCGTACTCGCCCAGCGGGCGGCCGAGGATCTGCAGCGCGCGGTTGGCGAGCACCTCGTTGACGTTCATGTTCGTGCTGGTGCCGGCGCCGCCCTGGAGGGCATCGACGATCACGTGCGAGTCGAGCATGCCTTCCATCATCTCGGCGCAGGCCTGCTCGATGGCCGGTGCGACGCGATCGCTGAGGCTGCCCAATTCGCGATTGGTTTTCGCGCAGGCCAGCTTCACCGCGGCGTAGGCGTGCACCAGTTCCGGATGCACCGGCCGGCGGGCCAGCGGAAAGTTCTCCACCGCCCGTAGCGTGTGGATACCCCACAGCGCCGCAGCCGGTACGTCCCGCTCGCCGAGGAAGTCGTGTTCTTTACGGTAGTCGCTCATGCTCAAAGTTAGTAGCCAGTAGCCCATAGCCGGTAAAACATGGGGCGGATTTCCGCTGCTCCCGGCTACCGGCGACCGGCGACTGCTTCTAGAAATAAAGGTCCCGCTGCCCGCCTTCGCGGATCCGCTGGAGCTTGTCCAGCAGTTGCTGCTTGGCCGCGTCGTCGGGCAGTTTAGCCAGTTCCTTCTCGATCAGGGCCAGGCCGGCTTGGCGCGTCGGGGGCGAGGCGTAGTCGATCAGGTATTCCATCAGCGTCGTCAGGGCGTTGGGCGTGCAGAACCGCTTGATGAACCCGGGAATGGCGAACTCCATGAAGTGCTCGCCCGTGCGGCCCAGGCGATAGCAGGCCGTGCAGAAGCTGGGCACGTAACCGTCGGTCATCAACTCGCGCATGACGTCGTCGAGGCTGCGGATGTCGCCGAGGGTGAACTGCTCGCGCTCCATCACCTGCGCGTCGCCGGCTTCCGTATAACCGCCGATCTCGATGCGGCTGCCCGCGTCGATCTGCGAGACGCCGAACTCCATCAGCTCGCGCCGCAGGGCGGCCGACTCGCGGGCGGTCAGGATCAGCCCGGTATAGGGCACGGCCAGGCGCAGGACAGCGATGATGCGCTTGAAGTCGGCATCGTTCACCAGCGGCGAGTTTTCCAGCTCGACCCCGCAGGCCGGCTGGAGACGCGGGAAGCTGATCGTGTGCGGACCGACGCCGTAATTCTCCTGCAAAAAGCGGGCGTGCGAGACCAGGCCCAGCACTTCAAAGCGCCAATCGTAGAGGCCGAAAAGGGCGCCGATGCCCACGTCGTCGCAGCCGGCCTCGAGCGCGCGGCCGACGCCGTCGAGACGGTAGAGATAGTCGCCCTTGAGGCTGGCCGGGTGCACGCGTTCGTACGTGGCGTGGTGATACGTTTCCTGAAAGATCTGGTACGTGCCGATCTTGGCGGCCTTGACGATGCGGTAGTCTTCGACGCTCATGGGAGCGGCGTTGATGTTGACGCGGCGGATTTCGCCCCGCCCGCTCCGCACGGTGTAGACCTCGCGCACGCACTGGGCAATATACTCGGCGCCGTAGCGCGGGTGCTCGCCGAAGACCAGGATCAGCCGCTTGTGGCCGCGGTCCTCCATCGCCTTGACCTGCAGGTGCAGCTCGTCGGCCGTCAGCGTGCGGCGGACGGCCTGGCGGTTGGAACGCTTGAAGGCGCAGTACTGACAGTCGTTGACGCACTCGCTGCCGACGTACAGCGGGGCAAAGAGCACGATGCGGTTGCCGTACACCGTGCGCTTGAGCGTGCGGGCGGCGGCGAAGATTTCCTCGACCAGCTCCGGGTCGCCGACCCGCAGCAGCACGGCCGTCTCCGCCGGGCTCAGGGCCTGCTTGTCGAGGCTCTTGGCGATGACCTCGCGCACGCGCGAGGCCTCGGGGGGCGCGGCGGCCAGCAGCGATTCAAGCTGCCTTTCGTCGATGAAGTCGCGTGCCTTGGAACCCAGTTGTCTCTTCTGCGTCTGCGTCATTATGAAACGTCCTCTTGCCTCATGCTCATGTCGCGCCCATATCGCGGGGAGTCGCCGCGGCCTTGGCCGATCGTGCGCCCGATCGATTCGATGCGTCGCGACAGGCACTGCTGGCAGGCGTCGGCGGTTTCATGGATGCACGCCTTACCGGGGTAGATCGCGTAGAGGCTGCGATATTTTACCGGCGTGAGGTTGGGCATCACGATATTGGCCCCGCGCTGCAGTCCCAGCTCGCGGCCTTGGGCGGTGTTGATCGTCGCCAGGGCGGTGGTGCTGGGGATGTTGGCCATCGGACAGACCAGGCGCGCCAGGGCCAGCACTTTATACGTCATCAATTCGGTGGCGGGCACCTGGTAAATGGAGGCCGGCGCCTGCGGGGCGCCTTTGCCCATCGGCGTGTCGGGGTGGGCGATCCAGGGCCCCACGCCGATCATGTCCAGGTCCAGCCGGGCGAACAGTTCAATGTCGTTGGCCAGCGAACCGTAGGTCTGGCCGGTGATGCCGACCATCACGCCCGAGCCGATCTCGTAGCCGAGTTTTCGCAGCGTGCCCAACATCGCCACGCGGTCGCTGCGCCGGGCGCCGACGGGCGGATGGATGCGGTCGTACAGGACCGGGTCGGAGGTCTCGAATCGCAGCAGGTAGCGGTCGGCCCCGGCCTCGCGCCACGCGGCCAGCTCGGGCGTCTCGCGTTCGCCGACGCTGAGCGTCACGGCCAGGGGCGTGCGGGCCTTAATGGCGCGGATGATGTCGCAGAGCCATTGGCAGGTGACGGCAGGGTCTTCGCCCGACTGGAGCACGACGGTGCCATAGCCCAGCGCGACGGCCTTGTCGGCGCAGTCGAGGATCTCCTGCTCGCTCATGCGATAGCGCGTGATGGCGGTGTTGTCGGCCCGCAGGCCGCAGTACCCGCAGTGGCGGCGGCAGATGTTGGAGAACTCGATGAGGCCCCGCAGGTAGACCTGCGGACCGACGAAGCGGCGGCGCTGCTCGTCGGCGGCCCTCCAGAGATTCTCCAGCCGCTGCGGGTCTTCCTCCTGCAGCCAGCGAATGATGTCCTGCCTGTCCATTATGCGTCAGAGGCTTTCTGGTGCTGCTTGAGAGTCACCGTGAACGTCGATCCCTCGTTGAGGCGGCTGGCGACTGTGGCGTCGCCGCCGTTGAGCTGAGCGAGCTTCTTGACGATCGACAGCCCCAAGCCGCTGCCGGTGATGTTGCGGGTCTTTTCGTTCTTGATGCGCGTGAACTCGCCGAAGAGCCTGGCGACGTCGTCGGCCGCCATACCGATGCCCGTGTCGGACACCGTCGCCGTGACCACGCCGCCTTGGCACGAGAGGGTCACGTCCACGCCTCCGCCGTCGCGGTTGTACTTGACGGCGTTGGAGATCAGGTTATTGAAGATAATATCGAGTTCGCCGCGGTCGGCCGTCATCTCCAGCGCCGGCGGGGCGTGCAGTTCCAGCGTGATCTTGCGCGGCGCGGCCGCGGCGGCCTGGGCCTCGATGGCGTCTCGCGCCGCCGCGACGGCGTCGACGACTGATAGCTCGCGGGCCTTCTGCCCCGACTCGATGCGCGTCAGGTCCAGCAGGTCGAAGATGAGCTTCTGCATGCCCTCCAGGCGCACCATGCTGCGGTCGACCATGTGGTCGTAGGCCGCCAGTTCGTTGCCGGCCGTGCGGTCCTTCATGATCTGCAGGTAGCCCTTAATGGCGCCGATAGGCGCCTTGAGCTCGTGCACGACCACCGAGATGAACTGGAACCGCACCTGGCGTTTTTCCTGGGCGAGGCGGCGGGCCTCGCGCTGGAGCATCAAGTGCTTTGCGGCCTTGCGGACTGCCGCCCGCAGCTCCTCGGGCGTAAAGGGCTTGGCCAGGAAATCGTACGCCCCGCGCTTGGTGGCGGTGATGGCCGTCTCGAGCGAGGCGTAGGCGGTGATCATCAGCGTGAGCATTCCCTCGCTGTGCCCGTTGACGCGCTCGAGCACCTCAAGGCCGCTGATGCCGGGCAGCTTGTGGTCCAGCAGGAGGATGTCGGGGTGCGAGGCGGCGATGGCCTCCAGGGCGGCCTCGCCGGTGTCGGCTTCCTGCACCTCCAGCGCCACGTCGCCGTCGATCTCGGGCAATTGCAGCACGAGCCCCTTCAGGGCCCGCTGCACGCCCATTCGCATGCCCGGCTCGTCGTCGACGACCAGAACTTTTAACGTTTGAGACATTCGGAAAAACCTACCACAGAGACACAGAGGGCTCAGAGGAAGAAACTTCTCTCCGCGTCAGTCTATGACTGCTGTGCCTTACTGTATCAAAGGCTTTCAATCTCTGCCCTATCTGGTCCACATTGTTTCGTTGTTTCCAACTCTCGTTTCTCTCTGAGTCTCTGTGGTCAGTTTCTATTCCCTGACCTCACGGGGGAGCGTCACCGTAAATACGGTGCCCGTCGGCCCAGCGGCGCCGTCCGCGTTCGATTTTACACCAATCTCGCCGCAATGCATCTTCACAATACCGTACGTCACCGCAAGCCCAAGGCCGGTGCCTTTGCCGATCTGCTTGGTCGTGAAGAACGGGGTAAAAATCTTCTTCATATTATCCTGCGGAATTCCAATTCCCGTATCTTCCACATCGAGGACGATATTTTTTTCGTCACCCTTGACTCGAACCGTCAGCTTGCCGCCCTGGGGCATGGCCGCAAAAGCGTTCGTGATCAAATTCGTCAGCACCTGCGTGATCTGGTCGCCATCGAGTTCCGCCACGGGGTCTTCCGCCAGGCGTTCTACGCCGACCTGCACACCCTGGGGGGCCGGCAAGGCCTTGAGCGTACGGTCGACAAGCTCATGCACATTGACACTCTGGCGCAGCACCTTGTTCTGGCGGGCGAAGTTCAGCAGCCCCGAGACGATGCGCTTGCAGCGGTCGGCCTGCTCGGCGATGAGCCTCAGGTCGCTGCCGAGTTGGGGGTGCTTGTCGGCCTCGTCCAGCAGCAGGTGCGAGTACATCAGCACCACGCCCAGGGGATTGTTGACCTCATGGGCGATGCCGGCGGCGAGCTGGCCCATGCTGGCCAGCTTCTCCGACTGCATCAGCGCCTCTTGGGCCGAGGCCAGCTGCCCGTTGGAGACCGCCAGCTCCTTGACGGTCGAGCGAAGCTGGTCGATGGTGTGAGGCAGGCACATTTCGCTCTCGGCCAGGCCCTTGAAGATCGCCACGGCGTGCTCGCGGCAGGTGTCGTATCCGCAGGCGCCGCAGTTGAGTTCATCCTGGGGCGTGATCTTGCCCATGCGGGTCATGATGAGGCCGATCTCTTCGTCGAAGGGCACGGCCATGCGCTCGTCGCGGTCAGTATACTTGCGCGAGAGGTCCACGCAGGCCAGGCGGCTCATGTATTGTTGCCACTGCCCATCGTCCCGCAGGCGCGCCATGTCGCGCACGTAGTGGCTGATGCGCGAGCGGCGACGGAAAAGCGGTTTTTCGCAGCTCATGCCCGGGCCCATGATGCACCCGGTGCAGGCCAGCAGTTCCAGCAGGCGCACTTTCAGGTCGCCGCTTTCAAACTCGCGCAGGGCCTCGATGAAGTTCGTGCGCCCGTCAGCTACGACCACGTCCTCGTGCATGAGGTCTTCGTTGATCCCGGTGGCCTGGAGAAGCCCGCGGCTGATGGGGAACAGCGCTCCCGCCCGCGCGTGGGGCGGGTCGAAGTCGGACGGTTCAATCTCTTCGATCGCTTGGGGGTCGAAGCCCCCGGCATTGCCATGCCGGGACATCAGGGTGGCGAGCATCTCGCGCAGTTCGACGAAGGTCAGCACCGCGTCGATCTCGTTGTGGGTGTCTTGGTCAGCGGCTTCGCCTTTTTTGGCGATGCACGGGCCAACGAAGACGACCTTGAGATCAGATCCGTTCAGGTGCCGCAGGGCACGGGCGGTGGCCACCATCGGCGAGACGACGGGAATCAGGTGCGGGATCAGGGTGGGATGGTACCGCTCGACGAAGGCCACCACGGCAGGACAACTGGTGGCGATGAAGCGGTCCTTGTGCGTCTGCTCCAGCAGGTCGGCGTATCGCCGGGCGACGAGGTCGGCGCCGAAGGCCACCTCGTTGACCTTGGCAAAGCCGAGCTTTCGCAGCAAGGCGACGAGCTGCTTCCAGTCGAGGTCTTCAAACTCGGCGGGAAAGCTCGGCGCCAGCACCGCGGCCACGGGGGCCTGGCCTTGCAGCAGACCCTGGACGGTCTCGATGGATCTTAAGACCTGCTTGGCGCTCTGGCTGCAGACGCGCACGCAGTTGCCGCAGCCGATGCAGCGCTTGGGGATGACCTCAGCCTGTCCTTCGACGATCCGGATCGCCTTGGCGGGGCACTCCCGCACACAGGTATAGCACACCCGGCAGTGCTCCCGGATCGTCTTGACAAGAGATACACTCTCCATGTCACCGCCTTGGTGGCACAGGCTTTCCAGCCTGTGGTCCGCAGCCTGGAAAGACTGTGCCACGATACGTTATGCATGCGCGGCCGGCTGGTCATCCTTCAACAGCTTGTGTACCTGAGCCTTGAGCTGCTCAGGCCGCACGGGTTTATCCAGAATGCAGTCGGTCTTGACCCACGACTTGGTCTCGGCCGTCTGCGCGCCGAAGCTCATGCCGGTCACGGCCGTCACGCCGGTAAGCATGATCACCGGCGTGTCGGGGTAAAGCCGCTTGACGTGATGGGCAAGGATGAAACCTGAGTCCTTGTGGTCCATCATGAGGTCGAGGATAACCAGGTCGGGCTTGGCGCTCAGGAGGGCCTCTTTGCCTTCCTCTTCGCCGCCGGCGCTGGTGACGTCCAGACCTTCGGCCTTCAGGATCAAGGTCAACTGCTCAACGATATCCGGGTCGTCGTCGATGACGAGCACTTTCTTGCATTGGCTCATGGGCGTATCTCGCTTGAATTAATGGTTGGCGCTCGATGCGGCCTCTTTCTGATCGCCGCGGGCGTGGTAGTGTGTGTGCAGCAACTCGTGGCTGAGCTTGCCCAGCGGCTGGCCCAGAAACTCCTGGTAGATCCGATTGACCCACTGGTTCTTGTGGCTGACACGCAGATCGTCGCTACGGTCGATCTTGTAGAGGGCTTCCATGCGGGCTCGGGCGGCCTCGATGTCGGCCCCGAGAGGCTGGCCGCCGCCGCAGATGCATCCGCCGGGGCAGGTCATCACCTCGATGAACTGGATGTCCTTGCGCTGCCCGGAGCGGATCTCGTCGAGCAGCTTGCGGGCGTTGCCCAGGCCGCTGACGACGACGGCGCCCACTTCCAGTCCGTTGACGTTCACGTGCAGTTCCTTGGAACCCTTGAACCCGCGCAGCGGCTGGATCTTCAGCTCCGCCAGTTCCGTGCCCGTCAGCAGGAAGTGGGCGCTGCGGATGGCCGCTTCCATCACGCCGCCGGAGGCGCCGAAGAGCTTGCCGGCGGACGACCGCTCGCCGAAGGGGGTGTCGGGCGATTCGGGGGTCATCGCATCGAGGTCCACGCCGAACATCCGCAGCAGCAGGCCCAGCTCGCGGGTCGTCAGGACGTAGTCGACGTCGGCGACGTTGCTGCGCCCCATTTCGGGACGGTTGCACTCGAACTTCTTGGCTGTGCAGGGCATGATCGAGACGCTGACGATCTTGGACGGATCGATCTTCTCGCGCTGGGCGAAGAAGCTCTTGATCAGCGCGCCCATCATCTGCTGGGGGCTCTTGCAGGTCGAGACGTTGGGGATGAAGTCGGGGTAGAACGTCTCGACAAACTTGATCCAGCCCGGCGAGCAGCTCGTCAGCATCGGCAGCGTCCCTCCGGTCTTGACGCGATCGACCAGTTCCGAGCCTTCTTCCATGATCGTCAGGTCGGCGGTGAAGGAGGTGTCGAAGACGCGTTTGAAGCCGATATTCCTCAGCGCGGCGACCATCTTGCCGTCGACGTCGGTGCCGGCCTTGATCCCCGCCTCTTCGGCCAGCGAGACCGAGACGGCCGGTGCGTGCTGCACGACGACGTACTTGTCCGGGTCGGACAGGGCGGCGACGACCTCGTTGAGGTACGAATGCTCCGACAGCGCTCCGGTGGGGCAGACGAGGATGCACTGCCCGCAGTTGATGCAGGTCGAGACGTTGAGGCCTTCGTTAAAGGACGTACCGACGAATGCCTTGCTGCCGCGTCCGACGAAGTCGATCGCCGCGACGCCCTGCACCTCTTCGCACACTCGCACGCAGCGTCCGCAGAGGATGCACTTGTCGGGGTCGCGGATGATCGAAGGGCTGGAGACGTCCATGTCCTGCGGGGCGCGTTTGGCCACGTGCTGGCGCTGGCGGACACCCAGGTCCTGCGCCAGGGCCTGCAGGTCGCACTTGCCGCTTCGGGTGCAGTAGAGGCAGTCGTCGGGATGGCTGCTCAGCAGCAGCTCGACGATCATCTTGCGCGCCTCGATGACCTTGGGGCTCTTGGTGCGGACCTTCATGCCCGCGGCCACCGGGAACGAGCAGGACGAGACCAGGTTGCCCGCGGGCGCCATCTCGACCACGCACAGCCGGCAGGCGCCGCTGGGCGGAAGGCCTTCCATGTGACAGAGGGTCGGCACGTGAATTCCCTCGCGCCGCAGCGCCGTCAGAAGCGTTTCGCCTTCATTGGCTTCAATCGTTCGGCCGTCTACTTCTAGGTTTATCATGTCAATTCCTCAAGACTGCGCGTTAGTCGCGAGAGTTCAGGGGTTGGGTGAAATCCAGGTCGCATCGCAGGCAGCGTCGCGCCTCGCAGACGGCCTCGTGCTCGCTGATGGACATTTCCACCTCGGCGAAGCTACGGACCCGCTCGGCCACCGGACGCTCTGGCGCCGTGCAGCGACAGGGCGTCAGTTCGTTGTCGTCGACGCCCTCTGCCGGCGGAACGTACACGCAGGGCAGCACGGCCTTGGGCAGCACGCGCGGCGCCTTGCCGTGGACATAGCGGTCGATCATCATCGCGGCGTTCCTGCCCGCACCGACGGCGCCGACAACCGTCGCCGGACCGGTCACCACGTCGCCGCCGGCGAACACGCCCGCCCGGGCGGTCGTGAACGATTCCGGATTGGTCTTGAGCGTGCCCGAGGAGGTCTTTTCGAGCCCTTCCAGGCCCTGGGACTCGGGCTCTTCGCTGATGGCCACGATCAGCGTGTCCACCTCCAGATCGAACTCCTCGCCCGGGATGGGCACCGGCTTCTGGCGGCCCGTGGCATCGCGAGGCCCAAGCTTATTGCGCTGGAACCTGGCGCCGGTCAGCCTGCCGTCCTTGACGTGCAGTTCCAGCGGCGCAACAAGCTCTTCCAGTTCCACGCCCTCGACCAGGCCGGCCTCGACCTCGTCGGGGTATGCGGGCATTTCGCCCCGCGTGCGGCGGTAGAGCACCGTCACGCGCGTCACGCCCTGCTGTCGCAGCGCCACCCGCGCGGCGTCCATGGCGGAGTTGCCGCCGCCCACCACGGCCACGCGGCCCTTGGCCATTTCGTGCCGGTGCAGGTTATGAGCCTTGAGGAACTCCATCGAGGGGATGATCCCCTCGGCGTCCTCGCCGGGCAGGTCGAGCAACTTGCTCTTGTGGGCGCCAGTGGCAATGTAGACCGCCTTGTAGCCCTTGGCCAGCAGCTCGTCGATAGTGACGTCTTTGCCCAGCGTGGTGTTATAACGCATCTCGATGTTCAGGTTCAGCAGCGAGTCCATCTCGCGCCTCACCAGTCCGCGGGGCAGCCGGTACGCCGGGATCGCCGACTCCAGCATGCCGCCGGGCTTGGCTTCCTTCTCGATGACCGTCACGCGGTGGCCCATCAGCGACAGGAAGTGGGCCGCCGTCAAACCGGACGGGCCCGCGCCGATGACCGCGATCCGGGCGCCGTCGGCCGTTGAAGGCTGAGCCGGCGGCGTTCCGACATGCGGATTCACGTGATCCACCACGAACCGTTTGAGCAGTCGCACCGCCACCGATTCGCCGCCGGTCGCGCCGGCCCTGCAGGCCTGCTCGCACGGGTGATGGCACACGCGTGCGCACGCGGACGGGAACGGGTTGGTCTGGCGGATAACCTTGTAGGCGTCCTCGAACTCGCCGCGACCGATGTGCGCCACGTACCGCCACACTTCGGTACCCGCGGGGCAGGCATTCTGGCAGGGAGTTCCGACCAGGTCCTTGCACGCCCCCGCCGGGCAGCGGCGCTCGTACACGTGCGCCTCGTACTCGTCGCGGAACCACTTGAGCGTGCTGAGCACCGGGTTGGGCGCTGTCTGGCCCAGCCCGCAGAGGCTGGTCGACTTGATCATCTCGCCCAGAGCCTGCAGGCGCATGATACCCTGGAAGCGGATCAGGGCGTCGGCTTCATCCTCCGCCCGGCGCGGGCGGGTGATGGCCTTGAGGATCTCCAGCATGTTGCGAGTGCCTTCGCGGCAGGGGATGCACTTGCCGCAGCTCTCGGTCTGGATGAACTCCATGAAGAACTTGGCGAAGTCGACCATGCACGTCGACTCGTCCACCACCACCAGACCGCCGGAGCCCATGATCGTGCCGAAATTCTTCAGCGCCTCATAGTCGGTGGCGATGTCCAGGTGCGCCTCGGGAACGCAGCCGCCGGACGGGCCGCCGATCTGCACGGCTTTGCATTTCTTGCCGTTGGGGATGCCCCCGCCGACATCGTAGACCACTTCGCGCAGCGTGGTGCCCATCGGCACCTCGACCAGTCCGGTGCGACGCACCATGCCCGACAGGGCGAAAACCTTCGTGCCCTTGCTGCCGGGCGTGCCCATTCCGGCGTACCAGTCGGCGCCGCGATCGAAGATCATCGGCAGGTTGGTCAGCGTCTCGACGTTGTTGATCACCGTCGGCTTGCCGAACAGACCCGACACCGCCGGGAACGGCGGGCGAGGCCGCGGCATGCCGCGCTTGCCCTCGATGCTGTGGATCAGGGCCGTCTCTTCACCGCAGACGAACGCGCCGGCGCCCTTCTTGAGCTTGATCTCAAGACTGTTGCCGCTGTCGTGAATGTTCTCGCCGATGAGCCCGTAGGCCTTGGCCTGCTCGATGGCGGCCGTCAGCCGCTCCACCGCCAGCGGGTACTCGGCGCGGATGTAGATGTACGCCTTGGTCGCGCCGATAGCGTACGCGGCGATCACCATTCCCTCGATCAGCCGGTGCGGGTCGCTCTCGCCGACGGCGCGATCCATGAACGCGCCCGGGTCGCCCTCGTCGGCGTTGCAGATGAGGTACTTCTGGTCGGCCGCGGCCTTCTGGGCGAACTTCCACTTCTTGCCGGTGGGGAAACCGCCGCCGCCACGCCCTCGCAGCCCGCTGAGCTCGACGAGCTCCGCCACCTGCTCGGGCGTCTGGCTGCGCAGCACGCGCGCCATCGCCGAGTAGCCGCCCCAGGCGATGTATTCGTCGATCTTGCTGGGGTCCAGCAGACCGCTGGTCGCCAGCACGACGCGGCGCTGCTTGGCCAGGAACGGATGCTCGTCCAGCCAGGGAACGTCCTTCCACGCCTCCTGCTGCACGCCTTCGCTGCCGCGGAACTGCGCCAACGGGGCCTTGCGCAGCGGCAGCGAACCGCCAAGCACCGCCGTCAGGATTCCGGCGACGTCCTTGGCCATGACGGTGCTGAAGCACAGCCTGGTGCGGCCGGGCAACTGCACGTCGAGCAGCGGCTCCTCCGAGCACAGTCCGATGCAGCCGACTTCGACCACTTCGGCGTCGACCTTTTCTCGCTTCAGGAACGCGCGGATCGCCTCGAGCGTCTTGCCCGCCCCGGCGCCGAGCCCGCACGTGCCGGTGCCCAGGAAGATGACCGGCTTATCGACGCTCTGTCTTCGCAGCCGCGTCAGCAGCGATTCCAGAGCAGCCTTGTCGCCTTTAACAGACGCCCACGGCCCGACCTTCAGCGACTCAAGAAGCTCCGGCGCCACCGAGCCGGCGCCTTGCCAGCATCGGACAGTGCCCGCTTCGCTTACGTTTGTTTCATTCTTAAGCATTTACAGCCTCCTTCTGGCGGCATTCCTGAATAATCTCTGCAAGCTTCCGCGGCGTGACCTTGGCGTAGAACTCACCGTTGACGCTCACCACGGGCGCCAGACCGCACGCGCCCATGCACGCCACCACCTCGAGGCTGAACATCCGGTCGCGGGACGTCTGGCCGGCCTTGAGCTTCAACTGCTTCATCGTCTCGTCGAGCACCTTCTGGGACCCTTTGACGTGGCAGGCCGTTCCGCGGCAGACCATGAAGTGGTACGTGCCCTTGGGCTGAAAGCGGAACTGGTTGTAGAAGGTCGCCACCCCGTAGATCTTGCTGGCCGGCAGCCCCAGGGCCTTGCCCACCAGCGTCACCGCTGCCTTGGACAGGAAGCCCTGAGCCTCCTGAATCTCCTGCAGGACCGGAATCAGCGCGTCCCGTCCTGCCATTGGATGCTTGGCAATAATGGCTTCGATCTCTGTGTCTTTCATCTCTGTTGTTCCTGTAATGATGCCTGCCTGCGGGCAAAAAACGCCACTTTCTCCAGTGACGTCGTCAGGTCCATGTCCTCAACAAACACCGACGGCGGCACACGGAGCCGCACCGGTGCAAAATTCAGCAAACCGCACACCCCCGTACCCACCAGCAAGTCAACCGCATGCTGTGCCTGGTCGGCGGGTACCGCCACGATCGCCGTATCTATCTGACGTTCAGCCACCATCGTCTGCAACTGCTCGATCGGATAGCAGCGGCAACCGTGGATCACCCGATCAACTTTGGCCGGGTCTTTGTCGAACGATACCGCAATGCGGAGGTTCGGCCGTCGGCCTGCAAAATACGCCAGAATCGCACGACCGAGATTACCCACGCCCACCAGCGCCACTTCCTGGATGTCGGCAGCGTCAAGCAGACGGCCGATGGCCTTGATCAGCTCGCGGATCTCGTAGCCCCTGGTCGGGCTGCCGGTGAATCCGACGATCATCACGTCTCGCCGAACCTGGGCGGCCGAGGCGCCGGCGGCCTTGGCCAGTTGGTGAGAGTAGACATATTCAACATTCTCAGCCGCAAGCGCGGACAAGAGCCTTCTGTATAGGCTCAGGCGGGCAACCACCTTGTCGGGAACGCGGAACATCAAGGGCGGGATTCCTCGCTCGTTTGCTGCTGTTACACCACTAACGCTGTGAAAACAATCACAATTATATGGAACGCCGTACGCCTGTCAAGGGATCGTCCAAGAATTTGTGAAATTTTCGATTCGACCGCCTCCGCGGACATTACTCCACGCCTGTGAAATAGTTATCATCGTGAAATAATTAACACCCAGAAACTTTTCGGTTGCATTTTCGACGCAATCTGTGTTGATTATAGGGTAGGTAATGTCTGCACGCAACGCACGCCGAAGGAGTGAGTGAATGTTCGAAGTAGTCTCCAACGATAAACTCGCGCCGGAAGTTCATCGCATCGTCATCAAGGCCCCGCGAGTCGCGAAGGCCCGAATGCCCGGACAGTTCGTTATCGTCCGATGCAGCGAAGGCGCCGAACGCATCCCGCTGACCATCGCCGACGCCGACGCCAAGGCTGGAACTGTCACGCTGATCATCCAGACCATCGGCGACGGCACGCGCGAAATCACAGCCTTAGCCCCCGGCAAGGCCATTCGCGACGTCGCCGGACCTCTCGGTCAAGCGACCGAAATTCACAAGCTCGGCCGCGTCGCCTGCATCGGCGGCGGCGTGGGCACGGCCGTGCTCTACCCGCTAGCCAAAGGCTTGGCCGACGCCGGCAACGAAGTCACCACCATCATCGGCGGGCGCAGCGAACCGTATGTCATCCTCCGCAACGAACTGGCGGCATTCTGCAAGAACGTGCTGGTGACGACTGAAGATGGATCATTGGGCGTCAAAGGGCTCGTCACGAACATTCTCAAGGAAATGATGGCCGACCCGCAGCGCCGCCCCCAAGCCGTCTACGCCGTCGGACCGGTGCCGATGATGGCGGCGGTCGCTGAGCTGACCCGCCCGGAAAAGATCCACACCATCGTCAGCCTCAACCCCATCATGGTCGACGGCACGGGAATGTGCGGCGGATGCCGCGTCACCGTCGGCGGCGAAGTCAAGTTCGCCTGCGTCGACGGCCCTGAGTTCGACGGCCACCAGGTCGACTTCCGCGAATTGTCCACCCGCCAGAAAGCCTACTTGCCCCACGTTTGCCGCGCCACCGCCGCCGCGGACGCAAAGGATTCAAAATGAGTACCACCCCCGCCAATAAGCTCACGCCCAAGCAGCGCATGGCCATCGCCCGCACCTCGATGCCGCAGCAGGACGCTACCGCCCGCGCCGGCAACTTTGCCGAGGTGAACCAGGGCCTGGAAGAAGCGGCCGTCGCCCATGAAGCCTCGCGCTGCCTGCTGTGCAAGAACCGCCCCTGCATCGAGGGCTGCCCCGTGCACGTGCGCGTGCCGGAGTTCCTGGAGAAAGTCGCCGCCGGCGATCTGTCCGGAGCCGCCGAGGTGCTGCACCAGGACAACGCCCTGCCGGCCATCGCCGGACGCGTCTGCCCGCAGGAGCGCCAGTGCGAGTCGATGTGCATCCGCGGCAAGAACGGCCACCCTGTCGCCATCGGCTGGCTCGAGCGGTACGTCTCGGACTGGGCCGCGAAGAATAAAGAGCATTCGACGCAGCGCCTGCCCGCCACGGGTAAGAAGGTCGCCGTCGTCGGCAGCGGCCCCGGCGGCCTGACCGCCGCCAAGGAACTGGCCCGGATGGGCCATGAGGTGCGGGTGCTCGAGGCCCTGCATGCCCCCGGCGGCGTGCTGCGGTACGGCATTCCCGAGTTCCGCCTGCCCAAGAAGATCATCGACCGCGAAGTCGCCGGCCTGACGGCTATGGGCGTGACGATCGAGTGCAACGTGGTGGTCGGCAAGACCGTCACCATCGACGAGATTCTCAAGGAATACGACGCGTGCTTCGTCGCCAACGGCGCCGGACTGCCGGTGTTCCTCAACGTGCCTGGCGAGAACCTCACCGGCGTGTACTCGGCCAACGAGTACCTCACGCGCGTCAACCTGATGGGCGCGTACCGACCCGACAGCCGCACGCCCGTGCTGCGCGGCGCCACGGCCGTCGTCTTCGGCGGCGGCAACACCGCGATGGACGCCGTCCGCACCGCCCGGCGTCTGGGCAGCAACCCGGCCGTGCTGGCGTACCGCCGCAGCCGCGACGAAATGCCCGCCCGCGTCGAAGAAATCATCCACGCCGAGGAAGAGGGCATCGAGTTCCTCTTCCTGGTGGCCCCGCTGGAACTGCTCGGCGACGAGAAAGGCCGCGTGCGAGCCGTCCGCCTGCAGCGAATGGAACTGGGCGAGCCGGACAAGTCCGGCCGCCGCCGCCCGGTGCCCGTGCCCGGCAGCGAGTTCGAGCTGCCCGCCGAGGTGGTCGTGGTGGCCGTGGGCACCAAGAGCAATCCGCTGCTGACGCAGACCTGCCCGGACCTGAAGCTCAATCAGTGGGGCAACATCGAGGTGGACGAGAACCAGATGACCAGCATCCCGGGCCTCTTCGCCGGCGGCGACATCGTCCGCGGCGGCGCGACGGTGATCCTGGCCATGGGCGACGGCAAAACCGCCGCCGCGTCCATCGACAAATACCTCCGCGGGAAGTGATCCAAAAACTTTACCACAGAGGCACAGAGGGGGACGAGGCAGAGAAGAAGCAGGATGGGCGGGCAGTGTGCGCAGCGTTTGACAACGCGCTGCGGTTTTGCCCCCCCCGCTTGCGGCATAGCAGCTTCTAACGCTCTTGACGGTCGACTACTGTGTGCTAGTACCGTCTCCGAAGAATGAGCGGCGACAGACCAAACTGGCTGAAGCGATTGTTTTCGCGAGTATCTGCAAAGCCGCCTCGGCCGACACCTCTTGAACTCATCGAGGGCGGATTCGCGATCATCGCCGAAGAGGGTAGGATCCCTGTGCGTTGGGCGGACGTGAAGGAAGTCTTCGCCTTCAAGCGCGACATCTTCAGACAATTGGCGCAAAAAAGCTCCGAGGAGGGGGTGCTCCTCGGAGCTTGATCGTCGTTCAATAGCTTCTTCTAGAAGTTCATCGACATCAGGAACTCTGCGTTGGACTGCGTCTTTTTGAGCTTGCTCAGGAGCAGTTCCATCGCCTCGGTCGGTTGCATGTCGGCCAGGACCTTTCGCAGGCCTCCGACTAGTCTCGCCTCGGCCGGGTCGAGCAGGAGCTCTTCCTTGCGGCTGCCGGAGCGGGAGATGTCCACGGCCGGCCACACGCGTCGGTCGACGAGTCGGCGGTCGAGGTACAACTCGCTGTTGCCCGAGCCTTTGAACTCTTCAAAGATCACTTCGTCCATGCGGCTGCCGGTGTCGATCAGGGCCGTGGCGATCACGGTGAGCGAGCCGCCGTTTTCGATCGCGCGGGCCGAGCCGAAGAACCGCTTGGGTTTCTGCAGGGCGTCGATGCCCACGCCGCCGGTCATGATGCGTCCGCTGCCGGGGGCCACGGCGTTGTACGCCCGGGCCAGGCGCGTGATGGAATCCATCAGCACCACGACGTCCTTGCCGAACTCGACCATGCGCTTGGCCTTGGCCAGGATCATCTCGGCGATCTGCAGATGCCGCGCGTACCCTTCGTCGAAGGTCGAGCTGACGACCTCGGCGCCGGGGCAGCCGCGCTGCATCCAGGTCACTTCTTCCGGGCGCTCGTCGATCAGCAGGATGATCACGTGCGCGTCGGGGTGGTTCTTCACGATGGCGTTGGCCATCTTCTGCAGCAGCATCGTCTTGCCCGTGCGCGGCGGGGCGACGATCAGCATGCGCTGGCCGAAGCCTACCGGCGTGATGAGGTTCACCACGCGCATCGAGAAATCATCGGCCGCGGTCTCCAGGAAGATGCGCCGGTCGGGGTGCGTGGGGGTGAGTTCTTCAAACTCGCCGCGCTTGGCGGAATCTTCGGGGCTGCCGAAGTTGATCGCCTCGACGCGCAGCAGGGCGAAGTACTTTTCCGACTCCTTGGGCGGGCGAATCTGCCCGGCCACCAGGGAACCTTCCTTGAGGTTGAAGCGGCGGATCTGGCTGGGCGAGACGTAGATGTCGTCGGGGCTGGGCAGGTAGTTGTACTCGGGGCTGCGCAGGAACCCGAACCCGTCGGGGAGAATTTCCAGAACGCCCTCGCCGTACATCAGCCCGGTCTTCTGCACGCGCATCTTGATGATCTCGAAGACCAGCTCGTTGCGCGGGAGGTTCTTGTTGACGCCTTCTTCCTCGGCGATCTTGTGCAGGTCGGCCAGTTCCATCGCCTGCAGCTCGGTCATGTGGAGGCTGCCGCGCTTGACCTTCTCGTACTTGGCGTGCGTCTCGCGGGCGGCCGCGACGACCACGTCGCTGGCGTCGCCTTCGAGCTCGGCCTCGTAGCGGCGGCGATGCTCGCTGCGGCGGTCCTGGTGATCGTGATCCTCGCCTTCGGCGGGTTCTTCGTAGGGGGCTTCGTCGCGCGCGGCGGGCTTGGGGCGGTCGACCGGTCCGAGGCCTTCGCTCTCTTCGGCCTCGGCCTCGGGTTCGCTCTCGCTCGGGGGCGGCGGGGCGATGCCCTCGGCGGCGTCCTCGACAGCCTCGGCCGCCTTGGCGGCGGCGTCTTCTTCGACATCGCCCACCGGCGCCTCGACGGCGTCAGGGGTGGTTCCTTCCGCGGGCGGCTCGATGACTTCGGGCTTGGCCTTACGGACGTACTTGCGTTTTTTAACTTTCTTCTCCACGGTCGTGTGCTCCAGCCGGCATTTTAGCCCTGATATGCTCGGCAACAGGTGGGGCTTCGTCCCCTCGGCCGGCTGGGCTGCCGGCGGCGGTATGTTTTTTGTGTCCCAGAATCAGCGGATACTGTGCACCAGCAACAGCCGGGGCATTCGTGCCATCAGCACAGGTCGAATCAGGAAGGTCCCTTGGCGTGCGTAATTCTCGTGAAAACCTCGCGGACCTGCTGCTCCAGATCAGTCTCGCTGGAGCAGTTGTACACACTATATTGGCACATCGATCGCTTTATGTCTAGCGAAATCTGCGAATCTTCTCGCCGTTTCCACATCGCCTGGTCCCACCCTCGCGCCGACGCCGCCCGGCGGCTGCGAGTCTCCGGATCCGCCTCGACAAAAATCATCGCCGTGCACAAGCTATTCCATCCCGTCTCGACCATGATCGCCGCATCGAGAACGACGGCCGGGGCTCCCTCGTCCGCACCGGCGGCCGCGATCAGATCCTCAAGCCGCCGCCGCATCCGCGGGTGCATAACCGCATTCAGAGCGGCTAGTGCCTGAGGGTTATTAAATACGATCTCCGCCACTTTCCGGCGGTCGATGCGTCCTTGGGCATCCAGCGCGCCGGCGCCCAGAGCGGCGGTGACCTCGCCACGCACCTCAGGTTCATCGAGCATCTGATGGCCGAGCACGTCGGCATCTACTACCGGGCAACCGAGGCGATTCAAGGTCGCAGCCACGGTGCTTTTTCCGGCGCCAACGCCACCCAGGATTCCAATAACCGGTTTGGATGTTCCGTTGCTCATCTCCCACGATTGTCGCCGCCCGTGAAGACAAGTCAAACGTATAAGGCGCCAGATGAGTCTCTTTATTCTAGGAGGCCTGCGGCCGCGGAGCGGAGGTTTTCACTGCGGAGTAACAAGATACGACACCTTTGCTGGACGCAGACCACAGAGTAAGGAGATAGGGGCACAGATGCTATGATTGTCACGAAATTGGGACCTCCCCCGTTTTCCCTTTCCCAGGCACGTCGGTCAGGCTACTTCCGTGCGTTGATGTGGAGGCTGATGATCTTGCCGTTCAGGGCGGAAATCATCGCCTGACCAGCATAGGCGGTCTCGCGTACTACCACGTCGCGGAACCCGGCTTCGTTCATGGCGGCAAGATACTCCTTCTTGCCGCACGCGACGGCTAGCCATTCCTCCCAAATCTTCATGCCGGGATCATCGCTGCGACCGATTGTGCCCTCAACAACCAGATCAGTGATGCAGATTTCGCCGTTGGGCTTCAATACTCTGTGCGCTTCCTTGAAGGCCGCCGCCTTGTCGCGGGCATGGTTGATGACGCAATTGCTGATGATTACGTCGATTGATTCGCTGCCCAGGGGCAGATGCTCGATCTGTCCGTGCCTGAACTCGACGTTTCCGTAGCCGCCCTCGGCCGCGAAGGCGGTCGCCCGCTCCACCATTGCCGGCGTTGCGTCAACGCCGATGACTTTCCCCTTCGCGCCGACCTTCTTGGCCGCGATGAAGGCGTCCAACCCGCTGCCAGCGCCCAAGTCGAGCACAATCTGCCCTGGTCGAAGCGCGGCCAGAGCCGCTGGATTGCCGCAGCCCATGCCCATCTTCACCGAACCTTCGGGCACTCCCGCCGTGTCATCCGCCGAATAACCGTTCACCCGCAGAGATGCCGCGCGATCGGTTCCGGCAGGGACATGGGATGCCATGTGTTCGTATTGGCCGCCGAGCGGCGTCTCAGCCTGTCCTTTCCGCGCCATAGGTCTGCTCTCACCGCACGTCAAATCAGCGGACACCCAAATCTGGGGACACCACAAATCTCGGACACCATACAAAAAACACCATACACGTTTTCTCGTCTTCTTGCCCTTTCGGGGCCGGCTGCCGGGATTGGGGCAGGGGGCGGCCCAGGGCGGCCTCGAGCTTTCTGACGAACCCCACCGACTCCAGCGGTCTGCCTGTATTCTCGCTGCGGTGAAGCGCCCGGGCAAGGTCCTGCTCGTCTTTTTCGTCGCGCGCTGCAAAACCTGTCGGCTTTTCGGCTATCAGCCGTCAACTCGCGTTGGACGGTGCAATTCGCGTTGCTGAGGCAGCGAGTGCCTGTACCCGGACTAAGGAAGAAACTAGTATGGTGTCCCCGGGTGTGGTGACCCCGGGTGTCCCCGGATTACCGGGGGGCATGTTTCAGGAAGCCAGGGGGGGAATTGGGTTGCCGGGACTGTAGATTGCCGTACAATCCTGCTGGCGGCTGACGTCAGTCGTCAGCACATTGAACCTGTCATGAGATCAAAAGTAAGGAGCTCGCTGATGCGTAAGATCACATTGTTGCTGTTGGCCATCGTACTGGTTGCAGGCCTTCGCGGCTGTTCAAAAAAGGCCAGCGAGGACATCCCGCCGGAACAGGCCAAGTCCGAAGCCGCAAAGATGGATGTCGAGCAGCTCAAGGCCAAGGTCGCCCAATACGAGGAGGCGATAAAGGCCAAGCAGCCGGAGATCGAGAAGCTTCAAAAGGAAATCGGAGCCGGCCTGGCCGATGCGATGAGCGGCAAGAAGACGCAAAATGCCGACACGATCAAGAAAGAGCTCGAAGCACTCCAGAAGTCCGTTCAGGCATTGACGGAACGGATGGGGATTTACGCCGCGGAACTGAAAAAGAAAGCAAGCTAGATCCTGAAGCTGACCGAGCAACCCCTTGCCCAGACCATGCACCGCAGCGAGACAGGCAGACCGCTGGGGTTGAAGGAATTCGTCCAGAAGCTCGAGGCCGCCCTGGCCCGCCCCTTGCTCCCCAACCCCGGCGGCCGGCCGCCAAAGGCCAAGAAGACGAAACGAAAACGCAGAAACTAGTATGGTGTTCCCGGATTAGCCGGCTTCGGCGTGACAAGCATCACGCAGCGCGGCAACCGCCGCCAGCAGGCGTTCTTCGGCGACGATGATGGCCGGTTGGGTCTGCTCGTAGCAGGAGTACCTCTGCGACGACAAAGACGAGCAGGCCCTTGCCCAGGCGCTGCATCGCAGCGAGAATACAGGCAGACCGCTGGGGTCGATGGGGTTCGTCAAGAAGCTCGAGGCGGCCTTGGGACGCCCTTTGCTCCCCAACCCCGGCGGGCGGCCGCCAAAGCCCAAGAAGACGAAACGAAGGCGAAGAAACTAGTATGGTGTCCCCGGATTATGCGATCCGCCGCAGAAATAGAAGCATGGTATCCCTCCGGCGGAGCACAGGCGGCGCTCCGTGGTGTTAGTTGGGTTGAAGAACCATTGACAGTGACCGCTGGGAGCGATGCAGCGGTTTACTCCGCTGGCGCTACTGGCGCACGCTGCAATCTGATGAGTCGCCTCCCTGAAGTGCCGCAACTTGGCGTTGCTCGTGTAGATGGGTCTCTAGGAATAGTGCGATTTGATGGACTTGAGGATGGTATCCTAATTGACCGCAAGCTGTCCGTTACATCTTATCCCAAAACGTATGGGCAAGCTGTCCGTCAATCTGAAGTGTTGTCATATCATGGGTTGACCGGCCGCTGGGAGGTTCCCACAGCGGCCGAAGCCGCTCGCGCCCAGAGGATATTTGACGCCCTGGGGATCAAGAACATAACGCTAAAGGTGGTGCCGAGATGACTGAGGCAATTGCACGGATTATTGTTGACTGTGTCTTATTCCTCCAACTGAGCGACGATTCTCAGGTGAATGCGGACGCAGCTGTGGAACAGACAGAACAGATCGCTTGGCAGCTAAAGCGACTTGCACCTGAAGAGCGCACAGAATTCCTCAAATACGTCTCGCGCTTCGCATCCCAAGCTGAAAAGGAGTCTGGACGTGATAGTCGTTGGCAATGCTTGGCAGACATGCCGGAAGCTCTTGGCTTATTGGGATCGTCTCAAGAGTGAACTAACCCCCGTAGGTATTTTGCTTCCACTGATCCGTTGTAGTGGCTGTACCGGCCCAGCCACTTGTAGGACCATAAGCGGCGTAGGCCGGGAGGACGCTTTTTTCAGAAACACGTCCTCAGGGTCTGCAGGAAAGAGCGAAGCTTGCTTGATGCGCGCAGAGTTTTTCCGGCCTTAGCGGGACGGTGCCTTGTTCGGTTGTCAAAGAGCAGTGGCCCCGCGTAGCGCGGGGGGGCTATCGGGTCATGCCGCCCTGCGGCGGCGTTTGACCTCGATCTCGATCAGCGGCAGATTGGGATCGCCTCGGTACTTGAGGCGGCGGATGGCTTGGGAACGTCGGCTAGTGGGGTCCACGTATACCACAAGGGGGCGGCACGTGCGCGAAACCGCTGTGAAAAGTACAACAAAGTACAATTGTGGGACAAAGCATACCACTTGGGCTCTCAGCCGGCAGCTATCAGCTGTCAGCTACCACTTGGAGGTCGATGCGGACATCGCTGTGAAAAGTACAACAAAGTACAAGGAAGTGCAGCAGGGAGCATGGGCGGGACGCCCATGCCACACGGCAAGCGCACGGGCGGGACGCCCGTGCCACAAAACAAGAACCGCTGTGAAAAGTACAACAAAGTGCAAGCAAGTACAATTGTGGGGCGGCCGTACCACTTTTGCAGGGAGGCCGCAGGGCGTAGGTCATAGGTCGCAGCATTCGTATCGCCTATACCCTATCCCCCACGACCTATGACCTGATTACTAAAGAACCTGCTGCCAGGCGGGCGGGGTCTTCAGGCGGTAGAGGGTTTCGCCGGCTTTGGGGACGTAGAGTCGGCCGGGGCGGTCTTGCCAGTCGGCGGGGTTGATGGTGGCCGGGTCGCGGTAGCCCAGGTTGACGGCCTCGCACGTGGCGCGGTCGATCCCGGTGGCCAGCGTCACGCGGATGCGCGGGCTCTCGCGGCCGGCGGCGTACGTGCCGATGCCCTTGACGTGCGTCGAGTGGGCCAGCACGCCCCAGGGATAGTCTTTGAACCGCTCCCACTGGGCCAGGAAGTACTCCAGCGTGTGGTACCCGATCTTGCGGATGATGTGCCCGTGCGTGTAGGAAATCTCCTTCACGTGCGGGGCGTAGATGATCAGTTCGCCGCCGTCGGCCATCACCGGTTCCATCTTGTACATGCACTTGGCGGCCACCCAGAGGTCGTCGTACATTTCCGGCGCTCGGGCCAGGACTGACTGGTATGGGGCGTCGACGTACCGGATATGCACCTGGGCGGAAAGATCGGCCGCGGCGGCCCAGGAATCCCGCACCGGTCCTGCGAAAAGACCGGCCAGTTCGCTCTCACGTGGCATGGGCGAGACC
>JBDKRA010000021.1:0-107676 GCA_039683615.1 Phycisphaerae bacterium
GCGTGGCGTGCCCTTCGGCCGCGAGTCGTGGGTAAAGCGAATGGCCGCAGAATGGGGCCTGGAAAGCACCCTCCGCCCCCGCGGCCGACCGAGAAACGCAGAAAAAGGTACCTGACCCCTTTATTCCTCCCTTTATTCCCCCTCCCACTGCGGCGGTTTCATTTGTCCCCTTATTCGCAGGGTGTATCTTTTGCCAATTCCATTGAGTCCCACGCCCGAAATGACTGAGAAGATTTCTGCCTCCGCAACCCATCCCTTGTCCATCAACTTGGAAATCGGCGCGGCGTACCGTTCAGGCACATAGCCAAGTTCTTTGACACGATTGAATATGCCCATCCTCGCACACACATGAACCACACGCCTGTTCTTTCGAACGAGGAGAATGGGCTGCTTCTCTCGGCACTTCTTCACGAGACGCTGCTTGCCCTCGTCCATGATGCCTGCAACTAAAAGGCACGGTATCTCGTGGGGTACAAAACCGGAATCGAGCTTGGCCGGCCTCCGGTGTCGCTCTTCTTCCTCTCTTGCCTTTTCTTTGCATCGAGCGTCTTCCGCTGCCAATTCTTCAGGGCTGGGGACTCTGTTCTTGCGTCTGCAAATTGGGCAGGGTTCCAATTGGCCGATTAGGCTGACGGGGGATTCCAGTTCTTCTCCACAACCTCTACAGGTGTAGATAATCATGGTCTTGCCCTTTCACCGGAACGAAATGATGAAAGCATTGTAGAGCGAACTGGAGGCCAAGGCAAGGTCTGTCAGATTTGGCGAATTAACATCTCAAGTGTAACGCGGGGGTCTGGTGGTTGAGGCACTTTGTGGGCCGATCATTCAAGGCAGTTGCCTGTGGACATTGCTGCTTCTGGGGCACGGGGAGCGGGGCAGATAGTGGTAAACGGGGTACCAACGTGCGCAGTTTGCAGAAGGACGCGATTGTTTGCGAAAACTCTCCAAAGCCCCCGAAAATGCACCGCAATAGCACCGCAAAAGCACCTCATCGCTGCGCCGGCTGTTGACCCAAGCGATCCGGTCCTGCGGCATGTTGCCCGGCGGCGGCAAGGGGGGCGACGCATCTGTCTCCCGAAATTTGCTGTGGCTGTGAAAAGTACAACAAAGTGCAAGGAAGCACAATGTGGTATAGGTGATGCTGGTTTGAGGTACGCCCGCTTCGTGGATTGGCGTCCTCCATGCCTTCGACATGCGCACCTGAAGACGCCAAGCTGCAAGCGGCAGGGCTCTGTAGCTGACAGCTGAAAGCTGACAACCGATAGCTCTGTGCTATCCGTTGGTCACCGGCGGTGGGGCGGGGGACGGTTCCTCGCATACAGGCTGTTCCGAGCCGGCGATCTTCTGGCCCGGCAGGGCGGGGTAGGCGATGCGGCTGTGGTAGATGCCGCAGATGCTCTTGATGAGCGAGGCCTCGACGCGGTGCACTTCCTGGAGGGTCATTTCGCAGTCGTCGAGCTGCCCGTCCATCAGGCGCCGCGAGACCATGGTGTGCACCTGGTCCTCGATCTGTCCGGGCGTGGGGTTGGCCAGCGCCCGCACGGACGATTCGGCCGCATCGGCCAGCATGAGGATTCCCGCTTCTTTCGAGGCGGGCCTGGGTCCGCCGTAGCGGAACTCCTGCTCCTCGGGGGGGCGGTCGCCATTACTTTGGCGAGTGGCCTCGTGGTAGAAGTACTGCACCAGCGTCGTTCCGTGGTGCGTGGCGATGAACTGGTGCAGGACCTGCGGCAGGCCGTACTGGTGGGCCATCTCCAGCCCGTCCTTGACGTGGGCAATGATGACCAGCATGCTCATCGTCGGCGAGAGCCCCTCGTGGTTGGAGTCGCCGCCGGTGTTCTCGCTGAAATAGTGGGGTTTGTTGACCTTGCCGACGTCGTGATAGTACGCCCCCACCCGCGCCATCAACCCGCGGGCCCCGATGGCCTCGGCGGCCGATTCGCAGATAGCGCCCAGTTGCAGCGAGTGGTTGTAGGTGCCCGGGGCCTCCATCGCCAGACGCTTGAGCAGGGGCTTGGAGGCGTCGCACCATTCCAGCAGCGTCATGCTGGTGGCCACGTCGAACATCCGCTCGATCAGCGGCAGGACGCCCTGGATGAGGAACCCCGCCAGCAGGGCGAAGCCCGCCGTCCAGGCGGCGTTGAGGGCGATGAACCGAAGCGGCACGTCGGCGGCAATGCCCAGCGCGGTCGTCGCCAGCAGCGCCACCAATGCCGCGACGGCGGAGACCTCGATGAGCTTGCTGCGCCGCCGCACCTCGTTGAGAAAGACGATGCTGCCGGTCATTCCCGCCAGCAGGACCATCAGCAGATCGATGTCGCCGCGCAACTGCAGGACGGTCATCATCGCCAGGACGGTTCCCATGGCGATGGAGAAGCGGTGGTTGTAGGCGATGGTCAGGACGGTGGTGGTCATGATGACCGGCAGCACGACGGCGTGCGGGTTCCATCCCAGCCCCTGGACCATGATCTTGCTGACGGCCAGCATGCCCAGCATCACCACCGTGACGCCCAGGCCCTGCCAGAGCGAGGTGATGACTTGCCTCTGGTACCGCCAGACGTAGCGGCAGAGCACGGCCATCAGCAGCAGCAGGATGCCCGCGCGGGCCGTGGCCCGGCGCCAGTGCGCCCAGGGGTCCTGCACGCTTTCCTGCTGGAGAAAGGCCTCGTGCTCGCGGGCCAGCAGCAGCAGGTCGTCCTGTGTCAGGGCCTTGGGGGCCGGGTCGCCGTCGCGGCGGCTGGCGCGTACCAGCACCTGCCCGGCGACGTACTTTTCGCTGGGCGGTTCGGCCTTGAGGCGCGTGACGCGCTCGTCGATGTCCTTGAGGCTGGCGCCGGTGTCCTTGAAGTACAGCGGCGGACTGCTGCCGACGAGCATCTTCATCAGATAGGTCCGGATGTCGGTGCGGATGGGCGCGTCGAAGACCAGGGCCAGGTGATCGGTCTCGTCGCCAACTTCGACCGAGCGGTCGGCCCGCACGAGGCTCTGGAGGTCCTTGGACTCTCGCCCGCCGGGATACGACAGCCACACGTCGGTCACGGTACGTTTCATCTGCTCGGCGATTTCGGCGCTGTTGATGATGGCCGAGCTGCGCAGGCGGCCCTTGAGCTGGTCCACTTCGCTCTTGAACTTCTGCCGGCCCGCGGGCGTCAGGTACGGCGACCACGACGCCAGGCTCCGCCCGCCGTCCATGCCGAACTTCTTGAGCAGGGCCAGCGCCTGGGCCTGCCCCGTCGTCGGGACCATTCCCGACGCCGGCGCCGAGGCCGGCGGGGCGGGCATCAGCGAGGCAACCTCCACCGCGGCAGGCAAGGCGGTCAGGTCCTCGATGATGTCCCTGGCCAGGCGCTCGTTGAAGGCGAACGTCGCCAGGGTGGACTGGTTGACGTTGCTGATGTATTCCCGCAGCAGGTGCTCGGGCTGGGTCTGGAAGGCCACGCGGGAATGAATGTCCCCCGGAACGTATTGCCCGACCATGTACGGCAGCGGGTCGAGCGGGCGGCTGTCCAGCAGCAGCACCCCGCAGAAAAACACCACCGCCAGCAGCAGCCCGCGCGGACCGCCACCGTCGCGAAAGTGCAGCCAGGGATTGACCACGATGGCGGCGGTGCGCCGGCGGATGTCCAGGCGGCGAGACCTCAACTTCTTCTTAAACGGCCACATTATCTTGATTCTCTACGTCGGCGGGGATATTGGCAATGACAAATGCACTATGCGGCAGGTGAGCGATAGATTAAGCCGCTGAGGTCGCTGAGGACGCTGAGGGAAGAAGTTGTTTTATCTTCTCATATCCTCGGCGTCTTCAGCGACCTCAGCGGCTTAATAGTCCATGGATACCTCTGCGACTGGCGATCGCGCGCTAGCGGCCCTCGCTTCGCCCATAGGCGTCGACGATATTCTGGACCAGCTTGTGCCGGACGATGTCCTCGCGGTCCAGTTCCACAAAGGCCAGGCCCTTGATGCCCGATAGGCGACGCTTGGCGTCGAGCAGGCCGCTGCCGGCCTCGGGGGGCAGGTCGATCTGGCTGTCGTCGCCGGTGACGACCATCTTTGAACCGTTGCCCATGCGAGTCAGGAACATCAGCATCTGCGAGGCAGTGGTGTTCTGGGCCTCGTCGAGGATGATGACCGAGTCGTTGAGCGTGCGGCCGCGCATGAACGCCAGGGGGATGACCTCGATCATGTCGTTGGCCATGAAGCGGCGGATCTGCTCGTAAGCCATCATGTCGTGGAGGGCGTCGAAGAGCGGCCTCAGGTACGGATTGACCTTGGCCTGCATGTCGCCGGGCAGAAAGCCCAGCTTCTCGCCGGCCTCGACAGCGGGGCGAGCCAGGATGAGGCGCTTGGCCTTTTCGTGCTTGAGCAGGTGCACCGCGTAGGCGACGGCCAGGTACGTCTTGCCGGTGCCGGCAGGGCCCGTGCAAAAGACCAGGTCGCAGGACTGCATGGCCTCGATGTAGCGTCGCTGTCCGGCGGTCTTGGGGCTGATGATCTGGCTTTCGCCGCAGACGTCGAGGCTGCCGGCCATCTCCTCGACGCTGCCGGCCAGCTTGACCAGCAGATCGGCGACGGTGTCGGGGGAGATGGGGCGGTTCTCTCGCAGCGTGCGCTGGAGTTCGTCGATGACGGCCGCGGCACGCGAGACGTTGCGGTTTCGCCCGGTGATGGTGACCTGTCCGCCGCGGGCGAAAATTTGCACTGCCAGCGCGTCGCGGATCATCTTGAGGTGCCGGTCGGCCTGCCCAAACAGCGCCGCGCGTTTCTCGGGCTGCTCTAGGGTGATGTTCAGTTCCATAAGCTACCGTGCCGGGGAGGGCGTGATGCTGGTATCCGTGGCGCTCTGGGGGATGCCGCCGGCCACGGCCGCGGTGACGTTCTTGTAGATGTTATCATTCTTGAAGCCGGCCAGGTTGGCCGCCGCGGTTGTGGCGGGTTTGTAATAGGACACGTTCTTGTCGGCCGTCATCACCATGATGCCTTCCTGGTGGTTGGGACCCTTGGCGACGTTGGTGGGGTTCAGGTCCGCCATGATTACCACGCCCGGCGCCAGCGAATTGCTGCTGATGGCCGCGGGGTTGGTGTTCGTCCCATCGGAGGCGTAAGGCCACTGGATGCCGTACGAGAAGTTGCTGCGGCTGACCCATCCGTACTTGTCGCTGCTGCTGCGCTGGGCCCAACCGCTGTCGCCGGGGCATTTGAAGGCCGAGTCGGGGACGTACTGTTCGGCGATCAGCCGCCAGACGTTCTGCATGGCGTTAGGCTTGGCGCTGTCGAGCGTGTTGACGTCGTTGGAGGTGCCCATGGCGGCGGTGTTCGGGTCGCCCGAGGTGAACACCATCGGAAAGGCCTGCGTTCCTCCGGAGGAGTTGGCGCTGGTGGCTTGCCAGCTCGCCACCGCTTTGGCAATGGTCGACAGGTTCGTCAGGCATGCCGTGCGCCGGGCATCGCGGAGATTGTTGCTGATGACGGGCACCAGGATGGCCACCAGCACAAGGATGATGGATATCACCACCAGCAACTCGACCAGAGTAAATGCACGCTTTGCCATGGATACCTCTCCTTGCGGGGCCTGGGGGGTGGGAGGTTAGGTTTGCCTACACATATTATCGCACGGGATCAAACGCACAAACAGGTTTTTTGCGATTGATTTCGGTAAAGACGGTCGCTCTGAACTAGAAGGGCTGAGCGACCCGGAGGCCGCCCAGCCCTTTATCTAGCTGGCTACAACTCTACTGCTGGACTTAGTTGCCCAGGATGACCCAGTCGGTGTTCGCGCCGGGCAGCGTTACGGCACCACCGGTCACCACATGATTAGCCGAGTCGGCATAGATCTCATCGCCGTTAACCACCGAGTTCGGGGTTGAGGGCTGGTGGAAGATCACGTTGCCGGCCTGGGTCAGATACGCCAGACCACTACCGTGGTTCTGGTATCCGGCCGGTCCAGCCACCACGGTGGTAGCCGAACGGGTGAGCATGTCGGCCATGAGCACGCCGGTGGGCTTCAGGGCCGTCGGGGTGGCCGTGTCGCTATCATAGGTGATAGCCGGATTGGCGCTGCTGGCCGTAGCGTCGGCGGCAGCAACCTTGTCAAAGGGGCACTGGATACCGTACGAGAACTCACGGTTGGTGGACCAGCCGTAGGGCTTGGTCGTATCGGCAACAACCCGCTGCTGCCAACCATTGGTCCCGCCGTCGCCGCCGCACTTGAAGGCGGTTTCCGGAACAAGGCCGGCGCCGATCAACTGCCAGACCTGGTTCATCGGGGTGACAGAGATCGTCGCTACGGTGGCCGCCTGCGTGTACGTGGTTGCATTGGGGTCGCCATAGGCGACGATCCTGGCGAACTGTCCACCGTTCTTGTTGTTATACTCTCTGAACGCTCCGCCGATCGTCTTGAGGTTGGTCAGGCAGGCCGTCTTGCGGGCCTCGGCCAACGCGTTGCCGATGACCGGCACGAGGATCGCCACCAACACGGCGATGATCGCGATAACCACCAACAGCTCAACTAGTGTAAACGCTTTACGCTTCATGGTACCGCTCCCAATAATGCGCCGATAAGCAGATCAGGCTGATATCGTATCTATGAAGACATTTCGCGCCAGGTCTGCATCGACTCGGCCGCCAAAGCGGCCTGGTTTCGCTTCGCATTCAGCTTCAGGCTGAATACCCAGTCCATCACGCTTATGTCAACTTTTTGGCCCACCGATGGCCGCAAAGAGAGTAGAGGAATGGCCGGCGCATCCAGTCAGCTCGCGCTGCGAGAATGTCCCGACCCGGCTCCTTTAGCCGTCACATCGTTCGGTGGTAAAGGTGGGACAAGGAGAAATAAAACAAACATATAAGGGCATATAGCGTGCCTTGATCACCTTTGCCATATTAAATATACTCCGCGCTCCACATGCGGGTCAACACCAAGACACCATTATTTTCTCTCCAAGAGTCTCCGGCGGCCAACGGCAAAAGCGGGAAAAACCCGGCAGGTGAAACTTCGCGGTAATTCGCTGTAAGAGCGTCAGATATGCCTGTTAATGTTCCATGCCGCTGACCGGTTTGCCGCGTGGCTGATTCGGATATTCCACAAATTCAATGAAAAATTTCCTTCAGTTGGCGACTGGACAGGTCGAAATTCAATTACACGCCGGTCTGTCCGCAGACCATTGACATCCCCTCGCGCCGCCCATACCTTGCACGCGATGCACTGCAATCACCTAATGGAGCCCTGCCGCTGATGCCGGACGTGAACGCCATTGCCGCCAAGCTCGCCCAACACGGTCAATCGCACCTGCTTCGGTTTTACGATGAGCTTCCGCCGGCGCGTCAGGCGGCCTTGCTGAACCAGATCGAACAGATCGACCTGGACGAACTCGGCCGCCTGGTCGCGCAGTACGTCCTGGCCGCTCCCGCCGCGGCCATCGAGGGAGAGATCGAGCCCGCCCCGGTGGTGTCTGCGCGGACGGGCGGTGACAGAATCGCCGCCGAGTTGTCAGCCGCACGGTTGCGCGGGCAGGAGCTGATCGCGGCGGGGAAGGTCGCGGCCTTTGTCGTCGCCGGCGGGCAAGGCACGCGGCTGGGCTTCGACGGGCCCAAGGGTTGCTTCCAGGCCACGCCGGTGGCGCACAAGCCGCTGTTCCAGGTCTTCGCCGAGCAGATTCTGGCCGCCTCGCGGCGCAGCGGCAAGGCCATCCCCTGGTACATCATGACCTCGCCGCTCAACGACGCGGCCACGCAGGCGTTCTTCCGCCAGCAGAACTATTTCGGCCTTGATGGCGCCGATGTGTTCTTTCTGGTTCAGGGCACGATGCCGGCTATCAGCCTGGGCTGCCCCGGCGGTCCGGCGGCGGGCAAGCTGCTGCTGGAGCAGCGCGACGCGCTGGCGACCAGCCCCAACGGCCACGGCGGGGCGATGACGGCCCTGCGGCAAAGCGGGGCGCTGGACGACATGGCGCGGCGCGGGATCGAGTTGATCAGTTATTTCCAGGTGGACAATCCGCTGGTGCGCGTGATCGACCCGCTGCTGCTGGGCCTGCACCACCTGCGCGGCGCCGAGGCCAGTGCCAAGAGCCTGCCCAAGCGCGATCCGATGGAGAAGGTGGGCAACTTCTGCCTCGTCGACGGCAAGGTCAGCGTGATCGAGTATTCCGACATGCCCGACGAACTGGCCCGCGCCACCATGCCCGACGGGCGCCTGCTCTACGGGGCCGGCAGCATCGCCATCCACGCCTTCTCGCGCACGTTCGTCGAGCGGCTGACCGCCGGCGGGCGAACGATGCTGCCCTTCCACCGCGCCGACAAGAAGGTGCCTTTCCTGGACGCCGCCGGCCGCCGCGTCGAGCCCGAGCGCCCCAACGCCGTCAAGCTGGAGATGTTCATCTTCGACGCCCTGCCCCTGGCGCGCCAGACGGTGATTCTCGAGACCGACCGTAGCGAAGAGTTCAGCCCCATCAAGAACGCTACCGGTCTGGACTCGCCGGCCACCAGCCTGCACGATCAGGTGCGGCGTGCGGCCGCCTGGCTCGATGCCGCCGGCGTGAGCGTCCCGCGCGACGCCGACGGGCAGGTCGCCGCGGCGATTGAGATCTCGCCGCTGTACGCCGACAGCCCCGAGGCCCTGGCCGGTCGCGTCGACCCCAAGCTGGCGATCGCGCCGGGGCAAAGCCTGTACCTCGCCCCGTAGCAGCGGTAAGATGACCTTATGACCCTGCCGCAAATCATCGCGTTCATCAACCCGGCCAAACCGGGCGTCAAGGAAAAGGTTGATGCCCTGCGCCCCTGGCTCAAGCAGCGCGTCGAGATCGTCGCCGAACTCAACTCCGGCGACGCGGTGCCGGACGATCTGCCCCAGGCCGGTCTGTGCGTGATTTTCGGCGGCGACGGCACGCTGCTGGCCGCGGCCCGCGCCCTGGCGCCGCGCGGTCTGCCGCTGCTGGGCGTGAACTTCGGCAAGCTGGGATTCCTCGCCGAGTTCAGCGTCGAGGATCTCCGCACGCATCTGGATGCGATACTGGCCGGCGAGGTGGTCGTCTCGCAGCGCATGATGCTCGACGTGAGTGTGTACGGAACGTGCCAGGACGGCCAATCGCCCGGCTTTACCTCGCTGGCGACGAACGACGTAGCCGTATCGAGCGGATACCCGTTCCGCATGATCGAACTGACCGTCACGCAAGGCGCCGTGCATGTGGTGCGATACTACGGCGACGGCCTGGTCATCTCGACGCCCACCGGCTCGACGGGCTACAACATGTCCGCCGGCGGGCCGATCCTCGAGCCGACCATCGACGCCATCGCCATCACGCCGGTAGCCCCGCACACGCTGTCGATGCGACCGATCGTCGTGGCCAGCACGCAGCCCATCTGCATCACGGCGACGGCTGTAAATCCGGGAACGACCGTCAGCGTCGATGGGCAGATCAACAGCCCGCTGTGCACCGGCAGCCGCGTGGAGATCCGCCGCAGCAACGTGCCGGCCCGGATCATCACGCACCCGCGGCGGACGTTCTTCAGCACGCTGACCGACAAGCTCGACTGGGGGAGCGACCCCCACACCCCGTGACAACGCGGGAAATCACAAACCTCAAACTACAAAACCCAAACAAAAAGACAAACCACAAGAAACAAACAAAAGACATGCTCTTCCCATTCCTTTGTTTGAAGTTTCATCTTTGTCTTTTGAGGTTTGTTTGTGATTTGTGTTTTGGGTTTTGTAGCTTGTTTTCTTTCTGCGAGGCCTTATGAAGACCATTGGCATCGGCCTGATCGGCTGTGGCGAACGAATACGAACTCTCATGGGCGCTTTGCTCACCGGCCGCGACGGCCTGGAAATCACCGCTATCTGCGACCCCTCCGACAAAGCGGTCGGCCGCGCGCGGCAGACCTTCGCCAAGAACGCCCGCGTCTATGCCGACTATCACGACCTGGTTGCCGACGCAGCGGTCGACTGGGTGCTGGTGGGCTCGTGGAACTGCTTTCACGCCCAGCACGTGACCGCAGCCTTCCACGCGCACAAGCACGTCTTCTGCGAGAAGCCCCTGGCCACGACGCTCGATGACTGCCTGGCGATGCGCGACGCGTGGCTGGCCGCTGAGAAGACCTTCGTGATCGGCTACACGCTGCGCTACTCGCCGCTGTACCGCAAGATTCGCCAGCTCATCCACGGCGGGGCCATCGGCGACCTGATCAGCCTGGAGTTCAACGAGACGCTGCCCTTCGGACACGGCGGGTGGATCCACGCCGACTGGCGCCGCCACAGCCGCAACGCCGGAACGCACCTGCTGGAAAAATGCTCGCACGACGTGGACCTGGTCAACTGGTACGTCGGGGCCCTGGCGTCGCGCGTGGCGTCATTCGGCGGGTGCGACTACTTCGTGCCCAAGAACGCCTGGCACGTGCAGCGGATCGGCCCCGCGCCCGACGGCAAGCAGCCCTACGGCGACTGGTGGGAAGTCATGGGCTACGCCAAGCCGCCGGCCGACTGCTTCGGCACCGACAAGGACATCGTCGACAACCAGGTCGCGATCATCGAGTACGCCAACCGCGTCCGGGCGACGTTCCACACCAACCTGCACTCGGGCCTGCCCGAGCGGCGGATGTACATCTGCGGCACCGAAGGCGCCATTCGCGCCGACTCGACAGCCGGGACGCTGCAGCTCGGCCGCATCGCCTGGGGCGCGCCGGTCGAGAGCATCCCCTTTAACAACGCCGGCGAGCATGCCGGCGGCGACGCGATCCTGGCTGCCGAACTGGCCGCCACCATGCTCGAAGGCGCCCCGCCGGTAGTCTCGATGGAAGAAGCTCTCAAGGCCGCCGTCACGTGCCTGGCCGTAGACAAAGCCTTAACCAGCGGCACTGTAGTAGACGTGGCCGAGAGCTGGAAGCGCTTCGGGATGATCGCCCGGTAAGGATCGGGGAACGGGGAGTGCGGGATTACCGGGATTTAAGGGATTAAGAGGATTAAGACGAAGAGGTCAAAGAAGGGGTGCCACGCACAGCTCCGTTGTGCGTGTCCCCGACGCGCTGCCCCAGCGCGGGGGCAAGTCGAAGATCCACCGCAGCACGCCCCGCCGCCAACTATCCGGTTGCCCCGGTTCCCGTTCTTTGTCTTTCCTCCCCATTCGTGACATTCGTGTTCTCTTGGGGCAGGGAAAACTCTTTGGCATCCCGCCGCCGTTTCGTAAAATGCTCCCCATGAAGGTTGATCCCCGTTACCTCACCAGCCAGGGCCCCCAGGTTTTCACCGGGGCGGAGATGTTGCTCAAAGGCGCCCTGGAGGCCGACGGCGGCGTACACCTGCTGGGCGGTTATCCCGGCAGCCCTGTCGCCGGATTTTTCGATTCCATGGCCCTGATCAAGGACCTGCTCAACGATAACGGTATCCGCGCCGTCATCAACCACAATGAGGCCCTGGCCGCGGCCATGCTCAACGGCACGCAGCTTCTGCCGGCCCGGGCGATCATCTGCATGAAGTCCGTCGGCGTGCACGTGGCGGCCGACGCCCTGGCGCTGGGCAACATGTCCGGCGCCAATCCCGCCGGCGGCGCTATCGTCATTTACGGCGACGACCCCTGGAGCGACTCGACGCAGGTCGCCGCCGACAGCCGCTATATCTCCAGGCACCTGTACATCCCGACCATCGAGCCGGCGACGCACCAGGAGATCAAGGACTGGGTCAACCTGTCCTTCAAGCTCTCGGCCCGCAGCGAACTGTTCGCCGGGTTCGTGCTGACGACGAACCTGGCCGACGGCGGCGGCACCGTCGAGTGCAAGCCCAACCAGTACCCCGTTACGAACATGCTCAACCCGGTCGAGCTCGAGACCGCCCGGATCGACCTGGACAAGCGCGTCCTCCTGCCGCCCAAGACCTGGTGGCAGGAAGCCACTTTCGCCGACCGCTTCACCCGCGCGCAGGCCGCCGCCCGCGACCTCAAGCTCAACCGCCTGGACTACCCCTCCGACACGCGCAAGCCTGTGGGCTTCGTCGCGACGGGGCTGGCGTATTCGTACCTCGTTCAGTCGCTGTGGGAGATGGACCTGCTGGGCGAGTTCCCGATCCTCAAGTTCGGCCTGAGCTACCCCATCGACCCGGCCATGGTGCACCTGATGGCCGAGCAGGCCCAGCGCATCGTCGTCATCGAAGAACGCCGCGGGTTCATGGAGGAGCAGATCGGCCAGATCATCCTCCGCGACCGCCAGAGCGGACAACTGCCTGCCGACCTGGAACTCTGGGGCAAGAAGTTCCCCGCGCCGCTGCAGGGCATCCCCGACACGCGCGGGCTGCACCCCTCGATCATCACCGACCGCCTGGTAGCGCTGCTGCGAAGCCTCGGCGGCGGCAAGACGACGGTGGTTTTCCCCCCCGCCGCGGCGGAAGCCATCGACCGCGAGGCCGCCACGCTGGCCTCGACCGCCCAGGCCCAGACGCCCACGATCCCCGGGCGAACGCCGACCTTCTGCCCGGGCTGCCCTCACCGCGACTCGGCCAGCCTGTGCCTGGAGATCAAGCAGCGCTTCGCCGACAAGGCGTACATGGCCCGCAAGTACAAGCGGGGCCCGATTGACATGGTCTTCCACGGCGACATCGGCTGCTACACCATGCTGATGTTCCCGCCCAACACCGACTTGATGCACAACCTCTCGGGCATGGGCCTGGGCGGCGGAACGGGCTCGGGCGCCGACCCGTTCATCACCAACAAGCAAGCCGTGTTCATGGGCGACTCGACGTTCTTCCACTGCGGGGCCCTGGGCATCTCGCAGGCCATCAAGCTCGGACAGGACATCACCTTCGTCATCCTCGATAATTCCACCACCGCGATGACCGGCCACCAGACCACGCCGGGGCTGGACTTCGACGTGCTGGGCAACCCCACGGCGGTGCAGGACATCGAGGACGTGGTGCGCGGGATGGCGTCGCGCACCGACATCCTGGTGGCCCGCGTCGACCCGGAAAAGCGCGACGAATATGGCGAGCTGCTGGAGCGCACGTTCATGGCCGAGGGCGTCAAGGTCCTCATCGCCACCAAGGAATGCGGGATCACCCGCATCCGCCGCCAGCGCCGCCTGCAGCGCCAGACCCGCAAGGAGCTGGGGTACCTGCCCGCCTGGCAGCACATGAACGTCAACACCGACGTCTGCCGCTTCTGCCTGGCGTGCGCCGAACTGACGGGCTGCCCGGGGCTGCGGCACGTGCAGACCGACTACGGCCCCAAGATCGACACCGACATCACCGCCTGCGTCGACGACGGGGCCTGTCAGCGCATCGGGGCGTGCTGGAGCTTCGAGCGCGTGATGATCCACCGCCGCAAGGCCCCGCGCACGCGCGTGCCCGAACTGAACCTCGACGACATCCCCGAGCCCGAGAAGCGCGTCGTCGGCGACCTGTGGCGCTGCTGCCTGGCCGGCGTCGGCGGCCAGGGTGTCGGCCTGAGCACGCAGATCCTCGTGCGCGCCGCCCACAAGGAAGGCTACCCCGTCCTGTTCCTGGACAAGAAGGGCCTGGCCATCCGCAACGGCGGCGTCACCAGCCAGATCGTCTACAACGTCACCGGCCAGCCCGTCACGGCGGTCATTCCTTTCGGCAAGGCCGACCTGCTGATCGGGGTCGACGCCCTCGAGGCGGTTCGCATGCTCGAGCCGCACGGCCGCATGCGCGCGGCGTCGAAAGACCAGACCGCCGCGGTGGTCAACACGCACAAGGTGCCCACCGTGTCGGGCCTGATGGGGCGCGAGGACTACGACGTCGAGCAGATGGAGCGCACGTTGCGTGAGTGTACGCGCGACGACGATTTCATGGCCCGCGACATCTCGCGCATCTGCGAGGAGTACCTCGGCAGCAAGCTCTTCGCCAACATCATGATGCTCGGTTTTGCGTTCCAGAAGGGCCTGATCCCCGTCTCGATGCACTCGATGGCCTGGGCGATCAAGGACACCATCAAGACCGACATCCGCCGCAATCTCTATGCCTTTAACATGGGCCGCAAGCTCGTCGAGCAACCGGACCTCTTCCAGGGCCCGCCCGTCCGCGACGACTGGTCCAGCAAGCTGGAAGAATGTTGCCGCAACACCATCCGGCGCTATCGCGGCGGCCAGCAGCTCGCCGATGAGTTTCGCGCTGTCGCCGCCGCCGTGCTGACGGCCGGGGCCGACCTGGGCGAAACAATCAAGCGTGACTTTGTCATCCGCCTCTACGACACGATGCGCTGGGGCGGCATCGAATACGCTCGCCGCTACGCCGACGCGGTGCTGACGACCTACCGCCGCGACAGCGCGGCGCGGCACTTCGCCGCCACGGCAGCGGTGGTGCACAACCTCGCCGCGGCGATGCTGGTCAAGGACGCGTTCTTTATCGCGGAACTCTCGACCAGCCCAGAGAAGTATGCCCGCGACCGCCGCAAGTACAACGTCAACCCCGCCAACGGCGACTGGATCGAGTACGTCCACCTGCTGCCGATGAAGCTCAAGCTCGGTCCCTGGCAGTGGCACTGGTGCAGCGCCATGGGCGACCGCGGCATGCGGTGGCTGCGCGGGCTCAAGTTCCTCCGCAAGCTCCTGCCCTGGCGGCACCGCACCCGAAAGCAGTTCCTGGCGAAATACGAAGCCGCCGTCGCCGCCTTCCGCAGTGAAAGCGAAGAAGATTATCGCCGCGGCCTGGAGGCGCTGGCCGGCCGCCAGTGCATGGACTGCCTCATCCCCCGCTGCCGCGACGCCGGCTGTCCGCTCGAGGCCCCCGTGCCGGTCTGGCTCAACCTGGCGTACGAGGGCAAATGGTCGGCCGCCGCCGAGGCGCTGCACGAGGCCAACAACTTCCCCGAGTTCACCTCTCGCATCTGCCCCGCGCCCTGCCAGAGCGCCTGCAAGCAAAGCCACAGCGGCGGCCCCGTGCCGGTGCGCAGCATTGAGCGGCAAGTTATCGATAAGGCGTTTGAAAACGGCTGGGTCAAGCCTCGCAAGCTCGCTGCGCCGACGGGCAAGAAAGTCGCCATCGTCGGCAGCGGCCCCGCCGGGCTGGCCGCGGCGCAGCAACTGGCCCGCAAGGGCCACGCGGTGACCGTCTTCGAGCGCGACGACGCGCCGGGCGGGCTTCTGCGATATGGTATTCCCGACTGGCGGCTGGACAAGGCCTTGATCGACCGCCGCGTCGATCAGTTGCGCGAGGAAGGCGTCAGCTTCCGCACGTTCGTGCAGGTCGGGCACGACCTGCCCGCCAACGCCCTGCGCGATGACTTCGACGCGATCTGCCTGGCCGCCGGCGCCGCGCGCCCGCGCGACCTGCGCGTCCCCGGGCGCGACCACACCGGTATCCACTTCGCCTGGGACTTCCTCGCCCAGCAGAACCGCCGTTCAGCCGGCGTGGCCGTCGAGTCCGCAGCGGCTATCGACGCCAAAGGCAAAGTCGTCCTGGTCATCGGCGGCGGCGAAACCGGCAGCGACTGCGCCGAGACCGCCTTGGCCCAGGGTGCCGTCGCCGTGCACCAGTTTGAAATTCTCTCCCCCGCCCAGGTGCGCCGCGACCCGCTGCACGAAGGGCCGGCCCAGGTAACCCGCCACTGGTGCACCACCACCAAGGCCATCAACGCAAACGGCCAGAGCGGCCTGGAGATCGTCGCCAACGAAGTGCGATGGGTTCAGTCCGCCGCCGGCCGGCAGATGGTCGACGTGGCCGGCAGCGAGTTCGTCCTGCGGGCCGACATCATCCTGCTGGCGCTGGGATACGAAGCAATATGCGACGGCGCCATCGTCTCGCAGCTGAACCTGGCCGTCGACCCGCGCGGGCGACTGGTGGTCAATGACTTCGCTGCCTCCGCCCCGGGCGTCTTCGTCGCCGGCGACCTGGCCAGCGGCCCGTCGCTGGTGGCCAGCGCGATAGACTCCGGCCGTCAGGCCGCCAAGACAATCGACGTCTATCTCCAGAATCTGAAGAAGAATTAGCTGTCAGCTTTCAGCTATCAGCTTTCAGCCAATCGGCATAGCATGTAACTGAGAGTTGATAGCTTTTTCCCAAGGAGCCGGCAATGAAGACCGTCAGCATCGCCGCACTGATCCTGGTCCTGTTGGGATTGGCCGCCACGATCGGCCTGTTCGCCTTTGAAGAGGGGCTCAAGCATGCCGGGTGTAATCTCGATGTCGCCGCCCTGGGCGTGTTGGTCGTGTGCCTGGTTGCGTGCATCATGGGATTTGTCTCGCTGCGTGAACCCGCCGGCAAGGTCGCTGCTATTCTGGGCGCGCTGCTGGTGGGTTTCTTTGCGTATCAATTCCTCAGAACCGATGTCTCGCCACAAGTGTCGAAAGCCCCGCCATTGCGTGCGCCCGCACGGGTACAACCTGTTGCCCTTGAGGAAATGACCCCGGTCTCGCGCGACGAGTCGCCGCGCAATCAGGCCCCGCCCCGCCGCCAGGTAGTGGTCGTGATGCCCAAATCGCCGCCGGGAGAAGCTCGTTTTGAAGGCTTCAACGACCTGCGCGTCATCAGCACAGGACCGGTCGGTGGGCCTGTCGACAATCAGAACTACCAGCTCTACGTCGGCGGGTACGTCGGGCCGTTCATCGGTCCCGGCGGCTGCCAATGGTCGGGGCGGCACGCCTGGCCAGGCTCCCGTGTCGGCGGCGCGTTTTACCTTCGCTATGGCACGCCGCCGCAGGACGACTCTGGCGAAAACGTCACGGTCTACGGCGCCGGCGGGGAGTGACGCACGCCATGAAGAAAGAATCCCCCGAGCACCTTCGCAAGCGCGCCGGCAAGATCATCGGCCTGCTCAAGAAGCAGTACCCTGACGCCGCCACGCGACTGTTCCATCACTCCCCGATGGAGCTGCTGGTGGCCACGATCCTGTCCGCCCAGTGCACCGACGATCGCGTCAACATCGTCACCGATACGCTTTTCAAGAAGTACAAGACGCCGCAGGACTACGCCAACGTGCCCCAGGACGTGCTCGAGGGCCAGGTCCGCTCGACGGGCTTCTTCCGCAACAAGGCCAAGAACATCCGCCTGGCCGCGGCGAAGATCATCAGCGACTTCGGCGGCAAGGTCCCGGCGACGATGGCTGAGCTGCTGACGCTGCCGGGCGTTGCCCGCAAAACCGCCAACTGCGTGCTGGGCAACGCGTACAAGATCGCCGAAGGCATCACCGTCGACACGCACGTGGCGCGTCTGAGCATCCGCCTGGGATTCACCGACAAAAAGAAACCCGACGCCGTCGGCATCGAACAGGACCTCATGGAGATCGTCCCCAAAGACGATTGGATCCTCGTCTCGCACCTGCTGATCTACCACGGCCGCGCCACCTGCACCGCCCGCAAGCCGGATTGCGCGGGGTGTATCCTCAACACGCTGTGCCCATCGGCATTTCGCGTAGACGCGTAACGCCTAGAGTTTGCGCACGACCATCACCGTCACGTCGTCGACGGCCGTCTGTAGTCCGCTGAAGCGGTGGAGCCGCCAGAAGATGTGTCGGGTGATGCCCTGGGCGTTATAGCCGGCCGCGACGGCCTCGGAGACGGCCTCCTCCACGCGTCGCAGGCCGAAGGCCTCGTCGGCGAAGTTCAGCGCCTCGGTCAGGCCGTCGGTGTAAGCCACGACCGTGTCTCCGCTTTCGAGCACAAACATCTCGTGGCCCCAGTTGGCCTGGAGGTCCACCCCCAGAACGGTCCCGCCGCTCTTGAGGTGGCAGCAGGTTCCGTCGCGCACCAGCAGGGCCGGCGGATGTCCGGCGTTGGCGTAGGTGAACTGCCCGCTCTCGACCTCGATGACGGCATAGAACAGGCTGGCGAAATCGCTGATGAGCGTGTCTTCGCAGACGTCGCGGTTGACGTTGGCCAGCACCTCGGACATGTCGTAGACGTTCGAGGCGTGGGCATGCAGATAGGCCCGCATCGTGGCCATCAGCAGCGAGGCGCGGATGCCCTTGCCCACCACGTCGGCCACCGCCAACGCCAGGTTGTTCTGCGGCAGGGGAAAGAAATCGTAGAAGTCGCCGCCCAGCTCGAAGCACGGAACGTACGCGGCGTGGATGTCGTATCCCTCGGCCGTCGGCGGCGTCTCAGGCATCATGCGGCGCTGGACGACGGCCGCCAGCTTGATCTGGCGGTCTACCTCGGCCAGGCGCAGGGCCTCCTGGTACAGCCGCGCGTTGACGATGGCGCCGGCGGCGCTGGCGGCGATGCTGGTCAGCAGCGAGATTTCATACCAGTCGAATGCCTCCTGCCGGTGCGTGTAGACGCGGATGACGCCCTCGGGCCGACCCTGGTAGATCAGCGGCACGCACAGGAGGCTGACGATTCCCTCGCGGGCCATCTCAGCGGGGTACAGAATGCGTTCGTCGCCCTGCACGTCGGGGACATAGATCGGCTGGCGCGACGTCACCACTTCCTGGTCGAGCTTGCTTTGGGCCAGCGGCACGGGCCCCTTGGCCAGATACTCCGGCCCCAGCCCCTCCGCCGCGGCGATCTGAAGCTCCGTGCGGTCGTCGCTGAGCAGCCGCACGGCGCAGGCCTTGATCTTCATCAGGTCCACCACTGTCTTGGTCACCAGCGCCAGCACGCTCTTGAGGTCGCGCTTCGAGGTGAACTCGGCCGTAAGGCGGTAGATGGCCGCCAGCTCCTCCACGCGACTGCGCAGGCGTTTCTGGGCCAGGGCCAGTTGCGTGACGGTCTGGGCAGTGATTTCGGTGAACCGCGTCAGCCAGTTACGGGCGGCAGCGCTGAGCCGCGATGCGGGGCGCGGATATAGCAGCACGACGCGGGCGGCCTGCTCGCCGTCGACCATGACCGACCCTTCAAACCGCACCTGCTGCGACGTCTGGGGCGGGCGCTGGCCGGGCGTCTCGAGCAGGTCCCCCTCGCTCGAGCAGATCCAGACCTGCCCGCCGCAAGCCTCGCCATAGGCGCGCTGCACCGCTTGCACTGTCTCCAGGGACAGATATTCGCCGACTGCAGGTTTTTTGGGGGGGTTCTCGGCCATGGATTGGTTGCCTCGGGGTTATACCACATTCTGTAACCCGCCGGAAGAGGATACGGACCATGGGAGATGAAGGCGGTCTCTCGTATTGACCGGAATAGGTCAAAGAACCGCGCCGGGGCATTTGCGGTTGCGGCCGGAGCGGAATGCGTCTATCTTAGCGTCAGCAATGGCCTTGAAGGTAGAGGCATGTCCATGACAAACCAGGAACCGCCCGACTTGATCGACCGCTGTCGCCGAGGCGACCAGGCGGCGTTTGATGCGTTGTACGCGCGGCATGCGCCGCGGGTGGCGGCGTTTCTGCTGCGCAGCGGGTTTGTGCAGGCCGACGCCGAGGACTTGGCCCAGGAAACATTTCTGCGGGCCTACCGCGGGCTGGACACGTACGACGCGGCGCGCGGGGGCTTTGGCGGCTGGATCGGCGCCATCGCGCGAAATGTCGCGCGACGGCATTGGGCGCGGCGCGTGACGCCGGAGAATTTCGACCCGGACCTGGCGGACGATATCTTTGCCTCCGACGGCGACGAGGCCCCCCAGCAGGCGATGACGGCAGAGCAGTACGAGGCGGTGCGCCTCTGCCAGAGCGCCTTGCCGCGCGAGTTGCAGCGGCTGATTTATCTGCGGTACGTCGAGGGGCGCAGTATGCGCGGCGTCTCTCAGGCGATGGACCTGCCCGAAGCTACCGTGCGCCTGCGCCTGACCGGCGCGTACGGGATGCTGCGGCGGTGCCTGCGCGAGAAAGGTTTCGCGGTTTGATTTATGCGCTGTCGGGCCGCGGACGGATATAGAAGACAGAGGACGCTATGAACGAGGCTCAGCAACAACCTCAAGACGCGCTGGAATCGCTGCTGCGAAAGAGCGGCGCCCGGCAGGCCCTCCAGCAGGCCCACGCGGGGCAGGCCCCGGCCATGGGGCAGGAGATCGCGGACATGACACAAGCGCAAGAACCTCCCTCCGACCAACCCCCCGCGCCGCTGCCGGAAGTGGACGAGCCCATCCCCGTCGACCCGCGAAAGTTTGGCGCCAACACCTGGCTGAGCCGTCTGATCCCGCTGTCGGTGGCCGCGGCGCTGGCGGTGGTGGCTGGAATCCTCCTGTACAACTATCGCAACACCGACGCCGGCAAGAACAAGGACATCCAGGCGCTCAAGGCGCGACTGGTGCAAGCCGATGCCGCCAACGCCCTGGCCAGAAAGTCCATCGGCGAACAGGAAAGCGCCATCCAGCGCCTGCAGGGGGAAAAGGCCCAGGCTGACGAAGACCTTGCCAAGCTCAAGGTCGAATTGCAGAACGCCCGACTGCAGGGGGCCTCGGACAAGACGCGCGCCACGCAATTGGGCGAGCAGGTCGCCCAGCTCCGCAAAGACCTCGATGAGTCGCAGAAACTCAACGCCCAGCGCCAGGCGCAGGCCGAAGAGCTCAGCGCGAACATGGCCGCGATGGTCCGGGAAGTCGACGCCAAGAAAGACAAGAACGAGAAGATCCGCGAGGAACTTCAGCGGACCATGGCCGAGTATCACCAGGGCATCGCCCAGCAGAACAACGCCGTCCGCCAGTACCAGGCCCTGCGACAGCAGTATGCGGCCCTCTTCGAAAGCGCCCAGCAGGCGTACCTGGGCGTCAAGGGCGGGCAGAATGAAAGTCTCGACGCGCGGCAGGCGGCCCTGAAGCGGTCCAACCTGCTCAAACGATTGACGGCGCTGCGGCAGCAATCGATGTCCGAGGCCGGCCGCAGGGCCTTGGAAACCAGCGAAGTGCTGTTGACGCGCCTGGGGATGGTCAACGCGGCGATGCCCGCCGAGGTGCAGGAGTTCCAGTCGCTGCTCAAGCGCAGCGGCGTGGCCGACCAGATCGATGCCGTCCTGGCCGGCGCCGTCGAGAGCGAAGCCCTGCGAGGCTGGCTCTTTGAAGCGAAGATGATCCTGGGCTGACGAGGACCCACCATGCGAATCAGACTATGGCAATGTGCGATGATTGCGGCCGCCGCCGGCATGATGGGATGTGCCTCGATGAAGGAAATGCAGTTTCCCAAGATGCAGATGCCGTGGCAGAAGAAAGCTCCCCCGGTCGAAGCGGCCGCCCCGCCGATGACGAGCGTCAAACCCGCCGAGGCGATGGCCACCTTCCATGAAGGACTTGCGCTGCTGGCCGAGCTGCACTACGCCCAGGCGGCGGTCAAGTTCCAGTCAGTCGTCAACCCGCTCGACGAGGCCGGCGACCGCAAGCACGCCAGCGAGGCGTTCTTCTGGCTGGGCTACTGCTGCGAGAAACAGGGCATGATCGACAAGGCCAAGCCGCTCTACCAGCAATTGGTCAAGGTCTACGGCGACACCCCGGCCGCCGACCTGGCCCGTCAGCACTTGGCCGACATCGGCGCCGGCGCAGTTCCGCCGGCCCCAGCGCCTCAAGCGCCGGCCGACCTCGAGGCGCGATATCCCGCGTCGACCCAACCGGCGGTGGAAGTGAAATGACCCCAAATCACAAGCTCCAAACCACAAAAGCAAAGAACCAGGCAACAGACTGCAAATCTCAAGACAAATTCCTACGGGACAGATGAGGATGTTTGCTCTTTTGTCGTTCTTTGAGGTTTAGCTTCTTGTTTGTTCTTTGTAGTTTGTGATTCCCCGCCTCGTCGGCGGGCGGGTACTATGCCCTCATGAAATTGCGCCCTTACAGTCTTTCGCAGATGCAGTTCGACGATTTCTCGCTGGCGGGGTACAGCGTCGCCGGCGAGGAGACCATCATCATCGCCCCGGAACTGGACTGCTGCTTTGACATCGGCAAGTGCCCGCGCGAGGCCCTGGCCGTCAATCACGTGCTGCTCTCGCACGGCCACGCCGACCACGTGGCCGGGCTGACGTACTATTTCGCCCAGCGCGATTTCCAGGGCATCGAGGGCGGCACGGCGCTGGTGCCGGCCAATCTTGTCGGGCCGCTGGAAGACCTTATGAGCGCCTGGGGGCGCGTCGAGGGGCACGTCCCGCCGCACCGGTTCGTGGGGATGGTCGCCGGCGACGATTTCGAAGTCCGCCGCGGCCTCATCGTGCGGGCATTCGAGAGCAATCACATTCGCGGCTCGCTGGGCTTTTCCATCATCGATGTGCGCAAAAAACTCAAGAGCGAGTTCGACGGCCTGACCGGACCCGAGCTGGTTGAACTCAAGAAGCGCGGCGTGCAGATCGACCACCGCATCGAGGTGCCGCTGGTGGCGTTCCTGGGCGACACCGGTCCTGCGCCGTACAAGAACCTGCCCCACGTCGCCAACGCCAAGGTGCTGCTGGCCGAGTGTACGTTCTTCGACGCCGAGCATCTCAGCCGCGCCCGCGCCGGCCGCCACACGCACGTGCAGGACCTGCCCCGCGTGCTGGAGGGCATGAACAACGAGCACATCGTGCTGATCCACGTGACCCGCCGCACCAACATGACCGAGGCCCGCAAGCTCCTGCGCCAAACCCTGCCCGCCGCCACGCTGGAACGCATCCACTTCCTCATGAGCCGAAAGTACATCGAGGAAGAATAGAGGCCGCGCCATCCGGTGCATTTGCGCTGGAAATAGTTTTTCGGCCCGAGTAGTCTGTGGCAGTCCTCTCCCGCGGCTTGGTTCGACGGGGCGGGAAATCCCTGTTGAAGTGGGAAGAACAGACGCGTGCGTCTGACGTTTGAAAGGAGTTCGCCATGGACTGGTGGAACGCTCTGGGAAACCCCGCGAAGGTTTTCTACTGCATGGCCGCGTTCTTCAGCGTCTTCCTGGTCTGGCAGATCATTGCCGCACTGCTGGGCTTCGGGGGAGATGACGACGGCCACGTCGATCACGGCGATGGGGACCATCATGATGCTGCGGCCTCGACTGCCGCCTTCAAGCTGCTCAGCGTGCGGTCGGTGGTGACGTTCTTCACGCTGTTCGCCTGGGCCGGCGCGCTGTATCTGACGCCGCCCGACGCCGTGCCGCTGTGGCGGGCGATGACGTGGGGCCTGCTCTGGGGGCTGGTGGGCATGGTCGTCGTGGCGACGATCTTCTACATGATGCGCCGCCTGACCGAGAGCGGCAATGTCTCCGTCAGCCAGTGCGTCGGCAGCAACGGCACAGTGTATCTTGATATCCCCGCCGGCGGTTGCGGACAGGTGCGGGTGCTGCTGGGCGGGCGCGTCAGCTTTATCAAGGCCCGCGCCGCCGCTTCAGAGAATCTCAAGGCCGGCACGGCTGTGACCGTCCTTAAAACCATCGACTCGACGACCGTTGAAGTCGGTCCGGCCGAATCCGTCTAGGAAGGAAACCCATGGAACTGTTAATGCTTTCGGCGTCGCTGCTGGCACAGGACGAAGGTTCTCCGCGCGGGCTGATCCTGACGATCCTCCTGGCGATCGTCGCGCTGGTGCTGTTCATGACGCTGGTCAATCGGTACAAGCGCTGCCCGGCCAACCGGATCCTGGTGATCTACGGCAAGACCGGCAGCGGGGCAGCCAAGTGCGTCCACGGCGGGGCGGCGATGGTCTGGCCGCTGATCCAGGCGTACGAGTACCTCGACCTCGAGCCTTTCGTCGTGCCCATCGATCTGAGCAACGCCCTCTCGCGCGAGAACATTCGCGTGACCGTGCCCACGACGGTCACCGCGGCCATCAGCAACGAGCCGGGCATCATGCAGAACGCGGCCGTGCGATTGCTGGGCCTGACCCGCTCGCAGATCCAGGACCAGGCCCAGGACATCATCCTCGGCCAGATGCGAGCGGTGCTGGCGACGATGCGCATCGAAGACATCAACCGCGACCGCCAGGCCTTTCTGGCGGCCGTCAACGACTCCGTCAGCGGCGAGCTGGAGAAGATCGGCCTGGCGCTGATCAACGTCAACATCCGCGACATCGACGACGAGTCGGGATACATCGTCGCCCTGGGCCGCCGCGCCGCCGCCGAAGCGATTAACCAGGCCAACATCGACGTGGCCGAACAGGAAAAAGTCGGGCAGATGGGCGTGGCCGAGCGCAACCGCGACCAGCGCGTCGCCGTGGCGGCCGCCACGGCCGAGGCCAAGATCGGCGAGGCGACCGCCGAGCGCAACCGCCGCCAGAAGACGGCTGCCCTCGAAGCCGAAGCGGTCAACGCCGAGACGGCAGCCGAGGCCCAGAAAGCGGCCTATCGCGCCATCCAGTCGGTCGCCGAGCAGGAGGCCCGCAACAAGTCCGAGTCGGCTTCCCGCAGCGCCGACGGCGCCATCCGCGTCGCCGAGCAGATCGCCCAGAAGCAAGCCGAAGAAGCCAAGGCCCTGCGCGAGCAGGCCAGGCTCAACGCCGAGATCATCGTGCCCATCAACATCCAACGCGAGAAGGTCGTCATCGCCGCCGACGCGCGAAAGCAGGAAGCCATCCGCATCGCCGAGGGCGAGGCCGAGGCCACCATCAAACGCATGACGGCCGAGGGGCGCGGCATCCAGGCTGTGCTGGGCGCCAAGGCCGAAGGATACAAGAGTCTCGTCGAAGCCTGCGCGACTGCCCAGCAGGCCGCCGGGCTGCTGCTGATCGAGAAGATGCAGGAGATCTCGGCCATCCAGGCCCAGGCCATCAAGGATCTGCCCATCGAAAAGATCGTCGTCTGGGACGGCGGAGGCAACGGCGGCGGCGGCGGAATCGAGGGCCTAGGCCGCCGGCTTATGGGCGTTCTGCCGCCGATCCACGAACTGGCCAAGCTGGTAGGCCTGGAACTGCCCGAGTACCTGGGCAAAGCCTCCAGCGAACCGAAGGCAGACGCCCCCGCCACGGCGGTGGTGCCCGACATTGTCGAAAAGAACGTTCCGCCCCGGGCGTAGCAGTTTCTTTGTTTATCGAACAACTGCTAAGCCGCAAGCGGCGAACCAATAAAAAGCGGCCCCTGTCGGACGTTCAGGGGCCGCTCATCTGCGCCGATGGTGCAGATGCGAAGCTTCAGAGCTCCGCGGGGGCAGCGTCGGCAATGGGGATGGTGTCGATGGGGCGGTGGGCGGAAGGATCTTCGTTGACCTCGTGCCAGAATCGCACGCGGCCCTCGCCCAGGGCCCAGCAGAGGCGTATCTCGCGACCGGCGGCAAGGCTGGGGAAATCGACTGCCCCGCGCGACCAGTCGGTGATCTCGACGCCCAGGTCGTCGAGTTCCTGCAGGCAGCAGCGGATCCGGGTGACCGAGTGCGTCAGCAGGCCTTCGGTGCGACGGCGGACGTCGTCGTCGGACCCGCCGGCCTCAAGCGTTTCCTGATACTCGCCGAGGCGCTGGTAGTCGTCGACGATATCGGCCACCACCCGGGTCAGCAGCACCAGCGAGCGGTTGGCGTGCTCGATGCTGAAGTACCGCCGCCTCGCCCGGGCCGGCCTCACGTGCTGCGTCGCGTTGTTGAGTCTATTGGACACGCGAAAGTAACTATCGGCAAAACAGCACCCCCGACATGAGCCCGCCGCGGAAAAGGCCGAAATCCTCGCAAGTTCTTCATCTGCATTTATTTGCATTTCCAACGAGGCCGCCGTCAGCGTAGAATTCGCAACAATGTTCGGATTTCTCAACATCAACAAGCCGCCCGGGCCGACCAGCCACGACATCGTGGCGGGCCTGCGCCGCCGGGCAGGCCGTGGCGCCAAGATCGGCCACGCCGGAACGCTCGACCCCTTCGCCCAAGGCGTGCTGGTGCTGTGCCTCGGACACGCGACGCGGCTGGCCGACTACGTCCAGGCCGCTACCAAGAGCTACCGCGCGCAAGTCACCTTCGGCGCCGTCAGCGCGACCGACGATCCCGAGGGGCCCATCCGTAGCACGGGCGTCTCGCCCGTGGAATTCCAACCGGAGCAGGGGCAAGATGCCCCTGCGACTCATGGGCGAGACGCCCATGCTACTGTTCCAGACGAATCTGCCGTGCGGGCGGCGCTGAAACAATTCACGGGAATGATATCCCAGGTGCCGCCTGCGCATTCGGCCGTGCATGTCGATGGGCAGCGCGCCTACAAGCTCGCCCGCTCCGGCATGAGCGTCGAGCTTCAGCCGCGCAGCGTGAAGGTGTACGAGATCGCCCTGCTGAGTTACGACTGGCCGCACCTGGAGATCGACGTGCGCTGCCAGGCGGGCACGTACATCCGCTCGCTCGCGCGAGACATCGGCGCAACCCTGGGCGTGGGCGGTTACTGCTCCGCCCTGACGCGCACGGCCGTGGGCGAGTTCCGCCTGGAGAACGCTCTCGCCCCTGAGGCGGTCGATCTGTCGCGAGACCTCATCAATCCCCTGGTGGCCGTCCAACGCTTGCCGAAGTTGACGCTCGATGAAGAGCAGAGTAAGCGCATCACTATGGGCCAGCCGCTGCATCTTGCGGACGATCAATTGGCTGGAGCGGAAGAAGTGGTCCTGCTTTCCCCCGCCGGCGAGCTGCTGGCCTTGGCCCACCCCGGTCCGGCAGGCCTGCTCAAACCACGGAAGGTGTTTGTGAACGCGTGAGCTGAAGCGGCCTACCGACCCCGCGCAACGAAAAACGTTCCGCCGTAAAGGTCAGCGAATTGACAGGAAGGTCTTGATCTGGTCGAAGACCTGTCGGTCGCCGCGAATTTTCAGGTCGATGAATCCGCCAAAGAGGCGTGCTTCCAGACCGGCAGCTCGGGTAGCAGGCTCTGGGCTCGGCGGACGAGCTGGACGGCGATGCCCCAGGGGTCGCGGAGCATGGCGAACGTGTTGCCGTCGGCATCGGTGGTCGGCTCGTCGACGACGGCCGCCCCGGCGGCGGTCAGCGATTTGAATGTGCCTGGCACGTCCGCGCAGTCGAAGGCCACGTGCAGCGTCATCGGATGCAGCGCGGCGTAGTCGGGGATCCCGTCGGCGGGGCGGCTGTAGAGTTCCAGTACGCACCGCCCGGCCGCGTCGGCCAGGAACCGCCCGTTATGCGGCGGCGGGCCGGACCGCAAAATGCGCATCTCCAGATGCCGCACATACCAATCGGCCATCGCGGCCGCGTCCGGAACGTTCAACGCCAAATGTTCGATGGAAGGCATGGGGAACATGATAGTGGCATTACAGTCCGGGTGCTACGCACAACTCTGTTGTGCGTGTCTTTGGCGCGAACCGGGTAGTCGCCGCTGAGGTCGCTGAGGACGCTGAGAAAAGCAGAAAAGTGGTTGAAGAAGATATCGGCACTATTCATAATTTGTTTCGACTACCTGTGACTTAGGAGAATCGAAATGTTTCACTTCATCAGACGTCTGCGGGAATCCCGAAAGCGGCGGAAGGAACAAGTGGAACAAGAGCGTGCCGCTGCCTTGGAGAAGTTCACGCAACGACAGATGAATCCGCAATACGACTTAATTGCGGAGATCTATGGCAAGCCGATCTCACAGTCGCTTCGTGCCCTCTATGACAACAAGGTGGAGATTCTCAAGGAAAACGTGGAGAAGATTGTCCCTGGGCAGTCCGAAGACAGGTGGTTGTGCATCTCGTGGTATGACCCCATGGATCGCGAACATATCGAAGAGCAATGGAATCCAGAGTCAAGATGTTACGAATTTGCCGATGACGGATCGGGCAGTAAATATGTCGTGGACCCGACTGATGATAATGCCCAGATATACTACTTCGATCACGAAGGCCAAGAAATGAAACCTACAGGCGCAACGATGGTGCAATTCCTTTCTCTCGAAGAGTCACATGAGTAATTGACTTTTTCTTCCTCAGCGTCCTCAGCGACCTCCCGCCTTCGCCAAGGCTTCGGCGAGGCAAGCAGCGGCTAATCCTGCTCCTGGATAGCGGCGAACAGTTTATAATCAGGGAACGAATTAACCTGCGGGTCCGTTTACTGGGGTGGCGGAAAGCGCTGCGGTGGATGGCCGATAGGAAAGACTTTGAGACGATCGCCTTGCCTTGGCTTGACGCGGTGTACCGCGCGGTCGCGGCGCTGTGCCATGACCCCGCGACGGCTGAGGATCTGACTCAGGCGACGTTTCTCAAAGCCTTTGAAAACTTCAAGACGTTCGAGCCGGGCACCAGTTGCCGCGCGTGGCTGATCCGGATTATGCGAAACGGCTGGATCGACCGCCTGCGACACCGGCAGGTGACGGGAACGCCGGTCGAACTCGACGAGAACCTGGTGGTCGCACGGCAAGAGCCGGAAGCGACGGCCTGGAGCGACGCGGAGGACCTGCTGGAGAATTTTTCGGACGAGCGGGTGATCGCGGCGCTGCGCCAGTTGACGGACGACCAGCGGCTTTGCCTGTTCCTCAGCGACGTCGAGGGGCTGGGGCAGGACGAGGTCGCGGCAATCATGGGCGTGGCGGTGGGCACGATCAAGAGCCGCACGCACCGGGCGCGGGCGATTCTCAAGGCAAAACTCGAGGCCCATGCCAACGAGCTTGGCCTGGGGCCGGGAAGACGATGATGCATCTGAATGCGGAACAATTTGAAGAGGCCCTGCTGGACGAGGCGCCTCACCGCGAGCACTTGGCGGGCTGCGCCCAGTGCCGCGAGGCGCTGGCGGGGATGCGCGCTCTGCGGGAGCGGCTGCGCACAGCGTACGAAGGCGTGCGGGCGCCGGCAGAGTTGGCGGCCCGCATTCGCAGGCAGACCGTCGGCATGAGCCAGCAACACGCGGGGCAAGCCTTGCCGTTGACGAAGCCGAGACGACACGCGGTGCGTTTTCCCCGCGTGTGGCGATATGCGTCGCTGGCGGCTGCGGCGATAGTGCTCGTGGCGGCGGGGTTGGTGATGCAACTTTGGCCCGCGGGTGCGACGGCTGCCCAGATCGAGCTGGCCCAGATCCATCAGCAGAACGTTGCGGCGATGGCCGCCGGCGGCAGTAACATGCTCTGCGGCGACATGAGCGCGATGCGGGCCTTCGTCAAGGCCAGGACCGGCTGCTCGCCGCTGACGCCGTGCTGTGGGGCGGGCACCAACGTCGAGTGCTGCTGCGTGCAGAAGTTCCGCGGTCGGCCGGTGGGCTGCTTCGTGCTCAAGACGCCCAAGGGGCCGGTATCGCTGGTGGTCGTGCCGGACAAAGTCGACACGCTGGGAATGACCACGTCGATCCAGGTCGACGGCCACGCCGCCCGGGGCAGTTCCGCCGCCGGCTCGAACATGCTCGCCTGCGGCGTGGGCGGCTACACCTACTGCGCCGTGGGCAACGTCGATCATTCGCAACTGGCCGACGTGATGGCCCAAGTCGTCAAGGGGCGCTAATCCCTAGGGCAGCCGCGGCCCGATGAAGGGGTTGAACGTTCATGACCCGCGATGAATATCTGCTGCTGGACGACGAGGCCCTGATCGCGCAGTGCGATTTCCACGGCTATCGCGCCTCCGGACCCGGCGGGCAACGGCGCAACAAAGTCTCCACTGCCGTCCGGCTGGTGCATCGACCGACGGGGATCGTCGCCTGCGCCGAAGAGGCAAGATACCAGGCGGACAATCGCCGCCACGCCGTCTCGCGCCTTCGGATGCATATCGCCTGCGCCCTGCGGGAACCCGTCGAGCCCGGCGACCTGCGCGTGCCGGCGACGGTGAGCGAGTGCCTCTTTGTAGCCCGCGGCGGCCAGGCCGCCGGGTCGCTCCGCGTGGACGTCGGCCGACGGGACAAACGCTTCTGGGCTGTCGCCGCATTCCTGCTGGACCTGCTCGAAGCCGCTGACGCCCGCGCCTCGGACGCGGCCGGGCGGATCGGCATCTCCACCGCCAATTTCACGCGGCTGCTATGCGAAGACAAATCGCTGCTCTCGGCCGCCAACGACATCCGCCGCAAACACAACCTCAAACCGCTGACGCCGTAATACAGAAACTGCTTGACGCTTCGCCGGGGCATGGATACAGTATGTGGCTTCGCACGGAACACTAATACGAGGTTGCCATGAAGGCAGACATTCATCCCAAGTACATCGAAATCAACGTCCGCTGCGCCTGCGGCGCGACGTTCAAGACCCGCTCTGCCGTTGGACACGACGTGCAGGTGGACATCTGCTCCAAGTGCCACCCGTTCTACACCGGCAAGCAGAAGTACGTCGACACGGCCGGCCGCGTCGAGAAGTTCCAGAAGAAGTTCGGCGGCGACTACTTCAAGAAGCCCGTCGAAAAGAAAACCAAGAAGTAGCTGCGATATATTGAAAGCGCCGACGCGGACAACCCGTCCCTCGGCGCTTTTTATATGGACGCGTTAGATTGCGGATTTGGGATTTCGGATTGCGGATTAGAAAGACGCATCCGACGGGGTTTTCCAATCCGCAATCAGAAATCCGCAGTCGGAACATGGCCAATAACAACACCACATTGCTGCAGAAGCTCGCCGACCTCGACCAGTTGTATTCCGGCATCGAGGCGAAGATGAACGACCCGACGGTCGCCTCGTCCGGGGCGCGCATCGTCGAGCTGTCCAAGGAATACTCGCGCCTGGGGCGGCTGGTGCTGCCGTATCGCCGCTACCTCAAGCTGGCCGGCGACCGCGACCAGGCCCAGGCCATCCTCGACGACCCGGCCTCCGACGCCGACATGCGCGAGCTCGCCCAGGCGGAACTGGACGAACTGGCCGCCGGGGCCGACGCAGCCCTGGAAGAGGTCAAAGGCCTGCTCGTCATGAGCGACGACGACGAGATCGATTCAGTCATGCTCGAAATCCGCGCCGGCACCGGCGGCGACGAGGCCGCACTCTTCGCCCGCGACCTGCTGGACATGTACCGCCGCTACGCCGAACGCCGCGGGTGGAAGTTCGAGACGCTCTCCTTCAGCCCCAGCGAAATGGGCGGCCTGCGAGAAGTCGTCGTCAACGTCAAGGGCGAGGGCGTCTGGAGCCGCCTGGGTTACGAAGGCGGCGGCCACCGCGTGCAGCGCGTCCCGGTCACCGAGGCCCAAGGTCGCATCCACACCTCGGCGGCCACGGTGGCGGTGCTGCCCGAGCCCGAAGAGATCGACATCAAGATCGACTGGGACAAGGACGTGAACGAATATGTCAGCCGCGCCGGCGGTCCGGGCGGGCAGAACGTCAACAAGGTCGAGTCGGCCGTCAAGCTCGAACATAAAGAGACGGGCATCACCGTTTCGATGCGTGACGAGCAGTCGCAGCACAAGAACCGCGCCAAGGCCCGGCGAATCCTCACCGCCCGCCTGTACGAGCACTTCACCAGCGCCCAGGCCGCCGAGCAGGCTTCGACGCGCAAGACGATGATCGGCTCGGGCGACCGCAGCCAGCGCGTCCGCACGTACAACTTCCCGCAGAACCGCTGCACCGACCACCGCCTCAAAGGCGAAGGCGGCGGGGCCAACTACAACCTCGACCGCATCATCTCCGGCGACCTAGACGAAATCGTCGACGCCCTCATGACCCACGACAAGGCCCAGCGGCTGGCCAATCTGTAATTTCAATTTCCAATCTTCTATTTCCAATTTATAACAACTCAATCGAGCGGCTTATGAGGTATCGTTCTTGTCATTCAATTGGAAATTGCCAATTGGAAATGCCTTCCCGTGAGGAGCCCGCACAATGAAGAAGACCGCCCCCGCCAAGTACCCCTACGATCCTGCCCACGAACGCCGCATCGCCTGGTGGCGCGACGCGCGGTTTGGCATGTTCATCCACTGGGGCGCTTACGCCGTGCATGGGCGCGGCGAGTGGGCCATGAACGTCGAACAGATTCCGGTCAAGGAATATGAAAAGTACGCCGACGCCTTCAAGCCCAGGCCCAACGCCCCGCGCGCCTGGGCCAAGCTCGCCGCCGAGGCCGGCATGAAGTACATGGTCATGACCGCTAAGCACCACGAAGGCTACTGCCTGTGGGATTCCAAGCTGACCAACTTCAACTCCGTCAAGCGCGGCTGCGGGCGCGACCTGGTGGCCGAGTACGTCGCGGCCGCCCGCGAGTACGGCATGAAGGTCGGCCTGTACTACTCGCTGATGGACTGGCATCATCCCGACGGCGCCCGCTGCATCGAGAACAAGGGCGCCTACAAGCGGTTCATCGACTTCACGCACGGCTGCGTCCGCGAGTTGATGAGCAACTACGGCAAGATCGACATCCTCTGGTACGACCTGAGCTGGCCGTTCATGAAGATCGAGGAATGGCAGAGCGTCAAGCTCAACGCGATGGCCCGCAAGCTCCAGCCGGAGATTCTGATCAACGACCGCTCGCTGACGCCGGAAGATTTCGACACCGGCTCGGAAGGGCACGTCAAGGGCGGTCTGCCGCAAGGGCGCGACTGGGAGGCCTGCATGACCACCACCGGCTCCTGGGGCTATGCGGCCAGGGCCAAACCATCGCAGTACAGCACGCCGGCGGGCATCCTGGACACGCTGCGGGCGGTGACGGCCGGGGCGGGCAACCTGCTGCTGAACATCGGCCCCGACGCCAAAGGAAACGTGCCCGGCCCGGCCGAAAAGGCCCTGCGTGACGTTGGCGCGTGGATGAAGAAGTACGGGGCCGAGGTGGTTTACGGCCACGTCGACCGCGTCCAGGGCACGGGCCTGCGCGACTCGTACACCCGCAAGGGCGACTGCCACTATATGTGGCTGTTCAACTGGACGCCCTTCGAGCGATCCATCGGGCGCATCCGCACGAGGGTCAAAGACATCACGCTGATCCCGGGCAACAAGAAGCTGCCTTTCACGCAGACGTACGACCGGCTGCTGATCAAGGGCCTGCCCGAGAAGAACCCCGACGAGACAGTCGGCGTGCCGCTGCTGAAGATCCGCTTCGCCGGCAACCCGCGACAGGATTTCGCCATCGGGCTCAAGACGATGGCCTTCGAACGCAAAGCCGCCAAGGCGGCGGCAAAGAAGAAATAGAGCTGGGAGAGCGGGATTACGCGGATTTACAGGATTAAGAGGATTAAGAAGAATCGATTGGAAACAACAGGAAGTGCGCTTCTCTTGCTTGCCCTCTCTTGTTGTCAATCCTCTTAGTCTTCTTAATCCCGCTAATCCCGCTCTCCCCGTCTTCGACCCGGAGTTCAACATGAACAAGACCGCAACGATCCTGACGTGTCTGCTCGGTGTGATCTTCTTGTCAGCGATTGCCGTCGCAAAACCGCCGCGAGCATCGGTCAAGTACGGCCCGGGCAAGTGGGCCTCGTCGCGGCCGAGCAGTTGCCCCTTCGAGCCTTCCAAGGAGATCACGGGCCTGGAGTGGACCGGGCGCATGCAGACCTACACCGACGCCGACACGTGGTACCCCTCCTGGGCGGCCGACGGCAATCTATACTCGCCATGGACCGACGGCGTCGTCAACGGAATGCGATGCTATTCGGTGCCCGGGCCGCTCAAGACCGGCAACGCCGTTATCACCGGCGAGGACCCGATGAAGCTGACCGTCACGCCGCTGGGCGTGATCAAGGCGCTGGCCGAGCCGTACCAGGGCCGCTATCCCTGCGGCAGCCTGGTCTACAAGGGCGTGTGGTACTATGCCACGTATGCACTGGACAAGGCGACGTATCAGTGGGACACGCTGGGGCCGATGGTGGGCTTTCGCGTATCGAAAGACTTCGGCAAGACCTGGACCGAGACGCCGCTGACGCCCGCCAAGCCGCTCTTTGGCGAGTCGGGCAAGAACGGTGGCAAGATCAAGATGGGCACGCCGCACGTGGTAGACTTCGGCCGCGACATGCAGCACAGCCCCGACGGCAAGATGTACCTCGTCGGCCACGGCGCGACGCGCAAGGACGCTCCGTGTACGTGGGTCAGCGGCGACCAGATCTACATGGCCCGCGTGACGCCCTCGCCGGAGAACATCAACGACATCAGCAAGTACGAGTTCTTCGCCGGCCACGACGCCAAGGGCCAGCCGATCTGGGCGAAGGATTTCTCGCAGATCAAGCCGCTGCTGGAGTGGAACGAGCGACTGGGCTGCGTGACGATCACCTACAACGCCCCGCTCAAGAAGTACCTGCTCTGCACCACCAACGGCGGGATTACCGGCGAGGGCACGTTCGACACGACGATTCTCGAAGCCGACGCCATCACCGGCCCCTATCGCCTGATCGCCCACTTGCCGGCCTTCGGCGCCCAGGCTTACTTCCTGAACTTCCCCAGCAAATTCATCAGCCCAGACGGCCGCACGCTCTGGCTGTGGTACTCCGCCAACTGGCAGCACAAGCTGCCCGCCGACCCGCCCGGCTCGCGCTACGCCTTGTGCGTGGTGGAACTGAAGCTGCTGAAGTAGATCAGTTCTGCTTGCCTTCGATGACGCACAGCAGGATTCCCGCGGCGATGGCCAAGCCCGGCTCAATGCGGCCTTTCGCTTCGGGGGCGAAGTCCAGAGCGATCTTCATCACGAAGGGATTGAAGTTCTGCTTGAAGGACATCACGTGGTCGTCGCCGATGGTGCCGCGATATTTCTGCGGCAGGATCAGCGCCGCGAACTCGACGAACCGGCGAACGAGCGCCAAGGCCGCGCTGTCCTCGACGATCTTGCCGACCTCGTTGTCCTGGGAATCGAGAATCTGCCACTCGTCGCGCACGATGCTCTTGAGCCCGCGGCGGCGCAGGGCGCCGAGCTTACGTCCGGTCGCCGACTCGACCACGTCATAGGCGCTGGAGAAGTCGATGATCTTCCGCGCCTTGATCTGCATCAGCTCGTCGGCCCGCTGCTCGTCGCGATAGACGCGGATGTCTTCCTTGAGCTTGAAGGCCTTCATGTGCACGAAAGCCGCCAGAATGCCCTGCTCGTCGGTCACGTGTACCTTGGCGCCGGCGAACGTCAGCACCTTCCTGCGAAGCTGATACCCGCTGTACTCGAACATGCCATGGCTCCTTTATACCCGGTGTCATGGCCCTCTGCCGCTTGCGGCTTGGCAGTTGTCTGGTAAGCAGAAGCTGCCAAGCCACAAGCGGCAAGTGGCACCATGCCACCCAATCTTCTACTTCACGTCGCGGGGGTCGGCGATGTGTCCGGCGATGGCGCTGGCCGCCGCTGTCAACGGACTGGCCAGATACACGTTGGCTTCCTTATGGCCCATGCGGCCGGGGAAGTTGCGGTTGGTCGTCGCCACCACGGTGATCGGTTCGTTCGCCCGCCCGAAGGTGTCGCTGGGCCCGCCCAGGCACGCGGCGCAACCGGCCTGTCCGATGTTGCACCCGGCGGCTGCGAAGATCTCTCGCAACGTCTTGTTGCCCATCTTGCAGCGGTCGAGGTCCTGGTCGGTCTCGATGGTCGCCGGCACGATGAACGTGGGCACCTTGACCTTGCGTCCGGCCAGCACGCCCGCGGCGGCCATGAAGTCAGCGATCTTGCCGCCGGTGCATGAGCCGATGTACGAGCGGTCGATCTTGACGGACTTCTTCTCTCGCGCCAGAGCCCGCTTGTCGGGCGAGTGCGGACACGCCACGGTGGGCTCGAGCGTGTCGGCGTCGAGTTCCATCACCGAGGCGTACTTTGCGCCGGGGTCGCTGGCGACAGCCTGGAACGGCTTGTCGGTGCGGCTCTTGACGAACGCGGTAGTCTTCTTGTCGGCTGCGATGATCCCGTTCTTGCCGCCGGCCTCGATGGCCATGTTGCAGATCGTGCAGCGCTCGTCGATGTCCAGGGCCTCGATCGCGGAGCCGGCAAATTCCATCGCGCAGTAGTTGGCGCCGTCGACGCCGATGCGCCCGATGATGTCGAGGATCAGGTCCTTGGCCATGCAGTACGCCGGCAGCTTGCCGTGCACGACGAACTTCATGCTCGCGGGCACCTTGAGCCAGAGCTTGCCCGTGCCCAGCACGAATCCGGCCTCGGTGTTGCCGATGCCCGTGGCGAACTCGCCGAAGGCCCCGTGCGTGCAGGTGTGGCTGTCGGTGCCCAGCAGCAGCTCGCCCGGGCGCGTGTGGCCCATCTGCGGCAGGGCGACGTGACAGACGCCGCGGTAGGGCGTGTTGGCGGCGTCCTTGTACGGCGCGGGGCAGCCGGTCAGGCCGCTCTTGACGAAGTCGGCGTCGTAGAAATGCTTGAGACCCTGGCTGTGCGCGAAGGCCCGCAGGATCTCGATGTTGCGATGGGCCTTGGGGTCGGCGGTGAAGATATAGTGGTCGGGAATGATGACGACCTTGTCGGCGTCCCAGACGCGGGCGGTCTTGCCGAACTCGGTCTGGAAGATGCCGATGGTCCCGGGCCCGCAGACGTCGTGCGTCATCAGCACGTCGACATCGCACCAGATATTTTCGCCGGGGCTGACACTGCCGCGCCCGGCGTGGCGGGCCAGGATCTTTTCTGTGATGGTCATGGACATAATCGATTTCCAATTTCCAATTGGCAATTTCCAATTGAACAATCGCTATGCTAAGGCCTGGAGGCGCGGATATCAACGCGCGCGAGGGCAATTAAAGCTCAAGCGTCTCCAAAAGACGTGTCACAGCGCCATCACCCATGGCCGTACCGACGACGGCGGGCGATTTCCTGCGGAAAAAATCGCGCGTTATTGAAGGCCGCTGCAGCCCTTGCCGACGAAGTTAATGAAGCGAAGCTGGAACCGCCGGGAGTATTTATCATGGTTATCGCAAACAGCTCGGGCAGCGAACGTCGTCGGCACGGCCGCGTGAAAATGGAAGACTGCTTCCAGGCGGTCCGTCTGGACCCCGATGGCGTCAACACGATGGACACCCTCTCGGGTATCGACATCTCACGCAGCGGTGTGGGGGCGTTTTCCAGCCGCTCGTACTATCCCGGTCAGCGGCTGGTGATCTGCCTGCCGGTTGCCGGCAATCACGGGCATCGCAATCTCTACGCCACAATCGTCCGCAGCAGCGGCGTGCAGGGCGGCTACGCGATCGGCCTGAAGTTCGATTCGGCCTCGGCCGACCAGTGGGTGGGCGTCAGCACGCTGGCGGCGGCGTAAAAGCATTTCCAATTTCCAATTTGGAATTTCCAATCTACTCATTGTCGGGTGGGGCGACACGCGCTGTTGTTGCTGGCGGGTCCCCATGGCGCTACCGACAGTGACGAACTCTGCCTTCGTTGCTCTATAATGCTCCCTGTGAAGAAGAAGCGTACTTGGCCGCGGCGGCGATATCTCATCCTGGCGGGGGTTGTCTGTGCAGGCCTGGCCGTCGTGGGTATCGAACGGTGGACGCGCCCGCCGACGCCGGAGCAGATCCTGGCCCGGTGGTGCGGTGCGGCTGACCGTTCCATCGCCATCACATATCCACTCCACGGGACGGTCTTTCCGCCCGAACTGCCGGCGCCGACCTTTCGCTGGGTCGATTCTTCCGGCGCCGACACGTGGGTCGTGACAGCCGGCGCGGAGGGCAGGCAGGAGGTCAGCGCCCTGCTGTCGCAACCGCGATGGACGCCCCAAGAGCTGCAATGGCAGCGCCTCAAGAGCAGCGCCGCGCAGGCGCACGGGCGGGCGCTGGTGCTGGGCCTGCGCCGCGCCGACCTGTCCCGCGTGGTTTCGTTCGGGAATCTTGGTTTTCAGACCAGCACCGACCCGGTTGGCGCGCCGATCTTCTACCGGGAGGTGAACCTGCCTTTCGTCGAGGCGGTGAAGGACCCGCGGCAGATCCGCTGGCGATTCGGGCCCGTCTCGTCGACCCGACCGCCGGTCGTGCTGGAGAACCTGCCCGTCTGCGGCAACTGCCATTCGTTCTCGGCCGACGGGAAAGTTCTGGGGATGGACATCGACTACGCCAATGACAAAGGCTCGTACGCGCTGGTGCCGGTCAAGAGCGAGATCGTCCTGGACAGCCAGTCGGTCATCACCTGGGCCGACTATCGCCGCGAGGATAAGGACCTGACGTTCGGTCTGCTATCGCAGGTCTCGCCCGACGGGCGGTACGTTGTCAGCACCGTCAAGGATCGCTCGGTGTTCGTGCCCATGCCGGACCTGGCGTATTCGCAATTGTTCTTTCCGGTCAAAGGCATCCTGGTGGTGTACGACCGCCAGAGCAGAACCTTCCGCCCGCTGCCCGGCGCCGACGACCCCGCGTATGTGCAGAGCAATCCCGCCTGGAGCCCCGACGGCAAGGAGATCGTCTTCGCGCGCAGCCGCGCCTACCAGCTCCAGGGCGTCGGCAGCGAGACGCTGCTGCGCCCCGACCAGTGCGCCGAGTTCGTCCAGGGGCGCCGACAGTTCCACTTCGACCTGTGCCGCGTGCCGTTCAACGACGGGGCCGGTGGGGCGGCGGTCCCGGTCGAGGGCGCCGTCGACAACGGCATGAGTAATTACTTCGCGCGTTTTTCTCCCGACGGCAAGTGGATCGTCTTCTGCCGCGCCAAGAGCTTCATGCTCCTCCAGGCCGACAGCGAGCTGTACATCATGCCCGCCGCCGGCGGGGCGGCCCGGCGGATGCGATGCAACGTGGGCGGCATGAACTCCTGGCACAGTTGGTCGCCCAACAGCCGCTGGCTGGTCTTCGCCTCCAAGGCCGGCGGGCCCTACACGCAGTTGTGGCTGGCGCACGTGGACGCCTCGGGTGCCAGCAGTCCGCCGGTGCTGCTGGAGCAGTTCACCGCCGTCGATCGCGCCGCCAACATCCCGGAGTTTGTGTCGGCCGGTCCGCAGGCCATCGCGGCCATTCGCGAGCAGTTCGTCAACGACGTGTCGTACTTCCGATCGGGCAACGAGGCGCTGATGAGCGGCGACCTGGCCCGCGCCGAGGCCGCCTACGAGAAGGCCCTGCAGATCAACCCCGACAACGTCGACGTGCACAACAACCTGGGCAATATCCTGGCCAACACCGGCCGCGGCGACCTGGCCCTGCGCCACTTGCGGCGGGTGGTCGAACTCGATCCGAACTATTTCAAAGCCTGGACGAGCATGGGCGCGGTGCTGGAAAACCGGCCCGGCGACCTGGGCGCCGCCATCGACTGCTATCGCAGGAGCATCGCCCTCAACGCCACCGACCCGGTGCCCCACACGCGACTGGCCGGATGCCTCTGGCGCCTTGGCGACACGCAAGGCGCCGTGGCCCAATGGCGGGCGGCCTTGAAGCTGTCGCCGGACCAGGTGGGTCCGCGCCTGTCGCTGGCCGCGGCCCTGGTGCGCGGCGGTCAGGCCGCCCAGGCCGTCGCCGAGCTCGATCAGGCCCTGGCGCTCAACCCCGCCGACCCAAAGGTCCGCGACACGCTGGCGTGGATTCTGGCCACGTCGACCGATCCGCGAGTGCTCGACGGCCCGAGGGCGGTGGCGCTGGCCGAAAAAGCCTGCCGGCTCTCCCCGACCCTCTCGCCGTACACGCTGGATACGCTGGCAGCCGCCTACGCCCAGGCGGGGCGATTTGCCGACGCGCTGGCGGCTGTCGAAAAGGCGATCGCGGCCGCCCGCGCGCAGCGCAGGGAACTGGTCGACAACCTGCTCCAGCGGCGGGACTGTTACCGTGCGAACAAACCGTGGCGACAGGAGTGACCGCGCCGCCTGGACGCTGGCTGGTCATCATTATGAACTTCGGGATGGTCGTTTTCATTGAGTGCCTCCGCCGCGACTTTTCCCCTGCAACGGAGCGCTATCGCGGCGCGAATATGATTGAAATTCGGAGGCGGAAGGCACTATAACATTCACTATCGTGTGTGGAGCGGATTGGAGGAATCCAACCGCCAGGACCGGGAGCTTTTCCCGGGTCCCCAATACTGGGGATTGGTGTAACGGTAGCACGACTGACTCTGGATCAGTTAGTCAAGGTTCGAATCCTTGATCCCCAGGTCGTGCGAAAGGGCCGTCTCTGACGCTGTCCAGAAAGCTATGGGCGTCAGAGGCGGCCTTTCGTGTTTAGCATCGCCGCCACAGAACGGTCAAGATTTCTTGAAACAAATCGGCTGCGTGTGCGTCTCATCAGCAATGTCGGGCAGGGCCGGGCTTTTTCCGTGCCTTGGCGGTACGATACCCACGGATGGCGTCTGCCATGCGATGCACGCGTCCACAATCACTTGGAGATTCGCTCATGAATGCCTCTCGCTCGCTTCGCCCGGTCGTTTCGCTGCTGGTGCTGACAGCCGTTGCCGCCGCGGCCTGGGCTGCTCCGCCCGAGCCTGCCAAGGCCCCCGACAAGGTTTACGTGCCCTACGACAAGCTCAAGGGCCTCCTCGACGACGAAGGCCAGGGCGTCTTCCTGCCGTACAAAGATTTCCAGCGCCTCTGGCAGGCGGCCCAGGCCTCTCCGGCCGACGCCGCTGCCGCGCCGGGCGACTATCTGATCTCCACCGCCCGATTCAGCGGCGGCGTCGGCGGCGAGCTGGCGGCGCTCAAGCTCGAACTCACCGTCGACATCCTGGCCGAGGGATGGGTCAACGTGCCGCTGGGGCTTGGCGAGGCCGCCATCGCCCGTACCGCGATCCAGGGCGACGACAAGACCCAGCCGCTACTGCGCGTCGTGGACGGGCAGTATGTCCTGCTGGCCAAAGGCGCAGGGCGAAAGGTCGTGCAGATCGACTTCGTCCGCCAGATCCAGACGCAGCCAGGGCTGAACATCCTCGATCTGGCCCTGCCGCGTGCGGCCATCACCACCTTCGAGCTGGTCATTCCCGAGGAGAACATGAAGGTGGACGTCGAGCCGATGCTGGCAGCCACCACCAGCCAGGAAACCGCCGCCGGCAAGAGCGCCACGCGTCTGCAGGCGTTCCTGGGCGCGGCCCAGCGCGTCAAGCTCTCGTGGAAGCCCAAGACGCAGGCCGCCGCGGACCTGCAGCCGGTGATCATCTCCAACCAGCTCCAGCACCTCTTGGTCACCGAGGCGCTGGTGTCGTATGACGTCACGTTCAACTACGAGATCCGCCGCCGCGGCGTCGACGCCTTCACCATCGAGCTGCCGGCGGGCTTCCGTGTCACCAGCGTCGAGGGCGCCAACATCGGCAAGTGGGATGTCGCCGACGCCCCAGCCGCCGCAGCCGGCGCCAAGGCCCCGGCCGGTCAACTGCTCAAGGTGAAGTTGTTTTCCGCCGTCACCGACAATTACACCCTCGTGCTCAAGATGGAGCGCCTGCTGAAGGAAACGCAGGTGGACCTGCCGCTGACGCCGGTGCTGACGCACGAGGTGCTGCGGCGCAGCGGTCTGCTGGCCGTGACGCACTCGCCGCGCCGGTCGGTGGAGCTGCGCGACCTCAAGAACCTCTCCCGCGTTGACACCGGTCGCCTGCCAGGCAACCTCAGCGGGCAAAGCGGCGCGACGGCGTACCAGTTCGTCTCGGCCGACTACGCCGCCACCCTGGTCATCGGCACGGTTGAGCCTCGGGTGGCCGTGTTCCAGCAATGGTCGCTGGCGGTGAACGATTCGTGGCAGCAACTCCAGGGGAACATCAACTACAGCATCGAGCGAGCGGGCCTGTTCCGCATCTCGATGACGCTGCCTGAGCCCTGGGAGGTGCTGTCGGTGGGTCCGGCCGACGTCGTCGACGACCACCAGTTCAGCGGCAAGGGCGACACGCGGCAGCTCAACATCCTGCTCAAGCGTGAGATCATCGGCAACGTCTCGCTGGCGATCCAGGCCCGCCGCCCGCGGGCCAAGCTCGACGACAGCGTCACCTTTACGCTGCCCCAGCCCGACAAGACGAACCTGCGCCACTACAGCGGGCAGTTCGTGCTGTACGTGCCCGCCCACCTCAGCGCCCAGGTCGAGCGGCTCGACCAGTTCCAGTCGCTGCCGCTGCGGCAGATCGGCCAGCGCGGCGCCTTCGGCATGGCGCCGCAAATGGCGTTCCAGTTCGGGGCCATCGCCGCCGACAAGCCCGCCGCGGCGATCTTCAAGATCGCCGTCAAGCCTTCGCAGGTCTCGGCCGTCGTGAACCGCCTGGTGAACATCCAGCCCGGCGCGATCGTCGACCAGGCGGCTATCGCCTACACCGTGCTCTACTCGCCGCAGGATGTGTTCTACGTTCAGGTCCCGGTCGAACTGGCCGATGCGGGCCTGACCCTCACCGGCGAGAACATCAAGGAAACGCCCCGCGTGGACGCCCCGCCGGCTACCGGTCCCTCGCAGGGTTCGGCCGGCGAGGCCGCCCCCGCCACCGCCCCGGCGACCAAGGCCGGCGTCGTGTACTATAAGGTTGTGCTCCAGTCGCCGATGACGGGCACGTACTGGCTGTACACCAACGTGCGCCGCCCGTTCAAGGCCGGCGCGGTCGGCTCGGCCGCCACCGTCAACGTCGAGCCGATCCTCGCCGCCGGACGCCTGAGCGACCAGAGCGGCTTTGTCGCTATCGCCAAGGGCGAGACGCTGGCTCTCGGCCAACCCCTCGCCAATAACCTCACCCCCGGCGACCCGACCAGCGCCGTCGACCTGCCTTACGCCCCGCACCGCGGCGCCGCTTCACTGGCGTTTCGATATACCCGCCCTCCGTTCGAGCTGTCGCTGCCGGTCGTGACGCAGGAAGAGGCGGCCGTCATCACGACGATGGCCACCGCGACGATCGTCGAGCAGGTGCTCGGCTACGACGGGCAGCTTAACGGGCGCGTCGTGTACCTCCTCAAGACCAGCAAGGGCGACCGCCTGCCCATCACGCTGCACGGGGCCAAGCTCCGCCAGGTATTGCTCAATGGCGTCGAGGCGCCGGTCGAGGCCTCGACCGCAGCCGACCAGAGCATCGTGCGGCTGCCTCCCTCGGCCGGGCAGGTGACCAATGTCGTCCTGGACATCCGCTTTGGGCAAGACAAGGCCTCGGCGTCGAAGCTCGATGTGCCTTCGCTGCCCAAGGAGGTGGCCTTCCAGGTGACGCTGTGGCGGCTGTGGATTCCCGAGCAGGACATCGTCCTGGGCAACGACCGGGCGTTCTCGCCCGTTCGCGGCGACGGCGAACTGGCCATGCTGGCAAGCAACCAGCCCGTGCAGGTGACCTGGGCTCTGCCCGGTCAAGGGTGGGCGATGACCTTCCAGCGCCAAGGCGCGCCGGGGACGCTGTCGGTGACGACCGTCGGGCGCGAGGGCTTCGCCGTGGCGACCTGGCTGGTGGTGCTGGCCGCCGGAGCGGCCATGCTGAAGCTGCGGGGCTTCCCGCGACTGGTGATCGTGCTGGCGGCCATCGTGCTGCTGGCGGTGATCAACCTGTATTGGCCGCAGTTCGCCTTCCGCCTGGGTTGGCATGGTCTGCTGGCTGCGGTAGTGGTCCTGGCGCTGTGGGCGGGGCAGTGGTTCTTCGCCATGCTGCGCCGCCGCGCCGGCCGCGCCGGCAGCCCGCCGCCGATGCCCGTCGCAACGCCCGTCAGCGATCGGCCGCAGACGCCGGCAGGCAAGGAGTAACACCATGAAGAACCTTCCGACGTGGCTGATCACCGTGGCTGTGCTGGCCGGCGTCGGCGCCGCCAACGCCCAGCAGCAACCCGCCGAAAAGGGCAACCTCTACGTGCCCTATCGCGACCTGGCCGCAGCGCTCGATCCGGCCGCCAAGAGCATCCTCATGGACCGCGGCGAGTTCGCCGCCCTGCTCACCGCCGCCAAGGCCAACCAGGCCGCTGCCGACAGCCGCCAGCTCGGTCAGGTGACGGTTGCCCGCTATCAGGCCGACGTCACCGGCCAATCGTTGCGACTGACGGGCGACCTGGAAGTGATCTCCCTCAGCGACAGGCCTGTGGCGGTTCCGCTGGCGTTCGCGCGCCTGGGGCTGCTGAAAGTCACCCTCGACGGCAAAAGCGCCCCGCTGGGCTACGATGACGGGGCCCTGGTGCTGCTGGTGAGCGGCAAGGGCAAGCACGCCGTCACGATCGAGGCCTCGGCCGCCTTGGCCGAGTTGCCCCTGTCGCGCTTTCCTGCCGGGGGCTTGCAGTTCGGCATCTCGATTCCCCCGGCCGTGGCGGGCACGATGACCCTGACGGCGCCGGGCGACCTGGAGATCTCCACCTCGGCGGCCATGGGCAAGAGCGCCTACGACCGCGCGACCGACCGCACCCGCGTTGAGTTGACCATCGGCGGACGCGACTCGGTGACGGCCGTGCTGCTGGGCAACGGCCGACAGGAAGCGCAGAAGCCCATCCTGCTGGGCGAGAGCACCAGCAGCGTCGAGGTCGAGACCGACAGCCAGACGCTGCACTGCCTGTACATGGTGGACGTGCTGCGCCGCAGCATTCGCGAGCTGCAGTTTGCGGTGGATGCGTCGTGGACGATCACGGCCGTCACGTGCCCGGGCCTGGTGCGCTGGTCCGTCGAGGCGGGCAAGGGCGGCGCGAATATCCTGACCGTGCGACTGGGTTCGGCCAGCCGCGGATTGCAGGCGCTGCACATCAAGGCCACCGCCGTGGAGAAGATCGGCGGCGACTGGCGCAGCCCCCGCGTGATCCTGCAGGACGCGGCGTTTCAACGGGGCTACCTGCTGGTCAACACGCAGCGCGACCTGCGCGTGCGCGGACACGACCTGTCCGATGCCCGCCGCGAAGACGCCGGCGCCACGCAGGTCCCGGCGCTGTTTGGCCTGCTCACCGGGCGGCTGTACTATCACTGGGGGGCCGACTGGTCCGTCAAGCTGCGCACCGCCAAGGTGCCGCTGCGCCGCGAGAGCCAGGACCGCCAGCGCCTCGCCGTGGGCGACAAGAGCCTCACGCTGACGGGCGACTTCCAAGTCACGGCCGTGGGCAGCGAGATGTTCGACATGAACTTCCGCCTGCCGCCGGCGGCGTGGGAACTGGTAAGCGTGACGGTCAACGGCAGCGCCCAGGGCTTTGAGTATCACGTGACCGACGACCCGACGCCCGCGACGCAACCGGCCGCTTCGGCCCCGGCGGCGGGGCGGCGCCTGCGCATCGAGTTGGCGCGTCCGGTGCAGCCCGAGGCCGTGGCGAATGTGTCCGTCACGCTCCAGCACGTGCCGCAGAATTGGCTCTGGCGCGCCGGCAGCACGCCGCGCGTCATCGTGATGCCTCTGCTGGCGTGCCAGGCCGACCAGGTCTCCGGCGTCGTCAGCGTTTCGACCTCGGACGATCTGGACGCAGCGCCCGACGCCGTGCTGGACGCCATCAAGGCCGTCAACGTCGGACGCATGACCTCGATGGGCCTGAGCTCCGATGTGCAGCTTGCCTGGACGTACGACCAGCAGCCCCCGGCCGCAAACGTGGCAGTGGCGATCAGCCGCCGCACCGCGCGACTGGCGGCCGAGTCCGTCGGCCTGGTTTCGCTGACGGCTGAACACATGCGCGGCCACTGGCGCGTGACGTACAACATCACCCGCGCCCGCACGGCTGAGCTGGCGCTGCTGGTCGACAATTCGCTTGGCGAAGAGGTGTCCATCGAAGTCCCCGGCCGGCGAATCGCTGCCAAGCGTCGCATCGAGGCTGGATTGAGGAAGGAAGATGCCGCAGAAAAGTTTATGACGCTGGAGGGATCAGAGAGATCGCAAGTACCCCAAGGCTACAGTCTCTGGAAGATCACGCTGGACGCCGAGGCCTCGGGACAGGTGGCCGTGGACGTGACGTACAGCCGCCCGCTGCCGGTCAAGGGGTTCGCCCTGCCGCTGGTGCGGCCGTACGGAGCCGACCAGGTCACCGAGTACCTGGCGCTTCAGGCGGCTGAAGAGCTCGCTGTCGATGCCAAGGCCAACGCCGCCGGGCGGGGCATCGATAGCGCCGACCTGCCCTCTCTGCCCGAGAAGGCAGCCCGCCTGCTGGCGGCGTGGCGATTTGAAAACGGCGCCGCCGAGCCGGCGGTGAACGTCTCGACCACCGTGTACCAGACCGTCGCCATCCCTGCGGCGCTGGCGGGCTCGGCCGAGCTGACGACGTATCTCGACAGCCAGGGCAACCAGCGCACGCAGGCGCTGTTCAAGCTCGTCAACGCGGGCCTGCAGTTTGTCAGCATCCAACTGCCCGCCAACGCGACGCTGTGGTCGATCACCGTCGACGGGCAACCGTCCAAGCCGCAGCGCGACACGACGGGCAACTACATGGTGCACCTGCCGCGCTCATCTCGCAGCCCGCTGGTAAAAGTGGTCTATGGCGCCACGGGCAACTCCGGCGACATGCACGCCTTGGCCGCGGCGTCGCTGCCGGGCGTGAAGATCAACACCGTCTCATGGACGGTCCTGACCGCCCCGGGCTTCTGCATTACCGCCCAGGATTCCAACATGACTAGCGACGGGCTCTATAGCGTCGCCCCGGCATACCAGCAGATGACAGAGCTCTCTTTCGGGTTCAAGAGGGTCTCAGCAAACGTCATCGCGTCTTCACCTTACAACGCTCCGAGCAAGCGGCCTGACGGGGAAGTAACGGCCGAGGTCTCGATGGAGTCGCAAGCAATGCGCAAGGACGCAAAGAAGGAATCGGCCCCAGCGCAGAAACCGGCGGATCTGCCGGCTTCGGTTGTTCTAGACCACGGCCGCGGCTTGGTTGTCGCGGGCAGGTACACGCTGCCGGTGGAGCTCTCAGAGACCGGCGACTACGGCGACCGCGTCACGTTCAGCTCGCTCGACCCGCTGCCGCTGGCGGTGGGGATCACGCAGGAGTCGAGCCTCGACAGCTTCGCGCTGCTGGGGTTCGTTCTGGCGGGCCTGGCCGGGCTCTTGCGCGTCAATGCGCGGGCGCGGCAAAAGGCGAGGTTCATCATCGCCATCCTCATCGGCGCCAGCCTCGTAGCCGTGTGGTGGCAGGACGCGGCGCCGTTCATGAACGGAATGTTCTGGGCCGCGATGCTGCTCATTGTCTTCTACCCGGCGGTGGGCCTGGTGCGGATCATCCTTCGCGCCGTTCGCCCGCGGCCAATCCCTGTGCTGGCCCGCGCCGTGATGCTCCTGGCGGCGGTGTTGTTGATGGCCCAGTCCGCACGCGCGGGCGACGCCCAGGCCAACAATGCGCCTGTTCAAGCCGGCAAGCCTGTCGTGGCCCCGCTGGTCATCCCCTACGAGGGCGAGGCGGCCAAGGCCGACCAGGCCAAGAAAGTTCTCGTCTCGTATGCGAAGTTCGTCGAGCTCTGGAACGCCGCCCATCCCGACCAGGCCATCGACCTGGTCCCGGCCGCGGGCAAGCTCTGGCTGGCCGACGTGCGTTACGCCGCGGCCGTCAAGGGCGACACGCTCACGCTGACGCTGACCGCGCAGGCCCAAACGCTGGGCAAGGGCCTGGTGGTCGTGCCGATCCCGTTCGAGGGCGTGGCCCTGACGGCCGCTTCGCTCGACGACAAACCCGTGCCCATCTCCTCCGGCGAGAAGGGCATGATGCTGACGCTGCCCGCCGCGGCCAAGGGCACGCTGAAACTCTCGGCGGTCACTACCGCCAAGCCGCAGGCGGGGCGGCCGACGGTCAACCTCACGCTGCCGCCGCTTCCGGCGGGCGTGATGACGGTAGCGCTGCCGGCCGACGACCTCGTGCTCGAAGTGCCCCAGGCCCAAGGCAGCCTCACCACCCGCAAGGCCGATGGCGGTGTCGAATGGACCGTTCCGCTGGGCCTGGCCCGCGCGCTGACGCTGCGATGGAGCCCCAAGGCCGGCGGGGGAACGGTGGACCGCACTCTGTCGGCCGCGGCCAACCACGACGTGAGCTTCAATCACTGGGGCATCATCGGCGCCACGCAGATGGTCTTCACCTTCAGCGCCACCGACTACGACCAGTTCCGCCTGCTGGTTCCGGCGGGCATGAGCCTGACCACCCTGACCGGGGCAAACCTGCGCGACTTCGCCATCGTCGCGACGGCCAATACCGAGGGCCAGAATTACGACGTGGTGCTGGTGCGCCTGCACCGCCCCGCGGCCAAGACGTACGAGATGACCGCCAAATGGGCCGCGGCGCTTCCGGCGCTGGACAAGCCCTTCGCCCTGCCGCTGCCCCAGGCCGGCGACGTGGCGCGCGAAAGCGGCGCGGCGACCCTGCGCGTCGCCGGCGGCATTACGCTCACCGAGATCGGCGTCGAGGGCGGGCGGCGACGCGGCTTGGGCGAGGGCGGCCGCAGCGGCGAAACCGCCGCCGACGCCACGCGCGAAGTCTCGTCCTACTACTGGCCGTACCGCCCCTTCGCCCTGACGCTCAAGCTGCACCGTAGCGAAACGCAGACCGCGGCCGTCGTGAACCAGCTTGTCCGCATCGACGCGCGTCGCTGCCAGCTCCTGGTGCAGGCGAACCTGACGGCCAGGCGCGGGCGGCTGTTCGAGGCCTCGTTTGCCCTTCCCGACGGGTATGAGCTGCTCAGCGCGGCCGGGGCGGCGGTGGAAGATTTCCACGTCGAGCCCGCGCCGGCGGGGCGGCGGCTTTACGTGAACCTCCGCGGCGGTGCCACGAGCACCAGCCTGGCGCTGGTGCTGGTAAAGAGCCCGCTGAGCCTGGGGCGCCTCAGCGTGCCCAAGGTCACCCTGCTCGATACCGCCGGCGCGCCGCTGGCCGAGCAGACCGGGCGCCTGGCGGTGCAACTGGCCGCCTCGCTCGAGGCGCACACCCTGACCAGCGAGAACCTCGCCAGCGCCCCGCCGGCCCGCGTGCTGGATGGGTGGCTGGGCAGCGACGACATCCGCGCCGCCCAGTTCGCCTACCAGTACGACCGCCCGGCCATCGCCCTGGACCTGGACGTGCGGGCCAAGCCCACGCGAACCAGCGTCGAGGTCGTCGCCGGCGTGACCGTGCAGCCAACCGCCGCCTGGTACACCTACCGCCTGCGATACGCCATCAGCGGCTCGCCGATCGACCACATCAGCTTCACGCTGCCTTCGCAGTACGCCTCGCTGGCGGCCGTCACCTGCCCGGCCATGCGCAGCGTCAAGACCGAAGACGCCGGCGGCGCGCGGACGCGGTGGACCGTCTCGCTGATCAACGAAGTCACCGGCGTGCTGGACGTGGCGGTGAACTTCGCCACGCCCATCACGGCCCAGACGACGGCCCTGACGGTGCCGCGCGTGGTCACGGCCGCCCCGGAAGGGTATCGCTGCGTGGTGGCCGTGCAGAATCTCTCGCGCCACGAGTTGTCGGTCGAGTCGGCATCGGAAATGTCGGCCCTGCCCGCCAGCCAGCAGCGCGACCTGCTCGGGGCCGCCCACGCGTCGCTGCAGTATGTCTTCCAAGCCTTCAGCGACACCTGGACGCTGGCCCTGAAGCTCAAGCCCGCCGAGCCCGCCAAACGCACCACGGCCATCATCGATCTGATGGCCATCGCGACGACGATCGACCTCGAGGGCAACAGCCGCTATGAGGTCGAGCTGATGCTGCAGAACCGCAGCGAGCAGTTCCTGCACGTCAAGGTTCCCCCCGAGTTGAAACTCTGGAGCGCGTACGTCGACGGCAAGGCCGTCAAGCCCGCCGCCGAGGGCGCCTCTGCCGGCGAAACGCTCATCCCGCTGATCAAGACCTCGGCGACGGGTCTGCCGTACTCGGTCAAGCTCTACCTGGCCGGGCGGGCCAGCGAGTCGCTGGGGCGCATCACCAAGATCACGCCCCCGAGCATCCGCATTATCGGGATCCCCGTCGAGCAGACCACGTGGAACCTGCAACTGCCCCGCGGATACCGCTACAGCGAAGGCGGCGGAATGGCCAGGCGAGGCACCACCGACGACGAAGAGAAACAGGCCAAACGGGGAGAGGCGTATCGACTCGTGAGCCGCGTGGCCGCCCGGGGAAAACAAACCAAGCGCCTCCTCGACGCAGACGAATACTCCAGCGCCGGCAACGGCACGGGCTCGAACTCCTGGACAGACAACATTCGCCTGCAGAATGACAAATGGAACAAGAGTCGCGAAGAGGCGCGGCAGTTCATCGTCGAAAACCGCGAGACTCTGGGCCGCGAGGCCGAACGCCTCGAAAGGACGCTCACCGACGACTCCAACACCCAGTACGGACTGAACACGGTCTGGCAGCAGCGGCAGGAGCAGGCCGCCGCCGTCACCGGCGTTAACAACTTTCTCAACGGCTCGCTCAGCAACAGCGGAGTCTCGGACGCGCTGACCAATGAATGGCTCGGCCGATCCGCCGACTTCGTCACCCGCGCCAACGACGAGCAGCAGCGGCGCATCGCCGGCGAGCTGGAAAAGAACGACGCCGGCGGCAATGAGATCGTCGAGCGAGCCCTAGGCCGCAAGCTCCAGGAACAGGCCAAGGGCGGCGGGCGCGCCGGCATTGACGATGAGAAAAAAGAAGAAGCCCTCAAGGAACTCACCAAGCAGTTGGAAGACGAAGGTCGCCGGAACTTCGCCAAACAGCGCGTCCAGCTCCGCCAGCAGCAGGATGAACTGCAGTTCAACCGCCTCACCCGCAGCCAGTCCGACGGCAAGGACCTGGCCAAGAAGCCCGGCGGCAAGGGCAAGGGCGAGATGTACCACTTGCAGGGGGGCGCCAAATCGCCGCCGGCGGCGCCGCGGCCGGAACAGCCTCAGTCCTCTGATGGAAGCTGGGCTTACGATGGGCGCGGGCAGGCAAGAGCAGCGGGCGAACCGTTGGCATTGGGCGTGCGAGGCCCGGTCGCCGGCCAACCCGGCGGCGGGGGCCCCGCTCCGGTCGATAGGCCCGCGTCGGAACGCGCCGGCGACGCTATCCCCGCCCAGGCCGCCGTGGCGCTGGGCACCTTCTCTCTGCCGGTGAGCCTGCCCCGCGCCGACGGCGTGTCCAAAGACTTCGCCGGCAGCGGCAGCGACGTCAGCGTCACCATCTGGGCCATCAAGGACTCCACCGCCGGCGTGTGGGAATCGACCGCCGGGGCGGTCATCCTCCTGACGCTGCTGGCGCTGGCGCTGCGGATCTGGCGCCACGTGCAGCGCAGCGGACCCTCGGCCGGCAGTGCCGCGCGGATCGTGTCCTACGCGGTTCTGGCCGTCGCCGGATGGGTGCTCTGGGGCCTGGTGCCCGCCTTGGTGCTGACGGCTGTAGTCGCCGCCCTGGCCGAGGCGGCCCGCTACCTGCCCCAGCGCAAGGCCCGACAACTATAAGAACTTTCGCTCTGCCGTGAGGTTGAAGCACAAAGGGCTTCACTAGGTTGCAGGAGAGCGAGATGGACTATCCCAGGTTCGGGACCGGGCGAGTCTTATTTGCGGCGATCACCGTGATGGCGATTTGGAGCAGCATTGCCTCGGGCCAGGCCCAGGCGCCGGTCGGTCCGAAAATCAAGATCGCCGTCCTGGGCGACTCGATCTCGACGCAGCCGCACTGGCCTGACCGGCTGGGCAAGCTGCTGGGCGAGGGATACGAGGTGAAGGCCTTCGCCGCAAACGGCACGGGCATCATCCGCTCGAACATCCGCTCGATCTGGCGGCGCTACGAGATGGCCCATGCCTGCCAGTGGCAGCCCAACGTCATGATCCTGATGTACGACCACGCCGCCAGTCGCAAGGGCGAGTGGAACGAGAAGGCCTTCCTGGCCGACTACAAGGAACTCATCGCCCGCCTGCAGACGAAGGTCGCCTCCAAGCCCAAGCTCTACATCTGCCTGCCGATCCCGGCGATGGACGAGTGCTACTTCGGGATCGTGGCCGACACGCTCAACAACCACGTCGTGCCGGCGGTGCGAAAGGTGGCCGAGGAGACCGCCGTCCCGTTGATCGACACGCACACGCCCATCAAGGGCAAGGCCGACATGATCGGAATGGACGGCGTCTTCCCCACTGAGCGCGGCTATGCCACTATCGCCGTGACGGTCTACAAGGCGCTGACCGGCAAAGACGCCCCGCCCCAACCGGAAATCCTCGCCGCCGTGCCGGTGGTCAAGACCGCCACGCCCGCCGAGCAGGCCGTCGAGGGATGGAAGGACAAGCCCGCCGCAGCCAAGGCCGAACTCACGGCCGCCATCGTGCTGGACCCCAAAGGTGACGGACCCGACGCCAAGCCCAACACCGACGACGATGCGTGGGGCTTCTGGTTCATGTTGGCCGACCCCACCCACCGCTACAATCGCCTGGACCTGCCGACCTGGACCATGCCCGACGACCAGCGAAAGAACGGAATCCGCGACCCGAACTCGCCGGCCGGGCACCAGGGCAAAGTCACCGGCCCGATCGCCTCTTCGCTGCCGGACCTGATTGATTCGGAAGGATGGATCTTCCACACCGACTGGGACGGCCGCTACGAAGGCATCTGGGGCAACAAGCGGGCCAACTGCGTGCTGATGCATCCGTACGTCGAGAAGAACGGCCACCACGCGGTCGCTGTCACATACACTGTGCCGGCCTCGGGCGTCTACACCCTCTCGGGCAAAGTGACGGACCTGCAGGTCGTCAACAACTACGTCAAGTGCGACGGGATCACGTGGAAGATCGAAATCGCCGAGGGCGGCGAGACTGGCGTGCTGTTGGGCAAGGGCCAGGCCGGCGACGGCCACGGAAGACCCGATTCAACCGAGTTCAAGATCGAGAAGGTCAAGATCGGCGGCGGCAAGAACATCCGCCTGGTGATCCACCCCAACTTCTGGTGGGGCACCGATCTGACGCGCATCGACTCCTTCAAGATCGAAAGGCAGTAGCGCCGGCTTCTGAGATCGCGACTACTTCTTTGGCGGCAGAAAGGTTCGTTTGTCCAGGACCTTGCCCGTTTCGTTGATCTAATCCGCACTATCGAGAACCCGGTCCGCCAGATGCTCGGGCGTTTCGTCGGGTGCGGCGTCGAGCCACTGGACGGCGGCCCATCGGCGGTGCCAGGTACGCTGTTTTTTGGCCAGGCGGCGGGTGTTGATCTTGATCTGCTCGGCGGCCTCATCAAGGGTGCATCGGCCCTGGAGGTGCTCGATCATCTCGGCGTATCCGACGGCTTGGGCGGCCTGCATGCTCAGGCCGGCCGGTTCGGCCAGCAGGGCGGCGACCTCGTCGCGCAGACCCGCTTCGATCATGAGCTTCGCCCTCAGGTTGATGCGGCGGGCCTGGTCGGCCTTGTCGCGACGCAGGCCGATGAACGTACATTCGTACCGCGCCGCGCCGCCGGGGGCGTCCCACTGCTCCTGATGGGCGCTGATGGGCTTGCCCGTGACGCGATACACCTCCAGCGCCCGCACGATGCGGCGCTGATCGTTAGGATGGATGCGCGCGGCCGCCTCCGGGTCTACAGCTGCCAGCTCCACGTGCAGGGCAGCGAGGCCCTCGACGGCCGCACGGGCAAGCAACTCGCCGCGGACACCGGCGTCGGCCGACGCGCCTTCAAAGAGCCCTTCTGACAGGGCCTTGATGTACAGGCTCGTGCCGCCGACGGCCAGGATCGGCCGGCCCGCAGCGGCGATGCCGGCGACGGCCGCATCGGCATGGTCGAGATACTGCGCGACCGAGAAGCTCTCGCTTGGCTCGACGAGATCGATGCAGTGGTGGGGGATGGCCGCCCGCACGGCGGCAGGGGGCTTGGCCGTGCCGATGTCCATGCGGCGGTAGACCTTCATCGAGTCGACGCTGATGATGTGCCCGCCGCTTCGGCGCGCCAGCTCGCGCCCCAGCGAGCCCTTGCCGCTGGCGGTGCAGCCGAGGATAAAGGTGATCTTCGGGCGAGCCATGCCGCCACTGTACTCCCTTTCGATTTCCAATTTCCAGTTTTCGTGAAGGGGCGAAGCTCAGGCCGGCGCCTTGGCGTTCTTTGCCTTCTGCACCATCGGGCGATAGAGGCTGTCGACGACGTTGCGGACGAACTGCTCGCTCGACAGGCCGTCGGTGGCTTCCTGGGGAAAGGAGGAGAGCGACTGGAAGTGGTCGGCCAATTCGGTGAAGACCTGCAGCCGGTTGTCGGCGTGGAGGGTTTCGCGGCGGAGCATGGCCTCGGCAGCCAGGCGCGCCTCATCGGCGGAGATCTTGTGGCGCAGGCGGGCTTCGAGGATGGGCCAGGCGCGGAAGGAGTTGAACTTGTCTTCGGCCAGTACGACGCTCAGGTCCGGTTCGTACGTCCGCGGGGAGGCCACGACGACCGTTCCGCCGGCCAGATCGCCGAGGCGCTGGCCGTGGCGGCTCAGGAGCATCGACAGCCCGCCGACGAGATACATCGCCGGTATCGAGTCGACGGGGCGCAGCAGGTTGCGGATCAGCACCTGGCTGAAGGTCAGGGGCATGGCCTGGTTGTCCATGACGCGCAGGCCCAGGGCCTTCTTGCCCAGGGTCTGCCCGCCCCATCGCCACTCGAGCACCACGCCGTACCCGATGCCCACCAGGAAGACCAGGATACCGTACAGGGCGTTAATCAGCCCGCCCAGCAGCGGCGCCAGCGGGCTGAGCAACATCGAGAGGACAATGTAGAGCCCGATCTCGACAAACAGGTCGATGAACCACGCGAGCATTCGGGCGGCCGGCCCGGCCAGCGGATACGAAAAGGCGTACCCTTCGGGCGTACGGATGACCAGCGTGTTGGTGCGGCGGCTAGCCATCGGCGTCTCCGGCGTCGCTGCGCCCGGCAAAGCCCAGCAGCAGCACCAGGCCTGTCAGTTCGATACAGCCGAAGGTGATCTTGGCCCAGTACGGCAGCACCGGCCAATGGTACTGCGAGATGAAGGCTTCGATGAGCCCGGCCCAGACCAGCATGACGGCCACGCCGATGATGAGGGTGACCAGGTCGGGCGCGACGCTTTTGAGCCGCGCCGAGAGGCGGTGGCGGTCGCCCCATCCGATGACGGCGCGGCCGAGCACGAGCCCGGCCTGACCGGCCAGGAAGATCGCCGGCAGTTCGATCGACCCGTGCGGCAGCAGCCACCCGACGAGGAACGTGCCCTCGCCGGCGCGGAAGTAGTCCAGCGTCACCGAGCCGAGGATCAGCCCGTTGTAGAACAGCATCACGATCGTGCCGACGCCCCAGGTGATGCCCAGCGCCATCGTGTTGATCGACACGCGCGTGTTGTGCGTCATGTACATGCCGGCCGCTTCGGTCTTGTGGCCGGCGAAGGGATTCTGCACCTGCTGCTCTTCGTGCTTGACGCGGTCTCGCGGGTCGCCCCGCAGATGCGAGAAGGGAAGGATGGTGGGCTTGCCCTCGGTGTCGATGGCCGTCAGGAGCGCTCCGATCAGCGCCGCGGCCAGCGAAACCGTCAGGGACAGCCAGAACGCATTGGCGTGCTTTCGGAACGTTTGCGGGAAGGTGTTGAAGAACCAGTGGACCGGGCGGACCCGCCGGCGCGGCGCGGCCGTCACGTGGATCACGGCGTATGCCCGGGCCACCAGCGCCTCGACGTGCGTTCGAAGTTGCGGTTGGGCGCAGAACGTGTCCAGGCGCGCCAGGTCGGCAGAGGCCCGCTCGTACAGGTAATGCAGCCGCCGCACCTGTTCGATCTGCGCGGCGAGGTAGTCGGCCGGCGGCTCTTGCCCCTCCGCGCGCTCGTGGCGCACCAGCCGCCAGGCCGGGTCGGTCTCGAGCATGCCCAGCATCGACTCGAGCTCCTGCCAGTACGGCTGCTCGGCGTCCACAAATTGTCGCAGGTCGATGATCACAGGAGCTGCCTCTGCTTGACGGCCATGTATTGCGAGATCAATTGCGCGCTGAGCGTTTCGTTATCGAGTTGGTGGAAGCTGATCCCGCGGCGGCGGAGGGCGGCTTCCAGCTCGCGCAGGCGGCGCCACTGCAGGTGCCCGCCCAGGCCGGCGTAGATGTCCTCGACGCTGGCGGCCTCGCGCTCGAACAGCGGCGCCACGTCGGGGTTCTTCAGCGAGCTGACCAGCACCAGGTGCTGGCGGCTGACGACCCGCACGTGGTGGGCGAACTGCTCGGCGATGATCGGGTCGTCGAGGTTGGTCAGGATGATCAGCAGCGCGCGACGGCGGATGCGCGTGCGCACGAAAGAGAACAGCTCGCCGAAGTCCGGCGTGACGGCGCTGGGCTGGACGTTGAGCAGCGTGTCGCGGCACGCGCGGAAGTGCCCGCGCCCGCCGCGGGCCCGCAGAAAGCGGTCCACCTGCGTCGTGAAGGTCGCCAGGCCCAGCAGGTCCCCCTGGCGATGGGCGGCCATCGCCAGCACCAGCGAGGCCGTCACGAACCGTTCGAGCATGTTGGTCGTGCCGCCGAGGTCCTCCACGCCGTCGCCGCGCTCGGCGCCGGGCAGGGCGATGGCCCGCCCGCTGAGGCGCGACGAGTCGATCAGCACGTACACTTCCTGCGTGCGCTCGATCTGGTAGATCTTGGTGACGGGGCGGCCTCGCTTGGCGGTGGCCTTCCAGTGAATGTCCGCGTAGCTGTCGCCGGGGATGTACGCGCGGAGCTTTTCGAAGTCGCGCCCCTGCCCGACCTGGCGCTGGGCGTGGACCCCGTAGCCGCCGCGGTTGAGAAACAGCGCCGCCGCGCTGCGTCGCTCGGCGCCGAGGTTGGGGTAGACGCATATCTCTCCGTGGACAGGCAGAGCCTTGCGCATCGCCCACAGGCCCAGGGGCGAGGGTGTTTCGACCCAGCAGGTCTCCAGCGCGAACCGCCCTCGCCGCGCGGGGCGGCAGGTCCAGACGGCGTAGGCGCTGCTGGGGCCGCCCTGGGGCTTGAGCCTGAAGTCGATGTCGGCCTGGGGGCACGAGATCTCCGGCGGCAAGGCCAGCACCGCCCGCAGACGCAGGTCCCGTCCGCGCGAGTCGATGGCCACCAGCGTAATCTGGCCCTCGACGTCCCGCGTCAGGCGAGCCCCGTGCGGGGCGCTCATGCTCAGGCCGCCAAAGATGCCGATGGCGGCCGCGGCGTCGCCCGCGGCCACCAGCATCACGATCGCCAGGATGAGGATGACCGGCGTCGCCAGAGTCGGCGACAGCGCCGCCGCCACCGTCAGCGGGACGGCGGTCAAACCCACCAGTCGGATCAGTCGGTTCTGCGGGGCCATCAGCGCGGTACCGTGAGTCCTTGAAGAATGCGGGAGATCACTTCATCGACGGTCAGGCCTTCGATCTCGTACTCGGGACGCAGGATCAGGCGATGCTGCAGGGCCGGACCGGCCATGTCGCGCACGTCGTCGGGGGTGACGAAGTCGCGCCCGGCGATGGCAGCGCTGGCGCGGGCGGCCGCCAGCAGCGCCTGCGTGCCGCGGGGCCCGGCGCCGACGAGCACGCTCTCGTGCTCGCGCGTCCCGCGGACGACGTCCACCACGTACGCCAGCAGCTCGTCCTTGACGATGATGGTCTGCAGGCAGCGGCGAAACGCCGCCAGGTGGCTGCCCTGGATGACGGCCGCGACGCCGCCGGCGTCGAGAACGGCCTCGGGCGACTGCGGACCGAGCATCCGCCGCGCCAGGGCCAGTTCCTCCTCGCGGGCGGGGCAGTCCATCATGATCTTGAGCATGAAGCGGTCTTTCTGGGCCTCGGGCAGCGGGTACGTGCCTTCGTACTCGATGGGGTTCTGCGTGGCGAAGACGGTGAAGTTGTCGCCCAGTTCGTGCGTCTGGCGGTCGATGGTGACTCGGCGCTCCTGCATGGCCTGGAGCAGGGCCGCCTGCGTCTTGGCCGGGGCGCGGTTGATCTCGTCGGCCAGCAGGAAGCTGGTGAACACCGGCCCGCGCACGAGGGTGAACTGGTGGTTCTGGAAATCAAACACGTTGGTGCCGGTGATGTCGGTGGGCATCAGGTCGGGCGTGAACTGGATGCGCCCGAACTCGCAGCCCAGCACGCGGGCCAGGCACCGCACCAGCAGCGTCTTGGCCACGCCCGGCACGCCTTCGACCAGCGCGTGATTGCCGCTGAAGATCACGATCAGCGCCTGGTCGATCACCTTCTGCTGGCCGATGATGACTTTGCCCACCTCGGCGCGGGCGGCGGCCAGTACGTCCAGCAACTCTTTCACGGACACGTCCATTGCGTCACTTCCTCTCTGCCAGAATCCGGCACATTGTTCTGTAGGCACTGACGAGCGTGCGATCATCGCCGCCGGCGGCCGCCGCGGCGGCGGTTCGCAACTGCGCGGCGCGGGCGTCGCCCGTGTCGCCGGCCTTGGCCGTTGAGGCAGCCTTGGCCGGGTGCGACCATTCACGGATGCACGTCGTCAGCAAGTCTCGCCGGCGGATGGCGCGGCGCAGCAGGCTCACCAGGGCGCTGATCGAGTCGCGCCCGGCGACGGCGCCGGTGTCGATAACGCCCTCGGGGCGGGCCACCTGCCCCAGGTGCGACAGGCTCTTCCACAGATACAGCCCCGCCACTACCGCCAGCGCCGCCAGGGCCGTCTCGAGATGGTGGCGGCGCAGCAGGGCCATCACCGTCAGTTCCGACTCGACGCCCAGGTGCGTCTCGTCGAACACCACAGCCGAGGCCGACGGGCCCAGCAGCCAGGCCAGCAGCCGCGGACTGCGGCGGTGTCGCAAGCCTTCATTGCTCAGGAAGAAACTGTCGCTGCACAGCACCAGCGTGCCGCGGCCCATGGGGCGTTCCATGATGGCCGCCCCCGCGTCAGTGCGATAGATCACCTTCCAGGACGGGTCCTTGGGCTCGAGGTACAGCCCGCCCAGCCAGCTCACTTCCTTTTCGGCCGCCAGCGGCGCGCTGAGTCGGGCCTGTTTGCGGACGAGGCTGTGGCGCGTGTCTTTTCTTTCGCGCAGCTCGGTCTCGGGGGCCTTGTGGACCCCTACGGCAAAACGCCATCGCGGCCCCAACTCGATATTGCGGGGGGCGTCGAAATCATCGGAATCGCTCCGGGACGAAGCCGAGGCCGGCTTGCTCGTCGCGGGCTGGCTCGTGCTGCCCGAGGCCGGACGGCTCTTGCTCCGCGCGGGGCGCGACGCGGAGCGGTCCCAGTCCGCCGCATCCCAGGAATCGGCTTGGTGCACCAGGGCGATCACCAGCCGTCCGCCGCCGTTGACGAACCGCTCGAGCCCCTCGACGGCGTCGGCTCCCTGCGCGCCGTCGAACCGGTTGCCGCTTTCGCCGGCCAGGATCATCGTCTTGCGCTCGCCATCGCCCAGACGCTCCAGCGCATCGATATTGCGACTGACCGACAGGCCCGGCAACGCGGCGAAGCTGTCATAGAGCGCCTTGATGCCCATCGGATCGGCGCGGTACGAGGAATACGGCGGGTAGACGTCGCCGCGGCCGAGGCGGCCGACGAGCAAGTCCACCATGGCCGCGGCGAAGGCCACCGCTGCCAGCAGCACCGCCACGCGCAGGACGCGATCAAACTTCGACATGCGATCGCATCCTTTCCTGGTTGGCGGTGAAAGAGTTCAGGATCGTGTCGCTGACGTCATGGAGGCCGTACCATGTGTACTCGAAGAGGTTGACGTTCTCGGCGAAGGCGCCTAGCAGCTCGCCGGCGACGTGCTCGCGTCGCTGCAGCTCACGGCGATAGTCCCGGTTGCTTTTGAACTTCTGGATCCGGATCAGCCCTCGCTGGGCGAGCTGCTTGAGGCTGGCCAGGTACATCGCCCGTAGCGCCAGTCGCAGCTCGCCGCGGGCCAGCAGCTCGCCGGCCATCGTCATCCATCCGTCTTCGGTGAGGGCATCGGCGGTGACGGTCTCGTCGGCGACGTCGGGGGCAGGCTCGCTGCCCGCGGCCGGCGCGTCGGCGTCGTCATCGCTCTTCTTTCGCCGCGCCAGGATCAGCTTGACTGCCAGCACGATCACCGCTGCCGCCACCACCGCCAGGGCCACGTACAGCAGCAGTTTGATGATGATCGATCCGCCGCCGATACCGGCGCCGCTGCCGAAGCTGCTGCTGCCGCTGTCGCCGGAGGGCGAATCCTTTGGCCGGCGGGCGGGCTCCTCTTCCATAAGCTCGCGCAACCACTGGCGAAATTCCTTCCAGAGATCGCGCACGGCCTGGAAGAACCCGTTGGTCTTTTCCGTCAACCATCCAAAGAACGAGGCGGCTTTGCTTTTGTCGGCCTTGTCTTCATTGGCGCTGCGCCAGTCATATTCGCTGCGCTGGAGCGTCTTATCGATGCTCTGATCGAGCTGATCGGCCCGCGAGGCCGCTTTGCCGCTCTCAGATGGCGTGGGCGTCCCCAAGGGACAGGTCTCGCCCATGCCCCCCGGCCTCAGACCTTCACGATCAGGGACACGCACAACGGGGTTGTGCGTGGCACCCGTCTCGCCCATGCCACAGGCGGGTGCGGCCGCCAGGCTGACCGCCAGGGCAGCGGCGGCAGCGACCAGTAGGGGGGCCCCGCGGCGCAGGACGTGGCGGCGAATCTGGGCCAGCAGGTCTTGCCCCGTGAACTGCGCCTGGCCGTAGAAGCATCGCAGCACGTACAGGGCCTTGACGACCGGATCGATGCACAGGAACGTCAGGGCCGCGGCGATGGCAAAGAATGTCGTGTTCAGCAGCGAGTCGACGCTCAGCGTCAACGATGTCTCCCATCCCGTGAGCATCCGCAGCAGATACGGTAGCAGGCCCAGCGCGATGCAGACGTTGATGAAGACCACGCACGTCAGCACCGCCACGATCAACAGGGCGGCTGCATGCGTGGAAACGCTGAAGAACACTGCCCGCCACGCCTGCCGCAGCAGCGGTCCGGCCGCCTGGCCCGCAGCGGCCAGCGCCAGCAGGTTCTGGCAGAACGCGTACAGCCAGACCAGCAGTCCCCAGGCGACGACCGTCCAGGGCAGGACGACCAGCATGACGTAGCCGACCGTGACGTTGTTCTCGGCGGCGATCATCATCAGCGGGACCGCCGGCAGCAGCAACTGCAGCGGCTGCACGATCGCGTGGAACACTCCGGTGCGGGCTGCGTCGCGCCAGGAAGTCGCGCCGGCGGGCCGGCCGCCGTTCTGCACGGCAGTCATCAGGCGCCGGCAGAACGCGCCTTGCCAGATTTTCATCCACAGGTAGAGCAGCGCCAGGCCCAGGGCCAGGGGCGTGCCTCGCGCAGCGGCGCTGTTGGCATAGAGCATGTACGACCAGAAGTACAGCAGCGCCGCCACGAAGGGCAGCGCCCCGGCGTAATATCGCCACAGAGTCCCCGGGGCCGCGATGCGCAGCAGATGGATGGCCTCTTCGACCATCTGCAGTGCCGCGGGGGCGCCCGAAGCCCTGCCGCGCGGGCGCGCGGGAGCCCGCCCCGGCGACGAGACCGTCGCCCCGGAGGACAGGTTGTTCGATGCGCTGCTCATGGAAGCTCGCTCAGCCGCCGGCGTGGAACGTGTCGGGCAGCCTTCGCAATATCTCGCCCAGGTAATGAAAGAACATCCACGCGATCAGCAGGCTCGTCAGGGCCAACAGGGCGGCCCCGGCGCCGCGCAGCAGCCCGCTGCCCCGCCGCCGAGGCGCCGCCAGAGCCGCCAGACACGCGGCACAGATCACGCGCCCGTCGTGTTCGGTGACGCACTCGCGGCAGAAGAACCGCCGGCACTGCGGGCAGCGTGCGGCCGCCTCGCGCGAGGCGTGGTGGAAGCAGCGCTGATGCGTCAATGCGTTCATGGCGTTGTCGGTCCCGGCGCCGCCGGAGGGTTCTGCTGCTCGCGCAGGATCAGCGGCCCCATCGCCCGGAGGAACTTGCGCGCTTGGCGCACCCGCGTCAGCGCGCCCACCTGCCAGAATTGTACGGCGGTGTGAATCGTGCAGCAACACGTCGGCCCGGCGGCGATGTTAAACGCCAGCGCCAGCATGAACAGGGCCGGCGGAACCACCAGGATCAGCCGCGCCCAGCGGTCGTCGGCCACGAACGGCCAAGGCAGCAGCGCCAGTGCCAGGATGGCGAAAACGACGCTGCACCGCGTGCCGGTCGAGGTCTGGTGCACCGTGACGGCGCGGATGTCGCGGAAGAAGAAGCGGCGATAGTTTTCCACGAAGGGCCAGTACCACGGGCACGTCACCGACAGCAGGTGATCGCTGCCCCGCAGCAGGCGGCTGCGGCCGATTCGGGCAGAACCGGGCGCGCGAGTGTAGGCGTTGTCCATGTCAGGCCCCCGCTTTGCTGTAGAAGAACCAGGTCCAGCAGAATATCTGCACCACGCCCAGGATCAGCGCGAGCAGTCGCCGCAGGCCGCTGCCGCCGAGCAGGCTGGGCGGGCGGCGCCAGAAAATGAAGCACATCACTACGGCCGCCGGCGCCCCCAACAGCGAGGGGAACAGCCCCAGCACCAGCGGGACGACGGCCAGGCTCAGGCAGATCTTGTCGTACAGCACCCGGGAGTTCTGCAGGTTCACCATGCCCTCTTTGGGCTGGTCCAGGCACTGCGGACAGTAGTGGCGCTGCCCGACGCGCACGTCGCAGAGGTCGCAGAGGAACCGCCCGCAACGGTCGCACGGGACGGATGCCTGTTTGTTGGGGTGGTAAAAGCAACCGGCCTGATCGTCGCTGAGGAGCGTGCGTCCGCTACGTCCGGCCTCGTGCGGACGAGCCGCGGCGGGAAACACCCACGCCATCTGGAGGGTTCCGCAGGAGGGGCAGGGGATCGGTTCATCACGATTGCAGAGGTCGCCCGGCAGCAACGCATAGCACTTGCCGCAGCGAGCTGCCGCCGAGGCGGTCGCTTGAGCACTGACGTATGAACCGGCACTCATGGATGGTTGATCGCGGCGATAATGATCACGACGACGATCCCGACCAGGTACACCGCGCCCAGTCCCAGACCGATCCACCCGCAGATCCTGCCGGCCTTGGCAAGACCCGCCGATGAGGGAGCCACGCCGCCGGCTTCGATCTGGCGCTGGGCCATGTTCGAGAAGATCACCGCCAGGATCCCGCAGATGAGCCCGGGCAACCCATAGCAGAGGCAACCGGGGATCGACAGAATCCCCAGCACCAGTGCGGCGACGCTGTAACCGCTGGTGCGCTCGCCCACCGCCCAGGGGCCCTGCAGCGGCGGCGCCACGGGCGTGCCTTCCTGCACCTGCTGAACAAAGGCCGGCTTGCACGTGGCACAGATCCAGCGCCCTTGGTACTGGATCATGTCGTCGGTGGAGCAGTACAGCCCGCACTGGCTGCACAACTCCTGTCGGGGCGGGGCGCCCGGCGACGCGGCGGCCGTCTCGCCGGCTTGCACCGCGCTCCAGGTCTGCCAGTTGGGCATGCCCTGATGCCAGACCAGCGTGTTGATGGTGATGGTGCCGCTGTCGACCAGCGACTGAAATGTTTCCTGCGACACCGGCCCGCTCTGCCTGCCGCCGTTGGCATAGTACCAGTCCACCCGGAATCCCTTTCAAAAAGGCATTGAGAGAGGAAACTTATTCAGGAAGTTAGACCAACTTGAGGCTACTGTCAATGGTGGCAGTGATGTGGGGCAGCCCCTCAGCTATATGGACGAAAAATCGCGGCGGAGGCACTAAATGAAAGGTTCACTCCGGGGTCTGGGGCGGGGCCCCAGGTCTGCACGGGGCCTGTAACGCTCCCGGTAATGGGGCATGAACCGAATGAAAAGCCAATTCTTATATCCACGGAAAGATCGCGCCGAGGATGATCAGCGCCGAGGCGCCGGCGATCTCGGCATAGCGGCCGATCGCTTTACCCAGCCGGCGCCCGATCAGCGTGCCGGACATGCTCATCGCCCCGGCCACCAGGCCGATGACCACCGAGGGCCAGACGACGTCGCTGACCTGCTTGAGGCCCATGGAGATCCCCACCACCAGCGCATCGACGCTGGTGGCCAGCGACAGTGCGATCAGCGACCATCCACGCGTGGGGTCTTTGGCGATGCGCCCATGCTCGATGGCGTGCTCGGTCTTCTCCGCCGCGGCGCCGGGATGCGACTTGAGCGCCTCGTAGAGCATCTTGACGCCCAGGGCAATCACCAGCACGGCAGCGATATAGGCGCCGACATCTTTGAGCAGCCCCGCCAACTCGCGACCGGCAAAGCTCCCGGCCAGAGGCATAAGGAACTGGAAGAGGCCCATGTGCCAAGCCAGGCGGAATATCTGCCGCCGCCCGTGCCAGCGCACGCCAATAGCCATCGAGACGCTCATCGCGTCCATGCCCAAGCCGGCGGCCACCATCAAGATTGCCCAGATCTGCACGGGTCAGCGCCGCGGCTTATTCGCCGGCGACCTTGATCAGCGAGTGGACGTTCCGCCCGGAGAGCTTCTGGCGGCCGGGCAGGAAACACAGTTCCACGACGAAGGCCACGCCGACGATCTGGGCCCCGAGCTTCTCGACGAGGTTGCAGGCGGCCTCCATCGTGCCGCCGGTGGCCAGCAGGTCGTCCATCATGAGCACTCGCTCGCCGGGGGCGAGGGCGTCGGCATGGATCTCGATGCTGTCGGTGCCGTATTCGAGCTCGTAGCTGATGCTCAGGGTCTTGGACGGGAGTTTGCCGGGCTTGCGGATAGGCACGAATCCCGCACCGAGCCGGCAGGCGGCGGCGGCGCCGAAAATGAAACCGCGGCTCTCGATGCCCACCACGGCACGGATGCCTTTGTCGCGGAAGGGCGCCACCAGGTCGCCGATGCACTGGTCCATGGCCTCGGCGCTGGCCAGCAGCGGCGTGATGTCCTTGAAGATGATCCCGGGTTTGGGGAAGTCCGGGACGTCGCGAATCACTTTTGCCAGTTCGATCATCGGCATGTGGCCTCACGGTTGGGCCGGGCCGCTCGTCGGCACGGCGGGCATGCGGTAAGTTTGCTGGACGTACACGTCGCGAGCAACAGCAAAATAAGACAGCAGCATCTCCTGCATGCGAGCCAGTTTTACCGGATCGGTGGCCGCGGGGGCAATGGGGTCCATGCGATCATCTTTGACATGATACATCAGCGGCAGGGGGAACCTGGGATCTCGCGGCAGCGGCGGCAGCACCAGGGCGTCCTGGCCCATCAGCAGGCAGGGATTGCCGCGGTGCATCATCGCCCAGCCCTCGTCTTCGCGCAGGGCCAGGACGTTGCGCCCCATGAAGCTGTGGTCGAAGTCGCCGCCGAGCAGGCTCAGCAGCGTCATGGGGACGTCCGCCTGGCTGCAGATCGTGCTGACGCGGCGCGGGCTGACCAGGTCCGCCATGCCCGGGGCATAGAAGAGGCACGGCACGCGGAAGCCCGGCACGTCGAGCATGACGGCCTGGTTGAGCGGCGGATGGCCGTGGTCGGCGACCAACACGAACAGCGTGTTCTTGTACCAGCGGGTTTTGGCGGCCTGGTCAAAGAACCGACCCAGCGCCCAATCGGCGTAGAGGTAGGCGTTGAGGCGGCGAATTTCTACGCTCGTGCCCCGCAGAGCCCGGACGCGCCCGGGCGGGATCCGGTACGGGTCGTGATTCGAGATCGTCAGGATCCCCCCAAAAAACGGTTGGCCGCGCTTGTCCAGCTCCGTGAACTCCTCGACGGCCTTGTCCAGCGCGACCTCGTCGGGCAGGCCCCAGGCGTTGTCGTCCCAGTTGCCCGGGACCTTGGTCTGGTCCATGTGCAGGCGCTCGACGACGCGGTCGATGCCGCCGGGGCCGCTCAGAAAGTTGCGCATGTTGTCGAAGTCGGCCCCGCCGCCGTAGACGAACATCGTCTGGTAGCCCCTTTGGCGGAAAATCTGCGGCAGCGTGAGGAACCTGCCTTGCGCCAGCGGCAGTTCCATCAGGCTGGAGCCCTTGAGGTCGGGATGGCCGCAGAGCGAGCCGATCAGCCCGCGAACGGTGCGGTGGCCGACGGCGTACATGTGATCGAAGAACAATCCCTGGCGGCACATCTCGTCCATGCGAGGGGTGAAGCTGGGAAGATAGTCCTGCCCGCCGGGGGCCTCGCCTGAGGGCATGTCGGCCGTGTACGCCCCGACCGCCTCGCCAGACTGGCTTTCCATGATAATCATAACGACGTTGGGGCGCCGCAGCGGTCGGCCGGTGTGGGTCGTGCGCCACAGGACCGGTCCGGCGATGTGCGTGTCCTGGTTCTGATAGAGCATGTCCCGCACGACGCGGCGCGACTCGTCGATGTCGGGGTAGGCGTAGTCGTCGTAGTCGCTGTTGCCTTCGGTGAGCCAGTATTTGGCCGCGTCGGCGATGGTGAAGAAGTTGTTCATCGTCAACTGGCAGGCCATGTTGTTGGCGGTGATGAACGCCGCGCCCTTGCGCAGGGGCTGGAAGGTGAACGTCCCGTGAACGGCCAGCAGGCACATCGCGGACAAAGTGATCGGCTGCACCACCCGCCGCCACTTGCTGCCCTGCGGCGGGCGGCCCAGCCAGAGCACCTTGCGCAGGACCACGTATACGGCGTAGTTCATCGCCACGGTAAACGTCAACACCAGCCACAGCGGGTACTCGTTGTAGATGTGCGAGATAATCGTGTGGGGGTGCCGCAGGTAGCCCAGCATCCAGTCCGGGCGCGTGCCTTCGTACAGGAATACGTACCCGCCGACAATCTCCTCAAAGATGCCCAGCACCACCACGAAGGTGACGTACCCGGTCACCAGCCGCCGGAACCAGTCTCGCTTCAGCGTCTCGTCGCGGACGGTCGAAAGCACGAGCACCAGTGGCAGCAGCACGTACCCCAGCGCCATCAGGTCGTAGCGAACCCCCAAGGCGAAGCACCATGCCCACGTCGCCGGCGGCAGATCGATCTGACCCGACCGCGCCAGGAACAGCGCCAGTCGCGACACGCTGAACAGCAGCAACCCGAATACCAGCACCACCCAGATAGCGCGAAGGCGATGGTCCAGCAGCATCCGCCCCAGCCGCCGCGCGCGGCCGCCGGCAGGAGCCTCCTTGCCATCAGGTTTCACGATCTCACTCATCGCCGCTCCGGAAATAAGGATAACTCTGCCCCGAACTCACCACCCCAGGCGCAGTGCTATTCTATCCGCCGGCGAGGCAGACATGAAGTGTGTCGCAGGGCGTAATCCGAAATGATCCGAAATCAAAGATTGGCAATCGCCGGTCGGGAAATCCCAAAGCCCAAGCACCGAATCACAAACAATCCTCAAGACCCCAATGACCAAAGAAACAAACCACAACCCAGATAGCAGCCAGACAGATCGATAGTCATCCATTCGCTAGATGACTTCCTGTGCCAGCGCCCGCAATCGCTGCAGCGCCTGGCGCTCGAGTTGCCGCACGCGTTCGCGCGTCAGGCCGATCAGGCGGCCGATCTCCTTGTACGTCAGTTGCGGAGACTCCTCGCTCTTGCCCAGGCCGAACCGCAGCTCGAGGATGCGCCGCTCGCGGGCGTCGAGCCTGGCCAGCAGACTCTTGACCAGCGGCGCATTGGACGAATCCAGCAGGCTCTGGTCGGGGCTTTCGACTCGCGTGTCTGGCAGCATTTCGGCCAGGGTCTGCGATTCGTCGCCGGCCGATTGGCCCGGAGTCGTGACGGCCGTGAGACCCTGCTGCACGATCTGGGCCTTCCTGGACGAAATCCGCAGTGTCGCAGCCATCTCTTCCAGCGTGGGCTGGCGGCCGAAGCTCGCCTCGAGCCGCCGCGACGTGCGCCGCCATTTGCTGATGAGCTTGGCCAGATACGCCGGGATGTGGATGGGCTGTCCGGCGTTGATGAGGGCTCGCTTGATGGACTGCTTGATCCACCATGCGGCGTAGGTGCTGAATCGCACGCCGGCGTCGGGGTCGAAGTCTTCCACCGCCCGCAGCAGCCCCAGGTTGCCCTCGGCCACCAGGTCGGCCAGCGTCATGCCGGGGCTGGAGTATTCCTTGGCGATGTTGATGACCAGGCGCAGGTTGGCCTGGATCATCTCCTCGCGGGCATAGGCGTCGCTCTCGTCGCGGACGCGCCGCGCCAAGTCGCGCTCCTGCTGGGCGGTCAACAGCGGCGTGTCTTTGATTCGCTCGAGATACCATCCAAGCATTGTGCCCGTTGCGGTGGCAGACATAGTGTTCCTCTCTTGATCTTCCTGCGGGACAGGGCCCTCCAGGCCCGCGATCGGCTCCACAGACAATGTCGTCTGATTGACAGACCCACTTGAATTGCCCGCGCGGTAGAATTACCGCCGTACGGGAGAGCGGTTATGGCCATCGAAGAACACGAGCGAAAGGCGCTGCTGGCGCTGGCTCGCCGAGCCGTCGAGGCGGCGGTTCGGGGCAACGGGCCCATCAAGCCCTCGACGGACGAGGGCATCCTGGCGCAGACCCGCGGGTGCTTTGTCACGCTCAAGAACGGCCCGCACCTGCGCGGATGCATCGGCACGTTTCAGCCCCGCGCGCCGCTGGGACGCATGATCTGCGAGATGGCCCTGGCCGCGGCCACGCAGGACCCGCGCTTTTACGACGACCCGATCACGCCGTCCGAACTGGACCAGTTGAGTGTGGAGGTCTCGGTGCTCTCACCGCTGGAGCTGACGGACGATCCAGCGGCCCTGACGGTGGGCGTGCACGGCATCTACATTATCCGCGGCGGCTACGCCGGGTGCTTTCTGCCCGAGGTCGCCACGGACATGGGCTGGTCGGCCAGGGAGTTCCTGGACAACTGCTGCATGCACAAGGCCGGACTGCCCGCCGGCGCCTGGCGCGACGGAGGCACGCAGGTCTATCTCTTCACCAGCGAGAAGTTCCAGGAAGCCTAGACGAATCTTTGTCGTTGCCGCGCCGCTGCGGCTCGGGTTGAATATCGCAGAAGCAAATGCCCGCGGTTGGTGTCCTCGGGCCCCCGCCACAGAAGCCTCGAAGGGCTGGCAGGCAATCCTGCCTCACGGCGCCCGTCCAGGTGTAGAATTGGACGCGAGATGAATGCCCCCGCTATGAGCTTCGCCGTCGGCCTGATCCTGGGCATCGCCCCGGCGCTGGCCGCTCAAGAGGCCCAGCCGCCGCCGCCGCGGGCAATGGAGAATGTCCCTCCGCAGTGGATCGCCTTCACGCCCATCTGGCAGCCGACGTGGGACGCTACCCTCGCCGCCAACCAGACCGCCTGGAACAAAGAGATCCAGGACAATAAATCGCTCAGCCAGGCCGGCGGACAGATCATGAACCTCCGCCTGGCCGAGCTGTTCAAGGCGATGATCCAGCACTTTCCCGCCGATACGGCAAAGCACGTCGACGCCTGGCGCGGCATTGCGCAGGCGTACCGCAATCTCGGCGACCTGCCGCGAGCCAATGACGCCTACAAGCAGATGATCGCCGCGTACAACGGCCGTAAAGACCTTCAGGCCGAGGCGTACCAGCAGATCCTCGCCCACACGCCGACGAATCAGCCGTACGCGTACTCCGGGGCCGGCGCATGGCAGCAGTACGCCCTCAAGGGGCTCCAGTCGCTGCGCGGAGGGGTGCCCGACACGCACCCGGCCATGAACTTTTACTGGCAATACCGCATGGCGATGCTGATCGAGAACCGCGACTACGAGCAGGCACTGCACTTCTTTGAGCAGAACGCTTCGCGCCCCGGCGCCGATCAGAACTGGAAGCTCACGCGGGCCTCGCTGCTGCAGTCGGCGGGGCATCTGTCGCAGGCCGCCGATATCTGGGAGGCCCAGGGCAACGTCGACCAGGCCACGAGCCTTCGCACGTCCATGATCCTCGTGCAGGACTACCCCCGCGACATCGAACTGGAGATGCGGTGGGAGGCAATCCGCCGCGAGGCGCCGGGCGATGCGGCCCTCGACGCCGCGGCCCTGCAGAACATCCTGGACATGTGCGAGTCTATCGGAGCGTTTCCCAAGACCAAAGAACCGCCCTATATACCCTACCGCCGCGTGGTCGAGCGCACGCTCATGGCGTCGCCGCCGGCCGTCCTCGAACGCTTGCGGCAGAGCCAACAGCGTGCGGCGGCAACCACGGCCGCCGCCGTAGCCGCCAGTGGCGACCTTGACGAGGCGATGCGGCTTTTCCGCCGGTACTCATGGGCGGCCAACGTGCACCATGTCCTGTTCGATCTGGCCGAGCGGGCCATGCGGCGGGGACAGCGCGACTGGGCCCTGCGGACATTTGAAGACCTCACCCAGTTCGCCGCGGACGGCGATGTGCGACCGGCTGCCCACGTTGGCTTGTGGCTATGTCTGGCCGGCGAGGGCGACTCGATCGAGGCCTTGCGGCAGGCAATGGCGGCCGTGCCGGATTCGGCCGACCTTCCCTGGCGCGGCGGCAGGGCGACTGCGGCGGTTGTGAAGAAAGAACTCCTGGCGGCCGCGACAGCCCCTGCCCAAGCGGCCAAACTGCTGAAGACCCTGGTGCCGCGGCGAATCGAGATACCGGCCGATCAGGCCTGGGCAGAGAACTTCTACGAGAGCTCGACCCTTCCGGCAACGCTGGGCCCGTGGGCTGTTACTTGCGTGGAAAGTCTGGCCGCGCCGGGCGCACCGCTGCTGATCAGTGGGCCGACGCTGGCGGCACGATATGACGCCGCAAAGGCCTCCCCCGCATGGACCCGCAGCGCGCCGCCGGGATACGGCGCCCGCCGCGCCCTGAGCCCTGTGCTGCCTGACTGGGCCAGGCCCGCGCGAAGAACGCCGGCCCTGCGGGATGGGCGATCCTCCGCTGTGGGCCAAGGACCCGCGGGGGCGTGCTTCTTCGCACTCGTTGAGGACAATCCCAACCCCGCGGCGCGCAAGGCCGTCGCCGCCTTCGACGTTCGCAGCGGCGACATGCTCTGGTCCACGGCCGGCCGCCCCGAGTGGACCGACCTTCAACCGCTCAACGCCCCGATCGCCGCAGCCGGGCACGTCTACGTGATGGCCATGCCCGCCGCCGCCATGCAGCCCCAACAGCAGCAGGCAGCCGCAGCGGTCTGGCTGACGTGCCTCGACACCGTCGACGGGCGCATGATCTGGAAGAAACTCCTGGGCAGCCAGGCCCAGCCCAATATGCGCCTGGTGGAACTGGCCCAGGAAGGCCGGCCCCTCACCCTGCACGATGGGTGGCTGTACTGCTCGACGAATTTCGGCATCGTCGCCCGCTGCGACGCCCGCGACGGGGCCATCGACTGGATCTGGACCTACCCGCCCGCCGATCAGTCCGGGCGAAGCCTGGTGCAGTTCCGCCGCCAGGGAGCCGGGGTCACAATCGTCGGCGACAAGGTGATCCTGGCCCCGCGCGATCACAGCGGCGTCATCGCCCTCAGTGCAGCCGGCGGAAAGCTTCTCTGGCAGAGCGTCCTGACGGCTTCCGATGAACTCGTCTGTGTCGTTGCCGGCAAGGTCATCGCCCACAACGAACGTGAACTCAGCGCCCTGGATCTCGCCAGCGGCCGCGAGCTCTGGCACCGCCGCTACGACGGTCCGATCAACCAGGCCCTCGCCTGCGGAACCGACATCCTCATGCTCTCGGACGAGACGCTCTGGCGTCTCTCGCAGGCCGATGGGGCGGTCATCGAGAAACTGCCGCTGGAGTCCGGCGCGGCCGCACACTTGCTGCTCGACGCCGGCACGGTGCTGGATCTTGTGCCCGCACCCGCCGCGCCCGTGGCGGCGCCGGCGGCCCCGGCGGCCGGCCCGCTGCAGCTGCCGCTGAAGAAGGCCTGGTCGCTGCCGGCGGCCTGCCCGACGCTCGTCTGCCCGCCGCCCGCCCAGCCGCAGGACACGTTCTGCGTGCTCTCGGGGCGAACCGTCACGTGTATAAAGAGGACGCCCTCGCCTGCCGTCGCCTGGCAACAGACGCTGGCGATGCGACCCAGCGCCGCCTGCTACGCCGGCGGCTCACTTTTGCTGTCGGACGGCCGCGACCTGACCGCCATCGATCTGGCCGGCGGCGCTATGCGTTGGACAGCCCGGCCGGGCTTCGCCGTCGATTACTTCGACGCCGGCGGCGATATCGCAATGGTCGCCGAGGCCTCCCGTGCGGGCTTTGTGGCCGCGTTCGATCTGGCCTCGGGCAAGGAACTGTGGCGCAAGGATTTTGCCGTGCCGGCGATCTGCTGCGGCCAGCCGCTCCGCATCGCCCGCGTGCGGACTGAGGATGCCGCTGCCCTCACGCTGGGGCTGTACTGGAATGGCGTCCTCAACGGTGAGACCGGCTTTCGACCCGCCGAGATGATCGTCGACGCCCACAGCGGCCGCTTGATGGAGGTTCGCCGTTTTCTGCCGACGCAGGACGGCTGGCCGAGGGAAATCGACTTCGGCCCGCGCGGCGTTCAGTACGTCGATAATCTATTCCACCCGCGTCTGCAGCTCTACGCCGGCGGCGACCCGCTGGCCGCAACGAAACGCATCGCCGACTTAGGCCCCATCGGCCGCTACGGCGCCGCCGCGGCCGGACTGTCCGCCACCGCCGCCAGTTTGTACGCCCGCTCGCCGGGCGAGCTGGTCGGTTTCGACGCCGCCACGGGTCGCGAGACCGTCTATCCACTGCCGCGTTTGGGCACGACGGGGCGAATCTGCCCTATCTATGACATGCACGAAATGGGCGGGCGATTGTTCGTGGTCTCGGGAATGCGCGGGCGCTCGGACGATTACCCGATGGACGCCACCAGCGTCTTCGTCGACGTCTTCGATCGCGCCTCGGGCGCTCACCAAGGTTCGCAGGAGCTGCCCGGAGTCGAGTGCGACGAGTTCCAGCGCATCGGCTACGACACCCAGGCCGAGTTGCTCGACGACGGCCTCATCATCACCACGCGCGACGGCGTCCACGTGTTTGTGCCTGCCCCCGCCGCCCCGCCGGCCGCGGACATCGTCCTGCCAGCCAGCAACATCCCCATCGCCGTCGACGGCGATCTGTCGGACTGGAAAGCCCTCGCGCCCCTGCCGATGACGGGTGGTAGCGGGACCGTCAAGCTCGCCCACGACAACCGCCGCCTGCTGATGTGCATCGCCTCCCCGGATCGGCGCCGCACCGCCATGCAAGGGGCCGGAATGTTCGACGGTGGCCATGGCATTGAAGTGGCCATGCAATGGGCGGGGCAAAAGTACCGCTGGCTCATCGGGGCCGATGCGACAGGCCGGGCGATCGCCCGCGACGCGAGCGGCCAGGCGGCCCTCGACATGCAAGTGGCCGCTGCGGGCGGGGCATACGAGCTGGCCATTCCCCTGCCGCCGAGGGACTCATTGGCCGCCAAGCCGGAGCGGGTCGAGCTGTCCGTGTCGATTCGCGGCGCCTCGTGCACGTTGAGTTGGAGCGGGCCCAACGGCTCGCCGCAGCCGGTGGTGCTGCAGCCCTTCGCCCCTGGCGGCCAGGCCGCCGCGCAGGAAATCGCCAAGGCGCTGGGCCCAATGGCGCAGTGGCCCGCACGAGGCACCCGCGCCTCAGCCGGACGATTCTTGTCGCAGTGGATCTACATTGCCCCGGGCCCGCGCCCGACCTCGCTGGCGGTGGGGCTTCTGGCAGGGGGGCACTGGCGGCACGTCAGCCTTCACGATGTAGCTGTGCCGCCCGCGCCGCCAACCTGGGCACAGCGCAACTTCCTGCCTTGGTGGGCCGGGCCCGTGCCGATCCAGGGGCAGTGGATCGAGGTTCGCGTGCCACTGGGCATCCTGGATCTCGAGGACAAGCCCATCGAAGGGCTGGCCTTCCGCCAAGAGGGCCCCGGCCGCGTTCTGTGGGACAGCACGACGCTCATCTGGCCCACCGGCCAGCGCGTCATTCTCGAGGACGATCTGCCGCCGGGATCGGCCGGTGGGCAGTGGACCTGGGCCGCCGAACTCAAGCACAGCGGCGCCAAATCGCACGAGGGCACGGCGCCCCAGACGCCCGAGCAGGTGCAGACGCATTCGGTGATCTTCAGCACCCCAATTGCTGATCACCTCGCCGCGGCGCCCCGCAAGGCCGTGCTGTCGCAATGGGTCTACATCGACCCCGCGCGCGTGCCGACGACCATGGCGCTGCATCTCAGCGACGGCCGCGCGTGGCAGTGCATCGTCTGGGGCGGCGCCGACACCGGCGCATTGCCCCTGCCGCCGGCGGGAGCGTGGCAGGAGCTGCGGGCGCCTCTGGATCAGATGAACCTGTGCGACCGCCCCCTCACGGGTATCGCCTTCGACCAAGGCGACGGTCGCGTGTTCTGGGGCGCTGCGACGCTGCTGGTCGACGGCAAGAGTTATCCCGTCGTCAGCGATGTCACGCCGCAAACTGCACCGGCAGGCGCATGGCGACCGGGCCGCTCGGCGTTCATTGGCGGCGTGACTGCCGCCGATGGCAAGAGCGGCAAGGGCGCGCGATTCGACGGCCGCACCGGCTGCATCGCTATGCTTGACTGCGCCGCGCTGCATTCACCGCAGGTTAGCGTCGAGGGCTGGGTGCAGCTCGACCCGTTCACTGCCCAGCCGCAATGGCTGGTCAGCAAAAACGAGGCCTCTGACGATTCGCTGGGTTACGACCTGGCGGTGATCAACGGCCGCCTTCGCGGGCGGGTGTTTATCCCCGGAGCGGCGCGGTCAGTGGTGGCGACCTCGGCTGAGGCCGTCATGCAGGCGGGTCGCTGGCAGCACGTGGCGATGACCTGGGATGCTGCGACCCTGACGATATATGTGGATGGCCAGCCTCTCAAGATCGCCCCCGAGCAAGGCGTGCCCGCCGAACCGCGCACCATGGGTCCCACGCCGCTGTTCATCGGCCGCCGCGGCGCGGCGGGGCAAGGTTATCTCGCTGGTTGCCTGGACGACGTGCGGCTGTACGAGCGGGCCCTCTCAGCCGCCGGAGTGCAAAGCATCTACCAAGGCCCCGGCCGGCCGCTGCCTCGGGCCTTGCGCCAGGCGCTGGTGATGGAGTGGACCTTCGATGATGTGCTGCCCGCGCCGGCGGATGCCCAGTGGCAATGGCTCACCCAGGCTGGTCGCAAGGCTCACACGCTCAAGGACGGCGCCGGCGGCTGCGTGCACATGGCCGACGCCCTGGCTGCACCCATCACAGGGCATCTGCCCATCGACCGCGAGGCCGCCGTCGCGGCGCTGGTCAAGAACCTGCCCGCCCTGCGCGGCGGCAGCATCGCGGCACGCATGGGCGACTTGCTCTGGCGGCTTCAAGGCGGCGCCGTGCCGCAGCAGGGCGAGCAAGACGAAGCCGCCGCCGTGCGCGATTGGCAGATCGTGGGTGGCTTCCACAACAACCCGGCCAACCATAGTGGCTTTCTGCAGCTCTGGGAGCCCGAGCTCAAGAGCTTCGACCGGACAGAGCGCTACGGCGTCTGGCCGGCCGAAGGCGGGCCTTGCCAGTGGCGGCTGCTGCGGTCGCGCGGGCCGTACGTCAACCTGTTGGGCGAGACGTCGTTCCACCAGATGATCTGCGCGGTGGCGGTCTGCTGGGTGTATGTTCCCCAGCCGCGGCACGTGCGGTTCGATGTCGGCTGCGCCGAGAGCATCGACGTGCGCGTCAACCGCCGCCTGGTGCACATGGCCCGTGGGCGCACGAGCGTATCGCCGCGCGACACGGCCGCCGATGCGATGCTCCCGGCCGGGTGGAGTGAGATCATGATCAAGGTCGGCCAGGGCACCGGTCCGGCGTTTGGGTTCTACTTCGAGATTCGCGACGCCCTCAGCGGCCAGGCCGTCGAAGGGCTCGAACTGGCGACCCAGCCGCCTCAAGAGTAACGCATGCACAGGCTCGGCAAATACATCCTGACGCTCTGGGCCGCCGCGGCCGCCGCACTGTGTTGGGGCTGCGGCAAAACGCCGCCTGCGCCGGAGAAGCCCGCGCCCTCGTCGCAGCCTGCCGTAGCGACGTCGCGAGCGGCAGCGCCTTCCAGCGCCAGCGCGCCGGCGGCGCAAAGCGCATCGGTCCCGGCCAGCCAAGCCGCCGCGACCACTCAAGACGAAGCGGCCCGCCAATTCGCCGCCGCCAGGCTCGCACAGTCGCGATCCGAAACTGAGGCTCAGCGGCAGCGCTCGATCAGTGCGACGCAGGCTGCGGCTGAAAAGGCCCGCACCGACGCCCTGCTCCGGCGGGAACAGGCCCGCACCGCACTGGCATACCGCGAGGCGTACGAGTTCTGGCAGCAGGCTCAGCAACTGCAAGCCGAAGCGGCCGAGGCGTTCGACAAAGCCGAGTTCCCCGCGGCCGATCAGAAGTGGTCCGCAGCCGCCGAAATCTATCCCAAGGCTGTGCAACTGGCCGCTTCTCTCACGCAGGCCCGTCAGCATCTGGCCGCCCTTCGATATCCCGATGCCGCCGCGGCTGCCGTCGCCGCACTCAAGATCGATCCGGCCTGCAGGAGTGCCGTAGCGTTGCAGGAGGACATCCGCATTGCCGGCGGCGCCAAGGCGGTCGATCCGGACAGGACTCGCGCCGAATCCGCCGTCAGCGCGGCCATGGGCCTCAGCGACGGCGACGGTTTCGCCTCGCTCCAGATCGACCTGCGCCGCCAGCTCTCGCGGGCCCATGGCCTGGCGGCCCAGACGCAATTCGACCAAGCCATCGAGGCGTACAAGGCCATAGTTGCCCGGTGCGAGCAACTCAAGACCCGCGACGCCGCACGCCAGGCTGTCGCGCCGCTGAAAGCGGCGGCCGAATCCGCACGACAGCGAACCGCCAGCCTCGACCTCGTCCGCGACGATCCGGCCCAGTGGCAGAAAGCCTTGGACAGCGCCGCAGCCGCTGCCGAGGCGATGGCCAAAGGCGACTTCGACGCCGCCAAACAGCATTACTCAGCCGCCGCGGCAGCGTACGACAAAGGCGCCGTAATTGCCGCCGCCTTGCAGGCCGCCCGAAAGAACATCCAGGACAAGAAGTTCGCTGAAGCGCAGAAGGCAGCACAAGCCGTGCTGACAGCCGACGCGGCCAACGCGGCCGCCCGGGCGCTGCTGGTCGAAACTGTTGAAACCGACGCTCGCGACGCGGCCGTCACCGCCCAGGCAGCGGCCCGCGGCGCGCTGTCGGGTGTATCCTCGCTCGACGACGCGCAGGGATTCTCTCAACTCAAGAACGCTGCGGCGGCGCGGCTGGCGACGGCAGAGGGCCTGCTGGCACGGCGAAAGTACGAGCCAGCTTTCAAGGAGTTCCAGGCCGTCTCGGCCGAGTGCCCGCGGATCAAGACCCTCGATGTCGCCCGCCAGGCGATGGTCCGCACGCGCGAGACGCTCGCAGCGCAGCAGCAGACGGTTCTTTCTGCCGGCGCCAATCACTACGCCCCCGCGCGATGGAAGCAGGCCCAGGGCCGATTCGACGAGGGCGAGCGGGCTTTCCACAGCGGAGACTTTGATGCCGCCAAGACCGCCTGGACTGCCGCGACGACAGACCTTCAGGCCGCTGCCGCCGTCGTGGCAAGGATGGCGGCCGTGCGCCAGGCGGCCGCCGAGGGACGATTCCCCGAGGCCGCCAAGGCCGCCGCCGAACTCATGATTTCTGAAAACCAGAGCGAGCCGACCAAGGCCCTGGTCGAAGAAGTACGCCTGGCGACGCTCAAAGCCGCCGCTGCAGCGCCCCGCGCTGCCGCACAGGCGGCAGTCAAGGCGCTGTCCGATATCGACGAGAACCAGACCTTCGACGAGCTTAAGCGGCGATTACGCAAACAGCTTCGCGCAGCCGAGACGCTCTTCGACCAGAACCGCTATGAGGATTTGCCCGCCGCGTACAAAGCCGTCGCCGACGAATGCACGCGAATCAGAACGCTCGACGCCAAACGCAAAACGCTGCTTGCGACCCGCCAAGCCGTCCAGGCCGTATGGCAGCAGGCACTGGGCGCCGGCGCCGAGTGCCTGGCGCCCCAGCAATGGCCGCAACTCCAGAACGATCTGGCCGCCGGCGAGGACGCCTTCGCCAAGGGAGATATGGACGCCGCTGCCAAGGCCTGGGCCGCGGTCGCGCCGCGCGGCGACGAAATCGCAAAGCTGACGGCCGCGATGGCGCAGGGGCAGGCGCACCTGTCCGCCGGTCGCCCAGCCGAGGCGCAGAAATCATTTGAGGCAGCCCTGGCGGTCGACGCCGCCAACGCCGCCGCCAGGCAGGGTCGCCAGGACGCTGTGCGGGCCTTGGCGCGACAAGGGCTTCTGACGACGCGAGCGAAAGTGGATGCGGCGATCGATGCGGCTGCCCTCGACGCTCCCGAGTTCGACGCCCTCAAGCAGAAGACTTTCAGCCAGGCCCAGTTGGCTGACGCATTGCTGGATAAAGACGATCTCGAAAAGGCCGCAGCAGCGTACGACGCTGTCCTTGCACAGTGCAAGCAGGTCGCCGACCTGCTGCCGCCGCGCAGTGCCGCCGACCAGGTCCGCGCGGCGATGGCCGCCTCGCGACAGACCGCCCTGTCAGCCGGGGCGCACTGGGCAGCAGCGGCCCCCTGGGCTGCGGCACAGCAAGCGGCTGCACAAGGGCAGCAGGCCTTCGATGCCGGCGATTTCGTTGCCGCCGCCGCTCAGTGGAAGACCGCCCAGGCCCAATACGCCCAGGCGGCCGCGGACGCCCCCAAGCGCCAGAAGGACCCCAAGGTCACGACCGAGCTGGCCCAGGCCGCACGCACCGCGATGGGCGCTGCCGCAGGCAAGGCGGGCGCTGCACAGCAGGACGCCCCGGCGCTGTGGCAGCAGGCGCAGGAGCTTTCCGCCTCGGGCGGGCAAGCCTTGCAGGGCGGCGACTCTTCCGCCGCGCAGGCGCGATGGATTGCCGCTACGGCAATCTACGAAAAGGGCGCTTCCGCGGCGGCGGCCGTTACCGCGGCCAGGACCGCCCTTGCGGCCAAGAAATATCCTGAGGCTGTGGCCGCAGCGCGCGGCGCAATCGGCCAGGACGTTGATAACGCAGCGGCCAGACAACTCATCCGGGATGCGTCGCTGGAAGCCGCCCGCGCTGAGACGACGATCATCAAGACCCGCGCCGAGAGCGATGCGGCCGCCGTGGTCTCGCTCGACGACAACCAGGGCTTCGCGGTTTTGAAGGCCGCCGTGGTGCAGTTGAACTCCGCGGCCGCCTCGGCCTGGGGCTCCAACGCCATCTACAAATCTCAGCGGCTGTACCGGCAGATCGTCTCTCAGGCGGCACAGGTCAAGGCCTCTGATGCCCGCCGACAGGACGCCGCGAAACTCCGCGTGCAGGCGGCGGCCTCGCAGCAGAAGGCCATGCCCGCAGCGTCTGACGCCGCTTCGCTCGTTCAGCAGGGCGCACAGGAGTCTGCTGCCGCCGAGAAGCTCTTCCAGGCGGGCGACTTCGACAGCGCGGCCGCATGCTGGAAGCTTGCCGCGGCCTCGTATGACGCCGTGCCCGCGGCGGCCGCGAAGATCCAGGACGCGCGAAAGCAGATCCAGGCGAAGAACGTCGCCGCCGCCGAAGCGCTGCGGGCGATCTTGGTCGGCGCCCCGGGCAACGATGCAGCCCGGCAGTTGTTGCGGGAAGCGCGGCAGGCCGCCGACGGCGAGTCCTTGGCCAAAATCGCCGCTGCGACTGGTCCGGTTATTACAGAAGTCAACGCCTTGAACGACTCGCAGGGTTTTGCGCCGCTCAAGGCGCGCGTCGCAGCAACGTTGCAGGCGGCCTCTGACGCCCAAACGCGCAGCGAGTTTGATGAGGCGGGTGCCCAGTACGACAAAGCCATCACCCTGTGCCAGGCCATCAAGAAGCTCGACGCCCAGCGAACCGAGGCGGCCAAGTTGAAGGCCGCCGCGTCCGCACGCATCCAGGAACTGCCGCAGAAGACGCAGGCGGACAAGGCTGCTCCCGCCGCCTGGCAACGCGCGGCCGCTGCCAACGCCGCGGCGACGCAGCTATTTGAGCAGGGCGCGTTCAACGAAGCGACCGCCCTGTGGGCAGATTTCGCCACCGCCTGCACGCGCGCGGAAGAGATCGCCGCCGTCCTGACTAAGGCCACTGCCTTGCACGCCGCCGGCAAGACGCAGGAAGCCCAGGTCGCGATGATTCCCATTCTGGCGGCCGAGCCCGCCGGCGCGGCGGCCCAGGCCTGGCAGACCATGGAGACCGCCCATCGCCGCGCGGCCGCAGAGACGCTGCAGAAGCAGGCCGCCGCGGCGGTCCTGTCGCTCGCCCCCCTGGCCGCCACGGAAGGCTTCGACTCCCTCAAACAAGCGCTGGTTCAACTGACCAGCACGGCCGACTCGGACTTTGCAGCCGGGCGCTACGAGCAGGCCGGCGCCGGATACGACGCCGTCGTCGCAGGGCGAGATCAGATCGTCCAGCTTGACGAGCGCCGCAAGGCCTCGCTGCCGGTCAAGACCGCAGCCGACGCCGCTGCCGCGAAGATATCGGCCATCAGCGACCAGCACAATTTTCAGCCCCTCAAGCAGGCCGTGACGGCGGAACTGACGGCCGCGGGCGCCTGCTTCAGCCAGCGGGCTTTTGACGACGCCGACGCCCATTACCGCGCCGCGATGAAGCTCTACGAGCCCCTGGCCCGGCAGGAGTCGCTTCGGGCGGAACTCGACGCCGTACGGACGCAGACCGACGCGCTGGCGTCCAAGGCGCAGGCGGTGCTGTCGCCTCAAGTCCCTTCGAGCTGGCAGCAGACCCAGCAGTTCCAGGCCGCCGCCCAGCAGGCGTTCACGCGGGGCGACTTCGCCACGGCCCGGCTGTGGTGGGCTGCCGCCGCCCATGCGGTGGAAGAAGGCAATGCCGCTACGACGCTGCTGACCGCCGCCCAGCAGCACCTGGCGGCGGGCAAGCTGCCCGAGGCATTGGAAACGATCGTCAAGGCCCGGCTCGTAGCCTGCGACAGTTCGCCCGCCCAGCAGCTCGAGACGAATATCCGCTTCGCCATCGGACGGCTGGACGCACAGCCGATCATCAAGGCCGCGGAGGCGGCGCAGGCGGCGTCGGCCAAGGTCGCCGGCGAGCAGGGCGTGGAGAGCATGAAGCAGCAGATCGCAGCGAAGCTCGCCGACGCGCGCCAGAGGCTGGAGCGAAACGAGTTTGACAACGCCGTGGCGGTCTATCGCGAGGTGGTCGTCGAGTGCGACGTGATCTCTCAAATCGACCGCCGCCGGGCCGCGTCGCTGCCGCTGCGCCAAAAGGCTGTCGCCGCTGTCGCGGCGATCAGCTCCCTCACCGACAGCCATGGTTTTGCCGCGTTGAAGAACGAGGCCCGCCAGCAGCACAGCGCGGCCGAGGCGCTCTTCGAGCAGCGCAAGTTCGACGAGTCAGACCCCGCCCACCGCGCCGCCATCGTGATGTGCGAGAAGCTGGCCGCTCTGGAGGCGCGCCGCGGCGAACTGGCCAAGCTCCAGGAACAGGCAGCCAAGACCTGGCAGGACCTCAATGTTGCACAGGTAAACTCGTCATCGCCGCAGTTGTGGCAGCCCATCGAGCAGGCTTACAACGCCGGGCAATCGGCGTTCAGCGCGGGCACGTTCGACGAAGCGCAAAAGCAGTGGAACGATCTGCAGGCCCGCGCACCGGCGGCTGTGAAGATGGGCCAGGCGGTCATCGCCGCCCGCACGCTGCACGGCCAGCAGAAGTTCGTCGAGGCGATCGCCTCGATCGACGCGGCGCTGGCCATCGATTCGCGCAGCAGCGTGGCCAAACAGTTGCGCGACGAGATCGGCCGCAATGAGTTGTCGCAGACCCGCGAAAAGCTCCGCCAACAGCGCGAGCAGGTGATAGCCCTGGAGATCGGCCGGTATGCCCCACGGCGATGGGAGCAGTATGAGAAGGCCCTGGCCGCGGGCGAAGGGGCGTACGCCAAGGCCGACTTCGACACCGCCCGCTCGCACTGGAAGGTGTTGGTCGAGGGCTACGCCAACGCCCCGGCCTACGTCGAGAGCATGAAGAAGGTCTATGAGGGCGTGCTGGCATGGCAGCAGGCACGGGCCGACGTCGCGACGGAATACTACGACCAGTTCGACGCCCTGGGCGGGCGCGAGTGGCAGACGATCAAAGGCCTCGTGGCCCGCGCCGAGCAGGACGGCGTCGAGCAGGCCGAGCGCATCGAGTGCTACAAGAAGGCCGCCCAGGCCATGCCGGCGGTGGCCGCCAAGGTCGAGAACATCTACCGCACCAGCGTCTGCGACAAGGCGATCGCGCAGGCCAAGTCGCTGCTGGCGGGCATCCCGATCAAGGCCTCCCAACGAACGCCCGAGCACGTCGCGCGGGCCGCCATGGCGGGCGAGGAGGCCGCGCGGGCCCTGGCCCAGCGCCCCAATAACGCCCAGGCCAAGGAACTGGCCGCCCAAGCGCAGGTGCTGGCTGTGCCACTGAAGACAGGCTCGTGCCTGCGCACCTTCGGCGGGCACAAGGGGTGGATCCTCGCGGCGGCGGTGGGACCCTCGGGCGACCAGGCCGCCACCAGCGGCGAAGAAGGCGACATTAAGATCTGGGACCTCTGGCATGGCGTCAACTCGGCAGGCTGGTCCGCCCACAGCGGCCCGATCAACGCGGTGGCATTTGGCCCGGCCGACACGGCTGTGCTCTCGGCCGGCGAAGATGCCATGCTCAAGATATGGGACACTGCCGCGGGGCGAAACATCCGCACGCTGACCGGTCACACCGCCTGCGCGACGGCGGTGGTGATGGCCGCCGACGGGCGCACGGCCATGTCCGCCTCGGAAGATGCGACGCTGCGCCTGTGGGACACCGCCACCGGCCAATGCCTGCGGACCTTCAGCGGTCACAGCGGGCCCGTCGGAGCGGCCGCCATCTCTCGCGACGGGCGCACAGCCGTCTCGGGCGGGGCCGACCGCACCGTCAAGCTCTGGGACACCGCCGACGGGCGATGCCTGCGAACCTTTGAAGGGCACGGCGCCGCGGTGACGGCTCTGGCGATCAGCGCCGACAGTCGCACGGCCATCTCGGCCAGTGCCGACAAGACGCTCAAGCTCTGGGACCTCGTCGACGGGCGATGCCTCCAGACGTTCATCGGCCACGACGCGGCGGTGCTGTGCGTGGCGTTGCACCCGGACGGCCAGCGCGCCCTCTCGGGCAGCCGCGACACGACCCTCAAGCTATGGGACCTCGCTACGGGCAAGTGCCTGGCGACCTTTGAAGGCCATCGCGGATGGGTGCGTTCGGCGGCATTTGACGCCGAGGGAACGACGGCGATTTCCGCCGACGAGACGGCGCTCAAGGTTTGGTTCGTGGGCAAGTCCCAGACTCTCCCGCCGCCCAAGGCAGGGAAATGATCCCCGCTCAGTCTTGGGAAGGATCGGTGATGCCGGCGACATACGATCGCAGGCCGGCAGCCTCGACGATATCCATGCGGAGGCGGTCGGCCAGCAGTTCGTCCTCGCCCAGGATGACGAACCAATCGGGGTAGGTGGCCTGGATCGGCTTGTTGGTCCGGCGCGATTCGCGCAGGGCTTCGTCGACCGCGCCGGACTGGGTATAGTCCTTCTGGGGGTGCCGCGTGATATGCTGCCCTTCCGATGCCACCCCGTACGCCTGCGAGAGCGTTGTGATGCGCTGGCGGGGCAGGTCGGAGCGGCCGACGGTCACCGTGACCTTGGGCTCGTACTTGCCCGTCTTGGTCTTGACGATGTTGACCGTGGCGATGCGGTAGATGGTCTGGACCGTGCTCTCGTAGGCGTCGTCCCAGGTGATCGCGTCTTTGCGCCAGAACTCGAAGACCTGCTTGCCCGTCAGCGGGGCCGTCGTCATCACGCCGGTGCGCCGGTCGCTGTAGTCTTCCTCAAAATAGAACTTGCGCAGCACGAACTCCGACGCCAGCCACCAGTTGTCGAAACTCTCCGGCGCCGGGGCCAACTCCCGCGGAATGCGGATCGGCTGCCTGTAGTCGTCGCCGCAACCGCACGCAACCAGCGCCGGCAACACCACCGCAAGGCTGAGTATCCAGGTTCGCATAACTTCTCCGCGAGGGCTCAGAAAGATCGCCCCGCCATTGGCACGGCTGAAGATTATATCCTAACTCGCCCTTGAGCGAAAGGCGCCCTGGGGGCCGTTTTCCAGCCGCCGGGTCCCTGATCTTTCTGCGCAAGCATGGCGGCTGCGAAACGGCCCCCAGGGCACCCTTTGAAATAGCTTCCATCCAAGACTCTTGAAGCGCCGCATGTATCCTTATATACAGGAGCACCAAAAGGCCATCCATGCAGATTCTCGCCGGTCAATACAAGCATCGCCATCTGCTGCCGCCGCCGGCGGCCGCCAACACGCGCCCCATCACATCGCTGGTCAAGAAGTCCGTCATGGACACGCTGGCCGGCATGCTCAACGACGGCGTGGTGCTCGATCTCTACTGCGGCACCGGAACGCTGGGCCTCGAGGCCCTGTCGCGCGGGGCGCGCATGTGCTACTTCGCCGACAACGATGCGGCCGTCGTCGACTGCCTGCAGCGGAACATCGATTCGCTGGAAGGCGCTGCCGCTCGCAGCGTGGTCTGGCAAGGCAACGTGCCGCTGCGCGTCGGCGGCTGGCTGGCGAACGTCGGCGGCGCGGTGGACGTGGCGTTCGTCGACCCGCCCTATGCGACGGTGCGGGCATGGGACTGGGACGAGATCGGCCGCGACCTGCTGGCGCCGATCGCCCAGCGCCTCAGCCCCAACGGCCTGATCGTCCTCCGCACCCCCGGCAAGATATCCGTCCCCGAAGGTCTGTCCAATCTGGCCATCTGGCGCCAGCGCCGCTACGGCGACATGCGCGTCACGATGCTGGAAAACCCCAAGCCAGATAAGCCTGCCCCCGCCGTTGAAGAATAGCTACGCGATCTTGTCCAGTGGCTGGCGCTCGAAATGCACCTCAGTGTCGGCAAACAGTGAACCGCTTTCCTTCTCGAGGCGATGATGCGCCATGAGGAGGTATTTCTCCGCGACATCGATCCCGATGCTGTTGCGCCCGGACTTCATTGCCGCAAGAGACGTGGTGCCCGTCCCCAGAAACGGGTCCAGGACAGTATCGCCGACAAACGAGAACATCCGCACGAGGCGGTACGCCACCTCCAGCGGAAAGGGAGCGGGATGTTTGCTGGTGGATTCGCCCGGCACGGTCCATATCTGCTGAAACCACTCGCGGAATTCCTCTTTGGACAGCTTGCTCTTCTCGCGCTGCTCCATCGAGGGGCTTCTATAGCCGCCGCTTTTTCGCTGCATCAGAATAAACTCGATGTCGCTCTTGATGATCGCGTTGGGCTCATACGGTTTGCCGAGGAACCCGCCGCCGTTGTTTACTTCGTAGTTCGCGTTGGCGATTTTGTTCCAGATGATCGGATTAAGGTTGTCGAACCCGAGCCGCCTGCAAATCACGCAGATGTCCGCGTGCAGCGGCACCACGACATGGCGGCCGTTCTTCTTGCGAGAAAGGCAAACGTCCCCGACAACGCACACCAGCCGCCCGCCGGGCACGAGCACGCGATATACCTCCGACCATACCTGCCGCAGCGCCTCGAGGAACTCTTCGTAATCCGCGACATGCCCTAACTGATCGACGTGAGGCTCGTACTCCTTCAACGTCCAATAAGGCGGTGACGTGACAACCAGATGCACCGATTCATCGGCGATGAACGAAAGATTCCGCGCGTCGCCGCGCACGATCCTGTGTGTTGTGGCGGGCAATCCACTCATCTCTTTTTCCCCCGAGCAGCCGCGATCGCCGAAACATGACCTACAAGCGATGCGGCAAAAACAGAAAAAGATAAGTCGTCGGCCGGCTGCACGAATGCCCCTTTGCCTGTCCGCTGCGCGACCAGAAAGGCTGCCGCTTCGTAGTGCCGCTCTCGCACCAGTTTCCTGCAGAGCAGCTCATATCGCTTCATGTATGACGAGTTCTTGAACTCGGGAAAGACCGGGAAGTGCGGTTCCGCAACGCCCAGAGGAGCCCGTGATTTCTCGCAGTCCTCCAGAAGAAACAAATATCCGACCCATGGGCGCGGCGAGCCGGCGAATGCGCCTTCACGAAAAGCCGACCAGAGATCCACGGCGCTGCCAATGGCTTCTTCGGATCGGTTGTTGAAGTTGTTCCCGAATGAGGGGCCCACCTGGGACTTAGCCTCCACTGCCGCCAGCAATACCCCATCCACAACAACCAGAATATCCCACTTCTTTGTAGGCCGGAAATAGCCAGGCAGTTCGAGGCTTTTGTCGCGGAAGATCATCGCGTCCGGAATGCCGGCATCCTTGACGAGCTTGCAGATCAGGCGGGCAAACCCATTCATTTGAGCGCCACCCGTCACGGCGGCCCGGTCCCCCTGGTCCGCAGAGCCCTTGGTCTTCTGTAAAGCGGCCTGGCGGAAGCGGATCCTCCAGAATGAAGACACCGCGCGGCGGACCAGCTTATCCAGTTCTGGGGGATTCAGTGACATGGCCAACAGTATAACGACGAACCGCTGTTGGCGGAATGCCCGGCAGAAGAAGAACTATCGCGACTTGCACCATTCATCCATGGCCACGGCGATATCCGGCAGGGCCTGGATGAAGGCTTTGCCGTAGGGTTTGCTGACGATGCGGTGGTCGAGGCAGACGACGAAGCCCGTGTCGACGCTGGAGCGGATCAGGCGGCCGAAGCCTTGCTTGAAGCGGATGACGGCCTCGGGAAGCTGGTAGGCGTTGAAGGGGTTGCCGCCGCTGCGGCGGATGGTCTCGATGCGGGCCTCGATGATCGGCTCGTTGGGGACGGCGAAGGGCAGCTTGGCGATGATGACGTTTTGCAGGGCGTCGCCGGCCACATCGACGCCCTGCCAGAAACTCATCGTGCCCAGCAGCACCGAGCGCCCCTCGCTGCGGAAGCGACGCAGCATGGCCTGTTGCGACAGCGGTCCGCCCTGGGCGAGGAGTTGGTATTCGTTCTCGTGGCAGAAGGGCTCGATCTCGCCGGCGATGGCGTTGAGCATCTGGTAGCTCGTCAGCAGCACGAAGCAGCGGCCCTGCGAAAGTTCGACGTAATGCTCGATGGCCCGCGCGGCCGCGGGTATGAATGAGATCGGATCGTTCACGTCGCCCAAGCCTGTCTCGATGTACAGCTTGGCCTGGCGGCGGAAGTCGAAGGGGCTGGCCAGCAGCAGCTCGCGCCCTTCCTCCAGACCCAGGCGGCTTCGGATGTAGTCGAACCCGTGCTTGCCCGCCCGGGCGGTGGCCAGCGTGGCGCTGGTGAGGATGGCCGACTTGACCTCGTGAAACACCAGGTCGCGCACGATCGGCGATACGTCGATGGGGGCCGAGGCCAGCGTGACGGCCCGGCGGCGCGTGCGGCCGCGCGCCTCGCGCAGCGTTACCCAGTAGGCATGATCGGGCTCGGTCTGGTCGACGATGTCGGCGACCTCGTCGGCCAGTTCGATCGCTTTGTCGCGCGCGCCACCGATCTCAAAGGCGGTCTCGTCCTTGCGGCTGCCGGTGACGCGTTTAAGGGCCTCGGCCAGCTCCTTCAGCGCCGGCGTGAGGGGGTTGGTGATGAACCCGGCCTGGCTGATGCGTCCACTCGAGGCCACAGCTTCGCCGCGATAGTCGGCCAGGGCTTCAAAGAACGCCCCGGCCGCGGCATCGGCGGCGATAACGGCGTTGATTGCGCCTTGGTCGTTGGCCAAAGCCAGCAGCCCGCGCCCGGTGCGCTCGTCGAAGAGGTCCCGCAGCAGGAACTGCACGCTGCCGGAGGTGACGCAGCGGCCGAAGTGGTCGCTGACGACCGCCTCGACGGTGTGGGCCTCGTCGAGGATCACGACATCGTAGTCGCCCAACAGATCGCCGCCGCGTTTACGCAGGGCCAGGTCCGAGAAGAACATCGCGTGGTTGACCACGACGATGTCGGCCTTCTGCACGCGGCGCCGGGCGGCCTGGAGAAAGCACTTGGCGTTGTGCGAGCACTTGGCGCCGCGGCAGACGCTGCGATCGGAGCAGACGCGCGACCACAGCGAGCGGTCGAGTTCGAAGTCGATCTCCTGCAGCGTGCCGGTCTGCGTGCCCATCGCCCACTGTGCCAGGGGCTCGAGCTGCTCGTGCTCGTTGAGGGTCAGCAGCTTGTCGCGCCCCTCGATCACGGCGCCGAGACGGCGGAAGCACAGGTAGTTGCTGCGCCCTTTGGCCAGCTCGGCGGTGAAGGCGATCGGCAGCACCTCACGCAGGAAGGGCAGGTCCTTGGTGATGAGCTGGTCCTGCAGGGCGATGGTGTACGTCGAGACGATGACGCGGAGCTTTTTGTCGTCGTCATCCTCGCCACCGGCGGCGGCGAGGATCGCCGGAACCAGGTACGCGAAGCTCTTGCCCACGCCGGTGCCGGCCTCGACGATCAGGTGCTCGCGGTCGTCCAGCGCCGTCGCGACGGCCTGGGCCATATCGAGCTGCTCGCGGCGGTGTTCGTAGCCGCCCAGACGCTGGGCGATCAGACCATCGGGCCCGAGGATCTGCTCGACGGTCAAAGCCATGCCGTCGCCACGTGGCACAGACTTTCCAGCCTGTGTCCCAGGGCTGAAACGATTGCCCCACAGCCTGGCAAGGCTGTGCCACAGGCGACCGCGCGCGTCGTCGCCTGGAAGGGTTCGGGCCTGGACAGCAGGTCGACGAACTGGCCGATAAACACGATGGTGGCCAGGATGACGGCCAGCACGATGACGGTGGCCAGGATGGTGATGAATGTTCGGCCGCGAACGATGGTCGAGTGCATCGCCGAGACGATGCGGTCTTTGGCCAGCGCCAGCATCGCCAGCATCACCATGCCCACAGTGGGCCAGATGCTGATCGAGTGGACGGCCGAGTAGATGAAGACTGCCCGCGAGCGCTCGGGCATGATGTCGCCCCCGTCGGGCCCGCCCGAGACGGCGCTCTTGAGATAGTAATGCACGCTGCCGTCAGCGTCACTGCGGACGCGTCCGTTGATGGCTTCGCCGCCGACGATCACGTACCCGACGGTGAAGAGCATGAAGTTGGCCAGGCCCAGGAAGATCACCAGCACGGCGACGCGCGTTTTGCGGTCGGCGCCCTGGGGGAGCTGGTCGTCCTCAGGCAGCGTGTCAAGCCTTTGCACCGATGACCCCTTCCAGCGGCGAGGAAGCCGTCGCGTAAAGTTTGCGCGGGATCCGCCCCGCGCGGGCGGCGAGGTAACCGCTCTCGACGGCCAGCCGCATCGCCCGCGCCATCGCCAGCGGGTCTTTCGCCCCGGCGATGCCGGTGTTGAGCAGCACGCCGTCGGCGCCAAGCTCCATCGCCACCGTCACGTCGCTGGCGGTGCCCACGCCGGCGTCGACGATGATCGGATAGCTCTCGTCGCCGGCCTTGAGCTGCTCGAGAATGATCCGGATGCTCCAGGGGTTCAGCACGCCCTGCCCCGAGCCGATGGGGCTGCCCGCGGGCATGACGGCCGCGGCCCCGGCGTCCTTGAGGCGCATCGCCATGATCGGGTCGTCGCTGGTGTAGCAGAGCACGACAAAGCCGTCGGCCCTGAGCTCCTTGAGGGCCTCGAGCGTGCCGACGGGGTCGGGCAGCAGCGTCTTCTTGTCGCCGAGGACCTCGAGCTTCACCCACGCCGCGCCGGGATTGGCGATGCCCTCGAGCAGCTCGCGCCCGAGGCGCGCTGTGCGGACGGCGTCGTCGGCGCTGAAGCAGCCAGCCGTGTTGGGCAGCAGCGTGTACTTCGCCGGGTCGATGAAATCCAGGATGTTGCGCCCCTTGGCGTCGCTCATGCGCTCGCGGCGCACCGCCACGGTGACGACCTGGCAGCCGCTTTCGGCCAGCGCCTCGGCCATCTGTTCGTACGTGACGTACTTGCCCGTGCCCACCAGCAGGCGGCTGGCAAACTCGATGGGGCCGATCTTCAGATTCGGGACTGCGATGCTCATAGTGTTATCCACCGCCGACGAGGGTGACGATTTCAAGCTGGTCGTCGGCCGTCAAAAGGGTTTGGGCGAACTCCGCCCGGCGGACAAGGCGGCGGTTGCGTTCGACCGCCACGCGCAGCGGTTCGAGGTCCAGCCGCTCCAGCAGCGCCGCCATCGTCAGCCCCTCAGGCTGCTCCGTCCACTCGCCGTTAACCATAATCCGCATGGCGTCAATTATAAGACAATCGCGGGACGATGGAAGAGTGGAAGCCTGGAAGCAAGAGTGAACCAGGCGGGTTGCCATCTGGGCAGACGCTGGGCTCCGCTGCGCTGCGTCCAGCCGTGAGAGTTCCTTCCCTTCCTTCTTCCCTCAGCGTCCTCTGCGACCTCCGCGGTGAAATCCCGCAATCGCTTCAGCGCCGGACACGGGCGTTGCCTTGCCAGATGCTCCAGACCTGCTCTTCGTCGGCGGGCTGGGCGTAGTCGGTCAGCATCGTCGTGGCCAGGGCGCCGGCGGCCCAGCCGAACTGCACCCACTTGGCGGGGTCCCACTGGCGCAGAATGCCGTAGAGCATTCCGCCGACGAAGGCGTCGCCACCGCCGATGCGGTCGAGCACGGTGATCTCGCGCGGCTGGGCGACATGCCAGGCGTTGTCGGCCAGCAGGATCGCGCCCCACAGGTGGCGCTCGGTGCTGACGACTTCGCGCAGCGTCGTGGCGAACGCCGTCGCGGCGGGGAATCGCTGCTTGACGGCCTGGATCATGCCCTTGAAGCTCTCGATCTTGTCGGCCAGGTCTTTGCCGCCGGCCTCGGGGCCTTCGATGCCCAGGGCGAGCTGGAAGTCTTCCTCATTGCCGACGAGGATGTCTGCCGCCGCTGCGATCTCGGTGAACACGCGGCGGAGCTGCGTCTCGCGGCCTTTCCAGAACGACGCGCGGTAGTTCAGGTCGAAGCACACGCGCGTGCCGTGCTTCTTGGCGGCGCGGGCCAGGGCCAGGCAGAACTCGCTGGTCTGCTCGGACAGCGCCGCGATCAGCCCCGACAGGTGGACGATCTGCACGCCCTCGGCGCCGAAGATGCGCTCGAGGTCGAAGTCGGCGGCGTTGAGCGTGCGGCCGACTTCGCCGGCGCGGTCGTTATGCACGCGCGGCCCGCGGGCGCCGCTGCCGCAATCGGCCAGGTTGAACTGGTGGCGATAGCCCCAGGGCCCGCCCTGCTCGACCTGCTTGCCTTCGTAGTCCATGTGTCGGCTGGCGAGATCATCCTGGATGAACCGGGCGATGGGGCTTCCCTTGACGAACGTGGTGAGCACCTTGACGGGCAGGCCCAGGTACGAGCAGACGCTGGCGACGTTGGTCTCGGCGCTGGTGGCTTGCATGAAGAACGTGTTGCTGGAGTGCATCGGCTGGCCGTTGGGCGGAGTGAGGCGCACGCCCATGCTCGTGGGCACCAGCAGGGCGTATTTGCAGTCTTTGCGAAGTTCGATGCTCATGGGTAACTCCTGTCGATTTTGCCGGCCCCCGGCGGCCGTGATGCCCACCTATGTACCGCATTAACAGGTGCGCATCAAGTTGCAGGGCAAAGTCGTCATGGCCCGCGGCACCGGCGAAAACTGCGCGAAATTATCTGGGACCGGTGCCGGTCACTTTGGAGATGGCCTTGAGTTGCGAGATGATCGCGGCCGTCAGGCGGCCGTTGGATTCGTGCGGGCAGTCCCAAGTCACCGCGCCGCCGGCGTCGGTGAGGCGCTTGGTGATGACGGCGGCCTCATCGCCCTGGTATCGCGGCCGGGCGCTGCCCCAGGTGGTGCCCAGGTAACACAGCGTGTGCCACTGGCAGCCGTCGACGAACCGACCGGGGCACGTCACGTTGTTGAGCTTGTGCAAGTTGCCGGCGGTGTAGTCGTCGAAGGGCGTGTTGCGCTGCGTGCCATGGGGCGGGCTGAAGCCCAGGATCGTCTGTGGATTGCCCGCCCGCGCGGCGTCGGCCATCAGCTTTTGAAAGGCCGTGTTCCTGGCGGCATCGATCTTCTTGGCCGGGTCGAGGGCGGCGAAGCTGTTATCAAACCACCACCCTTTGACCTTCGTGCCGTAGCGGCGAGAAAACTCTTCGAGCATGGCCGCATGGAACCGCACTTCGGCATCCTCGGGCTTCCACTTGATGTTGGTGTTGAAATACAGCATCAGTGGCAGGTCGTACTTGGCCAGTTCGTCGGCCAGGTCCATGATCAGATCGCGCTTGGGACATTGGCCGGGGAACCGCTTTTCGTAGACGGCGCTGGGGGCGATGGGATATTCGGCATGGATGGATGTGATCATGAGGTAGCCCGCCCCGACCTCGTGCACCTGCCGCGCCAGCGTGGCCACGTCGAACCCCTCCATCGCCTGAGCCCACGTTCCCTTGGGCAGCGTGCTGCCGGCATGAATCATCACGCCCCACTTGGCCTTGTGCATCCAGTCGGTCTTGTGCGGCTGCGATGCCGTGGCCGGTTGCGTCTGCTGCTGTGCAACCGCAAGGGCCGTCGCCAGCGCAAAAACCGGCAGGGCGAGCGCTAAAATCACCATTCGTGCGAGCATTATCTTTCTCTGTGTTGGTAGCCGGTAGCCCGTGGCCAGTAGCCGGTAACAACAATGAATGTGCTGAACCGGGCCACTGGCTACCAATGGTTCTAACCCGGGATCGTAGCGATGATCTTGCAAGAAAAGTCGTTCTGCCATACCATACGGTGCTTTTCAACGAGGACCCTGAATGGACCTGACCGTCTGGAAAAGTGCGTCGCTGAAGGGCACAGCGAAACTCCCGCCCAACAAGAGCCACTCCTTTCGCGCGCTGATCATGGCGTCGCTGGCCGAAGGCGTCAGCAAGATCACCGCCCCAGCCGTCTCCAACGACTGGATGCGCGGGATCGAGGCCTTGGAAATGCTCGGCGCGCAGGTTTCTCCCAAGGCCGAACAGGTCTGGGAAGTCACCGGCGTGGCGGGCAAGCTCAAGACCCCCGAGGACATCCTCGACTGCGGCAACAGCGGGATCATCCTGCGATTTTTCACAGCCCTGGCGTCGTGCTGCGGCGGGTACACCGTCCTGACCGGCGACCACTCGCTGCGGTTTATCCGCCCCTGTCAGCCGCTGCTGGATGCGATCAACCACCTCGGCGGCTGGGCCGTCTCGACCAAGGGTGACGGCCACGCGCCGGTGGTGGTGCGCGGGCACCTCAAGGGCGGGCGCTGCGAGATCGACGGCGCTGACAGCCAGCCGATCTCGGCGCTGCTGATCGCCACGAGCCTGGCCGACGCCCCCAGCGACATCATCGTCTCCAACCCCGGCGAAAAACCCTGGGTGGCGATGACGCTGGACTGGCTGACGCGCTGCGGCGTCGAGTTCAGCAACGACAACTACACCCACTATCGCGTCCGCGGGCGCAGCGCCTGGAAGGGCTTCGATTTTACCGTCCCGCTGGACTGGTCGGCGGCGCTGTACCCCATCGCCGCGGCCGTGCTCAGCCGCGACAGCGAAGTGACGCTGCCGGGCCTGGACTTTAACGACAGCCAGGGCGACAAGGGCGTCATCACTATCCTGCAGGAAATGGGCGCCAAGATCGACGTCACCCCTGAGGGCGTTACCGCGAGGGCGTCGCAGCTCAAAGGCCGCACCATCGACTGCAACGACTTCATCGACCAGTTCATGCTGCTGGCCGTCGTCGGCGCCTGCGCCGAGGGCGAGACGGTCCTGACCAACGCCGAAATCTGCCGCCACAAGGAATGCGACCGCATCGCCGAAATGGCCAAGGCCCTCAAGGTCATGGGCGCCGAAGTGCAGGAACGACCCGACGGGCTGATGATCCGCCGCAGCCGCCTGCGCGGCGCCGAACACGACAGCCGCAACGACCACCGCATGGTAATGACCCTGGCCGTGGCGGGCATGGTGGCCGAAGGCAAGACGCTCATCAAAAACATCGACTGCGTCAAGAAGACCTTCCCCGAGTTCGTGCACCAGATGCAGTGCATCGGCGCCGAACTGCAAGTGGACTAGAAACAGTAGCCAGTAGCTGGTAGCCCGTAGCCAGTAAAGAAGGGGATTCGGATGGCTCGGTATGAAGATGCAAAAAGTCCGTTTGGTTTTGAGGATTTAGAAGTATACAAGGCGGCTAGAGCTTTCCGGCAGCGGGTGTACAAGCTGGCTTCACTACTGCCGCCGGAAGAGAAATATGGGCTTGCGCAGCAGATGCGACGTGCGGCTGTTTCGATTACGAGCAATATTGCGGAAGGATATGGTCGCCACCACTGGCAAGAGAACACGCAGTTTTGCCGGCACTCGCGTGGTTCATTGATGGAGTTGATCGATCAGATCAACGTGTGCCTCGATGAGGAATATGCAGAAGCGAAACATCTGACACAACTGAAGACGAAAGACGTCTTGAAGGTACTCAAGCTGCTCAATGGATACATAGCTTACCTGCAAAAGAAGAAACAAGTAGAGGAATAGGTCCCCACTGGCTACCGGCTACTGGCTACGCGACGAAGGAGCTACAAATGCTAGGAAACACGTTCGGCAGAATCTTCCAGATCACCACCTGCGGCGAATCCTACGGGTGGCACGCCACGGCCGAGAAGTCCGGCTGGGGCGGGGCGCTGTTCTGCATCGTCAACGGCGTTCCGGCCGGCATCAAGCTCGACGTGGCGACGATCCAGCGCGAGCTGGACAAGCGCCGCCCGGGCCAGAGCAAGATCGACTCGCCGCGCCTGGAGACCGACCGCGTCGAGGTCGTCTCGGGGCTGCTGGAGGGCATCACCACCGGCGCGCCGGTGGGGCTGCTGATCCGCAACGTCGACACGCAGGACGAGCACATCGGCCAATATCGCGACGTGAAGGATGTCATCCGCCCCGGCCATGCCGAGGTGAACTTCTTTCATCGCTACGGCGAGCATGGCGACTGGTGCGGCGCCGGCCGCGCCAGCGGGCGCGAGACCGTGGGGCGCGTCGCCGGCGGGGCGGTGGCCAAGCAGATCCTGGCGCTGGAAGACATCGAGATCCTCGGCCACGTGATCGAGTCGCACGGCATCAAGGGCCGCAGCATCAGCGAAGGCACGATGACCTTCGAGGAGATGAAGGCCAACTACCGCAGCAACGACCTGAACTGCTGCGACCTGGCGGTGGCGCAGAAAATGATCGACGACCTGCTGAAGGTGCGCGACGCCGGCGACACGGCCGGCGGGGCCATCGAAGTCGTCATCCGCGGCGTCCCGGCCGGAGTCGGCGAGCCGGTCTTTGACAAGCTCAAGGCCACCATCGCCCACGCCATCTGCAGCATCGGCGCGATGACGGGCATCGAGTTCGGCGCCGGCTTCAAGGCCGCCCGCTCGACGGGCAGCCAGTGGAACGATCAGCCGTATCTCGAAGACGGCTGCGTGCGATGGCGCACCAACAACGCCGGCGGGTTCCTGGGCGGCATGAGCAGCGGCGAGGACATCATCTTCCGCGTGGCCGTCAAGCCCACGCCGACGATCTCCAAGCCCCAGGCCACCGTCGACATGGTGAAGATCGAGGAGAAGCAACTCGCGGCCATCACCCGCCGCGACATCACGCTGCTGCCGCGGTGGTACCCCGTCGCCGAGGCCATGAGCGCCTGCGCCGTGCTGGACGGTCTGTATATGGCCAACGCCTGGTACGCCATGAACAAGAACGTCGAGCCCAAGTGGCGAGAAATGACCCGCCCGCGGAACAAAGGACTGTATAATAAATAGAGAGGTTTCGGGGCTTATGGTCTATACGCGAATAACCATTGATCCTGCGAAGATGGGCGGAGTCCCGTGTATCCGAGGTCTGCGCATTCCTGTCGCGACGGTCGTCGAAATGGTAGCCGATAATATGACGGCTGCGGAGATTCTTGAGGCCTATCCTGATCTGCAGCCGGAAGACATCCAAGAAGCCCTGCGCTATGCGGCCGAGGCCGTTCGTGACCGGGAGCTTCCCTTGACCAAATCGGCGTGAGACTTCTGATCGACAGCCCGCTTTCCCCTTTGGTTGCTCGGCTACTATCTGAGGCCGGACATGATTGCGTCCATGTTCAGCAATACGGGCTGCAGTCCGCTCCTGATATGCAGGTCATGGAACGGGCGTTAGCAGAAGATCGAATCATCATTTCTGCGGACAGCGATTTCGCAACTCTGCTGGCTTTGGGAAGACGGGCCAAGCCATCATTCGTGCTCCTGCGACGAACCAGTGATCGCCGCCCCGGCGAACAGGCTGTGCTGCTTATTAAGAATTTGCCAAATCTTGAGGAACATCTCCTTCAAGGGTCCATTGTTGTTATAAAGGAAGACTCTATCCGGGGTTCGAAAGTTGCCGGTTGGTAGATAGAAGGGTGTAATGTCGCAACCGTTGTTTCGCCTTGATCAGCATCTTGAGGATTTGTACCGCCGAACCGCCCGGCCGCTGGGGCTGCAGACCGGGACGATCGCGCAATTCAATCTGTGGAAGGCTCAGCTTCGCGCGGCGATGCTGCGGCTGCTGGGGATCGCCGCTCGCAAGCGTCCGCGGCCGGCGGCGTGCAAACTCAGCGAGACCGACTGCGGCAAGTATGTCGAGCAGAAGTGGTCGCTCGATGTCGGCGAGGGCGTCGCGGCGCCGATGTACCTGCTGATCCCCAAGACGCCCCCGCCGTGGAAGCCGATCCTCGTCGTCCACGGCCACAATCCAAGTGCCCAGACGATGCTGGGCCACTTCGCCGACGACAAGGCCGCTCAGGCCGCCCTGGCGATCGACGACAACTACGCCCAGGCGCCGGCCGAGGCGGGATACTTCGTCTGCGCCCTCGAGCAGCGCGGCTTCGGCGAGCGGCTCAGCCAGACCGTGCAGCCCAACGGTTGGACGTGCACCGACCGGCACATGGCGTTCTTTCTGCAGATGATGGGGCGCACGCTGCTGGGCGAGCGCTGCCACGACGCGATGTGCGCCATCGACTATCTGCAGACGCGCGACGACCTGGTTCAGGGCGCGCTGGGAATGACCGGTCACTCCGGCGGCGGCACGACGACGCTCTGGACCGCGGCCCTCGACGAGCGGATCACCTGCTCGGTGACAAGCTGCTACCTGTGCTCGTTCAAGGCTTCGATCATGGATATCTCGCATTGCGAGTGCAACTACGTACCCGGCATCGCCGCCCTGTGCGAGATGGGCGACGTGGCCGCGATGCTCGCCCCGCGGCCCGCCATGTTCATCGCCGGGGAGAAGGACGAGATATTCCCCGTCGCGGCCGTGCGCGAGCAGTTCGCCACCGTGCAGAGGGCCTACGACCTGCTCAAGGCGTCCGACCGCTGCAAGTTGGCGGTGCATCCGGGTCCGCACGCGTACAAGCACGCCTTCGCGCAGGAATGGTTCGCCAAACACCTCTAGTCAGGCAGATCGACATGGCAAAAAGCGCCCGCCCCAACATCCTGTTCTTCTTCAGCGACCAGCAGCGCTGGGACACGTGCGGCTGTTACGGTCAACCGCTGGGCGTGACGCCCAACCTCGACGCGATGGCGCGCGATGGCGTGCGCTTCGCCAACGCCTTCACGTGCCAGCCGGTCTGCGGGCCGGCGCGGGCGTGCATCCAGACGGGACGCTGGGCCACTGAACTGAGCTGCCCGACGAATGGCTGCCGCCTGCCCGTCGAGCACCCGACGATTGCGCGACTGCTGCGCGGCGCCGGCTATGAGTGCGGGTATATCGGCAAGTGGCACCTGGCCAGCTACGCCGGGGCCGGCACGAGCTACTACAACCGCCCCGTCCCGCCGGAGCTGCGAGGCGGGTATGACGATTACTGGCTGGCCAGCGACGTGCTCGAGTTCACCAGCCACGGCCACGACGGGCACATGTGGGACGGCGCGGGCAACCAGCGCGACTTCCCCAAGGGACGCTACCGTGTCGACGCCCAGACCGACTGGGTGCTGGAGTACCTGGAGACCCGTCGCCAGGACCGGCCGTTCTTCCTGATGACCAGCTATATCGAGCCGCACCACCAGAACGACCATGCCCGCTACGAAGGCCCGCACGGCAGCAAGGACCGCTGGGCGGATTATCTCGTGCCCGGCGACCTTGTGGGTACCGGCGGGGACTGGCGCAAGAACTATCCCGATTATCTCGGCCAGTGCAACAGCCTGGACTTCAATCTCGGCCGCATCCGCGCGCGGCTGGAGAAGCTGGGCCTCGCCGACAACACGCTGATCATTTACACCAGCGACCACGGCAGCCACTTCTGCACGCGCAACAGCGAGTACAAGCGGGCCTGCCACGACGGGTGCATCCACATCCCGATGGTGATCGCCGGACCGGGATTCAGCGGCGGCAAGGTCATCGAGCCGCTGGCCAGCCTGATCGACATTCCCGAGACGATCCTGGCGGCCGCCGGCGTGGCCGTGCCGCCTTTCATGCGAGGCCGCCCGCTCCAGCAAGTAGTCAAGAACACGCCGCGCGACTGGCCGGCGGAAGTCTTCATCCAGATCAGCGAAGACCACACCGGCCGCGCTCTGCGCACCGCGCGATGGACGTACGAGATCCAGGCAAAACACACCGACTGGTATCGCATCCACGGGCACGACTACACCGAAGCGTACCTCTACGACAACCTCGCCGATCCGCATCAGAAGACCAACCTCGCCGCCGACGCCGGCTTCGCAAGCATTCGCGCGGAACTGGCCGCGCGGCTGACGCAGTTGATGATCGAGGCCGGCGAACCGCGCCCGGCGATTTCTCCCGCGGCGGCAACCTAAGGACGCACATGGCCACTGGCAGCAAGATCCCGCGTTACGATTTCCACATTCACGCCAAGTACTGCGCCTGCGGCGGATGCAGCATGGAGGTGGCCGAGATCGCCCGCCATGCCGCCGCGGCAGGCACGACGGCGCTGGCCATCACCGACCACGTCAATAACGTCACGATGCTCGAGAAGCACCGCCCGGTGCCCGATGACATCCGCGCCGCCGGCAGCGACCTGGAAATCTTCTTCGGCGTCGAGGTGAACTTTCTCGACCCGGCCCAGCCGCTGCCGTTTACGCAGGAGCTCAAGGAGCAATACGGCGTGCAGTTCGCCATCGGCGGCCCGCATCATCATTACCTCGAAGAACGCGACATCCCCAGGATTATCGACGCCGTGCACCGTATGCACCTGATCATCTGCGAGAATCCGCTCATCGACGTGCTGGTGCATCCGTACTGGTTCGGGTATGGGTCGTTCGCGCCAAAGGGCTGGGCGATGTTCGACGTCAACGATTTCAAGACGGTGCCCGCTTCTTACGCCCGCGAGTTGGGCCAGGCTGCTGCTGCGACCGGCACGGCTATCGAGATCAACGCCAGCGCGTGCTTTCTGGCGATGGGCGGCGACGACTGGCGGGCGGCGTATATGGACTACCTGGCGATTATCGCCGAGCAGGGGGCGACGTTCTCGACCGGCTCGGACTCGCACGGCTACGACGGCCTCAAGCAGATCGAGTGGTCCTGGAACGCCGCCGAAAAGCTCGGCCTCGACGAGAGCCGCATCTTTCGCCCCAAGTGCAGGCCGCTGAATAGATGATCATTGTTCTCGCAGCACAGATGCAGCAGACTGTCCGCCCAAAGGGGCAAACCGAGGCCAGAGAGGGCAACAGTGGGCAAGATGCAGATAGAACACAAAGCCGGGGGCAACGTCACGCTGGCAGGTCGCAAGCCAATGCATCAGCAAGAGTTGGCAAGAAACGACAAGGGCCGGCACCTCGCGGCACCGGCCCTTCTCAAGAGCGGGCGATGAGGCTCGAATTCACGAATTCACGTTGGCAACGCGATGTGAGCTAGTTCTAACCCATGCATCAGCCTAGCTTTTCCTGCTTTTCCCCGCGCACGAGTGCCGGAATCGGTGACAATCAGAATGGAATATGATCTGGTTGACGCGGAGCCCGGGTCAGCAATGCCGCTCCGACAGTTGGGAATCTAAATTCGGTCTACTGCGTCCATCGCTTTTCGCACTTGAGGGCATCCCAGTTCCTCCGGTCTCTCAAAGAGGTCCATCGCACGGCTCCGCGGCAGCAGTGCTCTGACCACCTATTCTGGTCATTCTGTTTCACCTTCTGGCATCCGCTGCAACTGTGGGCGCTCCGATGAGAATGTCAATTGCCTGTAGCACCGGCGAACCCCAGATATTCATCCAGCCAGTCATCGGTTTTGAGGACGCCTTTGCGCTGGGACAGGGCCTGGCGGTTGGCGGTGCGCTGGGCTGAGGAGAAGATTCGGCGGGTGATGCAGGATGAGACCTCAGGGATGCTGGCGACCTTTGCCGTGCGGGTGGCGTGGCGGGTGCGGAGGATCGCGCTGGTGGTGGGGGCGTGGCGGCGGACTAATTCGTCCTCCAGGCTCACGAAGATTTCGGCGCAGCCGGGGTCGCCCTGGCGGGCGCAGCGGCCTATCAGCTGGCGGTCGACGCGCCTTGACTCATGGCGCTCGGTGGCGATCACATGCAGGCCGCCCAGTTCCGTCACGCCGCGGCCTAGCTTGATGTCGGTGCCGCGGCCGGCCATGTTCGTCGCGACGGTAATGCGCCCTGGCGCTCCCGCGCCGGCGACGATCTGGGCTTCCTCGGCGTGTCGGACGGCGTTGAGTACTTGGTGCTCCAGGCCCTGGGCTGTCAGCATCGCCGAAAGCTGCTCGCTGGCGCGGACACTTCTGGTGCCGATAAGGATGGGGGCGCTGCCGGCATGAATGGCTTTGATCCGTTCGACGACGGCAGCCCACTTGGCAGTCTCGGCGGCGAAGACGCGGTCGGGAGCAACCTTACGAACGCAGGGGCGATTGGTGGGGATGACGGCCACGGGCAGGTGATAGATCTGCCAGAACTCCAGCGAAGCCTCGGCGGCTGTGCCGGTCATGCCCGAGAGTTTCTTGTACTGGCGGAAGAATCGCTGGAAGCTGATGCGGGCGTAGGTGTCCTTGGGGGCCAGCACCTCCAGGCCTTCTTTGGCCTGCACGGCCTGGTGCAACCCATCGCGCCACTCGCGGTCGGGCATCAGGCGGCCGGTTGATTCGTCGACGATGACGACCTTGCCATCGTCGACTACGTACTGTTTATCGCGGCGGTAGAAGATCTCGGCGGTCAGGGCCTGCACGACCAGTTCCTCACGGCGGCGCCGTCCAGTCCAGATGCCGCCCAGGCCACGGCCCAATTCGTCCAGCCGTTCCTGGCCGTCGTCGGTGATATCCACTTCCCGGTATCGCTCGTTGATGCGATAGTGTTTTTCGGCATCGAGTTGCCGAGCCAGGGCGACTGCCTGCGAGAAGGCGGCTACTTGGTCCTGGTTGGGCGCCTCGCCGGAGATGATCAGCGGCGTGACGGCCTCGTCGATCAGGACCGAATCGGCCTCGTCGATGATCGCGCAGGCCAGGCCCGTCTGCAGCAGCCGGTCGGTGCCGCGTCCGCTGCCTTCGACGATCTTGGCCAGCAGCGCGTCGGTCAGGCCGCGCAGCTTGCCCAGCGCCAGGCGGTCGCGGAGGAAGTCGGCGGTCACTTCCTTGTTGGTGCAGTAGGTTATGTCGGCCCCATACGCATCGCGCCGCGCGTCGTTCTCCATCTCACCTTCGATATACGCTGCCCGCAGGCCGCAGAAGCGATAGACTTTGTTCATCCATTCTGCGTCGCGCTTGGCCAGATAGTCATTGACCGTTAGCACGTGGCAGCCGCGCCCGCGCCAGCCGGCGATCGTCGCGGGCATGGTGGCCGTCAGCGTCTTGCCCTCGCCGGTGGCCATCTCGGCGATGCAGCCGGCCTCGATCGCCAGTGCTCCGGCCACCTGCACGCGGTACGGCCGTTCGCCAAGGTGGCGGAAAGCCACCTCGCGAACAACTGCAAAAGCCGCCAGCAGGTCGCTCTTCTTCTGGCGATTGCGTCTAAAAAGCTCTCGGTGACGCTGGGCCTGCTCGCCCAGTTTCGCGTCGGTCAGATCAGCGAACTGCTTCTCCATCGCCAGCACGGCATCGGCCTGCGCCAGGAACCGCCGGGTGCGGGGCAGCAGGTTAGTGGCCAAGCCAATGGCGGTATCCCAAGCCGCATCGAGCGTGCGGGGTAGCGGGTCGCTGGCCGTGGACTGGGACAACATTCGCCAGGTTGTGCTCGGTAGAAGCAATTCCAATATCCGATTTACAGATCCGATTGACCGCGGCGACCGCTGTGACGCATGTCTATACCTTGAATCTCTTCTGAATTACCTGCTGCAATTCGTGCCACCACTGCACCGCCAGAGGCTTGGCGGGCAGGTCGATCCGGGCTACCACGCGCTGGCCCGGCAGCAGGCGCAGGCCTTGCGCCGCGGCCGCCGCCGTCAGGTCCGGCACGATTCGAAGCTCGAAGAACATCTGCGCCGCCGTTGTCCCATGCTGGTCGTCAGCCTTGGTTTGCACCGAGCCGCCGGCGGCGTAGCCTAAGGCGGCTGAAGGCAGGTTCGCCTGGCCGGCCTTGAAGATCGCCTCGATCCTTCCGTGCAGCGGCCGCCCGTCGACCGTCAGGTCCGGCCGCCCCTGGAGTCGAAGCTCGACATTCTGCACTTCTTCATTCACCAGCACAGCGGCCACATCCTGCTTGGCCACCGCCCGGATCAGCAGGTGGTCGAGGTCCACTACCATGCCTATCTGCTTGTCGCGAGACAAGAAGCTGCCCTCGTAGCGGTCCAGATCCGGCGCAACCCACAGGCCCGCGATGGGAGCGGTAATCGTCAGCGAGCTTATCTGCTGGCGCAGGTCGGCGATCTTCTTGTCCATCGCCTCAATCATGGCGTCGAGCACCTGCACCTCGGCTGCATTGTCTGTGCGGGCAATTTCCCTTTGAGTCAGCAGTGCCGCGCGGCTGTGCTGCTGGGTCTTGAGGTTGGTTTGGAGTTCCGGATTCACCAGCACGGCCAGCGTCTGCCCCTGCAGGACCTTTTGTCCCGGCGTCGCTGCGATGCGCTGCAGCACACCCTCGGCGGCGGGGTAGATCACGCGCATGTCCCGCGGCTCGGTTACGCCCTCGACGCGCGTCGTGTCGCTGGCGCGGATCAGCCCCAGGCCCGCCGCCAGCAGCGCCGCCAGTACCAGCGTGCTTATGACCGCTCTGGCCCTGGAGCGGGCCAGTTCCGTATTTGAAACAAGATAGTGAACGAACTTGCCCACCGGGGTCAGCACCCACGCGGCTACGGCCGCAACTGCCAGGATCGCACCGACAAAGAACAGCTTATCGGCGATGAAGGTCAGGATTCCGACGCAGACCACGACGCGATAGGCGATAGAAGCGGGGCCATAGAACATGAACCAGGCCTTCTCGCCTCTTGAATGGGCCGGGCACTGCAGATTCTTGACGCCCCAGGCGTACCGCTTGACCAGGTAATAGAGGTACTGGGTCGAACGGCCGGCGAGATTGGGGATCTCCAGCAGGTCGGAGAAGATGTAATAGCCGTCGTATCGCAGCAGTGGATTGGCGTTGAACAGCAGCGTCGAGACGCCGGCGATGAACATGACGTTGTAGGCGATGGCGTTGAGCGGGGTGGGGGTTTTGCTGTGCGTCATCGCCCATACAACCACTGCAATAGAAGCCACGCCCAACTCCACCAGCATCCCGCCGGCGCCGACGACGATGCGCTGCAGCTTGCTGCGCAGGGCCCACGCGCTGGAGGCGTCGACGTACGGCATGGGGGTGAAGATCAACATCATCACGCCCATCGCATGCACCTCGCCGCCGCCCCCCGAGGCCAAGCCGAACTTCTTGCACGCGAAGGCGTGGCCGAACTCGTGGAAGAGCTTGATGAAGATGAAACTGGCGTACAGCAGCGGCAGATTGTCGGTGTCAAGCACCCCCGCCCCGCGCGACATCAGTTCGCTGCCTCGCCCGGCCAGTAAATACCCCGCTACGCCCAGCAGCGCCAGCAGGATGACCAGCCCGGCCGGGCCAAACAGAGGACCGACGGCGCCGACCCAGCGATCCAGGAAGTTGTTGGGGTCAAGCAGCGGGATGCGCACGAACAGCAGGTTGGTCAGATACCCGCGCATCTCGCGGCTGACGCGCTTGTGGTAGCGGTTGAACAGGCCCCGAGCATCCGGCGGCACCTGGGCCGACAGCAAATTAGAGGTATAAAGCTGGCCCAGCAGCGAAATGACTTCGCCCTGTGTGGGAGCATCGTCGCCGAGCTTTTCATTGCAGATCTTCCAGGTGTCGGCGATGCTCCGCCGCCCGTCAAGAAGCCCTATAAACATATACGCCGGTTCGTTGAGGCGAAAGAACTGGTTGCTCGAAGGGTCCTGCAGCACGTGCCACATTTGGCCGCGGAAGAACTGGCGGCTGACCTGAACCGTCCCACGCAGCCGCGGCGATAGAGCCGCCACGCGGTACCAGGACTCACTGAATGTCGGGCGTTGAATGGGCATTTTGCACGTCGCCGGGAACCACTTCTAGAGCCAGATCTTCATTCGAATCCAGTTCACCAGCCGCCGCGACCATAGCCACCCCAAAGGCTTGCGGCCAAGATCCACTTTGGCCACGCCGGTCATTCCGGGTCTGAGCCACTGCGGCGGGCGGTGCAGCTTGACGCGGACCTTGAACACGTTATCCTGCTCGACCACTTCGGCCACCGGCGTGATCCGTTCGACGGTGAAGGTGACGCGCTCCTGTGGGTAGGACTCGCTGGCCAGCTCGCCGCTCTGCCCGGCCTGCACCGGCGTGATCTGGTCCTCGCCGATCGACAAGTCCGCATACAGGTCTTCAATCGGCGCCACCTCAAAGAGCACATCCCGCCTTGAGACCGGCACGCCGATGCGTTTCTTGAGATCGCCCACCAACACCAGCCCGACTACCGGTGAAGTGATGCGCGCCCGCGTGATCTGGTCGTTCAGTAATTCGGCCTCGACTGCGGAGGCTTTGGCGTTTTCCTGGGCGATTTGCGCCTCGGCGGTCTTGCCCTGGGCCATCGCCACATCGGCCTGCTTGGCGTACTTGCCCCCGTCGGCGACGGCCTTGCGAAGCTGGGCCCGGAGGTCTCGCGTCTCAAGTTGGGCCAGAACCGCGCCGGCCTCCACGCGTGTATCGGGCTCGACGAAGCTCTTTTCAAGATAACCGTCGAAAGGCGCCGTGATCACCCGCCGCTGTGAGGCCTCGGTCACAAAAGAGCCTTCCGCTTGATAGTCGCCCTGGATGAAGATCAGGCACAGGATGCCCACCAAGACGCCTACGGCCAGAAGCTTAGCCCAGGTATGCTTGGGTCCCAACGCCTTGGCCAGCGCATGGTCGACACTGGTGGCCAGCCGCGCGCCCAACCACCGGTCGGTCTCTGCCAGGCCGATCAGCCTGGCTGCGCATAGATCCATCGCCAGGCGGATTGCCTCGGCCTCTTCCAATGTGAAAGGTTTTTCAAAGTCGCGCTCCAGCACCACCACGGCAACTGCATGGTTTGACCGCCGCAGCGGCAGTGCCAGCACGGCGCTGGGGCCCTGGCGGCGGGCCAACTCCCCGCAGGCGCGGCTGACGCAGCTGGCCTGTTCGGACGATGGGTAGAGGATCTCAACATCCTGGTCAATGCATTCCTCGGCCGCCGCCTCGATGTCCTGCACAAGCTTCATCTTGCGGCTGAACTTCTCCGTGTGGCTGGTGGCCTTGAGCTTGACATATCGCCCCTTGAGGAATCCGACCGATACGCGGTGGCACTGCCACCGGGCCGCCAGTTCATTGCACAGCGCCATCGCCGTGGCCGTGAAGCGTTCGTGAGTATTGACGGCTGACAGCACTTCCATGGAAGATCGCAGCCGGGCGAAATCCACTTCCCGCCGCTGCAGTGCCAGACGCATCTCGTAAAGGCTCAGCAAACTGGCGGACAATTCCAGCCGCTGCCGCGCGGCCGCCAGCACACGCCTGTCATCGCTTTCTGCAAGGAACGCCGCAACTCCCTGCGTTCGCCCGCCCGTGGAGATTGGCATCAGAACCAGATGTCGAGCTGCCGGCTCGCCATATAGCTCGCTACCCTGCTCAAGAGCTTGAACGCAAGTCTGGCCCTTGGCTATCACGTTCGGCGCGACCTGGGCGGCCGTAGCCAGCCATACCGGAGCCGCCGCGTTGGCCGCCGCAGGAGGCGGATAGATGGCTACCACGTCGATCGTGCCTTGTTCGCCCTGGCGCAGGATCGCCCCGCACGAACAGCCGCTGACGCGACACTGCACCGCCAGCAGCTCCAGCAGGAACTGCTCCGGCGGCCCCTCGAAACGCCGCAGGCGGTCTAGCATATCTGCCAGGCCGTCCTTGCCGCTGCCGGTGTTATCAGCGGATTGAGCGTGATTGATTGTCATGAATCTCCCCAACCAGCATCTGCAAGATCTTCATCAAAATTGCGGGGGCGATTGTAACGGCACCGGGCAATTAAAGCCAAACAAGCTTTTCCGATTTTGAATCGTTTACAGGCTCCGTTCTTGTGGCATGTGACGCCGATTATACCCATTATTGAAAGATTTTAGGGAATTGAGTTGCTGCCCATAGGTTGTTCCATTTAAGATTTTTCCCGTCGAACAAGGTATGGCTTCAGCAACAAGCCCCCTGTCGTTTTTTGGGGACATCTGAATCAGGGTAAATGATTTCTGGGCCACAAGGCCCGCGCAACAAGGAGCGCACAATGTCACCGTCTTCACACGCTATAAAGCTTCTCAACAAGCTCTACGGCTACGTTTTCAGGCGCTCCATGCAGGAGAACTCGCGGCAGTTTGCCTATCCGACGCTGGAGTCCCTGGAGCCTCGGCTGTTGCTGTCGAGCGTGTACAAGATCGACAATGCGGCGGTGGTGGAGGATAACAGCGGCTCCAAGAGCGCGGTGTTCACCGTCCTTCGCAGCGGCGACACGGAGCTGGCTTCGAGCGTGGATTATGCCACAGCCGACTCGACGGCCGCCGCCGGCAGCGATTACCAGGCTGCCTCGGGCACGCTGCAGTTTACGGCCGGCCAGACCAGCCGCACGATCTCGGTCAGCGTCTACGGCGACGTGCTCAACGAGCTCAACGAGACGTTCTTCGTCAACCTGTCCAACCCCACCGGCGACTCGGCCGTCGAGACCGCCCAGGGCGTGGGCACCATATATAATGATGACACCGCCGCGGCCATCAAGGGCGTCCAGCGGGGCAGCGCGACCCTGGCCAGCGGCTCGTCGTCGATGACGGTGACGCTCGCCAGCGCCGTGGACATGTCCAAGGCCTTCGTGATCGGCACCGAGCGCACGGGCGGCACGTCTCCGCAGAATCGCGTCACTTACGAACTGATCGACTCCACCACGCTGCTGTTCACCCGCAACGAGAACTCCAACGTCGATGTCTCCATCGACTGGCAGGTGGTGGAGTTCTCGCAGGGGATCAGCGTCCAGCGGGGCGTCACAACCTTCGGCGGCTCGGATGAGGCCCAGAACGTCGCCATCAGCTCGGTCGATCTGGGCAAGGCCTTCGTGCTGACCAGCGAGCGCACCAGCCTCAACAGCATCAGCAAGGACGGGGAGTGGACCACCCGCGCCCGCCTGAGCAGCGGCGCTAACCTCGAATTGACTCGCATGGAGACCGGCACGCCGGTCTCGGTGGCCTGGCAGGTGATCGAGTTCACCGATACGACCACCACCGTGCAGTCGGGGCTGACTTCCATCACCGCCGGCAATACCGCCGTCACGGTCGATCTGGCCTCAGCGGTCGATCCAGCCAGCGCGTTCATGGTCTTCACTCGCCGCACCAGCACCGGCGACGACGGTCTGGAGGCCCAGTACCAGACCCGCGGCCGCATGATCTCCTCGACCCAGTTGACCTTCGACCGCGTCAGCAGCATCCACGCCGTGGACATCGCGTGGTTCGTGATTTCCATGCCCGGCTCGTCCGTGCAGTCGGGGGCCGCTTCCTTCACCACCTCGGGGGCAACGGCCACTTTGCTGGACGTGCCGGTAACCAGCGTCGAGAGTCTTTCGCGGGCGATGACCATCATCTCCGCCCGCGGCAGCGCCGATCCATACAAGAACGCCCTGGACGACACCTCGGTGACGGCGACGCTGACGGATGATTCGAACCTGCGCCTGCAGCGCGAGGGCACCCGGACAACGACAGACGTAGCCTGGTCGCTGACACAGTTCGACCAGCCGCGGCTGGCGTTCGAGTCGGCCACGTCCCAAAGCGACGAATCGATCGCGACTTGGCTGATCCCGGTGTCGCTCTCGACGGTTTCGGGGCAGACTGTCACAGTAAACTACGCTGTGACCGGCGGCACGGCCACGGACGGCACAGATTATACCCTGGCCTCGGGGACTCTGACCTTCGCGGCCGGCCAGACGCGGCAGTTCATCACACTGTCGGTCGCCGACGACGACCTGCTCGACGAGTTGGACGAGACGCTGGTGATCACGCTGTCCGACCCGACCAACGCCCGCCTCGGCGCGGCCGCCAACGAGCCCGCGTCTCACACCCATACCATCATCAACAACGCCTCGCCGGCCGTCCTGGCCCTCGCTCTCGATCCAGCCACCATCGACGAGAACGGCACCGCGTCCGTCCATGGCGCCTTCACCGACGCCGGGACCCAGGACAGCCACGTTGTCACGATCAACTGGGGCGACGGCAGCGACAGCACCGTCATTGAACTGGCCGCCGGCGCGAGAACCTTCGACGCCAGCCATCAGTATTTGAACGATTCTGGCGCCGGCGCATTCACCGTCACCGCCGCCGTCGTCGACAACCACGGCGGGACCGGCTCGGCGAGCACGCCTGTTACCGTCAGCAACGTCGCTCCTTCAGACCTCCATATCAGTCTGTCGGCCTCCGCGATCGACGAGAACGGCTCGA
>JBDKRA010000022.1:0-475742 GCA_039683615.1 Phycisphaerae bacterium
CGTTGTTTGAATTACGCGCAAAACAGACAAGAAAGGACAATTGTTACCTTGGCCGGATGTCTTTTGGCCCTGCGCCCATATCGCCGCTATCCGCGGAACCGCTGTGAAAAGTACAACAAAGTGCAAGGAAGTGCAGCGGGCGTCAGGCTACACTATCCGGGGACACCACTATCTGGGGACGCCGTCATGCGCCATTTCATCATTCATCAGCTTCGTACCTTGCGGTCAGATTGCTGAGCGCCGTGGTATTTTACCCTTATACACCCGCAGCGCCTATTCAGCGGGCGCAGCCGTTGCCACCGAACGCACTTTCGCCGCCCAAACGCGCGGGGCAGCCGACTTCGCCAGAGGCTTCGGCGAACCGAGAGGCCCACCGCTAACGAGTCGCACAAGCGATTTCTGACTGCTCTTAATCCTCTTAATCTTCTTAAATCTTTTCCCAATCCCGCTCTCCCCGTTCCCGCTATAATCCCACCCGAGGAAGACCATGAACCATCCGCAGGCATATGCGTCGATCCTGAGCCAGGTCGTCAACGGCGAGAACCTCTCGGCCGCCCAGGCCCACGCGGCCTTTGGGGCCATCATGGACGGGCAGTGGTCCGAGGCCCAGATCGCCGGGCTGCTGGTGGCGATGGCGGTCAAGGGGCACAGCGTCGATGAGATCGCCGGGGCCGCCCGCGCCATGCGCGAGCACGCCACGGCCATCGACGCCCATGGGCGCGACGTCGTCGATACCTGCGGAACCGGCGGAACGGGCATCAGCACGTTCAACATCTCCACAGCCGCCGCACTCGTCGCGGCCGGGGCGGGCGTGGCCGTGGCCAAGCACGGCAACCGCACCCACACCCGGGCCAGCGGGTCGGCCGACGTGCTGGCGGCGCTGGGCGTGAATATCCAGGCCTCGGCCGAGACCGCCGCCCGCTGCCTGCGCGAGGCCGGCGTGTGCTTCTGCTTCGCCGTGACGTGCCACCCCGCCATGCGATACGCCGGGCCGGTGCGCAAGGCCCTGGCCGTGCGGACGATCTTCAACCTGCTGGGCCCGCTGACGAACCCGGCTGGCGCGCAGCGGCAGGTGATGGGCGTTTTCGATGCGGCCCTGACCGAGACCATCGCCCGCGTGCTGGCATCGCTGGGGGCGGTGCGGGCGTTCGTCGTTCACGCCGACGACGGGCTGGACGAAATCTCCACTACCTGCCCCACGCGCGTGACCGAACTGCACGAGAGCAACATCGTCACCTGCACCGTCGAGCCCGATGATTTCGGGCTGGCACGAGCCAGGAGCGAAGACCTGATGGTGTCTTCCGCAGCAGAGTCGGCGGGGATCATTCGCGATGTGCTTTCCGGGAAGAAGGGCCCGGCGCGAGATATCGTCCTGCTCAACGCCGCCGCCGCCATCGCCGTGGCGGGCAAAGCAGACGACATCGGCGGAGCGATTCCCCTCGCCGCCAAATCCATCGACTCGCGCGCCGCCGGCGCCGCGCTGGAAAAACTCATCGCCATCAGCAATTCGTGATCCCCACCACGCCCGGTTGTAGCGAAGCGGAAACCGGGGTCTCCCCGATCCTTCGCTAATCAAGACTCACAAACCCGTCTCCCCGACTCTTCTACAACCTGTGCTCCCCCCGCGCTTCCTCCCGAAACGACCACGTCCACGCACCCTCTGATTGTTGCGTGAGGATGTAGTCGAACGTGCAGACGTGGTGGCGGCGGTTCTCGATCCGCAGGTACGTCCCGCGCGCAGACCAGACCCGACCAGGCATCTGCTGTCGAATGGCGAGGGAGGACCTGCTCTTGGCGTCGCCTATGATCCGGCGGATCGCCGTAAGATCGTCCGGAAGCTCCACCAGCAGGTGCGAATGCTGTCCGCTGACCGAAATCGCGAGCACCCGATGCCCTCGCGCGATCAATGTGTCAATCATTGCCTTCCCTACCGTCGCTCGAATCGAGCGAGGGATCACCAGGGGTTGCCCACTGCGATCTTTGCAGTACTTCAACAGCCCCGCGTGTTCGCCCGGCGGTGGCGGGTTCCTGTAATCGCCGCTGGAGTGTCGCTTGTGGCGATAGCTGCGCCACCCGCGTGCATCGCCGGGCAACCAACTGTTGAGCGTGGAAATGATCACGTGCCGCCATGCTTTCCCCACAGTGGGCATTGAGGGATTGTAACGGTGAGGGGCTTGCGTTGGGAAGAGTCGGGGAAATTCGGTTTCCGCGGTCTTCAATTGGGAGGAGGTCGGGGAGACCCCGGTTTCCGCGCTCTTTCCATTAGGAAGAGTCTGGGAGACCCCGGTTTCCGCGCTCTCTCCATTGGGAAGAGTCGGGGAGACCCCGGTTTCCGCTTCGCTTCAACCGGGCGTAGGCGTAGCAGACAGTTTTTCCAGCGCCGCTCGTCCAAGGAAGTTGTGATTGAAATCTATCGCCCGCGCCAGACCGGCGGCAAAGGGGTTGGTGTTCTCGTCGATCCCGGCGCCCCAGGCGGGCAGGTTCGCCTGCGTGCGCAGGGCGTCGCGGGCTTGCGTGCCGGCGGGCTTGATGGCGTTGTCGCCGGCCTTCTGGGTGATGAACCGCCATGCCTGCCCCGCCAGCAGATTGGGGAAGATCACCTCCAGCGACCAGAGCTTCGTCAGGCCGGTTCGCGTGGCCACGTACTTGGCGATCACGTAAGAACCGGATTTGCCCTGCCCACGCTTCAGCGGCGAGACCTTCTCCGGGAGCACGCCATCGAGGATTCGCCCGGCTTGGGGGCCGCAGAGCCAGAGCATCGTGCTGCTGTCGGTGGTGTCCTTGATCTTGACGTCAAAGTCGCCCGCCTGCGCGTCCAGGTGCGCCATGACGGCGCCGCGCCGCGAGGGGCTGCACGTCAGCAGCCACTCGTCCTCCAGCCGCGCGATCATGCAAATGTCAATGATCTTGCCAGCCGCGTCGCACAGGAGCGTCAGGCGGCTGGTGTCGTCTTCCTGGTGCGAGGCGTCGGCTGTGCAGAGGCGCTCGAGCAGGTCCACCGCCCCGCTGCCCTTGATTCGGATTCGCCCGATGGAGGAGATGTCGAAGACCGCCGCACGGGTCTGTGCGGCGGCGGCCTCGCCGGTGGCGTCGCCGTAGTGCAGGGGCATCAGGAAGCCGTCCACGTCGGACATGGCGGCGCCGGCTTCAACGTGCTTGTCGTGCAGGGCGGTCTTGGCGGGATCGGGCATGAGGTTCCACTTTCCTTTGTATTGGGTTCTGGACGATACCGCAATTTGCAATTCGCTTCAATCGCGCCTGTGATTATATATGCGGAGGTCAGGGGCGGAATAATCAGAACCTGGTGTAATCCAGTCCACGATATCCGCCACAAGCCTGTTGAGAGGGGGATGTGAGGATTTGAGCCGTGAAGACATTAATCAACAAATTGACAATCGCCGCGCTGTTTGCGGCAGGCGTTCTTGCAGTCGGCTTTGGCGAAGGGCCCGCGATAGCTCAAGACGCCGCTGCGCCAACGTCAGCGCCTCAACCGGCGCCGGCCGCGCCGATTCCCCCGGACCTCGCAGCCATCGCGGCGGCGACGAACACCGCCTCTGCCCAGTCGGCGTTTGCCCAGGCCTTGGCAGACCGCGGCCAGGTCGCACCCGTGTATGACGTTTACATAAACCGGATGCTGTCGCTGGGGGCGATCGAGTTGCTTCGCCAGCCCGCCCAGGCGCTGGTCCAATTGAATCCGGCCAGCGGACTGGCCTGGGCCCTGACGGGATTCTTCAAGGCCCAGGACGGGACGATGAACGAGGCCGTCGCCGACACCGTGCGTGCGACAGAGCTTTCGCCCAGCGACCCATACGTGCTGCAGTTGGCGGGGCAACTGGTAGCCTGGTATGACTTCCAGGGCGACCGTGCGGCACTGGGGGCAGATATCCAGCAGGGGATGGTCCAACTGGACCGGTTCAAGGACAAGGCGCCGTTCATCGACGGTTACAACGCCGCCACAGCGGCCCTGCGCGAGCAGAGCGCCGCTACCGCCAGCGCCGTCCCGACGCCTTACACGCCGGATGTGGTCATGGCGCCGTCGGTAATCTATGACACCTATCCGGTCTACCTCAATCCGTACCCGACCTACTACTCCTATTACCCCTACGGATTCTACTATCCGCAGTTGTTCGCGTTCTTTAGCTTCGGCCGCGAGCACCACCGCCGCTACGGGCGATGGGGGGCCGAGCGAGGCGAGGGGTGGAGGCATTGGGGAGGCCACCGCGGGTTGAGTAGCAGCGAGACGGCTGCGGCCTTGGCCGCTCCAACCTTGACAGGCGAGCAAGTCCTGAGAAATACGGACGCGCGGCGCCGCTGGAACAGCAGGACGCTTGCAGGCGCCCGTACCGCCGGGGCGGCCGCAACCTTGGCCGCGCAGCCGCAAACCACCGTCACCAGTGGCGCCGTCAGCGCCGCCAGGGGGGGCGTAAACGCCGGCGCTGTGTCCTCGACCGGCGTGCGCACCCAGCGCCGCTTTGCCCAGGGCAGCACCCTGGCCGGGCGCAGCGCGGCCGTCGGGCAGACCGGCGGCACGACAGTGAACCGTTCTGCGGTCCGTGAACGTTCGGGCGGAAGCACCGTTTTGCTTTCGCCCAGCGCGCCCACAGGTACCGCCGCTCCCAGGCGAAGCGTTCAGTCCCCGCGCGGCAATTTTGGAGGGCGGACGCTCAGTACGCCCTTTAGCGCCCCGACAATCCGGCAGCGCAGCACTGTCCAAGGCCGAACGTTCAGTACGCCCCGGTTCAGTGCCGGGGCAACGCCGCTGCGAAGCTTCTCGGCAAGCACTCCCTCGCCAAGCCGGTCGTTTGCAGCGCCGAGTCGATCGTTCTCAGCGCCAAGCCGGTCGCTTGCGGCCCCGCGCAGCTCGCCCAGATTCTCCGCGCCGAGCCGGTCGTCCGCAGCGCCGCGCGGCGGCGGAGGCGGGCGGCATCGCTAAGAGCCTGTGTGGATTACTGGATGGCAGGGCCTCTCCAGGCCGTGAATCACAGGCTGGAAGGCCCTTGCCACGTCACTTGAGCAGTTGCTCGCGGCGGGCGCGGACGAGGGCCTTCTTGTGGTCGGGCATGTCGGGTTCGGCCAGGAGCTTGTCGCAGCCTTCCAGGAATATCTCCCGGGCGAAATCCGTCGAGAAGGTTTTCTTCTCCAGGGCCTGCGACTGCGAGAGCTTGAGGAAGCCTTCAAAGTCGCTGAAGTAGCTGCCGTAGATGTGGAAGCTATCGGCGATGTGGATGTAGTCGCCGGGGGCGATGTCGAGGCGGGCGGCCATCTCGGCCTGGAGTTCGGTAAAGGCGTACATGTTCATGAAGGCGGCCTTGTACGCGTCGTTGCTGCGCATGTGGGCGTTCATGTGGAGCTTGCCGTCTGAGATGCGAAACCACAGTCGCTGCAGGCATGCGGGGTCGGCGATGTGCATGTCATTCCAGACCTGCCAGGTGACGGCCTGGGCGCGGCGCGTGTGGGGGGCCTGCTTGAGCCGCTGCAGGGCGCCTTCGATCTGGTCGAACAGGCCGGCGCCCGGAACGCGATACTCGCGCAGGCGCTCGTGGTAGGTGTACTCCCACTTGCCGGCGGCAGGGTCGATCCAGTGATCGTGCACACCGTAGAGCATCTCGGCGCGGTATTTTTCGAGGTCGTCCAGCCCGCCGGGGAACGCGCGGTGGATTCGCGGCTCGTCGAACGGAGCGGTCACGTGGATCATCGCGCTGACGTCGCGGCTGGCCGGGTCGCCGGGCTTGTCATATTCGGTCGGGAAGGCGTCGCCCTCGTGCCAGCAGGCCAGGACGGCCTTCTCCCATGCCAGGGGCAGCGATCGTTCGACGATGTGGATTGATTTCATGCCGTCGCATCCTTGCGTTCAAAGCGAGCTTCCATGCCGGAGACATTATGGCCCAGCGACCCAGCGACGGAAAAGAAAAAACCTCCGGTGCGCGAGCGTTGGCGGCGGGGGTTGGCCACGCTTGTCATGGATCGGGAAAGTCAGGTCCGCGGATGGCCTGCTGGTAAATCTGTTTGCAGCGGGCGACGATGCCCTCGGCGACCAGCGGGGTAGACGGATGCGACAAGGCGCGGGCCTTGCTGCTCATGCCGGCCAGGCGCTGCGGATCGTCCAGCAGGCTCTTGAGCGTCGAGACGATCTGCTGCTGTCCGCGGGCGATGACGGCGGCGCCCTGGCGCTGGTAGAACTCGGCATTGCCGCCCTCGTGGCCAGGAACCGGGTTCATCAAGATCATCGGCAGGCCCTTGGCCAGACACTCGGTCGTCGTGATCCCGCCGGGTTTGGTCAGCATGACGCAGGCGGCCTCGAGCAGCTCGTGAGAGCGGTCGGTGAACGCGACGGGCTTGAGGCGGCTTTCGACAGCCGCCAGCTTGGACAGCTCGCCCAGAAGGTTCTTGTCGCGTCCGGCCAGAACGACCAGAAACGCCTGCGGACAGGCTTGCAGGATCTCGCGGGCGATGTCGACGATCGGCCCGATGGTGAACTCGGTCCCGCCGGTGAGGACGACGACGGGCTTGTCGGCCGGCAGGCCCCACTCGGCGAGGATCCTGCCCTTGTCGAGAGGCAGGTTCCACTTGGGGTGGATGGGGATGCCCGTGACGGTCACGTCCGCCGGGGCGATCCCCCACTTCTGGATCGACTCGCCGGAATACTCCGAGGCCACGAACCAGTGCTCGACGGACGAGGCGTACCACATCCGGTGCACCTCGACGTCGGTTATGACGGTGACCTGCCGCGTGCGGAGCCGCCCGGCCTCGATCATCCGCCCGATCATCGGCGCGGCCAGAAAGTGCGTGTTGACGATCAGGTCGGGCGTGTCCTGGCAGAGGCGGCGGGCGAGCTTGCGCATGGCCAGGCGTTCGACCGACATCCGCATGCTCTCCATCACGCCCCGCCGCGATCCGCTCGGGTGGTTGGTCAGGGCGTACCCCACCCCGTACAGCCGCGGCAGGTGGATCATCACTATCTCGTACCCGCTGGCGTAGTACGCGCGGAACCACCGCGGCACCACGGTCATCAGGTCCAGCCGCTCGATCTGCATCGGCACCGGCGAGTGCTTGAGCCCTTCAATGATCGCCGCCGTGGCCGAGTTATGCCCTGCCCCGATCGTGGCGGTCAGGATCAGCACCCGAACCGGCCTCGCCGAGCCCGCCTGAATATCGTTCTGTTGCGTCATCTCTCCATTCTCTCCGCCACTCAGGGCGCCTGCGAAGAAGTCGCCGCCGCCGATGCGGGCCGGCTTGCCGGCGCGCTTGCCGATGCGGCCCGCGTCGCCGGCCCCGAGGCCGGCTGAAACCGCTCGTCACGCCACGCGGCCGCGGGCGGCTCGTCCGGGGCCATCGACGCCAGCGCATCGTCGGCCATCCGCGCCCAGAAATCCACTGGCCCATGGGCCACCGCTTGATAATACTCCCTTTGCGAGCCCTTGGCCTGCGCCCCCGCGGGCAACCGCCCGTACAGTTGGCCCAGGGCGTAGTTCGCTTCGGCGGAAAGGTAGTCGAGCGGGCGGGGCGAAGCAAGAGTTTGCAGGTCCTGGGCGGACCGCAGCATACCGGCCGGCGCCTGTCCCGGCTGGACCAGCGCCGCTTTGGCCGCCTGCAGGCGCAGGAACGGCCCGAGCGAACTGGCGGCGTGGGCCTGGGCCAGGTCGCGCATCGCCTGGGCGTAGCCGGGCGACAAAGGTTCCACCTCGAGATACGCCGCCAGCGCGGCAGCGGCCTGGGGATTGATCTGCCACTTGCTCTTTCCCCTTGGCGTGACGACGCCGCCTTCCTTCATGACGGCGATCAATCTCTGTGCGCAGAACAGCCGGTCGGCCAGATACGTCGTGCTGGGCACGGCCGCCTTGGGCACGAAGATGTCGGCGTCGCTGGTTCGGCGTTGGATGCTATTGAGGGCCGAACTGAGCCCGCGCTCGGCCACCAGGAGTTGCTCGATGGCCACGTGAGCGTCTCCGCTGCGCATGGCCAGCTGTGCAAGCTGCAGCCGCGCGAGGGCGGCCTGCCGTGTGGGCGCGAAATCCTGGACCAACTGGTTGTAGTTGACCTGTGACGTCGCCATAGGCCATGTCGAAGTATAGACGATCAGGCCGCCGGCCAAGGCGCGGCGGTCGATCTGCAGGCTCATGCCCTGCGCCTGCACCCAGAGGACTTCGGGGCATCGCGGGCTGGCCGGGTGCAATTCCAGGAATCGCTTGCAGCGGTCGAAGATGCGGGCGCGCTGCGTCTTGAGGTCGGCCCCGATATGGTTCGTCAGCGTCTGGCCGCTGAGGCCCTGGGCGTTGCTGGCGGCGATCCACTCATCGAGCTTGCGGGTCTCGAGCATCGCGTCGCCGGGCGGAAGGCGGTCTACCAGCATGCGATAGTCCAGTTCATCGGCGCCGACCTGCGTGTAGAAGAAGGTCGTCGGAGCGGCCGTCATCGCCAGCAGCACCGGCCAGACCACGCCGGGGCGGAAGCCCGTCAGGTTCGCCAGCGTCAGCACGAGGCCGCAGGCCAGCACCGCCGCCACGGTGGCCACCAGGAACGGCGCATACAGCACCCACCGCTGCAGCGACATGACCGTGGCGGTGTTGAGACCGAGGTAGCCCATCAGGTGCAGGTAGACCACCGCCGGCAGCAGCCCCAGCAGCGCCGCGACGAAGGGCATGTCGCTTCGCAGGCGCGTACGGGCGGCCAGCAGGCACCCGATCGCCGAGAAGCCCGCCAGCACCGGCGTGTGCGAGACCAGGGCCTGGATGACGATGAAGATGGCGGCGAATCGCAGGTGGTACAGCACCGCGATGATCACCGGCAGGAAGACCAGGATCGCCAGGAGCAGCCCGGTGATCAGGATCATCCACGGATATTGCAGCACCGGCAGCGGGTGCAGGAGGATCTGCCCGATGGGCTTCTTGACGTCCTGCAGATACGCCGCCGCGCCGACGTTGATCCACCGCCCGCTGGCCAGGTACTGCTGGAACGCGCAAACGGCGGCGAAGGCGGCCGCGTTGATCGTCATGAACAGCGCCGTCTTCCACCACGCCACCTGTCGCAGCAGCGGGTGCAGGCCGCGATGGTGGTCAAAGGTTGTTCTCCTACTTCGAGGCATGCGGGTCAGACTCGGCCGGCGGCGCGGCGGGCTTGGTTTTGGAGTTCAACCAGATCCGGTAAAAGATGTTGTTCTCGAGAAACATGGTAAACAGCGATTCGTTGGGCCAGGGATACGTGACTTCTTCGTCGACCATCTGCCCCTTGACGACCTGGGCCTTGGACTTGAGGATCGGAACGCGCCCCTGGCGGTAGCGGTGGTTGAAGTCGGCGCTCTGCGGCGTGCCCAGCAGGATCAGACCCACCTGGTAGCGACCCACCATGCTGGCGTCGGTGACCCCTTCCATGTACAGGTCGTACTTCGAGCCGTCGAAGACCAGGTCGTTGACCACCGAGCCGTCCTCGCGTAGCTCCGCAAACCCCGTCATGCGGCGGTAGTTGTACTGCGTCAGGTTCAGCCCGGGGAAGACGCGCGTGACGAACATCGGCGCCGCGCGGCCGCGCACGATGCCGTCGACCGCCACCGTCTGCGCGACGCCTCGGGGGTGCAGCGGGTAGCGGCTGTCCAGGACCGAGGCGACCAGGTCCCGCAGCGGCAGGGTGCTGTCTTCGGTGCGGCTGAACGTGCCCTCGACAGTGTTGCCGGGGAACGAAGCCTTGAGCAGGCTCTGGATGGTGTCGGTGGCGACGGCATCCTTGAGCGACAGTTGCGTGCTGACCAGCGGCGTCTTGTCGGCCAGGTGCACCGCATAATTCACCGCCAGGGTCCCACCCGAAAGAGCGGCGGCGTAGTTCACCTTGCACAGCCCGCGCGACAGCGACACCCACACCGTCACCTGCCGCGGGTGGAAGGGCTTGCCCGTGCCCGCATCGGTCATCAGCAGCGAATCGATCTCCGCCCGCCCCGATATGTCGCAGGCCAGCAGGCGAGGCGACGCCTGGGCGATCAGTTCCTGCGCGCGGCCCAGCAGGGCGCCACCCTCCACTGCCGTCAGGGCGGCGGGGCCTGAGGCGGGGCGCGAGGCGGCGCCACTCGCCGGCGGGCTGACCCAGCGGGATAGCTCATCGGCATCGACAGCCGCGGCCAGCAGCGTGAATGTGCCGGAAGGCTTGTCCGGAAGGTCCGCCAGGTCCGCCACCAGGGCGAGGGAGTTCTTTTCGACGCTGATCTCCAGCGGCGCCAGGGCGAGCTTCTCGATGCTCACAGGTGCGGCCGCGCCGGGCGTCAGACGGACGTTCTGGGCGGTCATCTGCCCCTTGACCTGGACGGTCTTGCCCCCGAGCCTCACACCCAGGCCGCTGGTAGTCAGCTCGACGCGAGGCAGCACGCCGCCATTGTCGTCGCGCCATTGCAGCTTCAGGCGAAAGTCGCCGGAAGGCACGTACGTGCGAATGTCCCCGACCAGGCCCTCCAGCGCCGCCACGTCCGGGGCCGACGCCGTCAGATGCACCTCTTTGGGCGTCACGCGCGGCAGGGCGCTGCCGGCTGTGGGAACCACGACGCCGGTGGCGCCGGCCTGAACATCCAGCGCACCCAGCCGCAGCTCCAGCGTCGTCAGGTCGAAGCTCCGGCCGTCGGCGCCGAAGGCGGCGTCGATCTTGGCCGTGGCCGGCAGGGCCGCGGGCTTGCGCACCTTAAGCGCCGCCGAGTTGACGGCGAGTTTTCCCGCGTCGACGCGGGCAGTGAGTCGGGCGCCTTGGCCGCTGTCGGCCAGAGTGATATCCGTCTCGAGCGAGCCGCTGATCTGGTGCTCGGCGACGGGACCCTTGAGCTCGGGCACCAGGTCCAGCAGCGCCCGATCGAGCAGGCAGACGGCATTGAGGTTGAGGTGATACGAGTCGACGCGCGCCGGGATCGGCGCCAGCGGCGCCTCGGCCTCGGTGAACGCCGCCGACCCGCCCAGTCGCACGGCGCTGCTGCCGATCGTCACGTGCAGAGTATTGACAGTGACGGCGGCCGTGCCTCTTTCCCGCACGAGCCGGCCGTCGAACTGCAGCCGCGCGGGCGCAGCGGCCGGCTTGCACCGCGGAAGCGGCCCGCCGGTGTCGAACGACATCTTCTGGGCCTCGCATGTCAACGACATGTCCAGCGTCGAGGCGTCTTTCAGCGTCAGCGCCGCGTCGAGGAGCATCTCGCCCTGGAGTTGCCAGGGCTTCTCGCCCGGCGTTCGCTGGTCGCCGGGGGTGGGGTGGCCGTATACGTTCATCTGCGACAGCGCCACCTGGGCCTGCACCTGTTGGGCGGCCGGATGGATCTGCACCTTGCAGGCAGCCGTGAAGTCGCCGTCGATGACGCGCAGCCACTCGGGGCGGTCCGGAACGCACTGCAGCAGCGTGCGCGTGCCCGTCAGTGAGAACTTGCCCCCGGCGGCGATCTTGCCGTCCTTGTCGGCCACCAGCGAGACGAACCCGTCGTCCAGCGCCAGGCGCGCCGGGCCCATCGTCACATCCATGCTGATGTTAGTGCAGGCGGTTTTGGCCAGGTCGAACCCGGCCGCCATCGTCAGGCGCAGCGCCTGCCCCGGCGGCTTGGCCACGCGCCGCCCGATCGTCAGCAGCGTGCCGCCGGGAACGTCGGCGGAAATATGCAGCCCGATGTCGGCCGAAGGCTGAAGATACCACTTGCCCGTGGCCGAACCCTCCAAGTCGATCTGGCACTGCCGGCGAAGCCGCGGACCCAACAGGTCCAGCAGCGCCTCGGCATCGTGAATTTCCCATTCGCCGCGGAGTTTCATGGCCGTCAGGTGCGCCAGCGCCGTGCGCAGGACCGGCCCCTTCTCGCGGACGATCTGCTCCATCGCCGCCCCCGCGTCGCCCAGCGTGCCCCGCGCGATCAGGCTGTTGCCCCCCACCGAGATCCGCACCAGTTCGAGATCCACCGCGGCCGTGCGCTGATCGAGCGTGGCCTCGACGTCCAGCAGGGCGCTGCGTCCGCCGAGCTTGAGCACGTCGCCGCCATAGCGCACCTGGGCGTCGGTGGCGTTGAGGTTGGCGGCCAGTCGCACGCGCGGGCCCTCGTGCCGGAGCGTCAGCCGCCCCACGCGCACGGGCCCGGCAATGACCAGGTCGCCCAGGGCGTCACTACGTCCGCTCAGCAGCGCCGCCAGGCGCCCCGGATGCACCACGCCCTCGCTGATCTCCAGCGAGTCGATCCCGTCGATCGCCTCGCCGCCGCTGCGCGTCATGAGGCTGCCCTTGCCGCGCACGTCGATGCCCGGCAGCGTCACCTTGCCCTCCAGCACGTCCAGCAGGCCGTTGAGGTGGTAGACCGCCTTGACGCTCATCCCCGCCTGCGGCACCGGCGGCAGGTGCGGACCCTGAAGCGGCTGAACGTCCAGGTTCTCCACCGACAGGTCCACCTCGAAGGGCAGTTGCCCCGTCTCGCCGTCGGCGTCGAAGGCCAGGTCCACCCACCCGCTGCATCGGCCCGAAAGCTTGCGCACCGGCAGATTCAGCAGGCCCGCCACGTTGAGCTGCGAGAGCTCGACGTTACTGAAGCCGAAGCGAGTCCGCGCCGGGGCGGCGCTGCCGTTGTACTGCAGGCTCACCGGGGCGTTGGAGGGCTCCTGCTCCAGCAACGCCGAGACCGTCACGTAGCCCAGCGCCACGTGCTGGATCTTGCCGGCGACATATTCCATGTCGCTGATCTTCATCGTCAGCATCTGCCGCGAGCGACTGGGCGTGACGCGAAGCGTCGCGTTCTGCACGCGGATGTGCTGGGTGGCCAGGTCGAGCTGCAGACCCTGAAGCGGCGCCAGGTTGCAGTTGCCCTCCTGGTCCTGCCGCACGTTGACCTCGAGCCCCTGCAGCGTCATCCACTCGATGCGGCGGCGCAGCAGCATGTCCAGCGGCGAGAAGTCCACCCGCACGCGGTCGATGAAGATCATCTTGCCCCCGCCGAAACGGTCGCTCTCGCGAAACGTCAGGTGGCGAATCTCGATGTCGTTGCGCCACGTGACGCGGAAGTCGTCCGCCGGCCGCTCCCCCGGCGGCGTCTGCAGCCCCTCGCCAATGGTCACCTTCAAGCCAGTCTGGCGGCTCAGCTCGCTGGTCAACCAGTTGCGCAGCGACGCCGCCGGCAACCAGTACGGCAGCGTCACATATGCCGCCACCAGCACCACCGCGGCCGCCAAAGCCACGCGCAGGGCGACCTGCCACCACCGCCGCTTTTGAGATTGTGTCAACGATGCGCTCACGGTCTGAGGATTCTACCATGTCGCCCCCGCCCAGAAAACAAACAGAGTTAGTGACTGGTTATCTGGTTGACTCGTTAACGGGACCCCAATTAACCGGTCAACCAGTTAACAAGGTAACCAGTTAACCAGCTAACCAGTTCGGTCAGACGTTAAACCTGAAGTTAATAATATCCCCGTCCTGCACGACGTAGTTCTTGCCTTCCAGGCGGACCTTTCCGGCTGCGCGGGCGTTCTTGAAGTCGCCGGCCGAGCGGAAGTCTGCGTAGCTGACCGTCTCGGCGCGGATGAATCCGCGGGCGATGTCGGAGTGAATCTCCGCCGCCGCGACGACGGCCTCGGTGCCAGCCGGGATCGTCCAGGCGCGGCATTCGTCCTCGCCGCTGGTGAGGAACGAGATCAGCCCCAGGCCGCTGTAGCAGGCCTGGACAAGCCGGTCGCGGGCGCTGCCGGTCAGGCCCAGGTCGGCCTGAAACTCCTGGCGCTCGGCCGGGGGCAGTTGGGCGATCTCCGACTCGATCTGGGCCGAAAGCTGCAGCGCCGGCAGGCCGTGCACTTTTTCGGGCGCGGGCTCGCCCAGCGAATCCTCGCCGCAGTTGAGCACCACGAGCATGGGCTTCTGCGACAGGAAGGCGAAGCTGCGCACCAGCTTGCCCTCGGCGTCGCTGGTCAAAGCCGTGCTGATGGGCTTTTCGTTTTCCAGCGCGGCCAGCAGGCGCTCCATGAGCTCCAGCTCGCGCTGCTCGTCTTTGTGGTCGCGCGAGGGCTTCTTGATCGAGGCGTGCAGTTTGTCGATGCGGCTGGAGACCTGGTCCATGTCGGCGAAGATCATCTCGCCGATGAGTTCCTCGACGTCGGCCTGCGGGTCCACGCGGTCGCGGTACGCCGGCGCGTCGGACTGTTCAAATGCCCGCACGACAAAGACGAGCATGTCGCTCTGCCGCATGGCCGCCCAGTGCGCGCGGGCACGGGTGCGCCCGGCGTCGTCGGAGAGGTCCAGTCCGGGCAGGTCGATAAACTCCAGTTCGGCCGGCGTGGTCTTCTCGGGCTTGTAATGCTCCGAGAGCCACTCCAGCCGCTCGTCGGGCACCTTGACCATGGCCATGTGCGGCTGGTCGCCGCGCGACAGATCCACGTGCGACCCCCCTGCCACGGCGACGGCCGAAAACAGCATGCTCTTACCCGACTGCGGCGGACCAATCAGCGTTACACGCATGAGCGATTCTCCTTTAGCGGCCGAGCTTGCTCGGCGCTGCCACGCCCCCGAACAAGGTTAGGGGTGAGAGGTTAGAGTCCGCAAGCGGTGGCTGTTACTCTAACCTCTAACCTCGATGCCTTGGAGTGGAACCGTACCTGTTGGCTGGCCAATCCGCAATCCGAAATCCGCCATCCGCAATCCTTTTCAATGGCGAAACCCCCGCCCATTGCCTAGCATATTCCTGCCATGTTCACAGGAATCATACGACATGTGGGCTCAATCAAGGCCGCCGTCGACCGTAGCGGTTCGCGGCGGCTCAGCATCGACATTGGCCCGCTGGCCGAGGGCTTGAGCATTGGCGACAGCGTTTCCGTCAACGGCGCGTGCTTGACAGCCAGCGCGATCGCCGGAGCGGTCGCCGACTTCGACGTGATCGCCGAGACGCTCGGGCGCACCGGTCTGGGCAGACTTGTCGCCGGCGCCCGCGTTAATCTCGAGCGCGCGTTGACGCTGCAGGACGGCCTCGACGGGCACCTGGTGCAGGGGCACGTCGACGGCCGCGCGACGGTGAAGAACGTCCGCCGCGGCAACGAATGGGTGATCGAGTTTGCCGCCGCGGCCGACGTGACCGACCAGATGGTGCCCAAGGGCTCGGTCGCACTCGATGGCGTTTCGCTGACGCTGGTTGACGTCGGGCAAGGAACCTTCAGCGTGGCGATCATCCCCACGACGCACAAGGACACGACGCTGGCCAACCTGCGGGCGGGCGACCAAGTGAACGTGGAAGTCGATCTCATCGGCAAATATGTCCGCCGTTATCTGAATCAGATCGCCGGCGGCGAAGGCGGGGGATTGTCTCTGGAAAAACTCCGCAAAGCGGGGTTCGTATGACCTGAGGAGTGACGCGACAGGAGCCTTGCCCTCTCTTTGTGTTCTTTGTGATCTCTGTGGCAAAGCTTCTATTCGTGTCATTCGTGTTCTCCTATGGATGACGCAAGGCCCACAATCGGAATCACCATGGGCGACCCCTGCGGCGTCGGCGCCGAGGTGATCGTCAAGGCACTGGCCTCGCGCGAGCTGCGAAACCGCGCGCGGTTCGTCATCTTCGGATTCTACGAGCAGCTCGCCTACACCGCCGACACCGCTGAAATCGACCTGGGCACCGTGCGCGTCCATCACGAAGACCTGCGCCGCCTGGACCTGGAGATGGTGGCTGCCGATTACGATGAAGTCGCCCAGCCCTCGTCTATGCCCCGCGGCCCCAGCCGCCTGGGCGGGCTGGCGTCGCTGGCGTTTCTGGAAGACGCGATTGCCGCGGCGCGGACAGGCGTCATCGACGCCCTCGTCACCGCCCCGATCTCAAAGACCTCCTGGCAGATGGCCGGGGCCAAGCGGTTCCCCGGGCACACCGAGCTGCTCGCCGAGCGCTGCGGCGTGCGGAACGTGACGATGATGTTCGTCTCGCCGCAGCTCAAGGTGGCCCTGGCGACGACGCACCATGCGGTCTGCGACCTGCGCAACTTGATCACCATCGGGGCCGTCTTCAACCCCATCGACCTGGCCGACCAGGCCCTGAAACGCTGGTTCGGCATCGCCAAGCCCAAGATCGCTGTGGCGGGCCTCAACCCCCACGCCGGCGAGGAGGGGCGATTCGGCGACGAGGAATCCCGCATCATCGCCCCGGCGATTCTGCTGGCGACCGAGGCCGGCATCGACGCCATCGGCCCACTGCCCGCCGACACGATCTTCCGCCAGGCCGTCGATGGAAAGTTCGACTGCGTGGTGGCGATGTATCACGACCAGGCGTTGATCCCCATCAAGCTGCTGGCCTGGGACTCGGCGGTGAATCTGACGCTGGGCCTGCCGATCATCCGCACCAGTCCCGACCACGGGACCGCTTTCGACATCGCCGGCCGCAACAAGGCCAACCCCGCCAGCATGATCGCCGCCATCAATCTAGCGATAGACCTGGCAGGCAAAAAGACCAAGTGAATCGCGATGGTTGGTTGGATGGTTGGATGATTGGACGATTGGATGGTTGGACGAGGGACGTTTTTTCCCATCCATCCATCCATTCATCCCTACCGGCTACTGGCCACCGGCTACCAAACTCACCGCATAACCCACTGCTTGCCCGCGAAGACGGCCGGGTTGTAGACGCGGGCCGAGGCCTCGCCGGGCAGCTTATATGTGAGCTGCAACTGCTTGGTCAGCAGGAGTTGGTCGGTCATGACTTCCTTGGCCTGGCCGCGCGAGTCGTACTGCATCGTCTTGACAGGCTGGGGCAGCTTGACCACGGCCGTCTCGCCGCTGAGACCGCCGACGAAGATGTCGAACCCGCCGGCCGCCGGGTCAATGTCCTGCCAGACTGCCACGCTGTGGCGGGCGTTGTCTTCGCCCTGCAGGAGGGTCTTGTCGATCAGGCTGGTCATGGTCACCAGCAGCGGCAGGTTGTGGAGCTCTTTGATCTTGTTGAACACGAACGTCGGCGTGTTGCGTCCGGCGGCCATCAGTTGGCCGGTGTCGGTGTAGAGTTCGAATGCCGGCACGTACGAGCGGTCGACCCCGGTGCGGTTGGTGACAGTGAAGATCACGTACCAGAAGGTGCGTTTGGTCTTCTCGCCGGGCAGCGTGACCTGGATGGGGCGCGGCGGATCGTAGCGGAAGTCGAACTGCCACTTGAACTGGGCTTCGGAAGGCTTGGGCGGTTCGCTGTGCGCCATGTTGACGGTCAGGGTCGCCACGATGGCTGCCAGCAGTGCCACAGTCACCAGTCGTCTCATAGTCAAGCTCCACAAGGGCCCGGCGGGCCCGCGCCTACTGGTATCGACCCGCGCCACGAGGACGCCTTAAAGAATAAACCTCCGCCTGGGGTTTATCAAGGGCTGAAAAGGTAATTCGTACTGAAGAGGGAAGAAACCGAGGACGACGACGAGGACGAGGACGAAAACGAGAAGAATGCTCCGATGCATCCATTAGCGGCGGGGCTTGCACCGCGCGTTCTTGGGCAACCAGATGACCGCGTCGAGCAAGTCGAAGATCCCGTCGGGGCTCGACCGCTAACGGCAGAAGATGTCTTATCTCGTCATCGTCGTCATCGTCGTCCTCGTCCTCGTCGTCGTCCTCGGTTTTTCTTCCCCGTTTTTGCCGCGACTCGTTACCATTCTGCCATGCCCGACATGGATGTGCAGATTGTTTCTGTTCCGCCTCGCCGGCAGCGATCGGCGGTGGCGTTCGTCGCCGCGGGGCGCGACAGCGGGTACATGGCCGCTCAGCGCACCGCCGCCCTGCGGCATCTGCTCGACTCGCGCGTGGGCGAGGCGTGGCTGTGGTGGCTGCAACGTGGCGGGCGATGCGAAGCGGCCGCCATGATCCTCGCCAGCGCCGGGCGCACGGGCATGCTTTACTACAGCCCGCCCTCCGCCGCCGGCGTAAACGAGGACTCGCTGACGGCGCTGCTGGCGGCCATCGCCCCGGCGGCACTGGCCGAGGGTCCGCTGTCGCTGGTGCAGGCGGCCTTCTCGCCCGAGGATCGCCGCGACAGCGACCTGCTGCGCCGGGCGGGCTTCGACCTGCTCGCGGAGTTGATCTACATGCGCCTGGACCTGGCAGCCCCGCCGGAGGAGTTCGACGATCCCAGCATCGTCTGGCGCCGCTACGGGCAGTTCACGCAGGACCATCTCGCGGCCGTCATCAAGGCCTCGTACGAGAGCTCGCTGGACTGCCCGCCGCTTCGGGGCAAGCGGCAGATCGCCGACGTGATCGCCGGACACAAGGCCAGCGGGATATTCTCCCCCAAGTCGTGGTGGATCGCTTTCATAAATGATGCCCCTGCCGGATGCGTACTCGTCAACGCCTCGCACGACGGCGCCGGGACCGACGTAGTGTATCTGGGCGTGGCCGCGGCGGCGCGGGGCAAAGGCCTGGGCCGCAAACTCCTGGCGCGAGCAGCGGCACAGGCGTACACGTCGGGATACCAATCGCTCACCCTGGCCGTCGACGCGGGCAACAGCTACGCGCTGAGGCTCTATCTCGACGCAGGGTTCCAGGAACAATATCGCCGCATGACGTACGCGATGTTCCCGTTGGAGAAGTTGTGAGTGGTGAGTGGTGAGTGGTGAGTGGTGAGTGGTGAGCAAAACTCACTGCAGCTTCTGCCTTATCACCTCAAAGTCCAGCTTTCGGATAATGTCCTGCGTGCGGCGGGGCAGGGGTTTGGGCTTGCCGGCGATGAGGGCGGCCATCTGCACGCGGGCTTGATCGTCGATCACGATCGTGCGCGTCAGGGCCTGGCGCATCGTGGCGCCGAAGGTCACCAGGCCGTGGTTGCGGATGGCCACGCAGTTGGCCCCGCCGGCGGCGGCCTTGGCGACGGCGCGGGCGAACTCGCTGCCGCCGATCATCATATACGGCAGATGCACGATATGGTCGACGAAGGTCACGAAGTCCGGCGTGAAGGGCTGGAGGTCCTGCCCGCCGGAAATCAGCCCGACGACCGTCGCCGGGTGCGAGTGGCAGATGAAGTTCACGTCGCGGCGGGCCTGCAGCACGCGCAGGTGCAACTCGAACTCGCAGGTGGCCTTGGCGCCGCGCACCTGCCGCTCGCGGGCGAGGTCCACCACCGCCCAGTCGCGCACGCCGATGGCGTCCAGGTCGTATCCGCTGGGCGAGCAGATCATCCGCCGCCCGTCGCGGGCGCTGATGTTGCCGCCGGGGCCGGCAACCAGATTGGCCCGCACCATCCGCTTGCCCATCTCCGTCAGATCCGCGATCACGCTCATCGAATGCTCCTGCAAGTCCGGCCGGCGATGGCTACTTCACGCGGAAGACGGAATTGAACGTCCCGACGTCGTTGGCGGCGATGTCGCTGCAGTCGGGATCCAGAATCCACTTGCCGTCGACGATGAACTTATACTCGTACGTTCCCTTGGACATGGGCACCTCGGCAACGAACTGCCCATCCTTGGTCAGCCGCATCGGCTGGGGCGTCCACTCGTTGAATGTCCCGGCGAGTTGGGCCTTGGTCGCCCCGTCAACCGCCCGCAGCACAAAACGATACGTGCCCTTTCTACGTCCTTTGGTAATCATAATCGTTGTCCTTCGCCTGCCCTGACTCAAGATTGTATGCACCCGTGTCGGAATTATCGCCATGCGGCCGCGCTAAGTCGAGTGGGCTTGCAGAATTTTGTTCGTCGGCAGCGTTGTGGCATGGGGGGGCCTGTCCCTTGGGGACGCCCATGCCACTGGGCGCCGGCCAAAAATGCGCTTGCATTGCCGGGGCTGAACGACTAAAACCCCCCAATCTTTGGCCAGGTGGGGGATGAGGCGACGCCATGAAGTTTCAGCTTGTGGACAAAATCGAGTCGATCGTGCCGGGCAAGAAGATCGTCACGACCAAGGTGCTCTCGCTGGCCGAGGAGTACCTGGCGGACCATTTTCCCATCTTCCCGGTCATGCCCGGCGTGCTGATGCTCGAATCGCTCACGCAGGCGGCCGCCTGGCTGGTGAGGCTCAAACAGAACTTCTCCAACAGCATCGTGGTGCTCTCCAAGGCCGTCAACGTGCGATACGCAAATTTCGTGGCGCCCGGACAGGTGCTGCGATGCGAAGTGGAGCTGGTTTCCCTCGAGGGAAACACCGCCCGGCTCAAGGGCAACGGCTTTGTCGGCGACAAACCGACGGTTTCGGTCGTCCGGATGGAACTGACGAGCTTCAACCTGGTCGACAAGGGCCACCCCGCCGCGTCGGACCAGGAGATTGTTGCCGGCCTCAAACGCGAGTTCGACCTGTGCGGAGGCCCGGCCGCCTTGGCGGCGGCTGGGGTATGCTGACGGACTCTCGCCGCCGGGGCGGCATTGACTTTTGCGGCGAAAATCTCTATAGATAAGACCCGAACCGCCGGAAGGTGGAACCTTTGGCGGCTGAATTCTAACCTGACGAAAGGCATCAAGGAGAACGCCTGATGACTGAAGTGGAAGTTTTCGAAAAAGTGAAAGAGACGCTGGTGGACGCCCTGGGCGTTGACGAAGAAGAAGTCACGCCGGAAGCGACCCTCACCGGAGACCTTGGCGCCGAGTCGATCGACTTTCTCGACATCGTCTTCCGCCTGGAAAAGGCCTTCGACATCAAGATCCCGCGCGGCGAGTTGTTCCCGGACAACATCCTGAACAACCCCGAGTACGTCAAGGACGGCAAGCTGACCGAGTCGGGCCTGACGCAGTTGAAAGAACGCATGCCCCATGCGGACTTCACCGACTTCCAGCAGGACCCCGACATCAACAAAATGACGAATCTCTTTCGCGTAAAAACGATCTGCAATTACGTTCGCACCAAGGTTGCCTGAGGGGCAACCCGCAGCGCGATCCGGACGATTGGGAGCTTGGCATGCGTTGGTACTGGATTGACCGTCTCGTGGAGTTCGAGCCCGGCAAGCGAGCCGTCGGCCTCAAGAACGTCTCGCTGGCCGAAGACCACCTGCACGATCACTGGTCGGCATTCCCGATCATGCCCGTGTCGCTGATGATCGAGGGCACCGCACAGACCGGCGGGCTGCTCGTCGGACACGCGATGCACTTCAAGGAAAAGGTCGTCCTGGGCAAGATCTCCAAGGCCGAGTTTACCGACATCGTCGTCCCGGGCGACCAGTTGCTCTACGAGGTCAAGATCGACACGCTGGCCCCGCAAGCGGCGCTGACCAACGGCATCGTCTGGCGCAACGGCAAGCAGATCGGCATCGTCGATCTGATGTACTCGCACGTGGACCAGAACATGGCCGGGCTGAAGTTCCCCGAGGAAAATTTCGTGTTCACTGGACAGTTCCAACGGCTCATCCAGCCGTTCCTGGGAGCGGCAAATGCCTGATCGCCGTCTCGCCGTCTCCGGAGCGGGGGTAGTGACCCCCTCCGGCGTGGGCCTGGACGAGTTCTGGCAGGCCACGCTGGCGGGCAAGCTTTGCGTTGCCGCCATCGAAGGCTTCGACGCCACAGGCTTTCCCACGCACATCGGCGGGCAGATCCGCGACTTCTCGGCGCGAAAGTTCGTGCCCAAGGATTACCGCAAAGCCGTCAAGGTCATGGCGCGCGACATCGAGATCGCCGTCGCCTGCGCCGACCTGGCCGTGCGCGACGCGGGCCTCATCACCCCCGGCATGGAAGGGCAGACGCCCAACGTCGAGCCCAAGCGCCTCGGCTGCAACATCGGCGCCGGACTCATGTGCGCCGAGCTGCCCGAGCTGGGCACGGCCCTGATCACCAGTCTTGTCGACGGCAAGTTCGACTACAAGACCTGGGGCATCACCGGCATGAACAACCTCACGCCGCTGTGGTTGCTGAAATACCTGCCCAATATGCTGTCCTGCCACACGACCATCATTCACAAGGCCGAAGGCCCCAGCAATAACATCACCTGCGGCGACGCCAGCGGGCATATGTCCGTCGGCGAGGCCGCCCAGTGGATCCTGCGCGGCGCTGCCGACGTGGTGATCGCAGGTTCGGCCGAGAGCAAACTCAACCCGATGGGCCTGTTGCGCCAGACGCTGATGCACCGCACGTGCACGACACGCAACGACGCCCCCACTACCGCGTGCCGCCCCTTCGACGCCGGCCACGCGGGCTTCGCCATCGGCGAGGGCGGCGGACTGCTGATTCTGGAAGACATGGACCGCGCGGCCGGTCGCGGCGCCCGCATCCATGCCGAGCTGGTCGGCTTTGCGGCCGCCTGCGACCCGCACGGGATCGACCTGGAGCGCCCCACCTGCGGCAACCTGGCCGGCGCGCTGAAAAATGCCCTGAGAAGCGCGGGCATCGGACCCGAGGATGTCGGGCTGGCCATCGCGCACGGCACGGCCGTTCCGGGCGAAGATGAGGTCGAGGCCGCCGCGTGGACGGAAGTCTTCGGCCGCGTCGGCAAGCTGCCTGCCGCCACGCTCACCGGGGCGGTGGGCTGCCTCTTTGCCGGCGCCAGCGGGATGGACATGATCCTGGCCTGCAAGGCGTTGCACGAGCAGGTGATTCCGCCAACGGTCAACTTCGAGCGTCCCGCGTGCGAAAGCGTGCTGGACTTCGCGGCCGCCCCGCGGCAGGGCAAGTTCGAGTATGCCGTTACCAGCGCCTTCACCATCGGCGGGCAGTCCGCCGTCTGCGTCTTCAAGCGGTATCAGTCATGATGAAACGACGCGTCGTCATTACGGGCATGGGCACGGTCAACCCGCTGGCCCACACGGTGGAAGACACCTGGCACAGTCTGCTGACGGTGCAGAAGGGCTTCTACCCTATCGAAATCTTCGACGCCGGCACCTTCCCCAGCAAGTTCGCCGCCCAGGTGCGCGGGTACGATTTCGCCACGCAGGTGCCCGACCCGGCCAAGCATGCCCACGCCGGCCGGCACGCCCGCTTCGCCCTCGGCGCCGCCTGCCAGGCCTGGAAGGCCGCCGCCCTGGAAGGCTGCACCAGCCTCGACCGCGACCGCCTGGGCATCTATCTCGGCAGCGGCGAGGGCAGCCTGGACTTTGAAAAGTTTGTCTCGTGCATCACCGATTCGTGGCGTGACAACGCCCTCGATCACAAGAGCTGGGCCAGGCTCGCCTTCGAGCGGATGGAGCTCTACCGCGAGGTCGAGCAGGAAGCCAACATGGTCGTGGCGCACCTGGCCGCCGAGTTCGACGCCCGCGGTCCGGCCTTCAACGTCCTGACCGCCTGCGCCGCCAGCACACAGGCCATCGGCGAAGCCGCCTGCCAGATCCGCACCGGAATGGTCGAGACGATCATCAGCGGCGGGGCCCACAGCATGATCCACCCGCTGGGCATCACCGGGTTCATCCGGCTGACCGCCCTCTCGCGGCGCAACGACGCCATCGAGTCGGCCAGCCGCCCCTTCGATTCGACGCGCGACGGGTTCGTCATCGGCGAAGGCGCGACCATCATCATCCTCGAAGAATATGAGTCGGCCAAGCGTCGCGGCGCCCCGATGCTTGCCGAGATCATCGGCTACGGCTCCTCCGCCGATGCCTTCCGCATCACCGACCAGGACCCCGAGGGCGACGGCGCCGCCACAGCCATGACGGCCGCCCTGGCCGACGCGGGCCTGAGGCCCGAGGACATCGACTATATCTCCGCCCACGGCACGGGGACCAAGCAGAACGACGAGGTCGAGACCAAGGCCATCAAGCGGGCCTTCGGCGACCAGGCGTACAAGGTGCCCGTCTCGTCGGTCAAGAGCATGCTCGGACACCTGATCGCCGCGGCCGGGGCCACCGAACTGCTGACGTGCGTGCTGGCGCTGCGAGACCAGGTTCTCCCCCCCACCGCCAACCTGAACAGCCCCGACCCCGACTGCGACCTGGACTACGTCCCCAATGCCCCGCGCAAAGCCGACGTCAAGTACGTCATGAGCAACTCGATGGGTTTCGGCGGACAGAACAACTCGATCATCATCTGCAAACCCCGGTAACAGCCCGATTGCGGCCGGAAGCGGCATCCGTGTTTTCTTGCGGTTGGGAAATCGCCACTTTCCTGTTTTCCTGATCGAGGAACTCCCACGCCCGCTATGGGGGGTTGTACAGATGAGGGCAAAATGCTCGTAAGATCGATCCATCGCAAATCGGCGGCCGCCTGGTTGGCCGCTCTTGGCGTCATGACCTTGTCGCTGAGCGCCGCGCGGGGTGATTGGCCCACGTACATGCAGAACCCCGCGCGCAGCGGGGCGTGCGATGAGACGCTGGCCATGCCGCTGCAGCTTCAGTGGGTACACCAGTCGGCCTTACCCGAGCCGAGTTGGCCCGGGCCTGCGCATCACGATTACTATCACAACCGCCGCAATCTCAAACCGATGGTCATGTTCGACGTGGTGGACCAGCTTGTCGCGGCACGGGGGCGCGTGCTGTTCGGATCGTCGGCCGAGGGCAAGGTGTACTGCCTGGACACGTCCGACGGCAAAGTGGTGTGGACGTTTGCCACCGAAGGCCCGGTGCGCCTGGCGCCGACGGTGGTCGACGAGAGCGTGATTTTCGGCAGCGACGACGGATGCGTGTACAGCGTTGCCTTTGCCGACGGGCGGCTGAAATGGAAGACCCGCCTGACCGAGCGCGACCGGCGAATCGGGGGCACCGGGCGCATCACCAGCGCCTGGCCGGTGCGGGCGGGCGGTTTGGTGCAGGGCGGCAAGGCGTACTTTTGTGCGGGCATCTTCCCGACGTACGGCGTGTATTACTGCTGCCTGGACGTGCAGACCGGCAAGCTGCTGGCGAGCAGGAAGATCGACGATTCTGCGCAGGGGTACCTGCACAATGCAGGTGGAGCGGCCCAGGCGCAGACTGGCGCCGTGCCGAAGATGGCGGTGCTGGGGCCCCTCGGTCTGCCGCCCAAGGCGGGCGGGCTGGTGTTCAATTCGACCATCGCCCGCAAATACCGCTATGCCCTGATTGCGGGCAAGAACGTGCACGTCGCCGGCGGCGAGGGCACGGTGGCGGCGTTCGTTCCGCCGGACTACAACAAAGGCGAACCAAAGATTCTCTGGGAGGCGAAGGTCGAGGGAAGAGCGTACGCTCTGGCGATCTGCGACGGGCGATTGCTGGTCAGCACCGATGCGGGGAAGGTCTATTGCTTCGGCGCGGACAAGGCCCAGGCGGCGATTCCGACGAACGCAAAACCGCAAGCCGTCGATGCGGGTCTTGCGGAGCTGATCGCAAAGATATTGAAGATCGCCAACATTGACCGCGGGTATGCGCTGGTGGCGGATGCGCGCGACGGGAAGCTCGCCTGCGCGATCGCGGCGGGTTCGCAGTTCCAGGTCGTGTGCTTGACCGGCAGCGACGAGGCGGGCGCTGCGGCGCAGAAGACGGTAGACGAGGCGGGACTGGCGCATCGCGTCAGCGTGCACCGAGCGCCGCGCGATGGCAAATCGCTGCCTTACAGCGACTACCTCTTTAATGTGATCGTTCATGAGGGCCTGGGGCAAGGCAAGGCGTTCGAGGGAGACCGCGAGGAACTCGCTCGCATCCTGCGCCCCTGCGGGGGCGTCGCGATGCTGGGCAAGTCGCTCGACGAGGTGATCCGCCGCGGCGCGCTCAAGGGCGGCGGAACCTGGTCGCACTCTTACGCCGACCCCGGCAACAGCACCTGCAGCGGCGATGAACTGGTCAACGGCCCGCTGGCGCTGCAGTGGTTCGGCGCGCCGGGGCCGCGCGAGATGGTCGACCGCCACAACCGCGGCGCGGCGCCGGTCTGGGCCAACGGCGTGCTGTACGTGTCGGGATACGACTACCTCTACTGCGTCGACGCCTACAACGGGTTCATGCGTTGGCAGAAGCCCCTGCCCCAATCCGCCCGCATGGACGCCACGCGCGACAGCGGCAACATGGCCGCCCGCGACGACGTGCTCTACATCGCGGCAGGCGGGCAGTGCCTGGCCCTCGACGCCCGTAGCGGCGAGGTCCGCCGCACGTTCGATGCGGCCGCCAGCGCCAAGTGCGAGTGGGGCTACGTTGCCAGCGTGGACGATCTGCTCATCGGCAGCGAGTCGCGCAGCGGCGCGCACCGCCGCGTGCAGGACCAGAACAGTTGGCACTGGGCATATGACGGCGGGCGGCCGCTGGTGACCAGCACGAGTCTTTTCGCCTTCGACCGCGCCGGCGGCAAGCGGGCCTGGACGTACACTCCCGCCTCCGGCGCGATCATAAACGCCGCCATCGCTATCGAGGGCGGGCGGGTGTTCTTTGTCGAGAGCACAAACCCCGCCTCCAGAGAAGCCCCCGACAGCAAGAGCACGCTTGAGGTGCTGGTGGGCAAGGGTTCGCAGCTTGTGGCGCTGGATCTGCGCAGCGGCCGCGAGCTCTTCCGCATGCCCGCCGGCCTCGAGGCCGTTGAGCACATGCTGTATCTGAGCGTCTCGCGCGGGGTGGCCGTGGCGTGCGGTTCGCGCACCGAGAAGGTCGGCGACAAGGGCGCCATCCTCCGCCACGACCTGTACGCCTTCGACGCCGCCACCGGCAAGGCGATGTGGAAGGCCGTGCACACGGCCACCGGCGCCGAGGGCGTGGGCGCCTCGCACGGCGAGAACGCCTTTCGTCCATCGATCGTGGGCGACGTGGTGTATATCAATCCCGGCGCGTACGACCTGAAGACCGGCAAGGTCTTGCCGATCCAGTGGGGCCAGGAAAAGCGCGGCTGCGGCGCGTACGCCATGTCCGCTACCGGCGCATACTTCCGCCTGTTCAACCCGACCGTGGCCGATCTCAAGACCGGGCAGACCCAGCGACTGACGTCCGTCACGCGTCCGGGCTGCTGGATCAACATTATCCCCGCCGGTGGACTGGTGCTGATTCCCGAAGGCTCCAGCGGCTGCACGTGCCCCTACCAGGTGCAGACATCGCTGGCGCTGATCCCCGTAAGCAAACGATGAGGAGCATCCGTGAAGACGTTTCGTGACATTGCCCCGGTGTTTTTAGACAACTTCAAGAAGTTCGCAGACGACACCCGCAAGGCTTCGCTCAAGGCCGTTGGCAAAGACGGCCAGCGCGGGATCGTGGCGGGGCTGTACCAGATGGCCAACCACTGCGACGGCGCCAAGGGCAAGCAGGCCAACACCGACCGCATCTGCCGCGCCATGGCCGCTCTGGCCAAACGGGGCGTGAAGCTGCTGGCCTGCCCCGAGATGTGCCTGCAGGGGTACTTCACCTGGGTCGACGGCGACGCGGACAAAGCACGTGCGGCTGGGCGAAGTCTGGCCGACGACCCGGCCACCTCGAAGCAGATCGCCCAACTGCGCAAGGCCGCCCGCGCGGCCGGCATGGTGCTGGCGTTCGGCTTTTCGGAAAAGGCCGCCGGCGGCAAGAAGGTCTTCAACTCCATCGGCGTCATCGACGCCGACGGCAAGTGGCTGGGCTCGCACCGCAAGAACCCGCTGTTCCCGTGGGACTATGAGACCAAGGTCTTCGACGAGCCGCCCAAGGCCCAGCGCGTGTCGGTCTTCAAAACCAAAGTGGCCGCCATCGGCGTGACCAACTGCTTCGACGGCTCGTTCCCCGAGACCATCCGCGCCCTGCGCCTGGCCGGAGCTGAGATGCTCGTATGGTGCAACGCGGCTGTGGGCGACCGCAAGATGGGCAACTTCGACCGCGTGCCCACCGCGTCGTCGTATGCCACGGCGCACAACATGCCCATCGTCTGCTGCAACGGCGCTGCGGAGAATCTTTCCGGCACCAGCAGCATCTGCGCTGCCGGCGGCGTGCCGATGGTCATCCTGCCCCCGGGCGAGGAAGGTTTCGGTCTCGCAACGGTAAATCTGGCGGCGGCCGCCAACTGGGAAATCTATCGCACGCGATTGGTGCTCAAGCCCAAGGCCCAGACCCCGCGGCCATAATTAAGCCGCAGAGGTCGCTGAGGACGCTGAGGATAAAAAGTAAAACAACTTCTTTCCTCTGCGTCCTCAGCGACCTCTGCGGCTAATTTCGTCTCTCAGAACTGATACCGCTGTTGTCCGGCTTCGTCGAGGCTGAAGAACTGTCCGGGAATCAGGCGGATCTTGTTCAGGGCGCCGCCGAAGCGGGACTGGATGGCCTTGGTCACTCCGCCCGACAGCAGCGTCTGGAGCTGGAAGCGGTGTGCGGCCGAGTCGACCATGACCGTCAGCACGCCGCGGCTGAAGCTCTCCAGGGCCGTGTGCGCGGCGATGGACTGGGGGATCATCTCGTCCCAGAGTTTGGCCAAGGCCCCGAACTGTGAATATCGCCTGGACAGCGTTCGCTTCATCAGCGTCGCCAGCGGAACGGCCAGAGCGACGGCGCGGTCTTGCTTTTGTCGCTGCTGCCAAACTGTTCGCAGTTGAGAGTCGTCCATGCTCGCTTGTCCTTGTCGCCGTCCGTGGCTTACGCTCGCGACAGGAATGATGCAGAAACTCTATTTCGCACCATCGCCGTAATCAACTCAAAAACTTCAGGAAATAATCAGGTTCCGGGAATACCGAACCGCCTGCTTTGCGTCCCGGAAGGGACGCCTGGACTCTAGCCGGTGGCAAGTCCGGGGCGAGCGCAGCGAGTCGAAGGACGCCGCCGCCGTGTGCATGGCTCGCCCCGACGGGGGCGGCGGGGTCTTGTCGCACGCTACAGCCCACCCAAGCGTCCCATCGGGACGCATCCGAACTGGACACGCATACACTCCCGTTCTTCCCGGAAGAACCAATAATCAGCCGCTGAGGTCGCGGCGGCTTAATCAGTCGCCAGGCGATCTTGAATGCTAGAATGCATGAAAGGAGCACCGCCATGGACAATCATCGATCCGGACTGAAACTGATCGTGTTGGCCTTGATCATCGCCGGCGCGGGTTTGGCCTATCGCGGCTGCAACAAGCCTGCGACGCAGGCGCCGAGCAATCTGGCGTGGTTCGAGGATTTCGAGCAGGCCAAGGCCGCCGCCGCGGCCTCGGGCAAGCCGATGCTCCTGGACTTCACCGGCAGCGACTGGTGCGGCTGGTGCATCAAGTTGGACAACGAAGTCTTCTCCAAGCCGGCCTTCGAGGCCTACGCGAAGGAAAACCTCATCCTGGTGAAGCTGGATTTTCCCAGGAGCAAGGAACCCCCTGCCGCGATCAAGGCCCAGAACGACTCGCTGGCCCGCCAATACGGCATTGAAGGCTTTCCCACGATCCTTCTCATCGCCCCTGACGGCCGCGTGATCGCCCAGACCGGCTACAAGTCTGGCGGCGCCGAGAGCTATATCGAGCACCTCAAGAAGCTGCTGAGCCGGCGAACCTAGACCTGGCCGTGCAATCCGCAGCACGGGCAAGACGCCCGTGCTACTTCTGCCGGCCCCAGTCCCACGCGGCGGGGTCCACGCGGTAGAACCGCGCCAGCTCGCGGTAGAGCTCGCCGTGGACCTGCTTGAGCTGCCGCGGCTGCGTGAAGAACGTTTCGGTCGCCACGGCGAAGAACTCGGCCGGGTCGGTGGCGCCGTATTCGTCGAGCACCTCGTCGTCGCGGTTCCGCTCGACCTTTCGCACGAGCCGGCGATACTCGCGCCCGAAGACTTCCTGCCAGCGTTTGGCCTGGGCCGGTTCGAGCAAGGGGATGCCCTCGGCCTCGCCGCATTCCTGATCGAGCTGGTGGGCGAACTCGTGCAGCACGAGGCTGCCCCAGCGCAGGTCTTCGGCTTCGGCCAGAAGAGAGTCCCAACTGATGACGACGGCCCCGCTGCGCCACGACTCGCCGAGGCGCTCGTCCTCTTCCTCGATCACGAAACCGCCGGCGGCCGCGACGTGGTTGGGAGCCACGTACGCGTCGGGGTACACCAGGATCGACTGGCAGCGCGGGAAGAACCGCCCGCGCCCGTTGAGCAGGAGCATCGCCGCCGTCGCCGCGATCGTCAGGCGCATCTCGTGGGTGAGTGTCAGACCGCCGCAGCCTTCAAAGTGCTTCTCCGCCAGCAGCACGTGCGTCAGGGCGTGGAGCGTGGGCTTGAGTGCGGCCGGCACCGCACGATAGACAGGCAGGTTGGCGTTGAGGATGTCGATCCACTCTTGCGGAACCGGCCGGCGCATGAGCATGCGACGCCGGCGGCGCCGCAGCAGCGGCCAGGCCGAACCAGCCGCCAGCAAGACCGCGACAATAAGGATCAGGATGAGAAGGTCAGTGTTCATGGTCGCCGGAACATCTTAGACGAATCTGTAGAAGAAGAAATTATCTTGTTAGCGGTCGAGCCTGCTCGACGTGGTCTCGGCGGTCGGGGACGCGGAACAAGCCCCGCCGCTAACGGGCGCGCGTCCAGTGGCGTGTGTTCCTTTCGCTTGGGATATTGCTATAATTTCCCAAGCTCTTCAAGGAACCCGTCTATGAAATTCGCATGGGCATCTATTTTGCTCTTGGTTGGGGCAACGAGCGCGAGTGCTATCGCCGCTCCGGCGGCTGCGCCTTCGCCGGCTGAGCTTAAGGCCTCGGTCACGGCGGCGGTCAAGAAGGGCGTGCACTTTCTGGCCGGACGGCAGAACGGCGGGGACTTCGGTCGCGAGCAGTATTCGCCGCAGCCGGGGCACACGGCCTTGTGCGTGCTGGCGCTGATCAAGAGCGGCGTGTCGGTCCAGGACCCCTGCATTCTCCGCTCGACGGCGCCGCTGCTGAAATATGCGTACGCACAAGACCCCAAGGACCGGTTCGCCGTCTACAACTGCGCCCTGACGCTGATGGCGCTCGACGCCGCGTGGTCGGCCCAATCGGTCCAGGGCCCCAAGGGGCTCAGCCCGCATTACCGGGCGATGGCCAACATGGCGGCGGCGCTTCAGGGCTTCCAGGGCGGCGACGGCGGATGGGGGTACGCCGCGGTCGACAATCATCGCGACTTGTCTAACACGCAGATGGCGCTGCTGGGGCTGTGGTCCGCCCAGCGCAACAAGGTGCCCGTGGCCACCGGCGTGTGGGACAACGCCCGCATGTACGTCAGCAATCTTCACCAGCGCGACGGCGGATGGATCTACTCTGCCGGGGCCAACGAGGAGCGACACTCGATGGCGGCTGCGGGCATCAGCTCGCTGGCGATCTGTCAGATCACTGCCGCGGCCGCGGCGGCCGGGACGAACCCCAACGCCAAGGTCTACCGAAGTGGCGGGGCCAACCTGCCCAAGAGCGGGACCGTCGTGGTGCGTCGCGACGTGCGGGCCAACAATGCCAACCCTGTCGACCTGATGAGGCGCGGGTTTGCGTGGTTCAATGCCAAGGGCCTCGCCACGCGCAATCTGGAGACCTACTACCTCTACGCTCTCGAGCGGGCCTGCACCCTGACGGGCGTGCAGTCGGTGGCCGGCAAGGAATGGTACCCGACGGTCGCCCAGGGGCTGGTCAGCGCGCAGGCGGCTGATGGGTCCTGGAGCGGTGAACCGACGCCGACGGTGGCGACGTGCTGGGCGCTGCTGGTGCTGTCGCGATCGACCGCCCAGACCATCGGGCAGTATCCCTCGCCGCTGGGCGGGACATACTCGCCCGGCGCGGCCGGCGCGGGCGCCGGCGACGCGGGCGCCGCGGCCGTCAACCCCAATGCGATACCCACGCTGCCCGCGGCAGGTGCTGCAGCCGCACAGACGCAGCCCAGCGCTTCGCAACCGCTCAAGCACTCGGAAATGCCGTGACAAGAGCTATCGGCTGTCAGCTTTCAGCTGAAACGGGAATTGCCTGCATTGGCTGATAGCTGAAAGCTGATAGTTGAGAGCTTCCTTATGGACATCGACCCCGCCTTGACCGCCACCGTGCAGCGCATCAGCGAGGGCGTGTACGTGCGCCTGGCGGTGGACAACCTGACGTGGATCGATGTCGGCGCGTCGGTCATCGTCGTCGACGCGCTGGAGGAGGCGCCTCTGGCGGGCGAGGTGCTGGCGGCCATTGCCGAAACTACCGGTGGCAAGCCGGTCTCGCACGTGCTCAACACGCACACGCATTACGATCACGTGGCGTTGAACGAGACCTTCGCCGCGGCCGGGGCGAAGATCGTCAATCGCCACACAACGACGATTCCGCCCGAGGGGCTGACGTTTGAAGGCCCCGGCCGTCGCCTGCGCATGCTGCCGCTGGCCGGCTGCCACACCGACGAGGACTGCATCATCCTGGTCGAGCCCGACGCGGTGCTGGCCACGGGCGATATCTTCGGCTGGGGACTGATCCCACTGACGCGGCGCCTGCGGCGACAGACGAGTGACCTGCTGTTGTCGACTTACCGGCGGTTGATCGACCTGAAGCCGCGCGTGATCGTCCCCGGCCATGGACCGCTTTGCACCGTCGAGCACCTGCGACGATGGTGCGAATATTTTCAGTGGCTGCAGGGGCAAGCCAAGGCGGGCATCGCCGCCGGCGAAGACGACGACGCCCTGCGAGTGCGCATGGCCCCGCCGAAAGACATGCACAACTGGTGGCGGTTCCTTCAGTGGAAACACGCTGATAGCGTCGAAAAGGTCATATCGTCTGCCCGGCGTGGATTGCTGTGACGGCCAAAGAAGAAAAGAAACAACCGACGACGAGGACGAGGACGAGCACGAAGAAGCGGTAGCCAGTAGCCGGTAGCCGGGAACACGAAACCGGGAAGATTTCGTTTCCCAACTGGCTACGGGCTACCGGCTACCAGATACGGTCGCGACGGTCCAATTCTTCGAGATTGCGAGTTGGCATTTGCATCTTGCCCCGGCATAATGCTCGGAATCTTAGGAGCGACTCCATGGCCATAGGCGACAAGATCGTGGACGATTCCCTGAAGCTGCCTGTTGAGAAACTGCAGTGGTGGCGCGACGCCAAGTTCGGCATGTTCCTGCACTGGGGGCTGTACTCGATCCTCGGCCGCGGCGAGTGGGCCATGTTCCACGAACGCATCGATAAGGACGAGTATGCTAAGCTCGCCGGGCAGTTCAATCCGCGGAAGTTCGACCCAGCGGCGTGGGCCTCTGCGGCCAAGAACGCCGGCATGAAATACATGGTCCTCACCGCCCGCCATCACGACGGGTTCAGCCTCTTCGACACCCAGGCCGGCGACTTCAACTCGGTCAAGACGGCGGCCGGTCGCGACTTAGTAGCCGCGTATGTCCAGGCATGCCGCGAGGCCGGGCTGGGCGTGGGCATCTACTACTCGCCGATGGACTGGCGGTTCCCGGGCTACTTCTTCCCGACGATGTACCGCGCCAGCGCCGAGGCGATGAAGCAGCAGTGCTACACGCAGGTGCGCGAATTGATGAGCAACTACGGCAAGATCGACGTGCTGTGGTACGACGGGGGCTGGTTAGCGCACGGCGGTTGGAACACCGGCAAGCCGGCCGAGGGCGACAGCGACGCGGCGTGGCTGTGGGAGCCGCTCAAGCTCAACCGCATGGTGCGCGAACTCCAGCCGGATGTCGTGATCAACCCCCGCAGCGGCTGGGAGGGCGACTACGCCACGTTCGAGTGCCACGAAGGGCAGTTCGACAACAGTCGACCCTGGGAGCGATGCGACACGCTGACGGGTTCGTGGGGCTATCGACCCGGTTGGGACATGCGCACGCTGCGGGGTCTTATCCACCTGCTGGCCGGCACGGCAGGGCGCGGCGGCAACCTGCTGCTAAACCTCGACCCAGGCCCCGACGGCGACATCGAGCAGCGCAAGGTCGAGCGGCTGGCCGAAGTCGGCCGCTTTCTCCAACGCGCCGGCGAGAGCATCTACGCCACGATGGGCGGGCCATACGCCCCGGCCGGATGGGGCTGCGCCACCTGCAAGGGCAACCGCATTTACCTGCACATCCTCGATTGGCCGGAGAACACGCTGACGCTGCCGGCCCCCAAGCACAAGATCACCGGCGCCACGAGCCTGACCGCCGCCGGCGTCGATGTGCGCACGGCTGGAGAGACGATCCGCGTGAGCGCCTCCCAAGCCGACCGCCTGTCGCCCGACACCGTGGTGGCGATCGACCTCGACGGCCCGGCGATGACGGCGCTGTAGGGCGGCCGCGGTGCCAGTGGCGGCCGTTGTTCACCGCCGTGTCCCCCACGCACTGGAATAAACAAGCAGGCGGCAGGGCGATTTGCCACTGCCGCCTGCTTGTTCTTGACAAAGAGCTCAGGCTATCAGGGCTTTGCGTCTGCGAACGAGTCTGCCCGCCGCTGCCGCCACAGCCAGACCGATTCCCAGCAGCGTCAGCGGTTCAGGAACAACCCCGCCGCCACCGCCACCGTTGGCGCCGTTGGCGCCGTCGGACCCGCCGGGAACCAGGATGTGGTTTCCGACCGAGCCGTCGGCCGCCGCGGACGTCGGATCGACATCCGGCGATCCGCCGATGAACCCGGAGTTCCACAGCGCCAAGTCCGTCGTGGACTTCTGCTTGTTCTGGCCCTTGCCCGTGGTGACGGTTTCTTTGGGCCCCTGGACGTAAAAGTCGCCCCAGGTGGGCGCCGCGGTGGTCTCAAAGCTGTACTCCAGCGTCCGCGTCTTGCCGACGGGCGAAGTTCCCAGGCCGTAGATGTCCTGCGGAAGGTTCGACAGCGAACTGAAGGTCTTGACCTTGTTGTTCTTGGCTGCCGGAGAGCTGGAGAGGCTGATCAGATCGGCCCCGCTGAAGGTGGGCGAAGTCTCCAGGATCAGCTTCTTGATCTTCTTGCTGGGCACGGTCAGGGTGTAATCGTATTGCCACGTGCCGCCTGTCAACTCGGTTACTGTCCATTCGATTGACGACGGCCCTGCGCCCCACGATCCCGTTCCCAACAATCCTCCCGTTTGGGAATCGAGAGAGCCCGAAAATGCCCCGAACAGAGGGCTGGCGAACGCCATGAATACCATAACCAAGAAAGCGTATTTGAACATAGTCGGTTCCCTTCCTTTTGATTATGCCCCCAGGTTCAATTTGCCCTCCGGCACCCCGAGGCGACGATTATGCCGCTATCACAGGTACTTTAGTGGCCGTGGCGGCGCCCGTTCAATCAGTCGCAGACCGATTTGACTATACAGGAAAGGCCTATCGGAAAACCTGGCCCCGGACGAACCTTGGCCTGCCGGTTTCGTAGTATGTTTTGACTGGTACCGCTTTCTTTTCCTCTGCTTCCATGCTCCGGACGCCCGCCGGAAGGCAGGATGCCTTCCGGCGGGTGTTCTATTTTTTAAGACCCTTTCACCGCCGGACTGGATAGAATACGAGGTCCTGTCGCTGGGTTTGAGGATTCCAACCTGCGGCGGGGAAGCTTCTTGTGAAGTCCGTGCCGGCGGATGACGCTTTTCCCCGGCCCGTAGTCTCTCGATGGTGTGGGAGCCAGCGAAGAATGAAATGCCACGTGGGTATCGATATCGGCGCCGTCAGCGCCAACGCCGCGATCATCCTTGACGACCCCGCGGCCGTTATCGCCTCGGGCGACTGGACGGAGGCCGCATCCGCTCTCAACAGTGGGCGTCGCGTTTTCGTCTCGTCGTACCGGCGCACGCGGGGCAAGCCGCTGGCGGCGGCGCAGGAACTGATGGATCTGGTCGTCCGCACCGTCGGCAGTGAGAACGTCGCCGCGGTGTGCCTGACCGGCAGCGGCTCGAAGATCGCCGCCGCCACGCTCGGCGTCCGCCGCGTCAACGAGTTCAAAGCCATCGCCCTGGGGCTCGGGGCCTTGGGGATTCAGGCCCGCACGGTTTTCGAGGTCGGCGGCGAAAGCAGCAAGTACCTGCGTCTTAAGCAAGGCAGCGGCGGCTGCGATATCGTCGACTACGCCACCAATGGCGACTGCGCCGCCGGGACCGGCTCGTTCATCGACCAGCAGGCCGGGCGGTTGAAGTATCGCATCGAGGACATCGGGGCCCTGGTGGCCGGCGCTCAACGGTCGGCGCAGGTCGCGGGGCGCTGCAGCGTCTTCGCCAAGAGCGACATGATTCACGCCCAGCAGAAAGGCTACACCCCCGCCGAAGTGCTGGGCGGGCTGTGCGTGGCGGTGGCCCGCAACTTCCGCACCGCGGTGGTGCGCTCGCATCCGGTCGAGCCCCCGGTGGTGCTCATCGGTGGCGTGGCGGCCAATTCGGCCGTCGTCGCGGCCATCCGCGAAGTCTTCGATCTCGATCCGGGGCAGTTCCTCGTCCCGGATCACTTCGCCGAGGTTCCCGCCATCGGCGCGGCCGTGGTGGCCGGCGAGGCCTCCGACGGGACCGCCCTGACGCGCCTCTCGGACCTCCAGGCCGCCAGCGACAGCGCCCACGGGACTTTCCCCACAGCCGCCCCGCTGAGCCTGGACAACGTTCGGCTGCTGCGCGACCAGGTGCAGCGCTATCATCACGACTACACGCGCGGGCCCATCGACGGGTACATGGGCATCGACATCGGCAGCGTCTCGACCAATGTCGTGGTCATCGACGACGCCGGTCGCATGGTCGCCGAGATCTACACCCGCACGCTGGGCCGGCCCATCGAGGTCGTCGCCGAGGCGCTGAAGGAGATCGAGTCCCAGTGGGGCGACCGCCTGAACATCCGCGGCGTGGGCACTACCGGCTCGGGACGCGAACTCATCGGCGCGCTGATCGGCGCCGACGCCGTCAACGACGAGATCACCGCCCACAAGACCGGCGCCAACTACGTCGGCCGCACCATGCTCGGCGGACGCATGCCCGACACGATCTTCGAGATCGGCGGGCAGGACTCCAAGTACATCTCGCTCGATCGCGGCGTGGTGGTCGACTTCACGATGAACGAGGCCTGCGCCGCCGGCACGGGCAGCTTTCTCGAAGAGCGGGCCGAGGAACTCGACATCGCCATCAAGGACGAGTTCGCCGCCCTGGCCATGTCCAGCACGGCGCCGATCCGCCTGGGCGAGCGCTGCACCGTGTTCATGGAACGCGACGTCAACAGCTACCTCCAGCGAGGGGCGTCCAAGGCCGACCTGGTGGCCGGGCTGGCGTATTCGGTCGTCTACAACTACATCAACCGCGTCGTCCGCGGACGCAAGATCGGCAACTGCATCTTCTTCCAGGGCGGCACGGCATACAACGACGCGGTGGCGGCGGCCTTCGCGGCCGTCACCGGCAAGCAGATCATCGTCCCGCCGCACAACGGCGTGATCGGGGCCATCGGCTCGGCCCTGCTGGCACGCGACAAGATGACCGCCAACGGCCACGCGAAGGTCCGCGGCGGCCAGACCAGCCTGGGCGGCATGTACGTGACCATGCGAGACACCGCCGAAGCGGACGCCGCCCCGGCCAGCAACTTCCGCGGCTATGACATGGCGGCTGTGGATTATTCGCTGCGCGAGTTCACGTGCAAGGGCTGCTCGAACCACTGCCAGATCCAGGAGTTCAACGTCGAGGGCGACAAGACCTACTGGGGCGACAAGTGCTCGGACCGCTACCGCAAGGCCGCCCGCAGCCACACCAAGCCGGTGATCGAAGACCTGATGGCCCTGCGGCGCAAGTGGATGATGGACGACTCGTTCATGCCCGACGCGACGCCCACGGGCCCGCGGGTGGGGTTGCCCAACACGATGTTCGCTATCGAGTGGATGCCCCTGTGGCGAACGCTGCTGTCGCACCTGGGGATGCAGGTGGTGCTCTCGGAGCCCACCAACAAGAAGATCGTGCAGGCCGGACTGGCCAGCGTCGTGGCCGAGCCGTGCTTCCCGATCATCGTCGCTCACGGCCACGTCGCCGACCTGGCCGACAAGGGCGTCGACTACATCTTCATGCCCAACATCATCTCCAGCGACACGCAGTGGCTGGCCACCGAGGCCCACTTGTGCCCCTGGCACCAGACGCTGCCGTTTGTCACCCGGCGCGCCCCGGCCCTGCGAGAAGCGGGCCGCCGCTTCGTCACGCCGACGATCCACTTCCGCGAGGGACGCGACTTCGTCCGCCGCGAGTTCATCGACTTCTTCACCGCCCATGAGCTGGGCAAGCGGCTGGGACTGACCCGCCGCCGCATCGCCGAGGCGCTGGAAATCGCCTTCGCCGCCCAGGACGCCTTCACCGCCCGGCGCCTCCAGGCCGGACGCCACGCCATGCGCGACCTGGCCAACGCTGCCGCCCCGGGGATCGTCCTGCTGGGCCGCCCGTACAACATCCACGACGCGGGCGTGAACCTCTCGGTAGCCGCAAAGCTGCGCGACAACTACGGCGTCAACTGCATCCCGCAAGACTTCCTGGACACCGAAGGCGAGGACGTCACCGGCATCAACGCCCAGATGTACTGGGCCCTGGGGCGCAAGATCCTGGCCGCGGGCAAGATCGTCGCCCGCCACGACAACCTGCACATCATCTACATCACCAACTTCAAGTGCGGGCCCGACTCGTTCATCAAGCACTTCGTCACGCTGGCCTCGGGCAAGCCGTTCCTGACCCTCCAGTTCGACGGCCACAGCAACGACGCGGGCATGATGACCCGCTGCGAAGCCTACCTCGACAGCAAAGGCATCCTGCGCCCCTGGCGCGTAGACGAAAAACTCGCGGCCGTAAGTTCGTAGTGACGCCGTAAGGCGTTGAACAAATTGCCAACCATCTTTGCCTGCGGTAAAATGAAGTTGAAGTTGGAGCCTAAGCCCATGACCGCACAGGAAATCAAAGAGCGAGCATTGCACCTCCCCCCCATCGAGCGGGCAGCACTGATTGAGGCCCTTCTGTCCAGCTTCGACAGGCCCGGGGGTGACGAGATAGATGCTGCATGGGCTGAAGAAGCGGAGAGACGCATCGACGAGATGGACAGCGGACAGGTGAAAGGGATTCCTGCAGAAGAAGTCTTCCGCAAGATTGACCAGAAAAGGTAAGCGCCGTGCATGTCGAATTCCATCCGGCTGCGGAAAAGGAACTGAACGAAGCAATTGATTATTACAATCAGCAGGCGCCGGGACTTGGATTCGAGTTTGCATGGGAATCGCGCCAGACCGTTGACCGCATATTGACAAACCCTCTCGCTTGGCCCTTGTTGGGCCATCGCACTCGGCGTTGCCGGATCACTCATTTCCCCTACGGCATCATCTATCATATTCACCCGCAGCATGTGAAAGTTCTGGCAGTAATGCACTTGCACCGAAAGCCCGGCTACTGGCACGGCAGGAAGTAGGTTCTTGTTCCACCCATAGCGGGCGACACCCCAGCTAGGAAGAAGTGTTCCGTTTATGGAAACTTCTCAGGAGTCGCTCATGATTCGCACGGCATTGTTGGCGTTGCTGGTTGGATTTTTCGCTCTTCCTGCTGGGGCCTATGAACCCCTTCATCCGCCTCTGGATTGCATGAAGCGGTTTTCGCTGCGGGAGTGGGCGATGGTGGGCTTCCATTACCGCACCGGGCATGACTACAGCAGCGAGTTCTACGCCACCGCCAAGGCGGCCGGGTTCAACGTCCTCATGGACGGCGCCGGCGGGCTCGACAACGCCAAGGCCAACGACATGAAGATCATGGTCGCGGCCATCTGGTACGACCTGCCCAAGCTCCAGGCCCTGGGCGACAAGGTTTTCAAGCACCCATCCGTGATCGGGTTCAACCTCTGGGACAACGCCTCGGGCCTTCCGCGGCAGACCCTGGCGTGCGCCGGCTGGCTCAAGGAAGCCCACCCGACGCTCATCGCGTACCTGGCCGAGAACCCCAACCCCGGCCACCAGGCCCGCACGCCCATGCCCGTGCTGAGCACGCAGAATTACGCCTTCGGCTATAACAACAAAGGGCCCGACCACATCAAGCGCATGAATTACTGCAACTCGCTCGAGGGCGACCGCCTCAACGCCAACAAGCTCAACATGACCTTCTGGCCGATCTACGCCGCCCTGGCCGAACGCGAATCCGTCGCCGACAGCGAGATCCGCTTCCAGAACTATGCGGCCGTAGCGTACGGGGCCTCGGGCGTGATGTCCTTCGCCTATTCCGCCTCCGGCAAGCGCCCGCAGTGGAACCCCAAGACCGGCAACGTCTACCGGACCAACGCCGAGGTCGGCGCGTACATCAACCAGGTCGTTGGCAAGCACGTCTTCGGCTGCCGCAGCATCGGCGTGTATCACACCGCCGGCGGCGGCGACAAACCCTACGGCGCTCTCGACGTGGGCCCCGGCAAACTCATCGAGAGCATGGACGATTCGCTGCTGGCCGGAGTGCTGGTCGTCGAAGGCGGCTACGAGAACTTCAAGGCCGGCAAGAGCAAGCCCGCCTACGTGATGGTCGTCGACAAGCGCACGAATTTCACCCGCAACCCCGAAGCGCCCGCCCGCACCGCGCACCTCACTTTTGGCCCGGGCGCTAACGTGGTAGAGATCCTGCCGCCCCCCGGCGCCGCGGCCAACAGCGTGCGCATCATTCAACCGGCCTGGACGGTCGCGATGGAAGGTCTCAAGGCCGGCGACGGCCGACTGATCCGCCTGGACCCACCGGATCTCGACAAGGTGCTGCACAGCGGTACGAAGGACCTGTATCTCCAGATCGTGGCCGCCTGCAGCGAGCAGCGGCAAAAGGCCCTCGCCGGACAAGCAACGCTGGCGGACTTCCAATCCGTCGAAACACAGGCAGCCAAGACCATAGAGAAGATCCAGGGTGTCATGGGACCCGTCGAAGGCAAGACCGGTCTCTCGCAGCAGAGCGCCGATATCCTGGCGCGCCTGAAGGCGGCGGTCGATTCGCTGCGGCAAGAGCTTTATGCCGCGCAGATCATCGTGGACGGCCAGGTCGGCCGCACGGTCTTCGTCGGCCAGGGCTCCGTCGAGTTGCGCCCGCTGCTCAAGGGCGCCGTCATCCGTCACACGCTGGATGGTTCGCAGCCCACCGCGGCGTCGGCGATCTATGACAAGCCGCTGACGCTCAAGGCCACCACCGTCTTGACCGCCCGCACGTGGACGGAAAAGGGCCCGGTCCCGGGCGCGGCAAAAACCGTGACCCTCACGCGCGTCTCAGGCGACGCCGGCGGCGGGATCAAGATCAACTTCGGTCCCAAGGACGCAGCCATCGAGGGCTACATGGCCGACAGCGGCGAGTTGTTCGGCGTGCACGGCGACCGCGCGTATGGCTGGAACGTAGATATGACGGCCTCGGCTGCGCGGCGCAGGGGGACGGACCCGCTCAAGAGCACGCAGGTGGCGTTCATGCCCGGGGCAACGTGGAGCATTCTGCTGGATAACGGCACGTATGACGTGACGGTCTGCATCGGCGACGCCGAGGGCAAGATCGAGAACGGCACGATCGTGGCCAACGACGTGGAGTTCTGCAAAGACCTCGTGCTCAACAAGGGCGAGCACCGCGAGATTGCCAAGGCCGTCGAGGTCAAAGACGGCCGCCTGACCCTCAAGAGCCACGACCGCCTCCGAGCAGGGCGCCTGACGCGGATCAACTATCTGCTTATCAGGAAGAAGTGAGTCTTCGCGCCGGGGCAAGGAAACGAAAGCAGAGCGGACGCCAGCCAAGGGCGCGCCGGAGAGCATTGTGCCCGCGAACGCTCTTCGCCCCGACGGGGCGACAGAATTTAGCCGGGGGCGTCAGCCCCCGGAAACCGCCTTTCAATTGATAAGAGCCCCGGAGGGGCGACAGGTTTCTTGTGAGTCGGAGAAGCCTTTCGCCCCTTCGGGGCTCTGGCGTGAGGGGGAACATTTCCGGGGGCTGACGCCCCCGGCTAAATTCTGTCGCCCGTTCCGGGCGAAGACGCCCCTGCTCGGGTGCCATGGCCGTTGTCCAGCCGCCATGCTCGCATTCAAGATCAGGGACATGGCGGCTGAGCAACGGCCGCCATGGCACCCAGAGCCCCCTGCCCTTATATCATTCGTGACATTCGTGTTCTCTTTGGGCGAATCATGAACCTGCTACGCGGAAATCGTCGCCGGTGCGCACGACCCAATCCTGCAGCATCTTGCGATGGCGCACGAGTTCGCCGGCCGCGGATGATTGCACGGCCAGATTGCGCGTTTCGAGCGGGTCGGCCTGCATGTCAAAGAGCATCTCTGGATTACGACCGTGCGAAAAGGCCATGTACTTGTACCGCTTTGTGCGGAGCAGGCGGCCTTTGTGTTCCATCCGCTGCGGGTCGGGCTGCAGTTCGGTCACGGCGTACTCGCGGCCGGGCGAGGAGGGGTTCTCGATGATCCCGCGCAGGCTCACGCCGCCGCATTCTTTGGGCAGGGCCGCGCCGGCGTAGTCGGCGATGGTGGCCGGCACGTCCAAGGCGCTGATGATATGCTCGCTGTCGAGCCCGCGGCGCGTGATGCCCGCCGGCCATCGCACGATCAGCGGAACCTTGACGGGGTTCTCGTAGAGCATCAGCTTGACGACCCAGCGGTGCGTGGCGACGCCCTCGCCGTGGTCGCACGTGTAGATCACCAGCGTTTCGTCTTCGAGGCCGCTGTCGCGCAAGGCGTCCAGCACGCGGCCGATGGTCGCATCCGTGTGCTCGACGAACCGGTAGTACGCGTACAGGTACCGCCGCCAGTGCAGCTCGTCCCAGGTGTGCGTCCAGTCGATCTCGTTGCCGTAGTGCCCGCGATGGCGGCAGAACTCGACGAACTCCGACTCGACGTCCGGCAGTTCAAAGTTCGCCGGCAGCGGCGGCAGGTCCTTCTCCGCCACGTCGGGATTGAACAGTTTGTTGAACGTCTCGTGCCCCTGGTCCATCACCCAGTAGCAGATGTCGTGGGGATTGTAGAACGACGCCGTCAGCAGGAACGGCCGCTCGTGCGGGCCGCGGATGAACTCGATCGCCCGGTCGGCCGTCGGCCCGTCCACGTTCACGCCCAGGTGCCAGCCGTTGGGCATGTCGAACAGCAGGTTCTCGAAGCCCGGGATCTCATCGGCGTGGGCGGGATAATTCTCCGGCACATGCCACTTGCCCGCCCATGCGGCCTTGTACCCCGCGGCCGTGACCATGTGCCCCACCGTCGGAATTTCCGGCGGCACGGCCCGCTCGTTGACGTTGATGCCCAACTCGTGCGGCATGCGGCCGGTGGCAATAGACGCCCGAGCCGGCGTACACACCGGCGAAGTGCAGTACGTGTTGGCAAAGCTCACGCCCCCGGCCGCCAGCCGATCAAGATTCGGCGTGCGAAGATAAGGGTTCCCCCGGCAGCTCAAAGCCGTCGGGGCGTGCTGATCCGATTGAATGAGAAGAATGTTCGGGCGTTTCATGGAAGGATACTACTAAAGAATGGCCTCGATCATAAGGGTGTATTCGTTGGCATATTGTCGCGAGGAACCGGCGGGCTTGCTCTTTACCAGCGTCACGATACCGCTGATCGTCAGAACGACTCCGGCAATTACACCGCCGCCCAGAAATTTGATGGCCCCTCGGCCTCTCATGTTGATAGAGCCGGTCAAAGACAGCGAAATCAACAGGATCATGACGCCAAGCAACGCCAGTCCTCCCACGATGGACAGAACAGACCACAGCCGATTGTTGCCTCGACGTCGGGAGGTCATGAACTCGGCCATGAATGATGCCACCCACGCGTCCGCTCCGTCGGAAGCGAGGCGCTCTCTGACTCGCTTGGCCGAAAGACCGTCAAACGTGGCCTTGGCGGCAGAGTCGATAAGATTTTTATCACTGATATCGGTCATCAGTTTTCGCCAGCGATCATCCGTCCGCGTAAGCAAGGAGCGGCGAATTCTTCGCCCCAACTCCAGCAGCATTCCGGCGTATCGCGTAGTCTTGTTCCAGCCGATCGTAGAGTCGTTGACCTTCAGCGTAGGCGTGCCTTCATCACTTTCGACCTCGGCCGTCAGGATGCACGGCAGCGGCACCGGATCGAACAGGTAGTACAGCGCCTTGTCGGTGAGGGCGAAGTCCTCTTCCGCCAGTAACAATCGCTCCTGCGGAGCCAATTTGAAGCGAAACGACTTGCAGACCGATTCCTTCCGCTTGAGATCGATCAGCCCGAACATTTCAGGACTGGTCCCCAGCTTAGCGCATTGCTCGTTTACGAATGCCGCAATGTCGAACTGCAGAAGGTCTGTTGGCATGATTTGTCTCCCTGTAGGCCCGCTGAAGCGGGCTGGGGATAATATAGAGTGGAGCGTCTTTCTGTGCCAAGGATAAAAGTCTTGGCACAGCACGGCTTTGCCTCGTCTGAAAAACATCCATGGCGGCGTCGCTGCCGCCGCACTCCAGGGTCGCCTTGCGGCGACGGGGGACACCGCATACATAGCCTCTTTACTCTCTGCGGCCTCTGCGTCCTCCGCGGTTAAATCCCCTCCCCGTCCTTGTGGAGGCCGCATTCTTTTTTGCCGTGTTCCCAGGGGAACTTGCCGGCTCGTTTGCCGAACTCTTCTTTGACAGGGATGTGGCAGGCGGGGCAGCCGATCACGCCGTAGCGCTCGCCCAGGGGCGAGACGTAGTCGTAGAGCTTGTTGTACGGCAGGGCGTGGGCAGTGGTGTACTCGTCCACCTGCTCGCTCGTCCAGAACAGCAGTGGATTGATCTTGAGGACCTTGCGGCCTTTGGGCGCGGGCTCGAGGCTGGCCTTGCGGGCGTGCTCGCGGCGGTGGTCGCTCTGGTCGCTTCGCAGGCCCGAGATCCAGACGTCCAGCGTGGCCATCGCCCGCTCGTGCGGGCGGCCCTTGCGCACTCGGCAGCAATGCTCGCGGGCCAGGTAGTGCGGCCACTGGCCGAAGGTCTTGTGCAGCCAGTCGAGTTCCTCCTGGGCAGGGGTGAACCGCTCGACGGCGATGGCGTAGCGCTTTTCGATCTCATCGAGCAGCTCGTACGTCTCGGGAAAGTTGTGCAGCGTGTCGACGAAGAACACGCGGTACGGCCGCGCCAGCGCCGCGGCCATGTCGATGATGATCACGCCGGTCTTCTGCAGCGACGTGCCGATGGCGCAGCGCTGGCCGAAGTTCTCCACGGCGAAGCGGATCAGCTCCTGCGGCGCCATCGCCTCCAGGGCCGCCAGGTCCACGTCCTCGATGTTCATCCGTGTCTCAAGCATACAGCCTCCATCACCCGCCCTGCCCCGCCGCGTCGAGGTGGCGGCGAAGCTCTTCCACCACCTGCGCGACGCTGAGCTTCCGCCCCAACAGGCGACCGAGCTGGTCGCTGCGCCCCATGCCGCCGCCAACCGTGAGCGTGTAGGCGTCGACGCCGTCGCTGCGGCCACCGACCAGGCCGATGTCCGTCACGGCGGAGTGGCTGCAGCCGTTGGGGCATCCCGAAACGCCGACGGTCGTGCCCTGCGCCAGCCGCGAGCCCAATGCGTCGCGAATGGCCGCCGCGGCTGTAACAGTGTCGGTCAACCCGTGCACGCACCACCGGTTGCCGGGGCAGGAGATAAAGGCCGCCGGCTCATTCATCGCCGCAGCCAGAACCTGATAGCGCCCCAGGCTGCGCAGCAGGCGGAAATGATCCGCCGCGAAGATCGCGACGCGATGCTGATTGCCCACCCGCACGAGGCAGCCTTCGTCGGCCAGTTCGCCCAGCGCCCGCGCCTGCTCTGGTGAAATGTCGCCGCCGGCAAAGCAGAGCGAAAGCTGCGCGCGAAGGCCCGTCGCGACAACCGGCATCGGCGGCCACTCGAACACCCGCGTTGCAGCGATGGCGTTGAACCGCTCCGTCAGGGCGCTCTTGAACGCCTCGTCGCCCAGGCGCTGTCGCACGTGGCGCAGACGGGCCTTGCGGCGGTTGGTGCGGTCGCCTTCGGCTATGAAGAGTTCCAGCGCCGCGGCCGTCAGCGGCAGCACGTCCGCGGCCGGGACGAACGCGCTGAACTCGATGCCCGTCGCCGGCAGCGCCCCGAGCGAACCGGCCACGATCACGCGGAAGCCCCACTCGCCGGCGGCGTTCTTGATGGCGATGAAGCCCATATCGTTGATGAACGGCTGCGCGTCGGCCGCGGCGGATGAGGACAGACTGATCTTGAACTTGCGGGGCAGCTCGCCCACGCCTTGCGTGCCTTCGAGCAGGCGGCGAATTAGCCACGCCAGTGGCGCCAGGTCCACGCTGTCGTCCAGGGCGCCCGAGGCCGGGTCGATCGTGATGTTGCGGACGGTGTCGCCGCAGGCGCCGGCGCCGGTGAAGCCGGCGGCTACCAGCGCGGCCTGCAGTTCGAGCACGCCGGCGGCAGGCAAATTATGAAACTCGATGTCCTGCCGCGTCGTCAGGTGCAGCGGCGTGTCGGGGGTGAAGCGCTCGGCCAGTTCCGCCAGCGACTGCCACTGGGTCCCGCTGAGCCGCCCGCCGAGAATCTTGATGCGCTGCATCCAGAGCCCCTCCTGCCGCTGCGGGTACAGCCCGGCCAGCCGAAGCCGCGCCGGCGCAGCGTCCATCGAGTTGCACGGAAATACATCCTTGGCGAAATCATTCTCCATCAGTTTCTTTTCCTTTTTTTGAGCCGCTGAGGACGCTGAGGTCATAGGAGCCCTAGATCGCATAGCTCGGAACCGACGCCGCGGCGCGCTCGCGCGTCAGGATGTCCTGGAACGTCGTGGTGTCGTACACGTCGGTGATGGACTGTTGCGCGCGGTCCCAGACGGCTGCAAACGCGCAAGACTGGCGGCAGTGCTGCCCGTTCGACGCGGCGACGCAGGCGGTCGGCCACAGCGGACCGTCCATCAGGCGGATGACGCGGCCGAGCGTCAGGTCCGCCGGCGCCAGCGCCAGGGCGTAGCCGCCATAGCGCCCGCGGCGCGACTCGACGACCCCGCCCTGCCGCAGTTCGTTGAGGATCAACTCCAGAAAACGCACGGGAATACCCCGCGCTGCCGCGATGTCGCTGATGATCGTCAGCTGCCCATCCCGGGCCGCCAACTCCAGCACCGCCTGGAGAGCGTACTGACATTTCTGCGATAGCGCCAATTTCGTAGTCCTAACCCGGCAAGCAACAGGTGATTGCAATTCATTTAATCTCGATAGATTTTATGTAGATTAGCAGGCAATGGCAAGGGGATTCTTGAAATTTCCGAAGAGAATACGAATGACACGAATGTTCGAATGGAGGACGGGGAGACAACGGGGCCATTCTCCTATGTACCAAGCATCCTTTCTTCGTCTTTGTCCATTCGTGTCATTCGCGTTCTCCCCGTTCTCGTCCGCGTCGAACAAGTTCGACCGCTAAGGGAACCCGCCACGCGCCGTGTCTCTTCCCCAAGTCTTAATCCTCTTAATCCGTTTCTGATCCGCGTAATCCCTCTCTCCCCGTTCCCGTTTCTTCACCATTCGTCTATTCGTGTCATTCGTGTTCTCCCCGCTCCCGTCCCCGTTCTTTCACCATTCGTCCATTCGTGTCATTCGTGTTCTCCCCGCTCCCGTCCCCGTTCTTTCACCATTCGTCCATTCGTGACATTCGTGTTCTCCCCGCTCCCGTCCCCGTTCTTTCACCATTCGTCCATTCGTGTCATTCGTGTTCTCCCCGGCTTTCCTGTTGTGCGCCCCGGCGGCTCAGGTGTATATTCCCAGCCTTGCGCAATTCGGCGAATACAATATGGTCCTTAAGACAAGGAGCCTGACATGGCAAAGAAGACCAGTTTGAACGTCGCGCTGATCGGGCAGGGATTCATGGGCCGCACCCACTCCAATGCGTGGGGGCAGGTCGCCAAGTTCTTCAAGGTGCCCGTCAAGCCGGTGATGCACACCAGCTTCGGTCAGCCGGAAGAGAACCCGACCGTCTTCGCCGGCCGCTGGGGCTGGCAGAACGTCTCGGACAACTGGCAGAAGACCGTCAAGAGCCCCGACATCGACCTGATCGACATCGTCACGCCCAACTACATGCACGCCAAGGTCGCCATGGCCGCCCTGGCTGCCGGCAAGAACGTCTCCTGCGAGAAGCCCATCGCCGGCACGCTCAAGGAAGCCCGCGACATGGTCGCGGCCGCCAAGAAGGCCCGCGTCAAAACCTTCGTGTGGTACAACTACCGCCGCTGCCCGGCCGTCGCCCTGGCGTACAAGCTGGTGCAGGAAGGGCGCATCGGCGATATCCGCCACGTGCGTGCCCGCTACCTGCAAGACTGGGCCGGCGATTCGGTGCCGCTGGTGTGGCGATTCGATAAGAAACTGGCCGGCTCGGGCGCCCACGGCGACCTCAACGCCCACGTGATCGACATGGCCCGATTCGTCACCGGGCAGGAAGTCACCGAGATCTGCGGGGCCATCGCCGAGACGTTCATCAAGGAACGCGCCTTGGCCAGCGGCACGGCCGGCGGCAAGATCGCCGACAGCGGCGGCAAGGCCGCAGCCAAGAAGGGCAAAGTCACCGTCGACGACACGGTGCTGTTCCTGACGCGATTCAGCGGCGGAGCTGTGGGCTCCTTTGAAGCCGCCCGCCAGGCCACTGGGCACCAGAATGACAACGGCGTCGAGATCAACGGCACCAAGGGCTCGCTGAAGTTCAGCTTCGAGGACATGAACTACCTCGAGTATTACGATGCCACCGCCCCCCGCCACGTGCAGGGCTGGACGAAGATCATGGTCACCCACGGCGGCGATCATCCGTACATCGAGGCCTGGTGGCCGGACGCCCACATCCTGGGCTACGAGCACGGTTTCGTGAACCAGGCGTACGACATCCTGCAGGTGCTGTCGGGCCAAAAGCCGGTGGTGCCGATCCCGGACTTCAACGACGCCTACCAGACCCAGCGCGTTCTCGAAGCCGCCCTGCTGTCGGCATCGAGCAAGAAGTGGGTCAAGCTGGCGGATGTGAAGTAGTTCGATTTCGGATCGCGGATTTCGGATTGCGGATTGAGAAGCGAACGCCCCCGGACCAACCCGGCCCGGGGGCGTTTCTATGGTGTGCGTCCCCTGGCGACGCTTTGGCGGTTGCGCAAATCAGGGGGGCCTTATCTCGCTGAGGCGGATAGACGCAAAACTACCTTCCGCAAGAGGGACTCAATTTTCATAACCACCCAGTAGAGACCAAACACGGCTGGCATGAAGTACCAGTAACGGCGCAAGAAATATGGCACCAGGAGTCTGGATGCCCACTCGTCCGCCACATCCTCCCGCTCTCTATGTTCAGGCGACGCGGTCGCATGAACATGATGGCCGATTTCATGTGCAAGGACCTCTCCCACGGCCAAGTCGCGCACTAATGGCAGCCAATTCCAGCCTTCATACTCGGCCACAATATTGTCAACGAACAACTCGATCCAAGCTGGCTCTCCATGCCATTTCTGGTGGTACAGCCCCCGACAAGAAACGATGCGGACTTTCTTCTTTCTGCTGAGGGTCTTCTGGCGCCGGCGGTCGTGATTAAGGTCGTTGCTGGCCGTCAGGACAACAGTCTTAAGTCCGGAAAGGCGCGAGACCGGAATTGCCTTCAATAGCCGTTCGGTAGTCGGCCGCACCCAGGCGGGAGGGACGTAGCTTCTGAAGCCTTCAGATATTTCAGGCATGAGCCCACTCGGTAACCGCTTACGGCCGGGACTCGGACTTCTTGCCGTCTTTGCCCTTGCCAATCTTGCGCAGCAGCGCAGCCGACTTTGCGCGGTAAAACTCCCGTCGTTGCTCAAACGTCATGTTCCGGGTTTCTTCACACTGCGCGTCCCGGACCCGCCGCACCCATTCAACTGCCTTGATTGCCATGTTTGGTTACCTCGCGCGGCGAAAGAATCTGAATCGCCTTGTAGCCGCGATCCAGATTCACCGCATTGAACAACCGCATCTTTTCCAGATGAACCACGTGCCTAAAATTCCAGCTTACCAGAACATCCACCTCTGCGACCGTCGCGCATGCAATATGCCGCGCGTCATCCGCATAATTTCCGCTCAAGATCCCACGAGCCAGATACGCAGAGGCGAGATCTTCCATTTCCTCGTTAATATCCACAATCTCCGGATCGCAATCCCAAAAGGAATCAAGCTTTTCTAGCACCTCCGGAGGGGCCGCCTCGAGCTCAGCCGTCACTAATTCTGAAATGACCGGCTTGAGAAAGCCCATTTCAAAATCCCGAAGCAGGCCTTCGGACCACACCTGAAATTCTATATCGCAACATCCGCCGATAACTGATGTGTCGAGATACACACGCTGGACTCTCATGGCCGTATTATATCATCCTCTTTCTCCAAATCCACTTGGCACGCCCGCGGTTGCTCGTTGCCGTTGCGATGGGGCATCAATAGAATATGGTCATGCTCACTTTAGCCAATGCCGGGCTTGCCGATGCAGCATTCTTCGGTGGAATGATCATGTTGGCTCTGGCCGGGCTAAGCGCTCTTATGGCCCTGATAGGAATCTGCGTCAGCCTGTGCCGGCCGGACAGCCACAAAGGCCTGCCCGTCACGCTGAGCATCCTTGGCCTGTTCTTCGTGCTTGTATACGTTGCTTCTTTCTGGGCAGCCAACGGAGATGGCGCTTGGGATCATGCCTGCAGGTATGTCGAGTTTCACGCGGGATTCGCCGGCCTGCCGTTTCTGGCAAATTTGTTCTGTCTATCGATGACCATCTTCAGGCGCCGCAAACAGTCTATTTAAGCTTTCTTTGCGATCTTTGCGGCCTTCGCGGTCAAATCCCCGTTTTCCCCAGTTCGATCAACGACCGGGCGGGTTCAACTTCGCGGACATTTTAAGGAGTGCCCGTATGTTCAGGCCGAACCGTTCGTTTTGCGTGCTGGTTGCGTTGACCCTGTGGTGCGGTGCTGCCGCGGGTGGCGAAAGGATCAAGATCGGCGTGCTGGGGGATAGCATCTCCAAGAACCGCATCGCCATGGGCGGCAAGGGGTGGCCGTTGTATCTGGGCAAGCTCCTGGGCGACGGGTACCAGGTCGAGACGTTCAGCGCCAACGGCGTCGACTGCCTGCGCGTGCCGTCGATCAGCATCTGGCAAAAGGGCGAGCTGCCCAAGCTCATCGCGTTTGAGCCCAACATCGCCATCATCATGCTCGGCGCCAACACAGCCCGGGCGGGCGTGAGCCAGTACTCCAGCCGCTACGGCAGCGATTACCGCGCGACGATCGACCGCCTGCGGGCCATCAAGAGCAAGCCCAAGGTCTACTGCTGCACGCCGATCCCGGTCTATAAGGAAAACTTCGGGATCAAGCCCGAGTTGCTCCACGGCGTTTTCGAGCCGATCATCCGCAAGACGGCCGAGGAGGCCAAAGCCCCGCTGATCGACTGCTACACGACGCTGATCGACCAGAAGCACATCACCGACGACGGCGTCCACCCCACCGTCAAGGGCATGCAGGCCATCGCCATCGTCGTCTACAAGGCGCTGCTGGAGAAGGACCCGCCGGCCGAGCGGGTCGCCGAGTTGGCCAAGGAATACGCCGAGGATGAGGCCAAGCGCGTCGCAGGCGAAAACGCGCAGGTCGCGGCCGCCAAGGCCGAAGAGGCCCAGGTCATGGACGTGCTGTCCGAACGGGCCAAGACGGCGCCCAAGGTCGTCGAGCTGACGCCCGAGGCCGTGCGCGACGTGCAGGGCGACGGGCCCGACCGTAAGGGCAACACGGCTGACGATTCGTGGGGGTTCTGGTTCGAGCTGGTTCACGCCGGCAACACGTTCCAGCGGTTGGACCTGGCGACGCAGACGATGAGCGCGGACCAGCGGCAAAACGGGATCGTCGACCTCAAGGCCAAGCGCGGGCAGAAGAAAGTGCAAGGCCCCATCGCCAGCAAGCTGCCCAATCCCAAAGACAGCGAAGGCTGGATCTTCCACAGCGACTGGAACGGCTGCTTCGAGGGGGCCTGGGGCGACGTTAAGGGCAAGCAGGTCATCCTGTACCCGTACGTCGAAAAGAACTCGCACGGCGCGGTGGCTGTGACGTACCTGGCGCCGGCGACGGGCAAGTACAAGGTCAGCGGCAAGGTGACCGACCTGCAGGTTCAGCCCGAGTACGCCCAGCACGACGGCGTGACGTGGAAGCTGGAAGTGGCCCCGCACGACGGCGGCAAGGGCGTCGAGATCGCCCGCGGCGGGCCCATCGGCGACGGCAAGGGCCGACCCGACAGCGGCGAGATCAAGGCCGAGCCCGCAGCCGTGCGCCAGGGGCAGGATATCCGCCTGGTGATCCACCCCAACAAGTGGTGGGGCTCTGACATGACCAAGGTCGAGCTCAAGATCGAGCGGTTGGAGTAGCAGCTTCGCCACAAAGATCACAGAGAACACGAAGAGAGTGAAGAGAAACTCTTTGTGGCCTTTGTGATCTTTGTGGCAAGACAGATTCCCCATGATTCCTCGGCCCGGCGGGCCGATATATCTTGGCCGGGGGCGTGAGCCCCCGGAAACGGGATCCATATTGCCAGAGCCCTGAAGGGGCGACACAAGCGATCGCATGAATGTGCCGCCCCTTCGGGGCTGGATATCTATTTAGAGTCATGTCTCCGGGGCCTGACGGCCCCGGCTAAGATATGACGGCCCTTCGGGCCTCTTGGGGCGGTATTTGATGCCTCGTATTCGCGCCGCCGGCGAAGCGGTGTCAAAATGATGCGGCGTTATCTTGTGCAGGCGGCGGCTGTTGCATAGAATGCCTCGCAATGGGTAAGTCAATCACATCTCATTCAAGTGCGGTGCGGGCGATCCGGCGAGGCGGCCTGGCCGTCGTGCTGGGGTTGCTGGTCTGGTCGAACCTCGTCGAGGCCCAGCCGCAGGGGGCGACGCGCCCGGCTTCGGCGCCGCTGACGGGACCGGCTCGCTGGCCGGCGGCCCCGCCTGACGCTCGCTTCACCAAGGACGGCTGGTTCGCGCCGATCGAGCCGGCGCATAAGCCGCCGGTTCTTGCGGCCAAGGTCGAGCGCGCCTACGTCATCGAGATTCGCGAGGAGATCGACGATCCGCTTTACGAAACGCTGCGTCAGAAGGTGCTGGAGATCAAGTCCGACGCCCAGTTGGTGATCTTCGACATGAACACCCCCGGCGGCGGCCTGGGCGCCATGCAGGATATCGTCAAGCTGATCCAGCAGGACCTGGGCGGGGTCTACACGGTGGCCTACGTCAACCCCGAGGCCATCAGCGCCGGGGCGGTGATCGCCCTGGCCTGCAGCGAGATCGACATGGTTCCCTCCGTCGGAAAACTCGGCGACTCCATGCCCATCTTCGGCGGCGCCCAGGGACCCGTCCAGATGCCCGAGGACTATCGGGCCAAGATCGAATCGTACATGAAGATCGAGATGCAATCGCTGGCCGTGCGGGGCGGATACAGCCCGCTGCTGTGCCAGGCGATGATGACCAAGAGCATCGAGGTCGATCTGCGCAAGAATGAGCGGACCGGCCAACTGATCTTCGTCAACGCCGAGGAGTGGAAGAAGAAGACCCAGGAAAGCTCCTCGGCAACCTCCCAGTGGGCCTTCGTGCGGACCGTCGATTCCAACACGCTGATCCTGGCGATGACCACCGACGAGGCCGTCGAGTACGGCTTCTGCAAGAACGTCTTCAAGAACATGCACGATCTGGCGACGCACTTCAACGTCATCGGCGAGCCCAAGCGGCTCAGCGACGACTACAATCAGAAGTTCATCAAGTTCATGAACTCCGGTGCCGTCCAGAGCCTGCTGACGATGGGGCTGCTGATCTTCGGATACCTCGAGTTCAAGACGGCGGGCTTCGGCGTGGCCGGCGTGCTGGCCATCGCCTGCCTGGTGCTGATCGTGTTGTCCCGAGTGCTGATGGGCCTGGCCAACGCGGTGGAAATCTTCGCCCTGGTCGTCGGCCTGGGGCTGATCGCGGTGGAGATCTTCGTGCTTCCCGGGCACATCATCTTCGGCGCGGCCGGGGCGATGATCGTGCTGGCCGCGCTGCTGGCGATGATCATCCCCAACGCTCCGACCGAGTTCCCCATGCCCAAAACGAACCTGGACTGGAGCGTCTTCAACAGCGGCCTCAGGGCGCTGCTGATCGCCTTGCTGGCCTCGACGGCGATCATCAGCGTGCTGGCGATTTATCTGCCCAAGGTGCCGCTGGTGAACCGCCTGGTGCTGGCGCCGGTGCACGTCGAGCCGGCCCCGCCGGTCGAGGCGTCCTCGCCGCTGCGGCGGATCAGCGTCGGCGACGTGGGCGTCGTCGAGGGCATGTGCCGACCCGTCGGCAAGGTGCGCTTCGGAGAAGACCTGATGGACGCCGCCAGCGAGGGCTCTATAATCCCCGTCGGAAGGCGCGTGCGGGTGCTCCGCAGCGACGGCAACGGCATCGTAGTCGAGGAAGCGTAGATGGGAACGATCACCCTGATTATCGTGATGGTGATCCTGACGGTCGTCCTGATGACCTTCGAGCTGCTGACGCCCTCGATGGGGCTCTTGACGGTCCTGGCCTTGGCGGCCGGCAGCGTGGCGGTGTGGCAGGCGTTCACCCTCAACCCCACCGCAGGCGTGCTGGTGCTGCTGGGGCTGCTGATCTTCAATGGCGCGTACCTGTGGTTCTTCGTCAAGGTCCTGCCCAACACGCGCCTGGGCAACTGGCTGTATCTCAAGCACGTCAAGGTCGCCGCCGGCGAGGGCACGCCCGAAGCCGCCACGCTGGAAACGCTCGTGGGCAAGACCGGAACTGCCGAAACGCTGCTGCGCCCCAGCGGGGCCGTGCGCATCGACGGACGGCGGGTCATCGCCCTGGCCGAAAGCGGCGTGATTCCCAAGGGAACACCCATTAAAGTCATTAAGGCCGCCGGCACCGATGTGATCGTGCGGCAAGTCAACGCGTCGTCTGATGAAAGGGTAGAGCAATGATGGGATTGATGTTAGCGGCCGCGGAAGACACAGGCCCTCAATGGTGGATCATCGCCATCGCGATCGTCGCGGGCGTGATCGCCCTGATTATCTTCGCGGTGGCCATCTCGGTACTGAGCCTGTGGGTGCAGGCCCTGTTCGCCCGAGCGAAGGTCACCCTGGGCGAACTGATCGGCATGAAACTGCGAAAGGTCGACCCGCGCACGATCGTGCTGAGCAAGATCCAGGTTGTCCGCGCCGGGCTGGACTTCATCACCACCAGCGACCTGGAAAGCCACTACCTCGCCGGCGGACGCGTGCGCAACGTGGCCGTGGCGCTGATCATGGCCAACCGCGCCAACATCCGCATCGACTGGCGACTGGCGACGGCCATCGACCTGGCCGGGCGCGACATCCTCGACGCCGTGCAGACCTCGGTCAACCCCAAGGTCATCGACTGCCCCAACCCCGCCAGCGGCAAGGTCACCATTGACGCGGTGGCCAAGGACGGCATTCAGGTCAAGGCCAAGGCCCGCGTGACGGTGCGCACCAATATCGACAGCCTTGTCGGCGGCGCCACCGAGGAGACGATCATCGCCCGCGTCGGCGAGGGCATCGTCACGTCCATCGGTTCGGCCGAGACGTATAAGAGCGTCCTGGAGAACCCGGACATGATCTCCAAGAAGGTGCTCGAGAAGGGCCTCGACGCCGGAACGGCGTTCCAGATCCTCTCGATCGACATCGCCGACGTCGACGTCGGCGAGAACATCGGCGCCAAACTCCAGGCCGACCAGGCCGAGGCCGACAAGCGCCGCTTCCAGGCCGAGGCCGAAAAACGCCGCGCCATGGCCCTGGCACGCGAGCAGGAAATGGTCGCCCTCGTCCAGGAAAACCGAGCCAAGGTCGTGCTCGCCGAGGCCGAGGTGCCCCGGGCGATGGCCGAGGCCTTCCGCACCGGAAACCTGGGCATCATGGATTATTACCGCATGAAGAACATCCAGGCCGACACCAAGATGCGCGACACCATCGGCGGCGGCGAGACCAAGTCCGGTCCGCCCAGCGCGCCGACGAAATAAACAGGAACGATTGCGGATTGGCGATTGCGGAATAGACGTCGCAACATGAGGGTGACGCGGCCGCTAATCCGCAATCCGAAATCCGCAATGCGAGGCCATTGATGATGGATTTGACGAACATCCCGATCCTGGCCGACGCCGAAAACGTGCTGGTGATCGTCGGCATTATCATTGCCGTGATCGTCAGCCTCGTCAAGAAGGCCGCCGCCAAAGCCAAGGAAGCCCAGGAAGAACAAGCCCGCCAGGCGCAGCAGCCGCCCGTGCAGCCGCAGGCCGCACCGATGGGCGAGCGGCGTCCGGCCGCTGCGCCGGCACGGGACGACCGCAGCCAGGCCCTGCGCCAGACGCTGCAGAACCTGGGGATCGTGCTCGACGAGGAGCCCGCGGCGCCATCGGTTCCCCCGCCCCTGCCCAACGCCCAGCAGCGCCGGCAAGGGCAGCGCCGGCCCGCGCCTCAGCGCCGCGATTTGGCGCAGGTCGAGGCCCAGGAGGATCTGGCCCAAAGCGTCGACCAGGAAATGCTGCGACAACAGCAGCGCATGTCCGCTGCCGAGTCCTCGCGCCAGCAACGCATGGGCGAGTTGCACATTCCCGAAGAAGACTCCGCCGCCATCGAGCAGCGCCTGCTGCACGTGCGCCCAGCCCAGCAGGGCCACAAGGCCGCCCTCTCGCCGCTGGCGGCGCTGCTGGCCAACCGCGACACCGCCCGCAAGGCCATCGTCCTGCAGGAAATCCTCTCTCCGCCCAAGGCCCTGCGCCACGGGCAGGAAATGTGGGAGGCCTGATCGCGAAATCCCAAAGAGCAAATCCCAATCCCAAACAAACCTCAAAAAAAACAAATGACCAAGGACCAGGCGTCTTGCCCATGCTGCCCGACCCCTGTAGGGTCTGCAGGGCGATGATGGCGGAATGGATATTGTTGATCGCGGCGAAAGGACGTTCCATGAGCGTGCAATGGGCTGTAGGGGCCGTCGTCATGGTTTCGGTAATGGTGTGTCTTGCGATCACCCGCGCCTCGGGCCAATCCCGCGGCCACGCGAGCTCTCAGCCTGATCGCCCGACTTGGCGGCAGAAGCAGTTCCTGGTCACTTTCTGGTGCCCGCCGCCGGCGAGCGACGAGGCGCTGGCGCGCGTGGCGGCCGAAGGATACAACCTCACGTGGGTTCCGGTAGAGGGACTGGACGTGGCGGCGCGGCACAAGCTGCGGGCGATGCTGACCAGCGACCTGCTCAACGCGACCAGTCTCGACGACCCCGCCCGCCGGGCCGCGCTTGACGCCCTGATCGACAAGGTCAAGAACCACCCGGCGATGGAGGCGTATTTCATTACCGACGAGCCGGGTGCCGGCGCCTTCCCGGGCCTGGGCAAGCTCGTGGCGTATCTGCGTCAGCGCGATCCGGCGCACCTGGCGTACATCAATCTTTTTCCCACGTACGCCAACGAGCAGCAACTGGGAGTCTCGGCAGACGCGGCCGAGCGCGCGAAGGTCGGAATCCCGCAGAACTTCGCCGGCGTCGGCGTCAGCGACAAGACCGTGCTGTGCTACCGCGAGCACCTGCGCCAGTTCATCGCGACGGTGAAGCCCGACCTCATCAGCTACGACCACTACCATTTCATGAAGGACGGCTCCGACGGAAAGCAGTATTTTCTGAACCTGGCCCTGATCCGAGAGGCTTCCCTCGCGGCCGGCAAACCGTTCCTCAATATAATCCAGGCCGACACCATCGAGAAGTCCTGGCGGCTGCCCAACGCGGCCGAGACACGATTCCTGGTGTTCACGACGATGGCCTACGGCGGGCGGGGCATCAGCTACTTCACCTACTGGGGACCGGAGTCGTACGGCGGGCTCTACCGCGACGGAAAGGCTTCGCCGATGGTAAAGGAAGTGGCCGCCATCAACGCCGAGATCAACCGCCTGGGACCGGCGTTGATGGAACTGGAGTCGACGGCCGTCTACCACACCGCTCCCCTTCCATATGGCACCCAAACCGCCCCGGCCGACGCGCCGGTTCAGGTCATCGGCGGCGGGGAGTTTGTGCTGGGTCTGTTCGGCAAGGCCGGCGAGACCGCAGCGGCGACCAAGGCTCCCGGGATCCCCAAGACGACGGCCTTCATGATCGTCAACCGCAATTACAGGCAATCGGCGCAGGCCGCATTGATGGTGCAGCTCCCCGGTGGGGCCTTGCAGGAACTCGACCGCACGACCGGCCGCTGGACAGCGGGCCCTGTCCTGGACTCCAATGGTCAGATAAAGGTCGATCTTGCCCCCGGAGATGGGCGGCTGTTTCGCGTTGCAGAATCAGGAGTACGATGATGGACGTGTTTCGCAGCGGTGGCGGAAGAAAACCTCGGTGGGCGAGCTTTGAGAATCTTTCGGCAGCCGCCGGCGCCGCCGGCAGCGCGAACCGCGGCGCCAAGGGCTCCCCTTGCGCCGCGCTGGCGGCCGGCGGTTCGCTGACGCTGCTGGATGTTCGCGGCAGCGGGCTGATCGGACGAATCTGGCTGACGCTCAACGAGCGGAGCCCCGAGACGCTCCGCGCGTGCCGGTTGGAGATGTGGTGGGACGCGGCGTCAGCGCCGGCGGTGAGCGTGCCGCTGGGAGATTTCTTCGGCGTGGGGCTGGGGCGGATGACCGCGTTCGAGAGCGAGTTCTTCGCAAGCCCGGAAGGGCGCAATTTCGTGAGCTTCCTGCCGATGCCCTTCCGCCGTGCAGCCCGAATCGTTCTGCACAACGAGACGGCCCAGGATCTGACGCTGTTCTACGACGTGGAGTTTCTGCTCGACGTGCCGCACGAGGAGGACGTTCTGTATCTGCATGCCAGCTGGCGGCGCGAGCGTCCCAACAGGCTCGGGGACGACTTCGAGATCCTCCCTCGCGTCGAAGGCGCGGGGCGGTTCCTCGGCTGCAACATCGGCGTCATTGTCGACCCGCGCTATGCCCACGCCTGGTGGGGCGAGGGCGAAATCAAGATGTGGCTCGACGGCGACGCCGACCTTCCGACGATCTGCGGCACCGGGCTGGAGGATTATGTCGGAACCTCCTGGGGACTGGGCCGATTCGCCCACCGCCTGCAGGGCTGCCCCGTCTGCGAGGTCGCCCAACGCCAATACTGCTTCTATCGCTTCCACAGCGACAGTCCGATCTACTTCTACCAGAACTGCCGCGTGGCCATCCAGACCATCGGCGGTGCGATGCGCGAGCTGGTGGTCAAGCTTCAGCGCGAGGGCGCGGGGCTGATCCCCGTAACCTGCGCCACCCTTGACGGCAAGCAGTACATCCCGCTGATGGAACGCCCACAGCAACCGACCGATGCGGCCGACGCGTCGCTGCCCGAGGGATGGTATAACTTCTTCCGCCAGGACGATTGGTCGGCGACGGCTTACTATTATCTCGACCGTCCCGGCGGCTGCGCCGCCGCCCTGGCGCCGGCGCCGGAGCGTACAGCAGGACTTCGGACCGACATTCAAGGCACCGAACGTGCCGACGTGTAGACCCTGTCCTATGTAAATGTTAATTCTTCAAAGCGACGACGAGCCTGCTGGCCCTGGGCGGTACGGCAACCCTGCTTCACCGCCGTCGGAACTGACAGCGGCAGAAATCTATCATTGAGCGTGGACGCACCAGGCGGTCGACACGGCCACCCGGTGCATATTTAAGGTTCTTCCGGAAATATCGGGGAACGTATGAGCCTCCAATTACGATGCGTCCCGACGGGACGCTTGGTACCTAGCCGGGGGCGCAGCCCCCGGAGCGGGTTTGTTTTTCGATCCCGCCGCGAAGCGGTGGGCAGGCTGTAGCGTGCGACAAGACCCCGCCGCCCCGTAGGGGCGGCCATGCACGGCAGAGCGGACCGGGGGCGGCGTCCTTCGACTCGCTGCGCTCGCTGCGGACTTGCCCCCGGCTATAGCCTGTGCGTCCCTTTTGGGACGCGAATTAGGCGGTTCCCGGTATTCCCGGAAGAACCTTATTTAATCGATATGCGTTGACATCCACGAGTAAGTCTGGGCTTAGCGTTTCGGTTGTGATGTGGCGGGGGGCTGGTCGCTCTCGCCTTCGCTGATGGAGCGGTAGTAGTCTTCGACGGCCTTGCGGTACTCGGGGGCAACCTGGCTGGCGCGCGACTCGTAGAGTTTGCGGAGTTGGTCCTTGTCGAGTTTCTCGGCGCCCTTGGCCTCGATGCCGCCCTCAACGCTCTTGCCTTTCTGCAGCCCGCTCTTGCCGGATAGATCGAAGGCGTTGGGCACCGTGCGCTGGGGAAGTTGCGTTTCGCGAGCCTGCTTGCGCGGGCCTTTGTCGAAGTGCTGGGCGTACTTCTCGACGAAGCCGTTGAACTCGCCCTGTGTCATCCCAAGCTTGGCCAGCAGGGCGGGATCCACTTTATCTTCACGAATCTGGTTCTGGGCTTCGTTGATCGCACGGCCGATGGACTTGAGCCGTTCCTGCTCGGCCGGTGCCAGATCCTGCCATCCCGGCGGCATCTGGACGTTGTCGCGCGCGTCGGCCGAGCCTGAGTTGGAGTCTCCCCCGCCGGTCATCTCATGCAAACCGGCAGCCGCGCTCGATCCCGCCCCACCCTGCCCCGGCTGTTGCCCTTGCCCTTGTCCTTGTCCCTGGCCTTGTCCCTGGCCTTGGCCCTGACCCTGCCCCTGTCCTTGTCCCTGACCTTGGCCCTGTCCCTGCCCTTGGCCCTGTCCCTGACCCTGTCCTTGTCCCTGACCCTGTCCCTGGCCTTGGCCTTGGCCTTGACCCTGACCTTGCCCTTGGCCCTGTCCCTGGCCTTGACCTTGGCCTTGACCTTGACCCTGTCCCTGGCCTTGACCTTGGCCTTGACCTTGACCTTGACCCTGGCCTTGACCCTGGCCTTGGCCCTGACCTTGTCCCTGCCCTTGCCCTTGACCCTGGCCCTGACCTTGCCCTTGTCCCTGGCCTTGCCCCTGTCCCTGTCCTTGACCTTGGCCTTGACCCTGACCTTGGCCTTCACCCTGTCCTTGTCCTTCGCCTTGCCCCTGTCCTTCGCCCTGGCCTTGACCTTGTCCCTGCCCTTGGCCTTCGCCTTGGCCTTGTTGACCTTGGCCCTGTTGTCCCTGACCCTGTTGCCCTTGGCCTTGCTGTCCTTGGCCTTGCTGTCCTTGGCCTTGTTGCCCTTGGCCCTGTTGTCCTTGGCCCTGTTGCCCTTGGCCTTGTTGCCCTTGGCCTTGCTGCCCTTGGCCCTGTTGTCCCTGTCCTTGCTGCCCTTGGCCTTGTTGCCCTTGGCCTTGCTGGCCTTGGCCCTGTTGATCCGCGGCCGCTACTTGTTCGCCTTGGGCACCCTGGTCTTGAGCCCCCCCCTGCTGCTGACCACCGGCCTGTTGGGCTCCGCCAGGCTGCTGTTGACCACCTGCTTGTTGCGCGCCGCCGGGTTGTTGCTGACCACCCGCTTGCTGGGCACCGCCGGGTTGTTGGGCACCGCCGGGTTGCTGTTGGCCACCGGGTTGTTGGGCACCACCGGGTTGTTGTTGGCCACCGGCTTGCTGGGCACCGCCGGGTTGTTGCTGACCGCCGGCTTGGGCGGCGGCCTGATCCTGTTGTGCGCCTTGGGGCTTGTCGGCAGGCGCGACACCGGGCTGTGGCTGCTGGGGGGCCTGGTTTGCGGCGTTGTTGGCGGCGGCCTTGGCGGCGTCTTCGCGTACCAGTTCCTTGGCCAGCGTATCGAGTTGGGGGCGGTCTTTTTCGGCCATCGCCAGCACGTCCTGTGCGGCTGCGGGCTGGTCGGGCCCCGATGCCGCGGGCTGCGTGGCAGAGGGCGGTTGGGCCTTGGGCTCTTCAGCGGCGCTCTTGGCGACCTCGGCGGCCTGCGCCAGGGCTGCCTGGTCCGGTTGGCGGATGACGATTTCGAAGGCATCGCTGGCGGCCAGTTGCCCCGCCGGCGGGCAATAGTCCCGCGCCTCGATGTGACAGGAGACGGTTTGGCCGGCGGCGCCAAGCTGGTCGACGGGGATGATCTGCTCGACGCTGCGGCTCTGGCGACCGGGCAGAGGCGTCGATCCCAGTTCGATGCGGCGGGTGGTCTGCCCGTTGCGGATGACCAGTGCCATGTCGGCGATGCCGTAATCATCGACGGCCTCGGCCGCCAGGCGCAGCTTGTCCAGCGTGGTCAGTTCGATTCGCCGCGTGGGCTCGACGAGGTTGATCTTGGGGGCCGCGTCCTGGAGTGACTTGATGTCGTACCAGATCGAGTCGCCCTGCTGCGAGGCCTGCGAGCCGGTGAAGGAGATCCGGTATCGCTCGTCGCCGCCGACGGTCATGGTGGCCTGGAGGGTATTTTCGTTGTGCCTCATGACGACGGGCGGGGATTTCTGGAATACCATTGAGGCCGAGACCACCGGGACGTTGGCCTGGGCCTGCAGGTCAACGCGGCTGCCGCGGAGGGCCTCGATGCGTCCGCCGGTTTCGTCTCGCGTCCCGCGGCGGGTGTAGTCCGGCCACGTCACCCGAAGCTGCATGTTGCGGATGACCGGTTTGGCCAGCACCAGCAGCGTCTGCGGGCTGGTCTGGGCGTCGCCGCAGGAAATCTGGAACGCCGCTCGCCCCGCCGCCGACGCCGCCTGCTCCCAGACGGCCTCGTAGCGACCGGTTCCGGGATCGGCCAGCCGCATCTTCAGGGCGTGGTCGGCCAGGTACGTTTGTCCGCCGTCGCGGGAGATGCGGGCCTTGACCTCGCCCGATCCATGGACGATTCGCGCGGCGAAGGTGACGCTCTGGCCCTCGACGACCATCTCGTTGGGCGCGGGCTTGACGTCCAGAATCTTCGTGCGCGACGGGGGCGGGCCCTCGCCGCCAAAGGCCCGCAGGATCGAGGGCACCACGTCCTTGGGCGAAAACGCCGCGTACAGCAGGAACACCCCCAGCGTGGCGGCAAAGACGATGCCCGCCTGGCGGATGTGCCGCGTGGCCACGGCCGACTCCACGTCGGTCGAAGCCACCTCAGACGCGGCGTGGCGGCGGATGGCCGCCAGCGTCCCGGGATGCACCTTGCCGTCGGCCTTGATCAGCAGACTGGCCGTCAGGTCATTGCGAAACTCGGGGTGGGCTTTCTCGATGAGCCGCGCGGCATAGAGGTCGCTGACGCGCCGCGCCAGCGGGCGGACGATGGTCAAGACCGTCAGGGCGCCCATCGCCGCGGCGTAGGTCCACCGCAGCACCCACCGCAGCCAGCCCGGCAGGCCCCCGGGCACCACGTGGTCGCCCACCACCACCAGCAGGATGAACGCCCCCGTGATCGTCAGCATCACCAGCGTCGCGATCCCCAGGCTGACCACCCGCAGGCGGTGCTTGGTCATGCGGAGGCTGTACTCCAGGAACAGGCTGCTTTTATCGGCAGGCATGGACCTTCCCATCGGCCGACCAAACCGCCGCGGCCGGACTTATTCTACGTCAACGAGCGTGGCACTACTAGTTTATCGGTCCAATCGTCGGTCTATTGCGGCATTGTGAATATCGGACCGCTAACAGGACACGATGCGCACGCACGCGTCAGCGGCGCAGTACCCAAGGAGTCTTCGACTTGCCCCGCGGGGTTTGGGATCGGGAAAGAAGAACGCTTAGCGATCTTTGGCGGCCGATGCCGGCGGCGCGACAAGCCGCCAGGCCGGCACGGTGGCGACGACGGTCGTCCCGCCGCCGGGGGCATGAACGATCGAGATGTCCCCGCCGATGATGCCGCTGCGGTAGTTCATCGTCCGCATCCCCATGCCGTGAGTTCCGCACGTGCCATTGGAGAGCCCCACGCCGTTGTCGCGCACCGTCAGCACCAGTTCGTTGGCGCAACTGGCCAACTCGATGGAGATCGTCGAGGCCTTGGCGTGTTTGAGGGCGTTGCTCACGGCCTCGGCGGCGATGTGGTAGAGGTTGTCTGCCGCCACGTCGTCCTCGATGGGCAGTTCGCAGGTGTCGCTGAACTCGCAGGCGATTCCGGAGGCGCCGCCCGCTTCCGAGCAGAGCAACTCGAGCCCCCGTCGCAACTCCGCCGCCGTGATCATGATCGGATCGAGCCCCCGCGCCAGGCAGCGCGTGCGCTCCAGGGCCTTGCGGGCCAGCTCGACGGTCTGCTGGGCGATCGTCACCGCCTGCGGCGCCGCGGCCGCCACCTTCTTCGTCAGCGCCTGCGTGATCAACTGCAAGGCCGTCAGGTCCTGCCCGAGCGTGTCGTGCAGATCGCGTCCGATGCGGCGCCGCTCGGACTGGCTGGCCTCGCCCAGTTCTCGCTGGAGGCGGCGCTGCTCGCTGATGTCAACGCCCAGTTGCAGCGCGACGACCGTGCCGTCGCTGTCCACGAATGGGTATCCCCAGACGTGGAACGCCCGCTGCTGGGCATCGACCCACTCCCACTGGGCCGGGCGGGCGTTGGCCAGGATGTCGCGAATCTTGGTTTGACAGACGGAGGCCTCAACCTCCGGCAGGTCGCTGGCGGGACACGGGCATGGGCCGTCCCAGTGAAAGACCGTGCGGTACGCCTGGTTGCAGAACCGCAGCATTCCCTGCCCGTCCAGCAGCGCCACGTAACCGGGAAGCTGGTGGAGCAGCGAGAAGAGGCGCTGGCGCTCGCGCTGGGCCTGCGTTTCCGCCTCGCGGCGCTGCGTCACGTCGTAGCCGACGCACAACACCTCGCCGACCGTGCCGTCGCCTTTGCGCATGGGCGTGTTCGCCCACGAGATCCAGACCCGCCGGCCGTCGCGGCAGATGCTCTCGCGCTCGCAGACCTCGTGCCGCTCGGGATGGCGGGCGAGGTCTTCGACCAGCGCCGCCATGTCGCGCCCCGCCGTGTCGCGATGCGGAATGATCGTCCCCACGACGTGGCGGCCGAGAATCTCCGTCCGCGCAAACCCGAAGAACTCCTGCGCATAGCGGTTCATGAACGTCACGTATCCCTTGGCGTCCTGCCGCAGGATAATGCTGTTGGCGTTCTCGACGAGGTCCCGATATCGCTGCTCGCTGCGGCGGCAGAGTTCCTCGACGTTGCGGCTGTCGGAAATATCGCGCAGCACCAGTTGAACGGCCTGACAGAGCGAGGCCGGCTCGGCAACCATGAAGGTGTCGGCCAGCAGCCACTTGCTCCGCCCGCGCTGCGTGCGGATGTGGTATTCGTTGCGTCGCACGCCCTGCATGACGCCCTCGACGAGCGCTTTGGGCTCATCGAAATCCACCAGGTCGAAGAGGCGCTTGCCCAACAGGTCGCCCGTGCCGGCGTAGAGACCCTTCAAATCCAGGATCGCCATGGCGTTCTGGTCGATGTGCAGGATCGTCCCGTCGGCAGCGCTGTAGCGGCACAGGCCGATGCCGGCAAGCTCGACTGCCTCGAGACGGACGCGATCAATCTCATCCTGCGGAATGGCGGCGGCATATTCCATGGATTTCTCGACGTGCTGAAATCATAGACGCCATCACGAAAAAAAATGTTCTTTCCCAAAACTTTATCACTTGTTGACCTGACATTAGATATGATCGCCATCCCGCCCACGAAGTCAAGTTAAAAAACGAAATTATGTCGACCAGGAAAACTCTGCCGTTTCTCTGGCGGCGGGCTTGATGAGGCCGGCGCCCGCGCGGACGCGGTGCTGGCTGAAATACTGGCGGGCCAGTTCCCGCGGAAGGATCTCCTCGATATTCTCCAGGTACCCTTTGGCGGCCAGTCGTACTCGCTCCAGGGCCTCGCGCCGCGTCGTGGCGCAGGCGCGGCAGCCGGGCAAGGCGGGACACCAGGCTCGATACGTGCCGTCGCTCTGGCGCATGATCCGGGCGGCGAGTTTCACAATACACCCCTTTCGCCGAGACAAGGACAACGATCGGAACACTCATGCTGAAGACTGTATGGCGGCAATGGTCCGCCGGCGCCTCCCCCACGCGCCGGCGGACCTTAATGATCCTGCCGCAATCAACGTTTGCTGTAGGTCAGGCAGTCGACGTCGCCGCCGCGCATGCCGACATTGATGTTGGGCGCCCAGCACTCGAGATAGCGATTGTGCAGGCACGAAGCGACCTTGCAGGCGCCCACCCCCGCGATCGACGCCGGGTCGCCGCCTTTGTTGGCGCCATGGCAATACGTGTCGCACTGGGGGTTGTCCCCGTCGCCGATCGTCACCGCCAGGGCGTGGCACTGCCGCTCACGATTGAAGCTGCAGTCCGTGGCGTCGCACTGAATGACACGTGGCATGTTCATCATGGGGCACCTCGTCGCCGGCGCAGGAAGTCGCGCAAACGCTTCATCAGGATTATTGGCCCCCTCGCGCCAAACCTCAATCGGAGATTCGCCCGCTTCTTCAGCACTGGCATTCCCCTAGGCCATCGGGCAAGAGCCCCATCAGTGGCCGGGGATCCCGGTATCCCCTCAGTACCGCCGCGACTTCCCCCCATGACTGAGGCAGTACGGTATCCACCCGGCGGTTGTTGACATGCGCGGGCCAATCGCCAATCATAGGTGCCGGCCTCGTGCCTCGATGGGAGCCCGATATGAGCACTAATGTAGATGCAGACCTGGTTCGCCACATCGGCGTGCTGGCCCGCATTGATCTGACCGACCCGGAGGTCCAGTCGCATGCGGCCCAGTTGAGCGCCATTCTGGAGTACTTCGACAAGCTCAACGAGCTCGACACCAGCGGCGTCGAGCCGATGGTCCACGCGATGGAACTGTCCAATGTGCTCGCCGACGACACGCCCGAGCCCTCGCTGACCCCCGAGCAGGCCCTGGCCAACGCCCCGGCCAGAGACGGCGACTACTTCAAAGTCCCCAAGGTCATCGGAGAGAGCCAATGAGCTCGATCACCGATCTTTCCGCAGTAGAACTGGCGGCCGCCATCGCCGCCGGCACGGTCGGCGCCGAAGAGACGGCCAAAGCGTATCTGGCCGCCATCGAACATCGCGAGGGGCAGATCGGCGCCTTCAACGAGGTGCTGGCCGACCGCGCGCTCGACCGGGCCCGCGACATCGACCGCCGACGCGGCGCCGACGAGCCCCTGGGCCCCCTGGCCGGCGTGCCCCTGGCGATCAAGGACAACCTCGCCACGCCCTACGGGCAAACCACCTGCTCGTCGAAGATGCTCAAGGACTTTCGCGCGCCGTACACGGCCACGGCCGTGCGCAAGCTCGAAGACGCCGGCGCCGTCATCATCGGCAAGACGAACATGGACGAGTTCGCCATGGGCTCGTCGACCGAGAACAGCGGCTTTCGCCCGACGCGGAACCCCTGGGATCTCTCGCGCGTGCCGGGCGGGTCTTCCGGCGGCAGCGCCGCGGCCGTCGCGGCAGGCCTGTGCGCCGCCGCGCTGGGCAGCGACACCGGCGGGTCGATCCGCCAACCGGCCGCACTGTGCGGGATCGTCGGGCTCAAGCCGACCTATGGCCGCGTCAGCCGCTACGGGCTGGTGGCGTACGGGTCCAGCCTCGACCAGATCGGCCCGATGACCCGCGACGTGGCCGACTGCGCGCTGCTGACGGGCGTCATCGCCGGGCACGACCGCGCCGACTCGACCTCCATCCCCCACAGCGTCCCGGACTATGCAGCCGCACTCGACGAGCCGATCGCGAATCTGCGCGTCGGACTGCCGAAGGAATTCTTCTCCGAGGCGCTGGACGGCGAGATCCGCCGCGCCGTCCTGGCGGCCGCGGATGCGTTCAAAGCCGCCGGGGCGCAGATCGTCGAGGTCTCGCTGCCGACCAGCCGCGTCGACAGCGACGCCGGCGGAAAGCTCAGCAGCTTCGCCGTGGCGTGCTACTACATCGTCGCCAGCGCCGAGGCATCGAGCAACCTCGCCCGCTACGACGGCGTGCACTACGGTTATCGCACGCCGGCCAAGGTGGATGATATCGTCGAGCTCTACTGCCGCAGCCGCGCCGAAGGCCTGGGCGCCGAGGTCAAGCGGCGGATCATGCTCGGGGCGTACACGCTGTCCAGCGGGTACTACGACGCATATTACCTCAAGGCCCTGAAGGTGCGGCGGCTGATCAAGAACGACTTCGACCGCGCGTTCCAGTCGTGCGATCTGCTGCTGTGCCCCACCACGCCGACGACGGCATTCAAGCTCGGCGAGAAGACCGCCGACCCGCTGACGATGTACCTGGCCGACGTTTACACCCTGAGCGTGAACCTGGCCGGTCTGCCGGGCCTGAGCGTGCCGGCCGCCATCAGCGCCGCGGGCCTGCCCATCGGGATGCAACTGATCGGCCCGGTCTTCAGCGAAGGGCGACTGCTGCAAGTTGCCCGCGCGTACGAAAAAGCGAGCGGCGTAATGAGACTGAAACCACCTCAGTAACACGGATGGATGAGCGGATGGATGGAATTTCAGTAGTTAGCGGCGGGGCTTGCCCCGCGCGGTTTCTTCCCTGGCGCCGAGTCAGGGAAACAACCGCGTCGAGCAAGCTCGACCGCTAACGGGACGCGCGACGCAGGTTGTTTCGTCCTCGTCGTCGTCCTCGTCCTCGTCGTCGGTTTTTTTCGGTTCTTGTTTTTCGGCGGAAGAATAATGGTTGAATCAAACGACACCGTCCTGCCCATCATCGGCCTGGAGATCCACGTCGAGTTGGATACTCAGACCAAGATGTTCTGCCGCTGCCGCAACCGCTTCGGCGATCCGCCCAACACCAATGTCTGCCCCGTATGCATCGGCATGCCCGGCGTGCTGCCGGTGATGAACCGCCGCGCGGTCGAACTGTCCATGAAAGTCGGCATGGCCCTGGGCTGCCAGGTGGCCTCGTTCACCAAGTGGGACCGCAAGAGCTACTGGTACCCCGACCTGCCCAAGAACTATCAGATCAGCCAGTACGACTTGCCCCTGAGCAGCAACGGCCGACTCGAGGTGCCGCTGGCCGACGGGTCAATCAAGGCCGTGGGCATCCTGCGTGCGCACCTGGAAGAAGACGCCGGCAAGAACGTGCACGACCTGCCCTCGGGCACCGGCGTGGACCTTAACCGCGCCGGCGTGCCGCTGCTGGAGATCGTCTCGCAGCCGGACATGCACAGCGTCGAAGAAGCCGCCGCGTACGCCCGCGCCATGCAGCGCCTGGTGCGGTGGCTCGGCGCCAGCCAGGCCAACATGCAGATGGGCCACATGCGCTTCGAGCCCAACATCAACCTGCACATCACCCGCGGCGGCAAGCTCTACAAGACGCCCATCGTGGAGGTGAAGAACCTCAACAGCTTCCGCTCGCTGGAAGGCGCCGTGGCGTACGAGATCCGCCGCCAGTACGCCGCCTGGCAGGAAGACCCCGAAGGCTTCACGATCGAGCGGCAGGGCAAGCAGAACCGCGGCTACGACGACGCGACCGGCCAGACCGTCTTCCAGCGCGGCAAGGAAGAGGCCCACGACTATCGCTACTTTCCCGACCCGGACCTGGTGCCGGTGCTACCCGACGAGGCATGGCGGACGAGCATCGCCGCGGGCATCGGGGAACTGCCCCTGGCCCGGCGACGCCGCTACATGGACCAGTACCGCCTGACGTTCAAGGAGGCCGACGCCCTCACCCAGGACGCCCCCACCGGCGACCTGCTCGATCAAGCGGTGGCCGCCGGGGCCGACCCCAAGCGGTGCGTCAATCTCATGCTGTCGCGGGGCTCGGCCATCGCCAACGAGCGCGGCTGCAGCATCGCCCAGATCGGCCTGACTGCTGCCGCCCTGGCCGAGCTGGCGATCATGCTGCACAGCGGGCAGATCAACGCCACCGCGGCAGCGAAAATTTTCGACCTGATGCTCGAGGGAAAATCTTCCCCCGCCGCCATCGCGGCCGAGCAGGGTCTGCTGGCGGTGACCGGCGCGGGCGAAGTGGAAGCCTGGGTCGATGCGGCCATCGCCGCCAACCCCCAGGCCGCCGGTGACGTCCGCGAGGGCGGCAAGAAGGCCAAGAAGGCCTTCGGGTTCCTGACCGGCCAGGTCATGCAGGCCTCGCGCGGAGCGGCGAACCCCCAGCAGGTGCAGGAACTTCTGCAGCGCAAGCTTCAAGCCTAGTAGCCGGTAGCCGGTAGCCTGAGAGGCCAGTAACCAGTAGCCCGTAGCCAGTAGCCAGTGCAAAGACACTGCTGCGAGATCCTCCCGGCTACGTACTACCGGCTACTGGCTACTGGCTACTGGCTACGTCTCTTAGTTGGTTCGCGAAAATGCCTTGAAAGTGTCGATATCACTCCTGATAATTGACCTTACGCCTGATTGGCGTCAGAAGGAGTCTGCCCAATGGCTCGTGTAGTCCAGCGCCGCAAGGCCCCGCCGTACGCCCTGATTGTCTTCGTCTTCCTGTTCCTGGTGGCCTCCGCATTGGCGGTGCATCAGTACCTTCAGCGCGATGAGGCGGACAAGAAGACCAAGAAGGCCGAACAGGACATGGAAGCCTGGATCGCCAAGCCCGAGCGCGAGAAACCCCGCTACGTCAGCATGGTCTCGACGTACCAGGACGACAAGCAAAAGCAGCGCGCGCCTCGGACCGTGACCGACCAGTTTCAGAGCCAGATTCGCGAGCTGGTCGCCCGCATCAACGGGATCGCCGGCGACGACGCCGACGCGGCCATTGCCGGCGTCGACTCCTTCTACAAGCAGATCGGCAGCAACCGCGGTCTGCTGACCGAGGCGGCCGACCTGCTCACCCAGCGCGACAACGCCAACAAGCTCGTCGAGGAGATGCAGGGCAACGTCAACAAGGTCAACAACGAGCTCAACAGCGCCAAGAAGATGACGGAGAAGCTCGTCGAGGACCACCAGGCCAACATGGCCAACCGCGACGCGCAGATCCTCGAGTTGCGCGAGCAGATCAAGACGCAGGGGCAGGAGAAGGACAAGATCCTGACGCTGGCCAACGAAGAGCACGCCGCCAAGATCAAGGAAAAGGAAGAGGCGATCAAGCAGACCACCGAGCAGGTGCACGGGGTCAGCAAGAGCGCCCGCGAGTGGAAGCGCAAGTTCGATGAAGTGCGGGAGAAGATCGCCCAGAAGACCAAGCGCATCGAGACGGCCACCGCGCCCGACGGCAAGGTGCTGCGCGTCAGCGACGAGGGCGGGCAGTTCGCCTACGTCAATCTCGGCTCGCGCGACGGCGTCGAGGTCGGCTACATCTTCTCGGTCTTCCCCCAGACGGGAATTCCCAAGCTCGGCGACAACCCCGAGGAGGTCCAGAAGGGCTCGCTGATCGTCGTCAGCGTCGGGCAGGACGTCAGCCGCTGCCAGGTGACCGAGGTCAAGAAGAAGGAAAATCCGCTCGTCGCCAACGACCTGGTCGTCAACGTGGCGTTCGACTCGATCCGCAAGTGGAAGTTCGTGGTGGAAGGCCTCTTCAACCTCCACGGCCCCGACAGCGGCGCCAGCGAACAGGGCAGCGTCGAAGTCACCCTGCTGCTGCGGCGACTGGGCGCCGAGGTCACCGACGTGCTCGACGTCGACGTCGACTTCCTGGTCATGGGCGTCGAACCGCCGGCCCCCAAACGCCCCGAAGACGAGGCCCCGCCGCAGGTGTGGGAAGTCTACAAGCAGGCCGACAAGGTGCGCAAACGCTACGCCGAAATGCGCAAGATGGCCAGCGATCTGCGGATCCCGATCATCAACACCAACACGTTCCTGGCCATGACCGGCTATACGCCCATTAAGGCCCTCAAGGAAGTTCCGACACGATGAAGCTTGCCCGCCGGATTGAAAGCGTTGGCGCCAGCGCCACCATCGCCATCACCACTCGAGCTCGCCAGCTTCGCAGCGAGGGCGTCGACGTCGCCAACTTCGGCGCCGGCGAACCGGACTTCGACACGCCCGATTTCATCAAGGACGCCGCCAAGAAGGCCCTCGATGCCGGCGATACCAAGTACGTCCCGCAAAAGGCCAAGGCCCTGCTGGCCGCCATCGCCGAGAAGCTCCAGCGCGAGAACGGCCTGACGTACGCGCCCGAGCAGATCGTGATGGCCTTCGGCGGCAAGCACGCCCTGGCCGCCGTCATCGACGTGCTCGTCGACGCCGGCGACAAGGTCCTCATCCCCGAACCGTACTGGGTGAGCTATCCCGAGATGATCCGCCTCGCCGGCGGCCAGCCGGTCTTCATCCCCACCGGCCGCAAGCAGAACTTCAAGATCACGCCCCAGCAGGTGCTCGACTATGCCAAGGGCGCCAAGTGCCTGATCCTGAACTCGCCCTCCAACCCCACCGGCGTGACGTACACGCCGCAGGAGTTGGCCGCCATCGCCCAGGCCGTCCTCAAGACCGACCTGATCGTGCTGTCGGACGAGATCTACGAAAAGCTGATCTACGGCGCCACGAAGTTCGTGTCCTTCGCCGCCCTGGACCCTGCCCTGCCGGCCCGCACGATCACCTTCAACGGCCTGTCCAAGGCTTTTTCGATGACCGGCTGGCGGCTGGGCTGGCTGGCCGCTCCCAAGGACGTGGCCGACGCCGTCCGCCGCCTGATGGACCACCAGACGACCAACCCCGTCAGCTTCGCCCAGGCCGCCGCCCTGGCCGCCTACACCGATCCGCGATCGCCGGCAAGCATCGAAGCGATGCGAGTCGAGTTTGAGAAGCGCGGCCTTCACATGGCCCGTCGCCTCAACGCCATCAAGGGCATTTCATGCGTCGAGCCCACCGGCGCGTTCTACTGCTTCCCGGACGTCAGCGCCCATTACGGCCGCACCTTGGCGGGAATCAAAGTCACCGACTCGATGAGCTTCTCCCAGGCCGCCCTGGAAGGCGCCGGCGCCGCAGTAGTTCCCGGCGGCCCCTTCGGCGACGACGCGTGCGTGCGCCTGAGCTTCGCCATCAGCCTCGACGAGATCAACCGCGGCCTCGACCGCCTGGAAAAGCTGCTGGCGTAGGAAGAACGGGGAGTGCGGGATTACACGGATTCGGGGGATTAAGAGGATTGAGAAAAACCGTACTGCCAACAGTACCGTCGAACTCTCGTCCCCGCGCAACCTGAAAAGCGAAGCCGGATGCTCCGCGAGGGTGTTTCCCCAACGCCGACTCTTGAGCCCGCGAAGCGGGCGACTGATAGTACTTGTCACGCCATAGCTGAAGGCGGAGGCGGAGCCCCGGGTGGAGCCGAAGGCGCAGCCCGGGGAAATGGTCCTCCATCAAATCAGAGCCCTCGAATGGGGGCGATTGAAAACGTGGAACCACGAACCCTTCTGGCCAACGGCACCGTTCGCAACGGCAGGCGAGAATTAGATACGTGACCCTCCCGAATTACTCAAGTGGGACAGAGACCATGATTCATAATTCAAATGCCGAACAGGGACCGGACCCCGTTGTCTCTTGTGTGGCCGGGAGGAACACGCCTAAAACCCATCTGCGGGATTGCTATCGGTCTCACAATCGCCCATAATTCGCACTGCCGTCTTTTACAGACGGGGGTTCGTAATGGATTGCGAGTAGATCGATGGCCAAGAAGTCAAATCGTAAGAAGATCGAACGAGTCGCGCAGACGTCGGCCGACCTCACGCAGGAAACTCTGTCGGCTTTGAAGGACTTGCTCCCGCAGGCGTTTACCGAGGGCAAGATCGACTTTGCCAAGCTGCGATCGGCCTTGGGCGACGAAGTGGACGACAACCCCGAGCGGTACAGCTTCACCTGGGCGGGGAAGCGCGACGCCATCCGCCTGCTCCAGACCCCCAGCCGCGCAACGCTGGTGCCCGTGCCGGAAGAGTCCGTCAATTTTGACACCACCAAGAACGTCTTCATCGAGGGCGAGAACCTCGAAGTGCTCAAGCTGCTGTACAAGTCCTACGCCGGCCGCGTGAAGATGATCTACATCGACCCGCCGTACAACACCGGCAACGATTTCATCTACCCCGACAATTTCGCCGACCCGCTGGACACCTACCTCAAGCTGACCGGCCAGAAGGACTCGGAAGGCAACCTCCTAACCAGCAACCCCGAAACCTCCGGCCGCTTCCACTCGGCTTGGCTGACCATGATGTACCCAAGGCTGTTTGTGGCTCGGCAGTTGCTGCGTGAGGATGGGGCGATTTTCATCAGCATAGACGACCATGAAGTGGCCAATCTGCGGTGGGTGATGAATGAAGTCTTTGGCGAGGAAAACTTCGCTGGAATGGGAATCTGGCAACGTAAGTATTCGCCTCAGAATGATGATAAAGGAATCTCCGCTTTACATGAGTATGTTTGTGTTTATGCAAAATCCAAGAAGGTCTGGGAACCAACTCTTCTGCCCCGGACAAAAGAGGGATTAGCCAGATACAAGAATCCAGACAAGGATCCAAGGGGGCCATGGAAGACGGGGGATTTTACGTCCAAAACCAAGGCCGACGGCCATTCATATCCTATAACAGCACCTGGTGGGAAGGTCTATCGTCCCGTGCGGGGAAGGCAATGGGGTCCCTCTCTTGCTACATTTGAGAGGCTGCTGGCTGACAACCGAATCTGGTTTGGGCCCGATGGCCAGAGCGGACCCTCGTTGAAACAGTTCTTATCAGAAGTTCAGCAGGGAACTGTACCCACTACCCTGTGGCTGCGAGATTTGGTGGGGGACAATCAGGAAGCAATTCGTGAAGTCAGGGATTTAGGGGTGGAATTCGACTCCCCCAAGCCAGTCAGACTTGTGTCCCACATGTTGAAGATAGCATCTATGCCCAAAGAGGAAGACATAATCTTAGACTTCTTCACCGGGTCAGGTACCACGGGGCATTCCGTACTCCAACAGAACCGTGAAGATGGCGGGAATCGTCATTTCATCGCTGTACAGATTCCAGAGCCGGTTATGGACAAACCGGGGCTTACCATTGCCGAAATTGCCAAGCAGCGTATCCGTTGCATCAGCAAGAAACTCGAAGACGAGTCAAAAGGCAAATTGGACCTCAAGGATAGGGGCGTTCGACAAGACCTCGGTTTCAAGGTGTTCAAATTGGCCGAGAGCAACTATCAACGTTGGCGCGGGGCCGACGCCAAGACTGGTGAAGCGTTGCTGGCGGAAATGGAAAAACACGTCGATCCGTTGCTGCCTGGCTGGAAACCGATGAACGTCATCTGCGAGGTGGCACTCAAGGAAGGCTACAGTCTGACGAGCGGTGTCGAGGAAGTGAAAGGCGTATCCGGCAACATGGTCTATCGCGTGACCGACGCCGACAAGGGCCAGTCCTTCCTGATCTGCCTGGACGGCAAGCTCAAGGCCGTCGCGATCAAATCGCTGGGCCTGAAGAAAGACGATCTTTTCATCTGCCGTGACGTGGCGATGACGGACGAGCAGGCGGCTAACTTGGCGTTGCAGTGCAAGGTGAAGACGATTTAGGAGAGCGGTAATGCATCTACGGCTTTTCGTGTCAGCGATGCTCTGTTTCGGCGTGGGCAAGGCTGCGATTGCTCAGCCAACTCTTTCCACGCAGGCATCTCAGACGTCGCCCGCGACTTCAAAGCCTGCTTCGTCAAACGTACCTGGCACTCAGATGCAGGGAGATTTACAGCAACTCAGGGCTGCTGATAACCATGCAATGCCAAGTGGACAATTGGCTATTGCGGTAAAGGGAGATGTAACACTTAACTCGGGGGGGAATGAGGATTGCGGACTAGTTAGAGTTCTTATCGCTTGGGGCTGGCCAACAGTTGTGCTGATAATCGCGATCCTATTCCGAGGGCAGATCAAAGACCTTCTGAGGCGGATAGAAGACTTGGACGCGTTTGGCTTTAAAGCTAAGTTCAAGCAACAAGCTGATCAGGCAAAAGATATGTCACAAACCGTTGCAGAGCAGCACGGCGGTGCCTCGGAAAATATAATCACGCAGCGTGTGCAGGAGATCCAAATGGGTCTGCTGCAACACGTCAAGGAGCCTCTCCCCGTGCGCCTCGATTTCGATTCCTATAAGGATATGGCAAAGAGTCAGCCTGGTCTGGCTCTCGCTGGAATTCGGATGGATGTGGAGGGAATGGTCAGAAATTTTGCATTACTCTTCCAGATTGATGTGCAGAGGAGGGGGCCTATTTCGAGACTGCTGGAAATACTTTCGGACGCTCAAGTCATACCGAGAAACACCGCATCTCTATTCCGGTCAGTGTGGAGTCTCTGCAGTGAAGTCATCCACGGTGCCAAGGTCGACACGGATGCTGCAATCTCGGTCATTGATGCCGCTGCGGGGTTAGGAGCCTTTTACGTTGATGTTGTTCAGAGCGAGATGAATCGCCGCATGAAGTAGGCCCATGGAATTTCGTTTCGATCCCAATCAGGAGTTTCAAGTTAACGCCATTGAGGCAGTGGCGGGGCTGTTTGATGGACAGCCGCGGTGCTCGGCTCAGGTGCAGTTTCAGGAAGGCACGCTGAGTCTGGCGGCCATTGCAAACCGGCTGGACTTGGACGACTCGCGGGTGCTGGCGAACCTCCAGAGTGTTCAGCGCGGCAACGGCATCCGGCCGGATGGGAAGCTGGACTGCATTGAAGAAATAATCGCCGCCAACGGCGGGCAGCGGCAGGTGCGGTTCCCCAACTTCTCCGTCGAGATGGAAACGGGCACCGGCAAGACGTATGTCTACATCCGCACCATCCTGGAGCTTTTCAAGCGATACGGGATGCGCAAATTCATCGTGGTCGTGCCATCCGTGGCCGTGCGTGAGGGCGTGCTCAAAACGCTGCGCATCACCGAAAAGCACCTCAAGGTGCTCTATGGCAATCCGATCTATCGCTACTACGTGTATGACTCTGCAAATCTGACGCAGGTGCGGCAGTTCGCCCAGACCGACAGCGTCGAGGTCATGATCATGACCATCGACAGTTTCAACAAGGCCTCCAATGTCATCCGCCAGTCGCGCGATCAACTTCAGGGCGAGACGGCGATCCATCTGGTGCAGGCAGCGCGGCCGATCCTGATCCTCGACGAACCGCAGAACATGGAGAGCGAAAAGTCGGTGGCCGCCCTTGCGGCCCTGGACCCGCTCTTTGCCCTGCGATACAGCGCCACGCACCGTGTCCCGTACAACATCGTTTACCGGCTGACGCCGGCCGAGGCGTACCGGCAAGGGCTGGTCAAGAAGGTCGACATTGATTCTGTCGTCACGCAAAACGACGAGAACCGCCCTTACATCCGCGTCGAGAGCATCGACAGCAAGAAGAATACGGTTACGGCGCGGCTGGCGGTACACAAGCTGATGAAGACCGGAGCGGTCAAGGAAACGCTCGTCACAGTCGGCCCGGGCGCATCTTTGGCGGCCAAGGCCGAGCGGGAAGAGTACGAAGGTTTTGAGGTCGACGAGATCAATCCCGGCGGGCAGTTCGTCCGATTCTCCAACAACGTCGAACTCAAGACGGGCGAAGAGCGAGGCGCTGACAAGAAGGCCCTCTTCGCCGCGCAGATTCGCCACACCATTGAACAGCACTTTCGCAAGCAGCAGCGTTTCCAGGACCGGGGCATCAAGGTGCTGTCGCTATTCTTTATCGATCGCGTGGCCAATTACGCCGATGCTGACGGGATCATCCGCAAGCTCTTCGACGAAGCATTCAACGAAGTGAAACAGCAATATCCTGCCTGGGCGGCCTTGGACGCGTCGGCGGTGCAGGCGGCGTACTTCGCGCAGAAGAAGCACAAGGGCGGGGTGGTCGAACAGGTCGATTCGGTCTCGGGCGAAACGAAGGAAGATGAGGCCGCATACGACCTGATCATGCGCGACAAGGAATCGCTGCTGGCGTTTCCTCAAGCCGACGACGACCAGGAAGCCCGCAAGAAGAAACAAGTGTGTTTCATCTTCTCGCACTCGGCCCTGCGCGAGGGATGGGACAATCCGAATATCTTCCAGGTCTGCACGCTGCGGCAGGTCGGATCGGAGCGCGAGCGTCGTCAGCAAGTGGGTCGCGGGATCCGCCTGGCTGTCGACCAGAGCGGCCAGCGAGTGCATGACGAGCACGTGAACGTTCTGACGGTCGTGGCGAATGAGAGCTTTAACACTTTTGTCGATCAGTACCAGGACGAGATCGCTTTTGAATATCGAGCGGAAATCGAAGCCCGATACGGCAAGGCGATCGGCGAATTGACCAAGGCCGAGCGGCGCAAGATCGAGGCCGAATATGGAGAGGGCATCCTGCCCCCGCTGCCCCGCAAGGCCGGCGCGAACACGGCCAAGCTTCGTAAGGGGCGCGTTCTGAGCGAAGAGTTCAAGGAACTGTGGGCTCGCATCAAGCACAAGACCCGCTACGCGGTGCAGATCGACACCGAGAAGCTGCTGGCCGAAGTAGTCCCGGCCATCGAACAGGCCGACATCGCTCCGCCTCGCGTGACCATCACCAAGGCCGAAATGAAAGTCGGCGACGATGGGATTTTCGAAGCCATGCAGATCAGCGCCGCCAAGACGGTGGCGGACCTTGTGGGGCGGTATCCGCTGCCCAACCTGGTGGAGGTCATGGCCAATCTGATGGAGCATACGGCCCCACCCGTGCGAGTGACGCGGCGGACGCTGCTGGAATTGTTCCGGCGGCTCGGGTCAAAGAAGGCTGCGCTTGAAAATCCGCACGAATGGGCGACAACGGCTGTGCGTATCCTGAAGGAAAAACTGGCCGATCACCTGGTGAACGGTATCGAATACGAGAAGATCGGCGACGACTACCTGATGCAGCAGATCGAGGATGAAGAGACGATCGAGCTGTTCGGCAAGTACATCGTGCCAGCGGATAAAGATAAGGCATTGTACGACCTTATACCCTGCGACTCTGTCGTAGAGCAGAAGTTTGTCGAGGACCTGGAGGCGCGAGACGACGTGCGGTTGTACCTCAAACTTCCGTATTGGTTCACCGTGCCCACGCCCGTGGGCGAATACCGTCCTGACTGGGCCATCGTGATGGAAAGTCCCGACGGTGCCGGTAAACCCGCACTGTATCTGGTGGCCGAAACCAAAGACCCGCCGGATGTGAACAAGCTGCGCCCAGAGGAGAGACGCAAGGTTCTCTGTGGTGCGGCTCATTTTGGTTCAAAGCAATTCAAGAGAAAAGGAGTTTTGGACGGCCTTGATTATCAACTCGTAAGCGAGGTGGGAGAACTCAAGGCGTAGCCTGTGGACGAGGCCGCGTGAGGGGCAAAGGGGACAGGCTTTTTTGGGGTTCTTCCGGGAATACCGGGGAATCGCTGAATTCGCGTCCCGAAAGGGACGCATAGGGTATAGCCGGGGGCAAGTCCGCAGCGAGCGCAGCGAGACGAAGGACGCCGCCCCCGGTCCGCTCTGCTGTGCCTGGCCGCCCCGACGGGGCGGCGGGGTCTTGTCGCACGCTACAGTCCGCCCGCCGCTTCGCGGCGGGATCGAAATACAAACCCGCTCCGGGGGCTGCGCCCCCGGCTAGGCACCTAGCGTCCCGTTGGGACGCATCGGAATTGGAGGCTCATCCCCTCCCCGTTATTCCCGGAAGAACATTTTCTCCGGGACAGGGGCGCGGGGAGGCGACATTGCCCAGTCATGGCCGAGTCCTTCGACAGGCTCAGGACGAAGCGGCCATGCTACTCACGGGCGAGTCCTTCAACAGGCTCAGGACGACGCGCCCGTGCTACGAGTTCGGCCTTCTTCCGGTGGTCGCCGAGGCGAAAAGAGGGCCAGGCACCTTCGCTTCGCTGCGCGGAGCCAGTGGTCAACGGCTTGGCCGGGTTCAGGGACTGGACGGCCGTGAGCCTTGCTGCGACTCTCGCCAGCGGGTCGCGGCTTCGGCCGCGGGACTGCCGGGCTGGGGCCGGGTGAAGATCCGGGCGGGCTTCGCGACGGCGCGGGCTGGATCGGCGGCAGAGCGGGCGTCCTTGGCGGCCCCGAGCGGTTTTTCGCCTCTTTGGTCCTTGGCGTCCTTGGCGTCCTTGGTGTCCTTGGCCTCTTGCACCGGCTTGGGCTCCGGGGCCTGGGGCGTGGGGGCATCGGGCGCGGCTTGTGCCACCACGGCCGTCGCGCGGGCCGGCGCGGGGGCGTCTTGGGTGTAGTCGCCCAGGAGGGCATCGAGCCTGTCGGCGGTGTCTTCATCCCGCTGGATGAGGCAGTTGAGGATGAACTCGCGGCACTTGCGGGCGGTTTCGCCGGTGCCGCTAAGGCCCTGCTCGACGTGGGCGCGCATGAGTTCGGCGCCGCGTCGGGCGGCCCGCTCACGCGCGGCCTGGCGGCGGGCCTCCCGAATCTCCTCGACGCGCTGCGAGAGTTTGCGACGGTAGTCGCCGCGGGCGATCTTGCCGACCATCGAGACCGTCAGGCCGACGGCCTGTGCGATCGTCGCGTAGGGCACGCCGTCGGCGAGCATTTCCACCAGCAGGTTTTCATCGTAATGGGCAACAGACATCGACATCGCCTCCTTGAAGGCAGGGATTAGGGCTTAGGTCATAGGTCGTAGGGTTTAGGGGGGAGCTCACCACTCATCACTAAATTGACGAACCGACTTGAAGGCCCCGGACAGAGCGCAACAAAAAGGCACCAACTCTTCTTGGTGCCTTACCGTTTCCCCCTACACCTTAATTATAGCGCCTGGACACCCTTTCAGAAATATTTTCGTGGGGCGCAAAAGTGTTTTTGTTCTGGCGCTGCGGGAAAAGTCGAATTTCGCTCAAGCAGAAAACTAATTTTCCTTCTGCAGGACACCTGGTTCATGAGACTTAGGTACAGTTTGCTATAAGTTGCCTTGACTACAATAGTTATGACATGGCTGCCGACATTTGCACAACACTTTTTCGGCACAGGAGTTACAACTGGCCACAGCCGGAGTTCACATCCGCTGCCCTGCCCTACGCCCCATGACCTACGACCTATGACCTACGCCCTCCACCAGAACCGCTGTGAAAAGTACAACAAAGTGCAATGGCCAGGGATTAGGGCCGAGGGCCGAGGGTTGAGGGCCGAGGGGGCCAAGAGGCTTGCCCTATCCCCTATGCCCTATCCCCTATGCCCTATCCCCTACGCCCTATGCCCTACGCCCTGTTCTTACACGCCTGATGGATCTTCCAGAGGCTTCGCCACGTGGCGGCGGCGCGGTCCATGAGCCCCATGTTCTGCAGGCCCAGCGCGAGCGAGGCCCGGATTTGTTCGTTGTCGCCGCTGCCTTCGCCGGCGGCCTGCAGGTGCACGACGGCCTGGTCGAACATGCGGCGGTCGGTGTACAACAGGCCCAGGCGGTAATGCAGATCGACGTACTGGGGCTTGATATCGAGGGCCTGCTTGAACGTTTCGATGGCCTGGTCGACGTGCCCGAGTTCTTCCTGGCAGATGCCCAGCTTGATGATGGCCTGCACGTACGCGGGGTTGATCTCGACGGCCTTGGCGAACTGCTCCATGGCCTCGCCGGTGCGGTTCTCGGCCCGCAGCAGCACGCCGTAGCGGTAGCGGATGTCGGCGTGCTGCGGCTGGCGCAGCACTTCCTCGCCGTGGCGCTCGACCTGCTTGTGCAGCAGGTCGTCGTTATCCAGTTGCACGTGCGCGGCCGGGTCGTCCTTTGGGGTCTCGAAGGCCTTGAGGTACTCATCGGCCAGCGCCGCCTTGAGCTGCAGGCGGGCCGTTTCCGAAAGCAGCAGCGTCGAGTTGGGCTCGACCGCGGCCGCCAGGTCGAAGCTGTTCATGGCCTCGGCCTTGAGCCCGGCCGCCAACTGCGCCACGCCCATGCCGATGTAGTTGACCATCACCTTGTCGTTGAGCTCGGAAGCCTGATGGAAGTACTCGGCCGCCTGGTCCCATCGCCCGAAGACCAGGTGGTGCGTCCCGAGCTTGACCAGGGCCTCGAGATAGTCGCCCTGGATGTCCAGGGCGGCCATGTAGTACTTCTGGGCCGGCTCGTCGTCGCCGACCTGGCTGTAGAGGTCCGCCAGGCGCACGTGCAAATCGGCGAAGGCGCCCTGGGCCTCGATCATCTCGTGCAGGCGGTCGATGGCCTGGCGGATCTGCCCGTCGGCCACCAGCGCCTCGACCTGGTCGTCCATCAGGGCCCAGTTCTCAGGCTCCATCGTGATGGCGATCTGGAACTCCTCGATGGCCTCTTTGTGCCGCCCCGCGCGGTGATACAGATGCGCCAGCGTCGAGCGGATCCACGTCGCCTGTGGCTCGCTCTTTTCCATCACCCGGTACTGCTCGATGGCCTCGTCGAGTTCGTCGCAGGCGGTCGCGATGGCCGCCAGCCGCTGACGGGCCTGCATGGCGGCGGGGTCGGCGGCGATCACGTCGCGGTAATACTGCGCCGCCTCTTTGGGGCGGCGAGCCTTCTCCAGGCAGAATGCAATGGCGAACAGGATGGGCGTCTCGCCGGGCTTGATGGTGTTGGCGATCTTGAGGTGCTCCAGGGCCTCGTCGATCTGGCCGTTCTCTTCATACGCAGCCGCCAGGCCCACGCGGGCGGCAAGGTAGTCGCTCTTGCAGCGGCACGCCATCGCCAGGTGCTCGATGGCCGCTTCGACGTCCAGGCTGCGCAGGCTCGCCAGGCCGAGCCGGCACTGGGCGTCGGGCCACTGCGGGTGCTGGCGGCAAGTGTCCTGCAATTCTTTCATGCTCTGGCGCGGGGCCGACCAGAAGTAGCGGTCGAGCGCCTCGCCGATTTCGCAGTCGAGCCCTTTGCCCAGCAATTCCAGCAGATAACTCATGTCGAGCCTCGTCACTTAGGCGGCGCGCCTGGTGGCCGCCGGCGCATAGCGCGGGTTGAGCGTCAAAGCCGTCTTCACGTGTTCGTCGGCCTGTTGCGGCAGACCGGCCGTCTTGAGCAGTCCCGCCAGGCGGAAGTGCAGGTCCGGCCAATTGCCGCCGGCGTCGATGGCGTGCTGCAGGTCGTCAGCCGCCGCGGCCGCATCGCCGACGCTTTCCCGCAGACCGGCCAGCAGCAGCCAGGCCTGCACGTATCGGGGATTGATCTCGACGCATCGCCGTGCGTGGTCCGCCGCCTCGGCGGTGCGGTGAATTCGTTCTTTGATCCGGGCCTGGTAGTAGTGCAGGTCGGCGTAGCCCTCATGCCGCGCCAGGGCGATGTCCATCATCTCCGCCAGCATCCCGAACAGGTCCTCGTCGATATCGCTGGGCGGCAGCGACAGCAGCGCCACCAGGTAGTCCGGCTCGGCAACCAGGTACGCCGCCAGTTGCCCCGCGGCCGTCGGGCTGACCGGGATGCTCGGCTCGGGCAGACGCAGGAAGACCTGGTAGCCGTCCTGCATGGCCGCCCGGGCCGCCAGCGGCAGCTGAAACGCCAGCGTCAGGTCGGCCGGGTCCAACTCGTACGCCCGCTGGAAACACCGCAGCGCCGCCCGCACCTGCCCGGTGGCCGCCTCGATCATCCCCAGGCGGTAGTGCGCCTGGGCATTGGAGCAGTCGATCTCGGCGGCGCGAGCGACGGCCTGGCGCGCCTGGGCGTAATCGCCTTCGGCTGCATGGAACAGGCCCAACTGCACCAGCATCGGGCCGTCGTCGCCAAACAGGCGCAGCGCCCGGTGCATCGTCAGGTACGCGTCGCAGCGCCGCCCGCTGTGCCACTGCGCCAGCGCCAGGCGGCGATGCTGCGCCGGCTCGTCGTGGCGGGCGGTCTGCTGGCGTTCGGCAGCGGCCGCGCATTGGTCATACCGCCCCGTTCGCGCATAGAGGCACGCCAGATGCTCGGCCAGATCGGCTCGGTTGCCCATGATCGCCGCGGCGGCCTGGAGGTGCTTTTCGGCCGCGAGGTAATCGCCGGCCTTGAGCGCCTCGATCCCCATCGCTCGCAGGGCCATGCCTTCGTAGAAGCTGCCGACTCTTCCCATGACGTCGTGGCGATCGCGAAGGTGCGACAGCTCGCCCACTGCGGCGGCGAACTGCCCCTGGCGATAGAGGGCCATGCCCTGGGTGTAGGGTTGCTGCCCATGCAGGGGCGCCGGATTGTCTTGCTGGTGCACGATCGATCCTCCAATCGATACATCGGCACGGCGGGCGGGCAGGTCAAATAACGCGGCGAAAGGGGACGCGAGGGCGGCGGCTCAGTACGCGCCTTGGCCCGAGAGAATCACCGGAAGGGTCTGGATCATAATCATCGCATCGAGCAGCAGGCAGCGGTGGGCAACGTAGTACTGGTCCAGGCTCATCCACTGCGCGAAGGTCAGATCGCTGCGGCCGGAAATCTGCCACAGGCACGTCAGGCCGGGCTTGACGGCCAAGCGGATGCGTTCGGGCCCGGTGACCTTCTTGGCCTCGGGCATCCACAGGGGGCGCGGGCCCACCAGCGACATGTGCCCAGCCAGCACGTTGAACAGTTGCGGCAGCTCGTCGATGGAACTTCTTCGCAGCAGGCGGCCCAGTGAAGTCAGCCGCGGATCATTGGTGATCTTGAAGACCGGCCCGTCTTTTTCGTTGCGATGGTTCAGGAAGGTGCGGTCGTCTTCGGCCCCGACCCGCATCGTGCGGAACTTGAACATCGTGAAGGGCTGTTCGCCCAGGCCCGCCCGCTCCTGGCGGAAGATGACCGGCCCGCGCGAGGTGAGTTTCACCAGCAGCGCCGTCACCAGCATCAGCGGAGCCATCAGCGCCAACAGCAGCGAGCCCACGACGATGTCCATGATCCGCTTGGCGAAATCGTAGGACGAGTAAGTGAAAGGCAGGGTGGCAGCCGGCCGTTGAGCCAGCGCGTCCAGAGAGATCTGAGTATCCAATACCGCCGCCATAATCGCTCACTCACACCGGCAGTTAACGCATTGCCTTGTCGTACAGCGATTCCATTCGTCTGGCGACCGCTGCCCACGATGTGCCCTCTCTGGCAAATCGCTGGGCGCTGAGCCCTCTACTTTGACGCATCCCTGCTCCGGATATACATCGACCGATTTGGTGCGACAAATCAGCGAAATCATCAACCTTAGAATATAAGATAGAATCGCCGAAAAAACAAGAGTTTTCGGCTGTTTCGGCCGCCAAAATGCATTTTCCGTGCGCCGCGGCCTCCAGAAGCACCAGCGACATCCCCTCCAGAGCGCTGGGATGCACTACAAACCCGGCATTCTCGTAAAGCTGCGCCAACTCCCCCCCGTATCGTGGCCCGAGAAACTTCACGCCCGGGCCGGCCAGCTCGCGGCAGCGGCGACCGAAGGCGTCATCGCCCACCTCGCCCGCCACGGCCAGAGGCCATTGTCCGGCCGCTTCCTTCCATGCCCCGATCAGCAGATCGAGGCGCTTCTCGGGAACGACTCGCCCGACGTAGAGCCCGTACCCGCCTTGCGGCAGGTGCAGCGAGTCGATCAGGTCCGTCCCGGCCGGACCGGCCGGCGCCGGCGGCGGGGCGTTGGGCACGTACAGCACCTCGCGGCCGAACGTCTGTGAAAGCTCATTCGCCAGCGGCTGCGAAACGCACGTCACCGCCTTGGCGGTCCGCATGCCCAGCCACAGCCCACCGCGCACGGCAACCTTGGCTGGCAACGACCACTTGTCGCGCCGCCAGTCCGGCGCGTGCACGGTCAGGACCATCGGGATGCGCGCTGCGGCCGCTATGGGGCTCCACAGCGCCGGACCCGGCGAGTGCAGGTGAATCACGTCCACGCGGCGGCGCAACACGTCCATGAACGCCGTCGCCGTGTGCGTCAGGGTATCGAGATGCTTTCCCGGCAGCCCGCAGGTGATGATGCGCTGCCCCGGCCCGCGGTAGGGCTCAGGCCCCACGTAGCGGCGGCGGCTGTAGACGAGCACCTCGTGCCCTGCCGCCGTCAGCTCGGTCGTCAGCGCCTCCACCACCCTCTCGACGCCGCCCTCGCGGGCGGGCACGCCGCGGGAACCTATCATTGCGATGCGCATCGTCGCACCGCCTTTTCGAATAGCTCCTCGAGCCGGCGCACGGTCGCCGACTCGTCATGCCGGCGCCCCACCAGCTCCGCCGCCGCCTCGCCCATCCGCCGCCGCTGGTCGGGGTGGGCCAGCGCGTCTTTGACCGCTTCGACCAGCGAGGCCGCGTCGCCTGACCGATAGAGGCGTCCCGTTCGGCCGTCATGCACCCACTCTCGCAACGAGGGCTGGTCGGGCACGACGACGCACTTGCCCGCGCGCATCGCCTCGAGCATGCTCATGGGGCTGTTCTCCATGCAGCGGCTGGTGACCACCACCGCCGCCGCCCGCGCCAGGTGCGGCCCCAGCGCCGCGTGGTCGAGATTGCCCAGGAACGTGACGTTGCCCATGCAGCGGCGGGCCGCCTGTTTCCGCAGCGCCTCTTCGAGCGGGCCGTCGCCGGCCAGCAGGACGCGCAGCCGCGGCATGGCGGCCGCCAGATCGATCAACAGCTCGTTGCCCTTTTCGTCGCTGAAACGCCCGACGTAGAGCACGGCGGCGCCGTCCTCGTCGAGCCCCTTCGGCAAGGCGATGGGGCTGACGAGATTTCGCAGCAGGACGGTCTTGTCGCGCGGCAGCCCGGCAGTCACCATCGTGCGGCGCATGAATCGCGTGGGGCAGATGAACACGTCGACGCCCTGCTGGTAGCGCCGCGTCAGGCGCTGCACGTAGCATTCGATCGCCAGCGCCACCCCCCGCACTCCCGCGCAGCGCGGGCTTGCGGCGTGATAGAACCGGTTGGGCAGACAGCGCTGGCAGAGGCCGTCTTTTCGCATGAAGTGCTTGGTCGGGCACGCCAGGCGGTAGTCGGCCATCCGCATGACCACGCCCACGCGGCGGCGTCGCAGCACGGGCAGAATCGCCGGCGTGAGATGGTGGTAGATATTCTGCAGGAACGCCACGTCGATCTTCTGGCGGCGCAGCAGCGCGTCGAGCTTATCGGCCGCTTCGGCATTGTGGACCAGGCGCGGGAGGTCGCCGGCCTTCTCGAAATCATGAAACGCCGGCATCCCGGCCGGACCGGCCCCGCGGACGCATCCGAAGCGGAAGACCTCGTGCCCGCGCCCGCGCAACAGACCCTCGGCCAGGCGCAGGTACGTGCCCACCCCGCCGAAGGCCTCGTAGAACTTGTCCACCAGCAGGATTCGCATGTCAGCCTTTGTCGTCCAGCCGCAGGCGCCCGAGGTGGGCCCGCAGCTTGTTGAGGGCGATCCACGCCACCACCGCCGCCGCGCGGCGGCGATACTCGCTGCGGGCCGTGCAGATCATCCAGCAGTTTTCCGCGCACGCCGCCGCGGCGCCGCGGGCCTCGTGCGCCTCGGGACCATGCCAGATCGCGTGCCAGTCCTGCTGCAAAAGATTGCCCATCGCCCGCCCGTCGACCGAGCAGTGATAGACCGTGCCGTCGGCCTGGAGAAAGAAAAACTCGCGCCCGGCCGCACACTTGACGCGCCACGCCCGCCCGGCCAGGTAGTGATACGTGAAGCAGGCGAAATGCGCCCGCAGCCATTGCTTGGGCCGCCACGACCGCAGCCATCCCTGCGCCAGTTGCGCGAATGCTCCGGCCAGCCAGTCGGGGATCTTCTCGTCCTCGTCGAGCTCGCTGACGCCCAGGTGCGTGCGGGCCTTGTGGGCGGCCACCACGCCCAGCTCCAGGTCGTGCCTGGCCGCCAGGGCGGCCACCTCCAGCAATTGGTCGAGATTGGCGCTCGATAGCGTCATGCTCAGCCGCAGGCCGCGGAAGCCCGCCTCGGTCAGCCCGCCGATAAGCTGCATCGCGGCCTCAAAGGCGCCGCTGACGCCGCGGATCTTGTCGTGGGCCTCGCCCAGGCCGTCGAGGCTGACCGCCAGGCGGATGGACGGGTCGATGAAGCGGATCTCCTCCATCACCGTCAGGATGCGATCGACCATCCACGCGTTGGTCGAGATCGTGATCTGCGCGTGCGGGCAGCGCCGGCGGATCTCATCCACGAACTGCGGCAGGTCGGCCCGCAGGAACGGCTCGCCGCCGGAGAGGTTGATCGTTCGCAGGCTGCGCGGCAGGCGCCGCATCGCCGCCGGCGTCAGGGCGTCCTCGGCCGTGCTCTGCCACACCTTGCACATCGCGCACTGGGCGTTGCAGCGGTGCGTCACGGCAATGACCGCGTCGGTCGGCCCCGGCGCCGGATGAGGTCGGATGGAATCGACTTGTTGTGCCTGCGTCATAGTCTGTCCTCACACCTTGAAGGCCATCCGCCGAAGCCATCGCTTCAGCGGCGTCTGGGCCGTCACCGCGTCTACCAGCGGCGGGCAAAGCCGCATCGCCGCGCCCAGCACCGCGGCCGCCGGCGCCTTCAGCCATCGCGGCAGCGGGAAGAATGTCCGCAGGCGCTGCAGGTACAGAAATGCCCGCAGCCGCCGGTACACCCGCCGCATCGCCGCGTGCGTCATGTGCGTCTGGCGGACGCTGGGCCGCTGCGTATACCCATCGGCCCGCTCGTAGTCCTCCAGCAGCAGATTCTCGCGCCGGGCCCGCTCGTGCAGCTCGGTCCGCGGGTACGGATAGAAATAGAATACCGCGCCGGCGCTGGGCTTGACGCGGCAATTCAACGCGTACGTCCGCCAAGCCATCTCAACCGTCTCGGTCGGCAGGCCGATCATGTTGTACGCGTAGGTATGCAGGCCGTGGCGGTGCAGCGTGTCGAACGCGCTGACGATCTGTTCGTTTGAAATGCGCTTGCCCAGCACGCTCTCGCGCAGGGCCTGGTCGCCGGTCTCGATGCCGATGTCCACCGAGATGCACCTGGCCGCGGCAAGCTGCGCGGCCAACTCGTCGCTGACCATGTCCGCCCGGCAATTGCACTCGAAGGGCAGGTTCACCGTGCGGCGGTAGAGGTCCAGGAACTCGCCCCGCCATCGCGCGTTGAGCAGCAGCAGGTCGTCTTCAAACCGGATCGACCGCGCCGCATGCCGCCGGGCCAGGTCGGCCGTCAACGCGACGGCCGATGCCGGAGTGCGGAACCGCACGTATGATTGCGGCGGATCGAAATCCTTGCGAAGCGCCTCGTTGCAGCAGAAGGCGCAGCGAAACGGGCAGCCGCGCGAAACCACCACCGATAACCGCCCGCCCAGGTCATGCACGATGCGCGACATGTCGAAGTCGTCATAGCACGGGGCCGGCAAGGCGTCCAGGTCGCGCGGGTCCTCGGCGCGGGTGCTGACGAAGCGGCCGGCGTCGCTGTAGCAGCAGCCCTTCACGCTGCGCCCGTCCCCTCCGGCGGCAAGAGCATCGAGCCACGCCGGCAAGAACCGTTCGCCTTCTCCGCGGCAGGCGCACGTGACGCCCTCGATCGCGGCGGCCTCCTGCGGCGCCAGCGTCGCATGCACGCCGCCGACGACGATGGGCTTGCCCGTGGTCGCGGCCAGAACCGGCGCCAATCGCCGCACGTGCTTGAATTGATTGGTCATGGCCGAAAAGCCATAGGCGTCGGCGGGCTCGGCCGTCACCGCGGCGAGGAACTCGTCCTCGCCGATCGCCCGGGCCAGGTGCGTCAGCCGCACCCGGTGCCCATCCGCGCGCACCGCGCCGATCAACGACGCCAGACCATGATGCGCTCCGGGGTAGAAACCCGTGTCGATGTCCAGATAGATCAGATGAATCGAGGCGCCCATCAGCGTGCCGCCTCGGCCGACAGCACGGCCACCTTCCATCGCCGGCGCCACAACTCGAACATCGTCAGCGCGAACAGCCGCCACGTGTGGTCGTAACCGCGGTGCTGCTGGTCGATCATGCGGCCGATAAAGGCGAGATCGAAGAGCGAAGCGTCGGCGCTGCGGAGCGGTTCTTCCATCGCCTGGCGCCACGAGCCGGCGAACCACTGCGACACCGGCGGTGTGAATCCCTGCTTGCGGTCAAGGTCCAGCCCTCGCGGCAGCAGGCGCCGCGCCAACAGGCGCGGCAGGATCTTGCCCTGCCGCGTCGTGGCCCGCAGGGCGTCCGGGACGCGGGCGAAGGCGAACTCGATCAGCTCCGGCGACAGCAGCGGGCAACGCACCTCCAGCGAGGTCAACATGCTCGCGCGGTCGACCTTCACGAGGATGTCATCGGGCAAATAGCTCAGGAAGTCGCCGGCGGTGACTTTCTGCAGCGGCGAGCTAAAGCCCGCCCCCAGACCCGCGCGGTATGTTTCGGGAGCAGTCCAGTTCGTCCTTGCCATCGCGGGCCCGCCCAGAAGGCGGCGGCGATAGTGCACGTCCCAATACACCGGCAGTTGGGCCATGCCTTCGGCCGCTTCGGCCGCCAGGGCGAGCAGGCCGTTTCGCCGCAGGCGACCTGCGGGGATGCACCGCACGGCCATAGCCCCCATTGCCCGCCGTAGCGGCCCCGGAAGCAGTGCCCGCAGGCGATCGAGGCGCAGCGCGGCGCGGTGGGCCTGATACCCGCCGAAGAGTTCGTCGCCCCCGTCGCCGCCCAATGCCACGGTGGCGTGGCGTCGGATCTCGCATGAGACCAGGTACGTCGGGATCATCGACGCGTCGCCCATCGGCTCGTCGAACTGCTCGGCCATCCGCCCCAGCAGATCGGCCGACGCCTCGGCGGCCGCCAGTTCCGTGTGATGCGTGCCGAAGTGGTTGGCCACCAGGCGGGCGTACGGGCCTTCGTCGTGCGCCTCGTGGCCGGGGAAGGTGACGGTGAACGTCCGCAGGCCCGGACCGGTCACTTCAGCGGCGGCCGCGGTGACCAGGCTCGAATCGATCCCGCCCGAGAGCAGCACGCCGACGGGCACGTCGGCCACCAGCCGCGAGCGCACCGAGCGGCGGAGCAGTTCGTGGAGTTCCTCGACCAGCGATTCGGTGTCCGCATCGGCAGGGGCGTCGCCGGAGGGCAATTGCCAGTATCGCCATATCTCCAGCCGGTCATCCTGCACGTCATACATCATCGCGCAGCCCGCCGGCAGTTTGTTGACGCCCTGCAGGATGCACAGCGAGCCGGGAATGTGCCCGTACGCCAGGTAATAATTCAGGGCCTCCACGTCCAGCCGCCGCGGAAAGTCCGGATGGGCCATCAGGGCCTTGAGCTCGGATGCGAACCACAGCACGCCGTCGGCATGGCAGTAGAACAGCGGCTTCTCGCCGGCGCGGTCGCGCGCCAGCAGCAGCCGCCCGCGCGGGCGGTCGTAGAGGCAGAAAGCGAACATCCCATCCAGCCGCTCCAGGCACGACGTGCCCCAGGCGCGGTAGGCCTCGATGATCACTTCGCTGTCGCTGCCGGAGCGGAAGCTGTGGCCCATGCTGATCAGTTGGCTTCGCAGGGCCTGAAAGTTGTAGATCTCGCCGTTGAAGACCAGCACCAACTCGCCCGCCGCGTCGGTCATGGGCTGGTGGCCCAGCGGCGTCAGGTCGATCACCGCCAGGCGGCGGTGGGCGAGCATGACCGGGCCGGGCTCGGCCGGCCACACGCCCGCGTCGTCGGGCCCGCGGTGGGTCATCGTGTCGCGCATTGCGATCAGCTCCTGCGAACTGACGGCCTGGCGTCGCGACGCTGTGCCGACGATCCCGCACATGTCAGCGCCCTCCCCTGCCGGCAAGCACATCGCGGTAGATGCGGTCGTATCGTGTGGCAATGCCCGCGGGCGACCAGGCGCGGCAGGCTTCGGCGGCGCGCTGCAGGGCGGCGCGATCGCCGGGACCCTTGCACAGCACCTCTTCCAGCACCGCCGCCACGTGCGGCGCGGAGCTCTGCTGCACGAACGCCGCCTGAGCGCCGTTGGCGACCTCGCGGTGGGCATCGATATCCGACAGGACCAGCGGGCAGCCGCACGCCATGGCCTCCAACACCGCGTTGGGCCGGCCCTCTACCGTGCTCAGCGAGATCATCGCGTCGGCGGCCTTGAGGCACGACCAGAGATTATCCACGTATCCGGCAAAGAGCACGGCCTCGCCCAGCCCCAGCCGGCGGGCAGAGGCGGCCAGCGCCCGCGACTGCGAGCCGGCACCGCACACCAGCAGCTTGACCGCCATGCGCCGGCGAAGCACAGACAGAGCCTCCAGCAGCAGCGGAAGATTCTTGCCACGTTCGAGGCGGCCGGCGTAGACCAGCAGCTTGTCCGCCGCCGAGGCGCCCAGGTGCTCGCGCGAGACGGCCGGGGCGGCTTCGATCTGCTCAACGGGCACGATGTTGGGGACGGCGTAGTGCAGACACCGCGGGGCCTGCACGCGCCAATAGATGTTGGCGGCCGCGGAATTGCAGACGATGGCCGCCGCGTACGGCGCGGCGCGGTGGCGCAGGGCGTTCTTCAGGGCCCAGAGCCGCTCGGGGTACGTCCGCCCATCGCCGCGCTCGCTGAGGATCCATGGGACGCCTGCTTTTCGCGCGCCGGCGGAGCCGCAGAGGTCCATCGCCGTCAGCCACGTCTGCACGAGCTGTGCACCGCTGCTCTTGACGACCGCGGCGATGCGGGAAGCGTTTCGCGGATCGTAGTTGTGCCACGTGCCCAGCACGTGCACCGTCGCGCCGGCGGCCTCGAGGCGCGGCAGATTGACTCCGCCATTCTCACGCAGGGCGACGTGGACCTGCCAGCCGAGGTCCTTGAGCCCGCCGGCCAGGTACGTCAGTTGCCGCTCGGCCCCGCCGCCGCCCATGGACGGGATGCAGTGCAGAATCGTGTTCATGGCCGCCCCCACATGTCGCGGACAGCCCAGGCCGCCCGGTCGAGCATCTCGCCGGCCATTCCGCGAGCAAAGCCCAGGTGCCATCGCTGCCCGCGGGCGGCGCCCCAGAGTGCGTGCAGCAGCATCGTGCCCAGGAAGTCGTACATCACCAGCAGCCACGTGCCGGCCCCGCGGTCCATTGCCTTGGCCGCCACGTGCAGCGAATTGCGGACGTACCGCCGCCCGCACGCGGCGCTTTCAGCGGGCAGCGAGGCGGCGTTGTCGTGAATGATCTCGAGCCCGGCCGCCAGGAACAACCGGCGCCGGCGCCCGACGCGAAAGCAGAACTCGCGGTCTTCGGAATACGCGTATCCGGTCATGGTCTCGTCAAAGCGTTCGACGGCCGCCACCTCGCGTCGCAGGCTGATGGCGCCGCCACTGATCCATCGCGGCAGGGTCAATTGCCTTCGCAGTGGCGAGGGCAGGGGTATGTAGCGTGCCGCCTGCACGCGCGGCTGCCATCGGCACTCGCCCGCCAGGCGCGATGCGGCGCTCCAGAGGCGCGCCCCCAGACCCGCAGGACCACCCTGGCGACAGAGGCCGCCGATGCCGTCGACGACCCCGGCGGCGTCCTGCTCGTACAGGCCCACGAGGCGCTGCAGGAAGTCCGGCGGCAGGATCTGGTCGTCGTCGAAAAGCAGCACGATGTCGCCGCGGGCCTGCGCCAGGCCGGCGTTTCGCGTCGCGGTCGTCGAGGGCTCGTCATGACGCAGGCAACGGAACTCAACGCCCACCCGGCCGGCCAGGGCGGCCAGTTCCGCCGGCGGGGGCTGGGTGCCGTTGTCGATCACGATCAGCTCCAGCGGGGCAAGCGCCTGGTCGAGGATCGACTGCACCGCCCGTCCCAGCGCCGCGGGGCGGTCGCGCGTCGGCAGCACGACGGAAACGCTCATCGCCATGCGGGCCTCCTGCGCAGACTCCGGACCGCCTCGCGAAGATATTGCAGGATCAGGCGCTTCTGCCGATCGTCGAGCACCCAGCCGGTGAAGATCACCACCAGCAGCAGGGCGATCCAGACCGGCCCGGCCGTCAGCGGCCCCAGCAGCAGAACCGCAGGGCTCAGGAGGATGATGTACGTCGAAAGTTCCAGCCGGCAGCGGCTCACCAGTAGATACGGCAGGGCTACCAGCATGCCCCCGCCGAACATGGCGACCCCCATCGCCCACGCGGCGCGCAGGGCGCCCTGCGTGGGGTCGGCGGCCGCGATAACCCAGTACTGCCCCAGCAGAAGGTTGATGGCCCCGGCGACACCGGCCATCAGCATCGGCACCAGCGGCCTTTCGTGGAGGCGCGAGATCATGTTCAGCAGCGAGAGGTTGGCGGCCGAGAAGTAGAACAGCAACTGCCCCCCCACCAGCACCGTGCTGTCGCGTTGATACGCGGGGGGCAGGATGCGCACCCAGAACGGCGCGCTGACGTAGGCGATGATCGCCACGGTGCCCACGGCCAGGCCGACCATCTTGTACGACACCTGCAGGATCGACATCGCCACGTCGCGGCGGTCTTCCTGCCAGCGTCTCACGACGTGCGTGAAGACAACCATGAAGACGGCCGTGGCGAGGAACTCGATCGACTGCGTAAACCGCAGCAGCCCGCCGAAGATCGCGCTGACGTCGGCGCTGTAATGCCTGTCGGTGATCTGGTAGCTCACGTACGTCAGCACCCGCCAGAGCAGATTGCCGGCCAGGATGATCAGGCCGAAGCGGTAAAGCTGCCAGAGCGTCCCGTCGCGGCGGACCGTCCGTTCATGCCCGCTGGACGCCGGCGCTACCGCCACCTCCGGCTCGTCCTCGACGCTGACCGGATCGAGCACCACTTCCCCCTGCCGCCGAGCCTGCAACGCCGCCTGCGAAGCCGACGGTCCCAGACGCCGCACCGCCGCGTTCAGCAACATCGTCCCTGCGACGACCGCGGCCGCGACCGAGATCGCGTGAGCGGCCAGGATCGCCAATCCGCTGGGATGCACCACCAGCGCCGCCACGCCCAGCAGCAGAAAGAGCACGCCGCAGAACGTTTCGGCCGCGGCGATCAGCCGGTACGTCCGCAGGCCGTACATGAAGCCCAGCATGTTCAGGTACAGCGCCAGCAGCAGCGCGTTGACCAGCGCGGCCAGGCAGACCCATCGCTCGTAGGGGTAGTCGCTCGCTGCGGCGCCTTTGGGCAGCAGCGTGAATTGCGTGATGAGGTCGAGCATCCCCATCGCCGTGGCCGCGGCCAGAAGGCAGGAGATGAGCACCGTCAGCCGCATGCGGCGATAGAAGGCGTGCAACTGCCCCTGCGCCTCGTGCAGGCTGACGTATCGCGTCAGGCCATGATTGGCGCCCAGGGCGATAACCTGGCTGCCCAAGTCGAAGATCATGCTGCCGGCAAACCACAAGTTGAACTGGACCGGAGGGATCAGGTGCATGAACAGCAGGTTCCGCAGCAGCCCCATCCCCCGCTGCAAGAGCATCGACGGGAGATAGACGCCGAGGGAATCGGCTATTCGCCCCACCCTCAGCAGTCGCTCAAGAACTGGCAACGGTCATCTCCGGATGCTCCGGACCGTAGACGGGCAGGTCGATCCGGTGAGGCTCCAGTAGACGATTGTATCCGGCGATCAGGCCCGCCAGCGTCCATGTCAGGCCGGTGGTGAAGAAATCCGTCGTGGTGTCGTTGAACATGGAGATCGTGACGTAGTTGGCCAGCGCCACCCAGAACAGCACCACCAGTGGACGGCTGAGCAGTCCGGGGGCGTCAGCGGGCAGCTTGCGATAGAGCTGCAGCGACTCGCGGAACATCAGCACCAGCATGGCCACCAGCAGCGCCAAGCCGAGGATTCCGGTCTCGGCCAGGATCGCCAGGAACACGTTGTGCTGCATCATTTCCGGCGGCAGAGTCCGCGCCGTCGGGTCTTGTTCGAGCGACTGCCGTGCCTCGGCGAACCGTCCGTATCCCACGCCGGTGAACGGATGCTCCTGGGCGATCTGCCAGGTGATCTTGAGCAGCGCGATGCGGTCTTCGATCGGGCTGACCTCCGCCACGCCGCCCTTGAGGCGGTCGGTCTGCTGGAGGTTCTGCCAGAACAGCCCCGTCAGCAGCAGCAGCGCCACCAGGCCCGACGCCAGTTTCAGCATGCCGCCGCGGCGACCGCCCCAGATCAGCCAGATCAGCCCGCAGACCAGGAAGCACAAGTACGCCGCCCGCAGTCCGGTGAAGAAGACGCCCGGCAGGGTCAGCACCGCCTGCAAAAACGCCAGACCGCGCGTCAGACCCCGCGCGCGGCGGATCAGGAACAGGTCGATGAAGAACAGCAGCACCATCAGCGTGCCCTGCGGAATGGCCGAATAGAACGGCCCGCGCGAACGGGCAAAGTGAATGCCCGCCTCCACCTCGGGATTGTTGATGTACGACGGAAAGATGAAGTCGCGAGCGCCCGCCCAGTACCCGGCGTTGGCAAAGTACTGCAGATATCCGATGTACAGCGCGTACCACCCGAACGCCGCAATCAGCACCAGACCCACCGACACCTGCCGCTCGCTGCGCGCGGAATTGTACATCAGGAAGAACATCACCGCCGGAAACATCAGCCCGCCGATGTACCGGAAATACGGCGGCTGCAGGATCACCGCCGCGTCGGCCGTCCAACCGTGCGCCGAGGCGCTGATGGCGCAATAGACCAGCATGCCCAGCATCGCCCAGAGCACCTTGCGATCAAAGAACACCGGGCGGCGGCGAAACATGAAGTGCAGGACAAACGCCAGGGACGCGGCCACGAACAACAGCCGCGGGATCGTGAGATTGAAGAAGCCTGGGACTTCAGATCGCCAGAACGTGCTGTCGAGCACGCCGTAGGCCAGCACCCACAACCAGGCCCAGACCGTGATCTCCCACCGCAGGGCCGCAAACAGCAGCAGCGCCGCCAGCGCCGATCCGCCCAGCACCAGCAGCGTCGCGCTGGGCTGCAACAGCGCCATGGCGGCGGCGCCAAGCGTGACGGCCGCTACCACCACCCATCCGAACAGATCGATTTTTGGCCGGCCGGTCGTGAGCATCACGACACCTCGCCGCTCCGGTCGGCGGCCTTAAACACGGTTGTAGAGGAATTTGGGAATCGGGTACATGCGCATATTGAGGATGACCCCGGCCACGCGTCCGCCGGCGCCTTCGATGCGCTTCTTGGCCATGGCCACCGCTTCTCGCGGGGTCTGGTCGGCGCGCACGACCAGGACGACATCCTTGACGATGGCGGCGACCATCTGGGCGTCGGGATACGCGTTGGCGGCCGGAACGTCCACCACCACGCGGTCGTACTTTGCGGCCAGGCTTGCCAGAACGCCGCGCAGGGCGTCGCTTCGGAGGATTTCGAGAAACCGCTGCGAGCCCCCGCCGGCGGCGAAGACATCCAGTCCCGGCGTGACGCTCTGGGCGGCGATCTCCGGCGCCACGCCGTCGAGCACCATCTCGCTGACGCCCAGGTTCTGCTCCAGGCCCATCACCTCGTGCAAGGCCGGCGAGCGGAAGTTCAGGTCCACCAGCGCCACGCGCTCGTTGCCGGCGGGCACGCTGCCGGCCAGCGCCAGCGCCGAGGCCACCGTCGTGGCGCCCTCCTGCTGGCCAATCGAGCAGACCATCACGCTCTTGCCGACGCTGCGGCCGGAGAAGAACAGCGAGGCCCACAGACTGTGGAAGATCTCCTGCGCGTCGCCCTTGAGCGCCACGCGGACGGAGGAAGGCTGTTCGGAACGCTCCAGGATGTTGTTGGCTTCGGTCTCTGGCATGGGTCACCTATGCGGCGCGGATGATATTCCTTCCCAACTTGGGCACCGATCCCAGCACCGGCACGCCCAGGTACCGCTCGGCGTCGTCGATGCTCTTGATGGTGTGGTCGAAGTGGTCGGCCATGAAGGCGTAGATCAAGGCCAGCGTGACTGCCGCCAGCAGCGCGATGGCCAGGTTCAGCCACACGATCGGGCGGTACGGCTGATTCGGGTCCGGCCGCGTCGGGGGGTCCACCGTGCTGATCAGGATGGGGGTCCTGCTCAGCTTTCCGGCCGTGACGGCCTTGGTAAGCTGCTCGTCCTCTTTGTCGTACTGCGCCTGGGCGCTATCGAGTTCCAGGCGGAGGCGCTGATATTCGGCCACCTTCAGCGCGAGGTCGTCCATCATCTTTTTGTTCGTTTCTTCCGCGCCGACGAGCGAGTCGCGCCGGCTGGTAAGCCGCTGGCGTTCCTGCTCGAGCCTGGCGGCGTGGCGTTGCAGTTCATCGAGCAGCGCCCCGTACGTCGAGCTCAACTCGCGGCGGAGGTCCGCCACCTGCTGATACGTGTCGGTATATCGAGTTCGCAGGGCCGTCAATTCCAGCGTGATCGCCGTCAGGCGTTCCTGGAGCTTTGCGACGGTGTCGTTGCCCTTGAGCACCGCCTCCGGCACGGCAAGCTTCGAAAAATCCTCGCGTTTTCCGGCCTCGAACTTGGCCATCTCCGCCAGCCCGTTATCCGTCTGGGCCTTAAGGCTTTCCTGAGTCTTGCTGATCTCCGCCAGGGAGGCGTTGAGCGTGATGATCTCGCTGCGGCTGCGGGTTCGCAGGATGGCCTCGCCCATCTCGCCGCTGGAGCCGTTGGTGTACATCTGCAGCACCAGGGGCAAGTCGCCCTTGATCTTGGTCTCGATTTCCAGTTGCAGGGCCGCCTGCGCCTTATCCCGCTTCTTTCGCGCGGCGTCCAGCGCCGTGTCACGCAGGAAGGCCGTCGCCTCGTCGCTGCGCTGGCCTTCGATCACCTTGTTGCGGTCGAGGTAGGCCGCCAGGATGCACCGCATCACCTCCTGGGCCCGCTCGGCGGATTTCTGCCGCGATTCGGCCGTCTGACGCTGCAGCGGTACGAACTGCTCCGACCAGTCCACCCGGATCTGGAACATCTGCGTAAAGGCCGAACCCGTGCCGCCGGGCGTGACCACGCTCACGCTGTTCTGGATCTTGCGGAACAGCGACTGGTTGGCGGAAATCCAATTGGCGATTTCCTTCTCCGACGGGGGCGTGTAGCTCTCGCCGGGTTCGCCGAACTTGCCCTTGTCCAGACGGTCCATCGCGGCCGCCAGCACGTAGTCGCTCAGGATCAGCTCGCGCTGGCTGCCGACGTAGAGCGAGATTTCGTCGCGGTCGGCCATCCGCGTTTCCAGCGGGCTGCCGATCGACGTGGGGGCGGCTTTGAGCCTCACCTCGCTGCGATACGTGCGGGGCGCGAAATACGTCGCGGCCGCCGCGGCGCCGACGACGACGATCACGATGATCGCCATGCCGACGAAACGTCCGGCCATCACGCGCACCAGCTCCCGCAGGGTTCTGCCTGAATAATTTTCTGCCATAGTTGCACCTTGTTGCCGCCGGCCTCGGTCGCCCCGGGGCCGGCATCGATGTTCCTATTTAAGCCAATCCACCGCGTCGCCAACGGTGTAGTTGGCCGACACGTTACTGCTGAAGCCGCCGATATTGCGGATGCCGCGTTGCCAGACGTACTCGATGTAATCGGCGCGTTTGGCGATATCGGTGGTGGGCACGTAGACGATGTCGCCGTCTTCGAGCCACATGTCGTAGCGATACTTCCGGCAGTCAACCTGCACCGCCGCGGCGTCGGGGCGATTGCGGTTTTCCAGCAATTGGTACACATTGACGATCGCGGCCTGCGGGCGGGGCAGATGGCGCCGGCGAATGACCATGACCTTGCTCAGGTCTGCCCGCGGGGGAATGTAGCTGCCAGCCTGCGACAAGGCCTGCAACAGCGACATTTCCTGGTTGGTCTCGATGGCCCCGGTCTTGTTAAGCAGCGTGCCGGGGATCTTCACCTCGCCGAGCACGTAAATCCGCGTCGGGGCCACGGCCTGGATATTGACCGTCACCTCCAGCTCTTCCAGTCCGACGTCTTTGTAGGCGAGGTTGAGGTCGCCATGCAGCTCGCCGACCGTCTTGCCTGCCGCGCCTATGTTGCTGATGAACGGCAGCGAGATCGAACCCTCCGGCGTGATCGGCACCAGGCGGCTTTGCCCGCGAGGCGCCGTGGTGATCGCGATGCGCAATTCCTGAATCTTCTTGTTCGACTCCAGGAAGCTCACCGTCAGCACAGGGTTGCGGATGTACTTGGAATACAGCTTCACAAGCTCGTCCTGCAATTCCTGAATGGTCTTATTATACACATTTACCGTCCCCACAAGTAACAATTGAAGCGTCCCGTCGGAGTTCACCCGCTCGGTCTGGTTCAGGTTGGGATTGAACGGGAAGCGAATGCTGATCTCGTCCTCGATCTTGATCTTGTACGACGGCGTGCGCTGGTGGCGGACGTGGTAGATGATCTCGAGTTGGTCGCCCTCGCGCAGGCGATAGTCGCGACGCAACACGTGCGCCACTGGAACCTCCTGCGCCGGATACCGCTCCTGCAGGAACTCCTGCGGAAGCGGAGCCGATGCGGCCGGCGTGTTCATCTGGCACCCGGCAAGGACCGCCACTGCGGCCGTCGCCAACGCGATACTGCCCTGTCGAAGAACCATATCGTTACCTCGCGGTCGTCACGAATGCGTCCTTAACGTCCTGCCGGATTCGCTCCAGGGCTTTAAGAACTTCCTGATGCGATTGGTATCGGCCAACTTGGACGACGAAGCTTACGTTCTTGTTATCCATCGCCGGCTCGACGTGGGCCGGCATGCCTGTCTTCTTGAGCCGCTCCGCGGCCTCCTGCGCGCGACTCTTGTCGGCGTATGCCCCGGCCTGCACCGTCCAGGCGCGGCTGTTGATTCGGGCGGCCGCTTTCTGGGCCAGTTCGCCGCTGGGGAAATAGAAGCCCAGCTTCGAGAACTGCTGGTCGGCCTCGGACCATTTGCCCTCGCGCTGCAGCGTGCTGCCGAGCTGGTAGTATGAATAATCCGCCGGTTTCTCGCCGGGCTTCACATGGTGCAGCGCCGCGGCGTATCGCCCGGCCGCGGTTTCCATGTCGTTCTCTTCCCAGGCCAGATCGCCCAGCTTGTTCAGCGCGTCGGACATGATCGTCTCGCTGCCGCCGCGGTCGACCGCCTGGATCAGGTCGCTCTTGGCGCCGGCCTTGTCGCCCAATTGCAGCCGCGCCAGGCCTCGCAGGTAATATCCTTCGTAAGCTCTGCGCGAACTGCCGGCCTGGTCGACGAAGAGGTTCATCTTCTCGATCGTGCCTTTGTAGTCGCCCTTGCGGTAGACCTTGTCGCCCTCGCTCAACAGCGACTGGGCCTGCGGACTAAGCCCACCGGTGCAGCCGGGCGCTGCAGCCCACCACAAAAGGGCCAATGCGATCTTCCTTGTCGCTCTATTCATGCCAGCCTTGTTTTCCAGCGGCGCGCGGATGTCCTGCGCCCATTCTTTCATTGACTTCATCATCGACAATAGCCGCGCCGCGACTTTAGCCTCATCTGACGACGCCCCAAGCCGTTAGCGGCCATGGCACTGTACGCGCGAGGCCGCAACCGTCAGTGTGCCGAACTGTTCCTGCACGATTCCGCTGATTAAGCAAGGGCTATGGGAGAAGCACCTACCCTCGCCGCGGGCGGCGCCCCGCTGCGGCAGAACCACCACCTCGAAGAGGCCAAACTCGTCGTCGAGGGTCAGGAAAGTGATGGTCCCGCCATCGCGGGCGGGAGTGTCGCGCCGCGCTTCGAGCAGGCCGGCGATGCGCACCGCGCGACCCACGCGCTGGGGCAGATCGGCGCTGGTCGCGTCGGTCTGCCCGCCCAGGCCGGGGCGATAGAGCGTCATCAGGTGCGGGCCCGTCGAGATCCCCAGGATGCGGAGCGCGTCGGCGTACTTGCGCGCGGGCGTGTAATCCTCGAGACCGCCGGGCACGGTGGCGGCCGGGGCCAGAAGCATCGCCCCCTGGCGTTTGGCCGCGATGGTCATTGCGCCGCCCTGGCCCAGGCGGCTGGAGGTGAACATTTCCAGTTCCATCATCAGCCGCGCGCGGTTGGGCTCGAGGGCATCGAAGGCGCCGCACAAGATCAGCGCGCGGCCTTCGTTGAAGCCCAGGCCGCTGCGATAAAGACAGTCGCTGAGGCTCTCGTATGCTCGGCGGCTGCGCGCGGCGATCAACGAGGCGATGCCCACCGGCCCCAGGCCCGCGATGCGGTTGAAGCCCACGCGGATGCAGCCGCCATCGAGCGTGAACTCCTCGCCGCTGGCGTTGACATCCGGCGGCAGGAAGACGATCCCGCTGCGCTTGGCCTGCTCGACGTACACCCGCGGGTGGTACATGCTCTGGTTGTTGTTCAGCGCCGCGACCCAGAACTGCCGCGGGTAATGGGTCTTGAGCCACGCCGACGCGTACGCCAACTGGGCGTAGCTGGCCGCGTGCGCCCGGCAGAATGAGTAGGCGTTGAACTTGGCCATCTGCACCCAGAGGCCCTTGGCGTACTCGTCGTCGACCCCGCGGGATCGGCAGCGCGAGAGAAAATCCTGCGACAGCCGCAGACGCTGCTCGTCGTCGCGGCATTTTTGCAACGCCTTGCGGAAGCGGTCCCCCTCGGCCAGCGAGCAGCCCGTCAGCTCGGCCGCCACGCGCATGACGTCATCCTCATAAAGCATCACGCCGTGCGTCTCGCGCAGGAGCTCCTCGACAGCCGCACCGGCGGGCGAGGCCTTGCCCGGCGGTGCCTCCCCCTGCCCCCGCCGCCGGCGAATGAACGTCTCCTTCATGCCGATCCCCGCCGCGCCCGGCCGCACCAGCGCCAGTGCCTGCATCAGATCCGCCACGCCCCGCGGCTGCAGCGCCCGCAGCAGGTGCCGCATCGCCGGCGATTCGATTTGATTGCAGCCGACAGTGTCGGCGGCGCGAAGCGTCGCCAGCGTGGCCTCGTCGCCGTCGGCCAGCGATTCATGATCGATCGCCGGGCCGCTTTCGCCGGCGGACACCAGGTCGCACGAGTGACGGATCGTCGAGAGGCTGCGATTGCCCAGCAGGTCGAGCTTCACCAGCCCGATCGCCTCGACGCCGTCCTTGTCCATCTGCGTAACGAGCACGCCCTTGGCCGCCGGCTGAACCGGCACGTACTGATCGATAGGCCCCGATGAAATCACGATGCCCCCCGGATGCACCGAGAAATTGTGCGGCATGCCGTTGATCCGCGCCGCCAGGGCGGGGACTGTCCCCTCCGCCGCGTCGAATCCCCCCTCCCCCATCCGCGAGATCTGATCATTGGAAAATCCAAACGCCTTGGCCGTCTCGCGCAGGGCCGAGCGCCCCTGAAACGTGCAGTGCGTGCTGACCATCGCCGCGTGGCCGCGCCCCCAGCGGTCGAAGGCGTAGTCGATGATCTCGTCGCGGATGCGCCAGCAGAAGTCCAGGTCCAGGTCGGGAAAATCCACCCGCCGCTCGTTGAGGAACCGCTCGAACGCGATCCCGTACGTCAGCGGGCAGACGTTCGTGATCCCCAGCAGATACGCCACCAGGCTGCTGGCGCCGCTGCCGCGGGCGGCGATCGGCACGCCTCGCCGGCGGGCGTACTGCGCGATGTCCCGCACGACCAGGAAGTACTCTGAGAAGCCTTTTTCTGCGATCAGCGACAACTCGCGCTGCATGCGCTCTTCCAGACCCGCCGGCGCTCTGGCGTCGTAGCGCCAGGTCACCCCCTCGCGGCATAGCCGCTCCAGATGCTCGCGCACAGTCATGCCGGCCGGCGCATCGACGTGCGGGAAGATCGGCCCGCGCGGCAGCAGCTTGAAGCCCTCGCACCGCTCCACCAGGCGGCGGTTGTTCGCTATCGCGTCGGGCCACTGCCCCAGCGCTGCCCGCAATTGCTCGCTCGATCGCAGGTGAGCGCCGGGCGGCGGCAGTTCGTCAGGGGGCACATCCTCAAACGTCAGCCCCAGCCGAATCGCCGCCAGCAGACGCGCGACGTCATGGTCCTCCTGGTTCAGAATCAGCGCGGCGCCGGTGGCCGCCAGCGGCACGGACGCCTCGTGCGCCCACGGTATAAGATGATGCAATACCCGCTGCGGCTGCACCGCCGGATCGATCCCCGCCCACAACCGCTCGCGCAAGACTCCCCCGCCCGCAGCTGACAGGACCGCGCCAAGACGGGCGTCCATGACAACCAACTGCAGCCCCTGTGAAAGCCCAGGCAGATCCCGCACCAATGAGAACCCTCCCCCCGCCCCGCCGGGGCGGGTTCGAGAGGGAGCGCCGTCTCCGGGGGCTTCGCCCCCGGCTAGATCCCCATCGCCCCCTTCGGGGCGAAGAAGGGGCGGCACATCCACCGGTTCCGCCAAGATGGCCGTGATGATCCGGCACAGATTCGCATACCCCGCTTCATCTTCGATCAGCGCCACGACGGACTCGCGCCCGACAAGCAGTTCCACCCCCACCAGCGGCCGCACCCCCGCCTCGACCGCCGCCGTCCAGAACATCGCGATCCCGGCCAGACAGTTCACATCCGTCAGCGCCAGAACCGAGTGCCCCAATTGCGCAGCCCGCTCCACCAGCGCCCCCGGCAGCGCCGTCCCGCGCAGCATCGAATAGCCGCTGCGCACATGAAGCGGGATGACTGTTTCGTTTCGCATAAGTCGCCCGACGCGAATGAGCCTCGAAGAGGCTCCAGGATTTAGCCGGAGGCGTGAGCCTCCGGAAAGTGTTGCTTTTTGCACCCGCCTCGCAGAGGCGGCAGGTTTCATGGTTCCATCCAAAACCTGCCGCCCCTGCGGGGCTTGGAGTAAATTGGATCTTGTTCCGGGGGCTCACGCCCCTGGCTAAATTCTGAACGCCCCTTCGGGGCTCTTATTCTGTTGTTCTCTCACCACTCACAACACACAACTCACCACTATTTTTTGTTCATTTCGTCAGGCTCGGCGTGCGCAGCACGAACCCGTAGTCGTTCTGCTCGAGCTTGCCCAGCAGCTCGATGCTCTTGCCGCTGACGACAGCGGCGTGGCCGTAGCGGTCGCGGATGGCGTCGACGGTCTGATGAAGCTGGCGGCGGCGGGCCTCCTGCGTTGACTCGAAGAGCTTGCCCGCCTCGTCGGCCCGGGCAAACTTCGAGAGCACCACCCCCACGTGCCGCAGCGACACGCGGCGGCTGTACAGGCTCGCCAGCAGATCTTTGACCGTGTTGAAAAGGACGTCATCGTCTGTCGACGGTTCGGCCAGCACGTGCTGGCGGTGGTCGCCCCGCCAGTCGTCGTAGCGGATGGACACCTCGACGGCCCCGGCGGCCAGGCCTGCGCCGCGGGCGGTGCGGATGGCCCGCTCGGTCAGGTAGAAGAGCATTCCGGCGATCTCATCGCGATTGCACGTGGGGTTGTGGAAGGTCGTCTCGCGCGAGATGCTGCGCGGGCGCGCCTGCGGCTGCAGCGTCTGCGAATCGTGGCCGCGAGCGCGTTCGTAGAGCACCTCGCCGCGCTGGCCGAGCATCGCCCGCAGGAACTCGCGCGACAGGCCCTGGAGCTGCCCCACCGTCTGAATGTTCATGTCCGCCAGGCGCGCCGCCGTCGTCGGCCCCACGCCCAGCAGCTTGCGCACGGGCAGATCCTGCAAAAAGCCCTGCACCTCGCCCGGGGCCACCCAGACCACCCCGCGCGGCTTGGCGGCGTGCGAGGCCAGCTTGGCCAGCATGCGGTTCTCGCCCAGCCCCACCGACACCGGCAGGTGCACCTGCTCGTGCACGTCCTGCTGCAGCCGGCGGCCGAGCTCGTCGGGGCGGCCGTAGAGCCGCTCGAGCCCGCCGGCGTCGCCGTAGGCTTCGTCGAGGAACGTCTCGAGCCCGCACGTGTAGCGGCGGCAGACGTCCCAGACCTGGTCGGCCAGGCAGCGGTAGATCTGGTAGTCGCCCTTGAGGATGACGGCCTGGGGGCAAAGCCGCTTGGCCTCGGACAGGCCCATGCCCGCGTGCAGCCCGCGGGCCCGCGCCTCGTACGAGCACGAGGCGATACACCCGCTGCCGACGATCACCGGCCGCCCGCGCAGGACGGGGATCAGCAACTGCTCGACGGAGGCGAAAAACGCATCCATGTCGACGTGAACGATCAGGCTGTCTTCAGCGCGAAGCATTTACAGTTTCCAATTTTCAATTTCCAATTTGCGTTGCCGATTGAACCGCTACAGCGCCGGCCTGTTGTTCAATTGGAAATTCCAAATTGGAAATTCGAAATCGACACTCACTCCACCGCCACCTGGTCCAGCCACCACTGCATTTCGCTGCTGGCAAAGTGGATGAAGTACGTCTCCTGGCCGACCTGCACGCTATAGTGCAGGGTGTAGCCTTCGCTGGTGCGGTCGCTCCAGCGGGCGTTGACGGCCTTGATTTCATACGTCCGCCGGCCCCAGACAAACCGCACGGGGTTGGCCTGTCCGCCGGAAAACTCCGCGACCACGCGGATCGGTTCCTGGATTTTTTCGATGTTCATAGTCCACCCTAACAACATACTAACATCGGTCCGGGCGTAAGTCAAACTCAAGTTTTCCCGCGGGGTCGGGGAGAGCGGGGAGAGCGGGATTACGCGGATTGAAGGGATTAAGAGGATTAAGAGGATTAAGAAAGAGCTGACGGGAAAAATCCTGGTTCTCCTCTTTACCGCTTGCTGGCTTGACGTTTTTCCGCTTGCGGCTTCGCGCTGTCTTTCGCTGCGATAAGATATGTGAGACTATTTTCTCAGGAGTGTTGCCATGATCGTCGGCGTGCCGCGAGAGGTCAAATCGGACGAGTACCGCATCGCCCTGCTGCCGGTGGGGGCCGACCTGCTGGTCAAGGACGGCCACCGCGTGCTGATCGAGCGCGGAGCCGCGCGCGGCAGCGGGTTTGACGATGCCGAATACGCCAGCGCCGGGGCGGAGATCGTCGACGGCTCTGCCGACATCTTCGCCGCCGCCGACCTGGTCGTCAAAGTGAAGGAGCCCCAGCCGGCCGAGCTGGCCATGCTCCGCGGCGGGCAGGTGCTGTTCACGTACTTTCACTTCGCGGCCGACCGCAAGCTGACCGAGGGTTGCCTGTCGCGGAAAATCGCGGCCGTGGCGTACGAGACGCTCCACGACGAGCAGTGCCGCCTGCCGCTGCTGACGCCGATGAGCGAGATCGCCGGCAAGATGTCGATCCAGGAAGGCGCCAAGTATCTCGAGCGCCCGATGATGGGGCGCGGGATTCTGCTGGGCGGCGTGACGGGCGTCAGCCCCGCCAACGTGCTGATCCTCGGCGGCGGGGTGGTGGGCTCGCACGCGGCGACGGTAGCGGCCGGCCTGGGGGCCGACGTGGTGATCATGGACATCGACCTCGACCGCCTGCGGCACCTGGATGAGTACATGCCCGCCAACGTCACGACGATCTTCAGCGACCCGCACGCTATCAACCGCTACAGCGCCTGGGCCGACCTGGTCGTCGGGGCCGTGCTGATCCCCGGCGCGCGGGCGCCCAAGCTGCTGACGCGTGCGCACCTCAAGGGCATGAAGAGCGGCGCGGTGGTCGTGGACGTGGCCATCGATCAGGGCGGCTGCACCGAGACCTCCCGCCCCACCACGCACAGCGAGCCGACGTACATCGTCGACGACGTGGTGCATTACTGCGTGACCAACATGCCCGGCGCCGTCGGCCGCACGTCCAGCCAGGCCCTGTGCAACGCGACGCTCAAGTACGTCCGCCAGCTAGCCCGCCTGGGCCTGGACCAGTTCGCCAAGCAATCCCCCGGCCACGCCGCCGCCGTGAACATGCGCGACGGCAAACTGGTCAACCCCGCCGTAGCCGCCGTCTTCCCGGACCTGCCCATGTAGCACGGGCGTCCCGCCCATGAGTGGCATGGGCGTCTCGCCCATGCTCCCCGACCGTGTCGCGGACGTCCCGTACAGCAGGATGTGAATCTGTCCACGTTAGCGGCGGAGCTTGCTCCGCGCGGTTTTTCGGAAGTAGGCGCAGACTCCAAATCAGGCAAACAACCGCGTCGAGCAAGCTCGACCGCTAACGGGTCACACTGCGAGGTTACCTTCCGAACCACGTGTGCCAATCTGCGTCGAGGCCGTAGGCTTCGATGTTGTGCTGCATTGTCTTTTCGCAGGCGCAGTCGGGGGGGGCGTTTTGCACCGCGTGGGCGATTCGGACCATCGTTTGCGTCATCGCGCTGACGGCGCCGGCTACCCGGTCGTGGTCGCTCTCGGCACTGAGGCCGCCGAAGAGCGTGCCGGGGGCGAAGGGTTTGTGACGCAGGCCGCCTTCGGCGTAGTTCACGACGTAGCAGACGGCCGCGTAGCACATCTGCAGTTCCTTGGCCAGGAAGACCTCCGGCACGAAGGTGTGAGTAGCAACCTCGGCGCCGAGGGCTGAGAGCATGCGGATCTCGGCCGGCGTTTCGAGGCGCGGGCCCTCGGAGACGGCGGCTGTGCCCGAGCCGTGGAAGACCAGTCGCATGGAATGCAGGGCTTCGCCGGCGGCCTTTCGCAGCGACGGGCAGAAGACCGGAAACTGGCGCAGGAAGCCCAGGGGGGTATCTTCGAAGAACGTGCAGTCCCGACGGCGGGTCAGGTCGAGCAGGTCGGTCAGGATCACCAGGTCGCCCACGGCGATATTATGCGTGATGGTGCCGCCGGGCCCCCAGGCCACCACGCGATTGACGCCCAGGTCTTTCAGGGCGTACATGTTCGCGCGGCTGTTGATTTTGCAGGGGGCGGTCTTGCTCATGCCGGCGCCGTATCGCGGCAGCAGGTAGAACTCCGTGCCCTCGGCGGAGACCAGGAAGATCTCGCCGCTGTTGCCGAAGGGGGTCTTTCGCGGGCCGAGTTGCATGCCTGCGATATGCCCGGTCTGCCACTGCCGGTAGACCTCTTCGCCCGCAATGCACGCCAGTGTCGCGGCCATGAATGACTCCTTTCACAAGCAGTAGCCGGTAGCCGGTAGCCAGTAGCCAGTGAAGATCCGCACTTATCCTCCTGGCTACAGGCTACTGGCTACCGTTTTCTTCTTCTTCGGTCACGGGCAAGATGCCCGTGCTACTGTTCTTCTTCCGCCGGCGGCTCGGTGGGCAGAATATCATCTTCTGTCGCGTCCAGCGGCAGTTGGGCCTGTTCGCCCTGACCGGCGTCCAGGGGCAGCTCGCCCTGGGCCGAGTCTTCGCCGACGACCTGGGCGACCGAGACGAGCTTCTCGCCGTGCTTCAGGGCGATCACTTTCACGCCCTGGGTGGCCCGGCCGATGGAGCGCAGTTCGCTGACGGCCGTTCGGACGATCATGCCGCCGGAGGTGATGAGCATCAGTTCATCGGCGTCGCGGATGGACTTCATGGCCACGACCTTGCCATTGCGGTCGGTGGTCTTGATGTTGATGATACCGCTGCCGCCGCGGCCCTGGATGCGGTACTCGTCAAAGCTGGTGCGTTTGCCGTGACCGTTCTCGCAGACCGTCAGCAGCGAGGCGGTCGGCTCGACGACGGCCATGTCGACGACGTGGTCGCCCTCGCGCAGCTTGATGCCCCGCACGCCGGCGGCCGTGCGGCCCATGGGTCGCACGTCGTCTTCGTTGAAGCGGATGGCCTGCCCGTCGGCAGTGCCCAGGACGATCTCGTTCGTCCCGTGCGTAATGGCGGCGCCGATGACGCGGTCGCCCTCGCCGAGGCCGGTGGCGACGATGCCGCCCTTGCGCGGGTTGGCGTAGGCCTTGAGCGAGGTCTTCTTGATCTCGCCCAGGCGCGTGGCGATGACGAGGAACTTGTCCTCCTCGAAGTCTCGCACGGACACGACGGCGCAGATGCTCTCGTCGGCCTTCATTTCCAGCAGGTTGACGATCGCCCGCCCGCGGCTGGTGCGGGCCATCGACGGGATGTCGTAGACCTTGAGCCAGTGCATGCGGCCGTCGTTGAGGATCACCAGCAGATAATCGTGCGTGCTGGCGATGAAGAGCTGCTGGACGAAGTCGCCTTCCTTGGCGTCGGAGCCGATGATGCCCTTGCCGCCGCGCCCCTGGCGGCGATAGGTCGTGACGGGCAGGCGTTTGATGTAGCCGTCGTGCGTGACGGTGACGACGACGTCTTCCTCGGCGATGAGATCCTCGATGTCGATGTCTTCGACGTCGCCGACGATCTCGGTGCGGCGGTCGTCGCCGTAGCGCTCCTTCATTTCGTAGATGTCTTCGCGAATCACGTCCACCAGCAGTTCGTCGCTGACAAGCAGGCGCTCGTAGCCTTCAATCTCCTCGACGAGCTCGCTGTAGTTGCCGGCGAGCTTTTCGATCTCGAGGCCGGTGAGGCGCTGGAGCTGCATCGAGAGGATGGCGTCGGCCTGGACGCCGGTGAGGTGCTGGTCTTCACTGCCGGCAGTGTTGACGAAGCTCTCGGGCAGCAGTTGCCGCACGGTGGCTTCTTCCGTCAGGCGCAGGTTCAGGGCCATCAGGCCCTGCCTGGCGGCCGGCACGTCCGGCGAGGTCTTGATCAGCTCGATGATGCGGTCGATGTCGGCCACGGCCAGGATGAGGCCTTCGAGGATGTGGGCCCGCTGGCGGGCGCGTCGCAGCAGGAACCGGGTGCGGCGGGTGATGACCTCGCGGCGGTGGAGCAGGAACTGCTGGAGCATATCCTTGAGCGTCAGCGTGCGGTGCTGGAGGCGGTTAACCAGGGCGATATTGATGATGCTGAAGGTCGACTGCAGCGGCGTGTATTGATAAAGCTGGTTGACGACGACCTGCGTCTCGGCGCCCTTCTTGAGCTCGATGATGATCCGCATGCCGGTGCGGTCGCTGTGGTCCTGGATGTCGGCGATGTCGGGGATGCGGCCTTCCTTGACCACCTCGGCGACGCGTTCGATGATCGTCGTCTTGAGGACCTGGTAGGGAATCTCGGTGACGACGAGCTGCGTTTTGCCGCCGCGGGTCTGCTCGGCGTGCATGCGGGCGCGGACGATAATGCGCGAGCGCCCGGTGGTGTAGCCTTCGAGGATCCCGCGCCGCCCGCAGATCAGGCCGCCGGTGGGGAAGTCGGGGCCCTTGACGTGCTGCATCAGGTCGGCCAGCGTGGCGTCGGGGTGCTCGAGCAGGTGCACCAGGGCGTCGCAGACTTCTCGCAGGTTATGCGGGGGAATGCTCGTGGCCATGCCGACGGCGATGCCCTGGCTGCCGTTGACGAGCAGGTTGGGGAACTTGCTGGGCAGCACGATCGGCTCGTCGCGCGTGTCGTCGTAGTTGCGCTGCACGTCGACGGTGTCATACTCGATGTCGAGCATCATCTCCGTCGCCACGGCCGTGGTGCGGGCCTCGGTGTACCGCATGGCCGCCGGCGGGTCGCCGTCGATGGAGCCGAAATTGCCCTGCGGGTCGATGAGCGGGTATCGCATGTTCCAGCTCTGGCCCATGCGGACCAGCGTGGGATACACGACGCCTTCGCCGTGGGGATGGTAATTGCCGGAGGTGTCGCCGGCGATCTTGGCGCATTTGCGATGCTTGGAGCGGGGGCCCAGGTTCAGGTCGTGCATCGCCACCAGCACGCGCCGCTGCGAGGGCTTGAGCCCGTCGCGCACGTCCGGCAGAGCGCGGTCGACGATGGTGCTGACGGCGTAGGTCAGGTAACTGTCGCGCATCTCGTCTTCGATGGGAAGATCGTCGATGCGCTCGTTGGCGAACATGACGGCCGGGCGCGGAACGCGGGGCTGCACGCCCAGCACTTCGGCATCGCCGTTGCTTTCGGCCGGCGGCGTCACGTCCTGCTTCTCGCCGTCCAGATCGTCCGAATCAGGTCTTTCAACGTCCTTGTCAGCCACAGTTCAACTCCCGAGAAGTCATCCGCGAGAAGACCGGAAATGGCTCTCGCCCACAGGTCTATTATGCCCGAAATCGAGACGAAATGGAATGATGGAATGAGGAAGATTGCTAAGGAATAACCTCGTAAACCAGCCCGTAGGGGACCGTGCGGCCGAGCTTGGGGACCCACCTGGGCATGTAGCCCCGTTCGTCCGAGACAACGAAAAGCCGTCGGCCGCCCTGGCGCAGATGCTCCAGAGGGTTGGAGGCTTCATCCCAGAGGCTCTCGCCCTCGGCCGCGGGGCAACCGGAAAGATTCACCACGTCCACGTCGCTTCGCAGGCCCTCGACATATCGCACACAGACCAGCGGCCACAGCGACGTCGACGGGGCCACCACCACGGCGTTGGGGGGCAGCGAGGTAAGGACCTCGGTGGCAAACCGCCGCGGTCCCGTTTGCGTCTGCTGCCATGGCAGCAGATAGTACCTGTAGAAGTCGCGATAGGGTATGTCGCTGACTTTGTCGTCGCCGCGGAGGTTGATCTGCCACTTCCTGGCGCCCTCGGCCATAGCCCAATAGGTTGGAATCTCGGCCAACAGCAACACGATGATCAGCGCCTGAACCCAGCGTTTGCGGGCAAGGCCCCAAGTCGCGACGCCCAGGCCGATGTAGATCGCTGACAGGGCATAGAACGGCGTGAAGAAGAAGTTCTGGTTAGGCACGCGATATCGCAGGGCAAAGAGCAGATAAAGGGCCGCACAGGCCGCCAGGATTGCGGCCAGCGGCGTGCCTCGCAGCAGGCGGAAACTCTTCCACGCTCCCCAGACGGCCAGCAGCAGCACCGGCGTGGGGAAGTTCAATACCAGCATGGCCCCGCTACGGGCCGCCAGGGAACCCAGGCCGGCGACATTGAAGACCGCCGGCCCCCATCGCCCCACCACGGCGGAGGCGAGCGTTGCGGCCAATGAGCCGGTGCGGGCATATTCCAGCACGAGGATGTAGATGAACAGCCCCGCCCCGACCAGCCATACTCCCACGCCCGCGGGCAGAACCCACCAACTCTGCCGCCGGCGGATCACCTGCACCAGTGTCCACGCGCCCAGGACCCCCACGCCCAATTGCGTCAGCATGTGAACGCTGACGCCCAGGCCCCCCAGACCAAAGGCCAGCAGCAGCCATCGCCGCCGCCGGCACCGACAGTGCACGACCACGGCCGCCAGCATCCCCGTCAGCAGCGCGTTGGCGCATCCGTACGTCTGCGGCTGCACCCCCTGCTGCCAGATCGTGTGGGCCAGCAGGCAGGCCAGGTAGCCCACCGATGCCGCAACGGCCCGCCCCGTCAGCAGGTAGACGATCAGCCAGACATTGGCGGCCAGCAGCGCCGTGCCGATGACGCTGGCCATGGTCGCCCCTCGGGCATAATTCCAGATCTCGATCCTGCCCAGCACATGGCCGGCCAGGACAAACAGCGGGTGCGAGCGGACGGCGTCGCCGGGCTGGTCTATCGCCAGGCGGGCACAGCGCCATTGGTAGTCGCCGGCATCATGCCAGACCAGGTCCGGAGCGGACGTGGCTGTATAGAGGCAAAGTGCGGCAGCCAAGGCCACCAGCCACCCCGATTTGCTCCAGGGCCGCGGGGCCGACACGATCTCCCCTGCCGGCTCCTGCCGCGGCGACTGAGGTTTGGACTGCAGCATGGTCATGCCTCTTGCCGCTCCTTGCCGGCACGAGCACGGGCGGTAATGAGATAGTGGTTATACCACAAGCGATCGGCGCGAGAGGCCGACTCGACCGCAAAGCCGTCCTCGCCCAGCCAGTCCGCCACGCGCTGCATCTCGACCGGCCAGACTCTGCTGCGCGTCATAAGCCCATCGTGCAGTGCGTTCATCCACGCCTTCCATCGCGGCCGGGGGGCCAGGTCCTTGATGATGATCTTGGCGGCGGAGAGGCCCTTGAGCCGCTCGATGAAGCGGCGCTGCTGGTCCGGGGCGACATGGTGCAGCACGTCGATCAGGGTCACGACGTCGCAAGGCTCGGTCGGCCAGGGGTCCGCCGCTTTCACGCAGAGAAACTCGATGCCACTTTCGCCGCTGTTGGCTTTGCACGCCGTCGCGATTGCCCCCGGTGATAGATCGACGCCCACGCCGCGGGAAATTTGCCCGCATCGGGCCAGGTACGAAAGCAGCAGCCCGCTGCCACAGCCGATATCAAGCACGCTCGAACCGCGCGGAATGGCCTGGACCACCAGGTCCAGCGGGCAGATCGCCGGGCGGAAGCGGTTGAGCACCCGCGCGGTCGAACAGCCGCGATAACGCTGCCACGCGAAGTCAGCGATCTGTTTTGACGTCAGGGACATAACTTCCAGCCTGCCCGGCAAGGCGACGGCTATCCAATGGCCAGAATCGCCGCGATAGCGCCGCGGCGCCCGACCGCGATGATCAGGGCGCACAGCAGCGCAAAAAGAATTACCACGATCCAGATCACGCGGTCTCGCATGAGGATTTCGACGACGTCGCCCAGGATCATGCGACGGCTGAGCCGCTCGTAGCGGAAGACGCCGTACATGACCAGCGGGATCGTCCAGATCAGATGCCCCGAGCCGACGTGGGCGATGGTGCTGGGCGCCAGGCAGTACAAGCTGTACGTCATGATCGCCAGGGCGGCCGACACCGTCAGCAGGCGGTCGAGTTCCTCGCTGGTGTAGCCCTTCAGGGCCGGGCGCGTCAGGGCGCCGGCGTTCTGGTCGTAGAGCTGGTGCTCGACGCGCCGCTTGGTCACCGCCAGGAACAGGCACAGCATGAACGTGCAGACGACCAGCCACGGGCTGATGGGCACGGCGATGGCGGCGGCGCCGCCGCCGGCGCGCAGCACGAACCCGGACGCCACCGCCAGCACGTCGATGATGGTGTGATGCTTGAGCCACAGCGAGTACATCACGTTGAGCAGCAGGTATCCGCCGGCGAAGATGAAGGTTCCCGGCAGGGCCCAGGGGGCGTCGAGGCCCATCGCCGGCAGCGCCGCCAGGATCAGTCCCATCGCCGCCAGCAGGGCCGCCAACAAACCCGCAGCCGCAACGCTCACCTCGCCCGAGGCGATGGGACGATTGCGTTTTTCCTCATGCTGGCGGTCATAGTTGCGGTCGACGATGTCGTTGAACAGATAAGTGGCGCTCGACAGGAGGCAGAAGCCCGCTGTTGCCATCAGGGCCCGCCACCAGGACGAGGCCCAAACGAACTGGCCCGAGAAGATCAGCGGCGCCAGGACGAAGGCGTTCTTGATCCAGTGCGTCGGCCGCAGCGCCACAATGACCGCCCGCAGAGACGACCGCTGTGGAGGAAGCATCAACTGTTCACCATCGCCTGCCAATTGAGAACTCCGCCGGCACCAGAGGCCAGTATAGCATACCCTCTTTATCGGACAGAAATCGCACTGACGCGCGGGAAAGATATCGGCGGGAGTCTTCAGCGGGAGGACATCCTCTACGACCTCCGCGGTGAGATTACCGCCGCACGGTCGCACGAGCTTCGAGATCCAGATCTGAAATCACGCCGGCGCTCAGATAGTGATAGGCCAGGCCGCCGATCATGGCGGCGTTATCGACGCAGTACGCCATTGGCGGCAGGCGGAGGGTGCAGCCCAGCGAGGCCGCCAGTTCGGCGGCGGCGGCGCGCAGGCCGCTGTTGGCGGCCACGCCGCCGCCTAGCACCAGCGTGCGGGCGCCGGTGAGTTCGGCGGCGCGGCGGAGCTTGAGTCGCAGGACGTCGACGACGGCCCCCTGGAAGCTGGCGCACAGGTCGTCGATCTCCTGCGGCGTGAAGTTCTCGATGCCGGTCTTGCCGGCCGGTCGCTGGGGCGTGGCCGTGCGGCGTCGCCGCGGACGAGTGGACGGTTCGCGCCGCCCGCCCGGCGTGCCCATCACGTGATAGAGCACGGCCGTCTTGAGGCCGCTGAATGAAAAGTCCAGCGACTGTCCATGCAGCAGCGTGCGGGGCAGCTTCACCGCCGACGGGTCGCCGCGCCGCGCGGCCTTGTCGATGGCCGGCCCGCCCGGATAGGGCAGCTTGAGGATGGAGGCGACCTTGTCGTACGCCTCGCCGGCGGCGTCGTCGATCGTCGAGCCCAGCAGCGTCATGTCGATGGGGCTGCGGCAGTGGTACAACGCCGTGTGGCCGCCCGAGCAGATCAGCGCGGCCGCAGGATACTCGATGCCCTCGGCGTCCAGCGCCGCGGCGTACGCGTGGGCGTAGATGTGGTTAACGCCCACCAGCGGGCGGCCGTAGATCCACGCGAGGGTCTTGGCGGCCATCACGCCGATCAGCAGCGAGCCGATGAGCCCGGGTTCGTTGGTGACGGCCACGGCCGAGAGGTCGCCCGGGGCCAGGCCGGAAGCGTCAAGCGCCTGGGCAATGACGGTGTTGATGGCTTCGATGTGCGCCCGCGAGGCGATCTCGGGCACGACGCCGCCGTAGCGGGCGTGCAGGTCGATCTGGCTGGCGACGACGTTGGACAGCACGCGCCGTCCGCCGACGACGACGGCCGCCGACGTCTCGTCGCAGCTCGATTCGACAGCCAGGATGTTCACGGGCTCGGTCACGGAGCAGTTGGCCGGCTCTCTGCGGCGGCCGAGGCGGGTGCGAGGGCCCGCTTTTCGAGGACGGCATGGATGGCGGCGGGATCGGCCGCCAGGGCCATCGCGCGGGCCAGTTGGCGGTCGGTCTTGAGCAGTTGATCGTAGAGGGAGGCCCCGGCCGTCGAGGCCGGTCGCGTGGCGGCGCCGAGCGGACGGGGCACCACGGACCCCTGCCGCCGCAGGCGCGTCAAGGCCTGGTCGGCCCAGTGCTGCGAAACGGCGACGTCGGGATCGATCCCCCACCGCGTAGAGCCCGGGCGGCGCATGATCGGTTGCGAGCCGCCGGCCAGAAACTCCGCCGTCGTCAGGTTGACCTGCCCGAGGCCCTCGCCGAGATCGTACATGGTCTGCACGCAGCCCTTGCCCCGCGTGCGGGCGCCCACCAGCACGGCCCGGCGGTGCACGCGGAGGGTTCCGGCGACGATCTCGGCAGCCGAGGCGGTGCGCTCGTCGATCAGCACTACCAGCGGAATGTTCGACGCCCCCTCGGGATGCGCCTTGTACCGCTGGCCGGGCCCGTAGCGATCGTGGACCACCAGGATGTCGCCGCTGCTCTGGAAGTAGCTGGCCACGCCGACGGCCGAAGGCAGCAGCCCGCCGGGGTTGCCTCGCAGGTCCAGCACCAGCGCGCCGGCGCCTTCCACCAGGCGCAGGATGCGCTGAAACTCCGCAGCCGTGCCCTGGATGAACTCCTGCACGCGGATGTACGCCACGCCGCGCCCGATGTCAAAGCGATGCTGCCATTGCCCGCCGGCCGTGCGATACAGCCCCACGACCGTTTCAATGGCTCGATCGGCGGGGGCGAGCGTGACCTCTCGCGGGGCCGGCGAACCGGCCGAGAGGATCGTCAACGTGACCGGCGAAAGCTGCGCCGCCAGAACGCTCTCGACGTCCGGACCGATCTCGCGCACGTCGCGCCCGTTGACGGCGACAATCTCGTCGCCGCCATAAATGCCCGCGATCTGGGCTGGCGAATCAGGCAGCGGGCCTACCACCAGCGCCTTGCCGGCGGTGGTGTCAACCAGCAGGCCCAGGCCTCGCGTGCGCCCGTCCAGGCGCTGCTGAAAACCCGGCTGCTGTTGCGGCGAGACGTAACTGGAAAACTCGTCGAGTCCCGAAACCAGGCCGGAGATGGCGCCCTGCGTCAGCCGCGACTCATCGATCGTGCCGCAATAGTTGCTCTGGATAAGTTCGAGGGCCTTGTTGGCGCCCTTGAGGGCAGCGGGAATCGTCTGCACGGGCGGCGGGCTGGAACGCTGGCGGGCAAACCACAGTGCCGCTGCCAGCGCCAGAATCATCGCGATCCAGATCACGTTTCGCTTGGGCATGGGCACCCCGAAATTGCCGTGGCACAGGCTTTCCAGCCTGTGCCACCAGAATCACAGCCTGGAAAGGCTGTGCCACTGAATAAATGGCTAGGACTGGAGTCGAACCAGCGACGCCGGCCTTTTCAGGGCCGCGCTCTACCACCTGAGCTACCTAGCCATGCGGTTAGTCTTCCACTGTATCCAGTGGCGAGGAATTGTCAACGGGCAACCGCCCTTCCTGATCCTTGAAATCGGTCCGCTTGACGAGATTATTATAGGCGAACCAATCCCGCAGCGCGAGGCTGGCCTGTTCCATGGCCAGATTCCTCTGCAGTTCGCCGGAGAAGGCCTCGAACTGGGACCGCTGGGCGGGCGTGTAGCCCACGCGCTGGATGACGTAAACCGACTGCCTCAGGGGCATCTCCAGCAGCGTTGTCGCCTCGGGCGTCTGGGCGTTCGGCAGCTCGACATTCTTGGGGGCCAAGGCGAATATCTGCTGGTGGATCTTCGCCAGGCATTCCCGCTTGGTCTGGGCAGGCATCGACGGCAGGTCCATGCCCGGCACCGGCGCCGGGACAAAAACGAATGTCCTGCCATTGTACATCGGCGACAGGCGGCTGATGGGCTGCGGCGTGGTTGTGGTCGTGATCTTCATGCCGGCGGCGGCTTTTTCAAGCCCTTCGCGTTTGGCCTCGCTCGTCAGGGCTCTGCCGCGCTCGAGCGCCACGGCGTAGGCCTGCTGGATCTTCCAGTCATGCACGATCTGCGAGCGGATCTCGGGGCTGATTTTGTCGGGTTCGTGGGCGGGCTCGACGCGCGCCAGCGTCCACAGCAACCGCCCACTGACAGCGCCGTCGGAAGTGTGCAGGTACATCTCCGGACCCGCGCGCCCCACGTCCACCAGCGGCACGTTCTTGCCTTCGTGCTTGAACTCCTTGGCCGTAAAGGCCACCTGAACCAGCGGCGTGCCGCCTTCGCCGATTCCGGTCGTGGCACTGCCCAGCACCGGGTCGGTCGCCAGCGCCATCAGGTCGATCAGACCGCTCTGGTACGCCTTGACGGGGAACGTGTCGGCCGCCGCCGGACCCTTGGCCCACAGGACGGCGCCTAACCCGCGGCACATGGTCCACTCGATCTTGGGCGCCTTGAGCTGGGTCTGGATCTGGTCCAGCGCCTCGCCCAGGGTGATGTCCTTGCCTTTGACGGTGACGGGCGTCTGGCCGCGAAGCACCTTGTCGTCGGTCGTCTTGAGCCCCAGCGGATAGCTGATGGCCGAAATACCAGCGGAGCGGGCCAACTCGCCCAGCGCGTCGGCCAGCGGGCGATCGGCGATGTCCACCGAGGCCAGCTTCGCCTTCAGCACATCGCGGGCCGGACCGTCGAGCACCATGTCCGCCCGCACCTGCGCGTAGGCCGCACCACCCTTGGCGGTGGATTTCGACAGCAGGTTCTGGATCTCCAGGACGACCTTGCTCATCTGCCGGTCGGCCTCGAGATCGGCCAGGCGCTTGTGGATTTCCGGCAAGGCCTCGATCAGAGTCATCTGCACCGCCTGCGACTGCGGCGCCGAGGCCGTAGCGGCGGAGGTGGTCGCTACGGAGGTCGAGGCCGGCTTGGTGCTGGCCGTGGCGGGCGTCTGGACCGGCACGAGCTTGGTGAACTGCTCGGCGTTGCGGCGGTAGTAAGCCCGCGCCTCGGCCTCATCGACCTGCACGGTCTTTTCGATTGCGTCCTTCGAGACCAGCAGGTAGTCCATTTCCAGGCGATTGGGCTGAGAGTAGCCAAAGCCCATCGAGTCGCAGGAGGCGAAGCGTCCCGGCGCCGTGGAGCGGTACTTCTGGAAGAACTCCTGCACCTGCGCCTCGGTCGGGTCCTTCATGGACGATTCAAATTTCGAGGCCGGGATCTCCGCCATCCGAAGATCGATCTTTTCCATCACGGCGGCGAAGAGGTGCTCTACCGCCGGCAGGCTCGGGACCGTCTGGGGCGAGCCGGCGATGGCGGCCTTGCGGACAAGCAGCCAGTCGGCGATCGACGCATTGAGCATATCTCCGGCGGCACTGAAGGAATATCCCAGGCGGCGGAGCATGGCCTTGTAGTTTTCCGAGTCCGGCGCCAGACCCAGAGCCGTCAGGAATGAACTGACCTCGTCGGGGGTGACTTGCACGCCCATGTGGCGTGCCTCGGCGATCAGGACGGCGTAGACGCGGTCCATCTCGTGCTCGTCGAGGGACTGGCTGGCCAGAGGCCCAAAGAGCGGGTCGACCACCGCCATCCTGCCGTCGGGCGTGCTACGCACCAGCACGCCGTCTTGAAGAACTTTCAGTTCGTTCGCGGCTTGGACCATCGCGTTTTGGGTGATCTTTTCCTTGCCGCCGTACATCGTGCCGATAGTCGTCTTGCCGGCGCTGGGGGCCAGGAGCGTCGAAAATCCCTGAAAGCCGACCAGGAACGCCACCATCAACACTGCCATGATGATGATGACCATCTTCTGCCGGCGTCTGAAGAACGCGAATGCCATGGATGCTCCTCGGGTTCGGGGCCTGACCGTCCGGCCAGGCCCTGCTGGCACGACCGTCGCGGTCATGCTCCAGCGGCGTCAAACGAGCCGCTTATTCTAATTCGTCATATTGACAATGCAAGTTCAACTCTGCCCATCGCCGGGAGGTTGCTGCTCGCCGGGGGCGGGGGCCTCGGGCGGCGCAGGAGGCGCCGGCCAGCCGTGAACCACGGCCGTGCGCCCCACCATGTCGCCCAGGTGCTGCCGATGGCGGGTCATGAAGACGATCCCGAGCAGCAGTTGCAGCGGCGGGGAGATCAGGAGCATCACCTTGATCAAGTTGCGCATCAGGACGCCGCGGAAGTCCGGGCGCCGCCCGCCGTCGCCGACGACGCGAATGTGCATCATGATCTTGCCCACCGTGGCGCCCAGGAGCATTTCCATGGCCGTGCAATAGATGATATAGGCGGTCAGGGTGGCCACGATGGCATAGCCCATCGTCGGACTGTTCTGCACTTCCTGCATGATCGTGCGAACGACTTCCTGCGACAGCGGCATCGGCTCATCCTCGGTGAACCGCTGCGTCAGCGGCGAGAGCACCAGCATGAAGGGCAGCGTGTCGATCACGAACGCCACCAGCCGCTTGCCCAAGCGGGCCGGAACGTTTTCCATGGGCAGTTCAAACTGCCCCGGCGGCGTGGACGGGCGGAGCATCAGCGTCGCCAGCACCATCGCCACCAGAAGGGCATAGAGGAAGTACTGGATGATCTCCGCGCCGCCGCCGGGCACGATCGGACCGGCCAGGGGCGTCGATTCAAAGGGCCCGATCAGCCCCGACGTGTCCGCCGTCACCAGCGACACCGCCCCCTCGTGCCAGGCGATGATCGCCAGCCGCTGCGCCACCCGCGACACCAGCGGCGTCGCGCCCGCGGGCCAGGCCAAAACGCCCTGCTCGCTGCGAAGGCTCTGGCGGCGCACGACCGCGCCGGCGTCGTCGAGCGTGACGATCTCCACGCTCGCCAGACCGCCCGATACCGCTCGCTCAACGGCCACCACCACGCCGCGGGTGAACGTCATCATGGCCAAAACCCGCTGGGACGCCGCCACCGGCGGGGCGACCTCGCGCCATTTCAGATCCTCAAGAATTCCCAACCGGCTGCCGTTGATGCCGCTGGCCAACACCAGCACCTTGTTGCCCGCGGCTGTCATGTGATAGGCCGTGGCGCCGGCTGTCAGGCCGGCGGGCAGTTCGCTCAGCACCGACCACTGCCCCTGACTGAAGCGGTAAAGCCGGACAGGCGCAGCGTCCGCCGTGGCGGGCCGGCTCGCGGCCTTGGCCGGGGACGCCGCCAGCGCCAGCAGCGACTCGCCGGGAACGCCGGCGAACTCTCTCGCCCCGCAGGCGGCCAGAGGCGCCGTGCCGGCGGGCCAGTCGTGCTGACTGGGAAAGCTCAGCGGCTGCGGCGCCTGCTCCACGCCCATCGGCAGCAGCATCAAGGCCGGCGGCTGGCCCGAGAGCAGATAGAGCTGGCCGTTGAGCGGGACGATGGCCTGCGGCGGACACAGGGCATTCTGCGTGACCCAGATCCATTTTTTTCGCGAGACCGGCTTGGCGGCGACATCGAAAGTCTTGGCGGCGGGGTTCTTGTCCGGGCCCTTGCCCAGACCCTTGTCGTTGAGGCGAACCAGCCACAGGCCCTCGTCATTGCCAGCCAGCAAGAGCGTTCGCTCCAGCGGCGAGAGGCCCTTGGGCAGGGGCGGCTGCGAAACGACGGGAGCGGCGGGGCTGGAGGCGGCCGCGGTCGCAGCGGCGGTCGCGGGTGCGGAAACGGTCGCGGGCGCAGTTGCGGGCCCCGTCGCCGGAAGGGTCTGGCCAGGGGCCGCGGGCCCCGTCGCCATCAGGAGAATGAGGCCGACCCAGGCCGGCACGGAAACACGCGTCATTGTTGATCCTTTTGCGTGCGGATGTTTTTGTCCAGTTGAACCACGTCCACGATGCTCTGAGGCAGATTCTCGACGAACAGCAGCGACGAGCGGTCCCACTTGTCCTCGGTCGTCATTTCCGACAGCGAGAAGTGGATGCGGCGAATCGCGCTGGCAGGCTGCCCCCCCCACGAGATCGTGGTCAGCGTGATGTCCGTGGGCATGACGGCCGAGGCGGTGCCCGCGATAGGCATATAGGCCTTCAGGTCCGCCCTGAGCGTGCGGCGCCCATCGGCGGCGAAGAAGTCGATCCGGTACGGGCGCAACGGTTCCTGGTCCTTCTTCCAATCGATGTGCGCTTCGCGCCGGAAGAGGACGTTGCCGGAGACCGGCTGGCGGTCGATGTAGCTGACCACGTATGCGCAGGGGCTGCTGCTCATGCTCATTACTACGGCGGGCAGGCCCGAGCCGTCTTTGGGAAGTTCGTTAATTCCCAGCACGGCCAGGAGCTGGTACGGGTCGAGGGGGATGGCGTCGAGCCCCGGCGCCCCGGCAAGGGCGGTGCGCCCCCAGACGGCCTGGCCGCTGCCGCCGAACTGGTACCAGAAGTAATACGCGCCTTCATCGGGGCTGGAACCGATACGGAAGATGTCGTGGCCGAGTTCTCGCCCGATCAGCGCGAATCCCGGCGGAGTCTGCGGGTTCTTGTTCTTGGCCAGCAGCAGCAACCCGTCGGTCGACAGCGGGACCAGCAGCCCGCCGCGGGCAACGGTCAGGTCGATCTTCGCCCGCGCCCACAGCAGGGGGACCTGCGCGGCGTTGGCGTTGTGCTCGGCCACCAGCGCCGACAGCGGGGCGTGCTGGTCGGGACAAGGCACAAAGACGCAACCGTTCGCCGCCAGGCAGGACAGCACGATGACGCCCAAAGCCACAGTTCGTTGCGAGTTCATAGCTCCCCCTCGATAATGTCGCTCAGGCTTTGGCTGACCTGCGCGATGCGGTCCTCGTCGAGCTTGGGATCGATCACCTCGTACGGCTCGCCGGTTTTGCGCAGATGCACCGACCAGATTTCGCCTCCGCCCTCGACGCGGCGGCTGCGATCGTACGCCAGTAGTTTCTTGCGCATCAGCACCAGCGCCAGCACGTAGCGAAAATCGATCTTCACCGGATCGTCGCTGCCGTCAAGACGCTGGAAAAAACTCAGCAACACCGAATCATCCACCAGCAGCCGTTTCTTCTTCTCCGTCGCGGCGGGCACCTTCGTGCGCCACACCGCGTAGACGTCCGGCTGCGGCGCCGAGGGAACCGCGTCCAGGCACTTGAGACAGTAGTCCTCACGGAGGAACTCGCCGTCCTGCTCGCGCACGGCCGCCACCAACTCTTCGCCGGGTCCGATGGCCGCCTGGCAGTTGCGGCAAAGGGCCTCGGTCTTGGCAATTTTATATTCTCTAGCCATCGCGGCGGCGGTCCGTCAGGGAAGATATTCCTTGGAAGCGGCTTCGATCTCGTCAAGCAAATGCTGGGCGCGCGAGAGGTCGGCTGCGGATGTCTGGGCAATCTCGGCGGCCGCGCGGCGGTCGGCGAGGTTGGGCACGTTGATGCGGACGTTGTAATCGCTCAGGCGCGCGGCGGCCACGGCCAGCACCGCCGCAGCCAGCAGGTCGGTGATCAGGTACGAGTTGACTCGATCGACGAGCCCTTTGAGATCTTCCAGCAAGGCCAGGGCGACCTTGGTGGCCTCGCGCGGAACGTCGATCGCCGCGGCCGTCGCCAACGCCATCGCCTCGGTCTTCTCGGGCGAATCGTCCATCCTGGCGGCGGACTGGTAGAGCGTGTAGGCCGAAATGTCGTCAGCCACGAGGTCCTCAAACATGCCCCGGGCCATCTCCAGCCGCCGCTGGAGCTGGGCGTAATACACCTCGTGCTGGGCGAACTTCTTCTTGCCGCGCGTGAAGGCCAGCGACATCTCCCCCAGCGCCGCCCCCAGCGCCCCCACCACCCCGGCCACGCTCCCACCGCCGGGCGTGGGCGTCTTGGCAGCCGCCGCGGCCACAAACTCCCGCACCGGCAACGCCAACATATCCTGCTGCGATGATTGTTCCGTCACGCCTGGCTCCTTTCCAACCGCTGCAACAGTATAGACGGACAGCCCCACAGCGACAATGCCCCACCTTGGAACTGCGGTAGCCGGTAGCCAGTAGCCGGGATAGTTGCACGACTGCAATTCATGCGTCCCGGCATGGGTGCCGTGGCGGGAGGGATTCAGCCCGACAGCCACGACAGGGTCAGCGAGAACCATCCACCTGCATCGACAAGCGCCCGGAAATATCCACCATTCCACCCCCCTCTTCCATTGTCCCCCCCGGCGTCGCCCTGCCGATAGAGGGGGTATGTCTCTGCTGCATGGAACAACATCCCGCCATCTGTCTGCCGTCACGCGATGGGCGCTGATCAGCGTCATCGTGGCCGCGATGCTCGGCTGGTGGTGGCCCAGTCTTCGCGCCTGGGCCGCGCTGATCGGCGGACTGATGGTCGTCTTTACTTTCTGGCTGGCCTGGCGGATCACCCTGGGCGACCGCCGCGTCAACGCTCATCCCATGTACCTGGCGCTGCTGGGTCCTGCGGCGGTGCTGGCCTGGCACACGGCACAGAGCGGAATGACCCGCCTGCCCCCCGGCCAAGCCAGCCTCTACGGCGGGCTGGACATCTCGATGCTCTTCCAGATCAGCCTTGCCGTGCTGGGGCTGCTGCTGTCGGGCAGCCTGCTCGACCGCTTCGTGCACAACCCGGTCATCCCGCTGCTCATCGGCCTGGCGATGGTCATCGGCCCCGCCGCCGGGGCCGTCGGCGCCCTGGGCCGAGGGTGCCTCGCCGGACAATCGCTGGCGCTGCTGGCTTGGGCCGGTCTGGCCGTGCTGCTGCAGACGCGATGGAACGCCCTCTATGGCGAGACCCTCCGCGAAACCGAACCCCGCCAACGCCGCAGGATGGCCCTGGCGGTCTGGGCTCTGGCGGCCGCGATCGGCCTGCTGTTCATCGTCCTCCTGCCCCGCCCGGCGGTGCTGGCCGCCATGCTGGCTGGGGGCACGCTCCTGCTGGCCGGGCTGATTCTGCCTGCACGCCGCAAGATCACCCTGGGCATCGGTTTGGCGCTGCTGGTCGGAACAATCGCCGCCGCCACGGTCGCTCCGCCGTCCTGGCCCGCTTTGCTGCAAGGAGTTCCCACAACGCTGGGGCAGGGCGAGCAGGCGGCCAGGGAGGTCTACTCGCTCTCGGGCGCTGCGGCGATCCTGGCGGCCGCTACCGGCTGGGTCGGATTCGCGTGGATGGCTATCGGCGCCGTCGGGAGCCTGGTCGTGCTGCTGTGGCGGGCCAGGACGGCTGCGGTGCAGGTACAGACCCGCTGCAGCGTCTGGGCGGTGGCAGTGGTGCTGGCCAGCGCCGCCGCGTGCGCGCCGGGCGGGCTTTCCATCCCGGCCGTCACGCTGGCCGCGGCAGTGCTATGGGGCCTTCTGCCGAGGATGGCCGCCCGCGAGGGACGGTTGCTCCCGGGCGTGCTGGTGATGCTGGGACTCTGCGCGGTGCTGCTGGCGATGGGCCTGGTGCGAGACCCAGGACTGCTGGAATACGCCTGGCTGGCCTTTGGCCTGGACCCCAACGTGCTGCACGCCCCGACCGGGTTTTTTGTGGCGCTCTGCGCCGCCTGGATCACCGGCGCCCGCCGCGTGTGGCTGGGCCTGCTGGGCGTTGCCGCCGTCGCGGCCGTCGGCTGGGGCGGCGAGATGTTGCAGTCGTCTTTCTCGACCCGGCGCTACGCCGAGTTGCAGGACTGGTATCTTCATATTGCGGGGTGCATGCTGGCGCTGATACCCTATCTGCTGGCGATGGGCTCGCGGCTGTGCGAACTGGAGCCCCTGCCCGAGAGCGTGCTGCGGCGGCTGCGCAAGAAGCAGCAGATGTGACCGCCCGGCGGCGCAACTGGAGGCCCGATGAAGATCCTGCGATGGCTGATTGTGTTACCGCTGCTGTGCGTGGTGTCGGGATGCCCCGTGACGCAGCCCCAGCCCACCAGCGGCAAACTGCTCAAGCTCAAAGTCTCGACCAACAAGGAAGACTACGAACTCTTTCTGCCCAGCGAATACACGCCCGACAAGCAGTGGCCGCTGGTCATCACGCTGCACGGCACGCACGGGTGGGACGACTACCAGCCGCAGATGCGAGAGTGGAAATACCTGGGCGAGAAGAAGGGCCTCATCATCGCCGCGCCGTACCTCAAGAGCCCCCAGGGCATCCTGCCGGTGCTGCACAGCATCCGCGACAAGCAACTGCAGGAAGACGAGAAGACGATCCTGGGCATCATCGACGACGTCGTCGCCAACTACCACGTCGACCCTAAAGCTGTCTTGCTGTCGGGATTCTCGGCCGGCGGATATGCAATGTACTACGTCGGCCTGCGGCACCCGGACAGGTTCAACATGCTCATCGCCCGCGCGTGCAACAGCAGCGAGCCGGTATTCGAGTCGATCAAGCTGACAGACCAGGCCCGCAGTCTGCCCATCGCGATTTTCTGGGGCGGCGACGACCTCAAGCCGATCCAGGACCAGTCCTGGGCGGCCTTCGAGTACCTGCGAACCCACAAGTGCTACAACACGCGCAAGATGGAGATCAAGGGCGGACACCTCCGCCGCCCCGAAGTGGCATACGATCTCTGGCTCAAGCACATGCCCCCCCAATACGCCCGCGAACCGGCCACGGAAAAGTGACGCCCTCTACTTCGAGCTGCGAGTGAGGGCGGCGGCGGTGAACTGCGGGGTCTCGATCATCGTCTGGGCGGCTTTGCCCGTCACGATCTTGGGCGCCGGCGCGACGGCGGCGCGGCGGAACGCCATGTATGCCGGGGGGTCGTCCTTGTCGGGCTTCATGGCGAAGACCCAGTCGATCACGAGCCAGTCGCCCTTGCCGTCAAAGCGGCGGTCGACGCTCAATTCGCCGCGGCTGTAGCGCTCGGGGCGAGGCTGCTCCTTGTTCAACGGCTCGGGGCCGATGAAGAGCCAATCCTGGGGCTTGGGCCAGTTGTGGCGGCGAGCCTCCTTGACGGAGTTCTCCAGGTCGTCGCTCGAACGGTACGTCAAGTAGCCCAGCGGGTAATAGTTGTTGCCCTTCTCGGTCACCAGGCGGAAGTGCGGCAGGGGCAGTATCCACCAATCCAGCGCCGGGCTGCTTTCCATTTCCCGCGCGTAACGCGAGACCTTCACGCGAACCACGTAGAGCTTTTCCTTGCGCTTGGCCGCCTCGGCCAGCAGCGGATGACGCTGGTCGGCCGGCTGCCAGTTCGCGATAAACTCCTCGGGGCATTCGATGACGGCCGCCACTTCCAGGTCGCCCCTGCGCGCGTCGATGCGCCCGTAGCGGTTGGTGACTTCTTCGACGACGTTGCCGGTCTCGATCCTGCCGCTACGTTCGATGCGGTACCGCGCGCAGTACAGTTCGCGCAGCAGGTCCTTGTGGGCGCGGTCGAAGTTCCAGTCGTCATCGCTCTTGAGGGCCCCGCCCGAAAGCCCCTTGGTCAGGCCCAGGACGAACTCGTCGCAGTAGAACGGCGCCAGGCGGTCCTGGCGGTCGTCGTAGCCGCTCTCGACGCTGCCCTGCTGATCGATGCTGGCATCATACGGCGTGTAGCCCACGACGGTAGGTCCCCAGGGCAGCATCTGAAGGGCGATGAACAGCACGCCAAAGGCCAGCATCCCCGTCAAGGCGCCCATCACGGCCCCGCCGACGCCGTCAACCCAGGAATTGAGCACGACGCTGCGAGAGATCAGGCGGTCCATGATGATCCGAAGCACCAGCAGCGGCAGCACGAACAGGCCCACCAGGCACAGCGCGTCGGCGTATTCCATGTGCGAGTCGTACAGCGTCGCCCGCGCCAGCGGTTCGTACCACCCCAGCGCCACCGCCGCGCACAGCAGCGACAGCAGCGCCATGATCCCCGAACTGAACAGGCCCTGGCGCCAATGAAAGGCGGCACTGCCGGCGATAAGCGCGAAAGCCACTATGATCAGAAACATCGTTCACTCTACTTTCTGCTTTCTCCAGCTCTCCTGCTCCAGCTGCGTGCCTGCACGCGGCTAGCCCTTACCGTTCTTCTGCGTGGCGCGGATGACTTCCTTGACGTCGATGACGCCCTGAACCACTTTGTGCAACGCCTGTTCCTGCAGGTACAGCATCTTGTGCTTGCGGGCGCAGGCCTTGATCTGCGCCACCGGCGCGCCGCCGGCTACCAGGTGACGCACCTCGTCGGTCACGTCGAGCATCTCGAAGGCGGCCGTGCGCCCGAGGTATCCCGTCCCGCCGCAGGTGGGGCAGACGATGGCCTGCGCCGGGTCGGGCGAGTCGGTCTTGGGCACGTGCGCGCGGTAGAACTGGTCGATGTCCATCCCCGTCAGGTTGGCCTTGACCAGCATCTGCTTGTCGGGAATGTAGCCTTCCTTGCAGTCGTTGCAGAGCTTGCGCAGCAGCACCTGGCAGATGATGGCCCGCAGGTCCTTGACGGCCGTGACGGCCGAGCCGCACAGCTTGACCCACTTGGCCATGGCCACGAAGGTGTCGCCGGCGTGCAGGCCCAGCAGCGTGGGGCGCTCCGACGCCGATCGCAGGATCAGCTCGCTGGCCTCGGTATCGTTGCAGCGGTCCACCAGCAGCACGTCGGGGTGGCGTCGCATCACGGCCGCCAGCGTCGCGTTGAACTGCTTGGGGTCCTTGTACTCGTTCTGGGTGATGTTCTCCAGATCGATGCGCGGGTGCATCTCGACGGTCACCAGTTGCTTGACGAACGGGTCGTACTGGCGCAGGATCGAGTACATCGTGCTGGTGATGCCGCTGCGCGGCAGGCCCGAGACGATGATCAGGCCGTTGGGCTCGTTGACGAGTTCCTTGATCCGCATGAGCACCTCGTTGCTCATGCCCACCTCGTCCATGTTGGTCCGCAGCGCCTCCTGCACGACCAGGAAACTCATGCGCTGCCCGCCGGTGGTCCCGGCGCACGAGACGCGCACGTCCATGCGCCCGACGGTCCCGTCCACCGAGATCGCCCCGTCCTGCGGGCGGCGGCGGTCCTCGACGTTCATGCCCGCGGCGCTTTTGAGGAACTGGATGACCGCTTCGCTGGCGGCGACGTCCATGAGCAACTGCTTGGAGAGATCGACGACCTCGCCGTCGACGACGAGCCGGACGACGGCCTGGCGCCCTCCGGAGGTGATATCGGCCTCGCTGGCGCGGCGGCGGACGATTTCCGCCATGAACTGCTGAACGAGATTGTAGGTCTGGGCGTAGGCGGGCGGCTGGTCGTCGCGCGGGACGACAAGATGGTCCGCCGAGTCGTAGATGTTGACGTACTGGAGCAAGGGGATGGCGTGCACGACGCTGTGGCTGGTCTTGCCGCCGCTGCGCAGGCGAGCGGCCAGCGTGCTCCAGGTGATCTGGTGCTCCTCGCTGACGCGGCCGTTGTGCCAGAACGTGTAGGCCAGCATGACGCTGGCGGCGATGACGACGTAGACGACCATCCCGGCCAGGAAGAACGGGACGGTCAGCCAGATGATCAGGCCGGCGCCGCCGGCGGCCAGCGAGGTCGGCGCCCAGTACCATCCCTCGCCGTAGAAGCGCCGGGTGTCGTGGTCGATCCACGGCAGCGTCCACAACCAGGGCAGGACCAGGATCAGCATGACGCCGACCTTGAGCAGCGAGATGTAGGCAACGTCGGGGATCGCTGAAATTACCGCTCCCATCGCAGTCTCCGCTATCGTGACGCCAAGCCGCCGTTGCTGCGGTTGGAGATGCCTCGCACCATCATCCGCAGCTCCTCGGGATTGGGCGCCACCAGGTACGCCTCGTCCGGGGCCACCAGGTCCGCGTCGATCATTTCCAGCAGGCTGGTGCTGAAGCTGCGCATGCCTTCGCGCTCCAGCGTCCGCACCGCCTCGGTCAGTTCGTTCTCGCGCCCCTCCTGAATGTACTTGCGCACCACGGCGTGGTCGAGCATGATCTCCACCGCAGGAACCACCCGGAACTCGCGCGACAGGCTCGTCAGCAGTTTCTGGCAGATCACCGCGTGCAGGTTCTGCGACAACGCCGAACGGATCAGCACCCGATTCTCCCCCGAAAACAGGCTCAATACGCGCCCGATCGTCTGGGCGGCCGTCGCGGCGTGAACCGTCCCGAAGACCAGGTGCCCCGTCTCGGCCGCGTGCAGCGCCGCCTGGAACGAATCCAGGTCCCGCAACTCGCCGATGAGGATCACGTCGGGATTCTGCCGCATCAGGTCCCGCTGGGCCGTATGATAGTCCGGAACGTCGATGCCCACCTCGCGCTGGCTGATGACGGCCTTCTTGTCCTCGAAGACGTACTCGATGGGGTCCTCGATCGTCAGGATGTGGCACTGGCGGCGTTGATTGATGTAGTCCAGCATCGAGGCGATGGTGGTGCTCTTGCCGCAGCCGGTGGGGCCGCTGACGAGGACCAGGCCGGTCTCGGCCTCGCAGATCTTCGCCAGTTCCGGCGGCAGGTTGAGGCTCTTGAAGTTGGGAATCTCGCGCGTCACGCGCCGCACCGCGATCGACATCAGCCCCCGCTGGCGGTACATGTTGATGCGGAACCGATCGGCCCCGGGGTTCTCGTACGCCAGGTCGACGCTGCCCTGCCCGGCCAGCACCAGGCGCTGATCCGAGCTGAGCATCTCCTGGGCGAGGCTCTCGACCTCCTCTGCCGTCAAGGCCTTGCCCTTGGCGGGAACCAGCGCCCGCGCGGTGCGAAAATGCGGACGAAGATTCGCCTTGATGTGCAGGTCCGACGCCCTGATCTGAGTCATCGCGTCGAGAAACTGCACCAGCCTGCCCTTGGGCTTGCCCTGCGGGGCTGCATTCGATTCATCCGTGGTCATAGCGCCTTCCCTCCGCCGGCCCGCGCGATGCGCACGTTCACGCCGCGCTGAGCCAGGTACGTCTTGGTTGCCGCGATAGTGTGCGTCCCGAAGTGAAAGATGCTCGCCGCCAGCGCCGCGTCGGCCTTGCCCGCAGTCAGCACGTCGAAGATGTGCTCGGGGCTGCCCGCCCCGCCCGAGGCGATCACCGGAATGTCCACCGCCTCGGCCACCGCCCGCGTGATCTCGATGTCATAGCCGCTCTGCATGCCGTCGGCGTCCATCACCGTCAGGAGGATCTCGCCGGCCCCGCGACGCTCAACCTCCTGCGCCCACGCCACCGCCTCCAGGCCCGTGCCGATCCGCCCGCCGTTGACGTGTACCTCCCACGTCTCGCTGCCATTCTTGATCACGCGCTTGGGGTCGATCGCCACCACCACGCACTGGGCGCCGAACCGCCGCGAGGCCGCCGTGATGAACTCCGGGTCGCGCACGGCCGCCGAGTTGATCGACACCTTGTCCGCTCCCGCATTGAGCATGTCACGGCAGTCCTGGATCGTGCGGATGCCCCCGCCCACCGTCAGGGGCATGAAGACCTGCTCGGCCGTCGAGTGAACCACGTCGACGATGATATTTCGCGCCTCGTGGCTGGCGGTGATATCCAGAAACACCAGTTCGTCGGCCCCCTCGGACTCGTAACGCCGCGCGACCTCGACGGGATCCCCCGCGTCGCGCAGGTTAAGGAAGTTGACGCCCTTAACCACGCGGCCGCAGTTGACATCCAGGCAGGGAATAATCCGTTTGGCCAGCATCCATCTCTCCCGTAAGGCCCCATTCTAAAGCCCCGCCCCTCTTGACGCAATGGTAGCCCGCGCAGCGAAGGCGGATTATGCCCCCGCCCGGCCGCTTGCGGCATCGCGACGACGCTTTGGCCTGAGCAAACAACTTTGCCACAAAGGACACGAAGACCACTAAGGTAAGAAACAAACCGCTCGCCCGCCCGCTCGTTACCGGCCACCGGCGATCGGCTTACTGGCTACGTCACTCTGTGCCCTCGGTGATCTCTGTGGCAAAAATCCCCGTCCCCCGTATTGAACAACTTTGCCACAAAGCACACGAAGAACCTCGACGCCATTCTTGCCGTCGGCTTTCGCGTGAAATCGCCCGTCGCCGTACCGCCGCTACGACGCCTTCGCCCAGCGCCGCCGCCTGGAGGCCGAAACCCGGGCGGAGGCTCGGTATGTCGAGGATCTGAAACAGTCCGACAAGGCACTGGACAAGCAGCGCAAACGTCCGACCACACCCAAAGCCAATTGGCAATTGGAAATCGGAAATTGGAAATTGCTCGACGCCGGCCGAGGTGGATAACTACTGTAACATACTGTAAAATAACGATTTATATGCTTACCCGGATTTTGAATCGCTCAAAACTAGACAAGAAAAGACAATAGAAAGTCTATTGTGGGATAGGTGCTACCAGTTTGTGGTACGCACGAAAGCCTTCGCAAAAAGACGCTCTACACGCCTTCGACATGCGCACCAATCCGCAGTCTCTGCGGCAAGGTTGTTTGCCGTTTGCGGCTAGAGAATCCACTTTCGGCGGATGTTCTTGATGCTCATGGCGAACAGGATGGCGCTGAAGATGCCCAGGATGGCGAAGTCCATCGCCAGAGGCATGGCGGCTGGGCGGTGGATTGCCGCGTGCAGGATGTCGGCGCCGTAGGTCAGCGGCAGGAAGTACGACAGCGGCCGCAACCACAGGGGCAACTGCTCGATGGGGAAAAACAGCCCGCACAGGAACAGCATCGGGAATCGGAAGAAGTTCGAGAACGCCTGGGCCTCGAAGACTTCCTTGACCGAAACGGCGACGAAGAGGCCCAGGAAGGTCGAGCTGATGGCGATCAGCAGCACGGCTGGGATGAGCGTGCCCCAGGCGACGGCCGACAGGTCCGTCAGGAACGCGGCGATGGCCACCGGGACGAAGGCGTTGGCCACGCCGAAGAGAATCGCCCCGGCCGTCTTGGCGAGCATCAGCAGTTCCAGCGGGATCGGCGCCAGCAGCATGCGGTCGAAGGAGCGGCCTTTCTTCTCGAAGGTCACCGTCACGGCTAACAGGCTCGTCGTGCCGAACAGGACCGAGACGGCCATCACGCCCGGCAGCAGCGAGGCGACGCTGCCGATGCCCGCGCCCGAGCGGATGAAGAACATGCCCGCCCACGCCAGCGGAAAGATGAGGCCCCAACTGACATTGGGCGGCTTGAGGTAGTACGTCCGCACGTCCTTGAGCATGATGTTCCAGAATGCGATCCAGGCCTTCATGCGGAGCCCCCCGCTTTCTCCTTCTCGCGTTTCATGGCGTCGGCCTCAATGCCCGTGACAGCCACGAAGACCTCCTCGAGCGAGGGCTGAACCTTGCGGGCCTCGGACACCTCCGCCCCGCGGTCTTCCAGGAATCGCACCAGCGGGCCCACGCGCACGGGCTGGCCCGACTCGACGCGGATCCCGCCGTCGGCAGAGAGTCGGCACGTGACGGCGGGGAACTCGCCCGCGATGGCCTCGCACAGCGCCGCCGCGCCGGCGCCGACAGCGAACTGCACCACGTGGCGGCCGTCGGCTTGGCGCATCAGGTCCTCGACGGTATCGGTGCGGACGACGCGGCCCTTGACGATAAACGCGATGCGCCGGCAGAGGCGCTGGGCCTCCTCGATGTAGTGCGTCGTCAGGAAGATCGTCGTGCCGGCGGCGTTGAGGGCGGCGATGAGCTGGCGAATCTGCCGCGCGCTGGCGACGTCGATGCCGGTGGTCGGTTCGTCCAGGAAGAGGATCTGCGGCTGATGGATGATGCCGGCCGCGATGGTGAGCTTTCGCTTCATGCCCTTGGAATACCCGGCGAAGCTGCGAGCGGCGGCGTCGGCAAGATCGAACTGTTCGAGCAGCTCGGCTGCCCGCTTCTGGCGGGCGGGCTTGCTCATGCCGTACAGCGCCCCGCAAAAGCAGAGGTTGTCGTAGCCGGACAGCTCGGGGTAGAGGTTGCTCTCGTCGGGCACGATGCCCATCAGGTGTTGGGCGGCCTTGGGGTGCATCGAGCAATCGACGCCGGCGATGCGGATCGTCCCCGCGTCGGGCCGCGCAAGCCCGGTGAGCATGTTGATGGTGGTGGTCTTGCCGGCGCCGTTGGGTCCGAGAAAGCCGAACAGCTCGCCCTGGTCCACGTCGAAATCAACGTCGGCGACTGCCTGCACGTCGTCGAATTGTTTGGCCAGGGCGCGGACCTCGATGATCATCTTGGACACGCGGTCCATTCTATCTCCTGGCCAAATGCCGGCAAGCCTAAACCTGTCAGTGGGCAGCGCAAGTACGCCGCGATAATTCAAGAACACCCTACTAGGATTAATTGAGGGAGGAATGATCATGAACGGTTCATCGGAGAAGAAGCTGCCCTGGCCGAAGGCGCTGCGATTGGCGTTGGCCTTTGGGATTGTCTGGGGCGGAGCGATGTTCCTGACCGGCGTCGTGGCGACCTACACGCAGTGGTATGCCCACGAGATGGTTCGAGTTTTCGCCAGCGTCTATTACGGTTTCGGGGCCAGTTGGCCGGGGGCGTTTCTGGGCCTGATGTGGGGATTTCTCGATGCCTTCATCGGCACGCTGGTGATCGTCGCCATCTATAACGTATTGGGCGGCCCCTGCAGAGAATCCTGAGACGGGATCGGCTAATCGCGATGGGTTACGACGACGGCGGGAGCATGCCTGAGCAGACTGCCAATCCGGGGCCCGGCGCCGACGAGCGAACCGGCACTCTCGATGCCGATTCGTCGTCGCAGATTCGGCCGGGCGTGATCGGGCCGTTTCGCTTTGCATTACTGTCGTTGCTGGTGGGAGTGGTGGCCGGTCTGGGGGCAGTCGTGTTCCGCGGGATGATCGCCGTCATCCACAACCTCTTCTTCCTGGGGCGCCTGTCCTGGACGTATGACGCCAACGTCCACACGCCGGCCAATCCCTGGGGCGCGGCGGTTATCTTTGTGCCGATACTGGGCGCGATTGGGGTGGCATTCCTGGTAAAGAATTTCGCGCCCGAGGCCAAAGGGCATGGCGTTCCGGAGGTCATGGACGCGATCTATTACTCCAAGGGCATCATCCGTCCGGTTGTGGCGCTGATCAAGTCGGTGGCCTCGGCGCTGTCGATCGGCACCGGCGGGTCGGTCGGACGCGAAGGGCCGATCATTCAGATCGGGGCATCCTTCGGGTCTACGCTAGGCCAGCTCATCCGCATGCCCATGTGGGAGCGAAACGCCCTGATCGCTGCCGGCGCTGGAGGCGGCATCGCCGCCACCTTCAACACGCCGGTGGGCGGTATTCTCTTTGCCCTGGAGCTGATGATGGTTGAAATGAGCGTGCGAACGCTCGTGCCGGTAACCATCGCCACAGTGACAGCTACCTACGTCGGGCAATTATTCTTCGGTTCCCATCCGTCGTTCGTCATCCCGGCGTTTGAGCGGCCGTACTTTCAACTGAGCAGCCCGTGGGTCCTGGCGTCCTACGTCGGGCTGGGCCTGGCCGCCGGAGTCCTGTCGGCGCTGTTTATCAAGTCGATCTACCGCTTCGAGGACCTCTTCGAAAGGCGGGTTCCCGGAAGCTATTACGTGCGTCACGCCCTGGGCATGCTGCTGGTGGGCGTCATGATGTACGCCTTCCTGGTTGCATCGGGGCACTATTACATCGAAGGGGTCGGGTACGCGACGATCCAGGACGTGCTGGGCGGGGCGTCGCTGTCGGTGCCGTTCCTGCTGATACTGTTGACGGCCAAACTTGTGACCACCTCGTTGACGCTGGGCAGCGGCGCCAGCGGCGGCGTGTTCTCGCCGTCGCTGTTCATGGGCGCCTGCCTGGGCGCCGCGTATGGCCTGGTGTTGAACTGGATCGTGCCGCAAATGAACATTAGTCCGGCGGCGTTCGCCGTGGCGGGAATGGCCGGCGTGGTCGGCGGAGCGACCGGGGCGGCGTTGGCGGCCATCGTCATGATCTTCGAGATGACCCTCGACTACAGCGTCATCATGCCCATGACCATTACCGTGGCTGTCAGTTATGGCACGCGAATCCTGCTGTTGCCCGACAGCATCTACACGCTCAAGCTGACTCGTCGCGGCCGGCGAATCCCCCAGGCCCTGCTAGCCAGCATCCCGTATGTTCGAAACGCCAAGGAATTAATGGATACGCATCTTGTGCGCATGGAAGTTTCCGACCTGCTGGCCGCTGCCGCGCGAGCCCTGAAGGAAGATCGCAGGCTGCATGTTCTGATCACCGATGGCAATGCGATCGTAGGCGTGCTGGGGCCGATGGGAATAATGACGGCCATGGAAACGCGGGGTCCCGGGACGCCGTTGGGCGAGTTGGCTGGCAAGGACTTCGTTGTGGTGAGCGAGGACACCACCGTCTTTGACGTTCTGTCGGAAATGCATCGCACCAAGGTGAGGATGGCGCTGGTCCAGCACCGGGGCGCCCCCTTGCCCGCCGGGATCATCGGCACGCTCAGCCAGCAGCAACTGGGCAACGCCATGGCCGAGGCCGCCGAGTTGTACTCGCCATAATCGCTCAGCATCGCCAGCGGGGTCTATAATTCTTCGCGTTCAGAAACATCTGGAGTCTGGACAGCACACAGCGGGGTTGGGATGATCTGCGCATTGCCGATTCCCGTCGAACGCCCGCAAAGGAGAGTACGAGCATGGGAGCACCTACAGCGACCGAACAAAGAACGTTGACGCCGGAGATGCTTCAGAAGATCGACGCGTATTGGCGGGCGGCCAACTATCTGTCCGTCGGGCAGATCTATCTCTATGACAATCCGCTGCTGAAGCGCCCTCTGGAGCCGTCCGACATCAAGCACATGCTGCTGGGACACTGGGGCACGACGCCCGGACAAAACTTCATCTACGCGCACCTGAACCGGGTCATCAAGGAATACGATCTGAACATGATTTACGTTTCCGGGCCCGGCCACGGCGGACCGGCCGTCGTGGGCAACACGTACCTGGAAGGCACCTACAGCGAGATCTATCCCGATATCAGCCAGGACGAAGAGGGGCTTCGCAAGCTTTTCGTGCAGTTCTCGTTTCCCGGTGGAATCCCCAGCCACGTTTCGCCGGAGTGCCCCGGCTCGATCCACGAAGGCGGCGAGCTGGGGTACTCGCTGAGCCACTCGTTCGGGGCGGCCTTCGACAACCCGGACCTGATCGTCGCCTGCGTCGTCGGCGACGGCGAGGCGGAGACCGGTCCGCTGGCGGCGGCCTGGCAGTCGAACAAGTTCCTCAACCCCGCCACCGACGGGGCGGTGCTTCCGATCCTGCACCTCAACGGATACAAGATCGCCAACCCGACGATCTTCGCGCGGATCAGCCACGAGGAACTCGAGCAGTTCTTCCGAGGGTGCGGCTGGACGCCGTATTTCGTCGAGGGCAGCGAGCCGCGGGAGATGCACGAGGCGATGGCCGCGGCGATGGAGGTGGTGGTCGAGGAGATCAGGAAGATCCAGCAGCGGGCGCGAGCGGGCGGCCGCGTCGAGCGCCCGCGCTGGCCGATGATCGTGCTCAGGTCGCCCAAGGGATGGACCGGACCCAAGGAGGTGGACGGCAAGCCCATCGAGGGCACGTTCCGCTCGCACCAGGTCCCGCTGTCCGACGCGGAAAGCAACCCCCAGCACCTGCGGCAGCTCGAGCACTGGCTGCGCAGCTACAAGCCCGAGGAACTGTTCGATGAAAGCGGCCGCCTCCGCGGCGACTTGGCCGAGCTTGCTCCCAAGGGCAACCGCCGGATGGGCGCCAACCCCCACGCCAACGGCGGACGGCTGCTGCGCGACCTGAGGATGCCCGACTTCCGCGACTACGCGGTCGACGTGCCCCAGCCGGGCTGCACGCGGGCCGAGGACACCCGCGTGCTGGGCACGTTCCTTCGCGACGTGACGAAGCTCAACATGCAGCCCCGCAACTTCCGCATCTTCGGCCCCGACGAGACGCTCTCTAACCGGCTCAACGCCGTCTTCGAGGTCACCAATCGCCAGTGGCAGGCCCAGACCCTCGCCGGCGACGAGTTCCTCGCCCCCGATGGCCGCGTCGTCGAGATCCTCAGCGAGCACCAATGCCAGGGCTGGCTGGAGGGCTATCTGCTGACGGGCCGGCACGGGCTGTTCAACAGCTACGAGGCGTTCATCCACATCATCGACTCGATGTTCACCCAGCACGCCAAGTGGCTCAAGGTCACGTCCGACCTGCCCTGGCGGGCAAGGCTGGCGTCGCTGAACTACCTGCTGGCCTCGCACGTCTGGCGGCAGGACCACAACGGCTTCACGCACCAGGACCCCGGGTTTATCGATCACGTGGCCAACAAAAAGGCCAAGATCGTGCGGATCTATCTGCCGCCCGACGCCAACTGCCTGCTGTCGGTGATGGACCATTGCCTGCGCAGCCGGCATTACGTCAACGTGGTGGTCGCGGGCAAGCACGCGGCCCCGCAGTGGCTCTCGATGGACGCCGCGATCGCCCACTGCACGCAGGGGATCGGCATCTGGGGATGGGCCGGCAATGACCGAGGCTCCGAGCCCGACGTGGTCATGGCCTGCTGCGGCGACGTGCCGACGCTGGAGACGCTGGCGGCCGTGTCGATCCTTCGCCAGCGCCTGCCCGATCTCAAGGTGCGAGTGGTCAACGTGGTCGACCTGTTCCGGCTGCAGGACCCCACCGAGCATCCGCACGGGTTGACCGACGGCGATTTCGACGCGCTGTTCACCACGAACAAGCCGGTGATTTTCGCCTTCCACGGGTACCCCTGGCTCATTCACCGGCTGACGTATCGCCGCGCCAACCACGCCAACATCCACGTCCGCGGGTACAAGGAAGAGGGCACGATCACCACGCCCTTCGACATGACGGTGCTGAACGACCTCGACCGCTTCCACCTCGTGATGGACGCCATCCACCGCCTGCCGCAACTGGGCGCCAAGGGCGCCTACCTCAAGCAGGACCTCCAGGACAAGCTCGTCGAGCACCGCCAGCACATTCGCAAGCACGGCCAGGACATGCCCGAGATCCGCGACTGGAAATGGGAGAACTAAGAAACTATCTCAGAAGTGGCATGGGCATCTTGCCCATGAGTAGCACGGGCGTCCCGCCCGTGTAAATCGCCGGGACATGGCCGAGACGGCCATGCTACTCACGGGCGAGACGCCCGTGCTACGGGAGGATCCAGGCGCCTTAGGACCGTGTGGACGCATGGGGGGATGCACACGATGACGGAACCTGAACCCAAGGCCAAAGAGACGGTCCATGAACCGCCCGAGCAGACTCCGCCGGAGGGTCTGAGCGAGCAGGAGGTGGCCTCGCGGCGGCAGAAGTACGGCTACAACGAATTGCCCCAGAAAGAGGAAAACCTCTTCCTCAAGTTCCTCTCTTACTTCTGGGGGCCCATCGCGTGGATGATCGAGGCGGCGGCAATCCTTTCGGCCGTCGTGGGACATTGGACCGACTTCGTCATCATCATGATCCTGCTGCTGGGCAATGCGCTGGTGGGGTTCTGGGAAGAGCATCAGGCCGGCAATGCGATTGCGGCGTTGCGAAAGAGGCTGGCCATCACCGCGCGGGTCAAGCGCGGCGGCAAATGGGGCGAGGCGCCCGCGCGGGAACTTGTCCCCGGCGACCGGATCAGACTTCGCCTGGGGGACATCATTCCCGCCGACTGCCGCCTGGAGGCGGGCGATCCCGTCGAGGTCGACCAATCGGCCCTGACGGGCGAGTCGCTGCCGGTGGAACGCAGCGGCGGCCAGACCGTCTACTCCGGGTCCGTGATGAAACGCGGCGAGAGCGACGCGACCGTCACGGCCATCGGTACCAGGACGTATTTCGGCAAGACGGCCCACCTGGTGGAGACCGCCAAGACGATCAGCCACTTTCAGCGGGCCGTTCTCAAGATCGGAAATTATCTCATCGCCATGGCGCTGGCGCTGGTGACGCTGATCCTGATCGTGGCGGTGCTCCGCGGGGACAGCGTCCTGACAACGCTTCGTTTCGCCCTGGTGCTGACGGTGGCGGCCGTTCCCGTGGCCATGCCGACCGTCTTGTCGGTGACGATGGCCGTGGGCGCGCGGCTGCTGTCGCAGAAAGAGGCGATCGTCACGCGCCTGGCGTCGGTGGAGGAGCTTGCCGGCGTCGACGTGCTATGCTCGGACAAGACCGGAACGCTGACGCAGAATCAACTGACGCTGGCGGAGGCCTTCGCCGTCGAAGGCGTCGAGAAAGATGAGGTCCTCCTCGCTGCCGCCCTGGCCTCGCGGGCGGAAAACAAGGATCCCATCGACCTGGCGGTGCTGGGCGGCGTGAACAATCTCCAGTCGCTTTCCGGCTACACCGTGACGCACTTCCAGCCCTTCGACCCGGTCCACAAGCGCACCGAGGCCGCCGTTACAGCCGCCGACGGCAGGACGTTCAAGACGACCAAGGGCGCCCCGCAGGTCATTCTGGCGCTGGCCGCCAACGCGCCTGACGTGAAGGAGGCCGTGGACGGCACGGTGATGCAATTTGCGGCCCGCGGGTTTCGCTCGCTGGGCGTCGCGCGGACGCAGGAGGACGGCGCCTGGCGTTTCCTGGGCGTGCTGCCGCTGTTTGACCCGCCGCGCGAGGACTCCAAGGCCACCATCGCCGACGCCCGCAAGATGGGCATCGACGTCAAGATGGTCACCGGCGACCAGTTGGCCATCGCCAGGGAAATCGCCGGGCAGGTCGGCCTGGGCAAGAACATCCTCGACGCCGGCATGTTCGACGAGACCCAGCAGCGGGAAGAAGGCGAAATGTCCGAGGCCATCGACAAGGCCGAAGGCTTTGCCCAGGTCTTCCCCGAGCACAAGTACCACATCGTCGAAGCGCTGCAGCAGCGACGCCATATCGTCGGCATGACCGGCGACGGGGTCAACGACGCCCCGGCGCTGAAGAAGGCCGACGCCGGCGTCGCCGTCTCCGGCGCCACCGACGCCGCGCGGGCAGCGGCCAGCATCGTCCTGCTGGCGCCGGGTCTTTCCGTCATCATCGACGCCATCCGCGAGAGCCGCCGGATCTTTCAGCGGATGCAGAGCTACGCCATCTACCGCATCGCCGAGACCATTCGCGTCCTGCTGTTCATGACGCTGTCGATCCTCGTGTTCAACTTCTATCCGGTGACGGCCGTGATGATCGTGCTGCTGGCGCTGCTCAATGACGGGGCGATCCTCAGCATCGCCTACGACCGAACGACCATATCCGACACGCCCGAGGCCTGGAACATGAGGCGCGTTCTGGGCCTGGCGACGGTGCTGGGAATAGCGGGCGTGATGGCCTCATTCGGACTGTTCTACCTGGGCCAGCGGGTGTTCCATCTCAATCGCGAGACGATCCAGACGCTGATGTACCTCAAGCTCTCCGTGGCCGGCCACCTCACGATCTTCGTCACACGGACGCGCGGACCGTTCTGGTCGTCGCGGCCGGCGACGATCCTGCTGCTGGCGGTGATCGGAACGCAGGTCCTGGCCACGTTGATCGCGGCGTACGGGCTGCTGATGCCGCCCATCGGCTGGGGCTGGTCGGCACTGGTGTGGGGATATGCGTTGGCGTGGTTCCTCTTCAACGACCGGGTCAAACTCCTGGCATACCGGATACTCGACGGCAGAAAGAGGAAGCCCGCTGCCGAGATGGGGGGCAAGTAGACGCCTCAACCTGTCAGGAACCGGCCGGAGCCGCCGGGCGCGGGCGAGCGGACCGGGGCCGCCTGGGGCTTTTCATGGACGGCCGCAACAGATTATTTCGGCCGCGGACTCGACGCGGTTCCGCCCGGCACGCTTGGCGCGGTACATGGCGGAATCCGCAAGCTCGACCAGCGTGGTCTCGGTCGGATTGTCGATCTGCGACGTGCTGGCAATGCCCACGCTGATGGTCACCGGGATGTTCGAGGCGGCCACGGCGACCGGCTGCATCGCCACCGCCCGGCGCAGGCGCTCGCCCATGACGGCCGCCCCGTCGGCAGCGCAGCCGCTCAGGACCACCAGGAACTCTTCGCCGCCAATGCGCCCGATGTATTCATAGGAGCGCATGGTCATGGCCATTTGCCTGGCCACAGCCGCCAGCACCGCGTCGCCGGCGGCATGGCCGTAGTCGTCGTTAATGGCTTTGAAATGGTCGATATCGGCCATCGCGACGCTGACGTAATCCTGCTGTCGCGGGGCGCGGGCAAACTCGCGGCTGAGAACATCCAGGATGGTCGCGCGGTTTGGCAGTCCGGTGAGGTAGTCGTGGGAGGCTTGTTTTCGCAGGGCCTCCATGATCGTCAGCGACTCGATCTGCAATTCGACGATCCGCTGTCCGGCGAGGATGCGCACGCGCAGCTCGTCCGGGTCGAAGGGCTTGGCGATAAAATCGTCGGCCCCCATGCTGATGCCTTCCACCAGGTCGCACTTCTGGTTGCGCCCGGTCAGCAGGATGACGTAAGGGCGGATCTTCCTGGGCAGTTGGCGCAGGGCGTGGCAGATCGCCGGCCCGTCCATGCCGGGCATCATCCAGTCCAGCACGACCATGCTCGGCGCGTCGTCTTGCTGGAGCATCTGCCAGGCCTGCCTCCCCTCGCACGCGACGACCACTTCGTGGTTCCACTTGCGAAGAAGGTTCTCCAGCACCTTTCGTGAAACACAATCGTCTTCTGCAATCATGATCCGCATTCTACTTCTCCTGCGATTTCTCGAAGCGCTGCGCTAAGCCGCTGGACCTCTATATTCAGGACCGCGAAGGCCTGCTGCGATTGGGCGAGATCTCCCGCTCGCGCCATCGACTCCAGGTTGCGAGCGGCCTCATAGGAGGGCTTGGCCATGAAGTTGCTGACGGTTCCCTTGATCGAGTGCGACGCGCGGGCCAGTTCCTGCGCATCGCAGTTCGACAAGGCCCGGTGGATCTGGGCCATCTGCTGACCGCAGTTTGAAAGGAACAGCTCGGCGATCTGGTGAAACAGATCGCGATCCCCGTCGAGGTTCTTCATGACCGCCTCGACGTCGAGCGGGGGCAGATCCTGCGCGGCGCCGTCCGCCGGGACCGTCGCGGGGTGAATCTCCTGAACCGGACCCGCCGCCCTCGCAACGGCGGGTTGAACCGCCGGGACGGCCTGCGGGTTGTGGCGGCTGCGGGCAACCTGCTTGAGAAGCGACAGGAGTTCCTCGCGCCGGATGGGCTTGGAGACGTAGTCGTCCATCCCGGATTGCAGGCACAACTCGCGGTCGCGCGTGGTGGCGTGAGCCGTCAACGCGATGATGGGAACGTGCCTGCCGCCGGCCTTTTCCGCCTCGCGAATGCGCTTGGTAGCGCTGAGACCGTCCAGCCGGGGCATCTGGATATCCATGAGGACGACGTCGAAGGCGTTCTCGGCCGCGGCCGTGACTGCGGCGAGCCCGTCGGAAACGACGGACACCTGGTGTCCCCAGTTTTGAAGCAGGCGTCTGGCGAGTTCCTGATTGACCTGGTTGTCTTCGGCCAGCAGGATTCGCAGGGACACGGCGCTGGCGTCGCTGAGGGCCGAATGGTTCTGAGCCACCGCGCGCTGCGGCGCCAGGCCCACGGATGTGACGATGGCGTCGAACAGCGAGGACTGGCTGACGGGCTTGTCCACATGGACCAGGCCGGTCTTGGCGCATTTCTGCATGGCGCCGCCGTCGCCGGTCGAGGTGAGCATGATGATTTTGCAGCAGCGAAGCTCGCGGCTGGTGCGGATGGCGTCGGCCAGGACAAACCCGTCCACCTCGGGCATACGCGCGTCGATGATGACCAGTGGAAGGGGCTGCCCGGCCTGGGCCTGCGCGGTCAGGGCTCCCAGCGCGTCCCGGCCGGTCTGCTGGGTCTGCGGGCTCGCCTGCCAGGCGGACAGCATTTCGCTCAGGATAGCCAGGCTCGATGCGTTGTCGTCCACGAGCAGCACGGGCAAGCCCGCCAGCGGCGAGGAATCCGTCTGGACGGCATCGGGGCTCTTCTTCAGGCTCGCGGTGAAATGGAAGGTGCTTCCGCTGCCGGGGCAGCTCTGCGCCCAGAGGCGGCCTCCCATCATCTCGGCCAATTGCCGCGAGATCGACAGCCCCAACCCGGTCCCACCGTGGGTGCGGGTGATGTAGCCGTCGGCCTGGGCGAAGGCGTCGAAGATGATCTCCAGCTTGTCGGGTTTGATGCCGCAGCCGGTGTCGCGCACGGCGATGTGCAGGAGGAGCCCCTGCTCGTCCTGCCGCTGCGCGTCGACCTCGACGATGATCTCGCCGGCGGCGGTGAACTTGATCGCGTTGCCGACGAGATTGACGACGATCTGCCGCAGCCGCACGGGGTCGCCGATGAGGGCGTCGGGCACGTCGGGCGCCACGCGGCAGGCCAGCTCGAGATTCTTGGCGTGGGCCCTGATGGCCAGCGACGCCACCGCGCTGTGCAGGGTGTCGCGCAGGGCCAGGGGCACGGGGTCCAGTTGCAGCTTTCCCGCTTCGATCTTCGAGAAGTCCAGCACGTCGTTGATCAACGCCAACAGCTCGTCGGCGGACGATTTGACGGTTTCGAGATACCCCCGCTGCTCGGGCGTCATCTCCGTGTCCAGCGCCAGTTCGGTCATGCCGAGGATGGCGTTCATCGGCGTGCGGATCTCGTGGCTCATCTTGGCCAGGAACTCGCTCTTGGCAGCGCTGGCCTGCTCGGCTGCCTCGGCCATCATGTTGGCCCGCGCGATGGCCTCTTCGAGCTGGCGGTTGGTCTCCTGGAGCTCGATGGCGTAGAGATCGCCCCCGCGGGGGCGGTCGCCGCTTCGGTGGTCGTCGTTTTTCGCATTACTCATGGAACGTTCCCTATCGGTGTCATCTCCGCAGCGTGGCCGCTGCCGCCGGCCAGCGACCGCAGAATCTCGTTGGCCATCTGGTCGACCGGTGCGATCGTTCTGACCGCTCCGGCGGCGATGGCCTCCTTGGGCATGCCGAAGACCACGCACGAGGCTTCATCCTGCGCCAGCGTGCAGGCGCCCGCCTCTTTCATCGCCAGCAGGCCTTGGGCGCCGTCGCTGCCCATCCCGGTCAGGATCACGCCCGTGGCCGCCGCCCCCGCCTGCTGGGCCACGGAGTGAAAGAGCACATCGACGCTGGGGCGCTGGTGGTGCACCATCGGCCCGTCCTTGACCTGCACCACAAAGCCCGACCCGCGGCGGCGAACCGACATGTGCCGGTTGCCCGGAGCGATCAAGGCCGTCCCCTGCTCGACCGGCTCGCCGTCGAGGGCCTCGCGAACATTCATCAGGCACAACTGGTCGAGCCGCTTGGCGAAGGCGGCGGTAAAGGCCGCGGGCATGTGTTGGACAACCACCGTTGCCGGCGCGTTGGCGGGCAGTCCCAGCAGCACGCGCTTGATGGCGTCGGTGCCCCCGGTCGAGGCGCCGATGGCGATCAGGCGATTGTGCAGCCCCGACAGCGTCAGCGGCTGCGGGGGCTTGGGCGTCCCGGCTTCTACGGTTTGCAGTCTGGCCGGGCGCGCCGCCGCGGCCGCTCGAATTCGATCCACCAGCATGGCCGAGATCGCCGGCAGAGCGTCCGAACCGGCCGGTTTAGCGACGACGTCGACCGCGCCGGCCTCGAGGGCGCGCATGGCGGCCTCGGAGCCCTGCGGCGTCAGCGAACTGACGACCACCACCGGCAGCGGGAAATACTTCATCAGCTTGGACAGGAACGCCAGGCCGCCCATGCGCGGCATCTCCAGGTCGAGCGTGACGACGTCGGGGCGGAGCTTCAACAGCTTCTCGCGCGCCACAAAGGGATCCACCGCCGTGCCGACAACGTGGATGTCGGCGGCTTTGGACAATTCGTCCGACAGCACGCGCCGCACCACGGCCGAGTCATCAACGATGAGTACTTTGATCATCGCGCGTTCCTTGAGATTCTTCTAGGCCTCGACGGTTTCCGGCATGGGCGCGTCCGTCAGCAGGACCACGTTGACCTCGCCCGCCTCGGTGCAGACGGCCGCCACGGCGGCAAGACCGTCCCGGCGTGCATCGAGGGCCTGCTGCGGCGTCAACAGGCGTGGCGCGTCGATGTGAAACACCGGCGTCGGGCCCGCCAGCACGGGAAGCAGATTGCCGCAGATGACGTTGACCAGTTCCTTCAGGGCGTCCTGCTCCTGCTGCTCAGTGGGCACGGCGTCCGATTCGAGCCCGAGCATGTTGGCGGCCAGTTGCGACTGCACCGCGCCGCACGTCTCGACGATCACGCTGCCGCCGAAGGGGCCGGTAAAGGCCACCGCCGCGGCTCGCGATCCGGTCGCGGGTCCCTGGAGGCTCGCCTCCTCGGGAGAGAGCAGGAACATCATCGCCAGCGACTCGACAGTGTCGGCGGCCACGCCGGCGAGGGCTTCATCGAACGTTCGGGTGCTCATAGCGCGGCTCCTATCATCGGCGTGACGACGTCGCGAATCTGTTCGGGACTGAAGGGCTTGTGGATGAACTTGGCGCCCTTTTGCCGCAGGCGATCGATGCGGGTCTGGCTGCCTTCGGTGGAGATGACCACCACCGGCAGGTCGGCCCAGACGGGATTGGCCCGCATGCGGTCGATCATCTCCTCACCGTTGACCTCGGGCATGTTCAAGTCGGCGAAGACCAGATCGACCCACTTGTCCTGGAGGGTCTCGATGCCTTCGCGGCCGTTGCCGGCCTCGAACACCTCGCCCAGGTCCACGCCCGCCATGCGGAGCGTCTTGATGATCATGGCCCGCACGACCGCGCTGTCATCCACTACCAGTACATTTGTCGACATTTCACGATCTCCAGCCGGTTACAGCAGCCACTGCTTACCGGCATTGCTGACGATCACGCGTCCGTCCGAAAGATCCAGGCACATCGTGCGCGCGGCACTGCCGCCGACATCCTGCGCTTCGATCAGCACGCCGGCCTTCCACAGCACGCTCTTCATGGCGATGCAGTTCTTGCGACCGATGGCAAAATGGTCGTTGCTGTTGATCGCGGCCCCGCCGGCGATCTTCACCCGCAGGCGCCGGCGCTCGGCCCCGGCGGCTACCATCGCCGCGAAGAAGGCCGGAATTCCCGTGTCCACGAACATGTACGGGTTGCTTCGCGCCTTGTCGGGGTTGGCCGACGAGACCGGCATCATCACGTGCAGCAGGCCGCCGACCTTGCTGAGCGGATCGTACGCCGATACGCCCAGGCAACTGCCCAGGGCATGCGTCACGACCTGGTCGGCCTGGCCGCGTGCCAGCTTCATCTCAGCGACTCCGACGATATACCTCACGCCATCCTCCGAACCCTGTCTCAGCGTTTCTGATAAACTGTGGGTTCCACGTACCCAAAGCGGTGCTCGATACCGGCCAGACTTTCCGAATGCCCGATGAACAGCAGCCCGCCGTCGCAGAGCTGGTTCCAGAACCGCTGGATCAGCCGCTGCTGCGTGGCCTTGTCGAAATAGATCATCACGTTTCGACAGAAGATCACATCGAAGGTCCCCGTCATCGGCCAGGCGTCCATGAGGTTGAGCCTGGCGAAAGTCACCAGGCGTCTCAGAGGCTCCTTGAGCCGGTAGCGCCGCACGCCGCCGCAGTCGTGGGCGGTAAAGTGCTCCAGAATCGCCGACGGGCCCATCTGCCGCAGGCGGTCGGGCGTGTACAGGGCCTCCATCGCCATCCGCAGCACCTGCGTGGACAAGTCGGTCCCCAGGATGCCGACGTCCCAGCCGGGGCAGCCGCCCATCACCTCGTGCAGCGTCATCGCGATCGAGTAGGCCTCTTCGCCCGAGGAACACCCGGCGCTCCAGAGGCGGACGCGCCGGTCGCGCTTGTGCCGCGCCAGCATCGCCGGAATCGCCGTCCGGCGCAGCACCTGGAAATGATGCTCCTCGCGGAAAAAGTACGTCAGGTTCGTCGACAGCGCCTCGAGCATCGCCCGCACTTCGCCGCCGTTGGCGTCGTCGCGGATCCGGTCCATGTACTGACCGAAGCTCGTGAGCCCCAACTGCCTCAGCCGCTTGCTCAGCCGGGCCTTGACCAGCATCATCTTGCCCTGGTGCAGATTGATGCCGCACAGTTCCTTGACCAGTTGGCTGATCGAGGCAAACTGCGACGTTGTCAACTCCGCGCCTGGAAGCAAGCTGTTCATCGTTCCTGCCTGTCACTCAAGTAAGGGCGTCATGGCGGCCGTCGTCCAGCCGCCATGGCGCCAGGGCATCGCTCTAGAACTTTCCGAGCACCTTCTCATCCTCCAGCGGAATCACGTCTTTGGCGGCGACCCGGGAGGCCCCGTCAGCGCCTTCACGAGCCTGCGATCCGCCGCGCCACGTGCCGCCCTGCGGATGCATCCCCTTGACGCCGGTCCGGACGGCAGCCAGCGGGTGGTGCATGATCGGCGCCACGTGAGCGACGCCGGCCGTTGAGCCGGCCCCGCTGCCGACCATGCTGCCCAGACTGCTGACCATGCTGTTGAGCGCCTCGGCCTGACTGCTCAGCTCCTCGGCTGCGGCTGCGGACTCTTCGGCCGTAGCGGCGTTCTGCTGAATGACCGAGTCCATCTGGCCCACGGCCTTGTTGATCTGATCGATGCCCTGAGCCTGCTCGGTCGAGGCGGCGGCGATCTCGCCGACCAGGTCGTTGACCTTTCGCGAGCCGTCGGAAATTTCCTTCAGGGCCTCGCCCACTTCCTTGGCGATCTCCGCCCCGCCGGCGGCGTTGGTGACGGCCTGTTCGATCAGGGCGGCGGTATTCTTGGCGGCCTCGGCGCTGCGCTGGGCGAGGTTGCGGACCTCTTCGGCCACCACGGCAAAGCTCTTGCCCGCATCGCCGGCGCGGGCGGCTTCGACCGCGGCGTTCAGCGCCAGCAGGTTTGTCTGGAAGGCGATCTCGTCGATGGTCTTGACGATCTTGGAGGTATCGTCGGAGGACTTCTTGATGTCGCCGATGGCCTTGGCCATGCGCTCCATCGCCGCGGTGCCCTTGTCGGCGCTGCCGCGCGCCGACTCGGCGAGGCGCTTGGCCTCGGCGGCGTTGCCGGCGTTCTGGCGCGTCATCGAGGACATCTCCTCCACCGTGCTGGTGGTCTCCTCGACGGAGGCCGCCTGCTCGCTCGAACCCTGGGCCAGCGTCTGGCTGGCGGCCGACACCTGTCCGGCGGCCGAGGCGGTCTGCTGCGCCCCTTCCAGCAGCGAATCGATCACGTTCTTCAGCGCCACCACGATGCCGCGGGCGATCCACGTTCCCAGCAGCGCTCCGGCGATCACGGCTGCGGCGCCCAGCCCCATCATGAGGATCATGCCGACATGAGAGGCGTCGGTGGCATTGGTGGCAACCGTGTTGATCTCGGTATCGTTGCGAGCCAGCAGCGAGTCGATCTTGCCCATGCAGGCCTGATATGCCTTCTCCGCTTCATCGGCCGCGGCCAGCGAGGTCTTGTTGTCTTCGCCGGTGGTCCTGGCGACCACATCCATCAGTGCCTTGGCCTTGGCGCCGAAGAGGTCATGCGATTTGTCGATCTCGTCGAGCATGCCCAGCAGGCCTTTGTTGACCAGATCGGTGTCTGAGCGGATCGCCGTCTTGGCCAGTTCCAGCTGCTTGTCCACCTCGGATTCACTCTTTCGGAATTGGTCCGTCTGCGATTGTTCCTTGCGCACGACATATATATTCGCCACGAGGTTTTGCTCTGTCGCCGCCGCATCGATGCCATGCAAGGCGTCGCTGAGAGGCACATGAACATTGGCCAGATCGTCGACGGCGCCCTTGACGCCGATCATCTGGAACGTGCCTACCAGCGCCAGGATGGCGGTGATGGACAAGACCAATGCCAGCAACAACCCGATCTTCTTTCCAACCGTGATCTTCATGATGTTCTCCGTCAATTTCGCAATATTGACTTCGTGAAAAGAATCCGCTCTTCGGGGCTCCGATGCCCCGTCTAGCTCGTCTGCAACTGCGCCACGGCATCGCTGCTGAGCACCGTGTTCAGGTCCAGCAGCAGCGTCACGTGCCCGCCGACCATGCCGATGCCGCTGACGAACTTCACGTCAACGCTTTGACCGAACGAGGGGGCTTCCTCGATCTGACCGGCCGGCATGTCCAGAACCTCCACCACCTGGTCCACCACCAGGCCCATCTCCAGTTCGCCCGCGCGCACGACGATGATGCAACTGCTCGCCGTCGCCTGCGAGGCTTCCATCCCGAACCGAAGCCGCAAGTCCGTCACCGGAATGACGCGCCCGCGGAGGTTGATCACGCCCCTGATGAAGTCCGGCATCCGCGGCACCGGCGTAACGGCCATGAAACCGATGATCTCGCGGACCTGAAGAATTTCCAGGCCGTACGTTTCAGGGCCGAGTCTGAACGTAAGGTACTTGCCGGCCTTGGCTGCCGGCAGCGTCGATGAAGCGGTCTGTTGCGTCATATCCGATCTCCTCTATGCTCGCGGCGGTCACGCCGCCGCTCGCGCCTTTTCGTGAGCCAACTGAACGATCCCGCCGATATCCAGGATCAACCCGACTTTGCCGTCGCCGAGAATCGCCCCACCCGAAATGCCCAGCAGATTCTCAAAAGCCTTGCCCAGCGACTTGATCACCACCTGCTGCTGCGCCACCAGTTCGTCCACCATCAGAACGCAGCGCCGGTCGCGGTCAGCCACCACCATCAGAAGCGCCTTGGTCGGATCGCCCGCGGCGTCACGCACCTCGAAAAGCCGGCTGAGTCGGAAAATCGGCAGGAGCTTGCCGCGGTGCGAAACCATTTCGCCGCGCCCGGCAACGGTGCTGATGGCCTCGGCCGCCGGGCGGAACACGTGTTCGATGGCAATGGAGGGCACCAGGTAGCGATTACCGCCGACGCGAACGAGCATCGCCTCGGCCAGCGCCATCGTCAGGGGCAGGCGCAGCGTGAACGTGCAGCCCTGGCCGCTGCGGCTGGACACCTCCACTCGCCCGCGCAGCGCCTCGATATTGCGTTTCACCACGTCCATCCCCACGCCTCGCCCGGAGACGTCCGTCACCTTCTGGGCGGTGCTCAGGCCCGGGTGGAAGATCAACTCGTGCACCTGCTCGTCGCTGACCGCCGCGCCGGGCTCGATCAGGCCGCATTCGACGGCCTTGGCCAGGATGCGCGGGCGATTGAGCCCGCAGCCGTCGTCGCTCATCTCGATGATGACGTTGCCGCTGGAGTGGCAGGCCCGCAGGGTTATCGTGCCGATGGGATCCTTGCCGGCAGCCTTGCGCTGCGGCGGCGGTTCGATGGCATGATCGACGGCGTTGCGGATCATGTGCACCAGCGGGTCGGCGATCGTCTCGACCATCGTGCGGTCGATCTCGGTTTCTTCGCCGAGGGTCTCCAGGCGGATCTGCTTGCCGTTCTTGTTGGCCAGGTCCCGCACCAGGCGCGACATCTTCTGGAACGTCCCCTTCAGCGGCACCATGCGCAGGCCCATCGCCAGGTCCTGCAATTGGCGGATGATCTTTGACACGTGCACGACGCTGCCCGCTGCCGCGCTGCCCAGGTCCGGCGCCTGGGCGACGATCGAATGCGAAATGACCAGCTCGCCCACCATGTCCACCAGCGCGTCGAGCCGCTGAATAGAGACTCTGGCGGTGGCGTCGATGCCGCTGTCGCCGGAGGGCTGGTTTTTTTCGCTGTCCGACGCGGTCTCGGCAGTCGCAGGGGCTTGCGCCGCGACCGCGGCCGCGGCAACCTGGGAACCGTCATCGGAAATGCTTTCCAGGGCGCTCTCCAAGTCGCCCGGGGCCACGGCGACATCGTTCAGATTCCCCGCACGCAACGAACCGATCATGTCTTTTAACGTGTCGCACGACCGCAGCGCCATGTCGGCATTTCGCCCGGTAATGACCAGCCGCCCTTCACGAGCACAGATCAGCAGGTTCTCCGACAGGTGCGCCAAACGCTCGATCGAAGCGATCCCCAGAAAACCCGCGGCCCCTTTGATGGTGTGAAACGCCCGCAAAACGGTGTTGATCTGTTCGCTGTCGGCCGGGCGCTTCTCCAGCGCCAACAGCGCCGCCTCGGCGCCGGCAAGGCGGTCGCGCGATTCGGCGGCGAACTCGTTGAGCAGATCCGCGTCGATCTCCAGCCCCAGAGGCGTCGGCGCCTGGGCGGCCGCAACGGTGACACGTTCTTCCGCAGGGGCCGCCGAGGGGGAACGAACGTCCTCGCTTCGGAGCAACTGCCGCAGCCGCGAGGCCGCCTTACGGATCGCTGCCGCATCGATCGCGGCGTCTGGAATCAGGCAATCGCGCGACACTGAGACGACCCACGCGACGGCTTCCAGAATCTCGCCGGCGTGGCTTGAAGAGTTCTGTTGAAGAACGGCCAGTCCCGTCATCGCCATCTTCAGCAGCCCCTCGGCGGGACTCTTGTCCGGACAGACGTCCAGCGCCTGCCTGAGGGCATGCATGAACTCCTCTGCAGGGACATCCTGAGCGGGATCCGTGGCGAGGATCCTGGCGCTGAGGTCTGCAAGTTCCTGCGGGATGTCGTGCGGGTCTGCCATAGTGGCCATCGTTGCGGTCGGAATATGGGCGTGCGTGACGCCCAACTCATAGCAGGGACGACAATGCGGCCCGATTGCTGCGAGATTTCCGACCAGGGGACAACAGCAATTCCTGCTTCTTGCTTGAGATATCGACTTGACGATCCTGGACTTTACTAACGCAATCGGAAAATGTTGATATGCCGCCACCACATCCAACGGAGAGGTCGGGATTCGAACCCGAGGTACGGGCATGACCCCGTACAACGGTTTAGCAAACCGTCGCTTTCAGCCACTCAGCCACCTCTCCAACGTTGCCGGCACCGTCGCAGTGGGTTGCCGACGATGGCATTCTATGTCATCGGCCTGTAATCGTCAATTGTGAACCTATATATAGCCGCTGAGGTCGCTGGGGACGCCGAGGGAAACGAGAATTGGAATATTGGAAGGGTGGAATAGAGGTGGATCTAATCCGCAATCCGAAATCACAAATCCCCAATCAACTTCTTCCTCAGCGACCTCAGCGACCTCAGCGGCTATCAATGATTGTAAGCGCGGGGCATTACTGGTACAGTGCGGCCCTTCAGAACCCTCCAGAACAAGAAACCCGATGCCCTCATGCCATTCAAAACGTTAGAGCTCATCCAGCCGCTACTGCTGGCTGTCGAGTCCGAAGGTTACACGATCGCCACCGACATTCAGAAGGAGGCGATTCCCCACGTTCTTAAAGGATGCGACCTGCTCGGCTGCGCCCAGACCGGCACGGGCAAGACTGCGGCCTTTGCATTGCCGATTCTCCAGCGCCTGCACTCGCACCGGCACGCCGAGAGCGGCGGGCAGCGGCGGCCGATCCGGGCGCTGGTCCTGACGCCGACGCGCGAGCTGGCGGCCCAGATCGGCGAGAGCTTCCGCGCATACGGCAAGAACCTCTCGCTGCGGCACACGGTCGTCTTCGGCGGCGTCAAGCAAGGCCCGCAGACCACCGCCCTGCACCGCGGGGTGGATATTCTCGTGGCTACGCCCGGGCGGCTGCTGGACCTGCTCAACCAGCGGGTGCTGACGCTCAAGGGCGTCGAGATCCTCGTGCTCGACGAGGCCGACCGCATGCTCGACATGGGCTTCATCCACGACATCCGCCGCGTGATCGCGCAGATCCCCGCCAAGCGCCAGACGCTGATGTTCTCGGCCACCATGCCCCGCGAAATTCGCGAACTCGCCAACACGCTGCTGAGCGACCCGGTGCACGTGAAGGTGGCCGCCGAGTCGCCCGCGGCCGACACCGTTGAGCAGGCCATCTACTTCGTCGAGCCGGCGACCAAGATTGCACTGCTGGAAAACCTGCTGGCCGACGCGGCCATCTCGCGGGCGCTGGTCTTTACCCGCACCAAGCACGGCGCCGACAAGGTCGTGCGAAAGCTCACGCGCGGCAATATTGCGGCCGAGGCCATTCACTCCAACAAGTCCCAAGGCGCCCGCCTGCGGGCGCTGGCGAACTTCAAAGCCGGCAAGACCCGCGTGCTGGTGGCCAGCGACATCGCCGCCCGCGGCCTGGACGTCGACGACATCTCGCACGTGTTCAACTACGACCTGCCCAACGTGGCCGAGACGTACGTGCACCGCATCGGCCGCACCGGCCGCGCGGGCGCGCGGGGCAAGGCGATCTCGTTCTGCTCGGAAGAGCAGCGCGACGACCTGCGGGAGATCGAGCGGCTGCTGGGCCGGCGCATCCCCGTACTGCAACATACGACCAAGGCCCCGCCCGTCGAGCCGCGCGAAAGCCGCCCCCCGCAGGGCCAGAGCCAGCACATGCGCCGCGAGCGCCCCGCAGCTAAAGAAGCTGCCCCTGCCGCAACCGGTTCGCCCGAGCAGCAGCGCAATGCATTCTGGCGCAGCCGCCAACGCCGCCCCAGCGGCGCCAGTCGCCGACGAAGAGGACGGTAAGATTGGAATGATGGATGGCATTAACGGCGGGACTTGCCACGCGCGTGGTTGCTCGAGCGAACAACCGTGCGGGGCAAGCCCCGCCGCTAAGAAGAACGAAGCCATCCTCGCATCCATTCATCCATTTCTTCTTCCGCCTATTCCGCATAGAATCTGCGTCCATGAACACCGCCATCGCTATCATTCCGGCGCGATATGCCTCGACACGCCTGCCGGGCAAGCCTTTGCTGACGCAGACGGGCAAGACCCTCATCCAGCACGTGGTCGAGGCCGTCGGCCAGGCAAAGCGCATTGCGCGCATCGTCGTGGCCACAGACGATGATCGAATACTGACGGCCGTGCGCGGCTTCGGCGCCGAGGCCGTCATGACCAGTCCCGACTGCCCCAGCGGGACCGACCGCCTCGCGCAGGCCGCCCGCACGCTGAACCTGGCCGACGACCAGATCGTCATCAACGTCCAGGGCGACGAACCGGACATGCCGGCCGACTGCATCGACCGCTTGGTCCAACTGCTGGAGCAATCCCCCGCCCCGATGGCCACACTGACGACTCCCATGACCGCAACGGCCGCGGAAGATCCCAATCGCGTCAAGGCGGTTCTGGCCGGCGACGGGCGGGCGATGTATTTCTCGCGGGCGAAGATCCCCTTCGACCGCGACAAAAAAGGCGGCGTGAATTACCTGCTGCACCTGGGCATCTACGGATACCGCGTCGGGTTCCTCAAGCAGTTCGCCAAACTGCCCCCGACGCCGGCCGAGCAGGCGGAAAAGCTCGAGCAACTCCGCGCCCTCGAGCATGGATTCACGATCATGGCCGCAGTGGTTGACTACCACGGCAGCGGCATCGACACGCCGGAGGATTACGCGGCGTTCGTGGCACGGGTCCGGGGAAAGAGTTGACGTCCACGAATGTCACGAATGACACGAATGGGGAAACAACGGCAACTACCACAGAGACTCAGAGAGGACGGAGAAGGAATGAACTCTCAACACGTTTTGTTTCTCTTCTCAGCGCCCTCTGTGCCTCTGTGGTAAGTTTCTTCCCCCACTCGTGTCATTCGTGACATTCGTGGATGTAACGTTTTTTTCTTCGGCCGCCCTTGCCTTCGATAGCGCGCTGCTGTACAGTCCGGTTCCATGAGCGACGCCATGGATTTGCTGCGGTCCGTCAAGGATCGCACCGACGAAACGGAATTCTACACGCCTTTGCCCGACGGTTATCGGTTGGGCTCCACCAAGTACGTAGCCGTCTTCGGCACCGTCATGAGCGGGCTGGGCAAGGGGATCTTCTCCTCTTCGCTGGCCAAGCTGCTCAAGGACAAGGGCCTGGCCGTCGCGCCGATCAAGCTGGAAGGCTATCTCAATATCGACTCGGGCACGCTCAATCCCTATCGCCATGGCGAGGTCTTCGTGCTCGACGACGGCATGGAAACCGACATGGACCTGGGCACCTACGAGCGGATGCTCAACCAGAACCTCACGGCCGCCAATTTCGCCACCAGCGGACAGATCTTCCGCGCGGTGCTCGATAAGGAGCGGGCCGGCAGCTATCTCGGGCGCGACGTGCAGATGATCCCCCACGTCACCGGCGAAGTGAAGCTGCGCCTGCGCGAGCTGGCGGTGGCGAGCAAGGCCGACGTGATCTTCGTCGAAGTCGGCGGCACCGTCGGCGACATCGAGAACGCGTTCTTCATCGAGGCCCTGCGCGAGCTGAGCTACGAGGAGGGCGAGGGTTCGGTGCTCTTCGTGGCGCTGACGTACGTGCTGAGCCCGCCGGCGCTGGGCGAGCAGAAGTCCAAGGCCGCCCAACTGGGCATCAAGCGCCTGATGGAGTACGGCATCCACCCCGACATCATCGCCTGCCGGGCCGAGCAGCCCGTCGTCGACAAGGTGCGCCAGAAGATCTCCGTCTACACCAACGTCCCGATGCGGCGCGTCTTCTCGATGCACGACCTCAAGAGCATCTACCTGTTGCCCGAGACGATGCGCGAAGCCGGGCTCGACAGCGAGGTCGTGCAACTTCTGAACCTCGGCGGCAAGGTCAACTCGATGGCCGACGCCCGCGCGGCCCAGAAATGGCGCACGTTCTGCGCGGCCTTGGAAAACCCCGGCCACAAGACCACCATCGGCATCACGGGCAAGTACACCGCCCTGCGCGACAGCTACGCCAGCATCCTCAAGGCCCTCGAGCACGCCGGCGTGGCCAACGCGGCCGAGGTGCAGATCAAGTGGATCGACACCACCGATATTAATGATGACAACGTCGCGGCAGCGCTGGGCGACGTGGATGGGATCATCGTCCCGGGCGGTTTCGGCGTGCGCGGCACCAGCGGAAAGATCGCCTGCGTGAAATACGTCCGCGAGAACCGCATACCCTACCTGGGCATCTGCCTGGGGTTCCAGATGGCCGTGATCGAATACGCCCGCAACGTCTGCGGCCTCAAGGGCGCCGACAGCTCCGAGATCGACCCGCAGTGCGCCCATGCGGTGATCGACATTCTGCCCGACCAGAAGAAGATCGAGGGTCTGGGCGGCAACATGCGCCTGGGCGGCCAGGATGTGGAGATCACTCCAGGCACGATCGCCGCGGGCCTGTACGGCAACGCCAAGCGCATCCGCCAGCGATTCCGCCACCGCTACGAGGTCGACCCCAAATACATCGATCAGATCGAGGCCGCCGGGCTGAAGTTCTCCGGCCGCCACGGCCAACATCCCATCATGCAGATCCTCGAGCTGCCCCGCGACGTGCACCCGTACTTCGTGGCCGCCCAGTTCCACCCCGAGTTGACCAGCCGCCCGCTATACCCCCAGCCGATGTTCGTAGGCCTCGTCGCCGCCGCGCTGGAGCGACGAAAACAGAATTAGCCGCTGAGGTTTATACCATCAGGCGGTTGTGGGCCACAAAGACACAGAACTCACAGAGCCGGGCAAAGTTAAGACGAATCTGGTTTCTCATAGCCATCTTCTCGTTTTTCTCTGTGTCTCTGTGGCCCAACTCTTTGTCCCAAGCTCCTGCCCACCGCCGCCAATCGTAATTGGCTCTTCCTACAATGGGGCGTCATGAACATGTAGCGACATAAGGAGAGCCTCATGAAAAGGGCCATTCCAATTTTGGCAGCGGCTGGCGGGCTGGTTGTCTTGACGCTGGCGCTGCAGGGGTGCGATACCTCCGTGCGGGTCTATCGCACCACGCCTTCGCCGACATACTATTACGCCGAAGAGCCCGCCCCACCGGCGCCGCTGTACGAAGCGCCCACACCCTCTCCCGGCCCAGACTACACCTGGGTAAACGGGTACTGGGACTGGAACGGCAGCCAGTATGTCTGGGTGAGGGGCTACTGGGCCGTGCCGCCCACCGGGACGACCATCTGGATCGCGCCGCGGTACGAAAGCCGCCATTACTACCGCGGGTACTGGAGCTACGGGCACGACCGCGACTACGACCGCGGCCATGATCGCCACGAGCGGCACGAGCGGCACGAGCGGCACGAACATCATTAGGCGGCGTGGCTGGGGATCACGGTGCCGCCCTGGCGCCGCGGCGGGCCCGCGACACGATGAGGCGCTGTCGTGCTAGAATTAGATGCAAAGGATGACCGGGGACTTGTCAAACGTGGGAGGGTACTGGCGTGTCTATATCAAAGGCACTTCTGATTGCGGCGGCGAGCGCGGCTGTAATGATGCTGCTTTCGGGATGCTCCAATGAGGCGGTCCAATCCTCGGCATCGCCGACTTATGAGCGGCCTCCGGTGCCGATGGAACCACTGGCCGAGACGCCCCCGCCCAGCCCCGGTTTCCGGTATCAGTGGTCGCCGGGATATTGGCAGTGGGACGGACACCAGTACGTGTGGATGTCCGGGCGTTGGGAAAATCCTCCGGGAAACCCCGCCACGCCGCCGCGGGAGTCGCTGGGACCGTATCGGGGCTACTAGACGTGTCGCGGGCGTCTGGCCCGCGCAGGGTTCAGGACATGGCGGCTGAACAACGGCCGCCATGGAGCCGAGTTACTCTTCAAACTCGTCGCCTCGGAACGAATTGCCGAGGTAGGTGCGGCGAACCAGTTCGTCATTGATCAGGTCGCCCGGGGGGCCTTCGCGGAGGACTTTGCCGTTGTCGATGATATACGTGCGGTCGGTGACGGTGAGGGTCTCGCGCACGTTGTGGTCGGTCAGCAGGATGCTGATGCCCCGCTCGCGCAGGGCGATGATTTCTTTCTGGAGATCCTGCACGGCGATGGGGTCCACGCCGGAGAACGGCTCGTCCAGCAGGATCATCACCGGGTTGGTCACCAGAGCCCGGGCGATCTCGAGCTTGCGGCGCTCGCCGCCGGAGAGCGTGCGGGCCAGTTGTGTCGCCACGTGCGTCAGGCCGAACTGCTCAAGCAGGTGCTCGGAGCGTTCATCGCGTGCGGCCCGCGAGAGGTTCATCGTTTCCATGACGGCCATCAGGTTGTCGCGCACTGAGAGGCGCTGGAAGATGCTGGGTTCCTGGGAGAGGTAGCCCATCCCGCGGCGGGCGCGTTTGAACATGGGCATGCGCGTGATATTGACGCCGTCGAAGCTGACGGCCCCGGCCGTCGGGCTGATCATGCCGACGACCATTCGGAAGGTCGTGGTCTTGCCGGCGCCGTTTCGGCCGAGCAGACCGACGATCTCGCCCTGGTTGACGCGGATGGAGACGTGGTTGACCACGGCCCGTCCGCCGTACCGTTTCACAAGCCCTTTGGCTTCAAGCAACACCATTCGGCAATTCCTGTAATATCCACTATGGACGCATCCGGTGTGGATAAGCTGTGCAAAAACCTGTCCGGACAGAAACACTCAGTTCGCAGCCACAAATTCGTGGCCATCCGTGCAACCATCATGCCGACCGAGCCAAATCCGTCAATGATTCTGACAAGGAGCGTAAGTCATTTTAAAATCATTCTTTACTGCAATTCCGTACGTCAGGGCCCCACCCACGCCTGCCATGCACTATTGCAGCGATGCACAAACATTTGCATCTCTCCGAACACGCCCGATGGCTTGCAGCCTCTGCGTGCGCTTGTGCATAACATACCGGTCAATAGATCAGCCGCATTTTACCTACATTGGGCAGGATTGGCAAGGAGGGCGCGCCGGGCGGGCGGAATCCTGCCGGCCAGTATACATATATCGCCTTGCCGATCATGTTGTATCGCGGAACCGTGCCCAGTTGGTACAGCGGAGTGCGGCCGCCGACATTTGGATTCTGGGGGTCCTTCCACAGCTTGAGGGTCGGAGCAGCCTTGACCCACGCGCGGCCGTCGAGGCTGGCGGGACTATTGTCGCCCAGAACGAAAAAGGAGTCCAGGTCCGGGTTGTCGGGATTTTTGTTGAGGGTGATGGGCCTGCCGGTAACGCCCCACCCAAGGTACCCCCTGCCGCTGGGTGCGGGAAAGGCCTCGATCTGCCTGCGGATCGGCTCGCTGAGAGCATACTGCATCAGCACGGGATTATTGGCCATTTCCGCGAGGTCTTCCAACTCGAAACTGCGCGAGATGTAATAGACGTCGCGGTCCACCCGCACGTGCAGAAGTTCAAACGCCTCGCCCGAGCCTGCGATCGAAACCTGCGGCGTGGGGAACAGCGTCTGGGCATCGGCCGAGACCTTCTGCACCTGGGCCAGCCGCTCCATGAGGCGATGGTATGAAGCTTCGTAGGGCTGGTTGATGACCGCCCTTCCGGCGACGCTGACGGTGACGGTGTAGTCGGCGTGGGCGAGGGAAATCTCGCAGCCTTTGCCCTTGCCGATCGGCTCGATCGTCGCTCGCTGCCAGGGCTGGCCCCAGGAGTCGGCGCCGCGCGGGCGGCGAAAGAGCTCGACCGACCCGCCGGTGTCGACCACTGCGCGGAATTCCTGCGAGATGCCCATGATCGTCAGCGACACCTGTGAGTGGCCCCCGCCGCTCATCAGCACGGTCGAGAGCCGCAAGTCGCCATTGACGTCGGCATCGCCGTACAGGTCATAGGCATCGCCCTGCGATTGGGGATTGTAGCCGTAGATGGGCTTGAAGTGGCCGCGGGTGGTCGACAGGCTCACCGCCTGCTCGGCCCCGCCGGCGAAGGAGAACGTGCGCGAATCGATCCGCCCCTCGGGGCCGGCGTTCCATCGCCGCGCCTCGGCCGCGGAGGCCCCGGCGACGACCCATCGCGGGCACTGCGGAGCGTCTTTGATCCACTGCGGGTCGGGCCGGTAATCGTTGTCGAAGAGCACCTGCCACATCGCCTCCTGGGCGCGTGGCGGCTTGCGGCGGATCTGCCATCCGGAGGCAAATTCCGGATCATTTCGGGGCTTGGTGTTGACGAACACGTCGCCGTGGACCAGCTCGATCGTCTCGCCGGGCAGGCCGATGAGCCGCTTGATGTAGTTGTCTTCGTTGCTCTGGGGATTGTGGAACACCACTACGTCGAAGGGTTGGGGCGAGCGGAAGGGGTAGACATACTTGAGCACCAGCACGCGGTCGCCGTTGTTGACCAGGTCGCGGTGGGTGTACTCGCGGCGGCAACTCGGGCACGCCGCGTTCATCGGCGTATATTCCTGCCCGCGACGCGGCGGGCCGCCGTAGGAATACTCGTTATAGCCGAAGGCGTACTCCAGGCCGCACGAGGGACACCGCAGGTCCCAGTGCTCGCCCATCAGCCGCGGGGCCATCGAGCCGGTGGGAATCACAAACGCCTCAACCATGAACGCGCGCAGCACGAACGCCAGGATGATGGCCACCCAGATGCTCTCGACCGTGTCGCGCACGGAGTGCAGATCTTTGTTGGGGTCCGACGCCATGGAACGCTAGACGATAGTGGTTTGCGCCAAAGCAGGCAAATCAAAACTGCGGATAAGAAAGGTACAACCGACGACGAGGACGAGGACGACGACGAGAACGAGGAGGCACTATCCAACATGTGGAGCCAACTTACGCGTCCATCCTTGTGGCGAAAATAGAAGCGCGAAATGACATCGTAATCGTCGTCGTCCTCGTCGTCGTCCTCGGTTTTATTCTTGATCGTCTGCCCTCTGTTGGTGTCTACTCCCGCCACAGGAGCAAAGCAATGGACAAAGCCCATCTGGCCAAGCGAATCAAGGACGTGGCGTATCTCGAAGGCGACTTCGTTTTGCGCAGCGGGCAGCGCAGCAAGTATTACCTCGACAAGTACCTCTTTGAAGCCCAGCCGGACATCCTCGCCGAGCTCGGCCGCCGCCTGGCCGAGTTTGCCGCCGACGCCGACATGATCGTCGGACCCGAGCTCGGGGCCGTCAGCCTCGCCGCCGCCACGGCTATCGCCGCCGACAAGCCCTTCGCCATCGTTCGCAAGGCCGCCAAGGACTATGCCACCAGCAAGCTCATCGAAGGACCCGACGTCAAGGGCCGGAAGGTCCTGCTGGTGGAAGACATCGGAACCACCGCCGGCGCCGCGCTCGACGCCGCCAAGACCGTCACGGCCGCCGGGGCCAAGATCCTTCGCATGGTTTTTGCCATCGACCGCCTGCAAGGCGCCCGAGCCAACGTCGAAGCCGCCGGTTACGAGTTCCATGCGATCCTGACCAAGGAAGACATGGGGATCTGAGGAGAAAAAGATCCTCGGTCCTGGATCGCAAAATAGAAACTTCGCCAGCATTGCCCGGGCATCCGGTCTTTGGCAGAAGCTCTTATTCCATATCCCTCCTCAGCGTCCTCAGCGACCTCAGCGGCTCATTGTGTTCCCCCCAGGATTGAGGACCGAGGATCGATCTCTTCTCTCTTGCCCCGCTATTGATTCCCGCCTGCGGCAGTGGTAGTGTTTGGGCAGCTTTAGGGAGCCCATGGATGGTGCATGTAGTCGTGATCATCTTCTTGTTTGCCCTGGCGGCGTGCGTGGGCAGCTTTCTCAACGTCGTCATCTACCGCCTCCCGCGCGGGGAGAGCATTGTCTTTCCCGGCAGCCACTGCCCCAACTGCGGGCGGGCGATCAAATGGTATGACAACGTTCCGCTGGCCAGTTGGCTGCTGCTGCGGGGCAAATGCCGATTCTGCAAAGAGCCGATCTCGCCGCGGTATCTGATGATCGAGGTTCTCACCGCTGCGCTGGTCGTGGGGCTGTACGTCTGCTTCTACGTTCTGGAACTCCGCGATATCCCGGATCATCTGATCCGCGATCTGGGCTACTCCCCCGCCGATTACAGAAGGTATCTGCCCGCACACACGTGGCCCACGTTCGCCGCCTACGCCATCTTGCTGGGCGGCCTGTTAGTCTGCTCGGCCGTCGATATCGAAAGCTGGATCGTGCCCTTGGAGGTCTGCTGGTTCGTGTCGGCCGCCGGAGTCGCCATCGCGACGATCAAACCGCCGCTGGCGCCGTTCATGCCGCCCGTGCATCCGATGTTGGGGGCGATGTCCGTCGCAGCGTTGCTGGGTCTGATCCTGGCGATCATCCTGCAGAAGCGCGGGCTGATCCAGCCGTCCTTTGTCGACGCTGCCGACGTGCCCGCCCCGGCGGCGGGTCAGCCCCGCACGGCGGCGGCTGTCACCAAGAGCGCCGGCGTCAACCCGCGAAAGGAAATCCTTCGCGAGGTTCTGTTCCTGGGACCGGCGATCGTGTTTGCCACGGTGGCCTGGTTCATCGTCGCGCACGTGCCTGCGGCCAAAGCCTGGTGGAGCGGCCTGAGCGACAGCGGCATCAGCGGCGCGGCATTCGCCCCGCGCTTCAGCGCCTTCGAGGCGGCCATTTTCGGATATCTGCTTGGCGGGGCAATGGTCTGGGGCATCCGCATTTTTGGAACACTGGCGTTTGGAAAAGAAGCGATGGGGCTCGGTGACGTGCATATCCTTGCTATGGTCGGGGCCGTGTGCGGCTGGAAGGTTCCGCTCATTGCCTTTTTCGTGGCGCCGGTCTTCGGGCTGGCCTGGGCGGCGAGGCTGTGGCTGGGTCGCCGCCAGCGCGAGTTGCCGTACGGTCCGTGGCTGGCCATGGCGACGTTTGTGGTGATCATCTTCTATGATTGGTTCATGCAACTGCTCGAACCGTACGGACGCATCTTCTCAGGCGCGCGATAGAAAGAAGGGAAACGTCATGAAGTCGGTCGATTCGATCAAAGGATATGTGTACATGTCCATCAGCGTACTGGTGCTGGCCGCGGCGGTGCTGTTCGTGCTGCTACAGTGGGGAAATCGTTCGCGCATTACTGCGTACGGCCCGGCCGTCGACGTCAACACGCTGCTGCTGGTCCTTTTTTCGGCCATCGGCGGCGTGGTGATCTGGCTGATGGTGCGCCTGCTGCGGCACGCTGTGCGTCTGCTGCGCGCCTCGGCCCCGCCACAGGCATGATAAGGTGAAAGGTGAGAGGATGCCGGCAACGTCTACTTCTAACCTCTTGTTGATAAGCTGTTGAGAGGCGGTGGATGACATGGAGAGGTGCGCCAATTCCAAATGCAGAAATTCTTGCATAACCCCTTGCCGGCCATGTACAATCCCTGCACAAAATTTGCAGGTGGGGTTGGTGGTCGATTTTTCTGACAAACAACCCCGCTGCGGCATAAACTATTGACCCCGGCCCGAAAGTGCCCGGAATCACGAAAGGAAACGCCATGAGTCATGCCAAAATGATCAGCGTCATCGCCGTATCGATTTTTGTCGCCCTTGCAGCCGGTTGCGATAACAAGAAAGACGCCCAGATCAAGGCGCTGTTCCGCGACAAGCAGCTCCTGACTCAACAGAAAGACGAACTGAGCAAGCAGTTGTCCGAATCGCAGGCCAAGCAGGCCGAACTGCAGGCCCAGGCCGATTCGGCCAAGGATGCCCAGACTCAACTCGCTGCCGCCCAGGCCGAAGCCCGACGCCTCCAGCTCGAACTGGACAAGCGACAGGTGGCCGGCCCCGTCGGCGGCGGCCGGTCCGATGAAGGCCAGATTCCCGTCGGCGGACGCGCAACCGTCGAGGGCGACGTGCTCTTCGCCTCCGGCAAGGCCACCCTCTCCGGCCGCAGCCGCGAACTGGACAGCGTCGTCTCGCGCCTGCGCGGCGCCAGCCGCATCCAGGTCGTCGGACACACCGACAGCGACCCGATCAAGAAGAGCCATTGGGCCAGCAACTATGACCTGTCGATGGCCCGCGCCCAGGCCGTCAAGCAGTACCTCGTCAGCCGCGGCGTCTCCGCCGATATCGAGACGCTGGGCATGGGTCCCGATCAGCCGGTAGCCTCCAACACCAGCTCGACCGGCAAGAGGCAGAACCGCCGGGTCGAGATCAAAGTCGTCCGCTGACGCAACCGGTGCGGCTGCGGGCTGGTCCCGCTCCGTCTCACGATGCACAACCAGCCCGCAGCGAGATCATCGCTTGCGGGCTGTTTTTTTGCGCAGCGGCGGGGTGTCGAGGATAAAGATTGATGTCTGATGGAAAGACAAACTCGTATGGATACGGGGCCATCTGAAGAAAGGGTAACGCCATGAACGCCAGGACCGTGATCGTGACCGCCGCTTCGATTCTCGCCGTGTTGCCGCTGGTCGGGTGCAACGAAAAAGACACGCAATTGCGCATCCTCGCTCGCGACAAGACCATTCTGACCGACCAGAACGAACAGCTTCGCAAGGACATCAAGGCCGCCAATGACCAGATGGAAAAATCCACCGCCGAACTGGCCGCCAAGGATGCGGAACTCGTCACCACACGGCAGAAGATCACTGAACTGGAAGGACTCATCGGCCAGCCCCCCCTGCCCCCTCCGGGAAAGCCCACGTGGGTGGTTGCCGGCGACGTGCTCTTTTTAGCCGGCAAGGCCACTCTCAGTACGCAGCGCGTCGCCGAACTCGACCGCATCGTCGATGTCCTGAAGAATAAGGGCCAGGCCATCCGCATCATCGGGCACACCGACAGCGACCCGATCGTGCAGACCGCCAGGATCTGGCGCGACAACTACGACCTGTCCAACGCCCGGGCGATGGCGGTCAAGCAGTACCTCGTCAGCCGCGGGCTCGACGGCGCAGCCATCGAGACCGCCGGCATGGGCCCCGACAAGCCCGTCACCAGCAATGCCACGCGCACCGGAAAGGCGCAGAACCGCCGCGTGGAGATCTACATTCTGGTGAGGCAGACGGCCGAAGCCACGCGATGATGCCGCGACGTCGCCTCCGTCGCGACTTTCCCCCGTACCCCGTACCCGGTGCAGCACATTTTTCTTGACCCGGCGGGCCGGGAATGATTGTGTAGTGATCTTTCGCCCCCCGCATAGGCGGCGGGCAGCTTATTAAAGGATGACCTCAATGAGTACGCGAACGATTTCTCTGGCGGTAGTGTCGGCCTTGGGACTGTTCTTTGCCGTCGGCTGCGATGTCCAGGGCAAAGACAAGCAGATCGGCGTCCTGACTCGCGACCGCGCCGAACTGGTCCGCCAGAAGGAAGAATTGACCAAGGAACTCGAGACCGCCCGCGCGCAGTACGCCAAGGCCACCGAGGCCATCGACGCCAAGGAAGTCGAGCTCAAGGCCGCCCGCGCCCGGGTGATTGAACTGGAAGCCTCGGTCGGCAAGCCCGCCGCGACCTACGCCGGCGACGTCACCGACCGGACGTATCGCGAGCCCGCCAGCGGCGGCTCTCGCGCCCGTTCAAGCCGCAACGGGCGGCAGGTCATCGGCGAAGTGGCCGGCGACGTCCTCTTCGGGCCCGGCAAGGCTACCTTGTCGACGACCCGCAGCGCCGAGCTTGACCGAATCGTCGCCACGCTCAAGAGCAAGCACGCCGGCGCCCGCGTCCAGGTGATCGGGCACTCCGACGGCGACCCCATCAGCAAGAGCAAGTGGAAGGACAACTACGAACTCTCCAACGCCCGAGCCCAGGCCGTCAAGCAGTACCTCGTCAGCCACGGCATCGTCGCGACCAGCGTCGAGACCCAGGGCGTCGGATTCGACCGCCCGCTGGTCAGCCCTGAAAAGAGCAAGGCCGACAAGGCCAGGAACCGCCGCGTCGAGATCGCCATTCAGTAACGCGACCTTGCAGCGACCATCCCCGCCCGCAGGCCCACAAGCCTGCGGGCTTTTTTTGGCCCGATAGCGGGAGTCGGCCGTGGGCCTAGAAATATTGCCCGAGATGGCGGCGACTGGCCTTGTCCAGCGAGTTCAGGTCGGCCAGTTCATACGTGTTCCCATCGGCGTCACGAAAGAGCGCCTGGGTGGACGAGAGGACGCGCACGTCGTCGCGGCTGCGGATATGAAAGATCACCTCGCCGCGGTCGGTCATCGCCGTGATGGACGTGACGCCGAACTCGGTCTTGTGGCTGAGCACTTTCTGGATCTGCGGGTTGAAGGCCTTGTCCCGTAATTCCTCCATCACCATCTCTCGCCCGTCGTCGGCAAGGCCATCGAGCGACTTGAGCAGGACGACTTCGTTGCCGTCCTTGTCGCGGATGGAGATGTACTGATCGGGCAGCGACCATGGAAAGCAGCGAGACACGCGGGCATCGACGACCGCCTCGGCCCGGCCGCTCACGCGCACGACTACCTGGCCCAGCTCATTGCGGGCGATGCTCTCGATGGCGCCTCCGGCGTGATTCGTGTTGGCGGGCGTTTCTGTCATGCAAACCACTTTAACAGCGCTGCGGGCGTGATGGAATGGCCGAATGAGCGGGGAACGTCGCGGCGGAGGCACTAAATGAAAGAGACATTTGTTGGTTGAATTGCTTCTTCATTCCATGCCGGTACGGTGGGATACGAAATGACGCGGCAAGCAACTTTGCTTGTTCCCGGGCGTGTTTTTTGCGATAGTGAGGATGGAGAAAGGAGCGGCCCCGCATGATCTTCGCCCCGCGACGCGCCTTCGCTGCAATCGGCGCTGCCTGCCTGTCCGCTGCGCTGTCTGCAGCGGCGGCCGAGCCCGTCGCAACGGTTCTCGACACCACCGACTATGGCTGCGTGAAGGTTCTGGCCTTCAGCCCCGACGGCAAGACGCTGGCGTTGACGGGCGCCGACGGCAAGATTCATCTGCTCGATTCGGCCACCGGCAAGGCAATACGCGCCCTGCCCTCCCCCAGCCGCGCCGTCAACGCGCTGTGCTTCGATCCCGCCGGCGAGCGCCTGGCCGTCGCATCCGCCCTGGGCCTGGCAATTCTCGACGCCGCCGACGGGCGAGTGCTGCATCGCTCTGCAGACACCATCGGCGAGATTGTCTCTCTGGCCGGCAGTCCTGACGGTAAATGGTGGGTGACGTTGGGCAGCGATCTTCAGGCGCGGCTCTTCAACGCGATGGACCTGGACAAGTGTCGGCCGCTGACGTCCACAGGCAGCGCAATGCGTGCAGCGAGATTCTCGCCGGACAGCAAGCAAATCGCCGCGGCCACGCTCACCGGCGGGTTGTTGTGGAATTTGCCCGACCCGTCGCCCGCTCGCAAGCTCAGCGGGGCGCCGGGCGAGGTGGCGGCGATGGTATTCATGGGCGAGGGCCATCGGCTTATCGGCGCCGGCGAGGGCGCATCTCTGACGGTCTGGGATCTGGAGAGCCCCGGCGCCGCCCGCACGCCCTCCGAGCACGCAGGGCGCGTGGTGTCCTTGGCCGCCAGCGCCAGCGGGGCGATCCTCGCCTCGGCAGCCGCCGATGGCACCATCGTGCTGCGCGGCGGGCTCAAGTACGGCGTGATGCACAAGATGAACCTGCAGCAGCCTCTCGCGGCCATGGCGCTCAGTGCCGACGGGCGATACTTGGCCTGCGGATTGAGCGGCAGCCGTGGCGGGCTGATGATCTGGCGGCTGGACCGTGTGGCGCTGGTCTCGGGCGTGCGCCCCGTCAGCGTCAGCGAGACTCCCAAACCCGTAACCGCCCCAGTGACGGACGCGCGTCTGCAGCCGGTCACGGCATCGTATTTGACGGCAATGGAGCGGGCGGTGATCGCCGAGATGAACCTGGCGCGCACGGATCCGCTGTTCTACGCGCAGCTCGTCAAAGGCTTCAGGGCGCGCATGAGGGGCAACATCTTCATCTCGGCCGAGGGGCACAAGATCCGCACCAAGGAAGGCGTGGCGGTGCTGGATGAAACCATCGCATACCTGGAGAAGGTGACCAAGGCCCCGCCGCTGGCGCCCTCGCAGGCGTTGGCGTTGGCGGCGACGGAACACGCCAAGGACACCGGCCCCAAGGGCATGACAGGCCATACCGGCACCGACGGCAGCAGCGCCAAGCAGCGCATCTCTCGCCACGGAAAGCCCCAGCACTGCAGCGGCGAGAACATTTCCTACGGCCCGACCACCGCGCGTGAGATCGTGCTGCAGCTCATCATCGACGACGGCGTCCCCAGCCGCGGCCACCGGCTCAACATCTACGAGAAGGGCTTCAAGCTCGCCGGCGTCGCCATCGCCCCGCATTCGCACTACGGCACCATGTGCGTGATCGATTACGCCGGCGGAATGAAATGACACTCATTGGGGATTTTGGATTGCGGATTAAAGATCATCGTCGTTTTGCCGCTCCCTCCCCCAATCCGCAATGCAACATCATAGATCAGCAATTCCTCATTTCCGTTTCAGCTCTTTGCGAAGTTGCCCCGCCGTGCGGGTGTTGAGCACGTCGCTGCGCTCTAGCCATCCGCGGCGGGCTACGTACACGCCCTGGGGCATGAGGCTCAGGTCTTCGGTCTTGTGCGCGTCGGTGCCCAGCGTAAATTTAACGCCCGCATCCTTCGCGCGGCGGCAGTACGTGTCGGGCAGGTCCAGGCGGTCGCTCTGGGCGTTGATCTCCAGTCGTACCCCGCGGCGGCTGCACGCCTCGAAGAGCTTGTCGGCGTCGAAGGCGATCGGCTCGCGCCGGCCGATGATCCGGCCGCAGGGGTGGGCGATGCCGTGCACCACGCCGCTGTTTACGGCCGCCAGCAGACGCTGCGTCATCGCCTTCTCGTCGAGATTGAAGTGCGAATGCACTGCCGCGAGGATCCAGTCCATTTCGGCCAGCACCTTCTCGTCCAGGTCCAGTTGCCCGTCCTTGAGGATGTCCACCTCGACGCCGGCCAGCAGCCAGAGGTTCTTGAACGTCGCGTCGACGGAGCGAATGTGATCGGCGTGGCGTCGCAGGGCGGCCTCGTCCAGCCCGCGCGACATGGCGATGGCCTTGGAGTGATCGGTGATGGCCAAATACTGGTAGCCCATCTCGGCGGCCGCTTGTGCCATCTCCTCAACCGTATGCATGCCGTCGGTCGCCGTCGTGTGCGACTGCAGGTCGCCGCGCACCTGGCTAGGCTCGATCAGCGCCGGCAGCGTCCCCGCCGCCGCGGCGTCTATCTCGCCGCGGTCCTCGCGGAGCTCCGGAGGAACCCATGCCAGGCCTAATCGCTTGTAGACTTCCTCTTCGCTGCGCCCCGCCACCGCCCGTCGGCCCTTGAACAGGCCGTATTCGTTGAGTTTGTGCCCGCCCTCGATGGCGCGGCGGCGCAGGGCGATGTTATGGGCCTTGGACCCTGTGAAGTACATCAGCGCCGCCCCGAACGCCTCGGCGTTGAAGAAGCGAAAGTCTACCTGCAAGCCGCCCTGGAGCACGACCGATACCCGCTCGGGCCCACGCGCCAGCACGCGTTCGATTTCGTCGAAGGCGATGATCGCCCCGGCGGCCTTGCTCCGATCGCGCGCCTGAACGAGGATGTCCAGATCCCCCACCGTTTCGCAGTGGCGGCGGAAGCTGCCGGCGATCTCCCATCGCTCGATGTCCTTGATCCGCTCCAGATGCCGCTGCATCGCCGCCGCGTACCCAGCAGCTGCGTGGTTCAGGATGCGCCCGGAGGTCTTGTCCAGCATCGCCAGGCCTTCGAGTATCTTCTGCTCGGTCTTGGCGCCCATGCCGGCCAGCACCCGCACCCGGCCTTCGCGGCAGGCGGCCTCGAGATCCGCCGCCGCCGAGATGCCCAGTTGCTTGTGCAGTTGCATCGCCTTGCGCGGACCGATGCCCGGAAGACGCATCAGCATGGGCAGGTCGGCGGGCACGGCCGCACGTAATTCTTCCAGGCGTTTGCACGTGCCGGTTGCCAGCATCTCGGACACTTTGGCGGCCGTGCTCTTGCCGATGTTGGGCAGCTCGGCAAAGTCCTTGCCCTCGGCGGCCATGTCTTCGAGGCGCTGCGAGAGATTTCGCACCGTGCGGGCGGCGTTTCGGTAGGAACGGATGCGAAAGGCGTCCTCCTCCTGCAGATCGAGCAGGTCGGCGATCTCGTCGAACATGTCGGCAACCAGTGCGTTTTCCATGGCTGCAAGAATTATAGTTTGCCGCCCGGGCGAGCCACTCCATCCAGCTTTGCCCTAGTCGCGGACGGTGGAACCCGCCATGCAAAACGGGCTCAGCCCCGATGCGCCGGACGAAGCGGCGCTTCTAGCATTGAAGGGCCGGGCACTACAGGAAGGAGATTGCCATGCGTGTACGAGATGCCATGACGCCCAGCGTGAAGTCGGTCGACGCCAGCGCATCGCTGACGGAGGCGGCTACCGTCATGAAGAGCCATGACGTGGGATATCTGCCCGTGACGCGCAGCGGCAAGGCCGCCGGAGTCGTCAGCGACCGCGACATCGTGATTCGCGCCGTCGCGGCCGACATGGACCCGGCGTCGACCACCGTTGGTGAAATCATGACCGAGGAAATCTTCACCTGTCACAGCGACGAGAACATCGCTGATGCCGGCCGGCGGATGAAGAGCAAGAAGATCCGCCGCTTGCTGGTGCTCGACGATAGCGACCAGCCCGTCGGCGTCCTTTCGCTGGGGGATATTGCCGAAAGCCGCGACGCAGACGTGGCTGAAGACGTGCTCGAGGAAGTCTGCAAGCACTAGACGCAGGCTTTCGGAACCTGTGGGGGAGTAACCGTAGCAGGCCGCTGGCGCGTCGCGGGCTTGGAGGGAGCCCGCGGCACATTCAGTGGCCTGCTACACTGGTGTGTCATGTGAAGGAGCATTGCGATGGACGCCGGACATGGTTCCACACTCAGCAACCGCGTGCGCGACTTCGTTCTGGAAGACTTTTCGCCTCGGCTGGGGCAGGTGCGGCCGACGTTTGCGTCGCACCCGCTGTGGCAGCGGCTCAGCGAATGCGGCAGTGAGCTATGGCTCGACAGCGGCGATGTCGACGAGGTCGGCGAATGCTGGACCCGCGAGTTCACCGCCCTGACCACCAACAACACGCTGCTCAACCAGCAGGTGCAGAAGGGCATCTACGACGACCTGATCGTGCAGGCGTCGCGGCTGCTGGAGGAGTTTCCGCTCTCCGGCCAGCAGCGCAAGCTGGAGCTGGCCTTTATCCTCAACGCCCGCCACGCCCTGCGGCTGGTCGAGACGTTCGACGCGTATGTCTCGGTCGAAGAGCACACCGACCTGTCGGACGACCTGCCTGCCGCCCTGGCGTACGCGCGGCGTTATCACGAGATATGCCCGCAGCGGTTCTATGTGAAGATCCCGCTTTCGGCCGCAGGCGTGTTGGCCACGCGCCGGTGCGCAAACGAGGGCATCGCCGTCAATCACACGCTGGGCTTTTCGGCGCGGCAGAACTATCTGGTCGCCCGCTTGGGCAGGCCGGCGTTCGTCAACGTGTTCCTGGGACGCCTGAACAGCTTCGTCGCCCAGAACAAGCTCGGTGAAGGAACGTACGTGGGTGAAAAGGCCACGCTGGCCTCGCAGGCCCAACTGCGCGGCCTGCGGGAGGAGCTCGGGATCACGACTCGCCAGATCGGCGCGAGCTTTCGCGACGGCAGGCAGGTGCGCGACCTGGCCGGCCTGGACGTCATGACCATACCGCCCAAGGTCGCCAAGGATTTCCTCGCGCTGGGATTGAAGGGCGCCGACCTTCAGGACTGTACGGCCCGGCAATACGATCCGGCCCTGGCTCGTGGCGTCGACGAGCGAACGGCCGCTCTGCACACGCTGTGGGACGTGGATGATCGGCTGGTCGAATGCCTGCACGCGCTGGACAAGGAGAACCTCGATACCTTCACGCCCGGGGACCTGGTGGCGTTTCTGGGCCGACATGGCTGCGGCGATGTTCTGCCGGAGTGGACGCGGGCCCAGCGCCAGACCAGCGCGGATGAAGGCAAGATTCCGAACCTGGAGCATTGGCGCGACCTGCTTGAGGATGGCGTTGTCGGCCTGGACAGCCTGATGAACCTGGCAGGATGGAACTCCTTCAACGCCGATCAGGTCGCCATGGACGCCCGCGTGCAGGACGTGCTCCAACACAGCCCGGCGTAATCGCACGGCAACTTTTCTTTCACTTTCATCCGGCAAGGGCCAATCCAAGGAACATATAATCAATCGCCACGAGTCTCTGCGTTTCGCACTGATCTTGTGTATCGGGGCATGGGGCTTCAGCTTATCCGGGCAGGATCGCTAAAGGAGTTGACGATGAGCGGCAAGGGCGGGATTGTCTTGTGGGTCTGCATGGTGGCGATTCCGGTCGCGGGCGGCTGCGGCGTCGGCGAGGCTGTCACAATCGAACTGAGCCCGCGCAAGGCGGTCAATCCGATCATGACCCAGCACGTCCTGGTTGCCACGGTCAAGGACAGTTCCGGCTGCCCGCTGGCGGGCCAACGCGTTGAATGGATCATTCCCGAAGGCAGCATGGGAACGCTGGTGGAAGTGGATGGTTCAAAGGTCACCGGCCAATATGCTGTGACGCACACCGGCGCCTGCCCGAAGGTGCTGACTCGCGGCAACGACGATCCCGCCGACGACGTGCGGTTGTCGGCCGGGCAGACCTGGGCCGTCGTCACCTCGCCCGTCGAAGGGGCGACGAACGTCGTCGCCTACGCTCCGGGAATCAGAGATTGGAACCGGCACAAGGTCTTCGCCGTCGAGCTCTGGTACGACGTGAAATGGGATCTGCCGCGCGACGGCGTCAGCCCCGCCGGCGACGGCCACAGCATGCTCACGCGCGTGAGGCGTCACTCCGACGGCGCGCCGCTGAGCGGCTACACCGTGGAGTACCGGATCGTCTCGGGCCCCGAGGCCACGCTCAACGGCGCAGGCAAGACCGCCTCCGTCCGCACCGACGAGCACGGCCAGGCCCAGTGCACGATCAAGCAGGCCAAGGCTGTCGAAGGCGCCAACGAGATCTCTGTCGACATCATGCGGCCGGCAGGCGAAAAGGGCGCCAGACCCGAAATCCCGCTCGTGACCGGCTCGACCCGCGTGCAGTGGATCGGGGCGAAGATCGCCATCACCAAGAACGCTCCGGCGCAGGCAAAGTTGAATCAGGAGTTCACGTACACCATCGTGGTGAGCAATCCCTCGCAAGTGGAAGCCCAGAGCGTGATCGTTGCCGACGCGCTGGGCGAGGGCATCAAGTTCGTTTCGAGCGACCCTGAGGCCAACGTCAGCGGGCAGAACCTCTCGTGGAACCTCGGCAGCCTCAACGGCGGCGCGACGCGAACGCTCAACGTGCGCGTCAAGGCAACCCGAGGGGGCTCATTCAAGAACTGCGGGCAAGTGACAGCCGCCCGGGGTCTTTCCGGCGAATCATGCGCAACGACAGTCGTCAGCCAAGCGCGGGTGAAAGTGACCCAGCGGAGCGAACCGGCCGTCACAGGCAAGGCCTTTACGGCCACAGTGTCCGTGACGAACAGCGGCGAAAGCGAATTGACCGGCGTTCGCGTCCAGGAGACGCTGCCGGAGGGCCTGACGCTGGAGGGCTCCGCCAAGACCTCGATCGACGTAGGCACGCTGGCGCCGGGGGCGTCGCGCGACGTTACCTACCATCTCCGCGCCCAGCGCGGCGGAACCTACACGATCAAAGCCGTTGTCACCGCCAACGAAGGCGCGCCGACAACGAGCCAATCCACTATCACGGTAAAGACCCAGGCGGCCGCTCCGGCGACGCAGAAGAGCAAAGAGCCCAAACGCTAACCCCCGACCATACAAGGTCGGAACGCGGGGGGCGCCGCATGACCGGCGGCGCCCCCCTGATCATTGCCTCAAGACTCGTCAGTTCCCAACCATCTCGCGGGCGGCCGCGATGAACTGTCGCAGCTTCGCTCGTCGCTCGTCCAGCGAAACGCGGTTTTCGCCAGGCAGTTCAAAGTTGTACAGGCCTGCGTAACCGATCTCTTCCAGCGCCGCGATGATCGGCCACCAGTTGATGATCCCACGCGGCTGGCGCGGGAACAGGTGCAGGTCCGTCTTGCCGTCGTTGTCGGCGATGTGCAGCCCGCGAAGCCGCGGGCCCCACGAGCGAATCAGGTCGCCCTGGCTCTCGTCGGTGAGGTTCACGTGGCCGGTGTCAAGGCAGACGCCGACCTGCGCCGGCGCCGTCGCCCGCAGCAGCGGCGTGAGCTCCCAGCCGCTGCAGCAAGGCTCCAGGCACATCACCACGCCTGTGCCCTGCGCGTGGGTGGTCAGCAGGTGCAGGCCCTCGAGCTGGCGATCGAACCGTTCGCGCGGATCGCTGATCTTGCCGCCGCCGGGGTGAATGACTGCTGCCGTGATGCCTACCTCGGCGAACAGGTCGATCCGCCGCTTGACTGAAACGATCATGCTTTCGATAGGATCGCTGGAGGCGATATCGGCAGGCAGGTCCAGGTGTCCCTGCTCGACGCTCACGCCCAGGTCGCCTGCGACTTTTCGCAAAGCCGTTCCCGACCCGCGCCCACGCTGGATCAGCTCGATGCTATGCTCGTCGGAAAGCTCCGCGAACATCCACCCCGCAGCCGCCTGCTCGCGCAGCGCGTCCTCAATGGGGATGTCCCAGAGGAAACTCGTCCACATGGAGAACTTCTTGGGTTGGCTCATGTGGCGAAGGTACCAAAAACAGATCCTCGATCCTAGGTCCTAGGTCAGGGATCCAGGATCTTCTTTTGAACGTATAATGTGTGCGATGTCCACCCGGCAGGAAATCCTGGACGCCATCCGCGGCAAGATCGGCCAGTTCCCGATCGGGCCGGGGGTGTACCTGTTCAAGGACGCTGCCGGCGTGGTCATCTACATCGGCAAGGCCAAGAGCCTGCGGTCGCGGGTGGCGAGCTATTTCCAGCCCGCCGCGAATCTGCTGGCCAGTCGCGGGCCCGACATCGCTCGCATGGTGGCTGACCTGGTGACCGACGTCGAGTACCTCGAGTGCGACAGCGAAGTCGACGCCCTCCTGCACGAGAGCCGCCTGATCAAGGACACGCAGCCACGCTTCAACGCCATGCAGAAGGACGACAAGAGCTTCCCGTATCTGCAGATCACCACCGGCGAAGATTTCCCCCGCGTCTCGGTCACCCGCCAGCCGCGCCATAAGGGCGTCAAACTGTACGGCCCCTTCGTCTCGCCAGCCGACCTGCGGGCAGCCCTGCCGCTGATGCAACGCGTCTTCAAGTTCTGCACCTGCCACCTGGACTTCGACGACAGCCCTGATCGCAAGCGTTACCGCCCGTGCATCCTGCACAGCATCAAGCAGTGCTCGGCCCCGTGCGCAGCCATGATCAGCCGCGAAGACTACCTGCGCCGCATCAAAGACTTCATGCAGTTCATGGACTCCAAGGCTGCCCCGCTGCGTCGCAAGCTCACCGCCGAAATGCAGGCGGCCGCAGAGCGGCTCGACTTCGAGCAGGCCGCAAACATCCGCGACGAACTGCGGGCGATGGAAGGCCTCCAGGAGCGCGGACTGGCCAGCGATCACATGCAGCCGGAAGTATTCTACGTAGACCAGGCCGCCGGCCTGGCGCGGCTGGGCGAGGTGCTGCACCTGGCCACGCCCCCGCGCACGATCGAGGGCATTGACATCGCCCATCTCGACGGGCAGGAAATGTGCGGGGCCATGGTGTGCTTCATCGACGCGCGGCCGTTCAAGAACTCCTATCGCCGCTACCGCATCAAGACCGTCGCCGGCAACGACGACTACGCGTGCATCCGCGAGGTCGTCTGGCGGCGGTACAAGTACGCCGGCATGGAAGCCGAACTGTTCCCCGACATCATCCTGATCGACGGCGGCCGCGGCCAGCTCAACGCCGCGCTGTCGGCGTTTGAGGACATGGCCTTCACGCCGCCGATGATGGTGGCGCTGGCCAAGAAGGAAGAGACGCTCTTCGTCCTCGGCCGCGACGAACCGCTCAAGCTCTCGCGCCACGACCCGGCGCTGCAATTGCTCCAGGCCGTCCGCGACGAAGCCCACCGCTTCGTGCAGGTGTACCACCATATCCTGCGCCGCAAGAAGACGCTGGAGGAGGATTCACCGCAGAGCCCGCAGAGGACGCGGAGGAAGAAAGAGTAGAGACGGATGGATGGATGGATGGATGGATGGATGGATGGATGTTCGTCCTCGTCCTCGTCGTCGGTTTTTGGTTCTTGATGAGGGAACAGACGTGTAGCATGTCCGGCGAAAGGACTCCTCAATGATCTGCCGCGACATTCACGATCATCTCAAGACCCAGGGAACGTGGGTGAACTGGGAATCGACGGCCGATACATTCAAGGCCGGCGACAGCGGCCGCGCCGTGACGACAGTGGCCGTGGCATGGAAGGCCTCATGGGCGGCCTTGAAGGAAGCCCACGCGCGCGGGGCGGAGCTGTTCATCTCGCACGAGTCGATCTGCGTTTGCGCATCGAACAACTCGACGCAACCGGAATCGGTCTCGGCTCTGCCCAGTGAGAAGCCCAAGTTCGACTGGCTCGAACAGAGCGGCCTGGTCGTCTACCGTTGCCACGACCTGTGGGACCGCTTCCCGAAGATCGGCATCCGGGACACGTGGCAGCGCGGGCTGGAATTGGGCGGCAAGATCGTCAACGAGGTTGGCAGCCTGTTGGTGACGGAGATCGCGCCGATACGTGCGGCCACGCTAGCGCAGCACGTGCTGACGAAGATCCGCCCGCTAGGGCAGAACGGCCTGCTGCTGGCCGGCGACGGCGACAAGATCGTACGCCGCGTGGCCACTGGCGCCGGCGTAACGGTCGACCCGATCGCCATGATCGACGCCGGGGCGGATGTGGGAATCATCACCGACGACTACTACTGCTTCGTCCGCATGGGCACCCACGCACGCGAGTTGGACTTCCCAACCATCACCGTCAACCACGGCGTCAGCGAAGAATGGGGCGTAGTAAACCTGGCGCGGTACCTGGCAGTGGCGTTTCCGCAGCTTGAAGTCTTTCACATCCCGCAAACATGCGCGTACGCGGTCGTGATGTAGGGAATAGAAGAAAGAACCGACGACAAGGACGAGGACGAAGAACGTCAATCTTGCTTTGTTAGCGGTCAAGCCCGGCACGGCGTATCCTCGACTTACTCGACGTGGCGCGCGGGGCAAGCCCCGCCGCTAACTTTTGTCGCGTTCCAGTTTGTCCAGTTCCATCAATCGCCGGTCGGCGTTGAAGACGGGCGGAGGCAGCGCGGCGGCGACCTTCACAGCCTCCTGAAGGTCAAGATCAGTGCGGGCGTGGCAGACGGCGCGGAAGATCGGAAGCCCGCGCGACAGGGCGATGATCTCGCGGCGCGTGCGGCCTTGCGGGGCGTCGGGCCATGGGTCGGGGTGTTCGGTAAACTCAAAGAACCCCGGCACGACTTGCTGCATGTATTTCCAATACGCCGGGTTGTCCGTCTGCAGCACGAGGACGCCGCCGGGGGCCAGCGCACTGTGGACCTGCATGAGGAATCGCGGAGTGATCAGGCGGCGGTGGACCTCCCGGCGCTCGTAATACGGCTGGGGGTGGTAGATGTGCACCTCGGCCACCGAAGCGGCGGCTATGCGGCGGGCGACGATGTCGCGTGCGTCGCCGACGGCGAAGCGCACATTGGCCAGTCCGCGCTGTCGGGCGCGTTTGCGGGCGTAGCGGATCACCACCGGCAGGTCGTCGGCCCCCAGGAAGTCGCACTGCGGCCTCGCGATAGCACCGAGCAGCACGGAGCGCCCGTTGCCGCAGCCCAGGTCGAGCACGACAGGGGCATCGCGGCCGAACAGCTCGCGCCAGTCCACCTTGCCCGCGGGCCATTGCTTCAGGGCCGAGGGCGTCCATTGCTCCGGCGGCAAAATCACGCCGGGGATCGGCACGCCCAGTTCAACTTCAATGCTGCCCGGTGGCAAGGTGACTCCGGATTTACCCTTTGGGCTAGAAATCACTCGTTTCACCACTGAACACTTCTGTGGCCGGGCCGGTCATATAGACGTGACTGTCGGCCATATGCCAATCGAGCTTCAGGTCGCCGCCAGGCAGGTGGGCGGTGATGTTGCGGGCGGTGCGGCTGGTGAGCACGCCGGCCACGCACACGGCGCAGGCGCCGGTGCCGCAGGCCAGCGTCACGCCGCTGCCGCGTTCCCACGTGCGCATCGTCACTTCGTTGGGCGTCCGCACCTGCACGAAATGCACGTTCACACGCTGCGGGAAGAGCGCGTGGTTCTCGATCGCCGGGCCGATGCGATCCAAGTCCACCGCCGCTGCGGCCTCCACAAAAATCACCGCGTGCGGGTTGCCCATCGACACGCAGGTCATCTTGTACGTTTCGCCAGCGGCCGTGATCGCCGCGTCGACGACCGGCTCGGCATCGATGGCCACCGGGATCGCCCGCCCGCGCAGGATTGGCTCGCCCATGTCGACGGTGGCCGTCGCCACTTTGCCCGCGCCGTCCAGCGCCAGCGAGATGGTCTTGATGCCCGCGTTGGTCGCCACGCGCATGGGGTTGGCCCGCGTGCGGCCGTGATCGTAGGCATACTTGGCGACGCACCGCACGCCGTTGCCGCACATCTGCGACTCGCTGCCGTCGGCGTTGAACATGCGCATCCGCACGTCGGCGGTGTCGCAGGGCAGCACGAGAATCAGCCCGTCGCCGCCGATGCCGAAATGCCGGTCGCTGACTTTGACGGCCAGCGCCGCCGGGTCGTCGACGCGCTGATCGAAGCAGTCGACGTAGACGTAGTCGTTACCGATGCCGTGCATCTTCGTAAATCGCATAATCCGGCCTTTCCCGCCCCTGGGCTACTTACCTTTTTCCCCCGACGCACCGGGATCTTCGACCACGGCGCCGGTCCACTTGAGCACTTGCGGCTTGGGCGTGGTCACGACGATCACCTGCGGGCGCTGGAGGTACTTGACGGCCACTCGCTTCACGTCGGCCGGCGTCACCTTGCGGTAGAGGCCCTCGAGTTTGGTGCGGTAGTCGTAGCCGAAGCCGTAAAGCTGGTTCAGCGCCGCGTCCATGGACAACTCGGACATCGACTGGTTGTCGAGCATCGTGGCGGTAAGGATGACATTCACGGCCTCATCGACCTGCCCCTGCGTGAACTCGTACTTGGTGGCCTTGGCAAGGTTCGCGCGGATGATGTCGACGACCTCCGGCACCTTCTCGCCCAGGCAGGTGGCCTCGACCAGGAACGCCCCGGGCTCGATGCCCGCCCAGTTTGTCGCGTGAACCGCGTATACCAACCGCTTGCCGCGCAGCTCGTTGTGCAGCCATCCGCTGGGCAACTCGTAGCCGCTGATGATCGTGTCGAGCACCGTGATGGCGAAGCGGTCTTCGTTAAACATCGTCATGCCGGGCACAGCCACGATGACGCCGGCCACCTCGTTGGTGGTCTTCATCACGAACTGCTCGCCGGCGGGGTTCACCGTCCGCTGCGTGCTTGCGGGCTGCGATGTCGCCGCTTGCGGCTTGGCCGTTTCAAAAAGCGCCTCGATAGCCTTGCGTGTCTTGGCGACATCGAAGTTCCCATAGATTGCCAGCACGCCCGCGCTGCCCAGCACGTGCTGCTGGTGGTAGCGGCGGATATCGTCGACGGTGGCCTTTTCGACCACGCTCTCGCGCCCGGCGGTCGTGCGGCTGTACGGACCGCCGGCAAAGAACTTGCTTCGCCAGTACTTGCTTAGTTGCGACTGGTTATCCTCGTCCTGGCGGCGGATGGCGTCCAGCGCCAGCGGGCGGACAACGTCCAGTTCGCTCGCTGGAAACGTCGGCCGCAGGATCACGTCGGAGAAGATGTCCAGCGCCTGGGCAAAGCTGTCGTCGAGCACCGACGCCTGCCAGTAGAGCGTGTTGCTGCCGCAGTTGCCCGAGACGCTCCCGCCGGCGGCGTCGAAGAATCGCGAGATCTCTTCGGCGCTACGCTTGCCCGCGCCGCGGGTGGACAGCTCCGTCATCACCGCGCCCAGACCGTTGGTCGCGTCGGTCTCGACCAGCAGGCCGCCGTACGTGACGTAGGTCATCGACACCAGACCCACGTCGACCTTCTGCAGCACCACGTCAGTTCCGTTGGGCAGCTTGAAGACCTCGGGCTTGGAACGCCCATTTGAAGGCGCGATGGCCGGGGCGGCCGCGGCTGGAACGCTCCGGGGCGCCTGCGGCTCGATGCGGGTGATCACCATCTGGTCAGGCGTGAAATACTTCCGCGCGGCCTGCTGCACCTGCTCGGGCGTGACGGACTGGATGCGGTCGGTGTAGCTGCGTGAGAACGCCACGTCGCCGGTGGTCATGAAGTCCGTGGCCAGCGTGTCGGCGATGGAGGACGCCGTCTGCTGCGAGAAGACGTAGTCGGCGATCTTCTGCCGCTTGGCGCGGGCAACTTCGTCCGCCGTGACGCCCTTGGCGATCACGTTCTTCAGTTCCGCCAGCAGGGCTTCCTCGGCCGCGTCGGCCTTGGCCTTGTCGCAGCGAAGCGAGAATATGAACTCGCCTTTGCCCCAGGCCGGCGTCCAGGACGAACTGGAAATGCTCGTGACCTTCTGCGTCTCGCGCAACAGGCGCACCAGGCGGCTGGAAGGTCCTTCCGTCAGGACGTAGCTGAGTACATCCAGGGCGTAGAGGTCCTCGTGCAGCAGCGGAATGCTCTGGAAACTGAGCATCTCCATCGTCTGCTTGAGGTCCTTGTTCGTCAGTAGCGAGCGGCGAACGCCCGCGATGGGCTCGACGTCCGGCAGGTCGTGACTGGGCATCAGGCCCTCACGAAAGCCCGCAAAGGCGCGGCACACACGGGCCAGCGCTGCCGCCGCGTCCACGTCGCCCACGACGCAAAAGACCATGTTCTGCGGCACGTACATCTGGTGGATGTACGCCCGCACGTCGTCGATGGTGAGCTTCTGGAGCGGGGGTTTGTAGCCGATCACCGGCACGGCCGCCGGGTGATCGCGATACGCCGCGGCCATGTGCGCCTGGTAAAGCTGGCGGCTGGGCTCGTCCAACCCCATCTCCAGTTCGCGCTGCACGACGCCGTGCTCGCGGTCGAACTCGACTTGCCCGATGTTCGGCCGCGCCATCCAGTCGGCCACCAGGTCGATGCAATCATTGGCCCGCGTGGCCGAGGCCTCGATGTAATACTGCGTCCAGTCGATGGACGTGCTGGCGTTGGACTGCCCCCCGATGGCCGTGACGCGATTGGCCGGCTGGGCCCGCTCGCCCTGATTCTTGGGGGTGGCACCGTCATGCGTGGCGTCTTCGGCCACCAGGTGCTCGGTCAGGTGGCTCAGGCCGCTGCCGAGCCACTTGCCTTCGTACATTCCGCCGGTATGCACATACGCCTTCACGCACACCACCGGGGCGGCGTTGAAGGGCTTGATAATGACCGTCAAGCCGTTGCTCAGGCGGGCGACGGTAGTGCCCTTGCCGGCGTCGATCTGCTCGACCACCGTCACCGGCGCCGCGGCATCATCCCCAGGCTGTGTACTGGCTTGTGACACCGCCTTTCCTGGCTGTGAGGCCGCTGGTGGCACAGCCTTTCCAGGCTGTGAACTCGGTGGCAGAGACGCCACAGGCTGTAAAGCCTGTGCCACCGCCGCCGGGGCCGTCGTCGCCGGCGGTTCTGCCGGCACGGTCAGTGGTTCGATGGTCACAGGTGCGGCGCCGGGTTGTGTGCTGGGGGTTTTCGAGGCTTTGCTGCAGCCGACGGCCGCCAGCGCCAGACCCAGAGATGTCAACGCGATCAATATCTTCTTGCTCATAGCGTTCCCTATGTCTGTGAGGTCTTCCCGTTGGTCATCGCGGCGATATGCATGGGCGAGATCCGTCCCGTGGGGACGCCCGTGCTACGGGCTACTCGGTTTTACCGCGGACTTCCACGTCGCTGAGGTAGGCCAGCGTCCGGTCCAGCTCGCCTTTGAGGTGGCTGACGCGCAGCAGGCTTTTGACGCGCGTGATGAGCTCCAGGCGGTTGACGGGCTTTGAGACGAAATCGTCGGTGCCGCACTCGACGCCGCGTTCGATGTCGCCCATCTCGTTCAGCGCGGTCACCATGATGATCGGGATGTCGCGGCTGCGGGGGTCGGCCTTGAGCTTGCGGCAGACTTCGAACCCGCTCATGCGAGGCATCATCACGTCCAGCAGGATCAGGTCCGGCAGATCCTCAGCCACTTTGGCCAGGGCGGTCATGCCGTCGGCAGCCATGATCACCTTGCACTTGAGGGCTTCCAAATAAGCGGCCAAGAGCTCGAGGTTCTGCTCGTTATCATCGACGACCAGCACCTTGCTGCCGGCGAAGACCTGCTCGTCGGAGGCTTCGCCGATGGAATCAGCCGGTGTTTGTGACATAAAAACGCTCCTCATCCGCCCGCGCATGACAAACAGCGCAGCATCTCAGATTATCGGCGTGACCGGCCAATAGCAATATGGAATTAGAGGCGGGCAAAAGCTATCAGCTCTCGGCTTTCAGCTACCACAATTCCCGAGCTGATAGCTGACAGTTAATAGCTCCTTTCAAATGAATAGAGCTTCGCCGCGCGAAGATGGAACTTCAGTTGAACGCTTTTGCCGGTCAAGGCTCCGAGGCGCTCTTTATCGGCCCATCGCAGCAGGGCGCCGCTGCCACTGCGGGCGAGGGCTTCGCTGTGGGCGACTTCGCGGCCGTTGAGCAGCACCGAAGCGGTAAGCAATCCGCCGCGACCGACGTCGGCCCAGACGCGCAGCGCCCCGCCCCACCGCAGCGGGTGGGTCGTGATCTGACCTTGCGCGGCGGTGGGTTCATACCCGGCAAAACCGTCAGGCCTCAGCGTCGCCAGCGCCAGGCATCCGTCACGCCAGTCGGTGTGGCAGCCGTCGCCGCCGATGTAGTACAGGCGGATGTTGTCGCCGCAGTCGACGGGACAGGCGGCAGCATAGACTGTCCCCCAGTCGTAGGCGCCGCGGCGCTTTGCGTTGGCAATCAGCGGCGTCCCTGGATCGATGCGCTGCCAGGCGATCGTGTCCGGGCTCCATGCCAATTCGACGTTCACGCGGTCGCTGGCCGTGTCGAAGATCATCATCAGCCCCAGGTACACGCCGGCGTATGGGAAGACGCACATCGAATAGATCTGCCGCGTGCCTTCGCCGCGCAGGATCTCGACGGCTGGCGTCCAGTGCAGAAAGTCCTGGCTCTCGGTGCGGGCGACCAGACGCTGGCGGGCCACGTTGTCCCAGGTGCGCGTGATGCCCACCCATCGTTGCAGCTCGCTCACCCACAGGGCGTTGTTGTGCGCGTCGCCGCGGGCGGACATCTCCGGGCAGGCATGCGAGGCCGACCAGTGCACGCCGTCGGCCGAGAACGCCACCGCCATGCCGGGTATGCGGTCGTCGAGCATGAACATCTTATAGCGTCGGCCGGGGTCGGCATCCGAGAGATCCTTCACGACCCCTGCCCCGTGCGGCCCCACGCCCAGGACGCTGCTGGGTTTACCGTTCCATGAGCACACGTCGAGGCATGGTTTGGTCCAGCGCAGCCCGTCGCGCGAGGTGGCATAGCACAGGCCCACCACTCGCCACGGCTCGGACTTATCCAGTGTGCGGGCGACGGCAAAGTACCCGCCCCGACGGCGCTTCGCCCGCGGCGTCATCTGCTGCGCCTTGTCAATCACGAACGTCGTGTACCAGCACTTGTATATCTGCTCCTGCTGGTCATAGATGATGTTGGGATACCCATTGTCGAACCGCGGTTCCCAGGCCTTGTCCTGGACGAACAGCGGATTGCCCGCGTGCTTGACCACCCGCCCCACCGCCAGCCGCACCCCGCGGCACGACGCCACCACGCGGTTGTCCAGCAGCAGGTATTTCTTCCATCTCTCCTGCATGGCATCTTTGTATCACTGTCGGGCTATGGCTGCAAAGGAATCCATCCGATACAATTAATATGACTATGGATGTTCTTATCGAGAGAATCCGAAAGGCCGTTCCACTACTCCGCGCAGCGGGTGCGAAGGAAATCTATATCCTCGGATCGGTTCTCACGGAGGAAATGCGAGACGATTCGGATGTGGACATCGCCGTTTCCGGCCTGAGACAGGATCTCTTTTTTCGCGTCATGGCTGAGGTGTCCGACATTGTCGGACGTCCCGTTGACCTGCTCGATCTCGACGCGGCGGCCGGTATTTCGGACTATGTCCGAAGATCGGGAACTCTCAAACGTGTGGGATGACCTTCGCAGACAAGTTGAGTACCGGCTTAAGCGGCTGGACAACAATGTCGTCAAGCTCCAGCCCGTGCTAAAGAAGGCTAAACTTGGAAATGCACCGGACGACATTGAACTCTCCGCCTTAGCCTTCATGTTGCAGTCGTCCTACTCGGACATCGAAGAGGTCTTCAAAACCATAGCCAAGGCCATGAATGACATCATTCACGACCAAGAGAGCTGGCACCGGAATCTTCTGGAGTCGATGCAGCACCCGACGCCCGCCCGTCCTCCGGTGATATCCCCCGCCCTGCACCAGGCGTTGAGGGATTATCTCAACTTCAGGCATTATGCCCGGTATTCTTCCGTCGTGGATCTGAACTGGCAGAAGATGGCGCCTCTGGTACATTCGTGGGAAGAAACGCTCAGCCTCTTCAAAGTCGAGTTGCTTGAGTTCATGGTGAAACTGCGCAAGTAGAATTATGACCCTGACAACGGACCTGCACGTAGCGCCTTTGCATTTGTTCATTTCGTTTCCCATAATGGCAGCCAATGCAGCAACTGTTTGAACAACCTCTGGATCAGCAGGCGGCGACGGCGCAGGGGCGCGTCGTCGGGCTTGTCGTCGGCGCCAATGTCTGGGGCACGTTCGACTATGCCTGGCCGGCGGCGCTGGGCGAACCGTTCCTTGGGCAGCGCGTGCAGGCGCCCTTTGGCAAGGGCAACCGCAAGATTACCGGCGTCGTCGTCGAGCCTGATCGAGCCCCGGGCGCTCGGGCGAATCTCAAAGCCGTCGCGGCTGTGCTGGACCAAGAGCCGCAGTTTGACGAAGTGCTGTGGAAACTCGGCGCCTGGATCAGCCACTACTACATGACGCCGCCGGGGATGGTGCTGACGGCGATGGTGCCTTCGGCCGTAGGACGCCACGCTCCGCGCAGCGAGGCGGTGGCGTTCCTGGCGTGCGAGCCGCACGACTGGCCTAGCGGCCTAGGCTCGCGGCAGAGGCGCATCCTCGACGAACTGCTCGAGGCCCGCAAGCAGGGCATCGAGCCGCTGACCGTCGAGCAGCTTCTGACGCACAGCGGCTCGAATCGCCAGACGCTCAGCAGCCTCGTGCATCGCGGACTGGTGCGAACGGAGGCCCGCGAGGTGCGCCTGGGCGAACCGTCCGGCCAGGACGCAACGCCTCCGTTTGATCTCAATGAAGATCAGGCCGCCGCCCTGGCGGCGCTGGAGGGCAAGCTCGCCGGCGGGTTCTCCGTCTCACTGCTGCACGGCGTCACCGGCAGCGGCAAGACCGAGGTGTACGTCCGGGCGATCCGGCAGGTTGCGGCCGCGGGGAGGCAGGCGATTCTGCTGGTGCCGGAGATCGCCCTGGCGACGCAGACGCTGGCGCGCCTGGTCGCCCGCCTTCCGCGAGTCGCGGTACTGCACAGCGGCCTGACCGACGCCCAGCGGGCACATTACTATCAACAGATTCGCGACGGGCACGCGACGGTGGTCGTCGGCCCGCGCAGCGCCATCTTTGCCCCCTGCCGCAAGCTCGGGCTCATCATCGTCGACGAGGAGCACGAGCCCACGTACAAGCAGGACACCGCCCCGCGATATCACGGGCGCGACACGGCCGTCATGCGCGGCTCGCTGGCGGCCGTGCCGGTGATCCTCGGCTCGGCGACGCCCAGCCTTGAGAGCATGCACAACGCCAACCAGGGCCGCTACGCGCTGCTGCGTCTTCCGCGGCGCGTGCGCGGGCTGCCGATGCCGGCGCTGCAGATCGTCTCGCTTCGGCAGGAGATGACGCCGGGGCGCATCGAACTGCTGGGCAAGACGCTCACGCACGCGATGGCGACGGCGCTGGACCGCCGCGAGCAGATTATCCTGCTGATGAACCGCCGCGGGTATGCCAGCTACGTCTTCTGCCCCAAGCCCGCCTGCGGATGGATCATGGAATGCGACCACTGCTCGCGGGCGATGGTCTTCCACCAGGCCACCGATACCGTGCTGTGCCACTACTGCCAGCACACCGCGGCCCTGCCGCATCACTGCCCGGCGTGCTCGGGCAAGCTGCTGCTGTTCGGGCTGGGGATCCAGCGCATCGAGGATGAGCTGGCGCGCAAGTTCCCCGCCGCCCGCACCGCCCGCATGGATAGCGATACGATGACCTCGGCCAGCCAGTTCCAGAAGGTTTTCGACGCCTTCTCCGCGCGCGAGCTGGACATCCTGCTGGGCACGCAGATGGTCGGCAAGGGGCTGGACTTTCCCGGCGTCTCGCTGGTGGGCGTGGTGTCGGCCGACACGTCGCTGGCGATTTCGGACTTCCGCTCCTCCGAGCGCACGTTTCAACTCATCGTGCAGGTCGCCGGACGCGCAGGGCGGGCGGACTTGGGCGGCAAGGTTATCGTCCAGACGCTGCACCCGGAAGAACCTGCCATCAAGCTGGCGGCCACTCACGACTACGAGGGCTTCGCGGCCAATGAACTGCCCCAGCGCCAGGAGACTCACCTGCCGCCGTTCACGCGCATGGTGCGGATATTGATCCGCCACGGCGACGGCCTCAAGGCCCAGCAAGGCGGCGAACTGCTGGCCGGGCGATTGCGAAAGATCCTGCCCGCGGCCGTGACGATCATTGGCCCTCAAGCGGCCGAGATCAAGAAGATCAAGAACGAGATGCGGTTCCACATCCTGTTGACGGCCCCGCGAGCGGGAATGATCCAGGACGCCATCGCCGGCCGCCTGGGCGAACTCTGTCGCGACATCCCCGCCGAAGTCGTCGCCGACGTCGACCCGGTGAACCTCCTGTAAGCGGCATGGGCCAAGGGACAGGTCTCGCCCATGCATCCCGAACCTGAACGATCAGGGACACGCACAACGGAGTTGTGCGTGGCACCCCTCTGGTCCAGGCGCATTCCACAACGCTTCATGATGTGCTAAGCTGATCGTCGATACTATCGGGGGCAGCACGGATGGGCCTGCCAACAGGAATCAGTAAATGACGCAATCATCCAGCACAGACGCTTCTGCTGTGGCCGCTTCACCGGGCGCCGGCGGCTGGCTGACCAGCCGGTTCGGCAACCTGTACGTCTTCGCCGCCATCTTCCTGGCGGCCTCGCTGCTGCTGCGGGCGGCGCTGCTGAGCGATTGCTGGGACCAGGCCGAAACCGACGCGTGGTCGCTGGCGAAGACCTTCGCCGTCGGGCTGGTTTTCGACGCGGCGACGTTCTCGGTGGTGGTCTTGCCGGGAGTGCTGTTCTGCGTGTTCCTGCCGCAGTCCCTGTGGCGAAGGAAAGTCTGGCTGGTGCCGGCCGTCGCCATGTTCTTTGTCACGATCTGCGTGCTGCTGTTCGACCTGATGGCCGAGTGGTTCTTCTGGCAGGAGTTCAGCGCCCGCTTCAACTTCGTGGCCATCGACTACCTCATCTACACGCAGGAACTGACGGACAACGTCTGGGAGTCGTACCCCACCGGCACGATCCTCACCTGCATCGGCGTGCTGGGCGGCGTGATCACGTGGATCTGCACCCGCAGCCTGGCGCGGGCCTTCACCGTGCCCAATCCGATGCGCCGGCGCCTGCGGACGGGCGGGGTCATGCTGGCGATGGCGGCGGCCTCGCTGCTGGCGGTCGACTCCGACTGGTCCAAGGTGACGCCCAACGAGTACAACAACGAACTGGCCAGGAATGGCGCGTACAGTTTCGTCGAGGCGTTCTTTCACAACGTCATCGACTACGATCAGTTCTACATCAGCATCGACAACCAGGCCGCGTTGAAAAATTTGCGCGGCCTGCTCGCCCAGGACAACGCCCGGTTCGTCAGCGACGATCCGGCCGACATCACTCGCCAGATCACCGCTGCGGGTCTGGAGAGCCGCCCCAACGTCGTCATCCTGATCATCGAGAGCCTCAGCGCCGACTTCATGAAATCTATGGGCGGCAAGGAAGACCTCACGCCGCGCCTGGACGAGCTATCGCAGCACGCGATGGTCTTCGACAACTTCTATGCCACCGGGACGCGCACCGTGCGCGGGCTTGAGGCCGTCACGCTCTCGCTGCCGCCCACGCCGGGGCAGTCGCTGGTCAAGCGCCCCGACAATGGCGGGATGTTCTCGCTGGGCAGCGTCTTCCAGTCGCGCCAGTACGACACGAAGTTCATCTATGGCGGCTACGGCTACTTCGACAACATGAACGCCTTCTACGCCGGCAACGGATTTACGACCATCGACCGCGCGAACATGCCCAAGGAAGAAGTGAACTTCACCAACGCCTGGGGCGTCTGCGACGAAGACCTGTTCAACCGCGTGCTGGCCGAGGGCGACCGCTCCGTTGCTGCAGGCAAGCCGTTCCTGAGCATCGTGATGAGCACGTCGAACCATCGGCCCTTCACGTTTCCCAAGGGCAAGGTGACAGCCCCCCAGCACGAGCGCGAAGGCGGCGTGGCGTATGCCGACTATGCCATAGGCCAGTTCATTGAACGCGCCCGGGGCAAGAACTGGTTCGACAATACGATCTTCGTCATCGTGGCCGACCACTGCGCCAGCAGCGCCGGCAAGATGGCGGTGCCCATTGATCATCACCGCATTCCACTGCTGATCTACGCGCCCAAACTCGTCAAACCCCAGCGCGTGAGCAAACTGGCCGGGCAGATGGACGTAGCCCCCACGCTGCTGGGTCTGATGAACTGGTCGTACCAGAGCAAGTTCTTCGGCCGCGACGTGCTGCGGCCAGGCCCCGGCCGAGCGATGTTGGGGAATTACCAGAAGGTCGGCCTGCTCCAAGGCAACGAGTTCCTGCTCCTGCTCCCGAAAAAGGGCGCTGTTTCGTACACCTATGATGCCCAAGGCCAGCACGAAGCCGGCGCGATGTCCAAGCAACTCCTGCAGAATACCGTCAGCTATTACCAGTCCGCCGCATGGCTGATTGAGCACAAAAAGCTTAGTAATCGGTAGCCCGTGACAACAAGAGATCTTCCCGGCTACCGGCTACCTGTTACTGCTTCTGCGCCTTGCTCCACGCGCGGGGCGTTTGGCCGGTGCGGGCCTCGATGCTGCGACGCATCTGTTTTTCCGTGGCGTAGCCGCTGGCGGCCGCCACTTCGGCCACGCTCATCTGCGACGAGGCCAACAATTCCATCGCTCGTTCGAGACGCTTTCGCCGCAGCAGGCTCCCGGCGGTGCAGTCGAGGTGTTTGTGGCAGAGGATGTTCAGCCCGGTGACGGACAGCCCCGCCTCGGCCGCCAGTTGCGGCAGGCCCAGCCGCGGGCTGGTGAACCCGCCCCAGATCAGCCTCAGCGCGCGGGCCAGGCGTTCGTCGGGCGTGGCCAGGATGTCGCTGCTGGCACGGACAATCGCCGGCTCGGGGGCGATCATGATCGGCTCTGCCGGGGCGGGCCGGCCCTTCATCAGACGGTCGAGCAGCGCGGCGGCCTCGTGGATCTGCCTCGCCTGGTTGAGCGGCACGCCGGTGATGGGAACCGTGGCGTTCTCGCACAGGGCCGGTTCGTCCACGCACGTCACCACGGCGATCTGCGAGGGGACGATGATGCCCTGCTCCTGGCAGGCCTCGATGGCCTCCAGGGCGATCCAGCCGCTGTCGAAGATCACCCCCGAGGGCTTGGGCAAAGCCTCCATCTCCTGGCCCAGCCAGCGGCGGAACGCGGCGGCCTGCCATCCGAACTTGGCCGCCCCGCGCAGCGGGAAGTCCATCCGCGTGTACGACACTCCCGCCGCATTGGAGGTCTCGGCAATGCCGGCTTCCTGTTCGTTGAGGATCCATACCGAGCCCAGCCAGCAATACGCGATCGAACGAAAGCCTCGCTCGATCAGGTGCCTTGCCGCCACGGCGCCGGCCGAGCGGTTGTCGCACAGCACGCGAGGCACCTTCAGCGCCGGTTGCGTCATGGACGTCTCGACGACCGGCACGGGGCTGTCGGCCCAGCCGGGCATCGAGTCTGCGCCGTTGGGGGCAAACGGCAGCGACGAGATGATCCCCCGGCAGTCCCATCGGCGGGCGTAGTCGGACGCCCGCTGGTGGGCGTTGTCCCAATCTGAGGCCGTCATGACCCACCCGGCATCGCGACCGTACTCATATGCGGCGTCCCTGACGCCGGCCGTAATCCCCAACAGCAGCACGCGCGTGGCTTTGGTTTGCGATGGAGAGCTCATGGAGGGAGATGATATCCCCGTTAGAAATCGAGTCAAGGACTTAAGTGTCAAAAAGGTCCCATTGGAAAGCCCTTTGAATAATACCAAGATCCTCGCTGCCAAGAGAAGGTTCAGCATCCCAAAGGGTTGGAGGTCAGTCTGGAGGAACACTCTGCCCAGGTTTGGCCGCAGTAGGGACAGGCTTTGCGGCCCGCCCCCGCTTTTTTGGGGAACCGGAGGCCGCATCGAGCGTCTGACGCAATGGCACCTAACCCAAAGGATCAACGCCATGAAAACGCTGACAAGTCTGACCGCGTTGTTTACCTGTGCTAGCGTCCTGGCGGCCGCGGAAGCGGGCAAAGCTCCTGCGGCCCCCGGGCAGGATCAGCCGCGCGTGGAGGTGGTCTTCGTCGTCGACACCACCGGCTCGATGGGCGGCCTGATCGCCGGGGCCAAGGCCAAGATCTGGTCGATCGCCAACCAGATCGTGCTGGGCAAGCCCAAACCCGTCGTGAAGATGGGCCTGGTGCCCTACCGCGACAAGGGCGACGCGTACGTGACGAAGGTCTTCGACCTGACCGACAACATCGACCAGGTCTACACCGACTTGATGAGCTTCAGGGCCGACGGCGGCGGCGATGGGCCCGAAAACGTCAACCAGGCGCTCCATGACGCCGTGCACAAGATCGCCTGGAGCACCGACCCCAAGACCCTCAAGATCATCTACCTCGTCGGCGACTATCCGCCCCACAACGAGTACACCGACGTGCCCACCTATGACAAGACCGCCAAGGCCGCCATCGAAAAAGGCGTCTACATCAACACCGTCCTGTGCGGCGGCAACGACGAGGCGCGCGCCGTCTGGCAGGAAATCGCCAAGAAGGCCGAGGGCACGTTTATCGCCCTCCAGCAAAGCGGCGGCGTGCAGGTAGTGGCCACGCCCCACGACGCCAGGCTGGCCGAACTGAACGAGAAGCTCGTCGCGACGGCTGTGCCCTATGGCGACAGCAAGACGCGCGAGAAACAGGCGCATCTCAATGAAGCCGCCAAGGCCATGCCCGTCGCGTCGGCGGCCGATCGCGCATCGTTTTCCCTGGGCTCGGGCAAGGCCGCCGGCAACGACCTGGTCGAGGAGGTCGTCAAGAACAAGACCGATCTGGCCAAGCTCGACAAGGCCCAACTGCCCGAGACTATGCAGAAGATGACGCCCCAGCAGCAGAAGGAGTACATCGACCGGCAGAACACGCAGCGCCAGGAGATACTCAAGCAGATCGCTGAGGTCTCGGCCCGGCGCGATGCACACATCAAAGCCGAGACGGCCAAGGCCGCCGCCTCAGCCCCGAAAGCGGCGTCCTTCGACGCCAAGGTCGTCGAGACCCTGCGCGAGCAGGCCGCCAAGAAGAACCTCAAGTATTGACCCACACGGCATGCGACCAAACGCAAGCGGCCGCCCCGGATGGGACGGCCGCTCGTGTCTGAATCCTGTTCAGCAGTCGGTCAGAACATTCTGCGGACCAGCAGGCCGGCTGTGCCAGCCGCCGCCAGCAGCGCCGCCGCCAAGGCGGGCGTATTCCAGCTTGCCGAGGCCGCCGTGACCGGCTCGATCTTGAAGCTGTCGATGCGCGTCATGTCGGCGCCCCAGCCCTTGTTGGGGTCGATGTTCAGCAGGACAAGCTGGCCCTTCTTGAGAGCGACCTTCTCGAACTTGAACTCGCGCGACTCGGGCCCGACGGTATCGCCGATCGGCTCGGTCTTGCCGACGACCTTGACCGGCTTGATCTGGGCCGCATCGTTTTCGGCAATGCTGATCACGACGGTGATCCCATCGATCATGGCATTGGCCATCTTGGTGACCTGCATGTCCGTCACCTTGCCGCTGATGGTGTACAGCCCGTCGGCGGGCGCCTTGTATGTCACGCCCACGCCGGCGGCATTGGTCTTCTCGGTGTACGGATGGGCGATGATCTGCTTGGCCTTGGTGTCGCCCCAGACGCCTTCAAAGCGGCCATCCCAGTCGCTGTGATAGATCCAGCCTTCGGTGGCGTCTTTGTTGGGCAGGTAGGCCCCGATGGGTCCGCGGACTTTACCCTGGTGGCCTCTGCGGGCCTTGGGGTCGCGAATCCCGTTGGCGCGTTGGTCGGCGCTGAGGTTCGCCGTCGCCAGATCCAGGCGGCGGTACTCCTTGGCCTGGACCAATTCAAACCAGAAGCCCCAAGTGTCGTCAATGGAGTTGCCCTTGCCGTCGGGGCCGTCGCCTTTGACATCCCGCACGGCCTCGACCGTAAGCTCGGCCGCCGGGGCCGCCGAGATGGCCAGAAACGCCCACACCATCACCACCGCACACCCGATCATCACTGTTCGCATTAGTCTCTCCTTCGTGTTTATCGCGGCATCTGCCGCAGTACGTGTAACCCTTGGCTGGCGGCGATGGGTGCAGACTTATTATAGACAGCCCAGGCGACGCTGTCGCCACCGTCTGACCAAGGCGCCGACGACCACCAGAGCCACCGTTGGCAAGTAAAGATACAACGCCTCGCTCACCAGCACGGCCTTGCCCCAGTCTGTCATTTTCCCGCCGTCAAAGAACTCGCGCAGGCCGCCTGGGGCAATGACAATCGGTTGCCAACTCATCCAATATCGGGTGGAGTCTAACGGACTCAGCAGCGCGACCCCGTGCCCCGCCGGGCCGCCGTACCCGTGCGTCATCGTATCCAGCACGCCGTGCGAGCAGGCCAGAAACGCGAACAGGCCCCAGATGGCCCACCATCTGCCCCGCCGTGGCGAAAGTCCGCGAAAGCCGATCGGCATCATCGTCGTCGCCAGCACCAACGCAAAGAAGATGGAGTGGAAGAAGCCACGGTGCCCGAAGAAACTCTCGTATGGAATCTTCCAGGCCACCCCGATCACATCCAGATCCGCCAGCCCCGCACAGATGATTGCCCCGGCGAGCACCTGCTTCGATCTGAAGCCGAACAGCCCCTGCGCGACACCCAGACCCACCAGGCTATGTCCAATGAGCGACGGCACGGCCGCCAGTATACCTGGCGTGGCTCTTGCATTTCCAGGTTCAGTGGAGTATTCCATGCACGTCAGCGCACGCCCGTGTATTAACCAAGGATGCCAACATGGAACCGAAGGGAATCGAGCGCCTCACCGTCCGCATCTTCCGCGACAGCAAATCGGCCAGCAAGGCCGTCGCCGCACGCATCGCCCGCGTCATCGGCGAGAAGAACGCCCGCGGGCAGAGCACGGTGCTGGGCCTGGCCACCGGACACACGCCCGTCAACGTCTATCGCGAACTGATCCGCCTGCACAAGGAGGAGGGCCTGGACTTCTCGCGCGTCGTCACGTTCAACCTCGACGAGTACTGGCCCATCCCGCATAGCGCCCTCCAGAGCTACCACCGCTGGATGCACGAAAACCTGCTCGACCACGTCAACATCAAGTCCGAAAACATCCACATCCCCTCGGGCGAAGTGGCCGAGGACAAGCTCGACGAGTTCTGCCGCCAGTACGAACAGGCCATCGCCGACGCCGGCGGGATCGACTTCCAGGTCCTGGGCATCGGGCGCAGCGGCCACATCGGCTTCAACGAGCCCGGCAGCCACCGCGACAGCCGCACGCGCCGCATCCACCTCGACGCCATCACCCGCAAAGACGCCGCCGGCGACTTCTTCGGCGAAGAGCACGTCCCCGAGTTCGCCATCACCATGGGAGTGGGCTCGATCCTCGAAGCCCGCGAGATCGCCATGCTGGCCTTCGGCGAGCACAAGGCCCCAATGATCCGCCGCGCCGTCGAAGAGGAAGTCTCCATCGACGTGGCCGCCAGCTTCCTGCAGGACCATCCCTCGTCGGTCGTCTACATCGACCAGGCGGCGGCCGCCGAGCTGACGCGCGTCGCCAGCCCGTGGAAGCTGGGACACTGCCAGTGGGACGCCCAACTCACGCACCGCGCGGTGGTCTGGCTGGCGACCAAGCTGGACAAGCCGATCCTGCGCCTGGTGGAAGAGGACTACGCCGAGAACGGCCTGGCCGAGCTCGTCCGCAGCGGCGGCGGCGCGTACAAGATCAACCTTGAGGTTTTCCGCCACCTGATGGCCACGATCACCGGCTGGCCCGGCGGCAAGAACCGCAAGCGCCGCGTGCTGATCCTGAGCCCACACCCCGACGACGACGTGATCTCGATGGGCGGCACGATGGCCCGCTTCGTCGAGCAGGGCCACGAGGTGCATACCGCGTACATGGTCAGCGGGTTCCTCAGCGTGTTCGACCACGACGTGGCCCGCTACGCCGAGTTCGTGCGCGGCTTCAACAAGATCTTCGGCCTCACGCCCGAGCAGACGTCCGTTATCGAGGAGCACATCGAGCAGTTCCTGCTTCGCAAGAAGCCCGGGCAGGTCGACAGCCCCGAGATCCAGCAGATCAAGGGACTCATCCGCCAAGGCGAGGCCATCGACGCCGCACGATTCTGCGGCCTGGCCGACCGCAACATCCACTTCCTGAACATGCCCTTCTACAACACCGGCCGCGTGCAGAAACTCGAGGTCTCGCCCGAGGACATCGCCGCCGTGCAGGATATCATCGAGAAGGTTCGCCCCGACATGGTCTTCGCGGCCGGCGACTTGTCCGACCCGCACGGGACGCACCGCCTGTGCCTGGACGCGGCAATGGAGGCCCTGGGCCGCTACAAAGCCGCCGGCAAGGGCGACCCGGAAATCTGGCTCTATCGCGGGGCCTGGCAGGAGTGGGCCATCGACCAGATCGACATGGCCGTGCCGCTCTCGCCCGACGAGCTGCGCCACAAACGCTTCACGATCTTCCGCCACCAGAGCCAGAAAGACCGCGCCATGTTCCCGGGCCCCTACGACAGCCGCGAGTTCTGGCAGAGGGCCGAAGACCGCAATATGTCCACCGCCAAAACCTACGACGCCCTGGGCCTGCCCGAATACCACGCGATAGAAGCCTTCGCCCGCCACCCCGCGCGGCAGCCTGCGCAGCGGTGCGTGGAAGAGTAACCGCTGCGGCCGCCAGGGCTATTCGACACAGAGGCGCTCTTTCGCCTAAAGGGCGAATATTCGTCAGCCCAGGGCACAGCGCAGCGCCGCCCTGGGTAGCATGGTGCCCATATGTTCTGAGCCCTGAAGGGGCGAAACAACATCGTGAGGCGCCCTTACAGGGCTCGCGACGGGGGGACCTCAACCCTAGACCTGGCCCTGGGGCCCTAATCGCCCGAGAAGGCAGAATCAGATTGCCTATCAGTGTCATTCAGACCGATAATCACGCCATCGACTTCTGGTTCAATGTCGAGTCCCTGCCGGTCTGAGGATGATTTCGGCGTAGAGGAGCAACGCGATGTCCATTTCCGTCACGGGTCCAGTCGGGCAGGCCATCGATCGGGCCCGACTCATGACGTTTCAGCCGTTCGATATCTCCCGTTGGTTCGCGCTGGGCTTTGTCGCCTGGCTGTCAGCCCTGGGAGAAGGCGGCGTCAACTTCAACTTCTCCAACCCCGGCGACCGGGGTGGCGGTGGAGGCGGGACAGCATTTGACGATGTCGGCAACTGGATCTCGGCCAACCTGACATTGGTCATCGTACTGGCCGCGGTTGCAGTGGTCTTGATTCTGGCAATCGGCCTGGCGATTTCCTGGCTCAAGAGCCGGGCGACGTTCATGTTCATCGACAACATCGCCTGCAACCACAACCCGACACAGATCGCCCGGCCATGGCGGGCATTCCGCGCCCAGGGCAACAGCCTGTTCCTCTTCTGGCTGTGCCTGGGACTCATCGCAACGGCGGCCGTGCTGGTCATCACCGCGCTCTGCTTTTTGATCTCTCTCCCGGACATCCACCGGCGCGAATTCGGGGGCTCGGCCATCGTCGCGATCCTCGTCGGCTTCGTGCTTCTCCTGTCTGTCTTTTTCATCGTCGCGGTGATCTCGGCCTGCACGAGCAACTTCGTTGTCCCTCTGATGTACCTGCGTCGCTCGAGCACTTTGGCGGCGTGGCGGGAGTTCCGCCTCACGTTGCTCCCGGGCAACGCCGGGGCGATCGTGCTCTTCTTCCTAATGAAGATCGCCTTGGCGATAGCGGTCGGGATCATCTCGGTGCTGGCCGGATGCTTCACCTGTTGCCTGGGCTTTCTGCCATACCTGAGCGCCGTCCTGACGCTGCCACTGCACATCTTCCTGCGGGCCTATTCCCTCTATTTCGTTCAACAATTCGGCCCCGGCTACAACATCGTGAGCGAGCCCCTCACGGCGGGCTTTTCCGTGATCTCCCCCTCGCCCCCTGGCCAGCCGCCCGCGCCCCCGACCCTGCCGCCGCCATCGAAGTAGGACGTCTTGGGATAAAGAGGTACCAAGACAGACAGGAACCTCGCGCGAAAAAGCTCCGCCGCTAACGCGCGGCGCTTTGGCGTCCTTTTTTTCTAGTACGCCTTTGCTACTCTCGTTTCTCTCTGCCTCTCTGTGGTAGTCCGCGCTGCCGTTCTTCGAACTTCGATCTTCGATCTTCGAACTATTCCTGCTATCATCGCCCTCGTGACGCAAGCGGACAGCAACTTTGACACCCCGGCCATGCGGCAGTACAGGGTCTTCAAGGACCAGTACCCCGAGTACATCCTGATGTTCCGCATGGGCGACTTCTATGAGATGTTCCATGAAGACGCCAAGATTGCCTCGCGGGAGTTGGGGCTGGCGCTGACCAGTCGCAGCAAAGGCGCCTCGGCCGTGCCGCTGGCGGGGATTCCTTACCACGCGCTCGATAGCTACCTCGCGCGGCTGGTGAAGGCGGGGCATCGCGTCGCCATCTGCGAGCAGGTTGAGGATCCCAAGGAAGCCGTCGGCGTGGTGAAGCGCGACGTCACGCGGCTGATCACGCCCGGGACGCTGACCGACGAGACGCTGCTGGACCGCAATGAGGGGAATTATCTCGCCGCTATCTTTGCGCCGGGTGGCGCCACAGGCGAAGGCGGCGACGGCGAAAAGAAAGACGCCAAGCCGCAGGCGGGACTGGCCTGGGTCGAGCTTTCCAGCGGGGCGTTCTGGACCATGCTCGTGCCTTGCGAGCACTTGCTGGATGAACTGGTCCGCATCGCACCGGCCGAGGTGCTGATCGCCGAAGGTTCAGCGCATGACGAGCAGTCGTATCGCGCGTCGATCCGCCAGTGTACAAACGCCGCCGTTACGTCGCGCGGTGCCTGGGCGTTCGACATGCACACCGCCATGCAGCAGCTTCGGGAACATTTTCACGTACACACGCTCGAGGGCTTCGGCTTCGACGCTTACGAGCCTTCGCTGTCGGCCGCCGGGGCATTGATCGAGTACCTGCGGGAGACGCAGAAGACGGCCTTGGCGCACATCGCGCAGCTTCGGAAGTTCCAGCGCACCAGCCACATGGCCATCGACGGCAACACGCTGCGCTGCCTGGAGGTTCACCGCACGCTGCGCAGCAATCAGCGTGCGGGCAGCCTGCTGGCGTGCATCGACCAGACGTGCACGGGCATGGGCGCTCGGCTGCTGGAGCGCTGGGTGACCTTTCCGCTGACCAACTACAGCCAGATCGTCGCACGCCAGGACGCCATCGAAGAACTCGCCGAAGATCCGCGCCGCCTGCACGCCCTGCGCGAGCTGCTCAAGAGCGCCTCGCAGATCGACCGGATCGCGGCCAACATCGCCCTGGCGCGCGTGCGCCCGCGCGAGGTCGTGGCCCTGGGTCAGACGCTGACGATGCTGCCCAAACTGGCGGCCATGCTCGAAGGCATCGCCAGCGAGCTGGTCACCGAGCTGGCCCCGCACCTGACGGGGCTGGATGCTCCAGCCCAGCTCATCGCCGGGGCGATCGATCCCGACTGCCCAAACATCTTGCGCGAGGGCGGCGTGATCGCGGCAGGGTACGACCTCGAGCTCGACCGCCTGCGGTCCATCGGCCACGACGGCCAGCGGTGGCTGGCCGAGTACCAGGCGGCCGAGGCCCAGCGCATCGGCGTGCCCAACCTCAAGGTCGGCTTCAACCGCGTCTTCGGGTTCTACATCGAGCTTTCGCACCTGACGGCCGACAAGGCCCCGCCGGACTACATCCGCAAGCAGACGCTCAAGAACGCCGAGCGATACGTCACCGGGCCGCTCAAGCAGTACGAAAGCGAAGTGCTTACGGCCGAGGAGCGGGCCCGCGCGCTCGAGGCGGACATCTTCGAGAAGCTCCGCCTGGCGCTGGCGACGCATCTGGCTGCATTCCAGGCGGCGGCCGAGGCGCTGGCGACACTGGACGTGCTGGGCTCGCTGGCGCAGCTCGCGCGGCATCGGGGATACAAGCGACCGAAAATCACGCAGGACAACGTCCTGCGGATCATCGGCGGGCGCCACCCGGTGCTGGCCGAGCAGCTCCGCGAGCAGTTCGTGCCTAACGACGTCGTCATGGACGCCAAGGACAACCGCCTGCTGATCATCACCGGCCCGAACATGGCCGGCAAAAGCACGTACATCCGCCAGGTAGCGCTGCTGGTGCTGCTGGCGCAGACGGGCAGCTTCATCCCGGCCGACGAGGCGATGATCGGCCTGGCCGACCGCATCTTCACCCGCGTTGGGGCGGCCGATGAGCTGACGCGCGGGCTGAGCACCTTCATGCTCGAGATGGTCGAAACGGCCAACATCCTCAACAACGCCACCAGCCGCTCGCTGGTGATTCTGGACGAAGTCGGCCGCGGAACCAGCACGTACGACGGGCTGGCGCTGGCGTGGGCGATCAGCGAGCACCTGGCGCTGCGCGTGAAGTGCCGCGCGCTGTTCGCCACGCACTACCATGAATTGACGGAGCTCGAGAGCCTCCTCGACGGCACGAAGAACCTCAATGTGGCCGTGCGCGAGTGGGCGGACGAAGTGATCTTCCTGCACAAGATCACCACCGGCGGAACTGACCGCAGCTACGGCGTGCACGTGGCGCGGCTGGCCGGCGTGCCGCGCGAGGTCATCGAGCGGGCGCGGGAAATCCTGCCCCAGCTCCAGGCACACCTGGCCGAAGGCCTCGACATGCCCGAGTTGGCCGAGCGCGCCCGCCAGGCCGCGGCGCAGCTCAACCTCTTCGCCGACGCCCCCGCGCGGATCGCCCGCGAACTCAAGGGCCTGGACCTGAACAACCTGACGCCGCTGGAGGCGATGAACACGCTCAAGAGGCTTAAGAGTGAACTGTGAGTTGGTTGACTGGGTTAACTGGTTGACTGGTTAATGGTAAATTGGGCATCTCCAGTTAACGAGTTAACCGGTCAACGAGTCAACCAGCTAACGGAGTGCATGCATGCAGAACTACACGCTAGGTATCATCGGCGGGGGCAACATGGCCGAGGCCCTGGTCCGGGGCATCGTCAACAACAGCCCGCGCGTGCAGGCGTCCAATGTCGTGGTGTCCGATCCGGTATCGGACCGCCGCGAATTGATGACGGCCATCGGCGCCGAGGCCGTGACAGATAATCTCATTCCCGCCGCGTGTCCCTGCGTCGTGCTGGCGGTCAAACCCCAGACGATGACGGACGTGCTGACGGGCATCAACGCCGCCGTCACCGACGGCACGCTCGTCATCTCCATCGCCGCGGGAATCACCACGGCCGCCATCGACCGCGGGCTGGGCGGCAAGGGACGCATCATCCGCGTGATGCCCAACACGCCGCTGCTGGTGGGCGAGGGCATGAGCGCCCTGTGCGCCGGCCCGCGCGCCAGCGAAGGCGACATGCGCCAGGCGGAGGAGTTCTTCGCCTTCCGGGGCAAGACTGTCCGCGTGGAAGAAGACATGATGGACGCCGTGACAGCCGTCTCGGGCTCGGGTCCGGCATACTTCTTCTACCTCATAGAGGCGATGATCGAGGCCGGCGTGGCCGAAGGCCTGCCCGAAAGCACCGCCCTGCTCCTGGCCACGCAGACCTGCGCCGGGGCCGCCAAGCTCCTGGCCGCCGGCACCCAATCTCCCCAAGCCCTGCGCGCCAAAGTCACCAGTCCCCACGGCACGACCGAAGCGGCTATCAAAGTCCTCGACGGCGCGAAGGTCAAAGAGAAGTTGGTCAAAGCTATCGCCGCCGCCGCCGATCGCAGCCGCGAGCTGGGCAAAAAGAAATAACCGCGAGAATCCTGCGTCGCCCAAAGAGAACACGAATGTCACGAATGGGGCGAATAGAAGAAACAACAAAACTGATGTGCGCGCTTCTATGCCGTTCCTTATTTCTGCATTAGCTTCATTCGTGACATTCGTGCTCTCTTCCAGAACGCGGAAGATCACTTCGCCAGGAACGCCTTAAATGCACCGCCGAAGAGGTTGCGAATGTCGCGGGCGATCTCGGGCTCGGTCGGCCGCCAGCCGTCGTTGAAGAGTTTCGTGTAGCGCTCGACGAGCACTTTCTCAGCGATGCGCTTGGCGTGGGCCCATTTGTAGATCACCTGGTCGACCACGCGCGCGTCGCTGTGCTGGAGCGTGAAGGCCGTCCCCAGCAGCTCCAGGCGCATGCGGGTCATCTCTTCGATGATGCTGGCGTTGTTGCAGAACCACCAGCAGCCCTCGATGTGCAGATTGCGGAACTTGCGGCCGAGCACCGTCAACTCGTGCTGGTTCGCCCGGGCGAGCATCGTCACGATGAACTTGGCGGAGGGGAACTCGCGGCAGAGATTTTCCACCGCCCGCACGTCGGCCACGCCCAGGCCGTCGCCGCCGTCGCGCAGCGGCGGGTTCACGCCGCGGCGCACGCCGATCATCATCGCCAGCGGCACGCCCAACTCCATCGCCACCGGCACGACGACATTCTGCACCACCTGCGGTGCGGTCGTGCCTTCGGGATACACGAACGTCGGCGGCAGCGAGGCCGCCAGGTACGTCGGCTTGAGAATCTTCGCCCAATCGAGAAGGAACCTGCGGGCCTCTGCGAAGCTGACGCTGCCGCCGGCGGGCTGGGCGTCGTAGCCCTGGGTCTGCAACAGCCGGCAGGCTCCGGGCCAATCCACAATCAGAGTGTCGATGCGCAGGGCGGTCTTGAGGAACGCCGGCACCGGCCGTACGGGCTTGGCCTTCCAGCACTTGACCTCTTCGGCCTTGAACGGGTCGTTGGTCATCACGGCGTAGTCGATGTGCGTCTGCTCGAAGACGCGGGCGAGATAATCCTCGGCCGTTTGCGCCGCGTACCACTTGCGGATGCTGCTCAGGTCGCGTGGGCCGGCGTCGATGCCCAGCAGGTTGAGGGTGGTCACCACGCCGCCGGCCACTTCGCTCATTGCCCCGCCCTCGATGAACACGTGCTTCCAGACCAGGTCGGCCTGGGCGGCCTTGGGCATGGCCCAGAACTTTTCCGGAGTCAGCGACCGCGGGGCTACCATGAACAGTTCCGCAACCAGGTAGTGGTACGTCAGCAGGTCGTCGATACCCCATAGCATCAGTCCCCCGTGCGAGGGCGGGAAGAGGTGCGTATGGATGTCGGTGATGGGGGTCGACGCGATACAGCGGCGGACGGCCTGCTGCAGCGAAGCGGTATCAATCAGCGCGGCCATTGTCATTACTCCTCGCCGGTCATGACGCGGCGGCGCAGCGGGCACAGGCCGCGATTGTGGGGCTTGCGCGCCTCGCGCACGTTGCGGATGAACTGGCGGAACTCCGATGCCGCCCACCCCCACTCGGTATGGGCGTCCATCGCGGCGAGTGACTCCTTGGCCGACAGGTGCCGGCGATAGACCAGCTTGAAGGCTTCCTTCACCTCGGCGCGATCTTTCTCGGTGACCTTGGGGTTTCGCCGCAGGCCGATGGCGTTGAGACCGACGCAGCAGTTGATGTTTGCGCAGAGCGTGAAGGGCGCCACATGCGTGCTGAAGCCGCTCTGCCCCTGCGTCATGACGTTGCGACCGATCCAGCAGAACTGGTGCACCAGGGCGTGGGCTGACAGGATCGCGCCGGTGCCGACGGTGGCGTGGCCGCCGACAGCCGAGCCGTTGACGAGGATGACGTTGTCTTCGATGACGGCGTTGTGCCCGGCATGGGCACTGGCCATCCACATCGTGTTGTTGCCGACGACCGTCGTGTTGCCCTCGCCGGTGGCGCGAGAGATGGTGACGTACTCGCGGATGATGTTATGGTCGCCGATGCGAACGTAGCTGACCTGCTTGGGGTCGAACTTGAAGTCCTGCGGGTCGCCGCCGATGACGGTGTGGCTGTCGACGAAGTTGCCTTGGCCCATCGTGGTGTAGCGACGGATCACCACGCCCGAGCGCAGGACCGTGCCGGCCCCGAGGGTGACACCGTCTTCGACGATGCAGTAGGGACCGATTTCCACGTCATCGCCCAGTTGGGCCCCGGCGTCCACGATGGCGGTGGGATGTATTTTCGACATTGCCAAAACTCCTGCGGGCCTGGCCCGCGCAACAAGGCCGCACATTATCACAGATTGCGGCGGAAAAGCTAGTAGCCGGTATGGTAGCCAGTAGCCAGTAGCCCGTAGCCAGTCAGATTCGCATTAATCCCCGTTACTGGCTACCGGCTACCGGCTACTGGTTTTTCTGGGTATAATCTCCAGTTGCATTCCATGACTCAGGAAAGAACAACACGCACGCTCCATGATCTGCTGGGCCCGTGCGGGCGGCGATTTGAGGGTGACCTGGCGAAGTGGCTGGTCGAGCCGGGCACGCCCGAGTCGCTGGCGGCGGCGATGCGATACTGCACCGAAGGCGGTAAGCGATTGCGCCCGTCGCTGGTGTACCTTTCAGCCACGGCCGTCGGCGGCGACACTGCGCCGCAGGCGGAACTCGTCGGGCGCTGCGCCGCAGCGGTGGAGTTGATCCACTGCTACAGCCTCGTGCATGACGATCTGCCGGCGATGGACGACGACGCGCTGCGGCGGGGGCGCCCCACCGCTCACGTCAAGTTCGGCGAGGCGATGGCGATTCTCGTCGGCGACGCGCTGCTGACGCGGGCGTTTGGCCTGCTCGGCGGCGGGCCCCGCGCGGGGCAACTGGTGAGCGAACTGGCCGGCGCGGCCGGCGGGGCGGCGCTCATCGCCGGGCAAGTGGCCGACATGAATCTCTGCGCCGTAGAAAAGGGAATCGAGGGCCTGCAGCGCATTCACCAGCGCAAGACCGCCGCCCTGATAGCGGCCGCCACAGTTCTGGGGGGTATCTGCGGCGGTGCAGCCGATACAATAGTGGAATCCCTGCGGGCCTACGGGCAGATGCTGGGCCTGGCGTTTCAGGTCGTCGACGACATCCTGGATGTCACTGGCAGCGCCGGCGAGCTGGGCAAGACGCCCGGCAAGGACAGCCGCCAGGCCAAGCGGACCGCCGTGACAGAACTGGGCATGCAGGGCGCGGCCGAACTGGCGGATGCACTTGCCGCAAAGGCGGTCGCAGCCTTGGCCCCGCTGGGGCCGCGCGGCGCAGACCTGGCGGACTTGGCGGACCTGCTGACGCGGCGGACAAACTAAAGTAGCATGGGCATCTTGCCCATGAGTCACACGGGCGTCTCGCCCGTGCAGGCTTGAGGAAGAATTGATGCCACAGCAACGGTTGCTCGACAGGATCGTCACGCCGCACCAGTTGCGCCGCCTCAGCGAGGAGCAGCTCGTGCAGGTCGCCGACGAGTTGCGGCAGCGGATCATCGAGGTCGTCTCGAGCAACGGCGGGCACCTGGCCAGCAACCTGGGCATCGCGGAGTTGACCGTCGCGCTGCACAACGTCTTCGATTTCTCGCACGACCGGCTGCTCTGGGACGTCGGCCACCAGTGCTACGCCCACAAGCTGCTGACGGGGCGCGGCGAACGGTTCTCCACGCTGCGCCAGGCCGGGGGCATCAGCGGCTTTCCCGCCCCGTCCGAGAGCCTGTACGACCTGTTCGCCACCGGCCACGCCGGCACGGCGATATCGACGGCGGCGGGGATGGCCTGGGCCGACCAGATCGCCGGGCGCGACACGCGCGTGGTGGCGGTGGTGGGCGATGGGAGCATCGTCAACGGCCTGTCGCTGGAGGGGCTCAACAACGCGGCGCTGCTCAAACGGCAGTTCCTGATCGTGCTCAATGATAACTCGATGTCGATCGACCCCTCGCAGGGCGCCCTGGCGGGCATGTTGGACCGCGTCCGCACCTCGCACACGTACAGCGACATCAAGCAGTCGACCGAGACCATGCTCCAGCGCCTGCCGCTGGGCGAGGAAATTTCTGAAGCCCTCCGCCAGATCAAGGCCGGCCTGCGGACCACGCTGCACGGGGGCAGCTTCTTCGAGTCGCTGGGCATCGCGTATTTCGGCCCCGTCGACGGGCACAACATCCACGCCCTGGTGCACATCCTGGGCCGCCTGGCGGCCGTCAACCAGCCCGTCGTCCTGCACGTTCACACGCAAAAGGGCCGCGGCTGCCAATACGCCGTCGAAGACCCCTGCCGGTTCCACAGCCCGCCGGCGTACGTCATCGAGGAAGGCAAGGCCGTCTTCGCCAAGACCGAGAACCCCTCCTGGACGGCGGCGTTCTCGGAGATCCTGGTGGACCTGGCCGCGGCGGATGAACGCATCATGGCCATCACGGCTGCCATGCCCGACGGGACGGGACTGTCGGAGTTCCGCGCGGCATATCCGGGCCGATTCGTCGACGTGGGCATCAGCGAGTCGCACGCGGTGGCGATGGCGGCCGGGCTGTCGCGCGCGGGGCTGCGGCCGGTCGTGGCGATCTATTCGACCTTCATGCAGCGCGCGGTGGACCAGGTCTTCCAGGAACTGGCGCTGCAAAAGCTGCCGGCGCTGCTGTGCATGGACCGCGCGGGCCTGGTCGGCTCGGACGGTGCCGTGCACCAGGGCTTCATGGACATCGCGATGTTCCGCGCCGTGCCGGGCATGGTGCTGATGGCCCCCGGCGACGCCGAAGAACTGCGGGCCGCGATGACCTTTGCGCTGTCGCTGGAGGGTCCTGTGGCCATCCGCTACCCGCGCGACGAGATTCCCCCGCCGCTGCAAGGCCCATGCCCGCCGTTCGAGCTGGGCAAGAGCCGCTGCGTGCGCGAAGGCGCCGACGCGGCCATCTTCGCCTACGGCGCGATGGTCGAGCAGGCCCTCGACGCCGCGGGGGAATTGGCCGGCAACGGCATCGAGACGGCTGTCTACAGCGCCCGATTCGCCAAGCCGCTCGACGCGGCGACCCTCGCAACCCTGATCGCCAGCCGCCGCCCGCTGCTGGTGGTGGAAGACCACGCCGTCGTCGGCGGGCTGGGCTCAGCCGTGCTGGAACTGGCCGCACAAAAAGGGCTCGACGCCTCCAACGTCCGCCTGGCGGGCCTGCCCGATAAGTTCATCTCGCACGCCTCGCGCAGCGAGCAGCTAGGGCGAGTCGGCCTCGACGGCACGCACCTGGCCGCGACCATGCGCGAAATGCTCAGGAAGAATGCAACCAACAGAAGTTAGCGGTCGAGCCCCCAGGGGATCTGCGACTTGCTCGACGCGGTTTCTCCTGCTCGACCGCCGCGTGGGGCAAGCCCCGCCGCCAACTTTCGCTGCTGGCATCTTTCTATAGAATCAGCATGGCGTCGCCGTAGGAGAAGAAGCGGTATTTCTCGGCTACGGCTTGGGCGTAGGCGTCCAGGATCGTCTTGACGCCTTTGGTCGAACCGGGGCTGGCGAAGGCGGCTACCAGCATCAGCAGCGTGCTCCTGGGCAGGTGAAAGTTCGTAATCAGCGCATCGACGCAGCGGAAGTGCGCGGGGGGATAGATGAAGATATCGGTCCAGCCGCTATCCGCAGCGAGCGTTGAACCTTGTCTGGCGGCGAGCGTCTCCAGAACGCGCACCGACGTGGTGCCGACGGCCACGATGCGCCTGCCGGCAGCGCGGGCGGCGTTTAGTCTGGCGGCCGCGGGGACTGAGAGCTCGTACCATTCGCTGTGCATCAGGTGGTCCGCCAGGCGCTCGGCCTTGACCGGTGCGAACGTGCCGACTCCCACGTGCAGCGTTACGCTGACCTGCTCGACGCCCATGTCGGCCAGTTGCGCCAGCAGTTCCTGTGTGAAGTGCAGCCCGGCCGTCGGGGCGGCCACGGCGCCGTCGCAGGCAGCGTAGACGGTCTGGTATCGCCGGCGGTCCTGTTCGTCGCCGGCCTGGGGATCGCGGCGGATGTACGGTGGCAGGGGAATCGTGCCGGCGCGGGCAAGGATGGCGGCAGCCGGTTCCAGCGCCGAACCGTTCACGAGCCAGCAGCCTTGTCCGAGATTTCGCTCCAGGATCAGCGAGACGTCCTGGGCTCGCTCCATGACGAGCGTTTCGCCGGCTTTGCACCGCCCGGCGCCTTTGAGGAGGACTTGCCACTGGCGCGGCGGGGCCTGGTGAAGGAAGAGGCCTTCGATGCGTCCGCCCGAGGCGCGACGGCAGACGAAGCGGGCTGGCAGGACTCGCGTGTCGTTGACCACCAGCACGTCGCCGCGGCGCAGGAACTGTGGCAGATCGGCAAAGGTGCGGTGGCTGACGACACCGCCAGGGCGATCGAGAACCATCAGCCGCGACTGCCCCCTCTGCGGCGAGGGGAACTGCGCGATCAACCCGGCAGGCAGAGCGTAGTCAAAATCACTTGTGCAAGGCGTGTCCACAGGGAAGTTACCTACGATCTCCTAGGTGCTTTCTCCTATCATTTTCCGATTTTCCTAACAGTTCACGCAAAGGTCAATCTTAAAGCAACTTGTTCTTCTGTAGTAAGTTACCGCCTTAGTACAAGGGTTATGCACAAATTGTTCACAGCCATTGCCCCGGCCTTCCGATAAAGAGTAAGTGCCTTTTGGCGAGGAACCCGATGCCCCCGAAGCATGCAATAAAGTTTGTCGCTGCCCTGCAGACGCTGGACCGCCCGGAGCTCGTCCGCCTGCTGCGGGCCATCCGATGCGATTTTGAGATGGATTTCACCGACGACTTCCTGGCCGATATCAGCATTGAGAGGCTTCGACACATTCTCACCGCCGCCAGCCTTCACGCCACCAATCTGGGGCGCCTCAGTCAGGCCGGCACGTCGTAGTCTTTTGCGACGTCGGGGCAACGCCCTTGCCGACCACGGCGATTCCCAGCTTGTCCGCCAGCGCCAGCGTTGCGGGCTTGTCGACGATCAGCGTCTTGCCGGCCTCGACGACCAGGCAGGCGCACTTGGCGTCTTTGAGATTTCGGATGGTGCTGGGCCCGACGGTGGGCACGTCGAAGCGCATGTCCTGCTTGGGGCGGGCAACCTTGACCATGATCCACTTGCCCTTGCGGCAGACGCGCCCCGCGCGGCGGATCATCGCGTCGGTGCCCTCCATCGCCTCGACGGCGATGATGTCGCGCTCCTTGACGGCGATGCTCTGGCCGATGTCCAGGTCCGCGCTGGCGCGGGCGATGTACCAGCCGAAATCCACGTCGGCCGCCACGCCGCCGGGCAGCGGCTTGTGCGTCATCAGCCCTTCGTCGGCCAGATGCTCCTGACAGTATTTCACGCTCGACACCAGTTCGATCCCTTCGCTTCGCAGCTCGTCGGCCACTGAAAGCAGGACGGCGTTGTCGCGCTTGTCTTTCCGCAGCCGCAGATACCATATCTTAGCGGAGCGGATATCGGGAACATATCGTAAAAGCCTCAGCGGGGTGTAGATGGCCTGCTTCTTGACGCCGCCGACCATGACGGCCTCGTGCACGCCATGCTTCTTGAAGAAGCGGATCCACTGGCCGGCCCGCACGATGCCCACCCACTTGAAATCATCCGACAGCCCCTTGAGGCGAACCGAAGCGAGGCTGGAAAAGCCGATCGTGATCAGCGGGCGTCCGGTGGCGATGATCCCATTGGCCACCAGGAACGGCAGGCGTCCGCTGCCGGCGATCAGCCCCACGGGCTCGCGTTTGAGGTCGATATCCATCGCCGCCCTCAACCGCCCAGCCGTCCGTCAGCGAGGCGAAAGACGGTATCGGCCTGCTGGGCGAGGTTGTTGTCGTGCGTGACCATGAGGATCGTCTGGCCGCGCTGCTGGTTGAAGCTTCGCAGCACCGAGATGATCTGCTTGCCGGTGACGCTGTCGAGGTTTCCGGTGGGTTCGTCGGCCAGCAGCACCTTGGGATTGTTGATCAGCGCCCGGGCGATAGCGACGCGCTGTCGCTCGCCACCTGAGAGCTCGCGCGGGCGGTGGCCCAGGCGGTGCGAGAGATTCAGCGACTCGAGGATTTCGACCGCCTGTTTGCGGGCGGGCCCGCGGCGGCGCGACCAGGCGAGGACCGAGCTGTCCACCTTCACCGGCAGCAGCACGTTTTCGATAATGTCCAGCTCCGGCACGAGGTGGTAGAACTGGAAGACGAAGCCCACGTCGCGGCATCGCACCCGATTGCGCTTAGCGGCGGGCAGCTTCGACGCGTCGATGCCGTCGAGCCAGACCGATCCGGCGTCGGGCTTGTCGAGCAGGCCCACCAGGTGCAGCAGGGTGCTCTTGCCGCTGCCCGAGGCCCCGACCACCACGGCGAACTCGCCCTTGCGCACCTGCACGTCCACCCCGCGCAGCACCCGCAGCGTCGAGCTGCCCATGTGGTAGCTCTTGGTCAGCCCTTGGGCCTTGATCGCCAGGTCATTCATAGCGAAGGGCCTCCACCGGCTGCATGCGGGCCGCCCGGACCGCCGGAATCATCGCCCCGATCAGCCCCGCCACCAGGGCGCCGGCGATGATCCACACCGCCGCGGACCAGTCCACCTCGTTGGGGATCTTCTCGAACATGAACGTCTCGGGGTCCCAGACGCGGAAACCCACTGTCGCATCCGTGAAGTCCTGGATGGCATTGATATTCCTGACGAAGATCCATCCCAGCACCGATCCCAGCACCGACCCGATCAGCCCGATGATCGCCCCGTAGCCGAAGAAGATGCCCGCCACGCCCCAGGACGAACCGCCCACCGCCTTGACGATCCCGATGTCGGCGGTCTTCTGCACCACGATCACGTACAGGATCACCACGATCAGCAGCACCGACACGCCCCACATGATGCTGTTCATCACGATCGCCAGCGTTCGCTGCTGCTGGATGGGCCCGATCACGTGCCGCTGCAACTGCCGCCACGTCACGATCGAGACCTCGCCCGAGGCCCGGTGGCTGGGCTCGGCCGCGAAGGTCTTCCAGAGTTCCTGAATCTTGCCCGAGACATCCTGGAGAATCTCTTCTTCCGAATACCGGTGCGGGAGCCACTGCCCCTTGGCGCCTTCCAGGAGCCGCGCCGAGGGCACCCACTTGTCGATGTCCACCTTGAAATGGATCTGCGAGCAGCGGGCCGGCACGACCACCCGCTTGGAGTCGTCTGCGTCGTACTCGGCGGCCATGTTGTTCATGGCCTGCAGCGTCTCAAAGGGAATGTAGACGAACTTCGAGTCGATGCTGGAGACGTCGCTGTGATTGTCGTCGATGACGGTGAAGTCGGCCATCTGCACCTGCGGCATGGACGTGCCGGTCGCCTTGCCCAGCGGCAGCATCAGCAGCGAGATCTTGTTGCCGGGCACGACGTGGCGGATCGTCTCGCCTTTGGGCGAACGGAATGACAGCCCGCCGATGCCCAGGCCCAGAACGACGCGGTGCGCCGCATCGCCCATCAGGTACTCCTGCGTCAGGGCCAGGCAGCGGTCCAGGGCGTCGACGGTCTCGACGGTGGGCAGGTCCTGGCGAGCCCGCTTGAGCTCGTCTTTGAGACCGGGCAGCGCCGCCTCGACCGACTTGTTCGTGCGCAGAAAATCCTCGGCCGCCAGCGTCTCCAGCAGCACCAAGGCCTGACTCAGCGCGGCGGTGGTCGATGCGGATGGGCCTTTGTCCTGGGCCTGTGCCAGCACGTTGCGGAGGTCCGTCCACTGTTGGCGGTACTTCTGCGTGTTGAGGATGCATCGCTGAGCGCGGCGCCGGAAGACAAACGTCGTCTGGATCCGCTCGGCGATCGCCTGCGAGGCCAGGATGTCGCGCATCTGCGAGTCGGTCAGGTCGTCGGCCGTCTTCTGCGGCAGCGCGGCGAGCCAGGCCATATCGTCGTCGCCGACCGGCGGCGGCGAGTCCAGCAGCTTGTCCAGGCGCTGGCGCTGGATAGGCAGGAGCTTGTCCCGGTCGGTCTGCAGGGCGTAGACCTTGAGCGTCTCGCGCTGGCGGATCAAGAGCACCTGGTCATTGTCCTGCTTGATCCTTTCCAGCAGCAGCTTTGCCGGCGGATCGAACGTGGGTCGCGGCACGCCGGCCTCGAAGTAGAGCCCCTGCTCGAAGTCGGACACGTCCACGCGCTGGGGCAGGCGGATGCCGGCGATCTGGATCGTCTGGCGAAAATCGGTGCCCGGCACCGGCAGGATGCCATACGCGAGAATGAAGGGCGAGCCGGCCTTGACCTCGGGCACCTTCTTCGTCACCTCGGCGATGAACTCGTCGTAGTACGCCATGCCGGTGACGCCGCCGGACTCGACGACGACGTCGCCGAAAAGCCCCTTGGCCGCCCGCTCGATCTTCCACAGAAACCCGCTCATGACGCTGACGCTGACGAGCATCAAAAACACGCACGCCGACACGCCCAGCATCGCCAGGATCGCCAGGGCCTTGCTGCGCAGGTACGTCAGGAGTAGGTGGAGTTTGTACATTTCTTGAAAACAGTAATCAGTAATCAGTAATCAGTAATCGGTAAACCGTAATCGGTATCGGTAATCAGTCGCCTGTCTTCTGCTTCTGAAGGTAGGTGATATATCCGTTGAGGAGCTTCATCGTCTCAGCAGCAACCTTGCGGATCTCGTCCAAGCTTGGCTTATCCGCATAATTCCGATCTTCGCTGGTATTGAGATCATCCACTATTTCACACACAGAGCCTCGAGAAGTTCGGCAGAACTTCGTGTTGTCTTGCCAGCTGTACCGTCCATGACCTTCGGCAATATTGTTTGTCACAGAAACAGCAGCTCTTCGCAGTTGCTGTGCCAAGCCGTATTTCTCACAGTCAGGCAACCGTCCAGCCAACGCATAAGCTTTGCCCCGCAGTTCCCTCGCCTTCCTGTATACCGCCAAATCTTCAAACCCAAACGGGCTTCTCTCTTCCATATCCTCACCCCATAGAAGCGACTATCGATCATCGGTTACCGATCCGATTGCTGATTACGTTACTGATTACTGGTTACTGATTACCGATTACCGATTACTGATTACCGATTATTGCCTCAATAGCGGAAACAACACGACGTCCCTGATACTCTGCCGATTTGTCAGCAGCATCACCACGCGATCTATGCCGATGCCCAGTCCGCCTGCCGGGGGCATGCCGTGACGCAGGGCGGTTACGAAATCTTCGTCCATCTGCCGCATGGCCGCGCCGTCGCCTTCGCCCTTGACCTGCTGGAGGAAGTTGGCCTCCTGAATCGCCGGGTCATTGAGCTCGGTGTAGGCGTTGCCGATCTCCATGCCCGCGATGAACACCTCGAATCGCAGGGCGATGCCCGGGTCGTCCGGCTTGCGGCGCGTCAGCGGACAGATCTCGGCCGGGTAGTCCTTCACGAACAGCGGCGTGTTCATCTTGGCCATCGCCGGCTCGACGGTGGCCTCGAAGACCTCGTTGATCACCACCGCGTCGTCCTTGTTGGACTCCTGCAGTTGCAGCTCGCGAGCTTTGGCGCGCACGGCGGCCGCGTCACGCATCTTCACGCCGGCGTATTTTTCCAGCAGATCGCCGTAGGTCGCCCGAGGCCACGGGCGGGTCAGGTCCAGTTCCATCTCGCCGTAGGGGATCTTCAGCCCGCCGGCGACCTTCTCGGCCGCGGTGGAGATCAACTCTTCGGTAATCTCCATCATGACCTCGTAGTCGGCGTAGGCCTCGTAGAGTTCCATCATCGTGAACTCGGGATTGTGCCGCGTGTCGATGCCTTCGTTGCGGAAATTGCGGCCGATCTCGAAGACCCGCTGCATCCCGCCCACCAGCAGCCGCTTGAGGTATAGCTCCGGGCTGATGCGCAGGAACAGGTCTGCGTCGAGGGTATTGTGGTGCGTCGTAAACGGCCGCGCCGCCCCGCCGCCGTAGATCGGCTGCAGGATCGGCGTCTCGACCTCGGCGTATCCGCGGGCAGCCAGCTTGGCTCGGATGTGATTGATGATCGCCACGCGCTTCTGGAAGACGGCCATCGAGTCGGGGTTGGCCGCGAGGTCGAGGTACCGCTGGCGGTAGCGCGTCTCCGTGTCAGTAAGGCCGTGGAACTTCTCGGGCATCGGCTCGAGGCTCTTGCACAGCAGCGTCAGGCGCTTGGCCCAGACGGTGATCTCGCCGGTCTTGGTGCGCTGCAGCGGGCCCGCGGCCGCCACGATGTCACCCAGGTCCAGCAGCTTGGCCAGGGCCCAGGACTTCTCGTCCAGATCATTCTTGCGCAGGGCGATTTGCATCTGCCCGCTCTGGTCGCGCAGGTGGGCGAAGATCATCTTGCCCATGTCACGAAAGAGGATGACCCGCCCCGCCACGTCGGCGGCCTGGCCTTCCAGGGCGTGACCTTGGGCGTCTTCCTTGTAGCCTTCCAGCACGGTGCTGATGGGCGCAGCGGTATCATACCGCCAGCCGTAAGGGTCGATACCCAGCTCGCGCACCTTATCGAGGTTCGCTTGCCTGTCTGCCTGCACTTTTTCCAGCATGAATGGACTTTCCACAAGACCCGCGGATATCCGTCAACACGAATGATACATGATCCCCCATCGCCCGCGCGGCGTCAAGCGCCGGGGCGTATCTGGTGGATTGGTTAACTCGTTAACTGGTTGGCTGGTCGGCTGGTTGACCCATTAACCAATTAGCCAGTTAACCAATCAACCAACCAGCTCGAACATACACCCGTGCGGCAGGTGCGTGGCTTTGACGGGCAGGTGCTCATTGATCCACCGCGTCAGCGTGACCATGCCCGGCTCTTCGCTGGTGCCGTGGTTGACGCGGATGACCGGATGGCCGTCGTCGCGGGCCATCTGGATGCCCGACCAGTAGCACGAACCGTCGTCGCAAACGACCGAGCAGTCGCAACCCATCGAGCGATAGGTGTTGATGTCGCACCCGCAGCCGGTGCCCACGCCGATCTTGCTGACGGTCTGCTGCAGGTCGCCGGTGACCTGCACCCGGGGCTCGCCGATGGTCGCACAGCGCTTGGCCACGCGGGCGGCAAAGGCGCCCAGCGTCGTCGGGGTGATGTCGTGGCGATGCAGATATCCGTCGGCCCCGAAAGCCACGGGCTTGTCGCCCAGTTGCAGAAACTGCCCCCACGCCCACGGAATGCCCACCGCCGGCCAGCGGTCCCACGTGTCGTGCAGGCGCACGATATTGAGGCCGCTGTCTTTGATGAACGCCAGCTTCTCCTGGACGATCTTGTACTCGGGCGGATGAATCTCGGGACGGTCGTCGTGATGGCAGTAGAACGTCGGCTCGTGGGCGACCAGCAGCTTGACGCCCTGGCGCGCCGCCTCGCGCACGTGGACGAAGCTTGGCATCCACGTCACCAGGCAGCGGTCGGCGTCAGCCTCGCCGTCGCCGGCGATAATGCGGTCGACGGTATGCTCGCGATTGACCCAGTCGGCCTGGGCGAGGAAGTGCTCCAGGAAGTCTTTGATCTTCATGTTTCTATTCCTTCATTGTGAGCGCGCATGGTACAGCGTTTGGTAGCCAGTAGCCAGTAGCCAGTGAAAGCTGGTAGTCTTTCTTGTTGTTACTGGATACCGGCTACTGGCTACTTTCTCAGAGGTCCCGCATGAACGCACGTATTGAATTGCTGTCCAAGCAAACCCAGCACCGCATCAGCCCGTACATTGACGGGCAGTTCATCGAGCACCTGGGCGGCTGCATTTACGACGGCATCTGGGTCGGCGAGGGCTCGGATATCCCCAACGACGGCGGGATCCGGCTGGACACGCTTGAGGCCATGCGCAAGATCGCCCCGCCAGTTGTTCGCTGGCCGGGCGGGCAGTGGGCGGACAATTACCACTGGGCCGACGGCATCGGCCCGCGCGATCGGCGGCCGGTGCGGCAGAACCTGGGCTGGAACGCCCTGGAAAGCAACCACTTCGGCACGCACGAGTTCATGCGGTTCTGCGAACTGCTCGGGCCGGCGACGCAGAAGTACCTCTGCTGCAACCTGGGCACCGGCACGGTGGAAGAGGCCCGAAGCTGGGCTGAGTACTGCAACTGCGCCAAGGACACCACGCTCACCCGCCAGCGCGCGGCCAACGGACACCCCGCGCCGTTCGACGTGATGTTCTGGGGCCTGGGCAACGAGGCCAACTATGCCCTCGACGGGCTGATGGGCGCTGCCCAGTACGCCCTGAGCGTGCGGCGGTTCGCCGGGTACGTCAAGATGTTCGCCTCGCAGGCGCAGTTGCCCTGGAGCAAGAACATCAACGACGCCAAGACCGTACTGGCGCTGATGCCCGGTTGGCTCGAGCCGTTCTTTGGCTCGATCCCCGAGGGCGAGCGCGACAGCGTCATGTGCTTCTGCGACCTGCTGGCGTACCACTTCTACGCCGGCGGCGATGCAACCGCCGACGACCCGCCGGCCGACAAGCACCGCAAGTTCATCGCCTCGCTCGATGGCATGGAGGCCAACCTCAAGCTTTACACCGAATACGCCGTCAAGTACACGCGCGACTATCACAGCGTCGACATTGCCGTGGACGAGTGGGGCCTGTGGCGCAAGGAAGCCGACATCACCGCCGGCCTCGGTCAGCCCTCCGACATGTGCGACGCCCTTTTTGCCGCGGCCGTGCTGCACGTGTTCCACCGCTTCGAGAAGGTGGCCATGGCCAACCTGGCCCAGACGATGAACGTGCTGCATTCGCTGGTGTACACGCAGGGCGAGAAGTTCTACTGCTCACCCAGCTACCACGTCTTCGAGATGCTCCAGGGCCACCGCGGCGGGCAGGTGATTCAGACGCGCATTGACTCCCAGCCGGCGCTGACGCTGCCGGGGGGTAAAACTCGCGCCGCCCTATCTGTCTCGGCCACCAAGAGCGATGAGGGAATCCTGGTTTCGCTGCTGAACCTCAGCCCCGATGCGGAAATGAAGGTGGACCTCGCCATCCCCGACGCCGCGCGCTGGAGCATCAAGCAGATGCGTCGCCTCGGCGGCGCCGGCCTCGATGCCAGCAACACCTTCGACCGCCCCACCGCCGTCACCCCGGCCGATCTGCCCGCCCCCGCGCCGGCGGACACAGTCTCTCTATCGCTGCCGCCGGCGTCGCTGACCACGCTGCGATTGAACGCTTAATTTTTGGGCCACAGAGGCACAGAGAACTCAGAGAAAACATTTTGATAACGGGTGCCACGCACAATACAAGCTATATGCGGCACGCGTCCGGCGCGCCCCGCCGCTAGCTTTTGGCTACTCTCCCGATTCAAGCTTCGAACTTCGATCTTCGAACTTCGCACTCTTCTCCGGCCGCAGGAAGACCCGGTAGAGATAGGCGTTGTACAGCAGCATCACCGGGACCAGCGGGCCGATGCCGATGAGCATGAAGACCAGCGTCTCGCGCGAGGCGGCGGCCTGGGGGACGGTGATCGAGGGCGGGATCGCGTAGGGGTACATTACGGCGATACCGCCGGCCAGCGTCAGCAGGAACACCAGCAGGCTCAGGTAGAACGGCCAGTGCGTGCGGCTGCGGAAGACCGTCGTGACGATCAGCATGGCAAAGCCGAACACCGCTCCGATGGCCAGGCCGGGCAGGAAGTACTGCGTCTTGCGGGCGATCCAGTTCTCGAGTACGCGCTGCTGCAGGAAAGGCATGACGGCGGTGGCGGCCAGCGCCGCTGCGGCCATCATGATCGACGCGGCGATGAGCCATCGCCGAACGGGCTTGGCCAGGTGCTCTGCGGTGCGGGTCTGCAGGTACGCCGCCCCGATGGTGACATACGCCATCGTCACGGCCAGGGCAATCAGTGCCGAGAGGCCGTTGGCCCAGTCCCAGGCGCCGCCGGCAAAGGCGCCGTCGGAGACTTTCACGCCGCCCAGCAGCCCCCCGACGGTGAAGCCCTGGCCCAGCACGGCCATCAGGCTGCCGACGCCGAAGGCCCGCTCCCAAAGCGCCTTGCGCCTCGAGTGGGCGCCGAACTCGAACGAGACCGCGCGAAACGCCAGGCCGAAGATCATGATCGAGATGGGAATGTAGAACGCGTTGAGGGCCACGCTGTAGGCCAGCGGGAACGCTCCGAACAGCGCCCCGCCGGCCACGATCAGCCACGTCTCGTTGGCGTCCCAGATGGCGCCGATATTGGCCATCATCAGCGGGCGCAGCCGCCGGTCCCGCGTCAGCAGCGACAGCACCCCCACGCCCAGGTCGAACCCGTCCAGCATGACGTACAGCGCCAGCATCAGGCCGATCAGGCCCGCCCAGACGTATGCGCCGGTGACCTGATCCATCAGCGGCCCTCCGCGGCGGCGTCGTCATCATGGCCGCCGCCGTACGACAGTTCGAGCGTGTCGTCGGGCCCGCGCAGAATCACGCGCCGCGCCAGCACGATGAACGCCACGAGGATCGCGACGTAGATCGCGGTGTAGCCCGCCAGCGTCCAGGCGGCGTTGGCGGCCGAGATGTTCGAGACGCCGTGCTCGGTGCGCATCACGTTGTAGATGACCCACGGCTGGCGGCCGACCTCGCGCACCGCCCACCCGAGGTCGGCGGCGATGAACCCCAGCGGGATCGACCACATCCACGCCCGCAGAAACCAGCGGCTTTGGGCGGCGTGCTCGGCGCTGAGCCGCCCACGGAACCATTTGACCAGCGACCAGAGCATCAGAGCGAACATCGCCATGCCGATGAGCACCATCCCGCGCAGGGCATAGAACGGCAAGACGACGGGCGGGCGGTCCTGCGGCGGGAAGTCTTTCAGGCCCGTCACCTGCGTGTCCGGCTGGTGGTGTACCATCAGGCTCAGCCCCTGCGGGATGCGCACTTCCCACGCGTTGCGCTCGTGGTCGAGATCCGGCCAGGCCGCAATCGCCCACGACGCCCCGGTGCCCGGCGGGTTGGTCTGCCAGTGGGCCTCCATGGCCGCGGTCTTGGCGGGCTGGTGCTTGGCCACGCCGCGACCCGACAGGTCGCCCAGGTAGATCTGCAGCGGCGTAATAACCGCGGCCGCCAGCACCACGCCCTTGAGGGCCTTGAGGAACGCCTGGCTCTGGCGACCCTTGCTGACGAACCAGGCGCAGATACCGCCGATGAAGAACAGCGTCGTCGCCAGGCACGCGGCCAGCATGTGCGTGAACGAATAGAACCACGCGGGATTGAAGATGGCCGCGAAGTAGTCCACGGGGACCGCGCGGCCGTCGACCATCATCGTGCCCGCCGGCGTCTGCATCCACGCGTTGGCCGACATGATCCAGAACGCCGAGAGCGTCGAGCCGAAAGCGACCATGATCGTGGCGAAGATGTGCATCCCGCGCGAGACGCGGTTCCATCCGAAGACCATGATGCCCAGGAAGGCGGCCTCAAGCATGAAGGCCATGCTGGCCTCGAAGCCCAGGATGTTTCCGAAGAACCCGCCGCCCGCCCGCGAGAACAGCGCCCAGTTGGTGCCGAACTGGAACTCCAGCGGCAGCCCGCTGGCCACCCCCACGCCAAACCCCAGCAGGAACAGCTTGCCCCAGAAATGCCGGTGGCGGTAGTACGCGTTTCTGCCCGTGATCAGCCAGGCGGCCTCGAGGGCGACCAGCCACCATGCCAGGCCGATCGTCAGCAACGGCCAGAACATGTGGAATGACGTCGTAATGGCGAACTGGATCCGCGACAGCGTCAGTGGATTGTAGAAGGCGTCCATGTTGGTTGGCTGGATAACTGGTTAATTGGTTCACGGGTTGATTGGTCGACTGGTTGAAAGGGCTGGCATTGAGCTGATACCCAGTCAACCGGTTAGCGAGTTAACGAGTCAACCAATTAACGACTTCTCGCCTCCTCACGGGTTATAGTATGCGGTAAGACTGTAAGGAGCCATCATGAATCGTACTTTTGCATTGGCAATAGCAGGCGCCTGCTTGTGCTGCGCCGCGGAGGCCGCAATGGCCGACACCCTTAAGGCCGCCGCGACCGGCGCATGGACAAGCCCATCGCTCAACAAAGACCTGGCCACCACGCTCTACGCCCCTGCCGACGACGCCCCGCAGCGGTCGCGCGCCGGGCGGCCGGGAATCTTCTACCTCAAGAACCTTGCCTCACAGCGCGCCGGCACCGAGAGCGATGAGTCGATCATCGCCGACTTGCTCAAGGACGGCTACCTCGTGCTGGTCATCGACTACGCCAAGGACCCCAAGGCCGTCGCGCCGTATATGGACCTGGACATCCGCGCCATGCGGTCGAGCATGGGCGGGAGCAAGACCAAGCCCGGCATCTTCGGCCCCCAGCGCGTCGACGGCGACCACACCTACGTGCTGGCCGAGGGCTTCCGCCTCGTGCGCGACATCCTCTACTACGGCAGCGAAAAGGACGGCTATCGCCTCGACATCCGCTACCCCTCCAAGCCCAAGACGCCCGCGCCGGCGCTGATCCTCAACCCCTGCGACAACAAGAACCGCATGGGCAACTGGGTCATCACCACGTACAACGAAGTGATCGTCGAGTCGGCCATGACGCGCGGATACGCAGCCGTGCAGATCGACAACCCCGTCAAGTTCTACAAGGGCCGCGACCCCATGCCGGAGGTCGCCATCATTATCAAGGCCGCCATCCGCACCGTGCGGGCCAAGGGCAAAGATCTGGGCCTGTCCGGCAAGGTCGGCCTGATGGGCTTCTCGCGCGGCAGCGGACAGTCCGGCCTGGCCGGGCTCTCAAGCGGCATGAAGGAACTTGAGCAGGGCCCGAACCTCGACCAGTCCTCGCGCCCCGACGCGCTGCTTCTTCACGCCGGGCGTATGGACCACCTGCTGCTGCTCAAGACCGATCCCAAGTTCGGCAGCTCGTACGGCGACCAGTTCGGCGACCCGGTGACCAACCGAAAGAAGTGGGAAGAGGGCAGCGCCGCGTTCTACGTGACCAAGGACGACCCGCCGGTGTTCCTGTCGGTGGGCGGCAATGATGAATACCGCGTCGCGCAGATCAAGCGAATGGACGAAGCCCTGACCGCGGCCGGCGTCGAGCACACGCTGGCGATCACTCCCGGAATGGGTCACCGCGTCACCGGCGACGTCACGATCTTGGGCCAGATCTACGACTTCTTCGACAAGCATTTGAAGAGCAAGTAGGCGGCCTACTTCTGCTCGGCCTTGCCGAAGATCTTCTCGATCAGCACGTAAAACAGGGGCACGAACACGACCACCAGCACGGTGGCTGACACCATGCCGCCCAACACGCCGGTGCCGATGGCCTTCTGGGCGCCCGCTCCGGCCCCGGTGGCAATCGCCAGGGGAACCACGCCGAAGCCAAAGGCCAGCGAGGTCATCAAGATCGGCCGCAATCGCAACTTGGCCGCCTCCAGCGTCGCCTCCAGCAGCCCCACGCCTTCCTGGACCTTTCCCTTGGCGAACTGCACGATCAGAATGGCGTTCTTGGTCGTCAGCCCCAGCGTCGTCAGCAGGGCGATCTGGAAGTACACGTCGTTGGCCAGCCCGCGCTGTCCGGAGGCGATCACGCCGCCGATGACGCCCAGCGGCAGGGCCAGCAGAATCGCCACGGGGATCGTCCAGCTCTCGTACAGTGCGGCCAGGCACAGGAAGATGACGAGGATCGAGAAGGCGTACAGCAGCGGCGCCTGAGCGCCGCCCTGGCGCTCCTGGTACGACAGCCCCGTCCAGTCGTAGCCCACGCCCGTCGGCAGCTCGCCGACGAACTTTTCCATCGCGGCCATCGCTTCGCCGGAACTGCGTCCCGGCGCCGGTTCGCCCTGGATGTTGAACGACGGAAAGCCGTTGAACCGCTCCAACTTGGGCGAGCCCGACGTCCAGTGCGACGAGGCGAACGAGGAGAAAGGAACCATCTGCCCGTTGCCGTTGCGGACATAGAGCTTGTCCAGGTCCTGCGGGAGCATGCGGTACGGGGCGTCGGCTTGGGCATAGACGCGTTTAACGCGCCCGCCCTGGACAAAGTCGTTGACGTACGCGCTGCCAAAGGAGGCGGAGATCGTGTTGTGGATCGACGAGATCGGCACCCCCATCGCCCCGGCCTTATCCCAGTCGACGTCCACGCGATACTCCGGGACATCCTCCAGACCGTTGGGGCGCACCCGCACCAGCCGCGGATCCTTGGCGGCCTTGCCCAGCAGTTGATTGCGAATGCCCATCATCGCGCTGTGCCCCAGTCCGCCGCGGTCGAGAAGCTGAAAGTCAAAGCCGGTGGCGTTACCCAGTTCCATCACCGACGGCGGAGGGAACACCAGGACCGTGCCTTCGCGAATCCGCGACAGCGCCATCATGGTGCGTCCGGCGACGGCCTTGGCCCGCAGCTCCTCACGGGAGCGCTGGTTCCAGTCCTTGAGTTTGACGAAGAGCATCCCGCTGCTCTGGGACCGACCCGAGAAGCTCATGCCGCAAATCGTCAGGCACGACTCGACGCTTTCCTTTTCCTTCTCACGGAGATACTGGGAGACCTGGTCGGCGAAACCCTGCGTCTGCTCGATGGTCGAGCCGGTGGGCATGATGATCAGGGCCATCAGGATGCCCTGGTCCTCGTCGGGCAGGTACGAGCTGGGCATCTGTAGAAACAGCACGCCCAGCGCCGCGACGATCAGCACGTACATGGCCACAAAGCGGAACTTCCGCCGCAAGGCGTGGCTCACCAATCGCAGGTATACGTCTCGCAGACCGAAGAAGCCGCGGTCGAACCAGCGAAAGAACGGGCGCAGCAGCCAGAAGCCTCCCTCGGCCGGTTCATGCCCCTTGGCCACGGGCTTGAGGATCGCCGCGCACAGCACCGGCGTCAGCACCAGGGCGACGACGACCGAGAGAAGCATCGCGGCGGCAACCGTGACGGAGAATTGCCGGTAGATCACGCCGGTCGAGCCGGGGAAGAACGCCATCGGAAAGAACACCGCCGAAAGGATCAGGCCGATGCCGATCAAGGCGCTGGTGATCTGGTCCATGGACTTGGCGGTGGCCTCGCGGGGCGAGAGCCCCTCCTCGCTCATGATACGTTCGACGTTCTCGACGACGACGATGGCGTCGTCGACCAGCAGGCCGATCGCCAGCACCATCGCGAACATGGTGAGCATGTTGATGGAGTAGCCCAGCATCGCCAGCACGCCGAAGGTCCCCAGCAGCACCACCGGAACGGCGATGGTCGGGATCAAGGTCGCGCGGACGTTGCCCATGAACAGGTACATGACCAGGAACACCAGCACGATGGCTTCCAGCAGCGTCTTGACGACTTCCTCGATCGCCACCTTCGTGAACGGCGTGCTGTCATGCGGATAGAAGACCTTCAGGCCATGGGGAAAATAACGGCTCATTTCCTCCATCTTGTCCCGCACGTTCTGGGCCGTCTCCAGCGCGTTGGCGCCCGAGGCCTGGCGAATCGCCAGCGCCGCCACAGGGAAGCCGTTGTAACGCGCCTGCATGTCGTAATTCTCGGTGCCCAGTTCCGTCCGGCCGACATCCTTGACGCGCACGACCGAGCCGTCGGGGTTGGTGCGGATGGGTATCGAGGCGAACTCCTCGGGCGTCTTGAGCAGGTTTTGCACCACGATCGACACGTTGAGGCGCTGCCCGTCAACGGCGGGCGTGCCGCCGAACTGACCGGCCGAAACCTCGACGTTGTACGCCCGCAGCGCGGCCGTCACGTCGGCGACCGTCAGGCGATAGCTCGTCAGTTTGTCGGGGTTCAGCCAGACGCGCATGGCGTATTGCGAACTGAAGCTTTCCACTTCACCCACGCCCGGAACCCGCGCCAGCACCTTCTCCAGGTTCGACATCGCGTAGTCCTGGATGTCAGCGATGGTCATGCTCCCGTCTTCGCAGGTCAGGCCCACGATGAGCAGATAGTTCCTCGTCGATTTGCCAACCTTGATGCCCACGCGCTGAACCGTCTCGGGCAGGCTCGTCATCGCCAGTTGCAGCTTGTTCTGAACCTGCGCCCAGGCCAGGTCCGGGTCCGTCCCCGGCGTGAAGGTCAGCTCGATGCGCGAGCTGCCGGCCGAGTCACTGGTGGCCGACATGTACAACATCTTGTCGAAGCCCGTCATCTTCTGCTCGATGATCTGCGTAACGCTGTTCTCGACCGTCTCGGCCGAGGCGCCGGGATACATCGCCGAAATGGCGATCGACGGCGGAGCGATGGGCGGATATTGCGAAATCGGCAGGCTATGAATGGCCAGGCCGCCCAGCACCATCGTCACGATGGCGATCACCCAGGCGAACACCGGGCGTTGCAGAAAGAATCTGGACAGCATCTTGAGTCTCCGTCACTTTGAGCCAGGGGTGGCACGAGGAGCCTGGGCGAGTTTCATCGGGGTGTGCTTGACCAGAGAGCCCGGGCGCACCTTCTGGCCGCCTTCAACGATCAATTTCTCGCCTTCCACCAGTCCAGCGCTGACAAACCACTGGCTGCCGATGGCGCGATCGAGCGTCAGGACCCGTGCGGCGGCCTTGCCGTCGGCGTCGACGATCATCGCCATGGGCGTGCCGCGCGGATCGCGCGTCACGGCCTGCTGGGGAATCAGGATCGCCTTGCGGTTGACGCCCTCGACGATCGACGCTCGGACGAACATGCCCGGCAGCAGCGTCGCGTTGGGGTTGGGAAAGACCGCCCGCAAAATGACCGATCCGGTCGTCGGATCGACCGTCACGTCGCGGAACTGAAGAGTCCCTTCCAGCGGACAGGGACTGCCGTCTTCCATCGACAGCTTGACCTTCTCGCCGCCGGCGCCGTTGTGGTTGAGCGAACCGTCCTTCAGCCGCTGACGCAGCCGAAGCAACTCGGCCGTCGACTGGGGAACATCCACGTAGATCGGGTCCAGTTGCTGGATCGTCGCCAGCGCCAGCGGTTGATACGCCGTCACCAAGGCGCCGTCGTTGACGGTCGATTTGCCGATGCGCCCCGACAGCGGAGCGGTGATCTTCGTATACGCCAAGTTGATGTTGGCCGTGGCCAGGGCGGCCTGGGCCTGCTGCACCGACGCCTGGGCACCCGCGATAGTCTGGCGGCTGCTCTCGACCTGCGCGTCGGCCGCTTCGAGATTGGCTTTGGCGACATTGACCTTTGTCTTGGCGTCGTCCAGTTCCGACGCCGTCGCGGTCCTGGTGGCAAAGAGCTGCTCCGTGCGTTTGAGGTCGACCTGGGCCTGATCTAAGGTGGCTTTCTCCCGCGTCACACCCGCGACACAGGCCGCCAAAGCAGCCTGAGCCTTGGCGACGCCCTTGACGGCCACCTCCAGATTGGCCGCGGCGTTTTCCTGCGCAGCTTTGAACGTGGCCGCGTCGATCTCATAGAGCACGTCGCCAGCCTTGACGTCTGAGCCTTCAGTGAACAACCGCTTCTGCACGATGCCATTGACCTGGGGCCGGACTTCGGCCACGCGGAAGGATGCCGTGCGGCCGGGAAGGTCCGTCGTCAACACGACCTCCTGCGGCGTCACTGTCACAATGCCCACTTCCGGCACCGGCGGAGGCGGCGCGGCTTGCTGTTGCTTCTGGCAGCCCTGCAACATTGCCAGGCACACCAGTGCGGCAGCGAGATGGGAATTCGTTTTGACGATACTCATGCGTTTACTCCAGTTCTGCGCTCAGGCGGAGCTTTCTGCTTCTTCTGCAATTCCCGGACGAGGGCGTCCAGGACCTTCTGGTATGAATTCAGCATCGCCGTCCGCTCCCTCTGGGAAAGGACGTTCACGACGCTGCAGATCCTGCGATATCGCTCCGGCAGGTGGCGGCTGATGAAGCTGCGGCCCGAGGGCGTCAGCGAGACCGCGACCATCCGCCGGTCGCCGGGGTGCGGCGTGCGGACCGTGTGACCGAGCTTCTCCAGCGAGTCCAGGGCACTGGTCATAGCCGAGCGCGTCAGGGACACTTCCTCCGACAGCGCGGCCGGGGTCGACGTTCCGTCTTCGCTGTGGAAGAGCAACTCCATGATCTCGATCTGCCTGGCCGTCAACCCCCATCCTGCCAGATCGTTTTCGATCACCTGCTCTACCTGGTGATGAAGACGCGCAATTTCCAGCCCCTCCCGAAGGGTCGTTTGCTCGATCCCTTCCAGTCGGCCGGCAAACTGCATGATTCCGTCGATCGTGTTCTTACTGGGCATGAGAGTCTCCGCCAGGCTGGTTCGACCAGATACAATACCATGCAATATAATATGGCGTCGAACTATATGGAAACATAATCTCCTGTTCCTTTGGTTCGTTGATGCATTGCCATGGGCAAGCTTGCGTTACTCCAGGGCGGCACGGCGGCACGCACGCTGGCGATCACTGCCGGAATGGGTCACCGCGTCACCGGCAACGTCACGATCCTGGGCCGGATCTACGACTTCTTCGACAAGCACCTGAAGGTGAAATGACGTAGCACGGGCGTCCCGCCCGTATTTCCCGTGCCCCGCCGCGGGCGAGACGGCCGTGCTATGGTTTCTGCACCTTGAGCTTTACGCGGTTGGCGGTGATCTCAACGATGGCCAGTTTGACGGCTTTGACTTCCGTGAGGCGATCGGCCAGGGTTTCGTTCGAGTAGCGATATTCCACGTCGATGTTGGCGACGCTTTCGGTGATCTCCCGCAGGCGAAGGGCCTGCACGCCGCGCAGCGTCGAGGCCTCGGTCTTGAACGTCTTCCAGGTCTCGAAGTCCATCCCTGAAACGCTGATCGCCACGGTGCGAGAGACGTTGGCCCGCTTGCGCCACGCTTCGACGACGGCCGCCAGAAGCTGCGCGGCGCAGTCGTCGCCGAGCTTGGCCAGGGCCTTATCCTCGCCGCCGCCGCGCTGCAGCGTGGTGGTCGTGACGGGGCCGAAGGTCCTGCTGGCCAGCACTCGCGCCGAGTCGGTCTGGATCACCCGCACGTTGAGCGTGGCGGTGTACTGGTAGAGTGTCTGGCCGGACACATCGAGGCGTTTGCCGTACTTGGCGGTCGCCCGGCCGGTGACGACCACGTCGGCGTTGAACCGCGCCCCCAGCGAGGCCACCTCGGTCATGTCGTCCTTGATGGCCGCCAGCAGCACGTCTCGCTTGGAGACGCTGGCGGCGGTGTTCTTGTCCATGATGGTGATGCCCTTGGACAGAAAGAAATCCTCGATCTTGCTCTGAATAGTGCCGCTGTCATTTTCCCGGTAGGTGGGACCCTCCGTGGTCTGGTGAACCGACTCGGCGATGGCCACGATCACGCGAGGATTATTCTCCTGGTGAATCGTGTGGATGGTCGAGGCCCAATCCTCCTCGAACTTCTGCGTCGAGACGCGGGCCCGCACCCGGGCGGTCGTCACGCCGTCTTCGATGCTCACTTTGACGACCTTGTGCTCCTTGACGTAGCCCACGGCGTTGGCGATGACCTTGTCATAGACAGCCTTGTAGTCTTCGCTCTTGGACTGGCTGGTCAGGAAGACGCCGCAGGCTTCTTCGACGGCCGTGCGCAGGGCCTGCGCGACAGCCTCGTCGCGGGCCTTGTCGTCGGCCCCGCTGGCGCGGCCGGTGGCATCGACCCATTTGTCAACGGGACGGGCGGCGATCGGCTGCGCGACGGCCGCTGACGAAATCGCAACAAGAACAGCTCCAATCTGAATGAGCGTTGTCATGCTTCGAGAACGATTCATCGGCTGTCTCCCAAGTAGCACGACCCTCTTGCCCGTGAGCACCACGGCCATCCCGAGCGTGGCCTTTGCCATGCACGGGCGAGACACCCGTGCTACTCATGGCCGAGACGGCCATGCTACGGAAAAACTACGGCGCTTTGAATTTCGCTTTGATCACGTTGGCCGAGACGTCGGAGATATCCAGTTCCGGCATGGCGTCGGCGAGTTTCTCAGCCAGCTTTTCGGCGATCAGGTCCGATTGGAGCGAGCACTCGACGACCTGATTGTGGAAGGCGGCCGTGACGTCCTTGACATTCTTGACGGTCTTGAGCTTGGCCTTGATCTGCGTGTACTGCTTGAAGGTGACGCCCTCGACGTGCAGCTGCACCTCGCCGCGTCCGGCCAGGGCGTCCTGCCAGAATTGGAGCACGTCTTCGACGACCTTGGGGGCGACGATCTGGGCCTGGGCGTCCAGGGCCTTGGCGGCGGCGCTGCGCCAAACGCGGTCGACCCCGCGCGTCGACGGACCGGGCTGGCTGGCCAAAAGCTGCCCGGTGTCGCTGCGAAAACAGCGGATGTTCGATTCAGCCTGGAACGGGAACAACTGCAGCCCGCCGACGACACTCGTGGGCCCGGGCGTGGCGTTGGCCGTGCCGCTGATGAAGATCTGTGCGCCAAATCGTTTCGCCACCGCTTGCAGGCGGGCGGGACTGTCCTCGGCGGCCGCGGCGGTCAGGTCCTTCTTGTCGATCTCCTTGAGCTGCTCCTTGTCCACCAGGACAAATCCGCTCTTGAGCAGCAGGTTCTCGATTCGCGTCTGGACGGTCGAGTCGTCCTGCACCCGCTCGCCGATGCGCTCGCGGACAAAGACCATGATCTTGGGCCGCCCCACTTGCGCCAGCAGGTTGGTCACCACGCCCCAGGTGTCCTCGATGCCTTTGATCGACACGACGGCCGATATCTTCACCTGCCACGAGCCGTCGGGCAGTTCGCCCTTGGAGAGGATCTTCTTGCTCTGCAGGAACCCGGCGCTGCGCGACAGCACGGTGTCGCGCACGAGGGCGAAGTCCTTCATCTCCGAGTGCGAGCTGATGTATTGCCCCGCGCCATGCTCGACGGCTTTGCGCATGGCGTCGGCCAGTGCTTCCTCTTCGCTGGCTCCACCGCCGGTGACGGTCACTTCCACCAGGTTGTCGCCCTTGGGCGTGACGGTCTGGGCCGGCGCCGAAGCGGTCCAGAGCAGGGCAATGCCGATCACCGCAAGAATCCGTGTGAGTCTCATATCCGTGCCTCAGAGTACGAATGTCTTACCAAGGGCGTATGTTCTATCGCAGTTCCATGGTCCGGCGGACGGGCTCGGATACGTCGACGTTCTTCTCGGATTCGGTATGCACGTCGTTTTTGCCGTAAGGTCCGGCCAGCTTGCCGTCCTTGGTAATGTGGAACCAGAGCTTGGACGGGGTATCGTCGGTGACCGGGAAGCTCAGGTCCGAACCGGTGCCGGCCGCAATGCGGCACTGGGCGGGCATGTCGGAGGTCTTGACCGCCAACGTCATGCTCTGCCGCCCTTCGGCGCCGACGGTGCCCATAGTCATTGTTTCATCGGGGGTGCTGAGCCTGACCGTACGGGCCAGGTCGCTGTGGTTCATCACGGTGACCAGGACTTTCTTCTCGCATCCGGCCGCAACAGCCGCGCACGCCACCAACGCCACAAGCAGTAATCTCGTCGATTTCATTTCAGGTCTCCTTCGCGCCACGATTGCCGGGCGATTAATTCAGCTTGAGAGAAAGCTTTTCCTTGTAGTACAGCACCATGTTCCACAGCGGGGCCATCTCGACCTCGACGATGACCGAGGCGGTCCCGTCGGGGGCGATTTTTTCCGAGCCATTGACTCGCCGCGAGCCCTGCATGAACGTCAGCATGCTCGTGCGGATCTGGTCGTCCATGGCCACAAAATCCTTCACCGACGTCTGGCTGGAGACCACCAGCCCGTCGAGCTGCTCGGCCAGCTTGCGCTTGGCGTCGAGCTCGGCGGCGCGCAGGGCCATCAGCTTGGCCTGCGCGGCGTTGCTGTTTTCGGTGTCGATGGCGGCCTGGCCGGTAGCCTGGACGGTCGGCGGCCAGTTGGACATGGCCTTGCCGACCGCGGCGACGGCGACGTCATCGCCCTTGAGATAGTCGTCCGGCGGCACGCCCATGCCGGTCTCGCGGATGTCCTTGTCCTCGATGCGGGCGCTGATTCGCTCGATGTCTTCGCTGGCGATGCGGTTGCCCTTGTAGTATTCCTTGTGCCACCGCTGGAGAGTGACGATCAGATCCCGCACCGTGACTTCCTTGTCGACTTCCACGATCAGTTCCCCGTCGTGATATCGCACGCCAACCTCGCGGGCGCCACGGATGAAGGTTTGCATCTGGGTGTTGATCGTGTCGTTGGTGGCCACAAAATCCTTCACCGTGGTTTCCGAATTGATCAGGATGCCGTTGATGCGCTCGCCGAGCCTGCGCATGGAATCGACTTCCGCGGCGCGCTTGGCCATCAGGCGCCCGCGGGCGGTGCAGTGGGCCATCCAATACGCCCAGGCCTTCCTGGACATGATGCCTTCGCCGCCGGCGGTGGGAGCGACGGTCTCGCCCCGGTCGGCGAACTCCGGGCGCGGCACGCCCGAGCCGGTCTCGCGCAGGGTGCTTTCCTTGGTGTTGGCGGAGATCTTTTCGATGTCCGCGTAGGCGATCTTATTGCCCTTGTAATACTCCTTGTGCAGGCGCTGGAGCTGGACGACGAGCTCCTTGACCGTCACTTCGAGGGTGACCTGGCAGGCGCCGTCGGGGGTAAACGTCGGTTCGCCCACTTCCTTCATGCCGCTCAGCCACGAGGTCATTGCGGACTGGATCCGGTCGCTGGTGGCCACGAAATCCTTGACCGTCGTCTCGGAGGTGATGACCAGGCCGTTGATGCGTTCAGCGAGTCTTCGCATGGCGTCGACGCGGGCGGCCCGCATCGCCAGCAACTTGTTCTGGGCGGCCTGCTTTTCCGACAGCGCGTCGGCCCTTGCTTCGGCGCCCAGCGCCGACAGCACGCCCACTACCAGCATCCAGGTCAGGATTTTCCATTTGTCGCTCATCGCTCTCTCCTCTAGGTCCGCCGCGCGTCCGGCAGGGGCGGCGGTTCCTGCTGTTGCGGGCCATTCCCGCACGTGTGTCGACTGTACGATTCGCCATCGCCCGCGGCGATGGGTTATTTCGGCCGCGTCTCCTCGATCCTGAACGCATGGGTCATGACCGGCTCGGGACCCGAATAGAACTTGGCGATATACTCGCCCGCCCCGCCGCCCTTGGCGGCGATCTCCCTGGGGCTGAACCCGTACCCGAACGACCCGAACTTGCTGGACCAGAGAAGGTCGTGCGTCGCCAGGTCCACGCGCTCGCCGCTGCGGACGATCGTGAGGCGAAAGCGGTTGTTGTTGCACACCCCCGGCAGCTTGACGACCACGAACATCTTGTCGTCCTGCGTGCTGAAGCGGTCGGCGTATTCCCACTTGTTGTCGTACAGCGCCGCGGCCGTGCGGCAGTCCTCATTGGGGTTGACCTTGATCTGGCATTGCGTGACGGCGAATTCGGCCACCATCTGCCCCACCACGCCGTCGACGGCGTTGGCCAGGCAGCCGTGGGCGTCGCGCGGCGGCGGCGAGCCCTGCGCCCAGCTGGTGGCCTTGAGCTGCTGGGGCGTGGCATGAATCGGCCGACCGTCCGCCACGCGGATGAGCGTGGCGGTCACGGCAACATTGGCCTCGTTGCGCGTCAGGACGTACTTGCGATAGCCCGAGACGTAGCTGTTGCCGTTGCCGTCGTAGCTGTAGATCGGGTCGCTCTTGGGCTCGTTGCGCGTGGTAGCCGCATAGGTCACAAGATTGCCCACGAGGATCGCCTGCACCTTGCCAAGCTTGCTGAACTGCGACGCCGCCGCGGCCGCATCGCCGCCGAAGGCCAATTGCAGGTCCTTCTCATTCATCAGGGCCGCCAGGTCGTTGCGGTTGTAGACCGCGTAGGTTCCGTTGGCGGCCATGGCCCCGGCCAGGGCGTCGGAGATCGCCAGCGAGGCGGCAGAGTTATTGCCGCGGAAGGGGACGACGGCCACGCTCTTGAGCGACGGATCGTAGAACGCGGGGTATCGCGTGATGGTGATGGTCTTGGTGCATCCGCCGCAGAGAGCGGCCAGGACCGCGGCGGTCACACACAGAAGAAAGAAACTCTGGCGCATCGATGCAACTCCTGGATCATATGCCTCGCGGAACGAATTGCGGGCTGATAAGGAGGCGCCGCGGCGAAGAAGATCGCCGCAGCGGCCTCGGATATAACCGGACCGAACTAATTCTTCGCCTCAGGCGCCTTCGGGGCCGACTGTCGCTGCGAGAAATACTCGCGCCACGGGCCCAGAGCCTCGCGGGCGGCCTTCTGAGCGGCGCGGGCAAAACCGGCGCCGTCGCTGCCGTTGCCCGTGCGGGTGTAGATAATCTGCCCGTCGCTGACGCGCACGGCCCGCACGCCCAGGCCGACCTTGTAGCTCGTGATAGTCGTGCCGCCGCCGAAGTACGGAACCGAAATGTTGGTCGGGTTGGCTGATTTCTCGTACTGGCTCACCTCGCCGACAATCACGATGTCGACCCCGGCGATCTTGCCGACCTCGGCGGCGCGGCCGCTGTTGCTGTACAGGTCCTTGAGATCCTTCTCCTGCACGAGCTTGTCCAGTTGTGCCCGCTCCACGAGCTTGATGCCCGGCGAGAGCACCATCTCAGTGACCGGACCGACCACCGTGCCTCCCGAGCCCGGCTGGCCGGAGGCGTCAGATAACGGAACCACCGCCACGCTCGAAACCTTCGACAAGGCCGCCTGCTCGTCGGCCGTCACCGCCAGTTCCTTCGCCTTCTCCTCGCATCCGATGGCCAAGAACAGGTTTGTCGTCACAATAACCGCCGTCAGGCTGATTCTCTTGAGCATGACGAGTTCCTTTCGTTAGGCAGCCCAATCGCGGGCTGATAGACAGACCAAGCCTCGCCCAATGCAATTGAGTTCAAGTTCAATGTGACCGCACGACCCTGGAAATGTACTTCCGGCTGACAACATGAAGCTCTTCCTTAAGCAACGTTGCACAGCAACATATGCACCTTATGCCCACACCATATTGCGATCCGAGGGAAAGTCAAGATGTCAATTGCAAAAAACTGCTGCCGGTCGAGCAAACTCGACCGCTGACAAAACAAGATTCGTTGTCACCTTCATTTGAACCATGCCCAAACAACGAATCATTATGGCTTCTCTTGGACCAGCGCGGCCTGCATGTGCCGGTATTCCTCGAGCAGGAAATCGCCTCGGCGATGGCCGGTGATGTGCGACCAAGGCAAGACGGCGTCGGTCGGAATTTCGCGATGCGCGATCGCGGCGATGTCGATGCCGGTCTCGGCGAAGGCCTCCTGCCACTTGGCCCAGTCCCAATGCTCCGACCAGGAATCCATCCGTGCTCCGCGGCGCCAGGCGGCCTCGATCGCGGCGCCAACCTCGCGCCCGCCGCGGCAGATCACTGCTTCCAGGATGCTCTGCTCGATGCGGTGGAACTTGAACGTCACGGGGCTGCGTCGCGACAGGTCCAGCAGGCGCTGTCGCACGGCGAAGAAGTACTCGGCCGTCTGCATCGCGCACCATTGCATGGGGGTGTGAGGCTTGGGCACAAACCAGGAGACGCCGGCGTTGACGGTGCCGCTCTTGCCGTCGACCTCGCGCCGCGTGTGGCAGAGCTTCAGGCACAGGTCGAAGATCGCGTCAATGTCGGCGGGCGTCTCGCCGGGCAGGCCGGCCATGAAGTACACCTTCACGCTGCGCCATCCGGCGGCGTAGGCGGCCTGGACGCCGGCGAGCATGTTCTCGTCGGTGATATCCTTGCGGATGGCGCGGCGGAGGCGCTGGCTGGCGGCCTCGGCGGCGATGGTCAGGCCGCCCTTGCGGACAGAACTGGTCAGCTTGGGAAGCTGCGCCAGTTGGCTGTCGGCTCGAAGGCTCGGCAGCGAGATCGACACGTGCTGGGGCGCGAACTCGGCATTGAGACGCTCGATCAGCTCGTCGAGCTTGGGATAGTCGCTGGTCGAGAGGCTCAGCAGCGAGATTTCGCGGTAGCCCGTGGCGGCCAGGGCCTCGCGGGCGGCATCGACAATTTCATCCACGCTGCGGCAGCGCACGGGCAGGCGGGTGGCGCCGGCCTGGCAGAAGCGGCAGCCGTTCGGGCAGCCTCGCATGATCTCTATGACGACGCGTTCGTGCACGCCCTCGGCCAGGGGCACCAGCGGGCACTTGATAGTCGGGCAAGCGTGCAGGTCTGCCAGATGGGACCGCACCACCGGCCCGGCGGCGCCTTTGTAGAAGCGCGGGGCATAGGCGGCCTTGATGGCGTGCTGGGCGGCGGCAATGATCTCGTCTCGCGAGGCGCCGGCCGGCTTGAGCTTGGCGACAAGTTCGGCCAGCTCTCGCAGGGGCTCTTCTCCGTCGCCGACGAGGAAGAGGTCGAAGAAATCCGCCACAGGCTCGGGGCTGTCGGCCAGGGCGTCGCCGCCGACGACGATCGGGTCGCCCGGACGGCGCTCGCTTGCATGCAGCGGGATCCCCGCCAGGTCGAGCATCGTCAGGACGTTGGTGACGCAGAGCTCGTACGCCAGGGAGAAGCCCAGGATGTCGAAGTCGGCCAGTGCGCAGCGGCTTTCCCAGCCAAACAGCGGGACGCCCTGCTCGCGCATGACGGTTTCGGCGTCGACCTGCGGGCAGTACGCTCGGTCGCACGCGACGGCGGGCATGTCGTTGAGCATCTGGTAGAGCACCTGGCTGCCCAGGTGCGAGATGCCCACGCCGTAGGCGTCGGGGAAGGCCATCGCGACGCTGACGGCCGCGGCGGCGGGGTCTTTGCGGCGGGCGTTGATCTCCAGGCCGATGTACTGGGCCGGGGCGCTGACCCGCGGCAGCAGGCGGGTGCGGATGTCGTGTTCGAGATTCCTCATTGAGTGAGACCCATCGGTTGCAGGGAAAGTCGCGGCGGAGGCACCAGGTGTTCTTCAAAGCCGTTTCGCCGGCTTTGATGAATACTTGGCCTTGATATCGTACCGGCACGAAACGAAAAAGTAATTCAAACAACGAATTACTTTTTCATTCCGTGCCTCCGCCGCGACTTTTCCCTGGAACTGAAGGCTACCGCCCAATTCGCTATGACTATCATATGGTATGGCCAAGAACAAAGGCACAAGCACGCCGTGGGTTCTATTCTTCATCGCGCTGCTGCTGTTGATCGGATGGTTTCTCGTGAAGGGGATTTTTCTGGCCCTGAAGGTCGTCTGGGCGATTATTATCATCATCCTGGTCATTGCCGCGGTCTGGCGTTTCAAGGCGGGCAAGAGCAAGGACGATTGGCGGACATGAAGTCGCACACGCAATACCTCACGATGAACACGCGCAAGCATCGCGAGTACGTGCTGATTACCGAGCAGGTCGAGCGGGCCGTTTCCGAAAGTGGGATCGCCGAAGGCATGGTGCTGGTCTCGGCGATGCACATTACGGCCGGGGTGTTCGTCAACGACGCCGAGAGCGGCCTGCTGGGCGATATCGACGAGTGGCTGGAGGGCTTGGCGCCGTATAGAGAGGATTATCGCCACCATCGCACCGGCGAAAGCAACGGCGACGCCCACCTGAAGAATCTGCTGGTGCATCACCAGGTAGTGCTGCCGATTACCAAGGGGCGGCTGGACTTGGGACCTTGGCAGCAGGTATACTATGCCGAGTTCGACGGGCAGCGAGCCAAGAGACTGATCATTAAAGCGATCGGAGAGTAAGCGATGCCGATCAAATTCCGTTGCGAGCACTGCGGCAAATCGATCCAGGCCCCCGACACCGCCGGCGGCAAGCGTGGCAAATGCCCCTATTGCAAGCAGGGAAACTACATCCCCGCGCCGGTCACCGAGGCCGACCTGCTCGACGTCAGCGAAGACGCCGATCTCGAACAGGCCCGCCAGCGAGAGCGCCAGGCTCTGATCGACCAGGAACGCCAACTGCTGGCCGAGGTCGGCTCGGCCGCCTCCGTCCCCTTCGAGCAGCGCGACGACCTGACGCCCGAGGACCTGTACCCCTTCGTGGTCAGCTACTGCCTGGGCATCTTCAACGGCTCGCTCGATCAGTCGCAGGAACAGATCGACAAGCTCAAGAAGCACCAGAGCATGGGCCAGTCGGCGGTCGATGACTTCCTGGCCGACAAGACCTCCGACGAGTCCCTCACGTGCATTCCCGGACCTGTCCTCAAAGGCCTGCTGCGCGACCTCAAGGGCAAACTCGCCGTCGGCGGACCTGCCGGCAAGGGCAAAGCAAAAGGCAAAGCCTGAAGCAGCTTTCAGCTATCAGCTGTCAGTGTAAGCAAGAACCTCGCACTCATCGTACCTGCTCTTGCTGATAGCTGACAGCCGATAGCGTCTCTGGTGACTACTTCATTTCCACCGGCGCCGGCGAAGGGTCGCCGCCCGCGCCGCCTTCGGCGCCGGCGGGGCGGGTCGCTGCCTCGGCCTGCGACTTCACCGAAGCGATGATCTCCTTGATCACCACGCGGGGCACGAACACCGAGCCGCGGACGTTCGTCCCGCTGATCGCCGATGCCAAGGCAATGGGCGTGGCCGTCGTCACGGGGACCTTCGGCGGGGCCTTGCCCGGCTCGGTCACCTTCTCGATCCTCTGGAACAGCGCGGAGGTATTGGGCACGTTGACCAGGGCGGCCATGAACGGATTGGCCGGCATGTACTTGAGCGACTCCGCGGCGGCGGGGCCCTGGCCGATGGTTCCGCCGGCGGCCTTGGCGGTCTGGATCGTCTGCGCGAGCATTTCCGTGCCGCCGCCGAGGCTGGCGACGACGAGGGTCTTGTCCGGCGCCGCCAGCAGGATCTCGATCTTCTTGTCGCCCAGGATCGCCAGGCGATTCTCCTGCTTCTGGGCGGGTTCCTCGATCTCCTTGGGTGGCACGATCTCGATGCTGTCGACGGACAGGTCGCCAAGTTTCAGGGCGTCTTTCTTGTAGACGATCTTGCCCTTCTGATCGGCGGGCTTGTCGCCGGCCATCGCGTTGATCTGCGTTTCCATCATGGAGGCGTATTCCACCAGGGCGGCCTTGAGGGCAGCCGAGTCGTCACAGCCCAGTGCGGCGCCGACGCCCAGCACGGCCTTGGACTGCGGCGGGGCCTGCCCCACCACCACCTGCACGTTCTTCATCTGCCGCTGCATCGCCACGGCGTTGGCCTTGACCTTGGCCTTGTACTCCGGACCGAGCTTGGCGATGGCCGGGCTGTTCAACATCGCGTCCTGCAGATCAGAGGCGATCTTCTCCGTCTCGGGCGTATGCGTGCCGCCCTTAAGGCCAAAGGCCGCGGCGTAGGACAGGTCGGGCAGGCGGTTGAGCAAAGCCGGAACGTCGGCGGCGGCCTGGTAGGCCGTCAGCAACTTGGTGAAGCGGCTATCGGGCGACATGGCCACCATCGCCTCGCCCAGCAGCCCGGTGTTTTCGATCCGCAGCGACAGCGTCAGCGAGTCGGCGCTGGAGAGCATCTCGCGGTAGAGCGGCAGGATCGACAGGATGCCCTGCATCGAGGCGGCCGCCTCGGGCGGCATGCCCGCCTGGCCGCCCTCGCGCATCATCGACCGCATCTGGTCTTCCTGCTGCTTGATCGCCTGGTTGATCTGCGGCGAGGCGATCTTCATATTCAGATGAATCGCCAAGGCCGACGACTTGACGAACTTGGCCTGGTCGGGCGCCATCTCGTCCAATACCATCTTTTGCGCACCCAGCGCCGCCGCCAAGACCTTCTCGCTGGGGCTGATGGCGATGTATCCTCCGGCCTGCACCGCCAGCACCGTGCCCATTCTCAGCTTGACGCTGGTGTACTTCCCCGCCGGCGTACGCTCGTAGCCGGGGAACACCTGCGCAACGTCCTGGCCGGGGATGAACATCAGCCAGGGCAGCCCGGGCTTCTCGGCCGCCGGGGCTGTCTCGCCGGCCGGGGGAGCCTTCTTGAGACCCATCGTCTCTGCCAGATCCACCCCGAACTCCGTCGGGTCGAGCATGACGGCAGCGAACCCGCCGTTGGGATTGAATCCCGGACCCAACTGCGCCATCCCTTGCACCAGCGCGGCCATGCGACCGGGCTGCTTGGGACCGAGTTCCTTGTCGGCGCCCCATTCGGCGGCCAGATCGTCCGCCGACTGAAGAAGGTTCTGAACACTGTTGACCACGAAGAATCCCATGGCCCCGGCAGGGATGTGGCCCAGCACCGGTTCGGCTTGGGGTTTGGGTTTGGCCGGCGGCGGTGCGGCGGCATCCTGAGCGTACCCCGCCATGCCGATCGCCAGGACAGTCAAAGCCAACCCGCACGCCAATCGTTTCACTGAAAGCATTCTCGATATCTCCTTTGCGGCAGAGAGCTTGTACGGTCGAAGTCTGGAATATCATATACATGCGGGTCGGGGCTGCCAAAGAAAAACGCCCCGATGGCTCGCGCCGCGCGTATCCTGATTGAAATAACCTCCTCAGCGGTTTACGATGCCTTTGCGGCCGCCGTCGTGGGCAGCCGCCAAGCGCGGTTCCAGAGCGGATCGGCGGGTGCTATGAGACGCAATTCCTCCACAGGCAGAACTGCCCGCTCCAGGCGGGTCCGCAGCACGCCGCTGCCGACAGCGGGGGCCATCGTCGTCTCCCGCCGGCGCATCGCCCAGCGCGTATCCGAGTTGGCCATGGCTATCGACTCGCGATATGACGGACAGGAACTGACGCTGGTGGTGGTGCTCAGCGGCGCAGTCGTGTTCGCCGCCGACCTGGTCCGCCGCATTCACACGCCATTTCGCGTCACGATGGTGGAAGCCTCCTCCTACCGCGGCACGGCAACGCGCCCAAGCGGGCGGGTCTCGTGCGGACCGGTTCCCGGCGTCGTGGCCGGAAGAAACGTCCTGGTGGTGGACGATATTCTCGACAGCGGCGCCACGCTCAAGACCATCGCCGCGCGCCTGCGACAGCGGCGCCCGCTGACGCTGAGCTCGTGCGTGCTGCTTCGCAAAGATCGCTCTGACGGGCGGTGCGATTTCGCCGCCGACATGATTGGCTTTGACGTGCCCGACCGCTTCGTCGTCGGGTACGGGCTGGACTACGACGACCGTTTTCGCAATCTGCCGGATATTCGCGTGCTGGAGATTGCCCCTGCCGGCAAGGACGCCCTATGACCGGTTCGGCACAACCTACGGAACTGGAAGCGGTCGCTCAGCCGATCATGATTTCATCGGGCATCCTGCAGGACGGCGAGGTGATCCTGCTGGCCATCAAGCCCAGCGGATGGTACATCCTGCTGGCCTCGTGGCCGATCCTGCTGGTGGCGGCGTTGGCGGTGGTCGCTTCGAGCGTCGCCGACGGATTCATCGGCAGCGATCGCAGCGCCCGCGTGCTGTTTCCGGCGTGTCTGCTGCTGGCCGTGGCCTGCCTGACGGCGGCGTTCATCGGCTGGCTGGGACGTATGTACGTGCTGACCAACCGCCGCATCTTGCGGATCTACTCGATGCGAAAGCTCGATGTGGCCTGCTGGGATTTGCGCAGCGTGAACCAGGTGCTGCTGACGGCCTCGCGGGCGGAGAAGCTCCTGGGCATCGCGTCGTTGACACTGACGCTCGACCACCCCGACGACAAACAGCCCGCCTGGGCCCACATCTCCCGCCCGCTGGAAGTGCACAAGATCGTCCTGGAAGCGGTCTATCGCGCCAAAGGCATGTAGCTCTGATCCCGGACGGAGGGAGTGGTCCTGACGTGCGCGTCTATATCGCGTTTTGTTAGCGATCGAGTCCCCAGGGGATCTTCGACTTGCTCGACGGGTTGTTTCCCTGGTCCCCGCACTGCGAGCGATGATTCCGCCAACGTTACTTGCCCACGCAGAACCGCGAGAAAATGGACCCTAGCACGTCCTCGGTGACCACCTGGCCGCTGACGGCGCCGACCCCGGCGAGCCCTTCGCGAAGCTCGACGGCCGCCAGTTCCGCCACATCGGCCAGTTCGGCGGCGCTGTCGAGCAGTGCTGCCGCTGCCCGCGCGGCGGCGGCTGTCGATTCCAGGCTCCGTCGCTGACGCTGGTGCAGGCCCATCGCCTGCCCGCTGCGACCGGCCGACAGGTGCAACACCTCGGCCAGGCGCGCTTTTAATTCCTCCATCCCCGCCCCCGTCAGAGCGCACGTCTCGACGACCGGGTGCCATGGCGGCCGTTGTTCAGCCGCCATGTCCTCGCTGGCTGAACTGACTTCATCCGGGGCGAGGTCTACCTTATTAATGACCGTCAGCATCGGGCAGTGCGGGTTGGCGGCGCGGATGGTTGCGATGATCTCATCGTCGCGATCTTGGTCGGCCGCCGAGGCATCGATCACCAGCACGACGACATCCGCTGCGGCTACCGCGCGGCGGGCGGCGTTGTCGGCCGCCAGGGCGATCGCGTCGCCGGGATCGGTCAACCCGGCCGCGTCCTGGATGATCACCGGCCAGCCGCCCAGCGTCATCGACGCCGAGAGCACGTCGCGCGTGGTGCCGGCCGTGGCCGAGACGATCGCCCGCGACGTGCCCGTCAGGGCGTTGAGCAGCGAACTCTTGCCCACGTTGGGCGCCCCGCACAGCACCACGCGGGGGCACGCGGCCCCTTCGCTCACCCCGGCCGACCTGGCCAGAACGGCATCGATCCTGCCAGCCAACTCGCCCAGCCGCCCCGCCAGTCGCTGCGGGTTCTCTAACTCCAAGCCTTCCTCCGCCAGGTCGATCGACGCCTCAACCGTCGCCAGGGCCTCGACCAGTTCCGCCGAAAGCTGCCTGCACAGCTCGTAGATCCGCCCGCCGATGGCCGCCGCCGCCGCACGCACCTGCGCCTCGTCGGCGGCGTTGATGATGTCGGCCACGCCTTGGGCCGCGGAAAGATCAATGCGTCCCGAAAAGAACGCGCGGGCGGTAAACTCGCCCGCCTCCGCCGCCCGAGCGCCGGCGGCGATCACGTCGCCCTCGAGCGCACTGACAGCCGCGGGCGCCCCTGGAATATGCAGCTCCGCCACATCCTGTCGCGTATAACTCCGCGGCGCACGGAACACATACAGGCGCGCGGGAAGTTCGATCGCCCCCCCGCCGATGCGCACGATTCCCTCCCTGCTGGTGAACCCCCCCATCGCTTGCGGTGACGCGTTCGTCAGTCCCGCGAAAACCTTCCCCGCCAGCGCCAGCGCCGCCGGACCGCTGAGGCGCACGATCGCCCGCGGTCCGCTGCCCGCCGCGGAGGAAACCGCCACGATCGTGTCGTCGGTTTTGTGCATTCAACAATTCCCTTGAACTCCGCGCCGCGGCGCGTGATACTTCTTCGCTCAAGCTATACGATACCGTATGAGGGCTCTTTGACAATGGCGCAAACGCTGGCAGGACTGCTCAGACTTCAAACGGTCGAACGCGACTTGGCTCATGTCAGAAGCAGACTGCGGGTGCAGCAGAACGCCGTGGCCATCCAGCAACGCAAGATCGATCAGGCCCAGCAGGCCTTTGACCTCCAGGCCCAGCAGCACACCAACCGTCTCAAACGCGCCGACCAGCTCGACCTCGACCTCAAGACCAAGGAAGAGCACGTCGCCAAGCTCCGCGCCAACCTCAACACCGCCAAAACCAACAAAGAATACGCGGCTGTCCTGACCGAGATCAACACCTTCAAGGCCGACAACGCCAAGCTCGAAGAGGAAGCCCTCGCCGTCATGGGCCAGATGGAGGCCAGCAAGGCCGAAGTCGCAAAGGCCAAAGAAGCCCTCGCCGCCGCACAGGCCAGGCTGGACCAGATCCGCCAGGCCAGCGCCGAGGAGATCGAACGCCTCTCGGCCTTGGAGAGCGAACTGCTGACCAAGCGGGACACGCTGGCCGGCGAGGTCGAACCCGAGGCCCTTCACCTCTTCGACCGCGTCGTCGGCAAGTACGAAGGCGAGGCGATGGCCGTCATCGAAATCCACGGAAAGAAACCGCCGCACACCTATGTCTGCGGCGGTTGCTTTATGGGCCTGCGCGCCGAGCACGTCAACGCCCTGCGCGTCCGCGACCAGATCCGCACCTGCGACAACTGCGGCCGCATCCTCTATCTCCAGGAACAGGCCGAAAAGGCCGCCAAGGGCTAAGGCAGCTTCCATGGCCCCCGACGCCTCAGCCGCCGCTGCCGCACCACAGCACCCCGACGTGATCGCCTGCATCGACGGCGGCGCCCGAGGAAACCCCGGCCCCGCAGCCGCCGGCGTGGTCATCAAAGACGCCGCCACCCGCAAAGTGCTCTACAAAGCAGGAATTTTCATCGGCCACGCCACCAACAACATCGCCGAATATCAGGGCCTGCTCAACGCATTCAAGACCGCCGCAAAGCTCGGCGCGCAAAAGGTCCTGGTGCTGAGCGACTCGGAGTTGATGGTCCGCCAGATGACCGGCCGCTACCGGGTAAAAAACGCCGGCCTGCGCCCCCTGTTTGAACAGGCCGGCGAACTGGCCGAACAATTCAAACACGTAGAATACCGCCACGTCCGCCGAGAGCAGAACACCGAAGCCGACGACCTTGTCAACCGCGCGTTAGACATCAAAAAGAACGTCGGCGATGCGGTTTAATTAGCCGCTGAGGACGCTGCGGAAGATGGGGACAGGGAGAAACCTCGATGCGCCACGTTCCCCGGGCTTCGCGGCGATAAATCGCACGCTCCACCCGGGGCTACTATCAATCGCCCCTGCCGGGGCGAGGACATGGCGGCTGAACAACGGCCGCCATGGCACCCCGGAGTTCCCTCAATTCCTTCTCTCTTCTCCGCGTCCTTTACGATCTCTGCGGTGAATCTCCTGCCGCAAGACGCGCGGGGCAAGCCCCGCCGCTAACGACCGTCCATTTCTCCAATCATCCATTCATCCACCCGTCCGCGTTTTTCCTTCTCCGTGCTCTCTGTGCCTCTGTGGTAGGTTGTCCGCTTTTCGGTTACGATGTGCCCCATGGCGATGTTCTCGCAACAATTCATTGACCAGGTTGCCCAGGCCACGGACATCGTGGACCTGATCGGGCAGTATGTGGCCCTGGCCAAGAAGGGCAAGGAATTTGTCGGGCTCTGTCCGTTCCACCAGGACAAGCATCCGTCGATGAACGTCTCGCCGGCCAAGCAGATCTTCAAGTGCTTCGCCTGCGGGGCCGGCGGACAGGCGTTCAACTTCATGATGATGCTGGAGAACATGACCTTCCCCGATGCCGTGCGCATGTTGGCCGAGCGGGCCAACATCCCCCTGCCCGTGCAGACGCCCGGCCAGCCTGCCCCCCAGGACGGCCTGGGCAAGAGCGACCTGGTGCGCGTCATGGGTGTGGCGCAGGAGTTCTTCCGCAAGTCGCTGCACACGGCCGCGGGCGAGTCGGCATTGGCGTACGCCCGCAAGCGCGGGCTAAGCGACGAATCGCTCGAGCGGTTCGGGATCGGCTTTGCCCCAGATGCTTGGGACGCGCTAATCAAGTTCACGCGCAACCAGCGCGTCAGCGAGGCGCAGCTTGTGGCCGCCGGGCTCGTCGCCCGGCGCGAGAGCGGCGGCTGCTACGACCGCTTCCGCAATCGCCTGACGTTTCCGATCTATGACGCGACCAATCAGATCATCGCCTTCGGCGGACGTGCCTTGGGGGCGGACGAACAGGCCAAATACCTCAACAGCCCCGAGACGATCCTGTTCGACAAGTCGTCCAACCTGTACGCCCTGAACTGGGCGCGCCCGGTGATCGTTTCGAGCAAGCAGGCGGTGGTAGTCGAGGGCTATCTCGACGCGATCATGCCCCACCAATGCGGAGCGGCCAATGTGGTGGCCACGCTGGGCACGTCGCTGACGGAGCGACACGTGCGGGTGCTCTCGCGATACGCCAGCGAGGTCGTGCTGGTGTTCGACGCCGACGTGGCGGGGGCGGCCGCGGCTGAGCGGGCACTGGAAATCTTCCTCTCCCAGCAGGTTCATGTGCGCGTGGCGACGATCCCGGCCGGCAAGGACCCGTGCGACTACTGCCTGGCCGAGGGCGGCGAGGCGTTCAAGACGCTGCTGGCCAACGCGCCCGACGCGCTGGAATACGTCTGGCAGAAGCGTCAAGCCGAGCTCGAGACGGCCGGAGGCAACCTGGCCGACCGGCGGCGGCTGGTGGAGAACTTTCTGGGCCTGGTGGCGCAGTCGCAGGCGTACGGGGCCATCGACACGGTGCGGCAGAGCCAGCTCGCCCAGCACATCGGGCACCTGCTGAACATTCCACCGGCCGAGCTGCAGCAGGAGATGCGCCGCCTGTCGCGGCAGGTGCGCCCCACCGCCCGCTCGGGCGCCGCGCCGCCCACGACGGGCTCGGCGATCGAGGGCACGCTTCGCCCGCAGCGGCACGTGCTGGAGGTGCTGTTGAACAAGCCCGATCTGTTCGACACGGCGGCCGAGCGCATCAGCCCGCGCGACTTCACCGACGCGTCATTCGCGCGGATCGCGCAGTGCCTGTGGCAGGCAGCGGCCGAGGGCGTGACCGCGCCCGAGCAGATCACCTGCCGGGCAGAGATCGCCGACCTGGGCAACCTGTTAGCCGACCTGATCGCCACCGGCGAGCACCGCGGGAACTTTGAAGACACACTGCGCGGCGCGCTGGACTTCATCAGCTATCAGCGCGGCCGCCAGGAATCGCAGCAAGGCACGGCCGCGTCGGAAGAAGAACGACTTCGTGCGGCGACCGAGAGACCCAAGGCGGATGTGAGACGAAGGCCACGCATCACGTAAAAAGTTGTGAGTTGTGAGTGGTGAGCGGTGAGTAAGAAACAAGAAGCATCCTGCGGTGGAATCTCACAACTCACCACTGAGTTGTGGGTGGTGAGTTGTAAGTCCTCGCCCCGTACGGGGCGATGGGGATATAGCCGGGGGCACTGCCCGCCCGCTTCGGGGCGGGAACCTTATTACGCTTCATCCGGGCTGCGTGGCGGGAAGAACCCGCCGCTTGCCCCCGGCTATATCCCCAGCGGTCCTTCGGACCGCGTCTTGACCACTCACCACTCACAACTGCTTCTGGAGCTTCTCACTCACCACTCACCACACACAACTCACAACTTCTGAAGCATTTGTTTCAGCGCCTGATAATCCGTCTTGCCCGTCCCGAGCACGGGGATCTCCTCGACGCGGATCACGCGGTGGATATTGTGCAGCGGCGAAAGGCCGATGCGGCGAATCTGGGCGTTGGCCTTTTCGCGATCGACGTCGAGGGCCGAGACAAGCACCAACTCCGGACGCTCGTGAGCTTCCTGGGCAACGACGGCCAGCTTCGGTGCGCCGTCATGGTCCGGTCCGGCCAGGGGCTCGAGTGCGGCCTCGATGGCCGGCAGCGACACCATCTCGCCTCCGAACTTGACGAACCGCCTCAGCCGCCCGTGGAAGGTCAGCACGCCGCCGGCGTCCTCGCTGACCAGGTCGCCCGTGCGATACCAGCTCTTGCCGTCGTGCTCGACAAACGGCGAGGGTCCGTCGTAGGCGAGGTATCCGCCAAAGACACTGGGGCCCCGCGCCAGCAGCATGCCCTTTTCGCCGCGGGGGGCAGGGCGGCCGGTGTCGACGTCGACGATGGCGTACTCGAGCGATTCCATCACCTTGCCGATGGTGCCGGCCTGGGGGCTCTTGGGATCGTTGAGCGAGATGATCGGCGAGCATTCGGTGACGCCGTAGCCTTCGAGGATCATCGTCCGCGGGCAGGTGCGGGCGATGGCATCGTAGACTCGCGGCGGGCATTTTTCGGCGCCGGTGACAGCCATCCGCAGCGAGTCGAGCTGCCCGGCGCGGGCGGCCCGCACGATCCCGCCCAGGAACGTCGGCGTGCCCATGAGGATCGTAGTGCGGTACGTTTCGATGATCAAGGCGAGGATCCCCGCCTCGTTGGGGTTGGGATGATACACCACCGGCATGCCCGCCAGCAGCGGCGCGCACAGCGCCGCGGTGAGTCCGAAGGAATGGAACGGCGGCAGGATGCCCACCATGCGATCGCCCTGATGCAGGTCCACCATGCCCAGCACGTCGCGGAGGTTCGTCAGGATGTTGGTGTGCGTCAGCGGCACAGCCTTAGGCAGAGCCTCACTGCCACTGGTGAACAGGACGGCCGCGGTCGCACTGACAGTCGCCTTGTCCAGGCTTCGCCAGCTCAGGCGCGACTTGAGCAGCGCGGCAATCTTTTGCCCTCGCGTGATCTTGCTGCGCAGGTCTTCCAGATACACGCACAGCGGCGCCAGGCTGCCCAGGTCCACGCCCTGCCCCGCCAGGCGCTGCACGAGGATGCGCGAGGTCAGCACGGCCGAAAGGCCGACGGCCTTGGCGGCGTGTTCGAGGTTGCGCCGCCCGATGGTCCAATTCAGCAGCACCGGCGTCTTGCCGGCAAAGGCCGTCGCCAGGTACGCCACGCTGGCGCCCACCGAGGCCGGGAGCATCACGCCGACATTCTCGCCGGGCAGGACCTTGATGTGCCTCTGCAGGGCCATGATGCCCAGGATCGCGTCGCGATACGTTCGTGCGCCGCTGGTCTGGTCGGCCATGCAGACGCGCCCCGTGCCACGACGGGCCTGCGTCAGAAACACCTGCGGGATCGTGTCGCCGGAGGCGAGCTTGACCGGCGCGCCGCGGGCGAACCAGCGGCGCGACGGTCCACGGATGGTCCGCTGCGACGCCGAAATGCCTTCGCCATACGCCGCCAGCATCACGTCGCCGACGGTCAGCAGCGAGTCGGTGTCGCCCTGGGGGTGGCCGAACTGCTGCTCGAGCCACACCAGCAGCTCCGTGCGCACCAGGGAGTCCAGGCCCAGGTCGCGGGCGAGGTGCTGCGAGTCGTCGATCTGCGCCAGGCCCGACAGCTCGAGCAGGTGCTCGGTGACGATCTGGCGCATCGCCGCGGGCACCGCTTCGAGCCGCCCGGCGTCGGCGTGCACCTGCGGCTCAGGCACGACGCGCGGGCCGCCACGCTCCCATATCGAGTACGGCACGTACGTGTTGCGCTGCGGGTCTGTGTTGTAGAACTTTTCGAGGTACTCGTTAATGACCGCGCGACCCTGGTCGCGCGGGAAATCGTCGGGCTCGATGGCTGTCAGGTCCACCCGCCGCCGCGGCGCGAAGAACACGCCGCTGGCCAGCAGCGCCAGCGCGCCCCGCTTGAGCGTGGTCGCCACGTCCGGAACGCGACCGGCGGCCCAACTGAACCCGCTGCCCCAGAGCCCCCTCTGGCGGATGAGCACTATCCGCGCGTCGGGTACTCGCGAGAGAACGTACTCCACCGCGCTGTTGCCGCGCACGTCTTCCATCGCCGTGCGGCAGAGCTGCCCGGCCGGGTAGAGCAGCGCGTTGCGTCCCCGGCGCAGCGACGCGACGATCCCGTCCAGAGCGGCCTCGACCTGCGGGGCGGCCTCGGGACCGTACTTGGAGACGTCCGGAATGCCCAGCACGTGCATGCGTCCTGCCAGCCAGCGCACCAGGAAGCGGTCCACCTGGTCGCGGTCGGCCAGGAACCGCGGGACGAACGTCTTGTGCAGGCTGGCGGCCATGATGACCGGATCCATCAAGGCGTTGTGATTGGGCAGGAAGAGGATCTTCTTGCGCCCGCGCGCGGCCACCGCGTCGAAGCCATGCAGGCGAATGCGATAGCGCAGCCACAGCAGCGACTTGACCCACCATCGCAGCAGCGTGTTAATCATGCGACCACCTCCGCGCTCTCTTGAGCCTGCCACCGGGCCGGACCTTTCTTGCGCAACACCAGGTGCAGCAGCAGCGCCGCCGGCAAGGCCGCCGCCGCCAGGGCGGCAAAAAGCGCCGACGGCGCTATCCACGTGCATACCAGCGAATGCAGCAAGCCGGTCAGCATGATAGCCGCGAACACCAGGAAGTTGGAAGCGGCGATGGCACAACCCTTCTCCTGCGCCGCGGGCCGCACCTGGATGAAACTCTCGCAGGGAATCATGAACATGCCCCCGGCGATGCCGATCAATGCCAGCAGCACCATCAGCACCGGGAACTGCGCGCCGGCGACCAGGAGCGGGACCGCCCCGACGGCCAAGGCGATGACGCCGATGACGGCCGACATTATCGGCAGCACGCGATACCATCGAGGGCCTGTGAAGAGCTTCGCCGCGATCAGCCCCCCCACCGCAATGCCCGTCAGCTCACTCAGCGCCAGCAGCCCGTTATACGAGTCGCTGAGCTTCAACTGGTTCGTGCCCATCTGCATGATGATCAGCACCTGCAGGTTGCCCATGCCCCAGATGAACGCGTCGGCCCAGAGCACGTTGGCCAACAGCCTGTCGCGACTGAGCCGTGCCAGGTCGAAGACCGTCTGCAGCGGCCCCAGCCTCGGAAAACGCGCCTTGGCGTCGGCCGCCCCACGCGATACCGTCCAGAGGCTGGCAACGATGCCCACCGCCGCCACGGCCACCACCGACGCCGCGGCGATGTAACGACCCGCCAGCGGCGCTATGTCCGTGCTGGAGGACCCCAGCGCAAAGCCCGCCATCGCCACGCCCAGGAGAATCGCCGCAGTGATCGCCGCCTTCAGGCGAGCATTGGCCGTGGGCACGAACGCGGGCGGGTACAGCTCCGGGATCGACCCGTTCAGCGCCGGGCTGAAGATCGCCGACTGCCAGCCCATGAAGAAGACCGTGATCAGCAGCAGAACGTAGTTCTGCGAAATGATCCCCACCGCGGCGATGCACATGGCCGCCAGTTCCATGATCTTGCTGGCGATGACGATGCGGCGCTTGGGGAAGCGGTCGGCCATCCACCCGCAGTATGCCGCGAAAACCACGAAGGGCAAGGCCATGAGATTGGCCGCCAGGCCCGGCACGTATTGCCGCCCCGCGCGGTTGGCCAGCAGGATCACCACGGTCTTGAAGAAATTGTCGTTGAAGGCCCCAAGCGCGTACGTGCCGGCCATGGCAATAAACTTACCGCGGGCGCTAGCGATCTGATGTTTTGCGGCGTCGTCCATAGCGGCAACGAGTCCTTCCATGGCCACGCTACTATAGCGTCTAGCGGTCTCAAGTAGTAGCACGGACATCCCGCAAATAGCATGGGCGTCCCCGCGGGAACAGGGTCTCGCCCACGCTCCCTGAACTCCAATCATCAGACGCCCGTGCTACTGGTCACTCTCGGACACCAAGGAAATTTTACCTATCTTTAATTCTCCTAAGTACTGGAAAGGACTAATGGTATGATTATGGATTTTGTTATTTCTAGCGACTCCATGATTTTTTACTTGAAAGTACTAGGGGTTAGCCTGTAATATTCTCTCAACATTTACCCCACACCAGGGCATGGCAGCCCTTCTCACGGGTTCCTGCGGCCAACCGGAGGCCGGAAGTCGGAACCACGAATCGGGACCCTTACGGAGATACCACTATGTCCGTCGCCCCATGTGTACACGCTATGGATGCTCGCCCGCAAGTGGAGCAGTACCTCCCGCTGGCCCGCACGATCGCCTCACGCCTGAAACGCTGTTACTGCTGGGTGGATTCCGAAGAGCTCTACAGTTACGTCCTCCTGGGCCTCTCGCAGGCCGCCACGCAGTATGAAAACGATCAAGGCGTCACCTTCGCCGATTTCGCCGCCCGCAAGGCCATGTACCTGGCCATCGACCAGATGCGCAAGGACCGCGTGCTGTCCAAGGCCGGCGCCGCTCCGCGCCGCGTGGTCTTCAGCAGCGACCTGGCCGACGACGACACCTCGCCGATGTCCATGACGGCTGTCGACCGCCGCTACGAAGAGCACTCGCGGCAGTCGGACCTGCGCGACTTTTTCTCGACCGTTCGCTCGCGGCTGTGCCCGTGGGAAAGCCTCTTGTTGAAGCTGCACTACGACAAGGGTCTGACGTTTCGTGAAATCGCCTGCCGCCTGGGCGTGGGGCAGCCGACCCTGAGCATGCGTCACAAACGCCTATTGTCCAAGCTCCGCCGCCTGGCGCAGCCTTGCTGGTGCTGATAAAGAGAGGATGCCAGAGATGAACCCCAAAGCAATGCGTACGGATCCCGCGGCGGCCGATGAAAAACTCTGGAAGGATTTTCGACGCAGTGGCGACAGCCGCCTGCGCGGGCAACTGATCGAGCGGTACCTGCCACTGGTGACCAGTACCGCCCAGCGCCTTTCCGCCCGCCTGCCCGGCAGCGTCGAGATCGACGACCTGGTCTCGGCCGGCACGTTCGGACTGATCCGCGCGGTGGCCGGCTATGACCCGCAGCGCGGCGTGAGCTTCGACGCCTACTGCATTCCGCGCCTGCGCGGGGCCATGCTCGACGAACTGCGGGCGATGGACTGGGTGCCGCGCGGGATCCGAAGCCGCGCCCGCGGCCTCGCCCGCGCCGGCGATACGCTGCGCGCCGCCCTGGGCCGCGCGCCCACCGACGCGGAACTGGCCCGCACCGTCGGCATCGACGAGCAGGAACTCCAAACGCTGCTGCCGCAGGCGAAGGTGGCCGGGGTCGTCTCGATCAATTGCCGCCCCAATGACACCGACGACGATCTGGACATCACGGATATCGCCATGCGCGACGGCCGCGACCCGGGTCCGCTCGACGCCGCCATCCGCAACGAACTGCGCGACTACCTCGCGCGCGGGCTCAACCGAACGCAGCGACTCATCATCGTGCTCTATTACTTTGAAGGCCTGACCATGAAGGAAACCGGCCTGGCAGTCGATCTGTCCGAAAGCCGCGTCAGCCAGATGCTCACGAACATCACCGGCCACCTCAGGGATCGCATGGAGCAGTACCGCCGCAATCAATCCCCCCCGCAAGAAGCGGCGTGAACAGAGGCTACGGGCTACTTACTTGCTCTTCCGTTCAATGCGCGAAGCGCAGCGGGCGTAGAGTTCGGCGACGCGATTCCAGTTCACTACCGACCACCATGCCGTAATGTAGTCGCTACGACGGCTTTGGTACTTGAGGTAGTACGCGTGCTCCCAGACGTCCAGGCCCAGGATCGGCTGACAACCGTACATCAGCGGCGAGTCCTGATTGGGCGTGCTGAAGATGGTCAGTTGACCGTTGCCCTCGACCGCCAGCCATGCCCATCCGCTGCCGAATCGCGCCAGGGCGGCCTGCGTGAACTTATCCGACATCCTGCGAAAACTGCCGAACTGCTCGATCAGGGTCTGGCCGAGCGTTCCCTGGGGCGGCTCGGACCCGCCAGGGGTCATGATGCGCCAGAAGAAGCTGTGGTTGAGATGGCCGCCGGCGTAGTTGCGCACGTCCTGGCGGATGGCTTCGGGCACGCGAGCGATGTCGTAGAGAATTTCCTCCAGCGGCAGCGATTGCAGTTCCCTGTGTCCATCGAGAATCTTATTGAGATTGTTCACATACCCGCCATGGTGCCTGGCGTGATGAATCTCCATCGTCTCGGCGTCGATGTGAGGCTCCAGGGCGTCGTACGGGTAGGGCAGGGCGGGCACTTCGTAAACCATTGATGCTCCTCACTTCCCGTGGAAACCGCCGCTGCCGATAGGCCGGCAGGCAGAGGCGGAACCGCTTCCACAGCACATTGTAGGGCCGCGTTCTCGCGGAACAAAAGACACACGCCAGATCGTCCGGCACTACTGTTCCATACGAATTAATCCGACCCGCGGATGCGACATGATCAGGAAAATACTTACTCCGCCATCTGCTCTAGAGCGCGACGAAGTTCGCCAGAATCTGCAGGCCTACCGCCTGGCTCTTCTCAGGGTGGAACTGCGTGGCGAAGATGTTGTCTTTCCAGACGGCCGAGACGAAGTCGTAGCCGTAATCGGTGGTCGCGGCGACCACCGACTCGTCCATCGGCGCGACGTGATAGCTGTGGGCGAAGTAGGCGTGCGAGCCGTCGGACACGCCGCGGAACAGGGGGCAGTCGCCCCGCAGGTGCAACTGGTTCCACCCCATGTGGGGCACGGCCAGCCGGCGCCCACCCAGGCCGTCCCAGTCGAAGCGCACGACCTTGCCCGTCAGCAGACCCAGGCCGGTGTGCTGGCCCAGCTCGTAGGAGACGTCGAAGAGCAACTGCAGCCCCAGGCAGAAGCCCAGGTACGGCACGCCGCGGCGGACGGCTTCAACGATAGGCTCGACCAGCCCCTGGCGGTGGAGTTGATCGATGGCGTCGCCGAATGCGGCCACGCCCGGCAGGACGATCTTCGAGGCGCCCGTCAGTTCCCCCGGCGTGCGCACCAGCCGCGCGTCGCCCCCGACGCGCTGCAAGGCCTTGTGGACGCTGGCGAGATTGCCCATGCCGTAATCAATTACTGCGATCATGTTGTCTGTTTTACCACAGCCGCAGGCGCCGGCCAATACCTCTTCTGCTCAGGCGATGGCGATGATCGACTGCATTTCGCTCTGCATGCGCAGGAGTTTGGCGTACGTGCCTTCGGGCAATGCGGCCAACTCGTCGTGGGAGCCTTGCTCAATGATCCTGCCCTTTTCGAGCACGACAAGGTGGTCGGCCTTGCGCAGGGTCGAGAGGCGATGGGCGATGGCGATAGTAGTGCGGTTGGCCACCAGGCGGGCCAGGGCTTCCTGGATAAGCTTCTCGGTCTGTGTATCGACGGAGCTGGTGGCCTCGTCGAGGATCAGGATTGCCGGGTCGGACAGAATCGCCCGGGCAATGCTGATGCGCTGGCGCTCGCCGCCGGAAAGCGTGTGGCCGCGCTCGCCGATGAGCGTGTCGTAACCGTCGGGGAAGCTGACGATGAAGTCGTGCGCGTTGGCGGCCTTGCTGGCGGCGATGATCTGATCGATGGTCGCGCCGGGATGGCCGTAGGCGATGTTGCGCTCGACGGTCTCGTGGAAGAGGAAGGGCTCCTGCAGCACCACGCCGACGTGGCGGCGGAGGGTCTCGACGTCGTAGTCACGCACGTCGACGCCGTCGACGAGGATCTGCCCCTCCAGCACGTCGTAGAAGCGGCAGATCAGGTTCACCAGCGTCGTCTTGCCGCCGCCGGAAGGTCCGGCCAGGCCCAGCATCTTGCCCGGCTCGACGCGCAGCGAGACGTTATGCAGCACCTTGCGAACGCCGTCGTAGCTGAAGCTGACATTGCGCAATTCGATGGCGCCGCGGACGGCCGGCGTCGCATGGGCGTCGTGCTTGGAGAAGATCGCCGGCTGGGCGTCGAGGATTTCAAAGATGCGCTGCACGGAACTGGCGGCCTTGTTGAACATGCGGTCTACGTGGGCGATCTGGTGAATCGGCTGGTAGAACATCCACATGTACCCGGTGAAGGCCATCAGCGTGCCGACGGTCATGGCCGGGTGGGCCTGGCCGTATTCCTTGGCGGCCCACCAGCCTCCGACGATCCACACCAGCAGCGAGCCCAGGTGCGTGCAGAACTCCATCACCGGGCCGAACAGCGTCCACAGGCCGATCATGGCCGTCTCGTCGCGGTAGTAGCTGGCATTGCGGTCGCTGAAGCGTTGGATCTCGCGCTTTTCCTGGCTGAAGGCCTTGATGACACGCACGCCGGGCAGGGCATCGGCGACGACGGCGGTCAGCAGGCCCCAGCGGTGGAAGAGGCGGTCGAAGCCGCGGTGCAGCAGTTTGTGGAAGATAATCGTCAGCACCAGCATCAGCGGCACCGGCAGCAGGACGATGCAGGCGAGCTTCCAGTTCATTATGAACAGCGCCACGCCCACACCGACGATGGTCAGCACGGAGGTGGCGACCTGCACGATCGTCCATGCCAGAAAATCCCAGATGCGGTCGCTGTCGCTGGTGATGCGCGTTACGAGCGAGCCGGTGGGGCGCTTGGAAAAGAAGCTCAGGCTCAGCTTGTGCAGGTGCGCGTAAGTGCGGTCTCGGATGTCGCGGCTGACGCGCGAGCCCAGCATTCCCATCAGGCGCTCGCGAACCGCGCCGGTCAGAGCGCCGACGAGCATCAGGCCGATCATGAAGAGGATGTATCCCAGCAGCACGTTGAAGTCCGGCCGGTGCGACCCGCCGGTGCCCAGGCCCTCGTCGAGCATGGGCTTGGTCAGGTACGGCCGCGCCAGCGCCGTGACCGTCGTCACCACCGCCAGCAACATGCCGATGACGGCCCGGCCTCGGTAGGGGCGCACGTAATCCAGCAGCCGCGTGAGCACCTTGCGTTTCGAGAGGCACGCCGGGCACGCTTCGGTCCAGGGCGGGATCACGCGGCCGCATGCTTCGCAGCGAATCTTCTTTTCTTCAGGGCGCGGCGCTTCCTCGGCGTGTTCGCCCTTGCCGTCGAGATGGCGTTCGAGCCGGCGGTGGATGGCGGCAATCTCGCGGGCACAGCGCAGCGTGTATCGCACCTCGCGCAGGACGCGCGAAGAATCGGCCAGGCGAAGGATGCTCATCCCCAGCCCTTCGACGATGGTTGCGGCCGCGACGGAATCCAGGTCTGTCCAGCACTCCTGCCAGGCGCCGCCGACGCATCGGAAGTCGCCCAGCCGCGAGGGCGTCAGCACCAGGTGCCCGTCGCAGTACATCCCGCAATCGTCGAGGTCGTAGTGGGCGCAGGCCTGCACGTCCGATTCGGCCGAGAGACGGGCCTGCAACCGCACAGCCAGTTCAGGCGGCAGGTGCGAGAGAAGCGGCTGCCCAGTCGGGTTGGATTGTTCCGTTGCCGTCATAGCGATCAGTCAGTTACGAACATACACTCAGCGGGGGCGCTGAACAAGAACGCCAGGTCATCTATCGCCGGGCGGCTGACCACGTCGCTTTCCCACCGGATCGACACGATGGTCTGTCGCGGCGGGGCGGCAAAGTAGAAGAATACATCATCCTTGCCAAACCCTCCGGCGATGGTCTCAGTCTGGCTCTGGCTGTGCCCGCCACTGAAGTAGACGGTGATGGTCATCACCTGTTGCTGCGCGGCAGAGAGGGCTGTGACTCCGATCTGGCGGATCTGGCAGCCGCTGAAGTTGAGTTTGCCGATCTTGTCGTTCTCAAGCCCCGTTCCACTGGTCAGAAACGCGCCGCAGGTCCCGGGCTTTCCATTGTTCTTGATCAGCGGCCCGGAGATCGGCTCAGGCCCGAGCCGGTTGCCCTGCCAGATGTCCAGCAGCGAATAGACGTGCTGTCCCCTGGCGCCTTTCATGACGGTAGAGTCGGCGCTGAGGTCCAGCGACGAGTTCGCGGCGGCCCCGAAGTAGACGCTCATCGTGCCGGAGGGATAGTTGCCCGAACGGCCGCTGCTGCCGTCGGGGTCAATGCCAGGCTCGGCCTTGTCGAACGTGATGACGCCGCCGGTGTTGTTCTGGAAGGCCGCTGCAACATCCATCTTGAACTGTGCCAGTGTCTTGGTGTTGCCGGCCGCCTCGCGGTCCACGGCGTTGCTCTGGCCGTCATTGTCATAGACTGCGGAGGTGAACAGGGCGCCGATGCCTTGGGCCCAGGCGAATGGCGCCATGAACAACACCATTGCCAGCCACAGCGCCAAGAGCTTTCGGGGCGTGATGGTCCGCCTCGGTCGCGATAGTGTCGGCCATTTCATAGGAACTACTTTCGGCTACTGCCTGGCGGCGAAAAGGCGCACGCCGTTGATATCCGTCACGACAATCGCACGATCCAGAATCTCTGCCTGGGTGTCATATCCTGACAGCCCGCCGGTCGAGTACAAAACTCCATCGAGCGTCTGCCGCCCGACATGCTGCCTGCTTCGACAGTCGAAGAAGTCGACGTACACCCGCGATTGCTCGGGGCGGTAGGACGGTCGCGGGCTGCCGGGGGCGTGGCCTTGCCAGCCGGTGACGCCGGAGATGACGATCAACCGCTCGCCGGCGATCTTGTGGGCCAAAATCTCGTGCACGCCCGGAGCATCGGGCTTGGGAAGTTGGTACGATCCTGCCGCCCCGCGCGGCCCGATCCGCGCCGCGGGATCCACCCCGGCATAGACCAAAGCGTCGCCGGAGAACCAGATGTGGTCCGTCGCCGGCGGCGTGAAAGGCTCGATCCTGATGATGGCGCCGGTGGCCATGTCCAGTTCGCTGCGCCCAGCCTGCCAGCCGCCGTCAAACAGCGTCGCCAGGACAACGCCCAGCGATGCCGCGCCGCCGTCCTTGCGCAGCAATTCGATGCGAGAGACGCCGCCGCGGAACCGCGCCGGCTCGGCTAGCCGGCGCGTCCACAGCAATTTGCCCGCCGCGGGAGCAATCGCCGCCACGTGCCCGGCACCGTATCTGCCCGGCGCCGCCAGCACGGCTTTGTCGCTGCCGCCGACGGCGAAGGGCACGAAGGGAAGCTCCAGCGTCCATTCCTGGGCGCCGCCGGCCAGTCCAAAAGCCGTCAGCCGCCGCTCGGTGCTGAAGAAGATGCGGCCGCCGACGATGTTCGTGCTCAGCGGGCGCAGCGGGAGCGTCCGCTGCCAGGCGATTTTGAACTGTGGCTCGGCTACCACGTGCAGCGCCCGGTTGTCCGAGACGATCAAGAACCCGTTGCCGGCTCCGGAGCGGGCGCGGTCGACCACCACGGTCGCACGCTGGCAGTCGATGCGGCCTGCCTGAACCAGCGGCAGCGCCAGCGGCGCGGTGATGGCCGCGGCGACGAGCGGCTTGTCCGACAGTTGCGGCAAGGTCATTGCGACCAGCGTGCCGTCAGCGAGAAACGCGTACTCCGCATTGTCGGCCGCGTCCAGGGGTTTTTCTTCCAGCGTCTTGCCACTGCCGGCCGCAAGCAGATGAAGAGTGCGGTTTGACAGAACGACGACATTTGAACCAACCATGGCGCCTTTCAAAGCTGCGCCTTCGGCAAAGCGGCGAAACCAGAGGCCTTTTCCGGTGGCGGCATCGAGGGCGGCCAGCCACTGGCCGCTCATGGTGATCAGGGCATTGCCGCTGGCTCCGAGCAGGCGGTCGGAGGGAACCATGCTGGCCCTCCAGAGTAGTTCACCCGTGTCGGCCGAGAGGGCCATCACGCCGCTGCTGTCGCGCGGCGCGACGAAGAGACGGGTTCCCGCCACCAGCGGCGAGCTGCCTTCGCGGCTGTAAACCAGTGCGTCGGCCGAGGACAGGTTCCCGCTGGCGGAGGGATAGCCCCTGACCCACGCCACGCGGCCGTCGCGTGCGTCGCAACGAGCAAGCACTCCCGCCGCCGTGCAGCAGTAGATGTCGTCTCCGTGAATCGTCACCGGCGAGCCGCCGCAGGCGAGATCCACCGCGCCTTCGGTTTGCCAAGAGATCGCACTCCTCCACACCGTGCTTCCGTCGCGCCCATCCAGGCAGACCAGGCTCCACGGGCCCGTCGAGACATCCGTGGGCAAGGCAAGAACATACACGCAGCCGTGAGACGCGGCGGGATGATTCACCGGCGCGAGCTTGCGCCATTCCTCCCGGGCGGCGGTGGACCAGAGCGTTCTGCCCGTTCTTGTATCCACGGCCGTCACGGCGCTGCCGTCAGTGAGCAAATAGACAATGTTGCCGTCAGCCGAAACCGCTCGCGAGGGCGACCCCGAGGTCCCAACGGGACGGCGGTTGATGGGACGCCAGGGGTGCTGCATGTATTGGGACGCCGCAACGGCGCTGCCGCCGGCGGCACTGAGCGGCCACGATACCTGCCATCGCTGGGCGGACGTCCCGGCGTTGAAGCATGCCGCCTGTCCCGCCCCGGTGACGACGCAGGCGCCGGCGATCTTCTCGATCCTCAGGACAGGCCAGGGCGAGTGCAGGCCGTAACTGCCGGCGGGCCCTTCGCCTTGCCGCTGCGTCAGGGGCCAATCCGGCGGCAGAGCAAGAGACACGCGAGGCAGATCGGCCAGCGCGTTGGGCGCGGCGTCAGGGCCGGGCGCCGCGGCCAGCAGCGCCGCCTTGACGGCCCTGGCCTGCGTGCGGGCGCCGCGCCAAGGGACCTCTGCGGTGTCGGGTATTGTCGCAAGAAGCGTCTCGATCTCATGGCGGTTTCCCGCCCCCGCTCGCAGCGCCATGCACAGACCGATGCGCGCCTGAGCCGATAAAGCCTGATCTTCCGAATGCCCCATCACCTCACGGAACGCCCCAGCAGCCTCCTCGAAACGCCCCTGGTGCAGCGCGCCCTCGCCCAGGTTGGCCAGCGCCTCATGCACCGACGCGGCGTAGGGATATCGCCGTGACAAGCGGGCAAACTCCCTGCGGTCATCGCTGTCGCGCAGTGCTCGCACCATCGGCTGCGCGGCCTTGTCCTGTTCCTGGCGCAGCGGGGCGAGACCAGCCTGCTGCAGCGAGCCGAGCGTGCCTCTGGCAGCCGCCCAGTAGGAGATGTAATGACTGTCGCTCTTTCTCAGGTATGAGTCTTTCCCCGCCTCCAGCGACAGATCGAGGATATTCTGAACCTGCGCGGGATCGACTGAAGGCGACGGACCGGCCCGCTCGGGCTCCCGCTGGAACACCTCCCAGCGAATTTCCAGCTCCCGATTGCCCGGCAGTTTTGCCAGACTCCCCGGCGCCGCCGGAGGGGCCCCTTCACCCAAGTCGTCGGCATGCGGCGCATGCGATCGGGCCAATTCCGTCTCCCCAAAATATCGCAGAAGCGACACGATCGCCGCGTTGACTCTCGGGTCCTTGGCCGCAAGCCTCTCAAGCCGCGCTAACTCAGGCTGAAATCGGTCGTACTGCATTTCATCGCAGATACGCCGGCACAGTGCTTCGCACGCCAGCGGCACCGCGTCATGGCCAGCCGGGATCGCGCCGCGCTCTGCGAAGTCCAGCGCCTCATACAGGGCGAACGTCCACTCATGGGCCGCGGCGGCGCTGCTGCCGGCCACGCCCGCCAGTTGAAGATACGCCTGTGCGAGCAGGTCGCCGCGGGCGGGGAACTCGCGCGTGACCTTCCATGCGTAGAACGCTTCCATGTCGGGCAAGCCGATCCGCTTGCAGATTGCGGCAATGGCCAGGTAAGCCTGGGCGTGCTGATCTTTGCGGCCGGGGAAATGTTCGACCAGCCCCCTGTACAGTTCAATCTCCCGCAGCGCCGCTGCCGTGGCGGAGGTGGGCTTGGCCACAGCCGCATCTGCGCCGGCAGCGGCGCGCACAACAGGAAGATTCTCAGCAAGCGTTTCTTCCCAAGTTGGCTTCCAGCGGATGGAAATCGTAGTCCATTGCGGGGGGACGAAGTCTTGCCGCGGAGGTTTTGGGGCCGCAGCGGTGTCGGCGGCCTCTGCAGCGGCGAGGGGGCCGAGAATTGCCCAAAGTAAAGCGGCCACCGCCAAGGCTGCCGCATTGGTGCGGTATGAGAATCGGTATTTGCAGGGCATGCTCATCGGGTCAGTTGTGAGGGCAGCGCCTGATCCGTCAAGCAGAGCGCACTGCTGCATGATGCCGCCTGCCTGGGCGTTTGTGAAGCTTCGCTCTTTGCCAACGGAGAGGGCGGGATTCGAACCCGCGGTACCCTTTTGGGGCACACAGCATTTCCAGTGCTGCACATTCGGCCGCTCTGTCACCTCTCCAGGAAACGCTTATCTTACTATATTGTAAAAAAACTTACCACGAATGACACGAATGAAACGAATGCCACAAATAAAGAGAGAGGCGAAGAGACGGGGAAATACAAAGCACTCCTTCTTTTCGTGCCATTCGTCTTTATTCGTGACATTCGTGGTAAGTTGTTTTTGCAAAGGAAGACGCCCAGGGATTGGTATCCCTGGGCGTGGGGCGTGAGCGTATTTGCGTCTTGCAGCGTCTACCCGCGGACGTCGAGCTGGCGCAGGAAGTCGTCGTTGGTGTTAAACTTCTTCAGCGCGGTGATCAACTGGGGCATTTCCTCTTCGGCGTTGAGGTTCGAGAGGAACCGGCGGAGCATGTGCAGCTTGGGCAGCTTCCACGGTTCGACCAGCAACTCTTCCTTACGCGTGCCGGACTGCGGGATGTTGATCGCCGGCCAGACGCGTTTCTCGGCCAGCTTGCGATCCAGCGAGAGCTCCATGTTGCCGGTGCCCTTGAACTCTTCAAAGATCAGGTCGTCCATGCGGCTGCCGGTTTCGATCAGGGCGGTGGCCATGATGGTCAGGCTGCCGCCGTTCTCGATGCGCCGGGCGGCGCCGAACTGACGCTTGGGCGTCTCGAGGGCGCGGATGTCCACGCCGCCGCTCATCGTGCGGCCGGAGCCTTCGATGCCGCGGTTGTACGCCCGGCCCAGGCGGGTGAGGCTGTCGAGCAGGACGACGACGTCCTGGCCGAACTCGGCCATGCGCTTGGCGCGTTCGATGGAGAACTCGGCCACGCGGATGTGCGAGGCGACATCCTGGTCGTTATTGGAGGCGACGACTTCGGCCTTGAGGCAGTTGCGTTTGAAGTCGGTGACTTCTTCCGGGCGCTCGTCGACGAGCAGGATCATGACGTAGCACTCGGGGTTGTTGACGGTCACGGCGTTGGCGATCTGCTGGAGCAGGATGGTCTTGCCCGAACGGGGCGGGGCGACGATCAGTCCGCGCTGGCCCTTGCCGATGGGGCAGACCAGATCGAGCACGCGCATCTCCAGCGGGCCGCCGGGATACTCGAGCTTGAGTTGCGGGTGCGGATCGACGACGACCTGCTCGCGGAAGGGCACGACGTCATTGTACTCGTCGATGGCCTTGCCGTTGATCGAGACGACTTCCTCAAGCTTGGGTCCGCCCTTGCGCTTGGTCGGCGGGGCGACGCGTCCCTCGACATACAGGCCGCTGCGCAGCCCGCCGTGACGCACGAAGTCCTTGCCGACGAACACGTCGCCGGGCGTGGGCTTATAGCCGTTCTTGGCCTGACGCAGGAAACCGTACCCCTTCTCGGTGATCTCCAGCACGCCGGCGCCGATGATGTAATCGCTGTTCTTGAGCTTGGAATCGCCGTTGCCTGTTACGGGTGCTTCATCCATTATCGAAAACTCCAATATCCACTGTGTGTGATAGGCACCTGGCACGCAATCTCGGGAAATTGGCCGGGCCAGGCCTTCTTAGAACCTCTTCGCCCCTCGTCGGCGTTATGATACCGACCCCGGAAGAAAAGCAAAGCCTTTTCCGGGAATTTTTTCCAGCTTTATTTTCCGGCCTCCGCCGCCAAGCGGCATGCCGCCGCCAGATCCACCGCCCCTGTGTAGTACGCCTTGCCGATGATCGCGCCGGAGCAGCCGATGGCCTTGCACTGACGTACGTCCTGGAGATTGCTGACCCCGCCCGAGGCTATTACCGGTACGTCGGTTGCCGCGATTAGTTCGGCAGTAGCCTGGAAATTCGGACCCGTCAGCATGCCGTCGCGGGCGATGTCAGTATAGATGATAGCCCCCAGCGGCCAGCCCGTCACGCGGGCTGCCAGGTCCACCGCGGCAACCTGCGACTGCTCGCGCCAGCCGGCCACGGCCAGCTTGCCCTCGCGGGCGTCCAGACCCAGGGCCAGACGCCGGTTCAGTTCCGGTCGCGATGCCAGTTGCTCGAACCACGGCCAGTCCTTCAGCGCCGCCGAGCCGATGACCACGCGATCGGCCCCGGCCTCGATCAGCCTGGCGACGGCCGCATCGTTGCGGGCGCCGCCGCCGACCTCCAGGCGCAGGGGCACCGCGGCGCGGATGGCCGCCACGGCCGCCAGGTTTGTCAGCTCGCCGCATCGCGCGGCGTCGAGATCGACAATATGAATCCACGTCGCCCCCGCGGCCGCAAACTCGCGAGCCACCGCCGCCGGATCGTCGCTGTAGACGGTCTGGCGGTCGTAGTCGCCCATCGCCAGGCGAACGACCTTGCCGCCCCTCAGATCAATGGCTGGAAGAATGTCCATGGTCAGGATGGATGATAAACGTAAACGCACCTCGCATGTAAATCTTTCTCACGCGAGTCGTGTCGCATGTCGCCATGCCACCCGTTTGCTGGCTACCGGCTACTTCGTCCCCTGCGGTCCGATGCGGTCCATCGGAATCGCCTCAAACCCCAGCTTCCAGGCCGGTGAGGTTGCCTTGAGTCGCAAGTCGCCCTTGGCAATGTTCACAAACTGCGGATCAGCGGCCAGGCTGTGGCGCTCGACTCCGGCCTTGCGGGCCTTGGCCAGGTGACGCTTGCCCCAGTTCTTGTCGGCGGTGTTCCAGTAGAGGTTGTAGTCCAGGTCGCACTGGCCCAGCTTGGGCAGCGGGCGACCGTCGGGGGCTTCGTCGCCGAGGTAGGCGTTGTGGTCGGCCGCGCCGGCGTAGAGGATGTTGCCGCACACATGTGCAGCCGTGGCGTGCGGGTCCATCAGCGTCATGTACGCCCAGTGCTCCTGCTTGTCGTAGTGCATCTGGGCGATGATATTGCCCACGACGTACTGCGGGCCCTTGGGGACGATCCCGATCCCGGCCCCGCCGCATCGCCAGATGACGTTGCCGATGTACCGCGTGGTGTCCTGCGGCTGGTCCGAGCGGATGCCCGCCTGCATGTGGTGGCTGGGGCAGTCGTGGATGAAGTTCCAGCGGCACAACGTGTCGCCGGCGACGGTGGAGATGTAGATCCCGTTGCCATCGAAAATCTGCTGCATCACGTGGTGAATCTCGTTGAGCTCGACGACGTTGTCCTTGGTGTAGAACCACCGGCTGTCCATGAACAGCCCGCCGTCGAGCACGTCCTTGCCTGCCTTGATCTCGTGCCATCGCACGGTCTTGAAGCCTTCGCCGGTCGTGCGGCTGCGCATGTCCAGCCGCGTGCTGACGACGATGCCGGCGTACGGCATGTGGTGGATCAGGTTGTGTGCGATGCGGTTGCGCCCGCTCTGCCAGACGATGATCCCCGGCGAGTGCCAGTACTCTCCGCCGGCGTGGTGGATGACGTTGGCGACCACCTCGTTGTCGTGGCTGACGTTCTTGGTGCCCGGGCCGTACCCGCCCACGCTGACGCCCACCCCGCCGATGTGGTGCATGCGATTGCCCGCCACGCGATTGCCCACCGCGTGCAGGTCCAGCCGCACGGCGGCCGAGCCGGCGTACTCGAAGCGGCAGTTCTCGACGGCGCAATTCTCGGCCCCGCGTAACCGCACCATCGCGGTGGGCCGGTCGTGCAACTCCCAGTCGTGCTGCATGCCCCAGCCGACGTGGTCGGCGTCCCAGAGGTAGCGGTCGGCCCGCGTGAACGTCAGGCCACGGAAGACCAGCCCGCGCACCGGCACATCCGTCGGGCCGTCGTAGTCAGTTTTGCCCTCGACGCGGATCAACTCGGTCAGGCACGGGGCCACGATGTCGCGCGGCTGACCCGTGCGCGGCCAGAGGTACACGCGCCGGGCCTTGGTGTCCAGCACCCAGCGTCCGGGGCCGGTGAGGCCCTCGAAGGTGTTCTCGATGCACGTGCTGCCGCGACGGCCATGGCGCTCGAAGTCGGCGCCGTTGATCCCGTACGTCGGCGGGACAGCCACCGTCGCGGTGCCGGCCTTGACGTCCACCGATTTGATCGGCAGGACGTTGGCCGACCATGGGGCGCCCATGCAGAGGCGCACTTCCACGTCGCGCAGGTTCGTCCAGTTGCGGATGAGCCCGTCGGGCATGCGGAAGGTGTCGCTTTTGCCGCCGCCTTCCACGCCCAGACGCTTAACAGGCCCGACCTTCGCCCGAGGCAGCGGCCCGCGAGCATCATAGAGCGTGAAGAACCGCCTGAGATCTTTCGGCATGGGCGCGACGTAGATCTTGCCGCGGGCCTTGGCCGGCAGACCGGGCAGATCGCCCGAGAGCTTCTTCCAGCCGCCGATCGCCACGTCCGGCGCCAGCACCGCCTTCTGCCCGCGCGCCGCGGCGTAGGTGATCGAGTGCCCGTCGGCCGCCGAGTCGGCCAGACCGAAGACGAGCGTCTTGCTCAGCCGATACACGCCGCTGCCCAGCAGCACGATAAAGTCCTGTCCGGGATTCTTGCCCTTGAGCCGCCGCACCAGATCGCGAGCCGCCGCCAGCGTAGCAAGCGGTCTTTCCTTCGTCCCAGGATTTCCATCGCGTCCGCCGGGTGAAACATAAATCGTCATAGCAGCTCCTGTCGGATTAAGCGGGCGAGTATACCGCGCCGGGTGAGGCGTGTGGAGTGCGGCAGCTCTGGCTGCCGCACTCCATAGTTCACGCAGCGCGGTTCAGCCACCAGACGGCCGCGTTGAGGGTTGAGGCGTATGTCACCCACGCGGCGTAGGGGATCAGCAGTTGGCCCGCTAGCGGGTGGACGCGCCAGAAGAGGGCGATTGTCGCGATGATGGCTGCCAGCAGCCCCGCGATGTCGGCCAGGGCCCACAGGGGACGGTGCAGGCCGAAGAACAGGGCGGACCACGCCAGGTTCAGCGCGAGCTGCACGCCGAAGAGAACCATCGCCGCGGTGATCGCCGTGCTGTCGCGGCGCAGCCAGACCAGCCATGCCGAGACGGCCATCGTGCCGAACAGGAATGTCCACACCGGGGCAAAGACCCACGCCGGCGGGTTCCATGGCGGCTTGCGGAGCGTTGCGTACCAGTCGCGCACGGCAGGGGCGGTGATCCATCCGCCCAGCCCCATCACGCCAAAGCACAGCAGCAGGAATGCCGCCAGAATCAGGATGTTGTAAGCCAGCGGTCTCAACGATATTCTCCTGTTGTGATCATTCTATATCGGACGGATTGACCGAGCCGCTGAGAACGCTGAGGAAGATTGGATAAGCCTTCCATCCTTCCGTCGCTCCCCCCCTCTGCGTCCTCAGCGACCTCTGCGGCCAATTTGATCCCCCAGAAAATTGTTGCAGCCTTAAAGGCAGAGGAAAAGATGGCCTTGATACGGATCGTTATTCTGGCGGTGCTGATCCTGGCTGGGGATAGCATGGGTGATGCCGCCCCAGCCACGCAGGCGGCCTCTGACAGGAGCGAAAGCATGCCCGGTTCCGATCGAACGTTCGTCTACAAGAAGACGCCCCAGGGCGAGCTGGCCATGCACGTGCACATGCCCAAGGACTGGAAGCCCGCCGACAAGCGCCCGGCCATCGTGTTCTTCTTTGGCGGCGGATGGACCGGCGGCACGGTCGAGCAGTTCCGCAAGCAGGCCGAGTACTTCGCCTCGCGCGGGATGGTCGCCGCCCGGGCCGACTACCGCGTCAAGAGCGTCCACGGCGTCACGCCCGACAAATGCGTCGCCGACGCCAAAAGCGCCGTGCGCTATCTCCGCGCCAACGCCGCCGCCCTTGGGATCGACCCCGATCGCATCGTGGCCTCGGGCGGGTCGGCCGGCGGACACATTGCCGCCTGCTCGGGCTTGAGCGAAGGGCTTGAGGATGAAGACCCAGCCGTCTCCTCCAGGCCCAACGCCATGGTGCTGTTCAACCCCGTGGCAAAGCTCTACGGCCGGGCGCCGCTGACGGCCGCCATGGCGCACGATCCCAAACTGGCCAAGATCATCAGCCCCTGTGCGCATGTCAAAGCCGACTCGCCGCCGGCTATCGTCTTCTACGGCAGCGAGGACAAGTTCTACAAGGTGGATGGCCGCGAGTTTGAAAAAGCCGCCAAACAAGCCGGCGCGAAGATGGCGTTCAGCGTCTACCAGGGCCAGAACCACGGCTTCTTCAATCACTCCCCATACATGGAGCGCACGTTGATCGAGGCCGACAAGTTCCTGGCCGCTCTGGGATACCTCAAAGGCCCGCCGACGATCACCGAGCCGAAGGGAAGCTGATAAGTCTACGAAATCCGGAAGAAGTGAGGCATTGAAAGCGGCCCTGGGTGGAGCGAGTCGGCCGCAGGCTGCGACGCGGACTCGTGGGTTAACGGTTTGGCGAAGATCAGAGCCCCCAGCGAGGGTGGCTGAATCTTTGGCCGGTCTATCGCTGCCGGTTCCCTGTTCCCAATCCCCTCCGGAGGTGTTAGAATCCTTCCTCTATTCATCAGGTGAAATTCATGACTCAATATGACGAAAAGATGCTTCATCGCACGCACAACTGCGGGCAGCTTCGCGCCGGCGACATCGGCCAGCGCGTGCAGCTTTGCGGGTGGGTGCGGAGTTATCGCGACCATGGCGGCGTGCTGTTTGTCGACCTGCGCGACCGCGAAGGCGTCACGCAGGTGGTCTTCGACCTGCCGGCCGACGGCGACGACGCCGGGCGCAAGCGCTACGATCTGGCCAACTCGCTGCGCAGCGAATGGGTGATCGGCATCGGCGGGGCGGTGCGCCACCGCGGGGCCGAGCGCGTCAACCCCAAGCTCGCCACCGGCGAGATCGAGATCGTCGTCGATGAACTGGCCGTGCTCAACAAGTCCGACACCCCCCCCTTCTCGCCCGACGAGTACAGCAAGGTGTCCGAGGACACGCGCCTGCGCTATCGCTACATCGATATCCGCCGCCCCGAGCTCATGCGGGCCCTGCGCCTGCGGGCGAAGATCGCCGCCACGATGCGCGCCACGCTCGACGAGCAGGGCTTCGTCGAAGTCGAGACCCCCTTCCTCACCAAGAGCACGCCCGAGGGCGCCCGCGACTTCCTGGTCCCCAGCCGCATGCAGCAGGCCAGCTTCTTCGCCCTGCCGCAGAGCCCGCAGCTCTTCAAGCAGATCCTCATGGTCGGCGGCCTCGACCGCTACTACCAGATCGTGCGCTGCTTCCGCGACGAGGACCTGCGGGCCGACCGCCAGCCCGAGTTCACGCAGCTCGACATGGAAATGTCCTTCGTGACCGAGCAGGACGTGATGGACGTGACCAACCGCGTCATGCGGGCCGTCTGCAGCGTTGCGGGCAAGCCCTTCCCCGACGTCGTGCCCGTCATGCCCTACAGCGAGGCCGTCAACCGCTACGGCACCGACCGGCCCGACCTGCGCTTCGAGTTGCTGCTGAACGATGTGACGGAGATCGTCGCCGGGGCGGACTTCAAGGTCTTCTCCTCGGCCGTCGAGGCCGGCGGCGTCGTCAAGTGCCTCGCCGCCCCCGGCGGAGCGAAGTTCACCCGCAAGGAGATCGACGACTATACGCAGTACCTCGCCGACTTCGGCGCCAAGGGCCTGGCCTGGTGCAAGATCGAGAATGGCGCCGCGGCCGGCGGCGTGGCCAAGTTCCTCACGCCGGACGTGTTCGCCAAGCTCTGCGCGGCCACCGGCGCCAAGACCGGCGACATCTTCTTCTTCGCGGCCGCCCCGCTGGCGGTGGCCAACAAGATCCTCGGCGCCCTGCGTTGCAAGCTGGGGGCCGACCTCAAGCTGTACGATCCCGAGTCGTTCCGCTGGTGCTGGGTGAGCGATTTCCCGCTGGTGGAATGGAACGAGCAGGAGAACCGCTGGGACAGTCTGCACCACCCCTTCACGGCCCCAGCGCCGGAGGACCTGGCCAAGATCCACAGCGACCCGGGGGCAGTCCGCAGCCGTGCGTACGACATCGTCTGCAACGGTATCGAGATGGGCGGCGGGTCCATCCGCATCCACAGCCCGGAAATGCAGAAGGCGGTCTTCACGCTGCTGGGGATCAGCGAGGCCGATGCGCAGGCGAAGTTCGGATTCCTGCTCGACGCCCTGCGCCTGGGCGCCCCGCCCCACGGCGGACTGGCGCTGGGCCTGGACCGCATCGTGATGGAGCTGACCGGCGCGCAGTCCCTGCGGGACGTGATCGCTTTCCCCAAGACGCAGCGCGGCACCTGCCCGCTGACCAACGCCCCGTCGGAAGTGACCGACAAGCAGCTGGCCGAGCTGGACCTCAAGGTGATCGCTCCGCCGCCTAAAGAATAGTAAATAGTAGCCGGTAGCCCGGTGCCACGTCCCTTGGGGACGTGTCCCTGACGCCGCAGGATAATTGACATGCTTGTTTCTTTGAACTGGTTGACGGATTACGTCGACATCCGCATTTCGGTGTCTGAGCTTTGCTCGGCGCTGATGGGGGCGGGGTTCAACATCGAGTCGGTGCAGGAGAACGATGCCGACGTGGTGATCGACCTGGAGGTCACCTCCAACCGCCCCGACTGCCTGGGGCACCTGGGCGTGGCGCGGGAAGTGGCGGCCATCACCGGCGTGCCGTTTAATCCGCCGGCTATCGCCCTGCCGCCGGCGTCGGGCAAGGCGTCGGACCTGACGCGCGTCGACGTGCTCGACGGCGCCCTGTGCCCGCGCTACACCGCGCGGGTCATCCGCGGCGTGCACGTCGGGGCCAGCCCGTCGTGGCTGGTCGAGCGGCTCGAGGCCGTCGGGCTGCGGAGCATCAACAACATCGTCGACGTGACGAACTTCGTCCTGATGGAATACTCCCAACCGCTGCACGCCTTCGACCTGGACAAGCTGATCGAGCATCGCATCGTCGTGCGGCGTGCCCAGGCCGGCGAGACCATCGTCAGCATCGACGGCACCACCTGCCGCCTCGACGAGCAGATGCTCGTGATCGCCGACGCCAAACACCCCGTCGCCGTGGCGGGCATCATGGGCGGCCTGGCCAGCGAAGTCACTGCCGGGACCACCAACGTGCTCATCGAATCGGCCCAGTTCGACCCGCTGTGCATCCGCCGCACCAGCCGCCGCCTGCAACTGGCCAGCCCGAGCAACTACCGCTTTGAACGCGGCGTGGACCCAGTCGCCCTCGACGCCGCTTCGCAGCGAGCCTGCAAGCTGATCCACGATGTGACCGGCGGGCAATTGGCCGCCGGAGCCGTCGACGTCTGGGCCAAGCCCTGGCAGGCGCCGGTGGTGACGCTGCGGCCTCATCGCACGACGGCCGTGCTGGGCGTCGAGATCGCCCGCCTCCAGCAGCGGGAAATCCTCGACCGGCTCGGCCTGGCGCCGCGCGCCGAAGGGGGCACGCTGGTCTGCACCATCCCCTCCCACCGCGGCGACCTGACGCGCGAGATCGACCTGATCGAAGAAGTCATCCGCCTGGCCGGATACGACCGCATTCCCGTCGATGCGGCCGTGGCGCACCCCGTGCAACCGCGATCGCACGTGCAACGAATGCGGTCAGCCGTCTCGGCGGTCATGTCGGCCGCGGGATTCGACGAGGCTGTCACCTTCGCCTTCGTCGACGCCGCCCGCGCGGCGCTGTTCGGCGTGGACAAGCCCGTCTGCGTCGATCCGCTGACCCGCAAGAGCCACAACGCCCTGCGCCCGACGCTGCTGATCAGCCTGCTCGATGCCTGCAAGAACAACCAGGACCAGGGCATGGTCGATCTCAGCCTTTACGAACTGGCAGCCGTCTTTCCGCCTTCCGGCGGCGAGCTTCCGGCAGAGCACCTGGAACTGGCGATGGTCACCCGCGCCCCGCTGCGCGATCTGCGCGGGGCGGTCGAGGCGCTGATCTCGCGAGTGGCCGCGGCGGCGGAGTTGACCATCACGCCCGCCGACGCGCCGGGCCTGGAGAGAGGGCAATCGGCGGCTGTCGCACTGGACGGCAAGATCATCGGCCACGCCGGCGTGATCGCGGCAGACGTGCAGAAAGCCTTTGACCTGGAGCATGCGGTCTCGGCGGCGACGCTGAACTTTGAAATGCTGCTGGCGGCCTCGCACAAGGCGCGGCCGTACCGGCCCGTGCCTCGCTTTCCGGCGATGCGCCGCGACCTGTCGGTGATCGTGGACGAGTCGGTGACCTGGGCGCAGATCGCCGCGGCCATCGCGTCGGTCGATCAGCCGCTGCGGACCGCCCTGGACTACGTGACGACCTATCGCGGCAAGCCGATCGAACCAGGCAAGAAGAGCCTGACACTCACGGTGACCTATCGCAGCGAGAGCGAAACGCTCCGCAGCCAGCAGGTCGACGAGCAAGTCGCGCAGATCGTGTCGCAACTGGTTAAGCAGTTCGCGGCGCAGTTGCGGACGTGAGATTTCACCGCGGATCTCACCGCAGAGTTCGCGGAGATCGCAGAGAAGAATGAATGTGGTTTTTTTGCGGAGGCGGAATCTCTTCCACCTCCGGCTGCAACATCCAATGCCCAGTTGATCTCCCCCTTTAATTTTCGGTTCATCCGGGAATAACGGGGAGGCTACGAGCCTCTGATCAGGATGCGTCCCAACGGGACGCTCGGGACCTAGCCGGGGGCCCAGCCCCCGGAGCGGGTTTGGTTTTTCGATCCCGCCGCGAAGCGGCGGGCGGGCTGTAGCGTGCGGCAAGACCCCGCCGCCCCTTCGGGGCGGCTGTGCAGAGCGGAGCGGACCGGGGGCGGCGTCCTTCACTCGCTGCGCTCGCTGCGGACTTGCCCCCGGCTAGAACCCATGCGTCCCTTGCGGGACGCAAAACAAACCGTTCCCCGGTGTTTCCCGAAGAACCTAATTTTCTCTAGCCTCTGCGTCCTCCGCGATCTCCGCGGTGAACCAGTTCCGGAGCAAGCCGCGTGCCGTGGGGAGTTGTTTCCGGCAGAAACATTCTTGCCCAATTCTTCAAGAGGACCGTGAGATTTTCCGATGAAGTTGGGTAGAATAGTAGTTGTCAGTGAAGAAACAAAAATAGTCTCTGCGGTGCTCGATAGGTTGCACGCGTGGAAAAGAACCGATAAGACTCATCAAGGGAAGCCTACGTCCTTGGTCCTTCGGGACCAGGCAGCTACCCACCTTATTTGATGGGTTCTTTTTCCTGAAGCGACCGCCGGCACATTTGTGGAGACTATTTTTCTATCTGCACCGCGCACTCTCCTTTCAATAATGTCCCACTGCTGTTTTGAAAATGTCCCTATCGAAAACCTATCACTTCTGGTATGATGGTTCCGCGTTCAAGAATGCCCAGGACGAAGGGCCAGAAGATCATTTTTCTGATTCTGATGCATGGTCCCAGGACCGCGCCTTAACAAGGATCGGTAGGCGGGCGCGGCCGGAGCACGTTGAGCCCGAACGGAGTCGATACCAAGTAATTGCAGGCTGGAACATTGCGCAAGGGATGTTCCGCCAGACAATACTCCTTGCATAACGAAAGGATGAATCATGAAGCGCATTGGAAGAAATTTGAGTACGGTTGTGGCGGCTGTGGCATTGCTGTCCCTTGCGGCCGCGCCCGCAAGCGCCGCGGCAATTACACTGGACTTCGAAGGGATAGCCGTTGGCACGGCAGTGGGCGAGTACTATAACGGCGTCGGCGGACCGGACTACGACATCTCGTTCGTCGTCGGCAACGGGGGCCGGCCTGGAACCATCCGCTCCGGCGGCGTCGTTCGCCAGTTCATCGCCAATATCCCCAACGGCTTCGACACGGGGATCACTCTGGATTTCGTGGCCGTTCCGGTCGGGTCTGCCATCAGCATCTACAGCGATGTCGACATGGGCGGGACCGTGCTGTTTACCCAAGGCTGGAGCGACACGATCGGCACGGTGACAGCCTCCTTTTCGGGAACCGGCAAGTCCATCCAGGTTTCCCATTGGAGCGGCGAGCCAACGTTCGACAACTTGCACTTCAGCAACCTCAACATCGCTGACGTCCCCGAGCCGGCGACGATGAGCCTGCTGGCCATCGGCGGTCTGGCGGCTTTGATTCGAAGGAAAAGACAGTAACCGTTATCGGTAAACCGTAATCAGTAGCAATTGAGCAGCGGGCGGCTACCCGGTGAGGCAGCCGCCCGCTGTTCTTTTTGTTGCCCCGGCCTCTGAATCGGGTACATTGATTTCCCCTCACTGATGACTGATTACTGATTACTGATTACTGGTCACTGATTACTGATTACTGATTACTGATCTATGTCCATAAAACGTGCATTGGCCGCGATCGCCGGCGAAAAGGTTGACCGCGTCGCGCAGTTCGAGTTCCTCACGCACGAGGCGTTCTTTCGCAGCGCCACCGGCATTGACCCGCGGACCAGGCCCACCGAAAGCTACCTGGCGTACCTGGAGAAGTTCGACATCGACGCGACGCTCTTTGCGGCTTTCGGCGCGACGGACCTGGCCGACGGGCAAGTGGCGGCCGCGGGCGACCATCATGTCCGCACGGCGTGGGGCATGCGCGAGACGCAGTGGATGACCAACCCGATCTACAAGACGCGCCAGGAAATACTGGACTTCGACCCCCGCAGGCACGACGACATCAGCCTCGCCCAGCGCATCGACGGATGGTGCCAGAACTATCGCGACACACAGGCCCTGCTGGGCGAGCGGTCGCTGCTGGTGCCGGGGCACTTTATGCTAGTCCTGCATTACATGCCGTACTACTGCGATTGGACGCTCTTCATGGAGATGGTCGCTACGGAGCCAGAGTCTCTTGGGCCGATGCTGGACCGCTGCACGGACTACTCCGTCGACACCCTGACCGCCATGGCGGCTACGGACGCGCCAATGCTGATGGCGCACGAAGACCTCTGCAGCGCTCGCGGGCCGATCTTCAATCCCGAGTTCCTGCGGCGGGAGGTCTTCCCGCGATACCGGCGCATTTACGAACCGGCGATCAAGGCGGGCAAGAAAGTGCTCGCCACCAGCGATGGGCTGATCGAGCCCATCGCGAAGGACTTCATCGCCGCCGGTGCGACAGGCCTGTTCATGGAGGCCGTGAACGACCCCGACCGCATCATCGACGCCGTAGGCCCCGCCGGGCAGATCGTCGGCGGCGCCAGCACGACAACCCTCACGACCGGAACGCCGGCGAGCATCGCCGCCGAAGTGGCCGTCACGCTGAAGAAGGCTCGCCGCCTGAACGGTTTCTTCCTCTGCCTGGGCGGCGAGGCCCCGCAGAACGTACCGGTGGAAAACCTGCAGGCCTACTTCGACGCCTGCCATGCCTGCCGCTAAAGAACGCTAAAGCAGATCGAGCTCGAGGCAAGCGTCAAAATGGTTCTTGAGACCAGGGCAACAACCCGTCGAACAAAGTGTCGAATACAGGCCTGTTGCTGAGTCTATGCGCGTTTCTTGCGCAGCAGGGCGCCCAAGGCGCCGGCGAGAAGCAGGGCCATCGTGGCCGGCTCGGGGATGACGTTCGCCCGCAGGTCGTAGATCACGTCGCCTTCGGAGGTGGTGAACTTGAGCTGGGCGGTCTTGAGCCCCGGCGTGAACGACCCGCCGAAGCCAATCTCGTACTGAGCCGAATTTGTTCCGCCCGCCGTCAGAGTGACCGGCACGGCGCCGGCCGCGTAGAACAGTCCGCGGTCTTCGCCGTACATCCCGATCTGGCTGACGTTGATCGTGCTGCCGGCCTGGCCGGTATTGGACAGCGTGATGTACTGGGACACTCCGGCATCCAGCACGGCCACATTGCCAAAATCGATCAGGCTCTCCGAGGCCGGCGCGGCCGTCAGTTGCGGGTCCAGTGCGATATACGACACGCTCAGGTTGTCCAGATACAGTTCGGGCCACTGATACGTGCCCGTGCTCGAATAGACGCCGAAGCGGATGCTCTGGCCCAGATCGATCTGGCTGGTGCGAATCACGGTCGTATAGTCTTTGCCGACCGTGTCGCCGGCTGCGGGATTCCAATCGCTGGTGCCGCTGTTGTCCCAGAACAACGTGTAATGCTTGAGCCCGCCGTTGGTCTGGACGGGCAGGCCCCATTCGGTAACCACGTTGGTCCCGCCCGACCATCGCGTGTTGTTGGCCTTCCAGGTGGCCGAGTTATTGACGTCGGTCTGCCCGAAGTAGATCAGGGCCCCCACCGAATAGGCGTAGTTGCGGGTTTCGAGGTCGAAGTCGAATCGATAGATCGTGTTCGTTATCTGCCAGACCGTATTGTCCGCCTTGGTCAGCGCGTCGTGAACGATGTACCCGAAGGTGTTCTTGTTGGTGTTGCTGTTGTTGACGGCTAGGCCGCCCAGCCCGCCGGTGGATGTGGCGTTGCTTCCGGTCTGCCCGCCGAGGAATTTCCAATCATCGTAGAGCTTTCCGTTGTCAGCCGTCCCATTATTGGCCGGGATTCCAACGGTCTGTCCGAGAACACCCAGCGAGCCGGGGGTGCTGAAGTCGCCGTTGGTCACGCCCATGTCGGTCCATTCAGCAGCAGCCGGGCCGCACGCCAAAACCGCTACGGCAGTCATCGCGAGCAAACATACAAAGTGTTTCACCGCACAATCTCCTGCTTAGTTGCGTCTTCTTCTCATCAGCAGCCCCACGGCGCCAAAAAGGACCAATGCCATCGAGGCCGGCTCGGGGACGGAGACATCTCCGACCATTGCGCGCAGGTTGTAAATCACGTCGCCTTCGGAGGTAGTGAACTTGAGCTGGGCCGTTTTAAGCCCCGGCGTGAACGATCCGCCGAAGCCGATCTCGTATTGAACTGAATCCGTCGCGCCGCCGGTCAACGTGACGGGCACGCTGCCGGAGGCATAAAACAGCCCGCGGTCCTCGCCGTACATGGCGATTTGCGTTATGTCGATCTTGCTGCCATCCGTGCCGGTGTTCGAGAGAGTAACGTAGTGCGAAACGCCCTCCTGAAGCACGGCGATCTGCCCGAAATCGATCGTGGTTTCGCTAACCGGGTCGGCCGTCAATTCCGGAACCGGAACATCGCCCCACTTGGTCACCGACACATTGTCGATTGTCACGCTGCCAGAACTGTAGCTGGTCCTGACGGAAGTGCCGAAATCGACCCACAAGGCCTGCCCGATATTCGTCTGGTTCGCGTAATAGGCTATATTGTACGCGCCATAGATATCGACAGGGAGCGGATTGGCGGCGCTGTAAAGCCCGGAGTTGTCCCAGATCAGGACGGCATGTCCTGAGCCGGGAAAGTTTCTGTTGTCGGTGAGCCAGTTCGTTCCATTCCAGCGTGCGCCGCACCATGTCGCATTGGTGCCGGGCGTGCCGGTATGGAACCCCGACTGCACTTCGTAATTTGCCCCCGTGATCGTCCAGTCAAACTCCAGCTTATACGTGGCGTTGGAGATGGTCTCGGAAAGCGGATCGCTGTAGAGATATCCCGCCTGAAGCTTCTGGTCCACGCTGCCGCCAGGGCCGCTGCCATGATAGATGACCCCTTGGCCGCCGCTGATGGCCACATATCCGCTGTTGTAGGTCGACCCGCCGGCATTCCAGCCGGAACTAGGACCAAACGAGTAATGCGAGTTGGATCCGATATTCGAGTAGGCGCCGCTCGAACTCGAAAAATCGCCGTTGACCAACCCCATGTCCAGCCATGTTGCCGCATCGGTTCGAGCGCATGCAAACACCGTCACCGCAGCCGCCCCCATGGCTAGCCAAATGATGCGCTGCATCGCCTTTCTCCTAAGCCTATCCGAAATATCCGATGGCGCAGGCTTTCCAGCCTGTGATTCACAGCCTGGAAAGGCCGTGCCACCCAGAAATCCGGAGGTCAAATGCCAAATGGGATGACCGCTTCTCTCAAGCGGTCCGGCAACTCCTGATGCCGAACTCCTCTGCTCACTGGAACAAAATGCACTATCCTGCTAATAGTGTACGGCCAATAAAAGAATTGTCAAGCAAAAAACAGCGTCCGATTGGCATATATTTTTCGTTCCCGAGGTTGACGGGCCTCGGTGGCGATATTATCGAGAAGTCCGCCTTTTCCGCAGCAGTACGGCCAACCCGCCCGCCAGGAACAGCGCCATCGTGACCGGCTCGGGGATGACATTCACCTGCAAATCGTAGATCACCTCGCCTTTGGCGGTGGTGAACTTGAGCTGGGCGGTCTTGAGCCCCAGCGTGTACGCCCCGCCGAAAACGACTTCATAGATCGAAAACTCGCCGCCATTGATGTGGGCGGGCACGTCTCCGATGGCATAGAACAAGCCCCGGTCTTCGCCGTACATTCCGATCTGGGTCACATCCAGGACGCTTCCGGCCGGGCCGTCGTTCTTGATCTTCACGTAATGCGATTCGCCCGCTTCCAGCACGTTAACCGAGCCGAAATCGATCAGCGTCCCCGATACCGGATCGGCCCCGAGGACGGGCTCGGGCGGGGCTTCCATGAACACCTGCAGGTTGTCGAGGTACAAATTGCCCGAATAGGTCCCACTGCCGACGGGGCTCACGCCCACGCGCAAGGCCTGTCCAATGGTGCGATTGTTGGTGTAGATCGCCGAACATACGATCCCATTGACGACCACGGGACTTGTGTAGCCTTCGCCTGCTCCTCCGGCAGAGGTTATTGCGCTGTTGAGGCCGAATGTCTCGGTCTGGGTGCCTGTATTGTCCCAGTACAAGTTGACGTGGGTCCATGTCGCGCTGGTGCCCACACCCGAAGAATTGGCGAAGTTGACATCGGCAGGGGCCACCCACTTGCTCCCGGTGTCGCCCCAGATGCTGCTGGTCACGTCGCTATAGGTGCCGATGGTTCCAGTGCTGAATCCGTAGACCAGTTTGTACATGCTTCCGGTGGTGCGATACCAGAAGTCCAGGAGGTATCGGCTGGAACCGACCGTGACGCCCGACAATGCCTCGGAGGAAATGTATCCGGCGTCCTTCTTGTTTGAAAGCGACGTGAAGCTGATATTGGCAACCTGACCGTGGGTACCGAAGTCCACGGTATCGTTGACCCTCGAAGCGCTCGACATGGAACTATAGCTGGCCGTCCCTGCCGCGAATTGCCATCCCGGCAGGATATCTTTGGCCACGTCGCCCGCGTAATCGTTGGCCGTTCCGCTGAGGCCGGCACGGCCGCTATCGTTCCAGGAAGTATCCGTTCCGGAGATTTCAAAGGTGCTGTTGAAGGCCTTGTTGGTGGTCCATGTTACTTCTGCACGGGCGGCCCCGCAGAGCAGCCCAACAACGGCACCTAACGCTAAAACGCACGTGAAATGACGCACGGCTCTCTCCTTCCGAACGAAAACGGCACCTTCTTGCCTGACCCAGCCTGCTCCTCTGCTGCCGACCGGGCCTCCACTCACCTATTCCTATTGACAACTAACTAATTGATAGGGTACCAAAAGTCGCTTCTTGTGTCAATCAGAAAAGAGGCAATCTGGGGCTTTTTATACTATTGAATAGCTGCGCCGCCATGGCACAGCGGCCGCATGCCTACGCTGCTAGGGCCCTCGGCGCGTCTATTTCGGCGACAGCGCCACGGTCGTCTGGAAGTTGTACGGGCAGCCGCAGCCGCTCGAGGCTTCGGGCATCAGCAGCAGTCCGCAGGCGGCTACCATGTTCACGTAGCAGCCCGGGCGCACGCCCACGAACTTGTGGAAGTCGGCCGTGCTGGTCGTGTCTACCAGGCCCGGATTGCCCGCGCGGTAGAAGAGCATGTTCTCAGACGCCGAAACGGTTCCGCAGCCGCCGAAGCCTGCGCCCCACTTCCACGGTTCGCTGCCGGTCGAGCGTTTCTCCCCGCTGCGAATGTCGTAGGCGAACGGCTCGTCGTAGACCCACTTGCCGGTGATAACTGGAGCGCGTACAAACGCGCTGCAGTGGTGCATCGGCTGATTGCCCACCACGCTCCAGAGCTTCTTGAGGCTGTCCCCTTCGGCGCCGAAGGCGGTCATGCCGGTCATGCTGGCGGCCAGCAGGATGCCCTTGCCCAGGCGCAGTTGCTGGTAGTCCGAAAGCCCGTCATCCACCTGCGACTTCTCTTTTCCGTCGGCCAGGCTCAGGATCTTGATCTTGCCCTTGAGCGGCGCTTCGGGCGTGGGCTTGGGCGGCGGCGGCCGTCGCCCGCGGCGGCTCCTGGCGGCCGCCACTTCCGGCACGCTGACGCGGTCGATGAGGTAGACCTTGTCGGCCGCCAGGGCAATGCCATTGTGCGGCACGACGTCGGCGGCCGCGTACACCCACTTCACCGCGCCGGTCTTCTTGTCGACGCCGAAGATGTACTTGGATTCCTTCGCCAGGCCGATGATCCCCAGCACCTGCCCCACCATCGGGCCGGTGTAGTCGTCGCCTTCGCTGGCGTAATCCCAGCCGTGGGCGAGGGCCTTTGGCGAATCGTTCCAGGCCACCACCGAGCCGACGATCGTGTCGCCCTGGCTGGCCATGTAGCCCCAGATCAGCTGTTCGGCGGGACCGGCCTTGTCCAACGCGAGGTGGCGGGTGACAGGGTCGATCGCCTGACCATTGACGATCATCAGCGCCCGCGCGTTGGCCAGGCGGTAGCTGGCCGTGTTGGCAAACTTGTACGTGCGCTTGTTGACGCTCTTGCCGTCATCGCTGGAATTGAGTATGGCGCCGAAGGTGAAGTCCGTCGGCTTCTCGCCCGTGAGTTTGATCACGTCGTTCCAGGCGATCTTGACGAGCGTGGTGCCGGGCAAAGCCGTGGCGGTGACCGCCGGAGCTTTGGCCAGCGGCCCGGACGCGACGCGCGGCTTCGGGTCTTCCGCCGATGCCGGCACAACGATCAGGTGGAAGGCGCCACTTCCATAGAGCCCGTCGCGCTTCTGGGCGGATCGCATGTCGAAGAACAGCTCCCAGGCGTCGCCGCGCACGGGCAGGCTTTCAGGCTGGGCGTTGGTCACTTTCGTGTCGGGGGCTGTGAGCGTCAGTTCCAGACCGTCGGCGGCAGCGGCGATCTGCACGCTGGCGCCGCCGTCGAGCTCGATCTTTCGCGAAGCCGCAAGCGGAAAGACCGGTTGAGCGGCGGGGATGTGGTATGTGTTCTTGATGGCGCCGGTGCCGGCGTCGAAACGCAGGCACAGATCGCCTGTGGTGACGTAGACGCTGTCGTCGTCGGCCACCATGTTGCCGCCCCAGATGTCCACCACGCGGCGCTGCACCGCCGGCAGATCGCGCGTCCAGAGCTCGCGGCCGTTGTAGGCGTCGGCGGCGATGATGCTGTGCTGGCCAAGGATGAACATGCGGCCGTTGCTGGTGACCGGCGCGGTGCCGCGCAGATGGCGGTTCATGATTCGCGAGGGTCCGGGCTTGCCGAACCACAGCACCTGGAGGGGCCACTTGACGTTGGCGTCGCCGGAGGAGGCGCTGTTGCCCGCGTCGGCGTATTGATGGTTCCACTCGGTCGCGCCGGGCAGCTTGCCGCGGACGGCCTTCTGGATGCCGCCTGCCAGCGGGCCGCGCGTCAGCGGGTCAGCCTCGATCCATTGCCCCGTCACGGCCGGCAAGGCGTACGCCGCTCCGCCGTAAGGACGCAGCACGCGCCCCACCGCGGCAGGCTTGAAGCCGCCCTGTTGAACGACCACGAGATTGGCGAAGTAATCGCCATAGGGAAGATCGCCGGCCGGAACATGATGCACGGCCACGCGCGTGCCGTACAGGCCTGCGGCCGAGAGCTTCTCACGAGCGGCGGCGACCTTCTTTTCATCCGGTTCTGCGCAATAGATCATGAGCTTGGACTGATACGCCAATTCAACGGCCAGACTTCCGTCGCCGGCGCCGATGAGCAGGCAGTAACCGGCGGTCAGTTTGGAGTCTTTGAGGATCTGCCCGGCAACCGGATCGGCCGTGCCCGTCGCCGGCTCCCTCAGGGCCGGCTTTTGCACCTGACCCGCGCCGCCTGCGCCGAAGCAGTAGATCTTTCCGGCGGTGGTGCTGACGATCAGCTTTCCATCGGCCACGGCCAGGCCGCGGGCCTCGCCATCAACCGGCGCGCTCCAGAGCACCTTGCCGTCCTTGGCCGACAGCACGGTAACGTTCTTGTCGCTGCCGGCGACCACCGCGTTGCCGGAGGCGATCAGGCACACGACATCCTTGACCGGCGCGGACCACTTGGCCGCCAGGCCGGGCACGGCCATGGCCGACACGTCGGCCTCGCCGCCAACATAGACGGCGTCTGGCGCGACGGCGGCGACGGTCTTGCCTCGCTGGGCGCCCATCGCCTTGGACATGTCCGGCGACCAGATCGTCACTGAAGCCGCGCGCGGCCGAAACGCCGGGCTGGCCACGCCGGGCAGATTCTCGTTGCCCTTGTCAGGCCCCTGACCGGTCACGGCTGCGTTGGTCCCGGCGATGATCCACGCGAAGGCGCCGATGCCTTTGAAGGATCCGCCGTTGCGGTCGGTCATGCAAATCGGCCCGCGACCAGCCGGGAAGATCAGGTTGTTCGCCGTCGCGGCCATGTACCCCTGCGGCGTGAAGTCGGCATTGGGCTGCGTCCTGGAGATCACGCTTCCGTCGGAGGCCTTCAGGGCAACGAGCCACACGCCGTCCATCGGCCACATGCCGGCCGTGAAGTACACCGTGCCGTCGACGACCACCAGCCCGCTGCGCAGCGGCCAATGGCCGATCATCTGCTCGTTGCCGATGATGCGATGATCCGACGGACCACCGCGGACTTTCCAGAGGCACTTGCCGTCGGTAGCCGCGAGGCAATACACCATGCCGTCGTCGCTGGCGACGTAGACCTTGCCCTCGACGACCTGTGGGGCGAATCGCACGGGGCCTTCGGTGTAGAACGTCCAGCGCGTCTTGCCGCCGGCCATCTCGATGGCGCGGACCGTGTGCTCGCTGCTGGAGCCGACGTACATCACGCCGCCGGCGATGACGGGCTGGGCGGCATAGTCGAAGTCCATCATCAGGCGCTCGCGCACCGGCTCCGGCCACGCCGGGGCCGGAGCGGCGGAAGTGTGCGTCCACTGAAGATTCAGTCCCGCCGGCAGAACGTCGGCCGTATAACCGCTGTGACCGACATCGCCGCGATACGCCGGCCAATCGGCGGCGGAAAGCGGAAAGGTGATGGTAATCAAGACCAATGACGCAACATAAAAACGCGATCGCATGAGAACTCCTTTGGAGTGCGGCAGCCAAGGCCGCCGCGTTCCATAAGCTGCCCAGAGTATAACCCGCCTTCTTGCCGGCACGGTCAACGATCTTTGCCCGTAGCACGGGCGTCCCGCCCGTGAGTAGCATGGGCGTCCCGCCCATGCTCCCTGTTGTGTGGCACGGGCGTCCCGCCCATGCTCCCCGAACGGTCAGGGACACGCACAACGGAGTTGTGCGTGGCACCCATCTCACCATGCTCCTGAGGATATCGGCTGTTGCAGTGGGCGCGCATTTCGTGCAGACTGGTCGCTCCCAAGGCGAGAACCCAGCCATTGAGATGGCTGGGCTTAGAGACAGGAGAACGCCATGGACCCGCAATACCGCCACTTTGACGTGCACCCCAAAGTTGTCCGCGCCAACACTGAATGCATGGTCACCATCCGCCCGCTGTATCCGCACGCGGCGTTTCCCGTCGACTACAAGTGGGAAGTGATGGCCGTCTCGCGCGAGCGGGTGATCGACCGCACCAGCTATCAAAGCGTCGGAACGCGCCCGGCCGTCACGCTTCAGGACGGCACGCTGAGCTTCACTTACCGCTTCGAGGGCGAGCAGGAGCACCGCTTCCGCATCCAGGGCGGCAAGGGCGAGCACACGATCGTCCGCGGCGACTTCAACGTCTACTCTCTCGATGCCGACCTCTACGCCCGCCGCCCGTACAAGGGCGACCTGCACCTGCACACCATCTACAGCGACGGCAAGTGCAGCCCGGCGTACATGGCCGCGCGCTGCCGCGAACTGGGGCTGGACTTCCTGGCCATCACCGACCACCACACCTACCAGGGCTCCGTCGAGGCCATCGCTGCTTATAAGGATGCGCCGGTCGACGTGCGGCTGTACGGCGGCGAAGAAGTCCACCCGCCGGGCAACTGGGTTCACATGGTCAACTTCGGCGGCTCGCAAAGCGTCAACGCCCTGATCGGCCAGGACAAGGACGCGTACCTTTCAGCCGTGGCGGAGATCGAAAAGACCCTGCCCGACATGCACGGCCTCGCCCGACACCAGTACGCCTCGTGCGTGTGGTGCTACCGGCAGATCCAGGCCGGCGGCGGGCTGGCCGTGCTGTGCCATCCGCACTGGAACTACTGGTTCGCCTATAGCGTCTCCGAGCCGGAACTGGTGCGGCACTTCGCCGATTGGCCCTGCGACGCCCTGGAGCTCATCGGCGGGTACTCGCTCAAGGAGGTCGACTGCAACGTGCTGCAGGTGGCCCGTTGGCGCGACGCCTGCGTCAAGCACGGGCGCGACTTCCCCGTCGTCGGCGCCTCCGACGCGCACTCGGCCGACGAGACCGACCACATCCTGGGCTGGTATTACACGATCGTCTTCTCCCCCACCCTCGAGCTGGCGGACCAGGTCGCCTCGATCAAGGCGGGGTATTCGGTAGCCGTCGAAGCGATTCCCGGCCAGACGCCTCGCGTTCACGGAACCTACCGCATGACCAAGTACGCGTACTTTGCCCTCAATGAGATGTTCGGCCAGCACGACGAGTACTGCCGCGAGGAAGGCCGCCTGATGCGCGCCTACGCCGCCGGCGACGCCAACGCTGCACCCGCCCTGGCCGCCCTGCAAGGCCGCTGCGCCAAATGGATGGAGGCCTGCCGCCAGTAGCCGTCCCGCCGTAGCACGGGCATCTTGCCCGTGAGTAGCATGGGCGTCCCGCCCATGTTCTTGCTGTGTGGCATGGGCGTCTCGCCCATGCTCCCTGAACCTCCAATTACGGTCAGGGACACGCACAACGGGTGTTGTGCGTGGCACCGCCCTGCTGTGGAGGGCCAGAATTTGCCTCCTTTTCGTGAAAACTTTGGGAGTGAAAATACAACCTTGTGATATAATATTCATCGTCTTAAAGGAGAGAGGAATGAGGAACCCACTTTTTGCCGCTCTTATTTCCGCTGCAATGATCTGCACGATCTGCTCTCCCGCCTTCTCGGGCACCATCCGCGACGACCGCTCGCAGAGCCAGTATCTGTCTCTGGGCGCCTCGTCGGCGTTCGCCAGCGTCGGCATGTTCGACTATTACAGCGGGTCGTCGCATTACCTCGCCTCGGGCACGTTGATCGCCAACAATTGGGTGCTGACGGCCGCCCACGTGACCTCCGGAACCACGTCGATGAACTTCGTCATCGGCGGCGTCACATACGCCTCCAGCCAGATCATCACCAACCCCAACTGGACGGGCGACCTCTTCGCCGGATATGACCTGGGGCTGGTCAAGCTCTCCACAGCCGTCACCGGCGTTACCGCGGCCACGCGGTACACCGGAACGAGCGAGAAGGGCCAGACCGGCGTTTCGGCCGGGTACGGCCTGACCGGCACGGGCCTGACCGGCGCCACGACGCTGGACTACCAGAAGCGAGCCGGCATGAACACGATCGACTCGCTGTACAACGCGCGTCTGATGTTGATGGATTTTGACAATCCTCACACGCGGTCCGACAACTCGTATGGTTCGGCCACGCCTCTGGATTTGGAATACCTCATCGCTCCCGGCGACAGCGGCGGCGGGATGTTCATCAACGTCAACGGCACATACCAGCTTGCCGGCGTGCATTCGTTCGGGGCGGCCGTCGATGGCAACGTCAATAGCGACTACGGCGACATTTCCGGCGACATCCGCGTCTCGCAGTTCAATAGCTGGATCAACAGCGTGCTGGGCATCAGCGCTCCGCCCTCCGGCGGCAAAGGCGGCAAGGGCGGCGGCAAGATCCGCACCGCCGGCAACATGGATCTTGAGATCATCCCCGAGCCAGCGACCATGACCCTGCTGACCCTGGGCGGCCTGGCGCTGCTGCGCCGCAAGAAGTAGCACGGGCAGTTCGCCAGTGGCATGGGCGTCTCGCCCATGCTCCCCGTGTGGCATGGGCGTCTCGCCCATGCTCCCCGACCTCTTGCCCTTCACCGTCAGGGACACGCACAACAGAGTTGTGCGTGGCACCCTTTTATCCCTGTGCGGCGCAGGCAGACCCGGTCGCTATTGCACTTCCCCTTGTGCAGACGTGATTACATCGCTAAGTTGATTTGACCGCTGAACTGCAAGCAGCCGTATGTGAGGCCCCAATTATGACCAGGCTATTTACGTTCGTGACAACCACGCTCTTGGCCTCGCTGGCACTTGCCCAGGACAAGCCTGCTGAACCGCCCAAGCCCAAGTCGAAGTTCGACCTGGTGGCATCCGCCAAGCTCGCCGCGGGGATGCCCAAGGTCGTCAGCGGACTGGTGACGCTTGACGGCAAGCCGCTGGCCAACGTGCGGGTAACCGATGGGATCGGCTTCGTCGCCACCGGCGCCGACGGACGCTATTCCATCGAGATCAAACACGACGACAAGATCCCCTACCTGCCGGCCCGCACGGTGAACGTGTGCTGGCCCAGCGGCTGCTGGCCTGTGCGCGACCCCAAGACCAAGCAGTACCGCTGGTGGACGCGCCTGATGGACATCAAGGACGCCAAAAACGTCAACTTCGAGTTCGCCACGCAGCCGCAGACGCTGCCGGTATGCATCGGCTTCGGCACCGATCCGCACGACGCGCTGAAGCGGCCTCACAACACGGTGTACGCCGACGAGATCGCCCGCGCGGGCAACCACGTGGCTTGGGCGGTGATGAACGGCGACCTGGGGTACCTGACCGAGGAAGGCTGCATCGACGACTACACCAACGTCAAGAAGTATACCGACGACTTCCCCGTGCCGCTGATGCAGGTGATCGGCAACCACGACCTGGTGGGCATCGGCGAGGGCGGCTACGACGCCCCGCACGAGCTGGCCGGCCAGGGCGGATTCACCAAGTACCTGGGCCCCACGCGGTGGTCGTTCGATTACGCCGGCGTGCACTTCGTCGCCTTCAATTGGCCCATGGTCGACAAGGCCGGCGAGGACTGGCTCTGCGCCGACATGGACGCTCAACCCAAGGACCGCCCGATCTACCTGTTTATCCACATGTGGGATAAGTTCCTGGGCCCGATCATCCAGAAGCGGCCGAATGTCAAGCTCGTGCTGGCCGGGCACTCGCACCGAAACATCTTCGCCGGCGTGGAAGGCAAGGCCGAGTTCTGGACCAAGATGAGCCTCTACACGCTGCTGTACGTGGAGAAGGACGACTTCGACATCGTCGATAACTGCGTCTATGAAGGCGCCCGCACCGCTTGGGACGGCTGGTGGGGCCACCACGGAGGCAACTGCGCCTTGCACACCGAGACCGCCGAAGAAGCCGCCGCCCAGCGCAGCAAGCACAGCGAAGCCGTCGCCGTCACGCTGGACTCCAAGACGCAGACCATCGAGCCCCCAACCGGAAAGACCTACGACCTGCGCATCGGCGCCAAACCCACCGGCAGCAAACCCGCCGCGCGATGGGGCCTGCGCCTGACGGCCGCGGATGGTAAGACCTACGAGATCACCGCCAGCCCCCAGCGCAAGATGATCAACATGCTCGGCCGCGAGACATTCTTCGATCCCAAGCCCACGCCCGGTTTGGCCGGTAAGATCGACCCCAAGGAGCAGGAATGGACGGAGTTCCGCATCTTCGTCCAGCCGGAAAAAGTCCGCGTGCTGGTCAACAGCCGCCTGCACTATCAGAAATACATCACCCCCGGCGAGCTGAAGAAGATCGAGTTCTTCGCCGAAGACGGCGCCGCCGAGTTCGGCCGAGTCGACGTCTGGCAGCGCACGTACCCCAAGGATTACAAGCCCCGCCCTATGGGAAATAGCGGGTAGGCGCGCCAGCAATGGATGCGATTTCTGCTCTTGTAGTGTCGGTGAGGTTCTTGACTCCTGAAGAAGGTGGGCGGTCAAGAGCCGCTTATGATTCGCCTCAGTATCGTCCGCATGTCGTTGTGGGGGAGGCGGACCAGAGGGTGGCGATATCCGATCCTGCCGGGCATTTGGCCGAAGATTACCTTGGAGTGCAGTTCACTGGCGATGGCGTCGAACTTACTGCAGGCCAATTCCATCAGGTGACAATTCGGCTACTTTACGCGCCGCGTGTAGACTACTCGGCCCTTAGGCCAGGCTCGACATTCACTATTCGCGAGGGCAAAAAGGTCGTCGGATATGGAAAGGTCATTAAAGCTTGCTCAGCCTGATCGGATCGCTGAAAGCTAATAGCTGACAGCTTCCTTCTCTTGCTGTATCCTACTCCCTACGACCTAAGACCTACGACCTAAGACCTACGACCTAAGGAGCTAACAATGCAACGCGTCTGCTTCATCCTGCACGTTAAGAAAGACCGCCTGGAAGAGTACAAGAAGAAGCACGAAGCCGTGTGGCCGGAGATGCTGGCGGCGCTGAGCGAGACCGGCTGGCACAACTATTCGCTCTTCCTGCGCCCCGACGGAATGCTGATCGGCTACTGCGAGACGCCCGACTTCAAGAAGGCCGTCGAAGGCATGCAGACCAAGGAAGTCAACGCCCGCTGGCAGAAGATGATGTCGCCATTCTTCGAAGACATCGGCACCGCCGCCGACACCAGCATGGCCCCACTGACGGAAGTGTTCCACCTCGATTAGCCGAGTTATTAGCCGCTGAGGTCGCTGAGTACGCTGAGGCAGATTGAAGCAGAGACGTTCGTTGACCCAAGTCTTCCTCAGCGTCCTCTGCGACCTCAGCGGCTCTAAATAACTTTTACAGCGTCACAACCTGGCCACTGTTCAACGAGTCGATCGCGCCCTGCAAAACGATCTGGGCGGCCAGACCGTCGGCGCCGCTGCCGTCGATGTCCTCGGGACTGACGCCGTCTGACACCTGCTGCAGGAACGTGTTGATGCGGCAGGAGAACGTGTCGCCGAAGTCGCGATACCCGCCGAAAACCGGGTTGGTGTAGACGGTCTTCTCCAGGTTCCCGGCCGGGTACAGCGTGGCCTGGCGCCACATGTCCTCCAGCAGGAATCGCCCGCCCGTGCCGGCGACCTCGCAGCGCTCCATCGGATGACCGCGCTGGATGTCATAGCTGCCCGTCAGCGTCCCGACCATCCCGTTGGCGAACTTCATGTTGAACGTGGCTGACGACCACACCGTGCGGCCGGGGGCCTTGGTCGCGAAGCACTGCACGGCGACGATGTCGCCGCAGAAATACCGCATGACGTCCACCGTGTGCGGGTGCAGGGCCTTGAGGTGAAAATACGGCGAGCTCTCGGTCGGGTTGAGGATCCACATCGACATGTTGATGAACAACATGTGCCCCAGCCGCCCCTCGTCCACCCACTTTCTGGCCAGCCGCGCCGCCGGAGTGAAGCGATGGTTGAAGTCGATCCCGAAGCACCGCCCCAGCTCGCGGGCCTTGTCGACCATCCGGCGGGCGCTGGCGATGTCGTTGCTGATGGGCTTTTCGCACAGCACGTGGGCTCCGGCCTCAAAGGCCTGCAGCGCCGGCTGGCAGTGGTCACTGCCATACTCGACGCCGCCGGTGGCGACGCTGACGACGTCGGGCTTGAGCGCCGCAAGCATCTGCGGCGCCGCATAGAACCCCGGCACCCCCAGCCGCGCCGCGGCGCGGTCGGCGCGGTCTTTCAAGATGTCGCACACGCCGACCAGCTCGGCCAGCGGGGAGGCCTTATGAATGTCCGAATGCATGTTGCCGATAGGCCCCATGCCGATTACAGCCACTCGCAGTTTCCGATTACTCATGTCGTCTTCCTGACCAGTAACCAGTGATCAGTAATCGGTAATCAGTGAGGGACCCGCCACTGGCTACCGGCTACTGGCTACGGGCTACGGGCTACTGTTTCACCAGTATCCATGCTCTTTCATCGCCACATCGAAGAAATCGAAGCAGTGATTTTCCTTGTCGCTCTTCCAGCGGCCGACGCTGTCTTTGCGGACGGGAATCTTGGCCAGCTTGATGCCCAGGAACTCCTCGAGGCGCTTGAGCGTGGCATCCTGATCGAGCACGAAGTCTTCAAAGCGCACCTTGATCCAGTGCTTGGGGCGCGGCGTGGCGCGGATCAGGTCGTCCTGGTACTTCCAGCTGATCGCCCGCATGCGGCGGACGTCGTCGGTGGGCGGGTACTGGATGTTGAACACCCGCAGGTCGTCGGTCACGTGGTGCGAAAGAATGCTGTCGCGCGGGTCGCGGATCCAGAAGATGTACTTCATGTCCGGAAACATCCGGCGAATCCACGGAAACGCCAGCGTCGTCTCGGGGATCTTCCAGCCGCGGTTCTCGTCGCGGCTCTCCAGCACCGTCACGAGGAAGCTTTCAATGAGCCGCTTGAACTCGCCGTCGATGGGTCCCTCGTGCAACGCCGACCAGTCCCACGTCAGGTCGCCCGTCCACTTGACGTACTTGCCCAGCACGCGGCAGGCGTCGTACATATCGCCGGGGGGGATCAAGTCGCCTGAGCCGTTAAGCTGCCCACCCATATACACGCCGCTGGCCGAGAGCGTATGCGACATCGCCCGCGTCCCCCCATGCCCACGGCCGATCACAGTGACCATCATGATGAAGCGTCCTTCTTCAAAAACTTTCACCGCGGAGATCGCAGAGACCGCCGAGAGGCAGGAGTGAAAGACGGAAAAATGGAATAAGGCTCTTAGTCCCAGTCCATTATTCCGTTTTATTCACTCTTGTTCTCTGCGTCCTCTGCGACCTCTGCGGTGAATTTTCCGCAGTTACGCCTTGGGCGCGCGGGCCTGGAGCTTCTGCGCGGTGCCCACGTCGCCGATGTGCAGCGAATCGTAGGCCTGCTGGCTGGTCTTGAACGGCGCGCCGCAGCCGGCCCAGTCTTCCTGGGTGTACATCGGGTTGGTGCGGCCGACTTCCTTCTCGCGCTTGGCGATCCATGCCTGCATGCGCGCCTCGAGCAGCGCCACGACGGCCGGCTCTTTCTTGGCTATGTTGTTATTCTCGTCCGGGTCGTCGAGCAGATTGTACAGCTCGATTTCCGGCTTGAAGTGGAAGTCCGGCTCCAGGGCGTGGATGTACTTCCACTGCGGCGTGCGCCAGCCGTGCTTGCGCATCCAGGTGCACTCGGTGATGTAGAACTCCGTGGCGCCCTTTCGCTGCTTGCCCTTCATCTCGCCCACGAGGCTCTGGCCGTCGAACTTGATCGAGTTCTTGACGCCCAGGATGTCCAGCACCGTCGGCATGACGTCCTGCAGCAGGCAGTTGGTGCCGATGCGCTTGCCGGCCGGAACGCGACCGGGCATGCGGAACACCAGCGGCACCATCAGCGTCGGCTCGTAGAGGCCGTGATGGTCGAAGTAGCAGTCGTGGTCGTAGAGGGTCTCGCCGTGGTCGGAGTCGATGACCACCAGCGTGTTCTCGTCCAGCCCCAGCGCGGTGATCTCGGCAAAGATGCGCTGGATGCAGGCGTCCATGTAGGCCACCGCGCCGTCGTACTGGGCCAGCACGTAGTCCTTGTCGGTCAGGCCCGGGGGCATCCAGCTCGCCAGGTAGTCGCAGAAGGGCTTGAACGTGAAGACCGGGTCCATGGACGTGTTGGCCGGGTCGAGTTCGTTGGCGTTGTTGTAGAACATCCGGTCGAACGGGGCCGGGGGCAGGTACGGCGAGTGCGGGTCCATGTGCCGCACCAGCATGTAGAAGGGCTTGTCTTCCTTGGCCAGACGGCGCAGTTCCGGCAGGCAGGCGTCGTTGGCGTTCTCGGCCTTGTGGCTGCGGCCATCGCCGCGGTTGGGGTCCGGGCCCCAGCCGGAGAAGTCGATGTAGTTCTGGAAGCCGCGGGCGGCCGTATTGCGGAAGCCCACCGACGTGGTGTTGTAGCCTTCGTTGTTGAGCACTTCGGCCAGCGTCGGCACGCCCTCGGCGATATCGCCCTTGTGGCGCAGGGCCACGATGTTGTTGCCGAAGCAGTCACGCCCGGTGAACATGCTGCCGTAGCCCGAGGTCGTCGGCACATGCGGCGAGAAGCAGTTCTCGAACACGGTCCCGCTTTCAGCAAAGCGGGTCATGTGCGGCGTCGTCTGATACTTGTACCCGTACAGGCTCATGTGGTCCCGACGAAGGGAGTCGATGCCGATGAAGATCAGGTTAGGTTTCTTGGCCATATCGTTTGTTCCTTAGTAGTCTTAGTAGTTAGCCGCTGAGGTCGCTGAGGACGCTGAGGAAGAAGAGAGATAAAAACTTCTTTCCCTCTGCGTCCTCAGCGACCTCTGCGGCAAATTCATGTTCCTAGCGAGCGCCGCAGGCCTGCAGGCAGGCCTGCATGTGGCCGCGGGACTCGGCGGCGATGATGCAGCAATTCGGCAGTTGGTAGTCCTTGGCGCCGATGATCTCCAGGTCCAGGGCGCCCTTGTAGCCGTTCTCGTGCAGGACGCGGATGTAGCCCAGCAGGTCGATGTCGCCGCGGCCGTTGGCCTGGTCCTCGGGCTTGCCCGGGCTGCCCTGGCGGCCTTTACAGTCGCGGATGTGTACGTGCTTGATGCGCGACACGACGGCCGCCACGGCCTCGACGGGGTTCTCGCCCGCGCGGTGGATGTGGCTGGGGTCCATGTCCAGTCCGAACGCTGGCGAGGTGATCGCCTGCAACAGCCGCAGCGACGTGGGGGTGTTGTAGACCGACCCGCCGACGTGCGCCTTGACGCACAGGGTCACGCCATAATGCTCGGCGCGGCGGGCGAGGTTGCCCAGCGACTCGAGCACCTGCCCGAAGGCGGCTTCATCGTCGCTCTTGCCGCCGGGGCCGCAGTTGATGATCGGGATGCCCGCCTCGACGGCAGCCTGCATGGCCGCTTCCATCGCCGCGGGGTCCTGGCTGGGCTGCTCCATCCCCAGCAGTTCCAGTTCGTACTGCTTGGCCAGGTTCTTGATCTGCACCGCGCACTCGCGCCAGCGGTCGAGCACCAGGTGCTCGCTCATGCCGCCGATGGCCGAGATCTCGATACCGTCGTATCCGGCGGCCTTGGTGTACTTGAAGGCGGTTTCCATGTCGTAGCCGCCGAAGAGAACAGAATTCACGCCGAGTTTCATGTCAGTTTCTCCTGCCGTTTTTCGTGAAGGAACGAAGGGGCATGGTTATCAGCGCGGCGCGGCAAAGTCAAGAAATTCACGCCGCGCTATCGCTGCCGCATTTCTGTTTTTGGCCCGTCGCGATCATCTTGTCAACCAGCTATGCGCAACGAACGACGGCCAAGCCGTACACGGGACCAACGTATCCCTTGGGTTCATCGTTGGCGTGGAACGACACCTGCACCTGCGTGCGACCGGCTGTCAGCTCCGGCGGGATGGCAAACTCGTGCTCCTGGAACACGCACGGCGGCGTGCGGCCGATGCCTACCGACCCGACCGCCGTGCCATCCACTCGCACCTCGAAGCCGCGCCCCTGGCCCTGGAAGCAGTACACCAGCACCGCCTGGGGCACGTCGGGCAACACCTTCATCGTGTAGGCGAAGGCACCGCCCTCGTTGCCGATGCCGGTGCGGTTGGCCCAGCCGGCATGCCAGGCCAAGTCACTGTTGCCCTCGTAGTTGTGGGCGGCTTCCGAGGCCTCATTGCCGACGACGACGCGGTCGACGCCGCGCTGGCGATAGCGCTGCCACGCCTGCTCGTGCCGCGCCTGCAGCTCCGCCAGCCGCGGCGTGTTCTCCACCAGCATCGGCCAATAGACGCCGTATGGTTCGTCCAGCACGCGGTTGATCGGCGTGAAGAGCACGTCCTGGTTGAGCCCGCTGGTGCGGAAGTTAAGGGTCGTCTCGCCCACCGGGCGCAGCCATTTCTCGATCGCTTCCATTGGGCCGGTGAGGTACCAATCCTCGACGGCCCCGCCGGGAGTCGGCGCCGGCGGACAGTCGTCGTCGGCCGCGGGGTGCACGAAGCGGTCTTCGCGCACGATGCCGGCCAGCACGACGGGCCCGCACAGAACGGCCCGCACCTGATCGTCGCCGATGAGCGGTTCAGTACAGAGGCCCATCGTGGCCTCGATCTCTACGACATCGCCGTCGGCCCACGTTCGATCCAGTGCGACTACAGCCGATTCCGGGTGCCATGGCGGCCGTTTTTCAGCCGCCATGTCCCTGATGGTTCCATTGAGTCTCACCAGCGTCTCGCGTGCCCAGTGGGGCAGGCGAAGCTGCAGGGTGAACTTCTGGGGCGTGGCGCAGCGCACGATCAGGCGGCTTCGCGCGGCGTCGGGCATGGGGGTGTGCTGCTCGACGCTCATGCCGCGCTGCCGCCACTCCAGCCGCGCGGGGATGAATTGCTCCACGGCCAGCGTCTGGTTCGCGCCGTCGTGCCAGAAGATGTCCTGGGCGAGCGACCCGGCCGTCTCCATGCCCGTCCCGCAGCAGCACCAGAACGAATCGTACGGCGTGGAGTGGTTCTTCCGCACGCCGGTGCTCATGGCCAGCATGTTGCCGCGGATCATCCCGTCGCGCGGGTCGAGCGTTCCCAGCACGGTGTTGACCATCGCCCGCTCGATGTAGTCGCTGTAGCGGCTCTCGCCCGTGACCGACAGCAGATAGCCCGCCAGCTTGATCAGGTTGTGTACGCAGCAGAACTCGTGATTGACCGGTGAGAGCGACTGGGGCATCAGGGCCGGGTCGTGCCAGAGTTCGCTGTGATCGCTGCCGCCGCAGCAGTACATCCGCCGGCTGGTGAACAGCCGCCAGAAGTTTTCCGCAACGGCCAGCCAGCGTTTCTCGCCCGTGAGCAGATACGCCCGGGCCGCCCCGACGACCTTGGGGATGGTCGTGTTGGCGTGACGATGGCTGAGATTATCTTCGCCGCGCGAGATCGGGTCGAAGAACTCACGCTCGTCGAACTTCATCGCCAGTTCGAGATGGCGCTGCTCGCCGGTGAGGGCATAGATGTCGAGGCAGCATTCGAGCATGCCGCCGTACTCGATGGGCAGCACGATGTTTCGCCAGTGCTCGTCGCCCACGCGGCGGATGCGCCCCAGGATGTAGTCCGCCAAGCGCGTCAGGACCGTCAGCGCCTGGGCGTTGCCGCGCAGCGTGTGCTGGTCGTACAGCCCGGCCATCGTCTTGTGCAAGGCGTAGTAGGGCACGCGGACGAACATCCCGCGCTCGGCCGCGTCCAGGCGCGTCTCGGGAAAGCCCGCCACGAAACCGCCGCCCAACGCCTGCTGGCAGCGGTCCAGTTCGCCGACCATCCACGCGGCGCGCTCGTCGAGGTCGGCGTCGCCCGTGGCCGCGGCCATGAACGCACAGGAGGAAAGAAAGTGCCCCACGAAGTCGCCGCGATAGCCGTGCAGGTCCGGCTTCTCGGGCCCGCCCAGGGGCTCGATGGGGTTCTCGTCGATGTTCGAGATCAGATAGAACTGCCGCATGAGCCGCCGCGGCAGATCTTCCAGACGCATGTACCGATGCACTGCTTCCTGCGCATCCGCCCATCGCGAAGGCAGCAGCCGTACGTCGGCAAGAGCGAATCGTTCCAGTCGCAGAGAGGGGGTTTCATGCGTAGTCATAGGGGCGGCATTTTCGCCGCCGCACGGCCGCCGGTCAAGGCAGCGAATTGTCTTGCAGTGCGGCGAGTTTTCTCGCATATCACCACATTCTTAACTGCAGCGGAAACGAGGAATGACCAGCCACCCGCCCGCCCACGCCGAGGGAATCCACCCCGCGCCCGCAGCCGTCGCCAGGGCCGTGCGTCTGACCTACGCGCAGATGATGCTCGGGGCCGTCTTCGGCGCCAGCACCGGCGGGATGTTCCTGATCGGCTTTGCTCTCTCGCTCGGCGCCGACAATATCTACCTGGGCCTGCTGGGCACCGTGCCCCCGTGCCTGGTAGCCTTCCAGTTCCTGGCAGCATATCTCGTAGAACGCGGGATCAGCCGCAAGCAGTTAACCTTCTGGTTCGCTTTGGCCGCGCCGCTGTGCTGGCTGCTGGTGGCCGCCATTCCGTTCATGGGCGAACGCATCACGCCCCTGTCACGGCTGGGCATCCTGCTGGGCGTGGTGGCGCTGGTCACGATATCGAATCAGTTTTCCGGCAACGCCCGAGCGAGTTGGCTGGGCGAACTGATCCACGAATCCCGCCGCGGGCGGTTCTTCGGCACGTGCACGCTTTTTGCCGGCATCGTGGGAATGGTCTTCGCCGTCGCCGAGGGAGGATTTCTCGACTTCGCCCGCGCGCACGGGACGATGGGCTTTGCGGCCTTGTTCATATTCGGCTCTGTCTTCGGCCTGGCCATGGCGATGCTGAACCTTCCCCAGCCGGACTGCCCCTTGCCGCATGCGACGGCCAAGGGCGTATTCTGGCGGCACCTGCGCGAAGGGCTCCGGAATCGGCCGCTGGTGATCCTGGCCTTGGCGCAGGCCGTAATGTCGCTGGGCAACGTCGCCGCTCCATTCAACGCCGCCTACATGCTCCGCGACGTGAAGCTGAGTTTCTTCGGCATCGGCGTGCTAAACGCGCTGGCGACTATCAGCCTGCTCGTGACGGCCCCGATGTGGGGCCGGCTGATCGACCGCTTCGGCTGCAGGCCCATCCTCATCACCGGCCTGCTGATCGCCGGGCCGATGGCCTACGCATGGCTGCTGGTGCCCCCCGGGGCGTGGCAGATGGCGTATACCGTCATGCCGGTGGCGAACGTCATCTGCAACATCGGGATGGCGGCCGTCACCGTGGCGATTACGACGCTGCTGTACAAGCTGACTTCGCCGCGGGGGCGCAGCGTGCAGTTCGCCGGGTACGGAGTGTTCGTCAGCCTGGTGTCGGCCCCGATGCCGCTGCTGGGGGGCGTGATCGTGAACTGGCTGCAATCGCGCGGCTGGCACGTTGATCTGCGGCTGACGTTCTACGGCTGGGGGCTGTTCATGCTCATGGCTGCGGGCGTGGCGTACTTCCTGCCCGAGCCGCGAGCCATCCGCACGCGGACGCTGGTGCTGGGATACTTCCCGGGCCTGTTGATGCGCTGGTGGAGCGGCCTGGCCATCCTCCCGCTGCTACTGGGCCTGGTGCGCCCCACAGACGACGAGAAGTAGCACGCCGCCAGTAGCACGGGCGAGACGCCCATGCTAAGGTGCTACTCCCAGCGGAAGTTCGTCACGATCAGCATCTTGCCCGTGCTGGCTTCGCCGCCGGGGCGGCGCACTTCGAGCATGTCAGCCGCGGCCATCGACGCCAGGGGCTCGTTGCTCTTGCGGTGTTTGAAGTCGGCCGCGGTCAATCGGATGGTGCGCCAGGCGCGCGAGCCTCCGGCTTTGGCGGTGGCGGCGTAGTCTTCCGTGCCGCCGGGGCCCTTGCTGATGCGCAGAATTATGCTGAGCTCTTCGCTGGCCCGCGTGGCCACGTCGAAGGCCAGCACCGCACCGGCGGGTCCGCGCCATTTCGGATCGCCGATCTTGTACGTGATCGTGCACGCCCCGGGACGGATGCCGATCCCGCGCCGGCCCGCGGGCCCGCGAGACAGGATCGCGTAGGACTTGAACGGCGGCCGCGGTTCGGTGCTGCGGCAGTACTCCATGAATCCGTCGAACCCGTGCCGCTCGTCGTGTATCTGCCGACTCGGCGCATCGGTGGCTGCTGCGCCGATCTGCGAGGGGATGACAGCCGCCAAGGGCGTCGAGACGCACGCGCCGTTGCGATAGTAAATATTGGCAAAGGCAAAGAGATACTCGCCGGCGTCGAGCACGGGCGTGGCCGCCTGCCAGAGGTTGCCGCGCCGCAGCACCCGCGCGTCGCGCCAGTGGCGGTTGAACGGCCAGAGGTTCGAGATGGCGTAGAGGATCTCCACGCGGCGCACGTCGCCGGGGCGGTCCGGGCGCACCTGGAAGAGCGGCGACTTGTCGGCAGCCAGTGCAAAGCCCGCCCGGGGCTGCTTGGGCCATCGCGGGCGGCCTTTGAGGAACGCGTCCATCCATAGCGGCAGGGAGCGGGCCTGCGGCGTGAAGACGTGGTGGTTGAATCGCGGCGTAAACGCGGCGCAACGCGGGACGCCCTCGGGAATGGCCGCCAGCGTATCCCACGCGCGGTCCATGTTGCCGTGCACGTCGTTGGTCGCGCTGAGAAAGAGCATCGGGAACCGCACCAGCGCCGCGCAGCTCTGCGGCGCCAATGTCGCCAGCCATCGCGCCTCGTGCTCGGGCGGGGCGTGCTTGCCGCTATCGGGTCCGTAGCGCGGCACGTCGCGCACGGTATTCCAGCCGGCGCCGTAGATCGCGCAGCCGGCCTTGACGCGATCGTCGACGGCCAGGTTCCACATCAGCGTGCCGCCCATCGAAATGCCAAACGCGCCCAGCCGCCGCGGGTCGACCTCGCTCTGGCGCTCGAGGTACGTCAGCGCCCGCCTGCAGACCAGCGCCCAGTGATACCACGAGTTATCCTGAGGGCGCGGCAGCGTGCTGAATCCGTTGAACGTGACGTGGTTGCCCTGCGTCAGGGCGCCCCACTGGGTATATTTCTCGCGCCCCTCGCGCTGCCCGCCCCAGTCGATGGTAAGGACCGCATAGCCTCGCTTTGTCCAGAATCGTAGCCACGCCGGGTCGACCGTTTGCCCGCCGCCGTGAATGTGCAGCATGCCCGGAAGCTTCCGCCCGCCGACGGGCGCGGCGTAGATCGCCAGCACCCGCACGGGCTGCCCCTGGTGCGTCTCGGCGGTGAACCGCACTTCTTTATACGCCACGCCGCCGCGCGTCCAGCGCCGCACGACTTCCTCATCCAACGCCTCGCTGCGAGGATCGTATCCCGCCCAAACGCCCGCCGGGGAAAGCTTCTTCAGATCCGTCGCTTGGAGCGAGGCGTCTTTCCTCTTCTTGTTCTTCATCACACTCTCCTCCACCAGATACAACCACGCCGCCGGGCGATGGTCAAGGTCCAATGCGTGCTGGTAGAATACTTCCATGCCGCTGACTCCCCAGGCATGTGCAGACATGATTCGCAAAGCGTCGTGCGTCGTCGCAATGACCGGCGCGGGGGCCTCTACCAATGCGGGGATACCGGACTTTCGCGGGCCCAACGGGATTTACGCCAGCGGCAGGTACTCGCAGCGCGTTTTCGACATCGAACAGTTCCGGCGCGACCCGGGCGAGTTCTTCCGCTTCACGCGCGATCTGTTCACGGCCATCGGGCACATCGCCCCGACTCCATCGCATCGGCTGCTGGCCGACTGGGAGGCGCGCGGGTTGATCGCCGGCGTCATCACGCAGAACATCGACCCGCTGCATGCCCTGGCCGGCAGCCGCAACGTGCTGGCCGTCCACGGCAGCTATGCGCTGGCCCACTGCCAATCGTGCGGCCGCGAGTTCGCGTACGAGCAGTTCGCCCGCATGGTGTTTGAAGCCGACGTGCCGCGCTGCCCGTGCAGCGCCCGTAGCGTCATCAAGCCTGACGTGGTCTTCTTCGGCGAGGCCGTCCGCGACTTCGAGGCCGCGCACGCCTTGGCGTGCCGCTGCGACCTGATGCTCGTGCTGGGCTCAAGCTTGGCGGTCCAGCCGGCAGCCCTGCTGCCGCAACTGGTCAACGGCGACGTGGTAATCGTCAACCGCGGCGAATCAGCCCTGCCAAAATCCCCGCGCCGGCATTTCGTGCAGGCCGAAGTAGACGCCTTCATGGCCGCGGTGGAAGAGCGGCTGTGAGGAATTGCGGATCAGAAGACATTCCGCCCGCTTCGCCGCCGGCGTGCCCGGGTGCCATGGCGGTCGTTGTCCAACTGCCATGTCCCTGAACGCCTGCTGGCTGCCACACGTTCGCTCTAAGAGAGTTTTCCGATATACGACCGCCATGAAAACCAATTACCATGTTTGAAATATGTATCCTATGTTTCCAAAATGAGCGTTTGCGTTTGTTTTAGGGGTTTTTACTCAGCATTTTGGCCCCGAAACGGTCCAATTTTTGGTGAATTCGGCCACAAGCTTGACTTCGCCCCTTTGAGGAAGTATGATACGTCGAAATATGCTGACTACAACCTCCAATAAGCGCCAAGGAACCTCAAAAGGGTCAAAGGCATCGCCGGGGCCGGCAAAGAAGGCTTTGCGGACGTACGAGTCCGCTCTGAAGTACCTTTTCTCGCAGACGGACTACGAGCAGATGCGCCGGGTGCGGTACAACGCCGATACCTTTAACCTCAACCGGATGCGGAACCTCCTCAAGGCCGTCGGCGACCCCCACCGCGACCTGCAGTGCGTACACATCGCCGGCACCAAGGGCAAAGGCTCCACCGCCACGATGCTGGCGCACATGCTGGCCTCGTGCGATCACAAGGTCGGGCTTTACACCTCGCCGCACATCGTCGACATCCGCGAACGCATCCGCGTCAACGGCGACATGATCTCGCGAGCCGACCTGACCAGCCTGATCTGCCGCTTCGAACCCATCATCGAAAAGATGGACGACAAGCCGACGTTCTTCGAGATCTTCACCGCCATGGCCTTCGTGCACTTCGCCGCGCAGAAGGTCAGCGTGGCCGTCGTCGAGACCGGCCTGGGCGGGCGGCTGGACAGCACCAACGTGCTCAAGCCTGCCGTCTGCGGCATCACCAGCATCTCCTATGACCACATGGACCAGCTCGGCAACACGCTGGCCGCCATCGCCACGGAAAAGGCCGGCATCTTCAAGAAGGGCACGGTCGCCATCTCCGTTCCGCAGGTGCCCGAGGCCAAGCGCGCCCTCAAGCGCGCCGCAAAAGAAGGCAATATCCCGCTGGTCTTCACCGGCGACGAGATCGAGTTCTCCTATCGCGTCGAGTCCTCGCGCACGTCCGGCTGCCAGACCCGCGTCTGCCTGACGACCCCGCGCAGCCGCTTCGAGCACCTGACCGTGCCGCTGCTGGGCGAACACCAGGCCCTCAACTGCGGCCTGGCGCTGGCGCTGCTGGACCAGCTCAAGGCCGTCGGCGTGAAGATCGACGACGCCAAGGCCGTCTCGGGCCTGGCCGACGTCTACGTGCCGGGGCGCATGGAACAGATCTCCACCGAACCGCGGATCCTGGTCGACGGCGCGCACAACGCCGCGAGCATCTCGGCCCTGATGCGCGCGATCGGGCAGCACATCCCGTACGACTCGATGGTGATGATCTTCGGCTGCGCCGCCGACAAGGACATCAACGGCATGATCAGCCAGGTCGCCACCGGCGCCGACAAGGTCATCTTCACCCGCGCCCGCGACAACGCCCGCGCGGCCCTGCCCGAAGAGCTCGCCGAGAAGTACGCCGCCTGCACCGGCCGCGAGGCCCAGATCGCCCAGACGCTCTCGACAGCTCTGGAGATCGCCGGCAGCGCCGTCACCCGCGAGGACCTGATCTGCGTCTGCGGATCGTTCTACCTCGTCGGCGAAGCCAAGCGCCTGCTCAAGAATTGAAAACTCACCACAGAGGCTCAGAAGTTCACAGAGGTAAAAGCGAAAACGTGATCGTCTTTGCTTTCCCTCAGTGATCTCTGTGTTCTCTGTGGTTAATTCGCCTCCCCCGTCAAGTGTGCAGAATTCGCACAGATACCACCCACTGCTTATCCACATGCCGTCTACATGTAGGGCAAAAGATTTTTTCAGACCGCTAAATATAGGGGCTTGACGATCCTATACTTCGTTTGTTAGGATAACGTTTGGATGTTGGAAGCTGTGGGCTTCGGTTTTTGACGACCCCAAGCTGTTTTTTATCAAGGACTTAAAAAATATCGCAATATTTAGTGATTTATGGACTTGCTGACCACAACAGATTGGGTATGCTAACGAACCGCTGGGATGCCCGGCAACGGGCTTCCTGGCTAGAGCACTCTCCGATCCGGCATGGCTGCCAGGTGGTCACGGTGCTTGAAACAGATTTTGCCCTATACGGAAAGCATTTTGCGGGCTGGGAGTTTTAGTCATGGCGGCACAGAAAACGAACGAGTCCGGCGAAAGGTTATCGCGTCGCCGCGAAAAGAACGCCTCGCCGCGCCCATCGGGCCAAGGCCTGGCGATCGATCAGGTCTTTTCGACGAGTCAGGTACACCCGTTTGACGATATCGAGTGGGAGACCCGCACCGCTCACATCGGCGACGACAAGGGCAAAGTCATCTTCCAGCAGACCGGCGTTGAAGCGCCATCGGCTTGGAGCCAACTGGCCACCAACGTCGTCGTCAGCAAGTATTTTTACGGCGACCCGGCCAGTTCCTCGCGCGAGAAGAGCATCCGAACGCTGATCCATCGCGTCACGCGCACCATCGCCGACTGGGGCAAGGCCGACGGCATGTTCGCCACGGTAGACGACGCCGAACGCTTCTACCAGGAACTCACATTCCTGTGCGTCAATCAGTACGGATCGTTCAACTCGCCGGTGTGGTTCAACGTCGGGCTCTTCCACCAGGCCGGCGTCAAAGGCTCCGAAGGCAACTACCACTGGGACGCCAAGGCTGCCGCTCCGGCCAAGACGATGCACGGCTACGAGTATCCCCAGGCGTCGGCATGCTTCATCCAGTCCGTCGCCGACACGATGGAAGACATCATGCGCCTCTGCCACGCCGAGGCGATGCTCTTCAAATACGGCTCGGGCACCGGAACGGACCTCTCGACGCTGCGCTCCAGCCGCGAGAAACTCTCCGGCGGCGGAACGCCCTCGGGCCCGCTGAGTTTTATGCGGGTGTTCGACCAGATCGCGGCCGTCGTCAAGAGCGGCGGCAAAACGCGCCGCGCCGCCAAGATGCAGTCGCTGCGCTGCGACCATCCGGACATCAAAGAGTTCATCGAATGCAAGATGAACGAGGAGCGCAAAGCCTGGGCCTTGATCGAGCAGGGCTACGACGGCTCGTTCAACGGCGAGGCGTACTCCTCGGTCATGTACCAGAACGCCAATCTCTCGATCCGCGCCACCGACGAGTTCATGCAGGCGGCCATCGAAGACCTCGACTGGCAGACGGTCGAAGTGACGTCGAAGAAGCCCTCTGTCAAGTACAAGGCCAAGGATCTGCTGGGCGCCATCGCCGAGGGCACGCACGTCTGCGGCGACCCGGGCGTGCAGTTCCACACCACGATCAATCGCTGGCACACCTGCAAGGCCGACGGCGAAATCTGCGCCTCGAACCCCTGCAGCGAGTACATGTTCCTCAACGACTCGGCCTGCAACCTGGCCAGCCTGAACCTCATGAAGTTCCGCCGCGAAGACGGCAGCATGGACATCGAGCGGTTCCGTGCGGCCGCGCGGCTGTTCGTCATCGCCCAGGACATCCTGGTCGATCATGCGAGCTATCCCAGCGACCGCATCTGCGCCAATAGCCACTACTACCGCCCGCTGGGCCTAGGCTACGCGAACCTCGGCGCCCTGCTGATGTCGCTGGGCATGCCCTACGACGGCGACGCCGGGCGCGCCACCGCCGCGGCCATCACCGCCATCATGACCGGCACGGCCTACGCGGCCAGTTCCGAGATGGCCTCCGGCGTCGGCACGTTCGACCGCTTCGAGCAGAATCGCCGCTCGATGCTGGACGTGATGGCCATGCACCGCCGGGCCGTCGAGACGATCTCGCCCCAGCACTGCCGCGAAGAGCTCATCGCCGCCGCCCGCAGCGCCTGGGACGAAGCCCTCGACGGCGGGGCCCGCCAGGGCTACCGCAACGCCCAGGTCTCGGTACTGGCCCCGACGGGCACCATCGGCTTCATGATGGACTGCGACACCACCGGCATCGAGCCTGATATCGCCCTGGTCAAGTACAAACAGCTTGCCGGCGGCGGCATGTTCAAGCTGGTCAACCAGACCGTCCCGCTGGCCCTGAAGCAACTGGGCTATAGCCCCGCCCAGATCGCCGAGATCATCGAGTACATCGACGAGCACGACACCATCGAAGACGCCCCGCACGTGCTGGAAAGCCACTTGCCGGTCTTCGACTGTGCCTTCAAGCCCGCCAACGGCCGCCGCTGCATCCATTACATGGGACACATCCGCATGATGGGCGCGGTGCAGCCGTTTATCTCCGGCGCGATCTCCAAGACCGTCAACATCCCCAACGAAGCCACCATCGAGCAGATCAAGCAGGTCTACACCGAGGCCTGGAAGCTCGGCATCAAGGCCGTGGCGATCTACCGCGACGGCTCCAAACGCACGCAGCCCCTCAACGTCCGCAAGGAAGGCGACAAGAAGGTCGACAAGGCCGAAAAGGCCGAGATCATGACGGCCGAGGCCTTGGCCGCCGCCCTCGACGCCGCTCGCCGCCAGCCGCACCGCAATCGCCTGCCCGCGACGCGGCCGTCGATGACACACAAGTTCGATGTCGCCGGCCACGAGGGCTACCTCAATGTGGGCCTCTACGCCAACGGCGAGCCGGGCGAGCTGTTCATCACGATGGCCAAGGAAGGCTCGACCGTGGGCGGCATGATGGACGCCTTCGCCACGGCCATCAGTCTATGCCTGCAGTACGGCGTGCCGCTCGACGCGCTGGTCAAGAAGTTCACGCACCAGCGCTTCGAGCCCTCGGGCATGACGAGCAACCGCGACATTCCCTTTGCCAAGAGCATCGTCGACTACATCTTCCGCTGGCTGGGCCTGACGTTCCTCGAGGAATATCGCAAGGCCAATCTGCCCGACCGCGGGACCAACAACACCAGTCCAGCCATTCCCCGGCTGGTCATTGATGCAGCGCCCGAGGCGGTCAAGGATGACAAACCCTCGGAACCTGGCCGCGCCGACCGGACCTCCGACACGGACGATCAGAGGTCTGGCGGCGCATTATTGGACGGTTCGTACGTCGGCTCGGTTTCGATGCCCAAGAGTCCTTCCAAGGGGCGGGAGAAGGCCGCCGCAACCGCTGCGGCCACCGAGAAGCAGACCCACCGCGTCAATCGCCTGGACCAACTGGACAAGCAGTTCAGCGGCTTCCAGGAAGACGCTCCGGCCTGCGATGTATGCGGGGCCATTACCGTGCGAAACGGTAACTGCTACAAGTGCTACAACTGCGGGTCCTCATTGGGCTGCAGTTGAGCGGTTTGGGGTGGCACAGGCTTTCCAGCCTGTGGCGTAACAGCCTGGAGAGGCTGGCCGCAGGCTGGCGAGTGGTCACAGCCTGGAAAGGCTGTGCTACTGGAGGCGAGAGCCCATGGATGGGCACTCGTCTTCGGAAAATAGATTCAGCCCTTTACGGGTGCTTTGCCGAAGATAGTAGTCACGACGGAATTGCTGTGGGCTCAAGCGGCTTGTAGGAATAGGGTTGTAGGTGTTGGGTTTGCCGTAGTTGAGCTGTTGAAGGAAGTTTGTCCGCTGCTTCCCGTTTTGGCGTCAGGTCTCCCTCCACCTGGCCCTTTAGGGAAGCGGCTATCGGGGCGATGCCAAGGTCTCCCTCCACCTGGGTGTCGCCCTTTTTATTTCGGTTGAAGCGTCGCGATGAAAATGATAGACAAAGCCTTCCTAGGCTCTTATCCCGAAAGGCAGAGATGCGAATGCAATACTTCCTCGGTATCGACGTGGGCACCAGCGGCACCAAGTCGCTGATCATGGACGCGCGGGCCAAGGTGCTGGCAACCGCCACGGCCGAACATCCCATCTACGCACCCAAGCCCGGCTGGAGCGAGCAGAAGCCCGAGCAGTGGTGGGCCTCGACCGTCGCGTCGGTGCGGACCGTGATCAAGAAAGCGAAGATCAACGCCAAGGCCATCGCGGCTGTCGGATTCTCCGGTCAGATGCACGGGCTGGTGATCACCGACGCGGCCGGCAAGGTGCTGCGACCCAGCCTGATCTGGAACGACCAGCGCACGGCAGTCGAGGCCGCCGAGATCGAAGCGGCCGTCGGCGGCAAGAAGAACCTTATCAAGCTCGTGGGCAACCAGGCCCAGACCTCCTTCACGCTGACCAAGCTGATGTGGGTGCGCAAGCACGAGCCGAAGATCTACGACCGCATCAAGCACTTCCTGCTGCCCAAGGACTACATCCGCCTGAAGATGACCGGCGAATATGTCGGCGACGTGTCCGACATGTCCGGCACGCTCATGCTCGACCAGCGCAAACGCACCTGGTCGAAGGAGATCATCTCCAAGTTCCAGATCGACGCGAGCATCCTGCCGCCGCTGGTGGAAAGCCATGAAGTCACTGGCAAGCTGACGGCGGCCGCCGCGTCGGAGTTGGGCATGGCCGCCGGCACGCTCGTTGTCGGCGGCGGCGGCGACCAGCCCGTCGGCGCCGTGGGCAATGGCGTGGTGAAGGCCGGGTTGACCAGCGCCAGCATGGGCACCAGCGGCGTGGTCTTCACGCACTCCAGGAAATACGCCACCGACCCCGAGAGCCGCGTCGGCACGTTCTGCGCTTCGGTGGCTGGCGAGTACTGCATGTTCGGCTGCATCCTGTCAGCCGGCGGCAGCTACCAGTGGTTCCGCAATGTTCTGGGCGCGGCTGAGATCGCCCAGGCGAAGAAGCAGGGCGTGGACCCGTACGAGCTTCTGACGGCCCAGGCGCAGAAAGCCCCCGCCGGGTGCGAGGGGCTGTTCTTCCTGCCGTACCTGACCGGCGAGCGGACGCCCCACGGCGACCCGAACGCCAAGGCGTGCTGGATCGGCATCCACAGCCGTACGACGCGCAACGAGCTGGTGCGATCCGTGCTCGAGGGCGTAACCTTCGCGATGAACGACGCGGTGGCCCTGCTGCGTAAGCAGGTCGGCACGATCAGCCAGGTGCGGCTCAGCGGCGGCGGGGCCCGCAGCGAATTCTGGCGGCAACTCCAGGCCGACATCTACGGCGCCCCCTGCGCGACGATCAACTGCCACGAAGGCCCGGCCTACGGCGCGGCGTTGCTGGCCAGCGTCGGCGGCGGAGCGTTCAAGGACATCCGTCAGGCCTGCGCCGCGGGGATCAAGGTCACCCGCACCGTCAAACCCAACGCCAAGTCCAAGGCGCTGTACGCCAAGCTCTACACCCAATACGCCCAGTTGTACCCGGCGCTGAAGGACCAGTTCGCCAACATCGCGAAACTGCATTGAGAGCAGTTCGTCGATGCGGTCTCACCGCGGAGAAGCAGGTAAATAGAATGGACGCCTCACAACAGCTTGCTGTGAGGCGTCCTTTTTTCAATTACTGACACCGATTACTGATTACTTATTTCACCTGGCATACTCCACGCAGCGCACTTCGCGCACCAGCGTGATGCGGACTTCGCCGGGGTATTCCATCTCTTCTTCGATCCGCCGGGCGATGTCGCGGGCGATCTTGCCCGAGAGGCGGTCATCGACGTTTTCGGCGTCGACCATCACGCGCACCTCGCGGCCGGCCTGGATGGCGTAGGCCTGCTTGACGCCTTCAAAGGCTGTTGCGATCTCTTCGAGCTTCTGCAGGCGCTGCACGTACCGCTCGAGCATCTCGCGCCGGGCGCCGGGGCGCGAGGCGCTGATAGCGTCGGCGGCCGCCACGATCGGCGTGTAGTAGCTCTCGACGGCCGTGTCGCCGTGGTGGGCGGCCGAGGCGTTGACGATTTCATCCTTCTCGCCGTAACGCTTGAGCAGGTCGGCGCCGATCTGCGGGTGGCCGCCCTCGACCTCGTGGTCGACGGCCTTGCCGATATCGTGCAGCAGGCCCGCGCGGCGGGCGATGGTGCCGTTGAGCCCGAGGTCCTCGGCGATCATCCCGGCCAGGTACGCCACTTCCATTGAGTGCTGCAGGACATTCTGCCCGTAGCTGGTGCGGTAGCTCAGGCGACCGAGCAGCTCGACGAGCTTGTTGTGTAGCCCGCGCACCTTGGCCTCGACGACGGCGGCCTTGCCGCGCTCGACGATCTGCTTGCGCACTTCCTTGTCGGTTGCGGCGACAACTTCCTCGATGCGGGCGGGGTGGATGCGCCCGTCGGCGATGAGTTTCTCCAGCGCCTTGCGGGCGATCTCGCGCCGCACCGGGTCGAAGGCCGACACCACCACTGCCCCGGGCGTGTCGTCGACGATCACGTCGACGCCGGTGGCGTTCTCAAAGGCGCGGATGTTGCGCCCTTCGCGGCCGATGACGCGCCCCTTCATGTCGTCGGAGGGGATGGTGACCGTCGAGACGGTGGCCTCGGCGGTGTGGTCGGCGGCGTATCGCTGGATGGCGGTGATGAGAATCTCGCGGGCCTGCTCCTCGGCCGTCTCGCGGGCGGCGTCGAGTCGCTGCTGGATGAGCTGGGCCGACTCGGTCTCCATTTCCTTGGCGACCTGCTCCAGGACGAGGCGCTGGGCCTCTTCCTTGGTCATCTGGGCGACCTTCATCAGTTGCGTTCGCTGCTGGGCGATGAGTTCGTTGAGCTGTCGGTCCTTTTTGGTCAGAGCCTGCTCGCGTTCGACCAGGGCCTTCTGGCTGGTCTCGAGCATGCGTTCCTTGGTGTTGACGGTTTCGAGCTTCTGGTCGAGCACGTCCTCGCGCTTGGCCAGGCGTTTTTCCTCTTCGCGAAGCTGGCGGCGGGTGGCCTCGGTTTCGGCGTCGAACTCTTCGCGGCGCTGGAGCGACTGGGTCTTGGCGGTGGCTTCGGCCTTGGCGATGATCTCCTGGGCTTTGGCCTCGGCGGCCTTGCGGATGGCGTCGAACTCGGCCATCTGACCGGCGCGGCGGGCCTTCTCGATAATTTTCATGATCGCGGCGGTAATGATGACCGAGACGATGGCCGCGGCGAAAGCCAGGGCCACGATCAAGGCCGGTCCGGTGTCGGCCAGCATGGCCACAGAGGGCAGAGGGGTCGATTCAATCATGGGCGCGTCCCTTTCAAGTCAGGCGGCGCGCCGAGGCGAGTGCAGTCCCCGGTCCGACAGCAATTTTCGCGTTTAATCCGGCTGGGTCTTCTAGGGCAGCGGCCGGCGAAGCTCTCGCCGCCGCAAATCGGCCGATTCCGGCTCGGGACGAACGCCCCGCTGCCGCAGGGTCGGCTTACCGCTCATGTTGGAACCCATTCGTAAGACCACGCCAGGATTGCTCATGCGAAAGTTTATGACCCGAAGGCCCCGCCCGAGCGGCCCCGTGACCGCCGCGGACGATGATCGACGCCCCACGCAGCGGCATCCTTTTATACAGCTTCAGGTTTCCCCTCGCGGGGCGATGCCGCCAACGCCTTCCCTCAGGGACGGGCGCCGCTGTCGGACGGCCGGCACGACAAACTTGCCACCTCGGCCGCCACATCATGTCTCATCGGCGCCGGCAGCCACATTGCCGACGGCCCCTTTGAGCTACGTATCATCCGTATCGTACCGACCCGGCCGGGGGGCGGTCAAGACCGAACTGCACAATCAATCTAGTCATTGCAGAAGCCCTCTGATCGCCTATAATCATTCGGGATTGCCGGCTTCTTACGGCACGTGTGTGGCCGATGAGAATGAACCTATCGAAATATGCGGCGGCGCTGCTGGCCGTGCTGCTGGGGTGGGCCGGCGGCTGCACGCCTCCGCAGAAAGATCTGGCGTCGCAGTTCCAGAGCGCCGACCCGCAGGCGCGCATCGAGGCGATCCGCGAGGCGGGCAGGACCAAAGATCCGGCGGCAGTGCCGTTTCTGATCGACCGCCTCAGTGACAGCCAGTCCGACATCCGCCTCTTCGCGATCATGGCCCTTCGCGACATCACCGGGCAGGTGCACGGATATGAAGTCTACGCCCCGGCGCCGCAGCGCGCTGCCGCCATCGAACGGTGGCGGGCGTGGTTAGCGAGACGCTCTGGCGGAAATGGCCCCGGCAGCGCAATGCCGGGGCATTGGGGCGATGGACACTCGGGCGCAGCGACGCGACCAGCGACGGGGGCGCCATGAAGATCCCGCCCAACAAGCCCATCCACCTGACGATCCTGTCGGTGCCGGCGCACGTGCCGGTGGCGCGGGCGGCTGTCGAACGGTTCTGCCGGGCGATGCAGGTCGACGAGCAGACGACCGGCCAGATCGCCCTGAGCCTGGACGAGGCGCTGGCCAACATCATCAAGCACGCCTACGGCGGGCGCCCCGACGGGCTGATCGAGATCGAGGTGATGCCCCTGTTGTCGGACGGTCTGCCGCCAACGCTGCAGCTTCGCCTGCGCGACCGGGGGCGCCACGTCGACCCTGCTAGAATTCGCTCCAGGGATCTCGATGACGTGCGACCCGGCGGCCTGGGCGTGCACATCATCCATCAATACATGGACCGCATCGAATATCGAAAGGCCGAAGGAGGGGGAACCGTGTTGACCATGCTCAAACGCCTCGGGGGCAGCGGAGGGAGATCATGAAGAAGGATGTTCAGAAACGGCCTATCGCCGCGGTGCGATGGGAGGGACAGGCGGCGGTGGTGTCCGTCACCGGCGAGATCGACCTGTCCTGCAGCGGCGAGTTCCAGGACGAGCTGCTCGATGTGCTCGATGACAAGCCCGGCAGCATTACCGTCGACCTTTCCAACGTGCCGCACATGGACTCCTCAGGCATCGCGTCGCTGATCAAGCTGCTGGGCCGCAGCCGCAAGGCCTCGGTGCCCGTCCGCCTGGCCGGGCTGCAGAAGCGGGTGCAGAGCCTCTTCGAGATCACGCGACTGGACAAGGTCTTCGAAATCTATCCCGATGTCACGGAGGCCCTGGCGAAGTAATGGCTGAAGCGCCGGGAAAGCATGTGGTGAAGTCGGTGGGCGCTGCCGTGCTTGCAGCGATGTCCTACGCCGGCGGAATGGCGCTGCTGATGCTGGAATCGGTGACGGCGCTGGGGCGGGATCTGTTTTCGGCCAAGGCGCTCCAGGCCTTTGCCGCGGCGACGGCGCAACTGGTGCGCGTGGGCGTGCGGAGCGTTCCGATCGTGTTGCTGGTGCAGGGGTTCATCGGGGTGATCTTGTCGCTGCAGATGGCCCCGCCGCTGCAGCCGTGGGGGCAGCTAGACAAGATCGCCAGCGTCATCGGCGTGGCGGGCTTTCGCTTCCTGGGCCCGATCATCACCGGCGTGGTGATCAGCGGCTTCGGCGGGGCGTCGATCGCGGCCGAACTGGGCACCATGGTGGTCTCGGAGGAGATCGAGGCCCTGCGGGCGATGGCGCTCAACCCGATCCGCTTCCTGGTGGTGCCTCGCATCCTGGCGACGTTCGCGGCCATGGTCCTGCTGACGATCATGGCCGACGTCATGATCGCCCTGGGCGGATATGCGGCCGCACGTTTCGCCCTGCCTTCGGCGGCCTACGCGACGTACTGGAAGACGATGCACGACACGCTGGCGTATCACGACCTGTGGGCCGGACTGATCATGGCGGCGGTCTTCGGGCTGCTGATCAGCCTGATCGCCTGTTACGAGGGACTCAATGTCAGCGGCGGCGCCGAGGGCGTCGGGCGGGCGACCACGAACACTGTCGTCAAGTCGATCGTGGCAATCATCGGCTCGGCCTGCGTGTTCACGATGGTCTTCTACGTGTACGGATGGTAATTGCCGTTTCGGATTTTGATTTCGGATTGCGAATTAGGCGCCGGCGTCGAGCGACCTCAAAGCAGTAATCCGCAGTCCCAAATCCGCAATGAGATGAGCTAATGGAACCGGCCAATCAAGAATGCCCTTCGACCCTGATCAAGGTCTCCAACCTGGTCTGCAGTTTCGGCAGCCGCAAGGTGCTGCGCGGAGTGGACCTTGAAGTCTTTGCCGGCGAGACGATGGTCGTGATGGGCCCATCCGGTTGCGGCAAGAGCACGCTGCTGCGGAACATCATCGGTTCGGCCCAGCCCGACAGCGGGCAGATCGAGTTGTTCGGCCAGGATGTCACCAGGCTCGATGAGGGGCAGATGGACGCGTTGCGGCTTCGGTTTGGCATTCTCTTCCAGTCCGGGGCGCTGCTGAACTCGATGACCATCGGCCAGAACGTGGCGTTGCCGCTCCGCGAGCACACGACCCTCGACGAGGAGACCATCGAGATCATGGTACACATCAAGCTCGAGCTGGTGGGCCTGCGCCAGAGCGTCGACCTGATGCCCGCCCAGCTCTCGGGGGGCATGAAGAAGCGTGCCGGGCTGGCGCGGGCCATCGCGCTGGATCCGGAGATCCTCTTCTACGACGAGCCCACGGCCGGGCTGGACCCGGTCACCAGCGCCGAGATCGACCACCTGATGATGGACTTGGCTCAGAAGCTGGGCGTCACCAGCGTTATCGTGACGCACGAAATGGACTCAGCCTTCCGGGTGGCCGACCGCATGGCGCTGCTCGACGGCGGGCGCGTGGTGAAGGCGGGGACGCGGGCCCAGTTCGAGGCCATTCGCGACGCCAAGGCCAACGGCGAGCACGACAACGACCTGATCCGCCAGTTCCTCTGCGGCGACCACAAGGGCCCGATCACCGACCGGCGGATGGGCGAGGAATACGAAGAAGACATCCTGCGCCTGGGCGGCGCTTGAGCGACGAGGAGACTGCCATGGCAGCCAAGAAACATAATGAACTGGCCGCGGGGGTGTTCGTGCTGGCGGCGCTGGCGGTGCTGGTGGGCGTGCTGCTGTGGCTGGGCGCCGGGACGATGTTCACCCACCCCGCCGGCCAGTCGGTGTTCTACGCCAAGGTCGGCTCGGGCAGCGTCGGGCTGACCGTCGGCAGCGAGGCCAAGATCAACGACGAAAGCATCGGGCGCGTCTCGCGCATCGAATACAAGCCCAGCCAGAAACGCACGCTCTACTTCGTTGAGGTGTGGAACACGGACCGCATGGTCCACGCCGATGGCAAGGCCAACGTGCCCCCCGTGCTGGTCGGCCAGGCGCCGCTGGTGGTCACCGACCGCGGCAGCGAACAGGCGCCGCTGGCCGACGTGGATCACCCCGTCGAGATCACTACGCCGCTGGATCGCGTGATGAGCAACATCGAGGCCGCCACCGCCGACGTGCGCAAGATCGCCCAGTCCATGCAACGAGAGCTCGATCCGACCAACAACCAGGGCGTGTTGGCCAAGACCAAGACCGCCGTGACGTATATCGAAGGGGCGGCCTCGGGTCTCAACGAGATCACGCAAAACATCCTGCCCCAGACCGATGCCAAGAAGAAGGGCACGATCATGGCCAACATCGCCGAGGCGTCGGCCTCGCTGGCGCAGGCGACCTCGGCCATCGAATCCTACGGAAAGAAGGATATGGGCGAGATTCTGGCCTCGGCCCGAAAGGCGGCCGAAAACGTGGTCAAGATCACAGCCGATTTCACGGTGGTCTCCGGCCAGGCGAAGAAGATCGTGGACGCCAACTCGGACAACATCAGCGAGATCGTCGACAACCTGACGCGCATGTCGACGAGCCTGAAGATCGCCGGCGAGGAAATCCGCCGCAATCCCTGGCGGCTGCTGCACAAGCCCGACAAGGACGAACTGGCCAAGCAGAACCTGTACGACGCCGCACGGGCCTTCGCCGCCGGGGCCGGCGAGCTCGACCAGGCCTCTGTCCGCCTCGCGGCCATGATCAAGCAGAACCCCCAGGGCGTCGCGGCGCAGGACCCGCAGGTCCAGAAAGTGCGTGACACCGTCGCCAAGGCCATGGCCCGCTTCAAAGAGGCCGAGGAAACCTTCTACCAGGAGTTGAAGAAGGGACCGTAGCGTTTCTTTCTTCAAATCAGCGATACGACGATCGCCAGCGACACCGCCGACATCAGGGTGCTGATGACGATCCCGGCCGCGGCCAGCGGACCATCGCCGTCGAGTTGCTCGGTCAAGACGTAGGTCGCCACGGCCGTGGGGCACGCCAGGAAGATCAGGGCCACCGCCCGCTGATGATCGCTGAGCCCCAGCGCTGCCGCCAGCAGCACCCCCGCCGCGGTTCCCACGCCGACTTTGATGAGCCCGCCCAGCGCCGCAGGCAGCAGCCGCCCTCGCAGGGGCGTCGAGACCAGCGCCCCGCCCACGCACAGCAGCGCCACCGGCGAGGCGAACGAGCCGACGCTCGCCAGCGTCCTGTTGATGAGATGCGGCACGGCCAGGCCGGCATGCTCGCGGAGCGCCGCCACAACGGCCCCGGCGGCGCAGGACAGGATCAGCGGGTTGATCGCCACCTGCACGAGCATGTGCTTGAGCGCGGCGCCCATGTTCTTGTGCCGACCTGCCGAAAGCACGACCACCGCCAGCACGTTGTAAAAGAGCATCAGGGCGCTCATGACCAGCGCCGCCGTGCCGGCGACGGGATTCTCCCCGCCGGCCGTGCCCGGAAACGCGCTGGCGATGACCGCCAGTCCCACGTACGCCAGGTTCCCGCGAAACGACACGTGCACGAACGAGCCCAGCAGCCGCCGGTCCATCCGCATTGCCAACGCCACCACCAGGGCGACGGCCGCACAGGCGGCCATCCCGCCCACGCCGACCAGCACCGGCCATGCCGCCTCGGCCGAAAACGCCCGCCCCGCCATTCCCTGGAACAGCACCACCGGAAGTCCGACCCAGTAGACCAGGCGGTTGGCCTGATCGAGCATGACGGCCGACATGAACCCGCTCTTGCGCAGGGCGGCGCCCAAAGCGATGATCAGAAACACCGGACCCAGGATGTCGATGACCTTCCAGAAATTCATGGTTCAAATACAAAGCCCACAGGCAGCCGCGCCAATGATTGGGGCCGCCCGTGGGCTTTGCTCGGTGCGTTCAATCGCACGCCTCCGGCTCACTCCTCGGGGGCTTCCTTGGCTTCCATCCAGCTGAACATCTTGCGCAGTTGGCGGCCGACGACTTCGATCGGGTGGTTCTTGTCGGCTTCGTACATCCGCTTGAAGTTGGGCTTGCCCGCCTTGCACTCGGCCAGCCATTCCTTGGCGAAGCTGCCGTCCTGGATGGCCTTGAGGGCCTTCTTCATGTTCTCCTTCACGCGCGCGTCGACGATCTGCGGACCCACGTGCAGGTCGCCCCACTCGGCGGTGTTGGAGATGCTGTAACGCATGTAGCTCATGCCGCCCTCGGCCATCAGCTTGATGATCAGCAGCAGCTCATGCAGCACTTCGAAGTACGCGATGCCGGGCTGATATCCCGCCTCGGTCAGCGTTTCAAAGCCGGCTTTGACCAGGCTGGTCAGCCCGCCGCAGAGGACGGTCTGCTCGCCGAAGAGGTCGGTCTCGGTCTCTTCGGTGAAGGTGGTCTCGATGATGCCCGCGCGGCCACCGCCGACGCCGATGCCCCAGGCCAGGGCGGTCTGGAAGGCCTTGCCGGTGGCGTTCTTCTCGATGGCGATCAGGCACGGCACGCCCGAGCCTTCGACGAAGCAGCTTCGCACGGTGTGGCCGGGACCCTTGGGGGCGATCATGATCACGTCGACGCCCTCGGGCGCCTGGATGCAGCCGTAGCGAATGTTGAACCCGTGGCAGAAGCCCAGCGCCTTGCCGGGCTTGAGATTGGGCTTGATCGCCTTCTCGTACACGATCGCCTGGACTTCGTCGGGCAGCGTGATGACGATCAGGTCGCCGACCTTGGTCGCCTCTTCAGCCGAGATCGGCTCGAAGCCCGCTTCCTTGGCCAGGCGGTAATTGTTCGTGCCAGGCAGTTCGGACACCACGACCTTGATGCCGCTGTCGCGCAGGTTCTGCGAATGGGCGTGGCCCTGGCTGCCAAAACCCACCACGGCCACGGTCTTGCCCTTGAGGGCGTCGAGCGAGCCATCTTTGTCATAGTAAATCTTCAGTTGCTGTGCCATCGTATTAACTCCTGTCTCAGTGTCGTTTGCGAAGCGGCCAGTTGTACCCTCCACGCGGGCCGGCGTCAAGGGGTAGGACCTCTGGCGAATTTTTAAGATTAGCCCTGAGGACTATTTAGGACTCTTTTAGTCCACATTCTACGATGCATGCCTACAATGCGCTAAAAGTCACCGAAACCGCCCCGACAAGTGACGAAAGGAAGTTGGATTCATGTTGAACGCACACCGAATCATCAGCCGGCAGACACATGGTCTGATCCCGATGGTTCTTGGAATCGCCGCAGTGATCTGTTCGCCCGCAGCCGCAGCGGTCATGTACAGCGGCAGTTTAACCTCTGCCGATGGCGGCCTGCAGGGAACGGGACTGTGGGTCAACAGCAATGGCGACGCGGGCTGGTTCGCCCCGACGCTGAGTTGGACCGTGACCCAGAACCCGGACGATTCCTGGCACTATTTCTACAGCCTGAGCGTCTATCACGGTTCGATCAGCCACTGGATTATCGAAGCCTCGCCAACGTTCACCGAGGATAACCTGAACAATCCCCTGGCGTCGCAGGGATCGTTTGGCAGCATCGACGTGGGCCTGTTCAGTCCCGGAGGCTCGAACCCGAACCTGCCCGCGCCGATCCATGGCATCAAGTTCGACGAGACGGAAGGGCTGACGTTGACGATCAGCTTCGACAGCCTTCGCCGTCCGGTCTGGGGCGACACATACTCCAAGGACGGCAAGGCCGGCGGCGTCTTCAACACGCTGTGGAACTCCGGCCTGACCGCCAGCGATACCGACCCGCTCGACCACCCGGCCAATGGATCCGTCAACTACCACGTGCTTGTCCCCGACACGCTGGACACCGGTCCGGTCCCCGAGCCGGCGACGCTGGCGCTGCTGGCGACCGGGACAGTGGCCCTGATGCTTACGAGAAACTCGAGACGCCGCCACGAAACGTGATCTTCATGGCTGCGCGTAACCTCAGCTAGTGCATGAGGCGGGGAACGTCGACAGCATCAGCGGGGCGCCGAAAAGGCCTTTGAATCGCCGCATGCCCGTTTTGTCATTTCCATCATTTCTGAACAAATTCTCATGTTTGTTGTTTACTTTCTTCCAAGTCGCTCTAATAATATGGCTTCAAAGCCTTCGAGAATTGGCGAAAGCGAGGCTATAGAGATGTTCCTGCCCGCCATCAACATGCTGTACTGGCCTGCCAAGAGTAAGTGGACTGTGGAGCAATCACGCCGATGAATCTAAGTTTTCAGGTTGTCCACCTTGGGCTCCCATCGTCCAGGTTGGCGCATTGACCTGAATGTGGAGAGAGAACAGAGCGTCAAGCTCTGACCGCGAACGGATGGAAACGTGAGGCATGCCTCTTGAAAGGAGATGCTTGCCTTCTCCAGCGGAAGCAATGGAAGGTTTTAACTCTGTCTATTGCGTGAAAGGATGGTGCCCGGGGCGTAGGACGAAATCTATGTTACGAAATGGGTTTGTTTATGTCTCGCTTGTGTTACTTGTTTCGATCACGCACTAATACCTTATAGTTGCGGTAGTGTGACTGCCCCTGCGGTGCCGGCGTAGCGCAGGGGCGCCATGAGTCGTTGGATTCTCTCGCTCAAAAGAAGGAAGGTGTCCCATTAACATCCGCCATAACATCCTGAGCGTTGCGTGTGTTTGCTCGGTGGCGTTGGTTGCTTCGACGGCGCAGGGAGCTGTCATGTTCACCGGCAGCCTCAGCGGCGAAGACGGTGGCCTCAGCGGCACCGGGCAGTGGATGGCAGCCGCCACCAGCCCCACGACCGATCCGGAGTGGTTCGTTCCCACCCTCAGTTGGACCGTCAGTCAGAACGGCGACAATACCTGGCACTATGCCTATACCCTGAGCGTGGCGCAGTCCAACATCAGGCAGCTCATCATCGAGTCGTCGGCCATGCTGTCGAAAGCGGACGTGCTCAATCCGATAGCCACCGTGGGGCAGTTCGCCCGCGTCAAAGTGGACAACTTCGATTACGGCGCGATTTCGACGCCGTACCTGCCCCAGTCCGTTTACGGCATCAAGTTCGCCCGCGCCGGCGAACTGACGTTGTCGGTGGAGTTTGACAGCAATTTCGCGCCGGTCTGGGGCGACGTCTACGCCCGCGGGGCCAACTCCGGCGGGATGTACAACACCCTGTGGAACGGCGGCTTTGCCGATGAGGATCCTGGCGCCGCCGCTACCGACGGTTCCTACAACAATCACGTTCTGGTGCCTGGCGGCCTGAGCGTGGGCGCAGGAGAGATCCCCGAACCGTCCACGGTGCTGCTGCTGGGCCTCGGTTCGGTCGCCGCGATCCTGCGGCAACGGCGCCTCAGCACACTTGGCTAGCCCCTCCTGAAGGAACAGGCAGGGCAGAGCCCCCTTGCGCAGATGGACCTGCTCAAGGGGGCTTGTCTTTGGGCCACGTCAGGTTACTATTGGCCTCATGGCTGAAACCACGCACGCGATGACGCCCCGACAGCGCTGGTTGGCGGCATTGGACATGCAGGCGGTCGATCGTCTGGCATTCTGGCCCAAGCTGGGGGGCAATTACGCCCAGGCCCAGAAGGCGCCCTTCCGCGACATGAGCCTCTCTCAAATCCACCAGTGGATCGGCTCGGACTGCCACGAGGGCGTGGGTTCGGGAATCGCGGCCGCCGTCGAGGGCTGGGAGGTCCAGAGCGAACAGGTCGAGCCTGGATCGGGTCGTATCATCCGCCGCCGGTATCGTGGGCCAGGCGGCGTCGAGTTGACGTCGGCAGACCAGTTCGACGAAGCCTCGGGCGCCTGGCACCCCGTCGAGTTCCCCGTCAAGACGCCCGAGGACATCGACGCGATGCGCGATTTCCATCTCGCCCGGCGCGTCTCGCTGGACGAGCCCTCGCTGGCGGCTGCGCGAAAACGCCAGCAAGAGATCGGCTCGGCGGCCAGCACGATGACCGGCATCGGCACCAGCGCTTTGATGGACTGGGTGCAGCACTTGGCCGGGGTTGAGAACGCGCACTTCTTTCTGGCCGACTGCCCGCAGCGGGTCGAGGCCCTGTTCGATGCGATGCACGCCAATCTCGAAGCCGCCGCAGAGTTGGCCGCCCGCCACAGTCCGGCCGACACGCTGTACCTGATCGAGAACACCTCGACGACGCTGATCTCGCCCGCCCAGTACCGCCGGTACTGCGCGGGGCACATCGGCCGATACGCCCAGATCGTGCGCAGCCATGGCAAACGCCTGGTGCTGCACATGTGCGGGCACTTGAAGGATCTGCTGGACCAGTTGGCGGCCGTCGGGGCGCGAGCGTTCGAGGCATACAGCCGCCCGCCGCTGGGCTCGGCCTCGCTGGCGCAGGGGCGTGCGGCGTGTCCGGATGTCTGCTTCATCGGCGGCACCGGCGCGGGGTTGTGGCTTCGCCCTGCCGAGGATATCATCGCCGCCCTGGAAAGCGACTTGGCTGCCCTGCCCCACCATCGCGGCCTGGTGATCACCTCGGCGGGCGTGATGCCTCCTGCGGCGACGCCGGAGAAGATCCGCCAGGTCTGCCAGTGGGTGCAGAGCTATCCCGCGCGAATGGCGTGAACATCTGAGCGTTTGGGCTGGTCACTTCGGCGACCAGCGAGTCAGGAGAAAAACGATGCGGCGGTACGGTTCGGTCATCGGCGTCAAGGAAGATCAGATCGCCCAGTACAAGAAGCTTCACGCCGCGGTGTGGCCCGACGTGCTGGCGATGATCACCGCGTGCAACATCCGCAATTACTCGATCTACCTGCGAAAGCTCCCCGACGGCAAGCACTACCTCTTCGCCTATTTCGAGTACGTCGGCAGCGACTATGAGGCCGACATGGCGCGCATGGCCGCCGACGCCACCACGCAAGAATGGTGGGCCGTCTGCATGCCCTGCCAGCAGCCACTGCCCGACCGCGGCGAGGGCAACTGGTGGGCCGGCATGGAGGAAGTCTTCCATTGCCCATGACCTCCCGACAGCGCGTGATGGCGGTCTTCGAGGGCCAACTGCCCGACCGCGTGCCGATGTGGTGCGGCGCGTCGCAGGAGTTCTGGGACAAGTGCAAGACCCAGCTCAAGCTCGACGACGAAGGCCTGCGCAGGCGATACCATGATGACTTCCGACGCGTTCTGGCCCGCTACGCCGGACCGACCCCGGCGCTGCGGCACGACGAGGCCACCACGCGCACCGTCTTTGGCGTCGAGCGCCACGGCATGGGCTACGGCCAGCCCATCGAGCACCCGCTGGCCGAAGCCTCGCTGCGGCAGGTGCACGATTACCCCTGGCCGGACCCGGACTGGATGGACGTCTCGCACATTCGCGGCCAGACCGCCGCCTGGGCGGGGCAATACGCCGTCCTGGGCGGCGACTGGTCGCCGTTCTTCCACGACGCCATCGACCTGATGGGCATGGAGGGCCTGTACCTGGCGATGTTCGACCGCCCGGAAGTCGTCGACGCGATGATGACGCACATGGTCGATTACTACGCCGCCGTCTCGCGGCGCATCTTCGACGCCGCGGCCGACGCGATCGACGTATTTTTCATCGCCAACGACCTGGGCAGCATGAACGGTCCGCTGCTGAGCCCGGAGATGTTCAAACGATTCATCCTGCCGCACACGCGGCGGCTGATCGAGTTGGGGCACGAGTACGGCCTGTACGTGCAGATGCACTGCTGCGGCGGGTTCGCCGAGTTGATTCCGCTGCTAGTCGATGCCGGGCTCGACGCCCTACATTCGGTGCAGCCGTCGTGCCGCGGGATGGACCTGCGGACGCTCAAGGCCGGCTTCGGCAGCAGGATCGTCTTCAACGGCGCGATCGACTCGCACCGGGTGCTCATCGACGGCACGCCCGAGACGGTCGTTCGCGACACGCGGGAAGTGCTGGACATCATGATGGGCGGCGGCGGATACATCGGCGGGGCCAGCCATGACACCATCCTGGAAGAAACGCCCGTCGAAAACGTCCTGGCCATGTTCGACACGATCGAAGATTACGGGGTCTATGGCGAGCCGTGAGGCGGCGCGGAATCCGCCTCAGCGATGATGTCGGCCAGGATCGTGTCGGCCACGAAAAAGTATTCGCGGGCGATGCGGATGGTTTCGCCTGTCACCACCAGAGCGCCCTGTGACGCATATCGCTTGATGGCTTGCGGAAAAGCATCGATCGGGTCACAGCCAAAGCGCGCGGATAGTTCGCGGCGGCTGATGCCTTCGATCAGACGCAGACCGAGCATCAGCGTCTCGGCATAGGCGGCTTGGCCGGCGAGGCGTTCAGCGGAGGCTGGCGGAAAATCGGGACGGTTCCTATCTTCCAGCGCCGTCAGATAAGCTTCGAGGTCCGGCGCGTTGGTGCGGCGGATGCCGGCGACGTAGCTGGCGGCGGCGGGGCCGATGCCCAGGTATGGGCGGTTGTGCCAGTACGTCAGGTTGTGGCGGCAGCGATTGCCGGGGCGGGCGAAGTTGGAGATTTCGTAATGCTCCAGGCCCGCGGCCGCCAGCGTCTCGATCGCGGCGTAGTAGCAGTTCTTCTGTGTCTGCTCGTCGGCGGGTTGCAGTCGCCCGGCGGCCACGTCGGCGGCCAGCGGCGTGCCCTCTTCCACGCTCAGAGCGTAGCAGCTCATGTGCGCGGGCTTCAGGGCGAGGGCGGCTTTCAGCGAGCGGCGCCATGAGGCCTCATCCTGGCCGGGAACCCCGTATATAAGGTCGAGGCTGATGTTTTCGATCCCGGCGCGGCGGACGGTCTCGACGGCGCGGGCCACGTCGGCAGCCTTGTGCGGGCGGCCCAGTACAGTCAACTCGGCGTCGGCCAGCGATTGGACACCGATGGAGACGCGGTTGACGCCGGCGGCAGCGAGAACATCGGCCACGGCGTCATTGAGGCTGCAGGGGTTGGCCTCGACGGAGAACTCGGTGTCGGCGTCGGCAAAGCCCGACAGCGGGGCCAGCAGTTTTTCCAGCATCGCCGCCCCCAAGGCCGTTGGCGTTCCGCCGCCGACGAAGATGCTTTCTGCCGGCATGGCGAGTTCCGCGAGCCGCATTTCCATCTCTGCCCCGGCCGCACAGACAAACCTGGCGGCCTTGCGCGGGTCGATCGCCACCGAGAAGAAATCGCAATATCGGCACTTGCGCAGGCAGAAGGGGACGTGGATGTATAGGGCCTTCGCCCTATCAGCCGAAATCCTGTCGCCTTTTTTCTTGCAGGCCATACGCAAGATCATAAAATAAAAGAGCGGTAATTCCTAGGCAGCCGGCATACGTGGCTACCCCAACCATCGAGGCGGTTATGGACGTAACACTGGTAATGTTCAAAGGCGATGGGCAGCGTAAGGATTTCCCTCTGACGGGGCAGTCGGTCACGGTAGGCCGCTCTGAAGATTGCGACTTGCGGATCCCGCTGCTGAGCGTGTCGCGCCACCACTGTCAACTGGTGCTCGCCGGCGACAAGATCGCTGCCAAGGATCTCGGATCCTCCAACGGCACGTACGTCAACAACCGCCGCATCAGCGGCGAAGTGGCGCTGCAGGCCGGCGATCGCGTCGTCGTCGGGCCTATCGTCTTCACCGTCCAACTCGACGGCGAGCCCCAGGAAATCCAGCCCGTCAAGACCAAGGGGCAGAAGATGGCCGAGCAAGGCCAAGCCGCCCAGGAAGTCGTCGACGTCGATGCCGACGTCACCGCCCGTGGCGGGGCCTCCGACGCCGACGTGCTGAGCAGCCTGGCTGGCGGACAGGACAATGAGGTCGTCATCGAGGAAGAGGAAGCCGCCGTCGAACTCGACCCCATCGCCGCCCTGGAAGCCCTCGCCAGCGAACGCGACAAAGACAAGAAGAAATAATTGGGCGCCGTGGCGCGACGACAGCCACTGTTTGGTCATGCACTGAGCCGCTGAGGTCGCAGAGGTCGCTGAGGATATAAGAAGATAAGAACAATCTCTTCCCTCAGCGTCCTCAGCGACCTCAGCGGCTATTTAATTGCTCGATCTTCTGAAAGGAACGTTCATGCTCAAAGGTATTTCTCCGCTGCTGAGTCCTGAACTACTGGCCGTGCTGGCCAGCATGGGTCACGGCGACGAGATCGTATTGGCCGACGCGCACTTCCCTGGCCATACGATGTGCAACAACGTCGTCCGGGCCGACGGGCTCAAGATCGCCGATCTGCTCGACGCCATCCTGCCGCTGTTTGAACTCGACGCGTATGTTGACGCGCCGCTGGTGATGATGGCGGCCGTCAAGGGCGATTCGCTCGACGCCTGCGTCGAGAAGGCGTACCGCGCGGCCGTCGACCGCCACGCGCCCAAGACCCCGCCGATCAAGCGGATCGACCGCTTCGCCTTCTACGATCAGGCCCGCGAGGCCTTCGCCGTCGTGATGACCGGCGAGACCTTCAAGTACGGCAACATCATCCTCAAGAAGGGCGTGACCCCCTGCTGAGGCAGGGAAATTCCAAAACCCAAATGACAAATTCCAAACAAACCACAAGAAGCAACCAACAAGACGCAAAAGGTCGTTGAAAGCTTTCGCTTGAATTTTGATTCTTGGGATTTATTTGTGAATTGTGTCTTGTGATCTGTAATTTTCAAGCCCCGGAGGGGCGCAGATGTACTGGCTTGGCGTTGATCATGGCGACGTGCGGATAGGCGTGGCCGGCGGCGACGGCGGCAGGGGGATCGCCTCGCCCTTGAAGGTCATCCCCGCCCAGCCGGCCGAGGCCGTGGCGCCGACCATCATCAAGCTCGCTCAGGAATATGACGCCGGCGGCATCGTCGTCGGCCTGCCGCTGAACATGGACGATAGCGAAGGCCCCCAGGCCAAGCTCGCGCGGGACTTCGCCCTGATGCTCCAGCAGGCTACCGGTCTGGACGTGAGGCTCTGGGACGAACGCCTCAGCAGCTTCGCAGCCGACAAAACGCTAGCCGGCCACCTGACTCGCGGCAAGCGCCGGGCGATTCAAGACGCCATCGCGGCGGCGGAAATCCTCCAGGACTTCTTCGCCTGCGACGGTCCGGATGCGGCACCCAAGCCGTAAGGCATATCTATGGACGAGCCAATCCCCAAAGTTGCGGCGGCTGACGTGGAAAGAATCATCAGACGAGATTTTCCCCCAGAGGTCTATGAGACCGTGACCGGCATCTTGGGTGAATACGGGGCTGAGGAAGGGCATAGCGAAATCCATCGAGTGCGGCTTGCTGTACTGAAGCTTTCCGCGGGATCCCTGGAGAAATTACGAGAGGCGACGGAGGCGGCAAGGCAAGACTACCGAGACGTTCTGGCCGGAGCAGAATACCCACTCTACTCGATTGAGTATGGCTTCGGGGAGCAAGATGAAAGATGCCAGGAGATTATTGAATCAGACTGGAGGCAGTATCAGGAATGGCTTAAGAGGCCTTAATTCAGGCAAGAGTTTCTGCGTTTCCTGTCTCTTATTACGTGTACTTGTTGCCGTACTTTTCTTCCAGCAGGGCGACGAGTTCTTTGAGGCGCTGCGAATCGGACTTGTTGCACACCAGCGTGGCGTCGCCTGAGTGAACGATGATGCAGTCGTCCATTCCGACCACGGCCAGCAGGTGGCCGTCTTCGCTGATGATGATGTTGCGGCCGCTGTCGATCACGGCGGCGTTCTGGGCGACGATGACGTTGCCGCTTTCGTCGTTGGCGGCCACGTCGGACAGGGCGGGCCAACTGCCGATGTCGAGCCACTCGGCGGTGAGCTCGACCATCAGCACGCGCGGGGCCTTTTCCATCACGGCGTAGTCGATGCTGATCTTCTGCAGCGAGGGGTAAATCTTCGCCAGCAGGGCGGCGACGTCCTGGCCGTTGGCGGCGGCCTGGCGGATCGGGTCCAGCGCGGCGAACGTCTCGGGCAGGAACTGCTTGAGGGCCTGGAGGATGGTCTGGATCTTCCAGACAAACATGCCGCTGTTCCAGTAATACTTGCCCGACTCGACGTACTTGCGGGCGTCCTGGTGGCTGGGCTTTTCCTTGAAGCCCGAGACCTCCTGCAAGCCGGCGCCGTACTCTTCCTGGCAGTGGATGTACCCCAGGCCGGTGTGCGGCCACGTCGGGCGGATGCCCAGCGTCACCAGCGCGTCGGCGTGTTCCTCGGCCGCACTGACGGCTCGCTCGACGCAGCGGGCGAACTGCTGCTGCGGGCGGATGACGTGGTCGGCGGTGAAGACGGCCATGACGGCGTCGGCGTCGCGCGCGGCCAGGAGCTGCGCCCCCAGCGCGATGGCGGCGGCGGTGTCGCGCCCTTCGGGCTCGCCGACGATATTCTGCGGCGGCAGTTGCGGCAATGCGGCGGCGACCTGCGAGGCGTATTCGGCGTTGGTGATGACCAGGATGTTTTCCGGCGGGAAGAGGCCCTTGAGGCGTTCGACGGCGATGGCCAGCAGCGTCTTGCCCTCGATCAGCGGCAGGAGCTGCTTGGGCCGGTTCAGCCGGCTCATGGGCCAGAGGCGTTTGCCGGCGCCGCCGGCAAGGATGACGGCATACCTCATCGGTGCTTCCTCAATTCATTGCGGCGGCGATGCGCTGCCGCCGATCAGCGTATGAACAATAATAGCGCCTATGTTTTATCGGACGCCAAGGCCGATTTGATGAGACGTTCAGCCGATTCCAAACGGCGCCAGCATCTTGGCCAGTTCCGGACGCAGCTTCTCCGACAGTGGCGTCATCGGCAGGCGCAGTTCGTTCTTGATCATCCCGGCCATCGCCATCGCCGCCTTGATCGGGATGGGGTTGGTCTCGATGAATATCCCACGAAACAGCGGGAAGAGCCTCAGGTGCTGCGCCGTCGCGCCGGCCATGTTTCCGGTCAGCATCAGGTCGCAGAGTTTGCGGACCTCTGCCGGCAGCAGGTTGGCCAACACGCTGATAACGCCCCGCCCGCCGACAGAACCGATAGGCAGCGTCAGCGAGTCGTCGCCGGAGAGAATCGTGATGTCGCACTCGGCCGCGATGGCGCTGGCCATGTCCAGCTTGCCGGTGGCTTCCTTGACGGCTACCACCTGCGGAATCTCGCGGTACATGCGCACGATGGTCTCGGCCGTCAGCTCCACGCCGGTGCGGCCGGGAATGTTGTACAGCACGATGGGCAGGTCGATCTCGGCGAGGCGCTTGACGTGCTCGACCATGCCGCCCTGCGTGGGCTTGTTGTAGTACGGGTTGACGATCAGGCACGCGTCGGCGCCGGCCTTCTTCGCGTGGGCCGTCAGTTCCAACGCCTCGGCGGTGGAGTTGCTGCCCGTACCGGCGATGACCGGCACGCGCCCGGCCGTGCGCTCGACGGTGAACTCGATCACCCGGTCGTGCTCGGCGTAGTTGAGCGTGGGCGACTCGCCCGTGGTGCCGCAGGGCACGAGCCCCTGAGTGCCCTGCTCGATCTGGTGATCGATGATCTTGCCCAGCGCCGTGTAGTCCACCTTGCCGCCGGCGAAGGGCGTCACCAACGCCGTCATCGATCCTTCAAGTTTCATCCGCGCCATGATCCAGTCCTCTGTGCATGTGGCCGGGCGTCATGCCCAGTGCCAATTTCGGACGCATACTACCACAGGCGGCGCCTTGCGGGCAATTGGCAGAAAAACTTACCACAGAGACACAGAGGGCACAGAGCGAAAAGAAGAAAAGATAGATCCGGGATAGATCAAGCCGCTGAGGTCGCTGAGGACGCTGAGGATGAAAGGAGATAAAACAACTTCTTCCCTCTGCGTCCTCAGCGACCTCAGCGGCTAATTTGATCTCTGCGGCCTTACAATCCATGTTCGGTGCGGGCGAGGATTTCGTCCTGGATGTCGGTCGTGAGCGAGACGAAGGGGGCGCTGTAGCCGGCGACTCGGACCATCACGTCGGCGTGCTGTGTCGGGTTCTCGCGGGCATCGAGCAGCATTTTGCGGTTGACCATGCTGATCTGGAGGTGCTGGCCGCCGGCCCGGAAGTGACCTTCGATCAGGGCGGCGATCTTGTCGATGCCGCCAGCGTCGGCCAGCAGTGACGGATCGAGCTTGATGTTCACCGTCGTCGAGGTCGGCAGCAGGCGGTGGGGCAAAGCGGCTACGGAGTTAAGCATGGCCGTGACGCCGCGGGTGTCGCGACCGGGGGCGGGGGCGAGGCTCGATGCCAACGTCTGGCCGCTCTTGCGGCCGTCGGGAGTGGCGCCGGTGACGGTGCCGAAGGAGATGTGTATGTTCTCGACTCCGGCCAGCGTTCCCAGCGTGTATCGCCCGCCGCGGTAGGGGCGATGCCTGGCGACCAGATCGGCAAAGGTCGCGATGATGCGAGCGGCGATCGAATCCACTCGGGCGTCGTCGTTGCCGAAATGGGGCGTTCGCTGCAGAATGCGGCTGCGCAGCGTCTCGTGGCCGATCCAGTCGTCGGCCAGGGCGGCTTTGATCTGCTCGATGGTGACGGCGCGGTCAGCGAAGACGAGTTGCTCGATAACGGCCAGCGAGTCGGCGAGGTTCGCCACGCCGATGATGTCGCAATTGCAGAAGTTGTAGCGGGCGCCGCCCTGCCAGAAGCCCTTGACGTTCTCGATGCAGTCTCGCGTCAGCAGCGAGGCCTGCAGGGCGACCCACTGCGCGGCGTGCCGGTCGCGCTCGTATGAATAGTTGTGCATCGCCAGGGCGAGGTGCTCCATCTGCACCGTCAGCGCCTGCCACAGCGCGTCGGGGCTGTCGAGCGTGATCTCCGGCAGCGGTGCGAAGGCCGGCTCGAGCCCCAGCACAATGCGGATGAGCTTGGGCATGTTCAGGAAGCACTCGACCGACCCCATGTGCGCGCGCCCCGTGATGATGATCTCGTGACAGCCCGACATCGCGAAGTCGCGGGCGTCCTCTGCCGCCACGCCGATGTTCACCAGCGCCGGCACGATCTGCTCGTCCGAGCAGAAGCCCGGGCTGCCGGTGCGGCTGCCCAGCGCCTCTACCGCTCGCCGCAGTGTTTGCGGGCGCATGCTGCGGTGCCATCGCACCCCCACCTGCGGGCATGGGATGCGCAGCTCGGCGAAGACCTCCAGGCACAGGTCGGTCACATCGGTGCATCCGTCGCTGCCGTCGGGCCGCTGGCCGCCCAGCGTCAAGTGATGGCGGGCCATATTCGGCGTGCTGAATCCGTGCACCTGGAAATACTTCATCCACAGGCAGGCGATCAGCTCGGCCGCCCGCTCGCGCGTAAGCGAGCCGTCGGCCATCTCGCGCTGATAGAACGGCCAGAGGTACTGGTCGACGCGGCCGGGCGCGTCGGGCAGCAGATAGAACCCAAACCACAGGCACTGGCACGCCTGCCAGAACGTGCGTGGCCCGGAGCCCAGCGCGGCCTGGCAGTTTTCGGCGACGGTCTCCAGTTCGCCCCTGCGGGCGGGGAGGGTTGCCTTGGCGGCTAGTTGCAGGGCATAGTCGTGATAGCGCCGCCCGAGGTCGCGATAGGCTTCGGCGAGGATCTTGAGGGCGTGGAGATATTCCTTCTTGTCGGCAGCGGCAGGTTCCTCGGCGGCCAGGCGCTCGCTTCGGCGGTCGATCTGGTCGATGTATCCCTGCATTCCGCCGGCCAGCAGCGTGTCGTAATCGACGGAGGTATGGTTGCCCGCGCCATGGAGGAGTCCCTGCGTGATGAACGCCTCGCTGCCGGGCGTGTGCGGCTCGTTGGTCATGGCCACAGCAGGGATCTCACCCACGGCGCCGGTCTTGCCTGGCGGGAGCATATTCAGCAGCCCGCCGCCGACGATCAGTTCATCATCATTAATAACCAGCGTGCAGTTGCGATAGTAGTGGGCCATCGAGCGGGCCTGGCGGAGGATGTCGCTGTGGCCTTGCGACTGCTCGTCGGCCTGGCGGGCGAGTTCGCCGGCCTGGGGATCGTGCATGCCGCAGCTTCGCAGGGTGATCGTCTGCAGGCGTTTGACGCGCGGGGTCATGGGTAGTCCTTTTTCGAGGGAGCTCTTGCCATCGGTCGACCATTATAGCCGGTAATGCAAGGCATAGGTCATAGGGCACAGGCAGTAGTGAATCTCTTGGCCCGGCGCCCGATGACTGTGTAAGAGTTTTTTGCGTCCAGAAGAAAAAGGTGTTCGGTTTGACGGCGTGCAGCGCGGTATCATCCCACTGGTGAAGATGCTGCCCGCGGGCGGCGAGCGCTTCTGGCGGAGTCGTTCGTGTTGACATGCTTTCAAATCGAGAGCGGCAAACTAGGTCCGGCGGTGGACAACGCCGGACCGATCTGGCTTTTCATCGGCCCGACGGACGAGGAGAAGGCGCGCCTGATCGGGCCGGAGTTCAACCTCGACGCCCACTCGCTCAACTCGACCCTGGACCCCGACGAACTGCCTCGCGTGGAGCTCGAGAGCGACCACCTGGTCGTGATCTTCAAGTATCCCAAGCGATTCCTCCTGCACGATAAATACGATCTGGGCGTCCAGTCGCTGGGCCTGTTTCTCTACAGCAATCGCCTGGTGATCGTCTCGCTCGAGGACGACCAGCCGGCCTTTGAAGGCCGACCGTTCACCAGGATCGACTCGCTACAGACGCTGTTCCTGCGGATCATCTCCAAGTGCATCCAGCACTTCTACAGCCACCTCAAGGCCATCAACGAACTGGCCAACGAGTTGGAGCCCAAGATCATGTCGTCGATGGAGAACCGCAACCTGCTGCTGATGTTCACCATCGAGAAGGGCCTGGTGTACTACGTCAACGCCATGGCGGCCAACGGGCGGACAATCGACCGCCTGCGGACCAACGCCAAGAACGCCGGCACGGGCGGGCTCTCGCCCGAGCAGCTCGAATACGTCGACGACCTGTCCATCGAGAACGCCCAGTGCCACGAGCAGGCGCAGATCTACGCCAACGTGCTGGCCGGTCTGATGGACGCCCGCGCCTCGATCGTCAACAACAACCTCAACGTCCTGATCAAGCGCCTGACGATCCTCAGCCTCGTCTTCCTGCCGCTCAACGTGGTGGCCGGGATCGGCGGCATGTCCGAATACACCAGGTTCACCGAACCCTACATGCCTTGGTGGATCGCGTATCCAATATTCTCCGTGGGTTTGGGCGCGATCGGCTGGCTGACCTACCAGGTGCTCAAGCTCTTCGAGAAACGCAAGTCGTAGACCTGCCGGCGCGACTCGTTCGTTATTCAACGGCGGGTGCAGTGGATGGCTACGCTGCGCTGGTTGTGCACGCTGCCTGGCCGCGAGCCCTGCAAGTCAAAGACACGGGCAAGATGCCCATGCTACTTGGCAGCGTCGAAGGCCGGGCCGTCCAGAGTCAGCTCGATGATCGTGTCGATGGCGTTCTGGTTTTCCTTGGGCAGCGAGACGGTCAGGCCCTTGTCGGTTTGCTCAACGGCGGGCTTGCCGCCGGTGAGAGCGGCGCTGGCGGTGATCTTCTGCTTTAGCGCGGGCAGGGTCAGCTTGCCCTCGGCCGGCCACTTCTGCACGTGCAGGTAAATCGTGTTCTCGCGGCAGGTGGCTACACCCCACTCGGCCGGTTCATACGGGCCGCCGCGGGTCTTGTAGATGCTCGTGCCGTACTGGCCCAGCCACGCGCCCATCTTGCGCAGCACGGCGACTTCTTCGGCGACTATGTGCCCATCGGGGTGCGGGCCGATGTTCAGCAGCAAGTTGCCGTCAGCCCCGGCGCAGCGGATCAGGGCATTGATGCACTGCTCGAACGACATCGGCTTGGCGTCGGCTCGCCACGACCATCCGCCGGTGATGGGGATCGCGCTCTCCCACGCCCGGGTGCGGTCATAATCGCCTACGCGCCGAGTGAGGCTCGAAAAATCGCCCGGCAGTCCGCAGCGGTCGTTGATCAGGCAGCCCGGCTGCAGCTCGTAAATGCGTTTGAAGAGTCTGCGGCCGTCCCAGAACCCCTCGGGGTACGGCCCGGCCGCGTCGAACCAGATCACACCGATGGGGCCGTACTTGCCGCCGCAGAGTTCCTCGATCTGCTTGCGGATCTTGGGGGCGAAGGCGCGGTAGTTCTGCGCCATGCAGTCGCTGTCATGCCAGTCGCGCTGGGAAAAGTACCACCCCAGCATGATGCCCTTCTTCGCGACCGCCTGCGAAAGTTCCATCGCCGCATCACGCCCGAAGGGGCAGTCCTTGGCCGTGCCCTTGTAGTCGGTGATGGCCGTGTCCCAGTTGCAGAATCCATCGTGATGCTTGGTGACGAAGACCGTGTACCTGGCGCCGCTGTCGGCGATGATCGAGGCCCATTCGTCGGCGTTGAACTTCTCGGCTTTGAACTTCTTGTAGAAGTTGTCGTACACAGCCGGCGGATACTCGGCGGGCTTTCGCCGGTTGGTCTGCCGCGACCAGCTCAGCTCCTTTCCGCCGACGGCGCCGGCGCCCCAGTGCAGAAAGATGCCGAACTTCATGTCACGCCATCGCTGCAGGCCTTCGGCGGTATTCTTGGCCGGCGGAATAACCGTCGCCGCGGTCGAGGCCGGCTGAGTCGCCGGTGATTTTGCCTCGGCGGCCCAGGCGACTGCGCCGGTCAGAAGCATCAAGGCCCCCGCGGCCGAGAGCGTTAGTTTGGTCTGCATCGCATGTCTCCTTTGCGTATGATTGAACACGTCCAAAGGCAAGAAGGCCCCATGAATTGCATGATCGGCAGCGAGCAAGACGCTTATACCGCGGTCTGGGGTTGGCGGGCGGCGAGCAGGGCATCCAGGTCGTATTGCAGCAGATCGGCGATGGCCTCGACGCTGATGTCGGCCTTGGGGTACCGGGCCAGCACGCCCAGATCGTTGGCGTAATGCCCCTGGCGGGGGAAGATGGTCGTCACGCGCGGGCCCCAGGCCTGCTTCAGAGCCGAGAGGATTCGCAGCTTGTCATCGGCCACGACGTAATGATCGGCCGGATAGCGCATTTCGACGTCGTCCAACTGCTGTTCCTTGTGGATATAGATCAGGGCGCGGCCTTCGACGGCATCGTAGAGGCCCGATCGCTGGACTTTCCTTGGCTGAAAGACCACGTCGCCGTCGGTGAAGATGACCGTCGGCCCCCAGGCGCGGAAGCGTTTGACCACATCCAGTGCGCCGGGAATCAGGCGGTCGGCAAAGGGATATTCCATCAGGTAGAAAGCCATTTGCAGGAAGTTCGGATCGGCGGGGTTCTCGGCCCGGTAATGCTGCAAGGCACCGAGATAGTCGGCATAGCCCAGTTCCTCGCGCAACTTTTCAAAGATCACCCAGTATCGCCCCTCTCGCTGGGGGCCGAATGTTCTGGTCAGGTGGCTCTTGAGATCTTCTATGACCCAATCGTTGTCGAGCAAAGTATTGTCGACGTCCAGCAGGAACACGACGGCCGCTCGCGTCGCCATGGCAGTGCCCTCCACCCCTCGTTTGGAGCGTTTCATCAATTATATGACTGCCAAGGCGCAAGAGGCGCTATCCAGCGCCGCCGGGCCTGGCAAGACCCAGCAGGTCCATGACGGCCTGGAGGTCGGACCAGACTTTGCGGCGGGTGTCTTCGCTGTAGTTGCGCAGGATGTAGGCGGGGTGAAAGGTCGGCATCACGGGCGTTCCGGCCAGGGCGGGGATGGCCTCGCCGAGCGTTTGCCACTGCCCGCGCAGGCGCGTGATGCCTACGGTGGTCTGCAGCAGGTTCTGGGTGGCCGGGTTGCCCAGCGTGACGATCACGCGCGGGCGGACGATCTGCAACTGCGCGACCAGGTGGCTCCAGCAGGCCTGAACCTCCTGCGGGGCCGGGGTGCGGTTCTCGGGCGGGCGGCACTTGACCATGTTGCAGATGTAAACGTCCTGGCGCGTCAGGCCCATCGCGGCGATCATCTTGGTCAGCAGCTCGCCCGCGCGCCCCACGAACGGGCGGCCAGTGCGGTCTTCCTCCTGGCCGGGCCCTTCGCCGACGAACACGAGCTGCGCGTCGGGGTTGCCCTCGCCGGGAACCGGGTTAGTACGTTCCTGGGCCAGGACGCAGTTGCGACAGGCAGCGATCTGATCGGAAAGCGACTTGAGCGCCTCAATCTTCTCCTGCCGCGACAGCGCCGCTCCAGCCGCCGCTTGCGGCCTGGCCGTTGCGCCCCCCACCGCCGGCGCCGGCAGCGGGTTGGTCTTGGCGGGCAGGAACGCCCCGCCGAGAAAGTCTTCGATGGCCAGCAGTTGGGCGGCCGCTTTCTTCAGGATGTCCTGGGAATCACACATGCGGGGCATTGTAGGACAATGATGAGAGATTTGCCACGATTGCGGATTGCAGATTGCGGATCAGGAGTATTTGCACTCGTTGTCCTCGTTGTCGTTGCAGTCTTTTGGGGTCTCGCCAATTCCCCAGCGCACTGCGCCTACGCACAAACTCCGTCTTGGACCGATAGATATTTCAGAAGATCGCGACGGTCAGGCCGCCGGCGGTGAGAGCGGCGCGTAAGGATGCTGCGCTGTTTGCCTTGCATCCCACCGCTATCGTCGTAAACTGGTAGTTTGGGTGGGGTGAAAAAAGCCGGCGGTTGGATGTACAACGGCGATTGCGGCTGCCGGAGCGGCAAGCTATCATACAGGCACGAGGTCCTCCGTAACCAGGAAACGCTCATGGCAAAAGTAAACAGCGTTTGGGGCATCGACATCGGGCAGTGCGCTCTCAAGGCCCTCAAGCTGACCAACCGCGAGGGCGAGCTGACGATCGACGCCGTCGACATCATCGAGCATCCCACCGTTCTGTCGCACTCCGAAGGCCGAGAACACGAACTCATCCGCGCGGCGCTGGAGACCTTCGCTGCCCGCAACAAGCTGGCCGGCTGCAGCGTGGCGATCACGGTGCCCGGCCAGAGCAGCTTCACGCGGTTCGTGAAACTGCCCCCCGTCGAGACCAAGCGCATCCCCGACATCGTGAAGTTTGAGGCCGAACAGCAGATCCCCTTCCCGATGGACGAGGTGCTGTGGCGCTGGCAGACGTTCCAGGACCCCGACTCACCCGACGTCGAGGTGGGCATCTTCGCCATGAAGCGCGTCGACATCGAGCAGATCCTGGCGTACTTCAACGAGACGGAAATTCCCGCCGACATCGTCCAGACCGTTCCGCTGGCGCTGTTCAACTTCATGACCTTCGACAAGCAGGTCGCCCCCGAGGGCGCCACGCTGCTGATGGACGTCGGTACGGCCAAGACCGACCTGGTCATCGCCGACGGTCCGCGCCTCTGGACGCGAACGATCCAGATCGGCGGCAGCAATTTCACCGAAGCGCTGGTCAAGGCCTTCAAGCTGTCGTTCGACAAGGCCCAGAAGCTCAAGCGCAGCGCCGCCACGAGCAAGTACGCGCGGCAGATCTTCCAGTCGATGCGTCCGGTGTTTTCGGACCTGGTGCAGGAAGTGCAGCGGAGCATCGGGTACTACACCTCGCTGCACCGCGAGACGCGGTTCAAGAGGCTCGTCGGGCTGGGCAACGGGTTCCGCCTTCCGGGCCTGCAGCGCTTTCTCGAGCAGAACCTCAACGTTCCGGTGGTGCGTGTAGACGGCTTCAACGCCGCCTTGCCCGCCCCCGGCGTCAGCGTGCCGATGCTGACCGAGAACGTCCTGTCCTTCGCCCCGGCGTACGGGGCGGCGCTGCAGGGCGTGGCGGCCGTCCCCATCCGCACCAACCTGCTGCCCCAGGAAATCGCCCGCAAGCGCCTGTGGAGCAAGAAGCGCCCCTGGTTCGCCGCCGCGGCGGCGATGATCATCGCGGCGCTGGTCTTCCCGCTGTATCGCAGTTACGCCGACCTTTCGGCGCTGAGCCCCAACGAATCTTTCGACCGGGCCAAGTCGATCACCGACAGGATCGAGAAGCTTCGCATCGAAGATGCCGCCATTGACAAGAAGATCAGAGAGGCCAGCAACGACGTCGACAAGTACTTCAACCTGTACTCCTACCGGCAATTCTGGCCGCGCGTCGAGGAACTGATCTCCCGCGCGACGGTCGCCGGCGGGGCGGCCACCGACCAGGTGCTGCTGAGGGATTATGTCGGCAACGCCCAGATTGTCGACCGCGAGAAGATGGACCTGGGCGCCGATCCCAAGGGCCTGGAAAAGGAACTGAAGAAGGCGCTGGATATTTCGGACTTTCAGAAGAGCCTCGATGCGGTCAAAGCGCTGCCCGAGAGCGACGCGCGGGTGGCGCGGGTTCGCCGGGCGATGGAATCGATGGCCGCCTTCCGGAAGATCCCCCGCGCCAAACGGCGGGTGATGGTGGTCAGCGAGATCACGCCGGCATACGTGGCCAATACCACCTCCGGTCCCGGCTCGCCCGCGCGTTCGACGGGGCGTCCTGCCGCTTCGCCGCCGGCCGCTGCGGCGCCCGCGGCGGCGCCGGTGAACATCCCGCGCGGTTTTGCCATCAAGATCGTCGCCTGGACGCCGCTGGACCGTAACGCCTCCATCGAGATGCTCAGCGCGTTTCGCCGCGCCATCGAGAACCTGTTGAAGGAAAAGAGCTATTCCAGCATCGCCCTGGACAACCTGACGTGGGATTTCCAGGCCGCTCGCGGGGACGCCAAGATCACCGACCCGCTGCTGGGCGAAGCGTCCAACCTCGATACCGACTTCACCCTGACGCTGGTGCTGGCGGTGGCCGCAGACGGATTGGAAGATGTCCGTCCCGCGCCCGCCCCGGCCTCCGCGGCGCAGAAGAAATAGGGAAAGGTGCCGCCATGCGATTCCTGCGTGATAATCTCTTTCTGGTCTGCACGCTCGGGGCGGTCATCGTCGCCGCCGTGGCGCTGCCTCTGGCGAACATGGCCCTCGACCGGGAGATCCAGACCCGCGAGCAAGCCCGGACGAATCTGGCCCGCAAAATCGAAAGCGCCGGCAAGAATCCCGTCAACGAACAGATCCTCCGCGCCAAGCACAATCTCCTGGTTGAACGGGCCGAGAGCCAGGCCAAGGCCGCCTCGCTGTGCACCCTCTGGAACGGGCGGAACTACCAGCCCTTCCTCCTGAGCTTCAACAGCGTTAAGGGACCGCGCGAGATTCCGGCTTTGCCCATCGACACCCGCACCTACGAGCAGTATGCCCTGTCGTTCAAGATCGCCGACATCTACCACAAGAAGTTGAACGAACTGCGCGCGGCGATGGACCCGGTGCAGCCGGTCGATGCCGAGGAAATCAAAGCAGAAGCCGAGAAGATCGCAAACACGCGGGCCCGGGCGCAGCAATTCGCGCCGGCGTCCGAGCCTGCCGCCAAAGCCGTGGCCCCCAACGCCGCCGCCCCCCAAGTCGCCGTCCCCCAAGTCGCCGCGCCCCAGGAAGATTCCCCCCAGGACCTGGCCAAGAAGACGCTCGTCAAGCAGCGATCGATGGGAAATGAGAAGAACCACAAGATGATCTACTTCGAGCAGGCGGCGATGGATGTCGTCGTCCTGCCCGACACCACCCGCCCTACCCCCGTCCAGATCTACCAGGCGATGCTCAATTACTGGGTGACGTCGGACATTCTGGCGGCCATCAAGGCCACCAACGATCAGGCCGCCGCCGAGGCCAAGGGCCGCGGCATCAAATATCCCAGCGTGGTCGACGCGGCCGTCAAGGAAATCGTCAAGATCGACATTACCGAAGATTACACCACTCGAATGCCCGAGAGCTTCACGCTTCGCCAGACATGCCGGGACTACACCATCCTGCCCTACAAGTTCCAGGTGATCATGCCGCTGGCGGCACTGCAGACGCTCCAGAGCAAGCTGCTGGAGCGGAACTACCACACAATCCTGCGCGTTGCGGCCAAGAGCCTGCCACCGATGGACGCCAAGACGCCGCCCGACAAGTACTACGGCACCGATCCTGTCATGGACATTACGATCGAAGGGGAGCTGCTTCTGCTGGCCGACTGGGAACGCGGCAACGCCGCCGACGCCACGCTGACGGCGACTGATATCCTCCAGTGGCCCGCCTTCACCGTCAGTCTCGTCCGCCAGGGGCTCTCGACGACGCCCTCGGCAGGAAAGAGGATCTGGGCCCTGCTCAGCGACGGCTTGAAGAAGAACCTGGCCAACCGCGTCAACGCCACGCAGGACCCCGCCGTGCGCGCGACGCTGGCGGGCGAGCTCAAGCAGATCCTCACCCGCAACGATTTCTACAGCGCCGGCGAATGGAAGGGCATCTCCCTGACGCCGCAGCAGCAGTTGATGGCCGACAAGCTCGACGAGAACCGGTTGACCGGAAATGAACTGGCGTATTTCAACCGCTCCCTGGTCAGCGACGCCTTTGCCGGGATGCTCGCGCCGCCGAAATACCTGCCGGCCCTGGTGCCTGTCGAGGTGCTGGCAAAGATGCCTCTAGAGGCGTTGAGGCAGCAGGACCAGGACCGCGTGAACAACAAGACCCCATGAGGATTTCGCATGGCTACCCTCAATGACGCAAACACCCTCGAAGCCCATGTTGAGAAGATCGTGCTGGCGGTTTGCGCCCTGATCGTGATCGTGGCGGCCGCTTACTGGCTCGTCGGAAGCCCCAGGGCCATCGAGGGCCTGCCGCCTGACAAGATCGACCAGAGCCTGGCTGCCAAGGCCGGCAACGTGCAGATCCTGGTAGACGGCGCGACGCCCCCGCTGCTGCCCGCGCCGGATTATCCGGCGCTTCTGGCCTCGCTGCAGCAAGCCCCCAAGACCGACGGCATGGTCGACCTGGCCATGGGCAATCTGCCCCTGGATGTCTCCGGCGTGGGGCCGGTGGTGGCTTTGTACCCCACGCTGAGCGAACTGGTCGGCCTGGTGCCGCCGACCCTCGATATCAAGACCGAGGCCGGCGGCGACTTCCGCATCCCGCGCTCCTCCAAGACGCCCCTGGAGATCGTCGGCGCCGACCTGCAGATCCCCTTCCCCCTGAACCAACTGCAGCAGGCATGGGAATCCAGCAAACTGCGATATGTCAATCGCACGCTGAAGAGGCCCGTGATCCTGAGCGTCGAAATGGAGTGCCAGGAGCAGGAAGGCCCGGGAAAACCCTGGAGCAAGCCCGAGCCGTTCAAGAGCGATGGCCCGACGCCGGCCGGCGCTGACGGAAAGCCTCTGAAGATTCCCGCCCTCCCCAAGTACGATGGAACCAACGGCGAAGAGGTCGTCAAGGCGGTCGATGCCGTTGCCAACCTGGATGTTCAGAAGGCGATTCTGCATCCGCCGTATTTCGACGTGCTCGACCCGGCCACCCAGACCTGGGGACCGTATCGGAACAAGCTGACGCCGCCGGCCGAGGGCAATGTGGCTGCCTGGGCCTTCCGCGACAACTTGTTGCCCAACAGGTTCTATCGCTACCGCATGCGCCTGCACCTGCTCAACCCGCTCTACGGGCACAAGGAATATCTGGATGTCGAGAAGTCCAAGGACATGGCCTACGTGATGGCCAATGCCGGCGTGCCCTCGATCGCCACGGACTGGTCGGCCTGGTCGGCCCCGGTAAGCGTGCCGCGCACGACGCAGTTCTTCCTGACCGGCAGCAACCCCAGCCGCGGATGGGTCCGCGTCACGGTGATCACGCGCCACATGGGGCAACTGGTCATGGATAGCTTCAACGTCGCCCCCGGACAGCTGATCGGCGGATCGATGCGAATCACCAAGGGCAAGCAGAGCTCGACGGTGGACTTCAACACCGGCGCCGTCGTGATCGCCATCGATTTCAGCAAGACCATCTACAAGCGCGGCGTTCCCACCCGGACCGTTGAGATGATCTACCGCTCGCAGGATAACAAGCTCAAGTCGCGACTGCTGGCAGTCGACGAACGCGAGTTCCAGCAGGCGGCCCCCGCACCCAAGCCCACGACGCCTCCGGCAGAGGCCCAGCCCAAGGCTCAGCCGAACAATGCCGCCCCGCCCGCCCCGGGCGCCCCGGCAGGGGCCGGCTGGCAGCCCGCTCCCGTCGGCCCATAACTCGACAGACTTGCGACCCGAAGCGGCAGAGCGATCTGCCGCTTCTTTTTTTGGGTCTTCCGAGATTCGCGGCGAAATTCCGCCATGGTTCCAGAGGGAACAAACCCGTCCAGCGGGCTCGACCGCTGACACGACACAAGATGCGTGGTTGCGTGTCAGGAAATTTCGATAATATTTTCCTTGCGGGTGATTTTGCGGTAGTATCTTTTCGCTCAGACATTGCGATGGATTGTGCCGAAAACAGAATAACAGTATTGAATGGAATCAGTCTATCCGGCGACGGTGAGTCGTCGTGCCGCTGATGCGCAGCAGCGCGGATCTTTCGCCCCCGGATACTGGCGTGCATAAAGGAGTTGCATCGTGTCTGACCGGTATGGATTCCGCGTAGCGGTAGCGTCGATTGTGTTGGCCGCTCTGGCCGCTGCCACGCAGGGCAAGGACGCCCCAGCAAGTCCCGCCACCGTCCTGCTCAACAAGGGCCTCGAGCAGTATCGCAATCGCGACTATGTCGCCGCCAAGGCCACGTTGCTGCAAGTCAGCCCCGCCGGCCTCAGCGACAGCGACAAGAACATCCTCACCGAGCGACTGGCGCTGGTCGACGCCTCCATCCGAGGCCAGGCCGCCGCCCAGGAATCGCTCGCCGGCGCCGCTGCGGCCGTCAAGTCCGGCAACGTGACCAAGGCGCGCGAGCTGCTGACGCGATGCGCTGATAGCCACTTCCTTAGCCCGCAACAGCGCCAGTCCGCCGCAGACCAACTGGCACAACTGGACAAGTCCGTCCAGGCCGCCCCCACCACCGCCCCGGCCGTCAGCGTTCAGGACTCACCCTTGGACCGTGCTGCGGCGCAGAATGTCGCCCGCGCCGTCAAGGCGCGCGAACTGCTCGCCCAAGCCAAAGCCGTCCTCGAAGCCAAGAAGCCCGCCCAGGCCCGCAAGCTGCTCGTGCAGGCGCTGGAACTGGACCCGTCGCTGGCCGAGGCCAAGACCCAGCTCCAGTTCACCCAGGGCCTGCTGGGTGAAACCAACGACGCCGGCCCCGTCGGCAGCCTGGCCGATCGCGTCCGCGTGGCTCGCCAGCTCAACGACGTGGAAATCGACGCCGCCCTGGGACGCAGCAACGAACGCCTCGCCCGCGCCAAGGACGCCGAGGACTTCAAGGCCGCGCTCAACGAGGCCCAGGTCGCCATGGACCGCCTGACCGGCAACCGCGACCTCTACAGCCGCAAGGAATTCAACGACAAGCGCACGATGATCGAGAACCAGATGCGATTCATCCAGATGCGCCAGAGCGAGTGGGTGCGCAAACGCCTCGCCCAGCAGGAAGCCGAACTGCTCCAGATCGAGAAGCAGCGCGTCGCGCAGAACCTGGCCGAGCAGAAGAGCAAGGTCCGGACCCTGATGACCCGCGCCCGCACCCTGATGTCCGAACGCAAGTACCCCCAGGCCCTGGAGGAGGTCCGCCGCATCCTGGCCATCGAGCCCGAGAATCGCTGGGCCGCCGAACGTCAGGAAGACCTCGCCCAGTTCATCCTGCTGATGGACGAGAAACTGGCCGTCAAGGACCGCGATTACGGCGTCAACAAGGCCCTCATCGACAACCAGCGCACCGAGATTCCCTGGTGGAAGGAAATCCAATACCCCAAGGATTGGCGTGAACTCAGCGAGCGCCGCAAAGAATATGTCGTGACCTCCGGCGAGGAGTCCGAACGCGACCGCGCCGCCCGCGAAAAACTCAAGCAGCGAATCAAGGAACTTAATTTCGACGGCATCGAACTCAAGGACGTCATCCAGTTCCTGCGAGACGTCTCCGGCGTCAACATCTACGTCCGCTGGAACGCCTTGCAGGCGGCCGGCATCAGCAAGAACACGGCCGTCAACGTCCACCTTCAGGACGTGACGCTGGAGAAGGCCCTTCGGGTGATTCTGGAAGACGTGGGCGCCTCGGCGCCGCTGGGATATATCCTGGACGAAGGCGTGGTGACGATTTCGACCCGCGACGACCTGACCACCCGCACCGTCACGCGCGTTTATGACATCCGCGACATGATGATCCGCCCGCCGATGTTCGTGGGCCCGCGGCTGGGGACCACCACCGGAAACCAGAACGACAACGGCACCACGGGCCTGGGCACGGGCACGGGTCTGGGCGGCGGGCTCGGTGGCGGCGCTGCCGGCGTCGGCGGCCAGGCGCTGGGAACCACCGGCGAAGAGGAAGTCTCGCAGGAAGAAATTCTCAACAGCATCACGAATCTCATCAAGACGACCATCGCCCCGGATTCCTGGGCCGATGCCAACCGCGTGAGCATCCAGGCGATCAAGGGGCAACTGGTGATTACCCAGACCGCCCAAAGCCAGGAAAAGATCGCCCAGTTGCTCAGCCAGCTTCGCGAGGCCCAGGCGCTGCAGGTGTCGATCGAGACCCGCTTCATCCAGGTGCGGGAGAGCTTCCTGCAGGAGATCGGCGTCGAGGCCAGCATCACCTTCAGCAACACCAAGGTCTTTACCGACCTGACCAACCCGCTGGTGATTGGACCGGCCACCGCCCCGCTGGGCGGCAACATCGCCTGGGCGCTGAACCCCGGATCCACGCAGATCGGCTTGGACATCTCCTCGCTGGCCCCGCCGCCGGCGTTCCAGATCAATAACGCCATCCTGGACGATATCAGCGTGGCCTTCCTCGTCACGGCCACGCAGGCCAACGCCCACACGCACCTGCTGACGGCCCCGCGGGTCACGCTGTTCAACGGGCAGCGGTCCTACATCCTCGTCCAGCAGCAGATGACCTACGTCCGCCAGTTCAGTCTCACCCAGGCCTCCGTCAGCGCCGGAACAACTGCCACGCAGCAGCAGATCACCGTCGAGACGGCCGTCCTGTCCACCGGAACGATGCTGGACGTGCAGGCCGTCGTTTCTGACGACCGGCGGTATGTGACGCTGACCGTGCGGCCCCAGATCAGCACCGGCACCACGCGCACGCTGACGCTGGCGGGCCTGATCGATCCCCAGGGCAACCAGCTCCTCAACGCGATGGAACTGCCCGACCTGCTCACCAGCGAACTCGAGACGACCGTCTCGGTGCCCGACGGCGGCACGCTGCTGCTGGCTGGACTCAAGCAAGCCGGACAGCGCGAACGTGAACTGGGCGTTCCGATCCTGAGCAAGATCCCCATCATCAACCGCCTGACCAACAACCGCGGAATGCTCCGCGACGACGACGTGCTCATGGTCCTGATCAAACCCAAGATCATCATCCAGCAGGAGGAAGAGCAGTTGGCCTTCCCGTAATAGACCCGATGCGACCCGCACGGCCGCAGATTCGTCCGAATCTGCGGCCGTTTTCTTTTGCAGGGGATTGGCCACAAAGGCACGAAGACACCAAGAGAGACGGCGAAAGACGGAGACGAGGATCTCGTGAAGACTTCAACATGATGGGAAATGGAAGAGGAATGGGGCGGCAGAGGGAAGAGAGTTTATGGGACGACTCGTCGGATTCCGTCCTTGATGAGGGGAGCGTTGAAATCTGCCAACAGGCCCAAACGGTGGCCGGTCAATTTGAGATAGGTCAGCAACTGCGCTTGGAGGAGGGAATTATGTTTCTCGACGGCTTTGAGTTCTACGACAAGGCAATCGGCCACAACAAGATCGAGCCGCATTCCGGCGTCGAGTTCCAGGCCATCGTACAGGGCCGCTTTATGCACCGCATAGGCCGCATGCACTACCTGCCTGGCGATAATCTAAACCGTTGCCGGGACTGGGCTGAGGGTTCTATCCACGTATTCATCTTCGTTCCTTTGCGCGTTCAGAGTTGAGGAAAAAACTGGTCTTGTGCTCCCGTCCCCGTTCTTCTTCGTGCCTTCGTGCCTTGGTGGTTAAATCCTCGTCCCCGTCCCCGTTCCGGTCCCCGTCTCTTCGTGTCTTTGTGCGTTTGCGGTCAACTCCCCGTCGGCGTTTTTTTTCGAAATACTTTTCCTCAGAAACTTCTTGATTTACTGCCGAAAACATATGGTGTACTCTATCGTCATTGAACTAGACGCACTGTGGCCGCCGGTCCAGACATCGGCGTCTGCGCGCAAGAGAAAAGGAGTTTCCTTGTGTCTATTCGGAACGGACTCCGCGTAGCCCTTTCAGCGGCCTTGATGGCCATGTCCAGCCTCGCCTGGGCTCAGGACAATCGCGCTGATCAGGCCAAGGCACTGCTCGACAAGGGTCTGACTGAGTTCAGGTCCTTCAACTACCGCCAGGCCAAGGCCACGCTGCTCCAGGTCAACGCCGACGCGCTGAGCAAGGCCGACCGCACCGCCCTCAACGATCGCCTCAGCATCGTCGACGGCGCGATCAAAGGACAGGCCGCCGCCACCGAAGCTCTCGTGGCCGCCGAAGAAGCCCTCAAGGCCGGCAAGCTCAACGACGCCGCCAAGGGCTTTCAAACGGCCGCGGCCAGCCCCTTCCTGCCCCCCGCACAGCGCCAGCACGCTTCAGAACAGGCGGCCCTGATCGCCCGCAAACAAAGCGCTGCCGCTGCTGCCGCCAAGCCTGCCCCCCTTGCCGCGGTCGCCAAGCCCATCCCCGTCGCTGCGGTCGCACAGGCGCCGGCCACCGCGCCCACCACAGCGCCGGCCCAGAATGAGCAGTTGCTGGCCGCCGTCGCCGCCCGTCGCATGGAAGCCAAGCGGTTGCTCGATCAGGGCAAGGCCGCCCTCGATGCCAACGATCCCGCCACGGCTCGGCGCCTGTTCGAGCGGGCCCTTCAGCTCGATCCGGACCTTCCCGAGGCGCGCCGGCAACTCGACTTCGCCGCCGGCCTGATGGATACGACGCAGGAATCGACCCCCGTGACGGAGTTGGAGCGCCGCCGCCGCGTCGCGCGGCAGATGGTCGATCTGGAAGTCACCCGCCAGCTGGGCATCAGCAACGAGACCCTCGCCCGCGCCGACAGCGTCGACGAGTTTAAGGCCGCCACCAACGCCGCCCAGTTGGCGATGGACGCCCTCAACAAGAGCAAGGAGCTGTACAGCCTGAGCGACTACCGCCGCAAGGTGGCGCAGATCGAGGGGCAACTCAAGCACATCGAAAATCGCCAGGCGCAGTGGACCGCCCTGCGAGCGGAAAAGCAGCTCACCGAGATGCGCAAGATCGAGCAGGAGCGCATCGTGCGCGAGCGGGCCCAGCGCCAGCAGCTCATCGCGACGCTGATGACCCAGGCCCGCACCCTCAAGTCCCAGCGCAAGTTCCAGGCCGCCCTCGAAGGCGTCGAACGCATCCTCGTGCTCGACCCGGGCAACCGCTGGGCCGCGGAAGAACGCGAGTACCTCAGCCAGTTCATGCTGCTGATGGAGCAGAAAGAAGTCACCAAGGACTTCCAGTACCAGCACGACCTGGTCATGATCGAGCAGAAACGCAGCGAAACCCCCTGGTGGAACGAACTGCAGTACCCGCGCGACTGGCGCGAACTGACCGAACGCCGCAAGCAATGGGGCGTGACGGCCTCGATCGAATCCGACCGCGATCGCGCCGTCCACAAGCGGCTCAAGGAACGCATCAAAGAGCTCAAGTTCGAGGACATCGAGTTCAAGGACGTCATCCAGTTCCTCCGCGACGTCTCGACGGTGAACATCTACGTCAAGTGGGGCGCGCTCTCGACGGCCGGGATCAGCAAGAGCACCACCGTCAACGTGCACCTGCAGGATGTCTCGCTGGAAAAGGCGTTGCGGGTGATTCTCGAGGACGTCGGCGCCTCGGCGGCCTTGGACTGGGTGCTCGACGACGGCGTGATCACGATCTCGACTCGCGACGACCTGGCGACCAAGACCATGACGCGGGTGTACGACATCCGCGACCTGTTGATCAACGCCCCGATCTTCGTCGGTCCGCGCCTACAACTGGCCACCAACGCCGGAAACCAGGGCACCAACACCGGCACGGGCCTGGGCGGCGGGCTGGGCGGCACGGGCACGCTGGGCGGAACGGTCGGCGGGCAGCAGGCCCTGGGCACCACGGTCGAGCAGACCACCGAAGAGATGACCAACGAGATCGTGGACTTGATCAAGAAGACCATCGCGCCGGACACCTGGGCCAATACCAATGAGATCGGCATCGCCCCGATGGCCGGGCAACTGGTGATCACGCAGACCGCCCAGAACCATGAGAAGATCATGGCCCTGCTGGGCAAGCTTCGCGAGGCGCGGGCCCTGCAGATTTCCATCGAGGCGCGGTTCATCCAGGTTCGGGCCAGCTTCCTGCAGCGTATCGGATTCCAGGCCACCATCACCGTCGACAACACCAAGACCCTGACCGACCTGCGGAGCCCGCTGACCTTCGGCGGAGCCCCGATCGCCTGGTCCCAAACCGTCGCTACCGGCGTCGGCAATGACATCGGCGCCGCCGGCGCCGGCGGCGTGCCCGTCGCCTTCCAGATCAGCGACACCTTCATCGACGACATCCAGGTGGCCTTCCTGCTTCAGGCCACGCAGGCCGACGCCCACACCCGCACCCTGACGGCCCCGCGCGTCACGTTGTTCAACGGGCAGCGGTCGTACATCGCCCTGGTCCGCACGCAGACGTACGTCGATAACTTTACCCTCACGCGGCAGATCATCACCAACCCGGACGGCTCGTCGGGCTCCAACCAGACCGCCACCGTCACCACCGCCGACCTTCAGACGGGAACCATGCTCGACGTGCAGGCCGTCATCTCCGACGACCGGCGGTACGTCACCATGACGCTGCGGCCCCAGATTTCCACCGGGTCCACCCGCACGCTGACGCTGCAGAACTTCACCGACCCGATCACCGGCAGCCAGACCATCAGCGCGATGGAACTGCCCACCACGCTCAACAGCGAGGTATCCTCGACGATCTCCTGCCCCGACGGCGGAACGCTGCTGCTGGGCAGCCTCAAGAAGTCCGGCGAGGCCACCCGCGAAGAGGGCATCCCCATCGCCAGCAAGATCCCCATCCTCAACCGCCTGACGAGCAACCGCTCCCTCACGCGAGATGACGACGTGCTGCTGATCCTCATCAAGCCCAAAATCATCATCCAGAAGGAACAGGAAGAACTGGCCTTTCCCTGATCCACTCAGTGACGATCTGACCCCGCCGGGCCGCGACGAGTGTCGCGGCCCGGTGTTTTATTTGCCGGCGGCGCGTTATGATGGGCCTGTAATTTCGGACCCCTGCCGCAGAGGATCGGACATGCGCATTCGACACTGGACACTGGCGATACTCTCGTTGACGGCCCTGGCCGGGGCGGGCCTGGGCGATCCGGCGCCGGCTTCCGCCCCTGCATCCAAGGTGCTCAAGTTCCCCCATCTTCAGGTCGACCTGGCGGCCCGGAAGATCACGCTCGACGCGACGGTGGTCCTTCGCGAGGGTCAGTTGGAACTGCTGGTCTGCAAGGCCAAGACCAAGGAGTACGAGAGCCTTCTGGCCACCGAAGCGCAGGGCGCCCACCTTCACGCGGCGCTGCTGGCGCTGGGCCTGACGGCAGGCAAACCGGCCAAGTACTATGAATCCCCCGTCGACGGCAAAGGCGTCATGCTGCCCCCCCGCGGCGCCCGCCTGAACGTGCAGTTGCGATGGAAAGATGCTCAAGGCAACGTCCAGACCGCCGATCCGACCGCGTGGCTGGCCCCCGTGGGCAACCAGAAGAACGTCACCCTGCCCAAGCACTGGATCTTTGTCGGCTCGGACATCCTCTCCGACGGCACGTATTGGGCCGACTCCGATGGCGATATCATCTCCGTCGCCAACTTCGCAGCCGCCGTGATCGACGTGCCCTTCGAGAGTTCCGACAAGAACTCGCAGTTGAACTACCAGGCCAATACCGCCGCCATTCCGCCGTTGAAGACCCCCGTCCAGATCATCATCACGCCGCTGCCCGGTCAAGACAAGGCCGACGATGCCCGCGCCGTCATCCAGATCACGCGCCTCGGCGCCGCTCTGGTCTCCGGCCGCGAGGTCCCGCTGGACTCCCTGGCCCAGTGGGCTCGCAAGCTCGTGAACGACCACGCCCGCTGCCAGGTCATCCTACGCTGCGACCCTTATACGACCGCCCATGATGTCGCCATGATCCGCCGCGAACTCGAGGTGGGACGCGTCGTGGACATCCAGGTCGAACACCCCATCCTCAACGCCGGAATGCTGCCACGCACCGCCGGCGAAGAGACGCAGGCCCTCAAGGACTGGCAGGAGAAGTTCGCCCAGGCCCAGAACTCCGTGATCGACCCCGTCGAGCAGTCGGGCAAGACCCTCCAGCAGCTTGACCAGGAGATCCGCTTTACCCGCAGCCACCTCGACCTGCTCACCAGCTACGCCCGGCAACTGCGCGAGGCGCAGGCGAAATACGTCGCCTCGACGCAACCGGCCGTGCCCGCCGGGGCCGCCGGAAAATGAACGCCCAGGATCAGTCCCGCTCCCCCGCTCGCCCATCGCCGCTGCGGCGAAGTTGGGACAATGACGGCTGGGCGTGCCTGTCCGTTGCGGCAGCGACCGTCTCGCTGCTGGCGGGGCTGTATCTGGCGATGTCTCTGGCGGGCGTGGCGCGCTATCCGCTGGTCGTGTCGCTGCTGGCGGTGGCGGCCGTCTGGACGGCTTTGTCCTGCGGGGCCATGGCGGCATGGGCCCGCGACGGAATCGGGGCGGTCCTGCGTGCCGGCGCCGTGGTCGACGCCGTGGCGGTGCTCCTGCTCGTGTTGTGCCAGATGCGGGTCCTGCCGCTGACGGCGGCGCTCGAAATATACCTGATCCTGGCGGCCATGTGCCTCTTCTGCGTCGCGACCGTGCGGCTGGGGCAACGCCGCCCGGCCCAGCTGGCACTGGCGGCACTGACCGGAACGATCCTGCTGGCGACCATGGCTTCGCCGTTGTGGGCGCCGAACCTCCTGGAGACGGCCCCGCTTCGCAAGGCCGCCTTGGCCGCGGCGATCTATCCCAACGCCCTTTACAGCATCTGGTCCGTCGAGGACGTGAGGTACATCTGGCACGAAAGCGGACTGATGTATCGCATTTCAGGCATCCGCGACTACGCCCCGCCCGCACCCCAATGGTGGGCGACGGTGGCGATCTACACGCTTGCGGCCGCCGTCATCGCGGGGGCTAATCTGCTTCGCAAGAGATTGCGGCGAACCTGAAAAACTGCCAGGCCGAAAGCGGCTTTGCTCAGGTCATCTGATCCAGCATCTGAGCGAGTTGCTTGAGGGCCTTGCCGCGATGGCTGATCTGGTTCTTGGTCTGCCCGTCAAGCTCGGCCACGGTCCGCCCCAGCTCCGGCACGAGGAAGATCGGGTCATAGCCAAAGCCGTTTTCGCCGCGGGCGCGGGCGATGATGACGCCCTCGACGCTGCCCTGGGCAGTGAGGATGATTCGGTCGGCATCGGCCAGGGCGAGGCAGCATACGAATCGCGCGGTCCGCCGATCGTCGCCGACGCTCTCGAGTTCGGCCAGCAGGCGGGCGTTGTTCGCACGGTCGATAGCCTCGCGGCCGGCGCCGCTGGGGCAATCGCCCGCCGCATAGCGAGCGCTGTGCACGCCCGGCCGACCGCCCAGGGCGTCGACCAGCAGTCCCGAGTCGTCTGCCAGGCACCACTGCCCCGTGGCGGCTGCATAATAGCGGGCCTTGATGGCCGCGTTGCCGGCGAAGGTCAGAGCGTCCTCGACGGGCTCGCGCAGGTCCGGCCAGGCATCGAGAGAGAGGACCTCCACCGGCGCTGCAGCCAGGGCGAGTTTGATCTCCCGCAGCTTGCCGCCATTTCGCGTGGCGGCCACGACTCGTCGATGCGCCGTGGCACTCATGGCAGCGTCATCAAGTCTTGCCGGCTGACAGGCGCTGCCGACCCGGCGGGCGCGGCGGGCATCTTGGGCTTGCTGATCTGCAACACCGCGCACGGGCGGGCGACCTTGGCCGGTTGGCCGGTCTTGGGATCCTTCAACAGCACCAGTTCCTGCCTGCCGTTGACGCAGAGGTACTTGAACCGCTCAGAGGCCAGAATCTTCGTGATGCGATCGTCGACGATCGTCAGCACCGGCGGGCGCTTCACGCCGTCGCTCTGGTCAGCGGGCTTCTCCTGCATCGACGTTCGCGGGAACAGACCGACCGTCACCGAGGACTGGCTGGGGCCGTGGAAGTAGTATGCCTCCAACCCGTCGTCGCGCAGTTGCTTGCAGTACTCTACGGCGATATTCTTGCGCCCGGTATAGTTGGCCTCGGGCACGTCGTAGAAGACCCCTACCTCGATCGTGTAGACGTACATGTCTTTCTGCTGGGTCAGGTCCCACTCCGCCGGTCCGACGGACTTGCCGGGAAGCTGCTGAATGGCCGCGCTGATGAAAGGCTTCCACCGGTGGGTGCCATCGGAGCGGACGTACTCCTTGGCCTTCTTGAGATCGCCGCGGGCGGCCTCGATGGAAGGATACTTGTTCCAGCATATCTGGCTGAAGCCTTCCTGATCGACCGCGAAGACGTTCTTCCACCCGGTCTCCTGCTCGATCTCCCCGCGCCACTGGGCCGCCTGCCGCGAGTGTTCGGCCCCTCGCACCGCGCCTAGCACGATGGTGACTTCGTCGCCGTCTTTCGATTTGGGGGCGAGCCCGCTGCCCTGCCAGCTCATGCTGCGCGGTTCGCACCCGCATAGCGTAATGACCCCCGCGGCCAGCACGATCATCATCCTTGACAGTGGAGTCTTCATCGCAGTCCCTCTTCAATAGCCCGCTGCTGGGCGGTCAGCAATTGCCGGATTCCGGCCCGCGCCAACGTCAGCAGCCGGGCCAGTTCGCCCGCGCCGAACGGGCGCTTCTCGCTGGAACCCTGGATCTCGACAAACTTGCCCCCGCGCACCATCGCCACGTTCATATCCACCTCGGCCCGCGAGTCTTCCCGGTAGTCCAGATCGAGCATCGCCGACCCGTCGACTATCCCCACCGACACCGCAGCCACGGCCGTGTGCACCGCACCGCGCTGGAACTTGCCCGCCGCTTCCGCTCGCCGCGCCAGCAGCGACAGCGCCACGTACGCGCCGGTGATGGCGGCCGTTCGCGTTCCGCCGTCGGCCTCGAGCACATCGCAGTCCAGCGTCAGCGTCACCGGGCCGATCTTCTCCAGGCGCACCACGTTGCGAAGCGTGCGCCCGATCAGCCGCTGGATTTCCGTCGCGCGGCTGTCCCCTTTGGCGCCGGGGCGGCTCTTGCGCTGGCCGGTCGAGGCCGGAAGCATCCCGTACTCGGCCGTCACCCAGCCCACGCCCAGCTCGCGCCGCCATGGGGGCAGATTGCTCTCGCAGCTGGCCGTGCAGATGACGCGCGTGCCGCCCATCTCGATCAGGCACGACCCGCCGGCCGTGCCGACAAAGTTGGGCGTGATCCGCACCGCTCGAAGCTGCCCCGCCCGCCGGCCGTCATGTCGCTTTGTGGCCATGTGTCTTGTGGCATGGGCGTCCCGCCCATGCTCTTGCCTCTGCACGGCCGGGACGGCCGTGCTACTCGATTCCGCCCTGACCGATCAGCACATCCAGCAGACTGCGCTGGAAATGCAGACGGTTTTCCGCCTGGCGGAAGATCGTCTCGGCATGGGCCTCGAACGTCTCGTCGGTAATCTCGTATCCGCGGTACGCCGGCAGGCAATGCAGCACGACGGCCTGGCTGCCCGCGGCGGCCATCAGCTTGGCGTTGACCTGGAATGAGCGAAAGACCTCGACGCGTTTGGCCTTCTCGGCCTCCTGGCCCATCGAGACCCACGTGTCGGTGTAGATCGCGTCGGCGCCGGCCACTGCCGCCTTCGTATCGTCCGTCACGACCAACGTCGCCCCTCGGTCGAGCTTGGAGGCGAAGTCTTTCTCGAACTCATACCCGCGCGGGCAGGCCAGCACGAACTCGATCCCCAGCCGCGAGCAAATCATCGCGAGACTGCGGGCCACGTTGTTGCCGTCGCCCACGAAGACGAGCTTGCGCCCGGACAGGTCCGCCCCCATCAGCTCCTGCAGCGTCATGATGTCGGCCATCGCCTGGCAGGGGTGCGAGTAGTCCGTCAGGGCGTTGATGACCGGCACGCGTGCGTGGGCGGCCAGTTGCACGACGTACTCGTGCTTGAACGTGCGGGCCATGATGCCGTCGCACATGCGCCCCAGCGTCCGAGCGCCGTCGGCGATCGACTCGCGCTGACCCAAGCCGATATCGCTCTTGGTCAGGTAGATCGCGTGCCCGCCCAGGTGCGTCATGGCCGTCTCGAAGCTCACGCGCGTGCGCAGCGAGGGTTTCTCGAAGATCATCGCCAGCGTCTTGCGCTCGAGCGTGGCCGCCAGCCGCCCGGCCTGGAACGCCTTCTTGTCGTCCAGAGCCTTTCGCAGCAGGCGCGAAAGCTGTTGCGAGCTGAAGTCGGTCAGGCTGATGAAGTCTTTGATCATGATTATTTCTGGATGAGCGTGCCAACGCCGCGGTCGGAGAAGATCTCCAGCAGCAGCGAATGGCTGAACCGTCCGTCGATAATGTGCGTGCGGGCCACCCCCGCGTCCAGCGCCCGCAGGCACGATTCCACCTTGGGCAGCATCCCGCCGCTGATCGTCCCGTCGGCGATCATCGTCTGAATCTGCGCCTTGGTCACCACCGAGGCGAAGCTCTCAGGGTCTGACGAGTCTGTGCGGATGCCGTGCGTGTCCGAGACCATCACCAGCTTCTCGGCCACCAGCGCCGCCGCCACCTCGCCTGCCGCCGTGTCGGCATTGCAGTTGAGCTTGGCGCCGCTGGCGTCGCGCGCCAGCGGGGCGATCACCGGGATCGTCCCGGCCGCACAGAGCATCGCCACCAGCGCGGCGTTGACCTGCGTCACCTTGCCCACCAGGCCCAGGTCGATCTTCTTGCCCTCGGTCTCCAGGTAAAGCCGCTGCCCCTGCAGCACGCAACTGCTCAGGGTGTGCAGGCCCATCGCGCTGGCGCCCAGGCGCTGCATCTCGTCGACCATCTGGCGATTGATCTCGTTGCACAACACGTGCTCGACGACGTTGAGCGCCGCCGTGTCGGTGTACCGCCGCCCCTGCACGAACTCGACCTTGAGCCCCAGCGACTCCATCGCCGCCGAGATCGACTTGCCGCCGCCGTGGATAATAACCGGCCGCATGCCGACAGTCCGCATGAAGACCACGTCGGTGAGCAGCCCTTTCATCGCGGCCGGTTCGTCCATGATGGACCCGCCGACCTTGATGACGATGATCTTGTCGCGGAATCGCTGGATGTACGAAAGGGCTTCAATCAAAGCCCCGGCCTTGGTAATAGCTTCTTCCATCGCTCTCTTTCCCGAATGAATAAACCACAAGAATACCGCGTTTGCGCCACATGCGTCAACATTTCATCCGCATCCGGCAGGGACGGGAAGTGCGGGATTACACGGATTGAAAGGATTAAGAGGATTGGGACATGGATCGGATAGATGGATGGATGGATGGATGGATGTGAATCTCGTTAGCGGCGGGGTCGCCCCGCGCGTTCTCGGCGGGACGCCCTGGCGACGCGCATAGCGCCGTGTGTTCCAACCTCTGTCCTTGTCGTCGGTTCTTCCCCACTGTTCGATGGAGGAAACGTCATTGTCCATTTATTGTCTTTTCTTGTCTGTTTTGGGCAATGCTGAAAACGACAGTTTCTATATCTCTTTTCTCTGTAAATCTTTACATGTCGACTGTCGCGGTTGTCTCGTTCACCCGGACAATGCCCTCCGCATCGGCCTGGCTGGCGCCGCCGCGGCAACAGGGACCCCAGGCCTTGCACGAGAATAAACACTCGTATGCTGCAAAAAATGGGTGCCACGCACAACTCCGTTATGCGTGCCAATGTGTGCCAAACAGCAGGGAATCGTTCGCTGGTAAGGGAATGATCATCTCAAAGAAAGATCGTTCTACGAGTAATGGTCAGGGACACGCACAACGGAGTTGTGCGTGGCACCCGACCACACCGTACTGTTTTACCGAGGCCACCCGCCGCCCACGAACGCCCATGCGCGGACGGGGAGTTAACCATAAAGACACAAAGACACGAAGAGGACGCGGATTCGGAAATTCTCGTCCTCGTCGTCGGTTATTTCCTTCCCTCCGTCAGCGTTCGACTCTCGTCAATCGCAGTCGCCGGCTGTGCTTTCCTGTGATCTCAATCTCGATCTGCCATCGCCGCCTGGGCAGATATTGTCTGGCTCGCTCGGCCCATTCGATGATGACTACGCCTTCGGCCAGCATTTCTTCGACGGCCAGGTCGACGAACTCTTCCGGGCCGCCCAAGCGATAGAGGTCCAGGTGATAGACCGGCAGGCGGCCGGCGTATTCGTGCACGATCACGTATGTCGGGCTGCAGACCACGCGGGTGTCTTGCACGCCCAGGCCCGCGGCCAGACCGCGGACCAAGGCGGTCTTGCCGGCCCCCAGCAGGCCGATCAGGGCCACGCAATCACCTTTGGTGAACCGGGCGGCGAGGGCGGCGCCCAGGGCCTGTGTGGCCTCGACGCTGTCGGTGGTGAAGACTTCTTCTCGCGCGGGGGCGTTCATGTGCTGTGCTGCCAGCCCTTGGGCGGCAGAGGCCGCCGGCCGCCGTCGGGGTCGATCAATACCACGTCGCTGTCGCTCACCATCGTGCCGATTCGCGTCACGCTCGTCCCGGCGGCGCCTTGGGCTACCAACGCGGCGGCCTGCCCTGCCGGCAGCGTGAAGAGCAGTTCGTAATCCTCGCCGTCGGACAGGGCGCCGTCGAGGGTGCTGTTGCCGGCCACGGGCACGTCGGCGGCGATTATCTCTGCCCCGAAGTGCGACGCCTTGCAGATGTGATGCAGATCAGCGGCCAGACCGTCGGAGATATCTATCATCGCGTGCAGGTCGCAGCGACGAGCAATGTCCAGCGCCTCGGCGATGCGCGGCGTGAAGGTCAGGTGCTTCTGGCCGCGCCACGAGCCACCCAGGCTGCCGGTGACGCAGATGGCGTCGCCGCTGCGGGCGCCGCTGCGCAGCACGGCCCCGTGCGGGCCCGGACGGCCGATGATCGTCACGCTGATGGCCATCCTATCGGCCCACGAGCCCACGTCGCCGCCGACCAGCGGGCAGTTGAACGCATCGGCCGCCTCGCGCAGGCCGGCGTAGATCGCCTGGCAGTCAAGCTCGCTCAGCCCGCGCGGCAAAGCCACCGATGCGACCGCGGCCGTCGGCACGCCCGCCATCGCCGCGATGTCCGAAAGGTTCCGCGCCATCGCTTTGCGGCCGGCCGCCATAGGCCCATCGCGGTCGAGCATGAAATGCACGCCATCAAGCACCTGGTCGACCGTGATCAGCACATCCTCCCGGCCGACCTTCACGACGGCGCAATCGTCCCCCGGCCCGACGGGTACCGCGCCGGCGTCGAACCGGCTGCGGTTATATATCCACTCGATGAAATCCAATTCACGCATGTTCAATCTTATCGGTAGAAGCCTAGCCTTTTCGCCGCGGAATGATCAGGACGACGGCCATCGACATGGCATACGTCAGCACCGCAACGAAAAGCACGGCCGAAACCCTCTGAATCTGGAAGCGGGTCTTGCTGATCATCCAGGGCATATCTTCAACAACGGATTGATACGTCTTGTGGTCGCACGTCCCGAAGTACCCTACGGACATGAACACAAGAAGCGCTGCCAACACAAACCATGCAAACAGACTCCTCGTCATGAAACGCCGGACGGGGACGGCAAAGCGGGCCACGGCTTCGCGAAGCGGCCGCCTCAGCAGCAACGCCGTGGCGACAGCCGCCAGCACGCCGGCGGCCGCCGCGGAAAAATACGAGACGATCAGGTATTGCTCATTCGTCACGGTACCGCCCCAGCCCCAGCAACAGGACGAGCATGACGATAGCGAAAGACCCGACAACCACAGCCATCGCCGCCACGACACCGTTGAGCGCCCCCGCGGCCTGCCAGACATATTCCATGAAGGCGGCGTCGGCGGGAAGAGTGAAGATTCTCCCAGCCGCAACTGCCAGCGCCAACAAGACCAGCATGACGAACAAAACTCGCACGAAGAAGGCCCGCGACTCCGCCAGGCGCGAATTCATCCCCAACATCATACGTGTCGGGCCGCGAAGCACGAGAAACACGATCAATGCCGTCACAATCGCCATGCCCACAAAGAGCAAAGACCCCAGCAGTTCGTTCTGACTCATCGCCTTCTCCTTATAACCGGTCACACACCCAGCAGGCGCCAGCGCCCCAGCGGCCGGTGCTTACTTGAGCTTCTTGTTCCAGAATGAAAGCTGCTGGCGGAGTTGCTTAGCTCCGGCGGCGCCTTGGGGGCTGTAGCGGGCGGCTACGTTGGCGGCGCCGAGACAGCCCTGCACGTCGGACGTCACCTGCGGGCAGGCTTCCTGCAGCGTTTCCAGCGGGAGCTGCGCCAGCGTCAGGCCCTGCCCTTCGGCCCGGGCAACGAGGCGGCCGACGATGCCGTGTGCCTGGCGGAAGGGCACGCCCTTGCCGACGAGGTACTCGGCCAGCGACGTGGCGTCGAGGAATCCGGCTTCGAGATCGCGTGCGATCCGCTGGGCGTTGAAGGTCGTCGTCGAGACCACTCCTGCCGCGACGGCAAGGGCCTGCTTCATCGCCGCGACGCTGGCGAAGGCGAATCGCTTGTCATCCTGCAGGTCGCGGTTGTATGCCAGGGGCAGGCCCTTGAGCAGCGTGAGCATCCCGGCGAGGTTGCCAATCGCCGTGGCGGCCTTGCCGCGGACGAGCTCCAGCGTGTCGGCGTTCTTCTTCTGGGGCATCATCGAACTGCTGGTGCAGTAGGCGTCGGCCAGGGTGATGAACCCGAACTCGGTCGTCGAGTAGACGATCCAGTCCTCGGCCCATCGCGACAGGTGTACCGCCAGCAGCGCGCAGGCGAAGCAGAGTTCCGCGAGAAAGTCGCGGTCGCTGGTGGCGTCGATGCTGTTGCGGCTGACGGCCGCAAAGCCCAGCAGTTCAGCGGTGCGGGCTCGGTTGAGCGGCAGGCTCGTGCCGGCCACCGCCCCGCTGCCCAGCGGGCAGACATCGATCCGCACGCGCGCGTCGGCCAATCGGTCGGCGTCGCGCTGCAGCATCTCTACATACGCCAGCAACGCGTGGCCGGCCACGATCGGCTGCGCCCGCTGCAGGTGCGTGTAGGCGGGCATGACAATATCACCCTGCTGATCGGCCAGGGTCACCAGCGCCTTCTGCAATTTCGTGATGGCCGAGGCGATGTCGTCCACCGCGTCGCGCGCCCACAGCCGCAGGTCCAGGGCGACCTGGTCGTTGCGGCTGCGCCCGGTGTGCAGCTTGGCCCCGGCGGCGCCGATGCGGTCGATCAGGGCCTTCTCGATGACCATGTGGATGTCTTCCAGCTCGATGCTCATGGGGAGCTGTCGGCTGGCGATGGACTTGGCGATACTCCGCAGCCCGCGGCGAATCTGGCGAAACTCGCCCTCGCTGATGAGCCCGACCTCGCTGAGCATCTGCGCGTGGGCGATCGAGCCGACGATATCGTACGGCCACAGATCGTGATCGATGTCGAGACTGGCGACGAACTGCGCGGTGACCGCATCAGCCTGCGCCGTCAGCCGCGCCTGCCAACTCTTGGAACCGCCCCGCGATTTGTCCTTTTTCCCGGCCATAAGATCATTCCTTTGCCCCGATGGTATGACCGCACGGCGCGGGTGTCAACCTGCGGGGACGGGGAGAACACGAATGTCACGAATGAACGAATGATCTGGAGAAATGGATATAGCGGCAGCAGCCATCATCAGCCCGGCCAATTCCTATCATCTTCCGTTGCTATTCGGTACTCGATACTGTCGGCAATCACTCTGAATGGATTCCCCATGGAAGCTTTGTCGACGAGTTGCAGTTCATAATGCTGAGGCCGCTCCTCGGACTTCATCTTCCATCCAAACGATCCCACCGCTCCACATTTAATCACAATGCTGCCAAAGCCTATGACACCGTGGTCGAAATACGCGTGTATCCCATTGAGCACGATAGCATATTGATATTGCTCGGTATTTCCCGCTTCGGCTAACACTATTCTCATTTCATCGCAACAGTAGCGAATAGCTAGAACCTGCAGATCATCGCGGGCCGAAATGACTTCAAGATCTAGGTCCATATTCTCTATCTTATCCTGGAAGTTGAAAAAAGCTACGTGCTCGTAAACCACGCCTTTATTCGTGCCATTCGTATTCTCTTCAGCCGCGGACAGGTTTCCGGTTGGAAAATCCTCGCTCGCTTCATACCATGCAGGCATGTCGAAAGTTTCCGCATCACCGCGCGGCACGTTTACCGGCGAGGTGCTGGCCAACGAGCAGGTTTGCGACGGCCACTACCGCCTGATCCTCGACGTGCCGCACTTTCCGCCGTCGCGGCCGGGGCAGTTTGTCCAGCTCCAGTGCCGATACCCCGGCGAGCGTGAGGGCGTCCACGTGGTCGAGTGGCCGCCGGGGCAGGCCCCCAAGTTCACCCAGGCGGAGCTGACTGACCGCGAGCCTTTCTTGCGCCGCCCGCTGAGCCTGGCCGGCCGGCGCGAGCACGCCCGCGGGGCGGTCGAACTCGACATCCTCTATCGCACCAGCGGCACGGGCACGGCGTGGCTGGCCGGCGTCACGCCGGGAAAGAGCCTCAGCGTGCTGGGGCCGCTGGGCAATGCGTTTCCCATCGAGCCGAACAAGCCCGCAGCCGCCCTGATCGGCGGCGGCGTGGGCATCCCGCCGATGCTGTACCTGGCGGCCGCCCTGCAAGCGGCGGGCAAGAAGACCGTAGCATTCAACGGCTCGCGGAGTTCTTGCCTGCTGCCGCTGCGGCTTCTGCCGGCAGGCAAGGTCCGGCCCGACGGTCAGCCGTCGCACTGCATCGCTGAGTTCGCGGCCTGTGACGTCGATGCGGGTGTAGCGACCGATGACGGCTCGCTGGGCTTCGCCGGCCTGGTCAGCCGCCCGTTCGAGGCGTGGCTGAACCAGCAGAGGCAACCCGAACGCGATCTGGTCGTCTACACCTGCGGCCCCGAGCCGATGATGAAAGCTGTCGCCGACCTTTGCTTATCCCGCAACGTGCAGTGCTACCTCTCGCTGGAGCGCCACATGGCCTGCGGCATGGGCACGTGCCAGTCCTGCGTGTGCAAGATCAAATCCGACGCCCCCCAAGGCTGGGCCTTCAAACTCTGCTGCACCGACGGGCCGGTATTCGACGCTCGCACGGTGGTGTGGTAGTTAGCCGCTGAGGTCGCTGAGGACGCTGAGGGAAGATAGGGGCCAAGAAAAACAAAAGAAAGCGGAGGGCGGACAGAGGAAGAAAGGATACGGCTATGGGGAAGCATGTTGACCCACGGAGTTATCCGCACTCGGAGTTGACGGACAAGATCATCTCTGCGGCTATGAGGGTTCATTCAGCGTTGGGGCCGGGATATCTTGAACGGATCTACTCGAATGCTCTGCGGCATGCTCTGGCGAAGGAGGGCTTGGCGGTTCAGCAGGAGGCTCGATACCAGGTCTACTTCGATTCACTTCTTGTTGGCGAGCATGTCCTCGATCTGGTCGCTGATGGCAAAGTGTACGTCGAGTTGAAATGCATCTCTATGATCACCGCCCTGGAAGTTGCACAGGTCCTATCAGGACTCAAAGCCAGCGGAATCGACGTCGGATCCTGCTGAACTTCAACACCCTTCACTTACGCGATGGAATCAAACGAGTAGCCAGAAGCCAAACGCCCGCGCAACTGTAGCCTCTGCTTTTCCTCGCTTCTGCTTCTTCCACAAAAGGTCTTCCTCAGCGTCCTCAGCGACCTCAGCGGCTAATTACTCCCCATGAGCACCGGGCGCGTCACAGGTCGACTTGTGGGGCGGGATGCCGGCCGCGTTGTGGGTTGCATGGCGGCGGGGTTGACTGGGGCGGGCGGTTTCCAGTCGGCGGCCGCGATGCGGGCGATGGCGGCGTTCATGGCGGGGTCTTCCGGGATCGTGTTGTCGATCTTGATGAGCTGCGCCGTGGTCGAGGCGATCTGCCAGCGGCCTTGGTCGTCTTGATGCATTTCCATGTCCACGCGGCCGAGGTTCTGCACGTACTCGCCCGCCTGAACGATCAGCACGTCGCGGCCGCCGGGGCCTTTGGTCCTGGTGCCGTGGTCCATGCGATTGTGGTCGTGGCCGCCGATGATCAAGTCGATCCCGCCCGCGCCAGCAGCCAGGCCCATGTCGCCCCAGGTGCCGATGTGCGTGACGGCGACGACCACGTCGGCCTGCTTCCGCAGCAGGGGCACGAGTTTGCGGGCGGTCTCGACATTGCCGGCTACGTCGATCTGCTGGCGGGTCTGCGGGTTCTCCTTGACGGTGCACAGACCGAAGAACGCCACGCGCACCGGCCCCGCGCGGTCGATGACGTACGGGCGCGCGAGGCATTGGCCGCTCTTGACGGTCAGGTTGCCGGTGAGCATGGGAAACTTTGCATGCGATGCCAGCGTGCCCAGCATGGGCAGGCCCATGTAGAACTCGCCGTTGCCGGGCGTCATCACGTCGAAGCCCATCTGGTTCATCAGCAGGATGTCGGCGATTCCATGTCGGCGCATGCTCAGGGCGTCGCCGCGGCTGGTGACGTCGCCGGCGTGGACGAGAAACGTCCGCACGCTGTTGCCCGCGGAACGCTGGCGGGCGATCAGCGTCGCCAGCCGCGCGTACCCGCCGGTCTGGCCGTCCGGCCCGTACGGCATGATGCGCCCGTGTGAGTCGTTGATGTGCAGGAACGTGAGGGTGACGCTCTGCGTCGCCGGGGTGCCACGCACAACTCCGTTGTGCGTGCCCAATGCCGGCTGCGTGGCCGGCGTGCCCTGCACCGCCGCCGGTTGAAGACCGTACGCGGCAGAGGCCAGAATCAGGCACAAGGATGAAAAGAATGTCCTGTGGTTCATTGCGCACTTTCATGCAGTAGCCGGTAGCCAGTGGACCCAGCAAGAGCGATCCCGCTTTTGCCGGCTACTGGCTACGGGCTACCGGCTACCAATTCAAACACCAGCAATGCCCCCACAGCCCGCAAATCGTTGTATAATGATGCGCACAGCAAGGCGAGGACTCACAGGAATTGGCTGAGACTATTCGGAACGAATTATCGGTTCAGGCGGAACGGGCGCTGCTGGTGGCCGTGATCCTGCCCGGAAGCACTGTGGACCCATTGGACCCGCTGGGTGAGTTGCGGGCCCTGACCCGCACGGCCGGGGGGATCATCGCCGACGAGATCGTGGCCAAGCGGCACGTCATTCACCCGGGCCTGTACCTGGGCTCGGGCAAGGCCCAGCAGATCGCCGACCGCGTTCACCAGAACGAGATCGACGTCGTGATCTTCGACAACGACCTGTCCCCCGCGCAGATCCGCGACCTCGAAGAGATCGTCGCCTGCAAGGTCATCGACCGCAGCGAGCTGATCCTGGATATTTTCGCCGCCCACGCCCGCACCAGCGAAAGCCGCCTGCAGGTCGAGCTGGCGCAACTGGAGTACACCTACCCGCGCCTGCGGCACATGTGGACGCACCTGGAGCGCACGGCCGGCGGGCAGGTCGCCAGCGGCGGCATCGGCACGCGAGGCCCCGGTGAGAAGCAGCTCGAGACCGACCGGCGCCTCGTGCAGAAACGCATGCAGCGGCTCAAGCAGGAAATCCAGCAGATCGACCGCCGCAAGGTGCGCGAGGTGCGCAGCCGCGGCGAGGCCTTCAGCGTCTGCCTGGTCGGCTACACCAACGCCGGCAAGAGCACGCTGATGAATTGCCTGACCGGCTCCGACGTGCTGGTGGCCGACAAGCTCTTCGCCACGCTCGACACCCGCACGCGACAATGGAACCTGGACCGCGGCCAGGCCGCCCTGCTGTCGGACACGGTCGGCTTCGTGCGCGACCTGCCCCACCACCTCGTGGCCAGCTTCCGCGCGACGCTCGAAGAGGCCATCCACGCCGACCTGCTGCTGCATGTGGCCGACGCCTCCAACGAGCGGCTGGAGAATGAGATTGCGGCAGTCAACAAGGTGCTCGTCGACATCGGCTGCGCCGAGAGCCGGCGCATCCTGGTGCTCAACAAGATCGACAAGATCATGGACCCCGTCGTCCACATGGTGCTCAACCGCAAGTATCCCGAGGCGATCAAGATCTCGGCGGCCACGGGCCTGCAGGTGGACCGGCTGATCGAGGAGGTGCGTTTCCGCGCCACCGGCGGCAGCGTGCAGGTGACGTTGCGGGCCAATTGCGGCAACGGCAAGCTGATGCACTACATCAGCCGCCACGCCGACGTGAAGTCGCAAACCTACGAAGGCCAGACCGCCAGCATCACCGCCGTAATGCCCGCCGTGCGGTTGGAAGGGCTGGAAGAGTTCGGCGATGACGTGGAGATCGTTCAGAACGAAAAGAGCGGGAAGTAATTAGCCGCAGAGGTCGCTGAGGACGCTGAGGAAAGAAGTGTCTTTTGGCAACTGCCTTCCCCAGCGTCCTCAGCCACCTCAGCAGTTGGCGAAGTTGCTTCTTATCCCCGTCAATTGAGCCCTCTCGTTTTTCTCTGTGCCTCTGTGGCCCAATTCTCCCTGACCGCAGCCGGGATGATGGGCCACAGAGGCACAGAGAACACAGAGGAAAGAGGTGTTTTTGGCAAACGCCTTCCTCAGCGTCCTCAGCGACCTCAGCGGCTCGAATTCCCACACTTGCCCGCGACGCCTTTCTGTGCGAGCATGCCCCTTCTTATAAGGATTGACCAAAATGGCCACACCGGACGGCATTCATGCGATGGTGCCTCGCGAGAAGATGGACCTCGGCGCGCGGAAGCTGCGCGACGCTTACGCGATGGTGCCCGGGGCGCCGCTGTACAAGAAGGAGTTCGGGTACTACTGCCTGGACCGCTGGTTCAGCGAAGGCCTCGCGCGCGACGCCGACTTCGCCAGGGAGTTCGACTACGACCCGCCGGCGATGACCGGCTTTGGCGGCCTGGGCTGGTGCGAGCCGGGCTACTTGCCCAACTTCGAGGAGAAGATCGTCGAGCAACTCGAAGAGTACGACATCGTGCGCGACTGGGCCGGACGCACCGTCAAGTTCTTCAAAGGCCGCCGCAACGGCTTCATGCCCGAGTACCTGGACTTCCCCGTCCACGACCGCAAGGACTGGGAAGAGATCTGCAAGCCGCGGCTCGACCCGACGTCGGCCGGACGCTACGCCAATATGGACGCGCATTTTAAGACCGTCGCCGAACTGGCGGGCCGCGGATGGATCATCAACCAGTCGCTGGCCGGGGCGGGCATGTACCTGCGGGCGCTCTTTGGCGTCGAGCGCATGATGACGGCGTTCTATGACATGCCCGACGTCGTGCACGACATGATGGAGACCTGGCTCAAACTCGCCGACGCGGTGACGGCCTTCTACCAGCAGCACGCGACCTTCGACCAGATCTTCATCGCCGAGGACATCTGCTACAACCACGGCCCGCTGGTGGGCCCGCACACGTTCAAGGAGTTCTGGTGGCCGTACTACCAGCAGCTCCTGACCAACGTGAAGCGCCGCCAGATTGACAAGGCGCGGCACCTGTATATCCAGATCGACACCGACGGCGACTGCCGGCCGACCATCCCATGGTACATGAACGAAATCGGCATGGACGTGATGAGCCCCTTTGAAGTGGCCAGCGGCTGCGACGTGGTGGAGCAGGCGCGGCAGTATCCCAACCTGGTGATGACCGGCGGGATCGACAAGCGCGTGATCGCCCTGGGCCCGCCCGCGATCGACAAGTACCTCGAGCGCGTCATCCCGCCGATGCGGGCCCGCGGCGGTTACATCCCGACCAGCGACCACGGCGTACCGGAAGAGTGCTCGCTGGCGAACTATCGCTACTACCGCAAGCGAATCGTGGAACTCGGTGGAAATTGAACGCTCGGGGAAGGGGAGAGCGGGATTACACGGATTAGAAACGGATTAAGAGGATTGGGAAGAAACGTAGTGCGGGCAGCGTTAGCGGCGGGGCTTGCCCCGCCGCTAACGCTTTCCCATCCCGGTCTTGTCTCTAATCCTCTTAATCCCCAAAATCCGCGTAATCCCGCTCTCCCGGTCCCCGACGCCGAAATCATTTCGTGCGCAGCTTGGGGAAGGTCTTGATCAGAAACCACAGCAGCGGCAGGGCGCCGAAGACGATGACGATCATGTCCGGCACGATGCGCCACTCGGCGGCCCAGCGCACGTGGGGCAGTTGCCAGAACGCGGGGCTGCGGGCGGCGTAGAAGCCGTGGGTGGCGACCTCATTGATCTGCATCAGGGCGATGGGCAGCAGGCTTGTGCTGAACATCAGGAACAACCCAATGTTGAGGCCCCAGAAGCTGATCTTGAGCAGCTTCTCGTTCCAGTACTGTCCCTCGACAATCCCCCGCCAACTGAACAGCAGCAGCGAGATCGCCAGCATCCCGTACACGCCGAACAGGGCGGTATGGGCGTGGTTGGCGGTCAGGTACGTCGCGTGCGTGTAATAGTTGATGATCGGCAGGTTCATGATGAAGCCGAATATCGCCGCCCCGACGAAGTTCCAGAAGCTGCTGGCTACGAGGAAATAGAGCGGCCACTTGTAGGGGAACTCGCGGCCCTGCGCGCGGATGGCGCGGTATTCCATCCACGCCCGCACCACCAGCAGGATCAGCGGGACCGGCTCGAGGCTGCTGAATACCCCGCCCAGCGCCAGCCAGTAGCTCGGCCCCCCCACCCAGAAGTAATGATGCGCCACGCCGGGGATGCCGTAGAAGAGCACCAGGGTCGCCGTCAGGTACGCCACGCGAAGCGCTGCCCGCGCCTGCACAAGGCCCATGAAGACCAGGAACAGCGAGATGACCGCCACGCCGAAGAACTCGAAGATGCCCTCGACCCAGATGTGCACCACGAACCATCGCCAGTACTCGGCGATGGTCAGGTGCGTCCCGCGGCCGTAGAAGAGCCCGAATGCGAAGAACACGACGATCAGCACGGCACTGATGATGTAGAAGACGATCAGGGATCGGCGGTCGGAGGCGACGTTGCTGCCGATCTCGGCCCCGCCCGCTTCGCGCAGGGCCGGGATCATCGTGCGGTACACGATGACCAGCCAGAACACCAGGCCCGCCAGCAGGAGGATCTGCCAGAGGCGCCCCAGTTCGAGATATTCCCATCCCTGGTGCCCCAGCCAGAACCACCAGTCGCCCATGAGACCCTTGATGCTCAGCACCTCGCCGGTCAGGCTGGCGACGACGACGCCGACGACGGCCCAGAACAGCAGGTTCACCAGCAGGCGCTGGCGGGGCGGCTCGCGGTGGGTGATGAAGGGGCCGATATAGATCGCCGTGCCGACCCAGGCCAGGGCGATCCACAGGATCGCCAACTGCACGTGCCACGTCTTGGCCCAACTGTACGGATAGAGCTTGCCGATGGTCTGGATGTAAAACTGCCCCGGGCGAACGGTGTAGTTGGCCAGCAGCCCGCCGTTGAGGATCTGCACCACAAACAGCAGCACGGCGACGAGGAAGAACTTGGCCGTGGCCCGCTGGCTGGGCGTGACGGGCGCCTGGAGCAGGCTCTGCGAGATGTCGGCGGCTTTGGCCTCGCCGAAGAAAAACCCGTAGCGGTGCACGATGTAGACGATGAGCCCCAGCACGGCCAGCAGCGCCAGGATCGACAGCACGCTCCAGAGAAACGCCTCGGGCGCCGCGACATTGCCGACGGTCGGGTCGTACGGCCAGTTGACGGTGTAGGTGGCGGTCTCGCCGGGGCGCAGGGCGCCGGCGGCCCAGGCGGCCCAGAAGAAGAAGTCGGCAATATCCTGCCGCTGCTGCGGCTGGGCGATGGTATCGGGCAGGAACCCCACGCCCGTGTCGCCGTCGCGGAACTCCCTCTGCCAGTGCAGGCGGTTCTGCCCGAAGGCGTATGCCATCGCCGGCGTCAGCGTCAGCGCGCCGTCGACGACGCGGCTGTGCTTGATCTCGGCGATGACCTGCTGGTCGATCACGGCTTTGCGTTCGGGCGGGAGAGTCTCATAGCCCCCCGGCGAGCCGCCGGCGAGGAAGTCGCGAGCCCACTGGCCCATCAGGTGCAGCGTGTCGGCCGAGAAGTCCATCCCGCGCAGCGTCCCGTGCCCCCAGAGGCTGCCGTGGTCCATGAGGCCGTGGCTCTGGTAGACATCCTGTCCGCGCATGATGGCGTCGCGGTCACTCAACGCTCCGCCCGGACCGGCGATCCGCTGCGGGATCGGCGGGATCCTGTCGCGGGCGTAGTACCCGCCGACGAGAATGACAGCCACCGCCGCGATAAACGCGGCTATAACGATATTCCTCAGAAGTCGTGTTCCACCGTCGGCGCTCATTTGCAGTCCTCGAAGTGTGCCGGTGAATTATAGCAGGCAGCACGATCTTCTCGGGCTGTGACGCCGTTCAGTCGCAGGCTGGAAAGCCTGTGCCGCCCACGCTACAATCGCGAGCATAGACAGGGACGTCCGGCTATGAGCAAATCGACAAGCGTGCAGGTTGACGTCGGCGCCGCAAGCGCGGGCGACTCCGCGTGCAGTTTCGGCCAGGCCTTCGCGTCCGCGGCGCGAGCGCTGCTGGGTGCGGACCTGCAGGTCTTTCTTCCCGGCGCGACCCAGGAACCCGCCGATTCGTTCGTGCAGTCGTGCGAGGGCGCCTGCTACGTGCTGCACGCCGGCGAAGACAGCGAGGCGGCCGCCTGGTGCGACATAGAAACGCCTCTGGCGTTGGCGATGGCCTGCCGGCTGCTGGGCTGCGAAAAGTCGGCCCTGCTCCAGCAGCGTCCGTTGACGGAGGTCGAGCGTCGCGTGGCCGCCCGTGCAGCCGAGGCGGCGGCCCAGGCGGCGGATAATTTGCGCGCATGGCGTGCCTCGCCGGCGGCCGTCGGTTCCGGGGCGCCCCCCGACGTGCTGACGGTGCTGCGCCTGGGCGTGTCGCTGGGGCGCAGCAGCGGCGTGCTTCGGCTGGGGATGCGGAAGATGTCCCACGCCGGCGGCGGTCCCGCTGCGGCGGCGTCGGCTGGACCGATCGAGCTGCGCGTGACGACGGAAGATTTCAACGTCAGCGACGAGACGCTGGCCGGCCTGTCGGTAGGCGACGTGCTGGCGACGGATCTGGCCAGCGACGGCGAGGTGATCGTCCGCGTGGCGGGCGTGCCGAAGTTCGCCGGCCGACTGGGCCAGTACAAGGGCCGCCGCGCCGTCGTCATCACCCGCAAACTGTTTTAGGTGGCACAGCCTTTCCAGGCTGTGGAGACACAGGCTGGAAGGCTACCGTATGGAGAAGAGCGATGACCGTGTTGTGGATCCTGGTTTTGTCGGGGGCGGCCCTGCTGCTGGCGGGGCGGTTCTACTCGCGGTTTCTGGCGCGGATGGTGGGCGAGGATGTAAACCGCCTCACGCCGGCGAGGCTGCACGCTGATGGCCAGGATTACGTCCCGACGCCCACGCCGGTGGTCTTCGCGCATCACTTCGCCTCCATCGCCGGGGCCGGGCCGATCGTCGGGCCGGTGCTGGCCATCGTCTACGGCTGGGTTCCCGCCCTGCTGTGGGTGCTGGTGGGCGGCATCTTTTTCGGCGCGGTGCACGACTACCTCGCCACGTTCATGTCCACCCGCACGCGCGGCGAATCGATGGCCGGGATCGCCCGTCGCATGCTCGGGCCAGGCCCGTTCGTCGGCTTCGTGCTGTGCCTGATCCTCATGCTCTCGCTGGTGACGGCGATGTTCCTGAACCTCTCGGCCGCGGCGTTGACCAGCACGGTCGACATGGCGCGCCTCGGGATCACGAGTTCCTCGCTCTTTCGCCAGATGACCAGTCCGCAAGGCCAGCCGTCGATCGTCATCGGCGGGATCGCCTCGACCAGCGTGATCGTGATCACGCTCTTTGGTCCGCTGGTGGGCTGGCTGTACATCAAGCGCAAGGTCAAGGTCTGGAAGTGCAGCGTCCTGGCCGTCGCAATCTGCGCCGTCTCGATCATGGCGGGGCTGTACTGGCCGGTCAATCTGGACCCGCTGGTCTGGAAACTGCTGCTGGCCGCGTACGTGCTGGTCGCGGCCGGCGTGCCGGTGTGGATCTTCCTGCAAAGCCGCGACTTCATCAACGTGCACATTCTCTACGTGGGCATGGCCATGCTGATCGTGGTGCTGGCCGTGGCGGCGGTGGGCGGGCTGCACCTCAGCGGCGGCGACGAGGTCTTCGCCGCCAAGCATGACCGCATGGCCGCACCTGTCAATATCACGCGCGCCGTGGCGCCCCTCTCCATCAGTCAGGGCGAGGCCGTCTCCGGCCTGCCCATCTGGCCGATGCTGTTCATTACCATCGCCTGCGGGGCCGTCAGCGGATTCCATAGCCTCTGCGCCGGCGGAACCACCTGCAAGCAGCTCACCAGCGAAAAGGCCGTCCGCCAGATCGGCTACCACGCGATGTTGCTGGAAACCTTTCTGGCCGTGTGCGTCATCGCCGTGTGCATCGTCGGCATGGACATGAAGCCCTACATTGCCGACATCTATCCCAAAATCACCAGCGCAATCAAGGCTGAGAGCAATCCCGTCGTCGTCTTCGCGATGGCTGTCGGCACGGCCGCCAACATGGCGCTGGGCGTTCCGGTCGTGGCCGGGGCGCTGGCGGGCATGGTGCTGCTGGAAGGATTCCTGGTAACGACGCTGGACACGGCCGTGCGCCTCATGCGGTACCTGATCGAGGAAGTCTGGCGGGCGCTGTTCGGCCACTACGACGTGTTCGCCCTGCCGGTAGGCGCCGCCGAGCGGCAGGATTGGCCCGAGGGTGAATCCGGCCCCGCCGGCTCGGGCGGAATACCCGCCACGCCCGAAGCCACGGGCTCAGCGCCCGCGCGAGCGCCCAAGGTGGCCGCCGGTGCGCTGCGCAGTTTCTTCCTCGTGCTGAGGCACTACTGGGTCAACTCGGCGCTGGCGGTGGCGTTAATGCTGCTGTTCGCGCTGACTGGCGGGGCTAAGGCCCTCTGGAGCATCTTCGGCGCAGCCAACCAGTTGCTGGCCGCGATGGTCCTGTCGATGGCCGCCCTGTGGCTGCTGCAGCGCAAGCGCCGAACATGGTACGCCTTCGTGCCGGCCGTGCTCATGCTGGTGACCACAGCCGCCAGCATGGTGCTGCTGTTGATGAACTACATCAGGAACCCCATGAAGAATCTGACGCTGCTCATCGCCGACATGGTGCTCATGGCCCTGGCCGCCTACCTCTTCGCCGCCGGCGCCGCCGCGGCCGCCAGATTCATCGGCACCAAGACCGTGGATCGCAGCGCCGAAGAAGTCATCGGAGCCTGAAACGGGTTCCATCTGCCGGTGAGGTTCGACACGCTCTTGACGCCTCGCAGAGGCGGAAAGCGGTTTCACCGACGCGATGTTGCGACCGACCTGCCGCTTGTAGTTTGTTTCCTCACCATTCATCTCCGCGTCCTCCCGTTCTCTGGTAAGACTCTCCCGTCATTTTTTCATCAACCGAATTTGCCTGCGCCAAAGTGGATCGTATGGTTGCCTCAGATGGCTTCGAGGAGCGGAAGTTGAGCGACGCGAGGCCTTCTGGGAACGCGGCATGGGCGCCTGACGGCTGTGCGGGTCTGGCCCTGTGCGTGCTGCGGTTCGCTCGCCAGTGCGGGCGGTCCGTTGTGCGCCGGCGCCAGGCTCGCCGGCACGGCCGATGCGGTTTGCCGGCGCCTTGGCGGCGCGGTCCATAGGGCCGTTCGGTGCGGCCCGGCCCTTTGCGGCTTGGACCGCCTTGCCAGGTGCGTCGGCGTTTGTATCCGGATCAGCCTCCAGGCGCCCAGGCCACGTTCCCGGGCGGCTTGGCGGGCCTTGGGCGCCAGGGGCGCCGAGGGCGGTGGCGTCGGCATGGGGCCGGCGCGGGGGCGGGGGGAGTTGCGGGATCGGTCCGGCTGCAGCTGCGGTGTCGGTGCGGCCGGCGCCGGCCTTGAGCGTATCGCTGTGATCTGTGGCGGGGCGCCGTCTGAGGAAGATCAGTGCGCGGCGGCGTTGGAAGGAAGGAAAGCACTGCTGTCTGGAGGAGGAGGTTTCGGTAGGCCGCATGAGCGGCCAGGGATCGTGAGGGAGATGTGCGAGGGGCGCCGCCGTGGTGCGGCGTCATCAGAACCGAGAGGTAGTGTCGCCGTCCGAGGCTCGCGGCCGGCGAGGAGGGATCGAGCCACATTGCCCCAGGAGGCAAGAATGAAGATTTCCACGACTCATGCTGTGGTTTGTGCTGCCGTGATTTCTCTGATTGGGATGCAGGCTTCGGCCGCGGTGATGACGTACAGCGGCGAGGCGCTAAGCGCACAGTTCAAGATCAACTGCACCGGGACGCTGGCCAACGGACAGACCGTGGCCGCCGGGCAGATGAAGATCAACTACCTGGGCGAGGATCTGCTGGGCTACTGCGTGGATCTCGACCACTATTCCGCGACCACCGAGGTGACCGAGCGCAGCGCGTCGACGCTGACCAACGGCTGGATGGTCGCCTACCTGTTCAATACGTACGCTCCCGCCGTGGCCACGGCCGTGGACGCCGCCGCCCTGCAGACGGCCCTGTGGGAAGTGATCAACGAGACCGGCTCGGTCTTCAACGTGACCAGCGGCCACTTCTTCATCACCAACAACGCCTCGGTCGCGACGGCGGCCAACAACCTGCTGGCAAGCATTCCCGCCAGCTACAGTCCGTCGGTGTGGCCCATCGTGCTCGACAGCGTCGACAAGCAGGACATCCTGATCCAGGGTCGCATCCCCGAGCCGGCGACGATCAGCATGCTGCTTCTGGGCTCCCTGGGAGTCTTCATGCGTCGGCTGAACCGACACCACGTTGCCTGAGATTTGTGCCATCCGTTTGAACCGCAGCTTGCCCTTCTGGAAGCAAACACGAGTTTGTGTCGCCGTCCGAGGCTCGCGGCCGGCGAGGAGGGAATCGAGCCCATTGCCCCTGGAGGCAAGAACCGTGAAGACGAACAAGATCAACAGCCTGATGGGAATCACGATGGTGCTTCTGACCGCTTCGGTACTGAATGCTTCTGTCATCAGCGAGACCTACACTCTGAATAAGTCAACCGACGACGGCATGGCGGTCGCGGGGCTGTCGGCCCAGGCAGTGTTTGTCTGGGACGATGCCACACCGAATTTGCTGAAGATTTCGCTGCGTAACACCTCGACATCGGTCCCCGGCTGGTTCGGTAGCGCCGATCAGATCCTGACGAGCCTTTCGTTCGATCTGGGCGGCGTGGCGATCACCGGTGGGACAGCCACCATCGCCTCCGGAAGCCAGAGCGTGAGCTTTGACGGTATCCCCGTGCAGTTGACCGGCGGGGCGGTTGTCAGCGGCGAATGGGGATTGGGCAACAGCGGCAGCGGAAGTTCCCCCCTGCTGACTAACGTGATTTCGGCAATGCGAGCCCATACCGAAACACGGTTCAGCAACGTCAACCTGGACGGGCCGACAAATCTGGACGGCCCGGAAGGCGGCATTGTGACCTCGCCCGCGCTGGTAAGTCTGGGGGGATTGGGCGCCGTGGCCGACTGCATCAACTTCGACCTGACGCTGTCGGGCGATCTGACGGGCCTGGGCTTCCTCAACGACGGCCAGGGCCTCGTGGCCGAGTTCGGCTCCGACGCCGCGTTCGTGACCGTTCCTGAACCGGCCACCATGAGCCTGCTGGCCGCGTGCAGCCTGGCGGTGGTGATCCGTCGCCGTCGAATCGGAGGTGCCGAATGAACCGCCTGCTGACATCAATCATCCTGCTGGCCGGGCTGGGGGGGCTGGCCGTGCCCGGCCAAGCCGCAATCTTCACCATGGCCGACGCCAACTCGACCGCCACCGTCGACGCCACCGGGGGGACGGGGATGTACGAGTGGAAGGTGGACGGCGTCGATCACCTGGCGATGCAGTGGTTCTGGTACCGCATCGGAGACAGCGGCCCGGAGTCGAGCGTCAGTGCCCTGCCCTTCACCGGCGGCGGGCTGACAGACACCAATTTCGACGGCTCGGCGGAAACGCTTTATCTGCGATATGCCTCGACCCAGGTCAAGGTCGAGCTGACGTTCCTTCTGACCGGCGGGGCGGCGGGCAGCGGAACCAGCGATATCGCTGAAGTCATCGGCATCACCAATACCAGCGGCGCGCCGTTGAGCATGCACTTCTTCCAGTACGTCGACATCAACCTCAATGCGTCGAGCGTCAATGACTCTCTGAAGGTTGTCAGTGGCAACACGGCCATTCAGACCCTCGGCGGCAGCTGGGTCGCCGAAACCGTCGTGACCCCCCGCCCGAGCCTCTGCCAGGCGGATCTGACGGCGGCCGTTCTCGATAGCCTGGAGGACGCGGCAGCGACGACCCTTTCCGGCGCGACAGGGTCCGTCGGGCCCGGAGATCTGGCCTGGGCGTACCAATGGGACGTGGTGATCCCCAAGAGGGGCACGTACTTCATCAGCAAGGACAAGCAGCTTATTCCCGAGCCGGCGTCGCTGGGCCTGCTGTTGACCGGCGCGGCGACCCTCGTGATCCGTCGCCGCCGTCGATCGTCAGGAGCCTGGCAGTCCAGGGTGTGACTGGCAAGATCGCAAGCCATGCTACAAGCGGGCCAAACGCACCTCGCCACAGAGCACAGAGGATTTTGCATAATCCCGCCGCGAGATCCCTCTTTCGTCCGAAGGACGAATGTTCGTCAGCCCAGGGCAAAGCGCAGCGCCGCCCTGGGTCATCATTGCCCCAACATGTTTTGAGCCCTGAAAGGGCGAAATATCATCGTGTGCCGCCCTTTCAGGGCTTGGACCGTGGGGGCGACCTGACCCAGGGCTGCGTCCCTCGCTTCGCTCTCGACTGCGCCCTAGGCTGACGAATTGCAGGCCTTCGGCCCGCGTGCCAAGGATTCGCCATTCCTGGGGCAATCATGCAAAATCCTCTGCTCTCTGTCGCAAAGTCGTTGCTGTTACCTGCTGCCAGAAAGTTCGGTCGCACCCCGAGTCTGCACCCTGAGTTTTAGCCTTGACAGATTCGGTGTTTGCCGCTATGATTTTGCCTGTCAGTTGACCCAGTGAGGGTTTCGGTCGCAACGAAACGAGGACACGTCTGCAGCCCGGTGATGCCGGGCTTTGTGTGCAGGCAATTCATTCTGTCAGGATGACAGACGGAGGTTGACGTGAGTCGACGGGCATCCCTTGTCGCAGTGATTATGTGCCTTAGCGGCACTGCGCTCTGCGCCAACGGGGCCGTATTCACTCTGGCCGACGGCAACGCCACGGCCGTCGTCGATGCCGCCGGAGCGGGCATGTGCGACTGGACGGTCGATGGCGTTGACCAGCTTGGCCGGCAGTGGTTCTGGCTGCGCCTCGCAGACATCGGCCCGGAGTCTAACGTCAGCACTCTGCCCTATATCGGCGGCCTGACGGACACCAATTTCGACGGCTTTGCTGAAACTCTCTATCTGTGTTATACCTCGCCGCAGGTGATGATCGAGTTGACGTTCATCCTCAGGGGCGGCGCGGCCGGCAGCGGCACCAGCGACATTATTGAAAGCATCGCCATCAGCAATATCAGTAGTTCGCCCTTGACCACGCACTTCTTCCAATACGTCGATCTCAATCTGAACAATTCGGTTATCAACAAATCGCTCGTGATCACCGGGGGCAACACGGCAACGCAGGCGATGGATTCCTGCCGCGTCGCCGAAACGGTCGTAACCCCCAGACCCAGCCACTACCAGGCCGGCACCGCCCCACTGACGCAGGCCGCCCTGGAAGACGCCCTGCCGACAACGCTGTCGGATACCACGGGCCCCACCGGACCGGATGACCTGGCGTGGGCATTTCAATGGGACGCCCTCATCGCCGCCGGCGGCAAGTTGATCATCAGCAAAGACAAACAGGTCATCCCCGAGCCCTGCACGATGATCCTGCTGACCGTCGGCGCGGTGGCGACGCTGCTGCGAAAACGTCGCTAAACGAGACATTTTGAAGGCGCCATTTTGATATGGGGACATGCCTGGTGTATCCTGATGGACATGACCATTCCGATTTTCCACGTTGACGCTTTCACCGACAAACCCTTCGCCGGAAACCCCGCGGCCGTCTGCTTGTTGAACGAGCCCGCCGAAGCGGCATGGATGCAGCGCGTGGCGGCCGAGATGAATCTCTCCGAAACCGCGTTCGTGGCCCCGCGCGGCGAGGGCTACTCGTTGCGATGGTTTACGCCGGCGTGCGAGGTGGAGTTGTGCGGCCACGCGACGCTGGCGTCGGCGCACGTGCTGTATGAACAGGACCGCGCGGGCGCGGGCGAGGCAATCCGTTTCCACACGGCCAGCGGGCTGCTGACGATGCACCGGCGCGACGGGTGGATCGAGATGGACTTTCCTGCCGAGGCGGCCCATGAAGCCCCGCCCGCGGCAGGCATGCTCGCGGCGCTGGGGATTGCGGGGGGCCAAGGGAAGATGCGTGGACGAGACCTGTCCATGAGGGACCTGTCCCTGGGGGACGCCCATGCCACAAAACAGGTCACGTTTGTCGGCCGCAACCGCTTTGATTACATCATCGAGCTTTCCAGCGAGGCGGCCTTGCGGGCGCTGGCGCCGAACTGGGCCATGCTGCTGCCAGTAGAGACGCGCGGCGTCATCGTCACGTGCACTTGCGACGACCGGCGCTTCGATTTCGTCTCGCGGTTCTTCTGCCCGGCCGTGGGCGTGAACGAGGATCCGGTGACCGGCTCGGCGCACTGCTGCCTGGGCCCGTACTGGCAGGGGCGCCTGGGCAAGAGCGAGTTGACCGGCTACCAGGCCTCGGCCCGCGGCGGCGTGGTGCGCCTGCGCGTATCGGGGCCGCGCGTAATGCTGATGGGCCAGGCCGTGACGGTGACGGAAGGGACGATTGCGGATTTCTGATTCTCGCCAAAGCCTTGGCAAGAGCGGATGCTCCGCGGGGTTTTTGGATCAGGTAAGAAACCCATCAAGCAAGCCGAAGATCCCGTGGGAGCTCGACCGCTAACAAAGCGGGACACGGGCGATAATCCGAAATCCGCAATAGCGGATTCAAATCCACAATCGCAGAAGGGGTCTCGCGCGACGCCGAAGGCGTTCTGGCAATTCGCGGGCAGTGCGGATGGCCGCCCCGACGCCGCGCGAGACCCCCGCCGGTTCTACCCGATCGCGTTATGGCCCTCTTCGCCGGTGCGGATGCGGACGCACTGGCCCAGGTCCGTGACGAAGATCTTGCCGTCGCCGATGTTGCCGGTGCGGGCCCCTTCGATGATCGCGTCGATCGTCGGCTGCACGAAGTCTTCGTTGACGGCGATCTCCACGCGTATCTTCTTGAGCAGGTTGACTTCCACGTCGACGCCGCGATAGGTCTCGTGATAGCCCTTCTGCTGCCCGCAGCCCAAGGCGTTGGTCACCGACATCTTGTAGACCTCCTTGGCGTACAGGGCCTGCTTGACGTCGTTGAGTTTTTCCGGCTGGATGTAGGCGATGATCAGCTTCATGATCTTCTTCCTGTTACTCGTTGGCGAAAATCTGGAACCCGGCGTACGACTCCATGCCGTGCTGGCCGATGTCCAGCCCGCGGAACTCCTCCGCCCGCGAGACGCGCAGACCCATTGTGTGCTTGATGGCCAGGAACACCGCGCCCATGCACACGATCGAGAAGGCCGCCACCGTCAGCATCCCCAGCGCCTGCACGCCCAGTTGGCTCCACCCGCCGCCGTAGACCAGGCCATCCAGCGGCACGCCCAAGGCTTTTTGCCCGAAGACGCCGATGGCCAGCGTGCCCCAGATGCCGTTGAAGCCGTGCACGGCCACCGCCCCGACCGGGTCGTCGACGTGGAGACGGTCCAGCAGCGAGACGCCGATGACCACCAGCACGCCGGCCACTGCCCCAATCGCGATGGCCGCCCAGGGCTCGATGTACGCGCATGGACCGGTGACGGCCACCAGGCCCGCCAGGGCGCCGTTCATCGTCATCGACAGGTCGGGCTTGCCGAAGAAGATCCAGACGACGGCCATCGCCGCCAGGGCGCCGACCGCCGCGGCGAGATTGGTGTTCATCGCCACGCGCGAGAAGGCGGAGCCGTCGCCAACGGCCACGGTGCTGCCGGGATTGAACCCGAACCACCCGAACCAGAGGATGAACACGCCCAGGCAGGCGATGGGGATGTTGTGCCCGGCGATGGCCTTGGGTAAACCGCCATTTTTGTACTTGCCGATGCGCGGACCCAGGATGATCGTGCCGATGAAGGCGGCCCACCCGCCGGTGATATGCACGACGGTCGAGCCGGCAAAGTCCTTGAAACCCATCTGCGCCAGCCAGCCGCCCTCGTTCCAGACCCAGTGGCCGACGATGGGATAGACCACCGCGCTGATGGCGACGGTGTAGATGATGTACGCGGCGAACTTCATCCGCTCGGCCATGCCCCCGGCGACGATCGAGGCCGCCGCGCCGCAGAAGGCGGCCTGGAAGAACCAGAACGCGTATTTCTGCACGTGCGTATTGGGGATGATGTCGGCCACGCCCGAGAGGCCAAAGCCGCTCCAGCCCAGGAAGCTGTTGCCCGTGCCGAACATGATGGCGTAGCCGACGAGGAAGAACATCACGATGGCCGTGCAATAGTCGATGAAGTTCTTCATCAGGATATTACTGGAGTTCTTGGCGCGGATGAAGCCGGCCTCGACCATCCCGAACCCGGCCTGCATGAAGAAGACCAGCATCGCGGCGATGGTGACCCAGAGGGTGTCGACGCCGACCTGGCTGTCCGGCGCGCCGGAATCGGCCCCGAAGACCGAGGCGGCCGGCAGCACCAGAATCGCCGCCGCCGCCAGAAGGCTCACTTTGCTCTTGAACATGCCCAGCATGTCGAATCCTTTCTGCCGCAGGCGCGCAGCGATAGCGCAGTCATGCAGCACGACTTTTCAGCAAGTGGGGCAAGACCTCGTCCGGCGATTTGACCGCGCGCAAATCACGCGGCTATAAACCAAAAGTCAAGTCTCTCATCAGCTCGCGCCGGCCGGGATTCTCCCGGTCGGGGTCTGCCCCGGGCTGACGATGAGGGCGTTACACAAGATGTGCCAATGCCCAACGGAAGGCCTCAAGAGCCAATTTGGATAAGACTTAAGAGTGCCGACCAAAACGGGTAGAATCACGCCATCGGCGACATAGTTGTAGCAATGGCGCGGATTCTCCTACAACGTTGTAGGAAAAGCGGCTGCTCCCGGAGGTCTTGCGCGACGCCGAAGGCGTTTTGGCATTCGCGGGCAGATGCGGATGGCTGCCTTCGACGCCGCGCAAGACCCCCGGGCGACAATCTCGATTCACCATGAGCCATCAAATCGCGGCTCTTCCAACCCGAACAACTTTGCCACGAAGATCACAAAGGCCACAAAAGAGTTCTCTTCACTTTCTTCGTGTGCTTTGTGACCTTTGTGGCAAAGTCTTAGTCGTCCTTTCCTCCCCGTCTCTCTTCTTCCTCAGCGACCTCAGCGACCTCAGCGGCTAATAGATTCCGCTCACCATCCATACCCGACGCTGACGCCGCCGTAGATCTCGTCGTTGAGGAACTGCCGTGCGATAGCCTGGCTGTAGTTCAGGAATCCATTGAGATACAGCGAGCCGCAGTACTTGTCGGGAATGTTCAGGGCACTCTTGAGATCGTAGCTGACCAGCAGGCCGTAGGTCAGGTTGTTGACACCGCCGACATTCTCCTTCTGTGGGTCCTTCAGCGAGTACTTGTTGATCCAGTTGTTACTCCAGCCCATCTTCCACGAGGGCGTGATCGTAATGTCCTTGAGGACGGGCGTCTCGCCCATGCCGCATTCCTTCAGGGCGAAGGGATGACTGATCCCGAACTCGCCGTACGATCCGCTGGGCGCCAGATCCATGTCGAAGGCATACAGGATGTAGGGATTGAAGATCGGGCTCTTGACATCCTTGAAGCCCAGGCTGCGCCACCACAGGCCGTCGTCGAAAGACAGCTTGGTGTAAAGTTCCTGTGTGCTGGCCGCGTCGCTGCTGGCATCGGGCACGCTGCGGTACGGCGGGAACGCGTACCAGAGGTAGCCGATCTCGGCATTGATGCCCAACGGCTCGATGTTGTAGCCGTAGTAGACCGCATAATCGACTTCCTGCAGATGGCTGTCGGTCCAGTCGGTGATCTGCGGCTGGCCGGCGAACCACTCGAACCACACTGAGCCGCCGACGCGCCCGTAGGGACCCAGGTTCACCTCCGACGAGACGGTCAGTTGGTGGTTGGGCCGCTCGCCGCCCTCGCCGTCAAACTCACTGAGATTGATCCCGCGCCACACGTAGTCGCTGACCATCGTGTAATCGATGGCGAAGCTGATGGGGATGGGCTTCTTCCACTCTTCGACGCCCGGGGCCGCCATCGCCGCGCGTGAGGCCGCCGTCTCGGCCTGCATCGCGCCCAGCCAGTTGGCGCCGCCCTCATCGGCCAGAGCCGCCGGCGCCAGGCACGCTGCGATAGCGGTGAACAGCGCGAGTGTCTTGAGTACGGTCTTCATGAACAATTCCTTTTCGTTCTGCCCAGTTTCTTGGAAACGCTTGAAATACCCTATTGCTTCCTTGCCCTCTTCGCCTGTGCGAATGCGGACGCGCGGGGCAAGCGCCGCCGCTAACGTTTCTCGCGTTAGCGGCGGTTGATGCGATGATCCTGGGCGGCGGTCAACCGATGGCCTCGGGGCCTTCGTCGCCGGTGCGGATCCGCACGCAGCGGTCCATGTCCACGACGAAAATCTTTCCGTCGCCGATGGCGCCGGTGCGGCCGCCTTCGGTGATCGCGTCGATGGTCGGCTGCACGAACGTGTCGTTGACGGCGATCTCGAGCTTGGTCTTTCGCAAGAGGCTGCCGGCCTCTTTGTGGCTGCGGTAGACTTCGGCGATGCCCTTCTGCCGCCCGCGCCCCACCACGCTGGTGACGGTGACGAGGTGGATCTCCTTCTCCTCAAGCCGCCGCAGCACTTCGTCGAGCCGGTCGGGTTGGATGATTGCGATGACATACTTCATGGCGTTTTCCTTTGAGCCGGCCGCGGCCGGGGGCTAATCGATCACCGTGTATCCGACTTCCTTGTGCTGCGTCAGGTCCAGTCCCACGCGTTCTTCATGCTGGTTCACCCGCAGCCCGACCATCAGGTCGACGACCTTGAACAGGATCAGGCCCATCACGAAGGACCACACGACCGCCACGCACACGGCCTTGAACTGCGTCATCAACTGCTCGGCCCCGCCGGGTCCATAGAACAGCCCATTGCGATTGACCGCCGGGTTGGCCGCGGCGCAGGCCACCAGGCCCGTCGCCAAGGCGCCCCAGATGCCGCCCAGCCCGTGCACCCCGAAGGCGTCGAGCGTGTCGTCGTAGCCCAATCTGTTCTTCAGGAATGTCACGGCCAACCAGGGAAACAGGCCCGCCCCCAGGCCGATGAAGATCGCACCCATCGGCGTGACGAACCCCGCACCCGGCGTGACGGCCACCAGGCCGCCCACTGCACCGGTGATCATGCCCAGCGTCGTGGGCTTCTTGTGGAACATCCAGTCCAGCAGCGCCCAGGTCAGTCCGGCAACGGCCGCCGCAACGTGAGTGGCTATGAACGCCCCCACCGCCAGACTGTCGGCGTGCAGGGCGCTGCCGGCGTTGAAGCCGAACCAGCCGAACCACAGCAGCCCCGCGCCCAGAACGCCCAGGGGCAGGTTGTGCGGCGGGCTGATCGACGTGGGATGCCCCTGTCGCTTGCCCATGACGATGACGGCCGCCAGAGCGGTCATGCCCGCGCTGATGTGCACAACCGTGCCGCCGGCAAAGTCCAGCGCGCCCCATCCGCCGTTGAGGCCCAGGAACCCACCGGCGCCCCAGACCCAGTGCGCCAGCGGATCGTACACCAGCGTCGACCACAGCAGCGTGAAGATGCAGAACGCCGAGAACTTCATCCGCTCGGCACAAGCGCCGATGATCAGCGCCGGCGTGATCACCGCGAACATCATCTGGTAGATCATGAAGGCGCTGTGCGGAACGGTGTCGACATACGGCGCCATCGGCGCGGCGCCCACGCCGGAGAGGCCCACCCAGTCCAGCCCGCCGATAAGCCCGCCCCACTTGTCCGGGCCGAACGCCAGGCTATATCCGAACAGCACCCATTGAATGCTCACGATGCAGATGGCCGTCATGCACTGCATCAGCACCGACAGGACGTTCTTGCGACGCACCAGGCCGCCATAGAAGAACGCCAGGCCCGGCGTCATCAGCATCACCAGCGCCGCGCTGATGAGAATCCACGCCGTGTCGCCAGAGTTGATGGCGACCCCAGCCGGCGCAGGTGCAGCGCCAGCCGGTGCGTCGGCCATCACCGGCGCTCCATGAACCATGACCGCCAGGGCGATCGAGATACCAAGCCATACGCGTTTTGAAAGTCGCTCGCGAACCATCCGCTATGCCCTTTCATGTCAATAAACATTGGTTAGTGACTCCAGTCGTCGATAACATTGCACCGGACGTGCCAAATGGAGGCATTCCGCGCAACCTGTTGCTATTGCGTTTTTTTCGTCTAAATTGCGCTTTCCAGGATCCAGCTTATATGCTACAAGATTGTAATAATGTCTTGCGAATTGCCTAAATATGTCGCTCAATGGCTGATTCAAGCTATTGGAATACGAAATGGACACACACGTAGATCTTGACGTTGGCGAGGTCCAGCCGGATCGTCATTCGCAGAATCTGGCGGCCTTGTACGAGATCAGCAAGCTGCTGGCCACCGGGGCCATGCAGCGGCAGATGCTCGCCGAGGTGCTTGACATCCTCCATCGGCTGCTGGCTATGCGGCGCGGCACCATCGTGCTGGTCAGCCCCGACGCCAGCGAGCTGGTCATCGAAGTAGCCCACAACCTCTCCGAGGTTCAGCAGAAAGCCGTCCGCTACCGCATGGGCGAGGGAATCATCGGCCGCGTGGTCCAGACCGGGCGGGCGGCCGTCGTGCCCAAGGTCTCGCAAGAGCCGCTCTTCCTCGACCGCCTGCACCAGCGCCGCAAAGTCTCCAAGGACGAGATCAGCTTTATCTGCGTGCCCATCACCATCGGCAACTCGGTGGTCGGGGCACTGTCGGTCGACCGCGTTTTCGACGAGACGATCTCACTCAAGGAGGACGCGCGGCTTCTGACGATCGTCGCAAGCATGATCGCCAACGACGTCAAGGCCCGGCGCGACCTGGCTGCCCAGCGTGCGGCCCTGGAGGAAGAGAACCTCCGCCTGCACGGGCAGCTTCAGGACATCTTCCGCCCCGAGAACATCCTGGGCAACTCCGGGGCCATGCGCGAGGTGTATCGCGCGATCCAGCAGGTGGCCGCCAGCGACACCACCGTGCTCATCCGCGGCGAGAGCGGCACGGGCAAGGAACTCGTCGCCCACGCCATCCACTACTCCAGCCCGCGGGCCAAGGGGCCCTTCATCAAGGTCAACTGCGCCGCCCTGAGCGAGACGCTGCTGGAGAGCGAGCTGTTCGGACACGAGAAGGGCGCCTTCACCGGCGCCATCGCCACGCGGCTGGGGCGCATCGAGGAGGCCGACGGCGGCACGCTGTTTCTGGACGAGGTGGGCGACTTCACGGCCATCACGCAGGTCAAGCTGCTGCGGGCGCTGCAGGAGCGGCAGTTCGAGCGCGTCGGGAGCAACCAGACCCGCAAGAGCAATGTGCGGATCATCGCCGCGACCAATCGCGATCTGGAGAAGGGCGTCGACGACGGCTCGTTCCGCAAGGACCTGTACTATCGCATCAACGTCTTTCCGATCTTCCTGCCGCCGCTGCGCGAGCGCAAGGACGACATCCTGCTGCTGGCCGACCATTTCGTCGAGCGCTACGCCACGCGCATGAGCAAGGAAGTGCGCCGCATCAGCACCCCGGCCATCAATATGATGATGGCGTACCACTGGCCCGGCAACGTGCGCGAGCTGGAGAACTGCATCGAGCGGGCCGTGCTGCTGAGCACCGACGGCGTCGTCCACGGCCACAATCTGCCCCCCACGCTCCAGACGCCCGACGTGGTCGACGCGGCGGTCGCCCAGTCGCTGGAGGAGCAGGTGGCCCTGTTCGAGCGCGACGTGATCGTCGACGCCCTCAAGCGAACCGACGGCAACATGGCCGCCGCCGCCAGAGAGCTCAAAACCACCAGCCGCATCCTGCGCTACCGAGTCGATCATCTGGGCATCGACTACCGAAAATACCGTCGCTCATAAGTTCGTAGTGACGCCGTAAGGCGTCTCCAGGAATCGTAGGGCGTGCAGGTTCTCGCCGAAGGCGAGGTTCTGCACGCGGAACTCCCGCGGGGATAGCGATTGGCCACCCAGGCCGGAGAGGTACATTATGAAGACGAAGAAGATTCGCTTAGCCATCATCGGGTGCGGGGGATTTGTGCGGTATCACGTGGCCGGCATTCGCGAGAGTGTGCCGGAGGCCGACATTGTCGGGCTTTGCGACATCATTCCTGAGCGGGCGGACAAGCTGGCGCAGGAGATCGGCGAGGGGCATCGGCCGCAGTGTTTCAAGCATTACGCCGACATGCTCAAGGCGGTGCGGCCGCAGGGCGTGCTGGTCTCTACGCCGCACACGCTGCACTTCGAGCACGCTTACGCGGTGCTGGCGGCCGGGGCGAACGTGATGGTGGACAAGCCGATGGTGACGGACCCGGCCGACGCGCGGCGGCTGGTTGCTCGGGCGGCCCGCAAGAAGCTCATCCTCAGCGTGGCGATGCAGGGCGTACACACCGCTCAGTTCGCATACGCGCGGCACCTGATCGACTCGGGCGAAATCGGCGAGCCGCAGCTCATCACCGGCGTGCTGGCGCAGGACTGGAAGGACCTGACTCGCGGGTGGTGGCGGCAGAAGCCGGCGCTGTCGGGCGGCGGGCAGTTGTACGACAGTTGTTGCCACCTGCTGTCGGCGATGATGGTCCTGGTGAACTCGCCGGCGCGGGAGGTCTTCTGCTTTGCCGACAACAAGGGCTTGCGCGTGGACATCAACGCCGTCGGCGGCATCCGCTTCGCCAACGGCTGCATCGGCTCGATCACCAGCGGCGGCAACTGCGGGGCCTGGAAGAGCCACTTGATCTTCCAGGGCAAGGAGGGCTGCTTCGAGATCGGCGCCCACGGCGGCGGCCTCAATGTCTACGGCAAGGCATTCCCCCAGGCCGTGACGGAACCGCCCAAGAGCTGGAAGGTCAAGACCGTCGTGCCGGTGCGGAACTTCGTCGACGCGATCAAAGGCAAAGCCCCGCTCCGCTGCGACGGGCGCGTAGGCATCCTGATGGCCGACCTGATGACGGCGATGTACCAGTCCGCCCGCACCGGCCGCGCGGTAAGGGTCCGTTCGTAGTGACGCCATAAGGCGTTTCTTGGAGACGTTTAGCGGCGGGGCTTGCCCCGCGCGGTTGTTTCCCTGATTCTGCCCCTGAGAAAATGCACACACGGGGCAAGCCCCGCCCCTAATGGGTTCGCCGTTGCCTCCTCGTCCGCATCGTTTCCAAGTTAAATACGAGACTACGATGGATCAACCAGGGATAATTAGGAACAACGCAGTTCTTCTGAAAGGACGAGCCATGGGAAAGTCTCTCATCGGCCGGACGAGGGGTTTGGGATTCGTTTCCATCTTGGCAGTTGCCGTTGTCCTGCTGTCGAGCGGCCACTGCCGCGGGGACGATCCAAAGGCGACGGCAGCGTATCTGGCTGGGCTGGACGCCCTGGCCGCCGCGCGATGGGCTGACGCGCTGGCGTCCTTCACCGCCGCGACCGAGGCCGACGAGGACAACGCCGACTATCGCACCGCGCGCGGGGTGTCGCTGGTCATATCGCAGAAGTTCCCGGCCGCCATCAAGGACCTCCAGCGTTCGATGCGCCTGCGGGCGGATGACTGGGAGACCAAGCTGTGGCTGCACGCGGCGATCAAGATGAGCGGCGACGCCGGCACCGCGTCCCAGTACGTCACGCACGGGCCGACCGGCCGGGGCGCTACCGCCAAGGCCGACCTGGACTACAGCACCTTCATGATCATGCTGAGCCAGAAGTACTGGGAGGCCGCCACCCGCGGGCAACACGTCGACTACCGGACGCAGAAGACCTACACCGCCGCCGACATCGCGGCCGCGGAGTTCCCCAAGGCCGCCGCCTTCTTCGCCCAGCGCCGGTTGGGCTCGGCCCCGCGCCCGGTGGCTGGCGCGGTACTGGAGCGAGTCAAGGCGGCGATGCAGAACCGTCAGTACGCCGCCGCGATCAAGGACCTCGATTCGCTGCTGGCGGCCTCGCCCGAGGATGACGCCTTGCTCGTGCTCCACGCTGAGGCGGCGCTGGGGCTGGGCGACTATTCCGGCAGCCGTAGCGAGTACACGCGCGTGCTGACCAGGCAGCCGGGCCTGGCAGCGGCATATCTCGGCCGCGCGCAGGCTGCCGCCGGCATGGGCGATACCGCCCGGGCGCGGGCGGACTTGGCGACTGCGGGAAGGCTCAATTCCGCCGAGGCCCCGGCCGTCAGGGCACGCCTGCAACAAATCCTGTCGGCACAGGAGGCGGCGCCTATGCCCGCCGCAATGGCGGAGCTTGAGAAGGCCGCGGCCGACGGAGCGGCGCAGACGAAGCTGGATGATCTGGCCAAGGCCCTCGTCCGGGCGGTCAACGCCCGGCGCCTCCGCTACGACGAGATCTACCAGGACCGCCTGCGCGTACTGGACGAAGCCCTGCGGACCCAGCCGCGCAACCCCGACCGCCTGGCGGACCTGGCCGAGTTCCTCTTCCGCGAATCCGACGTGCCGTTCGACCGCGTCGAGCCGCGCGGCTGGCCCATCTATTACCGCTTTGTGCCCCAGACCCTGCCCAAGTTTGGCCCCGCAGGCGAACTGCTGCCGCCCCCACCACCGCAGCGCACGGCCGGCGAGGTCGCCCGCGCGGCGGCCTTTGCAGACGAGGCGGTCAAGGCCGGCCCAAATCATGTGCGCTCGCTGTACATCAAGGGCAAGATACTCAACGCACAGGGACAGTTCGAGCAGGCCCTGGCTGTGCTGGACAAAGCGGTGGCCGGCAAACCCGGCGACGCGGTGCTGCTGCGCGAGCGATCGGTGGCCGAGCAGGGGCTGGCGCGGGAGAACATGCTGGCGGCTACGGCGCTGCGCGGGCCAAAGATCAGCACGGTCAACAACCAGGACGGAACCAGCACGACGACCACGGTCTATCCCAGTTCAGCCGACCTGGCCCGGGCCAACGTGCTCGAACGCGCCGCCAAGGAGTTCGGGCGCAAAGCCGGCGAGGATATGACCGCTGCCCAGAAGCTCACGGCAGGCACGGCGATGGGGGCCTACTACCAGGGGCTCGTCGACTACGCCTATCACAATGTCAAGCAGGCCCAGACCGACTTTCTGGAGGCTGTCAGGCTCGACCCGAAATTCCGCGACGCCTGGGAGCAACTGGCCAAGGTCAATCTGGAGTTGAAGCTGCCCGAGGAATGGGCGGCCGCGCGCATCGGGGCCATGGGGTCCATCCACACTACGGCCGGACCGTGGCTGACCGTCGCGCGAGAGATGATCGTCAAGACCAAGTACAAAGCCGCCCGCGAGGCGCTGGCCGAGGCGCGAAAACTCGACCCCGCCGACGCGCGCATCGAGGCCTATCAGGCAGTGATCGAGGCCGATAACGATAAGCCCGAGGCGGCGGCCGCGCGGTATCGCATGGCCTTGGCGCTGGAAGGCGCGCGCCTTGCGATGCACGGCCGCAGCCTGGCGAAAGACGGGCCCCTGGCGATGGAGCCGGCCGATATCGGTCTGGTTCTGGTGCTGCGCAATCGCGCTGCCGCCCTGCTGTTTGCCCAGGGCAAGGTCGCCGAGGCGTCGGCTCTCTTTGGCGCCAACGCGGCGCTGCTGTCAGCCCTGCCGCAGGAGAAGCTGGCCACGCCCGTTCCGCTGGCGGTTCTGCCCAGCAGCACCGGCGATGCCAGCACGCCGGCGATCAACGAGACCTATGGCGGCCTCAAGGTCCGCTCAGAGGCGGGCATGGAGTACACCGCCTGGGCCAGGCAGAACGGCGACGCCAAGGATGTTGCCCTGGCCTCGCAGACTTTTGGCCGCCTGGTGGTCGACTTCCACGTCACCGACCCCAATCCCGAGGTGCTCCAGGCGGTGATCTCGCTGGGCCTGGCCGAGTTGCACGTCAGCAAAGGGAACTTCGCCAAAGCCCGCGAGCTGTTGCGCAACGAAGGCGCCACGCCCCAGCCGCTGTGGCAGGAGATGCGAAAAGTCGAGCAGCAGATCCGCCAGAGCCGTTAGCGATGGCGTCGTAGGGCGGCACAATCCGAAATCCGCAATCCGAAATCCGCCCGGCGGTTGCGGGGGTTCAATGCATGGGAGAAATGCCACGAAACTCTTATGCATGAAACTCGTGCTGCTGGGCACAGCGGTGGCATGGACATTGGCCGCCCCGGCTGCCGGCGCCCAGCAGGAGCAGGCGCTGCAGCAGATACTGGCGGGCAGCGCGCCCTCCGGGGCGAATGCGGCGTCCGTTTGCCAAGACGCCGTCTCGTTCGCCATCGCTCAGCAGCGGTACGACCAACTGCCGGCCCTGCTGGCGCGGCTGAAGGAATGGTCAGCCGCCTCGGCGCCGGCGCGGGCGGCGGCGGTGTCGCTGCTGAATCATTTCGGGGCCGCCGCGGCCGCCAACGAGCTCATGCCCGTCGGTCAGGACCAGGCGCGGTTCCCCTCCGGACGCGTGGCGCTGCTCAAGCCCAACTACGAATTGCAGACTCGCTGGGCGGCGCTGTCGGGGGCGCTCAAACAGGTCTCGGCGCCCGAGCCGGTGTCGGCCCAGGACGTGCAGGAAGTGCTCGACCTGGCCGCCCGCAGCGGCGCGTGCGTGGCCCAGGGCCAGTCGCACTGGGTCTCCTGCTGGGCGATGGCCGACCGCCTCATGCTGGCCCTGCCGCCGTCGCGGCTGTCAGCCGTGCGGGCGGCGCAGGATCAGGCAGCCGCCCGCGTGGTGTCGGCGGCGCGGCTGGACAACGACCCCGACGCCGCCCTGGCGGCGTTGCGGCGGTATCCCTGGTCGGCCGGCGTACACGAACTGCTGGCGAGTTTCGGTGAACGGGCGCTGCGCGGCGGGCGCTCGCAGTGGGCGGCTGCGGCCTTTGCCGAGGTGATCACTCACGCTGCCGACCCCGCCCTGCGCGGGCAGGGGCACGTGGGGCTATGGCTGGCGCTGGCGCAGCAGAGCCAGACGCGCGACGACTTGATTGATGCGATGGCGGCCGTCGACGACGCGACGCCGCTGCCCTGGCGGGGCGCCGAGGCGCCCGCGCGGCAGGTCAAGCAGGCGCTACTGGCACAGAACCAGGGGCATGGGCGTCCCGAAGGGACAGGTCTCGCCCATGCCACAAAACTGGGCGACCTGCCGCGGCGGCGAATTACGCTGCCGGCGCCGTGGACGCTCGAGGGGCGTGTCGGCGACGGGCCGGTGGACGATTTCGGCCTGCACGCGCCCTGGCCGCTCAGCCATGTGCAGACCGTCGGAGCAGCGCTGATGGTGCAGTCGGGCAACCGCGTCGCGCGGTTTAACATGGCACAGGCTCTCCAGCCTGTGACCGCGGCGAGTTGGGCCTGCGGCGAGAATCCCATGCTGCTGCCCTGGGACGCCAACACCGCCCGCCGCTACGTCCGCGATAATCCCGCGGCCGCCGACTTCCAGCGGCGCGGCGCGTCGACCGCATCGGCGGGCAACGCGGCCTGCTCGCCCGACGGCGACATCCTCTATTACTACCAGGCCGACGCGGTCCGCCCCGCGATCGCGGCCGTCAGCACCGCCACGGGCAAGACGCTCTGGACCACGGCCGACAATGAGCAGTTCCAGGTCGTGCGGTCGCAAGTCAACCTGACGATCATGACCCGTCCGGCGGCCGCCGATGGCCGCGTGTTTGTTCTCGCGTTGGGTCCGGCGGGCGACGACATCGGCACCGGCGACGACGAAGGCCCGGCGATGATGTGGTACCTCGTGTGCCTGGACGGCCGCGACGGCCGCCTGGCGTGGAAGCGGGCGATCGGGTGGCAGCCCTTCACGAATCGCGACCTCGTCCGCGGCGGCTGCGCCGTGACGGTGCATCGCGGGGCGGTGTACTGCCAGACGAACATGGGCCTGCTCGCCCGCTGCGACCTGCGTGACGGGGCGTTGATCTGGACGCGCGGGTACGCCAGTTCGGCGCGGTCGTCGCCCGACTCGCCAAACTTCACCCGCCAGGGCGTCTCGCCGGTCGTCGCCGGAGCCGTGCTGCTGGCGGCCCCGCGCGACCACAGCGGCGTGCTGGCGATGCGGTGCGACAGCGGCGAGCTGCTGTGGGAGGCGCCCCTGACGCCCAGCGATCGCCTGCTCGGCGCCGCCGGCAGCGTGGCGATTTCCATGAACGACCGCTGGGTCGCGGGGCTGGACCTCGCCGGCGGCAAGCGAATCTGGATCACGCCGCTGCCCCAGCCCGCGCAGGGGCGCGGCGCGCTGGTGGGCGACAGCGCCGTCGTCATCGCCGGCAGCACGCTCGTCCGCATCGCCGCGGCCACGGGCAAGATCGCCGAGCAGCTCGACGTTCCCGCCGGCGGCGCCGCGCAGCTCGTGCTGCTCGACGACGGAACGCTTCTCGACGCCGCCGCCCCGCCGCTGGCGTTCGCGCGCCCGGCGACGCCCGCGGGCGCGGACGTGCCGCTGGGCCTGCCGCTGGAAGACGCCCTGACCCTCTCCTGCGAGAGCCCCGTGCTGCTGACGGGCCCGACCGGTGCGGAAAACTTCTGCGTGCTCTCGGGCCGCACGCTGGCGGCCGTGCGCACCGGCGCCGAGCCCGGCGTGATCTGGCAGCGCCTGCTGCCGACGCGGCCGCAGCGAGCGATTCTCGAAGGGCAGCAGATCGTGCTGGGCGGCGGCAGTTCGCTGCAGGCCGTCAGCGCCGCCGACGGGACAGCCGGGTGGTCCGCCGCGCTGCCCTTTGCGACCGGGCGCCTCGGCGGCGGCCAAGGCCTGCTGTGGGCGGCGTCGGGGCCGGACCAGCCGCCGGCAGTAGCGATGATCGACCCGGCAAACGGCAAGATGCTCTGGGGCGGTCCGCTCAAGGTCGCCGGCGTGCAGGGCGGCATACGCGACATCTCGCTGACCGACCAGGGTTTGGTCATCCGCTGGCCGCAGGTGCAGGGCAAGGGCGAGTTGCAGGACAACGGCATCAGCTACCACGACCCGCGCACCGGGCAGACGCGGCAGGTGCGCGTCAGCGGCCCGGGCGATTCCCCCGCTCGCCCGCCGCTGGAGAGTAAATCGTTGCGGTTTATCGGTCGGGTATCCTGGCTCCACGCCATGACCCTCGCCGGCGACGCCGCAAGCGGCTGGGACGTGTGGTACGACCAGTCCATCCAGGACCGCTACCCATCGAGCATCGCGATGTTCACCCGCGGCGGCGGGCTCTACCTGCACTCCTGCGGGCAGATCTTCGCCCTCGACGCCGCCGCCCACCGGCAGACGACGTTTGAGCTGCAACCGCGCGACCTGGCCCGCGTGTGCGTCGTGCTGGACCTGCGTGAGGTCGGCCACACGCTGGTGGTGGTCTGGGCGTCGACCGGCGAGAGCCTCAACGCCGACACGCGCAGGGGCCGCCTCTGGTACCGCCCGGAAGACTCGCGCCTGTACGTGGATGTTTACGACCGCGCCGGCGGCCACCGCATCGCGCGGCAGGAACTGGCGGGCCTGCCCTGCTACGACCGGGGCTTCGGCGACTTCACGACCCGCGCCGTCATCTTCGAGCGAGCCATCGCCGTCACCGCGCCCGACGGGGTACACGTCTTCCGCACCCATGCCGGCGGCAAGGCCTTCGCCACCCTGGCCGCCGACGCGCGCGACCTGGCGGCGCTGGCGGCAAAGAATCCTGACATCGCCGCCTTCGACGCCGCGGCTGCAAAGACATCCGCCGCCGCCAAGGCCTTCGCAGCCGCCGCGACGGCCGCCATGGCGCCCGAGCAGCGCCAGGCTCTTACTGCCAGCGCCGCGGCCGAGGTCGACGACATCGTCCAGCAAGCCTACCGCCCCGTAATGACGCCCCCCGGCGGCGACTACGCCGGCGAGGTCACCGTCGCGCTGTCCACCGCTGTCCGCGGCGCCGCCCTGCGCTACACGATCGACAGCAACGACCCCCTGGCCGCCGGCCAGGCGTACACCACGCCGCTGCGCCTGGCTGCCGGTACGATCATCAAGGCGGCCGCCGGCGCGCCGGGCAAGACCTTCGCCACCATCCCCACCCGCGAGGAGACGTACCGCATCCTCGCCGCCCGCGCGGCTGACGCGCCGGCCAATCCGCAGCCGGGCTTGAACTTCGCCTACGCCTCCGGGGCCGCCAAGACCGTCGCCGAGATGGCCGCGCTCAAAGCGACCAGGACCGGCACGTGCCCCAATTTTGACATCAGCCCTTGGACCGGCGCCGACAACTGGTGCGTCACCTTCAGCGGATACATCCGCGTGCCGGCAGACGGCGTCTACACGTTCTACACCACCAGCGACGATGGCAGTTGCCTCTTCATCGGCAACGCCCGCGTAGCCGACAACGACCGCCGCCACCCGCCGCAGATGGCCAGTGGCCAGATCGCCCTGCGGGCAGGCCTGCACGCCATCCGCGTGGCCTACTTCGAGCTCACCGCCTGCAAGCTGCTCAAGGTCGAATACAGCGGCCCCAACATCCCCCGCCAACTCATCCCCAACGAGGTGCTTTTTCATTGAGACTCCGGCGTGTATAGTCGCCGCCATGAACACTAAACCTTTGACGTTCGCGATTGTCGGGGCGGGCACGCGGGGAGAGTTCTTTGCGGACTGGATCGCGCGGCGGCCGGACGCGGGGCGCGTCGTGGCGGTGGCCGACCCGGCAGCCGCGCGGCGCGATCTGGTGGCCGCGCGGTGCGGCATCGCGCCGGACATGCGATTCAAGTCGTGGGCGGATCTGCTGGCTGGGCCGCGGCTGGCGGATGTGCTCATCAACGCCACGATGGACCGCGACCACGGTCCGGTGTGCCTGGCGGCCCTGCCGCAGGGCTATCACATGCTGCTGGAAAAACCGATGGCCACCACGCTGGACCAGTGCGTCGAGGTGGACCGCCTCGCCCGCGTTCACGGCTGCATCGTGGCGGTGTGCCACTCGTTGCGGTACATCCCGGTGTGGAAGAAGGTCAAGGCGATGCTGGACGAGGGCGCCATCGGGCGGCTGATCAGCTTCGACCAGACCGAAGGCGTCGGACCAGAGCACTTCGCCCACAGCTACGTTCGGGGCAACTGGAACAGCCGCCGCTGCGGGACGTTCATGCTGATGGCCAAGAACTGCCACGACATCGACCAGCTCGCGTGGATGGCCGCCCGCCCGTGCCGGCGCGTCAGCTCGTTCGGCGAGCTGTCGCTGTTCACGCCGGCCAACTGCCCACCCGGCGCCCCGGCGTATTGCGTGCAGAACTGCCCGCACGAGAAGACGTGCTTGTATTCGGCGATCCGCATCTACGGCCCCAACCCGCTGCCGTACCGCTGGGAGCAGGCCAAAATGCCCGCCGACGGCGCAGCCCGGATGGACCTGCTCAAGACCAGCCCGTACGGCCGCTGCGTCTGGCGCTGCGACAACGAGATGGTCGACCACCAGATCGTCGCGATGGAGTTCGACGGCGGCGTGACGGGCACCTTCACGATGACGGCGTACGCGAAGATGGAGCGGCGGCTATTCCTGTCCGGCACGACCGGCACGATCCGCGCCCAGCTCGAGACGGGGCGCATCGAACTGTACGACTTCGCTACCGACCGCCAGGAGGAGATGGTCATCACGCAGGAAGGCGCCGAGGACCACAGCGGCGGCGACGCGCAGGTGATCGCGACGCTGGCGGCGGCGGTCGCGGCAGGCGACGCATCGATGGTGCGATCCTCGACCAGCGAAACGCTGGCGACGCACAAGATCGTCTTCGCGGCCGAGCAGTCGCGCCTGGAGGGCCGAGTGGTCTCGCTGGACGAGGTCTGAAACAATTCGCGCCGTCGGCGGCGGCAGCGGGTTTGATTACTCGCGATGCTGAACTTCCGGAAAATCACTGTTCTCTGCTGCGCAGTCTTCCTGATGCTTTGCGCCGTCGCACGCGCCGGCGACCCGCCTCTGCCGCCGGTCGAGGGCGTGCCGGATCAGTGGCTCAAGGTTGATGTCGTCTGGAAAGACACGTGGGAAGACACACTGGCGGCCAACTCGCGCGAGCGGTGGCAGAAGGAACTCACGGCCGACGCCGCTACGGCGGGCGCGGCGTCGCGGATCGAGTCGCTGCGGTCGATCGAACTGCTCAAGGCCATGATCGCGCGGTTCCCCGCCCGCAAGGACATGCACCCGGTTGCGTATCAGCAGATCGCCGACGCCTACGCCGCTCTGGGCTCCAAGGCGCGGCGGAACTATTACCTGCTCAAGATCGTGCGGGAGTCTCCCGACCGCAAGGATCTGGTCGCCGCCGCCTATCGCGAGATCATCCAGATACCCTTCCACTCGCCGCTGACAGCGCCGTCAGTGCTCGACTGGCGATTCGCCATCGACGAGATCCTCAAGGGCGCCCAGAGCGGCGCAATCGCGCCCGACGTCCCGGCCGTCGCCAACGCCTGCACCAAACTGCAGCACCTGGCGGTTGCGGGCATGCAGTACGACGAACTGCCTGGCGTCCTGGGCAAGATCGAATCCGCCGCGGCGAAGAACCCCGCCGCCCTGCAATCGGCGGGGGACTTTCTGGCCGCGCTGGGACACTACCAGGCCGCGGCCGAGCGGTATAAGAAGGTAAGCCCCGCGTCCCTGGCGAATCTGGAAAAGCAGAACCTGTTGCCCAAGCCCCAGCCTCTTGGCCTGCTGCGGAGCTTCGATCTCGAGACGCGCTGGCAGAGCTTCGCCCGCGCCGGCGGGGCTCTGGACCTCAAGAACATCACGCCTGCCGACATGAATGAATGCATCTCTGCCGCCGCCAAGACCGAGGCCGTGCTGCAGAGCGACCCCGCGCGGGGCGCGTCGTTCTGGGCGGTCGTCACCCAGGAACTGTGCAAGGCCGCCCCGGCCGCGCTCGATCCGCTGCGACAGGTCCAGCAGGAGGCCGCCGGGACCATCGGCCCGCTTGACGAAGGCGAACTCATGCGCCTGTGGCGCCGATATCCCTTCGCCCCGCGGATGCACGCGCCGCTGCTGGATGCGGCTGAGGATGCCCTGCGAGCCAATCGCCCCCAGTGGGCCGCCGCGGCCTGCAACGACGTACTCCAGTTCTCGGCCGACGCGCAACTGCGCAACGAGGCCCGCGCCGCTCTGTGGCTGGCGCTGGCGTCGGCCGACGACGCCGACGGTCTGGCCGCAACCGCCGCTGGCGTCAACGACGAAGCGCTGCTGCCCTGGCGCGGCGGCGTTGCAACCGCGGGCAAGATCAAGAAGGAACTGATGGCGCAAATCGCCTCGGCGGCGCCAAAGACGATCCCGCTGTCAGCCCTGGCGGTGCGGCGCCTCGCCCTGCCGCGGCAGTGGCTGACACCCTATGGCGCCGAGAGCATGCCCGAGCAGGCCCTGCACCGCCCCTGGCCGGTGGCAGCGGTGTGGGCCTGCCAGGGGGACCTGATGGCCGCAAGTCCGGGGCGCCTTGCCCGTTTCGACGCCAAAGCGGCCCCGGCGTGGATGACCTCCAGCGGCGGCATCGAAGCCGGCAGCGGGATGGATGTCGATCCCAACATCGCCATGCCGCCGATGCGCGGCGACGACGCGCCATGGGTCGAGTACGACCGCTGGCCGATCGCCACGACATGCGACCGAGGCCGCGCCGGCGGGCGAGATATTCTCTGCCGATTCTGGGACCCCGCCATCCCGGAGATGATCACCGCCATCGACGCCGCCAGCGGCCGTACGCTCTGGGCAACCACGGGCCGCGAAGAATGGGCGGCCCTGCGCCCGATGAGCCAGCCGTGCGTGGCCGACGGGTGCGTCTTCGTGATGGCGATGCAGGCCCACCCCGAAGACGTCGAGATGAGCGTGGTGTGCCTGGACCTGGCCGACGGGGCGATGCGATGGAAGAAGACCATCGGCTGGCACAACACAGCCACAGCGGCGCTGGCCCGCGGGGCCCGCGCCATCAGCGTGCAGGGCGGCAGCGTGTACTGCGTCAGCAGCAGCGGTCTGGCCGCGCGGCTGGACGTGCGCGATGGGACGCTCGACTGGGTCAGCCGCTACGGCAACGCCCTGCAACAGGCCCGCCCCGCGCTGCAGTTCACGCGCGAGGGCAGCAGCCCGCTGGTGGCCGGCGATAAGGTGCTGGCCGCCCCGCGCGACCATAGCGGCCTTATCGCCTTCGACCGCCGTAGCGGCAAGATCGCGTGGGAAACTTTTGGTGCCGCGTCCGATCGCATCCTCGGCGCCGGGAGCGGAAAGATCATCGGCATCAATGCCCACTGGCTGGCGGCGCTGGATATCGCCACCGGCCGCCAGACATGGTGCCGACGTTTTGATGAATCAACCGCCTGCCAGGGCATGCTCGCCGGGACTGACGCGGTGGTGCTGACCGGGCGGCGGCTTGAACGCATCTCGCTCGCTGCCGGCTCGTTCGTCGAGCATCGCGAGCTGGGCCCCTCCAATGCCGTCGACGCGACGATGCTGCCGGACGGGACGCTCGTCGAGATTCACGCCCCCGATATATGGACAGCCCCGCCGGGCCCGGCCGTGCCCGCCTCGCCCGTGCGCCTGGGCATGAAGAAAGTCTGGTCGCTGCCGCTGAGGAACTTCCAGATCGTCACGGCCGCCGACCGGTCGCACCTGGGCGACTCAGTGTGCCTGTGGTCGGGGCGGCGCCTCGGCCTGCTGCGCGTGCGGCCGTCAGTTGGCTTGGCGTGGCAGCGCGTGCTGGATCAGCAACCGGCGCTGGTCAAGCACGTCGGCGAGCGAATCTACTGCGTGCAAGACCGCAGCGTGGTATGCCTGGACGCGGCCACCGGCAATACGCGATGGGCGGTCCGCCTGCCGTTTGTGCCCTCGCGCGTCGACGGCGACGAGCACCTGCTGTTGGCCGCGGCCGCTCGCGGCGGATGGGAACCATGGCTGGCGGCGATTGACCCGGCAGCCGGCAAGCTGCTCTGGAGCCGCTCGCTGGGCGAGTCGCTGCGGTTCAACTGCGACCAGGGCATCGCCCAGGTGTTCCTGCGCCACAAAGGAAACGAGGCCGCCATCGAGGTCGTCATGCCCGCCGCGATGACCGACGAGACCGGCTGGCTGCCCGCGGCCGCCAGCATCGACCCGGCCACGGGGCGTCTCAAAGAGGTAACGCGAATATGCCCCGGCGCTGCGTCTATGCCGCCGATGGCCGCAGCCGATGCGGCTTTGGGCTACGTGGCCCGCGAGGCGGGCAAGCCCTCGCAAGTGCGACTGGGCGCACTGCCGGGCAGGCCCGCCCCGGCCAAACCATGGGCCCGCGAGGTCAACCCCGACGTCAACTGGATGTACCCCGGTCAGTTTTCCCTCGAAGGCCGCCCCGGCGGAATCTACGTGCGCCAACTCGGGCTGCTGATGCACTACGACACGGCCGCCGGCCGCGAGGTGCTCTACACCTTGCCCGACGACCAGTTGCCCGCGCCGCCCCCGCCGCCGCCTGCCCCGCCCCGCAGGGGCAAGCAGGCCCGGCCCGATCCGCCCGCGCCGCCGGCGGCACCGCAACCGCCACGCGGCGTGCACGCGATCCTCGACTTTCAGGATGTCGGGACAACAACGGTCGTCGTCTCGGCGTGGCGCGGGCAGTGCAAGACCCGCCAAGGCCGCTACAAACGGTACTGGAACTACGACGCCGTCCCGCTCAGAATATATATGGATGTCTTCGACCGCGCGACCGGCCGCCATATCGCCCGACAGGAACTCGCCGGCGCCGCCTGCGTGCAGTTTGGCCGTTCCTGGACCGACCCCAACCCCGCGCGCATCCTCGACGGCGCAATTATCGTGGGCGACAGCGCGGGGGTGCATGTTTTTGCCCCGTAAGAACCCCTGACCGTGACAACCGGCGGAGCATATTCGGCCGCTGACAATCAGGCCGCTCTGCTCTTGCGTTTTTCGCCGCCACGCACCACGCCCGTCAGGGCGATAATGCCTTTGATCATCAGGCTCGCCAGCAGCGTCAGCAGCAGCGTGGCGTAGATATAGCCCAGCAGCGGCCAGAGGTCTTCCATCAGGCCCGAGAACTTCTTGTTCAGCGCGGCGATGACGGCGATGACGAGAGCCACGACGACCGCGGCCGCCAGCGTCGCACGCAGGTCGCGCCGCACCGGGCCAAGCCGCACCGACAGGCACAGCGCCAGGTACGCAAACAGCGGGACGCGCCAATTGAGCCAGTCGAGATTGGGCACCATCTCGCAGGTAGCCTTGAGCAGCGAGACCTGGCCGGAAAGCTGCTTCCAGAACGCGTCCCACCCGGTCGGCAGAGCCTTGGGCAGCGTCGCGCCCTGGCGGGCGAACTGGTCGAGCACGGCCTCGCCCAGCAGCGCGTTTGCGCCGAGAATCGCCGCCGCGCACGCCGCCAGCGCCAGCAGCGAGGCGATGATCGGCCCGAGCACCTTCAGGCGAGGCGAGGCGTCGGTCGCGGGCTCGCCGTCGGCCGCGGCGCCCTTGGAGGAGTCGGCGGGCATCAGCCGCGCGTGGCGGATCTCGCCGCCGGTGATCAGGCATCCGAAGATGTACGCCATCTCGGCAACCAGCGTGCCCGGAAGCAGCGCCCAGTTGACCCACGCCGGCCGCGTCATGCCCGCCCAGAGGCGGTACACGCCGGTGCCCAGAAATACGATCAACAGCAGCCAGAGAACAAACGCGGCATAAAGCATTCGAGCGTCCTCGTGAGGGTTCTCAATTGCTTATCGACCGCAGCGGCGGCAAAGACTGAAGAAAAGGACCGCAGGGACCGCAACGACTGGATGGACCCTACGCAATCTCGCTCTCCCCGTCTCCTCCCCGTCGGATCTCGGATCGGTTTTCCAGAAATCCTCTTGCAAGGTTGGCGGCGATTGCTAGAATGCGTGGTTCGCACGCTTTGTGAGAATTGTCAGTCCCAGGCCGGGCCCTTTGCGGGGCGGGCCGATGCGGAGAACGTCGTGGCTGTCAGGTTAAGAATGAAACGGTTTGGCAGGCGGAATCGCAGCTTCTTTCGGCTCAATGCGATTGATTCGCGCACCCCGCGCGACGGTCGCGTGATCGAAGAACTCGGCTGGTACGATCCCCGGGCAACGGACCCCCAGGCCCAGATCTCGCTCAAGCGCGAGCGGATCGAGCACTGGCTGGCGGTCGGCGCCCAGCCCTCCGAGACGGTGCGAGACCTGCTCAAGAAGAGCGGCATCGCCGTCTCGAAGTAACGCCGCCACGGCGGCCCAACGGGTCTGCGATGGCCTTGCGCATCGACATCCTCACGCTGTTCGTCGAGATGTTCGGTGACTTCAGCAAGACGAGCATCGTCGGCCGGGCCGTCCAGCGCGGGCTGGTCGAACTCCACTTAACCAACATCCGCGATTTCGCGGTAGATGCATACGGCAGCGTCGACGACGCGCCCTTTGGCGGCGGTGCGGGAATGGTGATGATGTGCCAGCCGGTGTTTGCGGCTGTCGAGCACGTCCGCCCCCAGGCCGAGCTGCCGGGCAAGGTCGTGCTGCTGACGCCGCAAGGCCGCCCGCTGACGCAGGCGGTCGTGCAGGAACTGGCCGCCGAGCCAAGGCTGATTTTGCTGGCCGGGCATTACGAAGGATTCGACGAGCGGATCCGGACGAACTTGGCCGATGTCGAGATCAGCCTGGGAGACTTCGTGCTCTCAGGCGGCGAGATCGCGGCGATGGCCTTGACCGACGCCATCGTGCGGCTGCTGCCCGGAGCGCTGGGCGGCGAAACGTCGCTGGACGAAGAATCGTTTTCGGAAGGATTGCTTGAGTATCCGCAGTACACGCGGCCGCGCGATTTTCGGGGCCTGACGGTTCCGGAAGTGCTCGTCGGCGGCGACCATAAGAAGATAGCCCAGTGGCGGCTGGAACAGGCCCGCCTGCGGACGCAGATTCGCCGGCCGGACCTGTGGGCAAAGTACGCCGCCCGACTGGAAGAGGACGAATAGACTTTAATGATGCCAGCCGCCCCGTCGGCCGGCGGGAGAACGACCGTGAGCCAGGAACTGATCGCCAAAGCCGTAGCCCACAACATCAAGCCGACGTTGCCGCAATTCAAGATCGGCGACACGGTCAACGTCTCCGTGCGCATCGTCGAGGGCGACAAGGAACGCATCCAGGTCTTCACGGGCGTGGTGATCGCCCGCAAGGGCTCGGGCATGGGCGAGATGTTCACCGTCCGCCGCATCGTCAACAACCAGGGCGTCGAGCGAACCTTCCCGATGCACAGCCCCAAGGTCAGCTCCGTCGAGGTCGTCCGCGGCGGACGCACCCGCCGGGCCAAGCTCTACTACCTCCGCGAGCGCACCGGCAAGGCCACCCGCCTTCGCCAGATCACGCGACAGGCCTCCGCGGTCGCTGCGGCCGCTGAACAGCCCGCCGCGGAATCTGCCCCGGAAAGCACGACCCAGGAGTAGGCCGTGTGGCCTTTCCGGACGGGCAAGCGCCGCGATGACGCCGACGTGGGTTCACGCGGCGAAGCTCTCGCCCGATCCTTTCTCAAGAAGCAAGGCCTCAAAATCCTCGCCGAAAATTATCGCTGCGCCTCCGGCGAAATCGACCTGATCGCCCTGGACAGCCGTGACAACGCCGCCGACGTGCTGGCCTTCGTCGAAGTCAAAACCCGCACCAGCGCCGAGCACTCCCAGCCCGAAGCGGCCGTTCACCGGCGCAAGAAAAAACGCATCCGCAGCGCCGCCGCCCATTATCTCGCCCGCCACGCTGCGCAGGACCTGGACATCCGCTATGACATCGTCACGGTGCTGCTCGACCAGGACCCGCCGCGGATCAACCACATGACCGGAGCGTTCTGACCGACATGAGCGACCTGCCCCCACTCATCGACACCCACTGCCACCTCTGCCACGAGCGACTGACCGGGCGAATCGACGAGACCCTGGCCGCCGCGCACTCGGCCGGCGTGGTCGCCATGATCATCGCCGCCGGCGACCTGGCCGAGGCCGCCGCCGCACGAGACCTCGCTCGTATCCATAGTGACCTGTCTTTCATGGCCGGCATTCACCCGCACGCGGCCAAGTCCGCCCCGCCAGGATATCTTGACACCCTGCGGGCGATGGCGGCCGAGCCAGTGTTCGCCGCCGTGGGCGAGATCGGGCTGGACTACCATTACGACTTCTCGCCGCGCGAGGTCCAGCGGCGCGTCTTCGCCGAGCAGCTTGACGCCGCGCGGCAACTTGGCGCCGGCGCAGTCATTCACACGCGAGAAGCGTTCGACGACACCCTGGCCATCGTGGGCGAGTCTGGGCTCGAGGGCGGCCGCATCATCTTTCATTCATTCACCGAAGATCCCGCCGCCGCCCGCCGGGCGCTGGACCTGGGGGCGATGATCAGCTTCTCGGGCATCGTCACGTTCGCCAAGTCCCAGACTCTGCGCCAGACAGCCGCCATCGTGCCGGACGACCGCCTGCTGATCGAGACCGACGCCCCTTACCTTTCCCCCGAGCCGGTGCGCAAGATGAAGACTAACGAACCGGCCAACGTCGCTCACGTGGCACGGTGCCTGGCGTCGCTGCGCGGCGTCAGCTACGACGATATCGCGCGGCAGACCACCGCCAACGCCCGGCGGTTCCTTGACCGAACTTGATCGATGGGCGTAGAATGGAGCCCATGGCTCAGGAAAGCAATTCCGGCGACTTTGCCGCGCAGGTCGAGGCCTTCGGGGCCGACTACAACCGCATCGCCAAGTCGATCGCCACGGTGATCGTCGGCCACCAGCAGGTCGTGCATGACGTGCTGACGTGCCTGCTCTGCGGCGGGCATGCGCTGCTGGAGGGCGTGCCGGGCCTGGGCAAGACGCTGCTGGTGCGCACGCTGGGGCAGGCGCTGGAGATGAGCTTCAGCCGCATCCAGTTCACGCCCGACCTGATGCCCGCCGACATCACCGGCACTAACGTGGTCGTCGAGGCCCCCGGCGGCAAGGCCTTCCAGTTCCACCCCGGGCCGATCTTCGCCAACCTGGTGCTGGCCGACGAGATCAACCGCGCCACGCCCAAGACGCAGTCTGCCGTGCTCGAGGCGATGCAGGAAAAGACCGTCTCGATCTCGCGCACAACGCACGCCCTGCCGCGGCCGTTCCTGGTGATGGCCACGCAGAACCCCCTCGAGATGGAAGGCACGTACCCGCTGCCCGAGGCGCAGCTTGATCGCTTCATGCTCAAGATCCGCGTCGAATCGCCCAGTGCGAAAGAGCTCGCGGCCATCATCTCGCGCACGACGGCCGGCGAAGCGCCGCCTGCACCGCGCGCCGCCGATGCCGAGCGCATCGCGGCGATGCAGCAGCTCGTGCGACAGGTGTCGCTGGCGACGCACGTCAGCGATTACGTCGCGCGGCTGGTGCTGGCGACGGACCCCCGCAGCGAGACGGCCTCCCCCGTCACCAAGAAATACATCCGCTATGGCGCCAGCCCGCGCGGGGCGCAGAGCATCGTGCTGGCCTCGAAAGTCCTGGCTCTGCGCGACGGGCGGGCCAACGTCGCCCTCGACGACATCAAGGCCGTCGCCGCCGCAGCCCTGCGCCACCGGATCATCCTGTCCTTTGAGGGCCAGGCCGACGGCATCGACACCGACGACCTGATCGCCAAAGTCGTCGCCGCGGTGCCTACGGTTGACTGAGCTATCAGCTGTCAGTAAGCGGATGGCTGACGGCTGATAGCTGAAAGCTGAGAGCTTTGCCCTGATCGCCACGGCACCTGATCTACAAGGCCACATTTTCGCCGCAAAGTTCGTTGACAGGCACCCGATTCAAACGTAGAATCTTTGGACCTGATTCAAGGCGATTTATTAGATCGTCCTCACGGGCGTCTCCGCGGAGGTTTTGCGGAGAGTGTGCGGGCCCCTCGCGGCCGCCCGCGCAGGCCTCGGGACGACCCCCCGCCGCGATTGGGTTTTTGCCAGGCAGCGCCTTGGCCGGACGAGCGACTGGAACCTTTTACCCGGTGGTGTAATTGGCAACACAACAGGTTTTGGTCCTGTTTTTCCAGGTTCGAGTCCTGGCCGGGTAGTTTGAACCAGAGACATAAATGACTGCACCAGCTAATCTTATGATCTTCAGCGGCCGGGGCAACCCTGACCTCGCCCGCGCGATCAGCGACTATCTCAACATCCCGTTGGGAAAGGTCAACTCGTCCGTCTTTCCCGATGGCGAAGTCATGATCAAGCTTGAAGAGGACGTCCGAGGTCGCGACGTTTTCATCATTCAGCCCACGTGCTGGCCGGTCAACGAGACGGTCATGGAGTTGCTGATTTTCATCGACTCCGCCCGCCGCGCCTCGGCTGAGCGGATTACGGCCGTCATGCCGTACTACGGTTACGCCCGGCAGGACCGCAAAGATGAAGGCCGCACGCCGATCACGGCCAAGCTGGTGGCCAACCTGATCGCCACGGCCGGAGCCGACCGCGTGCTGACGATGGACCTGCACGCCGGTCAGATCCAGGGCTTCTTCGACATCCCCGTGGACAACCTGGCCGCCGAGCCGGTGCTGAGCCGTTACTGGGCGGGGCACAAGTTTGAAGACTTGGTGCTGGTCAGTCCCGACCCCGGCAACGCCAAGCGGGCCCGCGTGTACGCCAACCGCCTCGGCGGCGACTTGGCCATCATCGACAAGCGCCGCACCAGCGGCAGCGAGGTCGTCGTCAGCCGCATCATCGGCGACGTCAAGGACCGCAACGTCCTGATGATGGACGACATGATCTCCACGGCCGGCACGATCTGCAGCGCCGCCCAACTCTGCCGCGACAACGGCGCCAAGAAGATCTTTGTCGGCGCCACGCACGGCGTCCTGTGCGGCCCGGCCGTCAAACGCCTGCGAGACGCTCCCTTCGACGAGGTCGTCGTCACCGACACGATCCCCATCGGCCCCGACAAGCGCGCCGCCATCGGCAAGCTGACGGTGCTGAGCGTGGCCGAGCTCATGGGCGAGGCCATCTACCGCATTCACAATGATCAGTCCGTCAGCAGTCTGTTCCTGACGCACAACGAGCCTTCCGACTAGCGATTAGGGCCCGGCGACGCCCGGCCAGGAGAAGCGAACATGGCATCCAAACTCAAAGCAAACCCCCGCCCGCGGACCGGAACTCACGGTTCGAGGTCCCTGCGCAAGCAAAGCCTCATTCCCGCCGTGATCTACGGCCACGGCTTGGCCAACGAAAACGTGGCCCTGCCGGTGCACGAGGTCGAGTTGGCCGTCAAGCACGGCGAGCGTCTGCTCGAGCTGGACGTCTCTGGGGCGATCCAGAACGTCCTGATCAAGGAAGTGCAGTGGGACACCTACGGCGTGGACGTGATCCACGTCGACCTGACCCGCGTGAACCTCGACGAGCGCGTCGAGGTGACCGTCCCGATTATCCTCAAGGGCACGCCCGTCGGGCTGATCGAAGGCGGTTCGCTGCAGCAGGTCAGCGCCGAGGTCGACCTCGAATGCCCCGTCGTGGCCATTCCCGAGAGTCTCTCGGTGCAGGTCAACGCCCTCAAGGTCGACGACGTGATCACGATGGCCGACCTCAAGCTGCCCGAAGGCTCCGTCCTCAAGAGCGACGCGGCTACCATCGTCTGCACGGTGGTGATCATCGCCGAGGAAGTGGCCGCCCCGGCCGGTGAAGAAGGCGCAGCCGCCGAACCGGAAGTCATCGGCGCCAAGAAGGAAGAGGAAGAGGGCGAAGAGGAAGAGGGCAAGAAGAAAGAGTAAGGCAATTTCCAATTTCCGATTTCCAATTGCCCATTGCCGCATAGCGGCGTAAATGCGGAATGTTGGAATGATGGAATATTGGAGGTTGCGATTGAGCGGTTTTTCCAATTGAAAATTGGAAATTGAAAATTGGAAATTGGAAATGATGTTGTCGATCGCCGCGTAGTCGTAGGCCTGGGCAACCCCGGCACGCGATATCGTGCGACGCGGCACAATCTGGGATTCCGGGTTGTCGACGAGCTGGTGCGGCGGCTCGACGCGGGCTCCGGCCGCGAGGCCTTTGGCGCTCGGGCCTGGGACGTGCGGGCCACGCGGGGCGAGGCCCTGCGACGAGTGACGCTGCTGCAGCCGCAGGAGTATATGAACCGCTCGGGCACGGCCGTGGCGATGGCGGCGGGTTTTTTTCAGCTCGCCCCGCAGCACGTGCTGGTGGTGATGGACGACATGGCCCTGCCGCCGGGGCGCCTTCGGGCACGGGCGGAGGGGTCGGCCGGCGGGCATAACGGCCTGGCCGATGTGATGCAGAAACTGGGCACCAACGCCCTGCCTCGCCTGCGGATCGGGATCGGCCCGTCGCCGGCGAATATGGACAGTGCCGACTACGTCCTGCAAGCCGTTCCGCAGGACCAGGCGGAGATCATTGAGATCGCCGTCAAGGCGGCTGCCGATGCCGTTGAGGATTGGGTCTTCAACGGGATTGCCTTCGTGATGGACAAGTACAACGGAAAAGCAGAAGAATGAGCAAGACCAAAACGTACGAAGCAATGTTCCTGGTCGACTCCGGCAAGGATTTCCAGACCGCCTCGGCCCCGATCAACACCATCCTGGCTCGCAGCGAGGCCGAAGTGCTCTCGATGAAGCCATGGGACGACCGCCGCCTGGCCTTCGAGATCAAAGGGCGCAAGCGCGGCTTGTATATCCTGACATACTTCAAGGTAGACCCGCTCAAGGTGACCGAGATCGAGCACGACTGCCAGCTCAGCGAAGAGATCCTCCGCGCGCTGATCCTGACCGGCGACGACCTCACCCCCGAGCAGATCAACGCCGAAACCCCCGCCACCGGCGGCCACAAGCCCGACGCCCCGCGCGCCGAAGGCGAAGGCCCTCGTGACGAGGACATGGATTTCGACCGCGACCGCGATTATCGCGATCGGGATCGGGACTAAGCGAAGTTGGCGGCGGGGCTTGCCCCGCGGGTTGTCAGGATCAGGGAAAACCCGTCGAGCACGCTCGACCGCTGACAAAGCAGGATTGCGGTCAATAATCCGCAATCAGAAATCGGAGACCCGACATGGCCAGCTACAACAAGGTGATCCTGGTTGGCAACCTCACGCGAGACCCGCAGATGAGTTTTACGCCCGCCCAGACCCCGGTCTGCGAGATCGGTCTGGCCGTCAACCGCCGCTGGCGCACGCCCGACGGGCAGCAGAAGGAAGAGGTCTGTTTCATCGACTGCAGTTGTTTCGGCCGCTCCGCCGAGACGCTCAATAAGTACATGCGCAAGGGCCAGCCGATCCTCGTCGAGGGGCGGCTGCACTTTTCCTCCTGGGAGGGCAAGGACGGTTCCAAGCGCAGCAAGCACCGCGTGGTGATCGAGCGGTTCCAGTTCCTCGGCGGCGGGCAGCGCGGCGAAGGCGCTCCCGCGTCAGCCGGTGCCGCGGGCGGCGGCAGCGACGAACCGCCGATGCCCGACTACGACAGTGAAGCCCCCGCCCCCGGCGGCGGTGGCGGAGAGGATATTCCGTTTTAAGAGAAAACATAGGTCCTATGGGACCTATAGGACCTATACCGTTCAGCTTCGGACATCGAGCTTTTTGAGGACTTGACATGGCAATGCAATCACGACGACCCCGACGGACCACCGGGCCGCGCAAGCCCCGTTTTCGCGAGCAGGCCAAGTGCCGGTACTGCCGGGAAAAGATCCCCCAGGTGGACTACAAGGACATCGGCGCCCTGGCCAAGATGCTGACCCAGCAGGGCAAGATTTTCTCGCGCAAGCGCAGCGGCAACTGTGCCCACCACCAGCGCTCGACCAAGCACGCCATCAAGCGCGCACGGTTCCTGGGCCTGCTGCCCTATGCGGGGTAAGAGACAGTGACCGGTAGCCGGTAGCCCGTAGCCAGGGCCAGCGGCTCATGGAGTGCGTCCCTTGGGGACGCCTTGGATGTTTTTCGGCCGAACGAAAGGGTGGCATGGCGACACGCGTTTCCAGCGGGTCGCCATGAGGCGATGGAATGCTGTTGGATGAACGGATGAGTGCCTGGCAGGATGTTGTTTCGTCCTCGTCGTCGTCCTCGTCCTCGTCGTCGGTTGTTAATGTTGTTTTGAAAACACGAAACTTCGACTGTCGTGCAGAGGACTCTAAGATGAAACTGCTGCTGAAAAAGAACGTATCGAACCTGGGCATTATCGGCGAGGTTGTCAACGTCAAGGTTGGCTACGCCCGCAACTTCCTCGTGCCCCGCGGCCTGGCCGTCGAGCCCACCGAGGCCAACCTCAAGGCCGTCGAGGCCGACAAGCAACGCTACCTCGAAGAGCTCGCCAAGGAGCGCGCCGCCTACGAGGCCAAAGCGAGGCTCGTCCAGGGCAAGGAGATCACCATCTCCGCCCGCGCCAACGAGGAAGGGCACCTGTACGGGTCCATCGGACCTGCGCAGATCGCCGAGGCCCTGGCCGCCGAGAAGGCCTTCGTCGACGCCGAGAACATCGTCATGGCCGAGCCGATCCGCAAGCTCGACAAGTACGACGTCTCGATCAAGTTCCCCCACGACGTGACGGCCACCATTCACGTCTGGGTCGTCCCGATCCGCGAAGAAGAACCCGCCCAGGAAACGCCCCCGCCGACGGAGGGGTGAGGCGCAGCAGCCCATAGCCTGAAACGAGGCTCGCGCGTGCCAGAGGGACGCTCACCGCTTAATTATTTCACGCGACGATAAATTGTGGTCTTCGCCGGGAAAATCGGGGCTACAGCGGCATGGCCAAGAGCTTGGGTTGGGCCGCGGTGAAGATTTTTCGCAGTTCGACGATGCGATTTTCGTCGATGTCCGGGCGCTGGTAGCGAGCGATGGCGTCTTTGCAGTAGGCGTCGATGCGCTCGAGCATGTCGCGTTCGGCGACGGCCTCGACGGCGTCGCCTTGCCAGGCCTTGCGGTCGAACCAGCGCGGGTACCACTGCTCGCTGCGGAAATGCCTGAGCGTGTGCTCGCTCTGCAAAAAGCCCGTGCCCTGGCCGCGTGCGATCTGCTCGGTCAGCTCGACGGCCAGCGTCTCGTCGTTCACTTCAAAGTGGCCCCAGAACCGCTCGACGGACTTGGCGATCTCCAGGTCCAGCATGTGCTGCACGGGGCTGTAGTCCTGTCCGGCCGAGAGTAGACCCTCGCTGCTGGGGTAGGAGCCCAGGCCCATCGCCCCGGCCGTCATCGGGAACATTTTCTGATACGTCGCCTCGATGCCCGGGCGCTTGCAGTCGACGTACCCCGTCGCGCCGCCGACGAAGATCCCGTACAGGCGGCGGAACACCTGGCAGACGGCCAGGTCCTGCAGCAACGCCTCGGGGCTGCCGAAGCACGCGTTGGTCGTGCGCATGTCCAGCGAGCCGGTGGCCGTGATGCCAAAGCCCACCGGCAGAGCGGGGTCCACCACGTGGCCCATGACGAACCCGGCCAGCAGCTCGGCTGTGGCGACGGCCACGGTTCCGGCGATGGTCACCGGCGCGCTCATGCCGGAGATGGCCATCGTGCCAGGGTACAGAGCGATGCCGAAACGACGTTTCTCGAGGAAGCACTCGGCCTGCTTGCGGTCGAAGATCAGCGGGGCGATGAAGAAGTCGAACGGGGCGACCAGGCTCGTGTCGCCCGGCCGGCCGTTGAGGACCTCGCCCATGCGCACCAGCGGCTCGATATATCCGGCGTAGAACGTCTCGCCGCCCCCGACGGGCTTGCTGGTGGTCTCGGCCAGCGTGATAGCCGACCAGAGCGGCTCGAGGCGCTGGTCGACCTCGCAGCAGTTGAGCACCTTGCCCACGGAGGTGAACTCATCGAGCGTCTGGGCCATCTTGGCCATGTCGATGACGTCCTGCTTGCCGGCGAGTTTGCGCCGGCCGCTGGGCCAGTCCAGCAGGTGCGGGAACGTGCCGCCATGCCCGGTGCGCGTGGCCGGGTTCCACGAGGCGTTCATCTTCACCTCGCCCGCCCCGCCGCCGCGAAGGTGCTCGACCGTCTCGCGGATGAGCTTTTCCGTGAAGTAGCACCGCATGGCGGGCTTGTCGATCCGGCAGCCGGCGCGGCCGAGAATATCCAGCAGCCCCTCATGGTGAATCCGCATGCCGGTTTGCGTCAACAGCCGCACGGCCGCGGCGTCGAACTTCCAGAGCGTGGCCTCGTCGTGCAGGTCCCAGAGTTTTCCAGTGATCATCGTATTCTCCTTCTGAGCGGTGGCATGGTAACGGCAAAGGGCGATAGGGACAAGTAGCCGCTGAGGTCGCTGAGGACGCTGAGGGAAGAGAAGAATGGGAAAATGGAAGACGCAACGAGTGGAATGATAGAACGTTGGGGCAGTGCTGGGGCGGCGTGCCGCCAGGCCTGGCGCGAAGAGTTATTCTTCCAACTTTCCATCCTTCTCTTCTTCCCTCAGCGTCCTCGCGACCTCAGCGGCTAATAAAAAATCGCGCCGGCACCAGGCCCGCGCGATTCTTGAAGATCGTCGTGTTGAAGAACGCCTACTTCTTCATCGCTTCTTTGGCCGCCTCGGGCGGGGTGATGGTGTACGTGGGATTAATAATGTAGATCGCCTGGTCGGTGCGCCAGTGGCGGTGGTCGTTGTACGTGCGGCCGCTGACTTCCTTGACCTTGTACCGGATCGACTGCGTGCCGCCCTTGCAGGCGCCGTAGTGCAATTCGCCGGTGACGTTGACGATGCAGCCGGGCTTGACGTCGGTCAGGCCGGGCTTCCACTTCTTGATGTTGACGCTGAACTTCTTGCTGGCGTCGATGAACGTCACCTTGAAGCTCTTGGCATCGACCTTCTCAATCAGGATGCGCGTGGTGACCATGACCTTCTTGCCGTTGGGGGCCTTCTCGTTAGGCAGCACTTCCTCGATCGGCTTGGCGGCGGGCTGGCTCTCGGCTGCCGGGGCAGCCGCGCTGAGCATCACCACTAGAAACAGGCTTGTCATGACAGTTCTCCTTCAGGAGGCTTAACGCCCATGCAATGCCGTGATTGCGTAGTATATCGACGTATTGAACCCGCTTCGCGACTAAAAGGACCGCGGCAGCACCCTGCTGATAGACGCTGCGCTGCAAGCGTCGCAATCGCGGCGATCCGCAAATCCGCAATCCGAAATCCCCAATCCGCAATGAACAGCCGGTATAATCACCTGCGATGATGCTCGCGTCGCTGACATTCATGTTCGGCTCGCTGCTGTGGGCGGGCGCCGCCGTCGCGGCGCCGGTGGTCATCCACCTGATCATGCGCACCAAGCCGCGCGAGCTGGACTTTCCCGCCCTGCGATTCGTCCGAAAGACCCAGCAGGCCACCCTGAGCAAGCTCAAACTCAAGCACCTCATCCTGCTGCTGATGCGCATGGCCGCACTGGCATTGATCATCATGCTCCTGGCGCGGGGCCTGATCCCCGCCTGGACGACGGCTGCCGACACCAGCCTGCCCGTGGCGGCCGTCTTTGTCGTCGACGACAGCGCCTCGATGGGCTACCAGTACCAGGATCGCAGCCTGCTGGCCGGCGGCCGCGCGCTGGCCGGGCAGGTCATCGCCCGCATCGCCAGCCGCTCGCCGCTCAGCCGCGTGGCGGTCATCCGCACCTCCAGGCCCGCCGCCCGCGCCGTCTTCCTGGGCGACCTGAAGCTCGCGGCCCAGCAGATTCTCGAGATCGAAGAAACGCCCTCCGACGCCTCGGTGGCCGCGGGCATGGCGCGGGCAGCGGCGTTGCTGGCCACCAGCGACCTGCCCCGCCGCGAGATATATCTCGTCACCGACATGACGGCCCAGGCCTGGCGCGACGGCGGCGGGATGGACCTGGCCGCGGCCAAGCCCGCCGAGGACAAAAAAGCCCCCATCGCCCCGCGCGTGATCGTGCTGGACTGCTCGGCAGGACAGGGCGCCAACGTCTCGCTGGCGCCGCTGCGGATGGAATCGCCGCGAGTGCCCGTCGGCGTCGACGTGGCCCTGCGGACAGAGCTGGCCAGCAGCGGCCTGGCCGGCGAGTACGACCTCAACCTCGACGTCGACGCCCAGCCCGTCGACCACCGCTCGTTGTCGCTCAAGGCCGGACAGGTGGTGGCCGTCGACGCCCCGCCGCTGACTGTGCAGGCCAAACGCCCCGGACTGCTGCAGGGGCGACTGGCCGTGCGGCAGAGCGACCCGCTGGCCTGGGATAACGTGCAGTATTTCACGCTGCAGGTGGGCCCGCCGGCGACGTGCCTGGTGGTGCGCGAGGCCGCCACCATCGGTCAGCCCAACGACACGACCTTCCTGGTGCAGCGGGCGGCAGCGCCCTCCGGCGGCGCCGGCGGCGACTGGGTCAGCACGCGCGTGGTGACGGCCGACCGCCTCAGCGCCGCCGACCTCAAGAGCGCGGCCATCGTGCTGCTGTCGGACGTGGGGAGCCTGGGCGAGTCGCAGTGGCGGCTGCTGGAGGATTTCGTCAGCGACGGCGGCGGGCTGTGGGTCGTCGTCGGGTCGATGACGGGCGCGGCCTCGTACAACACGCCGGCGGCGCAGAAGCTCATGCCCGCGTCGCTGGGGGCGCTGGAGACGCTGGAGCCGGCGGTGGGCTGGGACGTCGAGAAGCCCTCGCCGCACGCGCTGCTGGCGCCGTTCGTCGGCGAGCAGAACCCGCCGCTGACGGAGGTGCGCTGCCGCCGGCGATTCACGATCACGGCCCTGTCCGGCGACGCGACCGACGTGGTGCACTACGCCGACAAGACGCCGGCCATCGTCACGCGGCAGGTGGGGCGCGGGACGGTCCTGCTGTGGAACTTCTCGCCGGCGCGGCCGTTCTCGAACCTCGCGCCGCTGCCGCAGTTTCCCGTCCTCGCCCAGCGCGCGGTGCAGGTCTTTCTGGGCGGGCTGGAAAACCGCACGGCCTACACGTGGGGCGCCGCCGTCAGCGTCCCCTTTCCGCAGACGATGCGCCGGGCGCTGGTGGCCGTGCGCCGTCCGGGCAGCGAGGCGTACCAGGGCGTGGTGACGGCCTTGAACGCCCAGTCGGTGACGCTGCCGGCCGACGCCGTGGGCAACTGGGTCGTGCGGTTCACGCAGGACGACCGCCAGGAGCTGCGAGGATTCAGCGTCAACCCCGACAGCGGCGAGAGCGACCTCAAAGCCGAACCCCCCGCCGACGCGCTCAAGCTGCTGCCGCCCAGGCGCGCCGGCATCGTCAGCAAGATCGACCAGATCGTCCAACAGCAGGACGAGGCCACCCGCGACCTCGACCTGACCGCCCCAGGCCTGCTGCTGCTGCTGGCCCTGATGGCCGCCGAGTCGTTCTTCTCAAACCGCTTCTACCGCAAAGGGACGGCCGTCGAACTCAGCCAAGGCCAAGGGCGCCAGCAGGTCTGATGGGAGCGATAGTTCGGAGTTCGTAGTTTGAAGTCAAAGCACCCTCCTCCGCAACCGCCAGTCCCAAAAGAGGTACGACTTGTACTGCCTTTGCACTTTCTTGGGTAACGTCCGCAATAGCCTCTTTTTGCGACGCCAGCTTGGTACTATCGGTAGTAGTTGAACCAACTGCCGTTGTAGTTGGTGTCAAAGTTCTCTTTGGAGTCGAAGGCAATGGGGATAGGGTTGTGTGCTAAGTAGCCGAACTCATCGTATGGCTCGACAAGACGCGCATATTCATTGGCATAGACTTCCTTGAGTCCTTTCTTGTCAGCCCTCTTAGCCTGAATCTCCGTCATAAAGAAGAAGGTGGCAGTCTCAAAAAGCCGCGATATCTTCCACAGTTCTGGGTTGGTCAACCGGCACCTTAGTCGCTCAAGTGCTCCCTCTGTAACACGTTGATTGGCTTCGATCCTTGCAACCTGCTCAAATGCGGAGAAGACGACGAAGAGTCTTTCTGTGGGAAATCGAAGGTCACCCAGTTCCCCTATTATCTGCTTAAATTGTTGAAGAACCCGCCCTTGTTCCGCTTGGAAAAAGTTATGGTCGTCGCCCCTAAACAGCTTCACATCCCTCTCAAACTCAAGTATCACGTACAGTCTGGAATGTCCAGCGGCCTCGGGCAGGTCCCTGTCGTAACGAATGTTCAGTACATGCACGTTATAGTACGAGGTAACCCAAGCCGCCAATTCAAGGAATGGAGAAGGAAGAGGCTTACCCCTCTTCTTTATGGCCTTGGTTTCCTGATAGTCGGAGTCAGATGGCACAATCATACTGAAATATAGTACCACGACTTCCGCCACATGGTTTCTTGAAAAGGCGTTTTCGGGGATCGTGGCTCTTCAGGCCCCCATGGAATCTCCGCTTCGCTACGACTTCCGGCCCTGCGCGACACGGCGTCCAATCTCCGAGTCCAGTGTAACAGGCAGCGGCCCCTCTTGATTCTTTCCCCCATCTTCCTCAGCGTCCTCTGCGGCCTCAGCGGCTAATCTACTACTCGCTGGCGAAGACATGGATGCCGTTGATGTCGGTGATGACGATGGAGCCGTCGAGGATCTGGACCTGGCTGTCGTAGCCGGCGATCTCCTGGTAGGCGATCAGCGAGATGCAGCACAGCACGCCGGGCAGTTCCTGGCGGCCTTGCGGCTGGCCAGTCGTCGCGTCGAAGATGTCGACGAACATCCGCCACTGATCGGGCTTGGTGGCCTCGGGCGAGTGCTTGCCCGGGGCGGCCGGGCGCTGGTTCGTGAACCCGTTGACGACGATGATGCGGTTGCCGATCTGCTTGAAGGCGAAGATGAACGGCTCGATCACGCCGCCGCCTCGCGTCATGTCCAGCGCGAGCTCCTTGCCCGTGGCCGGGTCCCAGACCAGCATCTGCCCGGCCAGGCGCACGTAGATCTTGCCGTCGCGATAGTGCGCGCCGAAAAGCCGGTAGTGCCAACGATGGTCTTCGAGATTCAACTCTCGCTGCCACTTGGCCGCAACGTCCGTCGCGCCGTCGTGACCAAACGCGGCCACCTTGCCCTTGGGCCACTTCGAGACGATGTACGCCAGGCCGCTGGTGTCCCAGTTCGGCGGGCTCCAACTGCCCGTCCCCGGCACCAGCAGCGGACGCAGACTCTTCGCCCGCCCGGTGGCCGCATCGAGCACGATCTCGCCGGCGCCGCTTCCGGCGGCGTCAGAGACGTTGCCCATGCACCGCAGGGTGGCCGAACCGTCGCCCTCGCGCTGCAGGCGGCTCCGCTGGAACTGATCGATGCCCACCCGCGGGTCCCACCCGGGATTGCCCGACCAGATCACCTTGCCCGTGGCGCCATCGAGCGTAGCGAAGTAGCCGCCCCACCCGCGGCCGCCGGCGTAGACTGTCTTGTCGTCGCCGCCGATGACGAAGGGCAGCAGCCCCAGCTTCGTCGACCACAGCGCCTTGCCGTCTGCGCCGCCGTGGGCGTCGAGCGTCCACATCATCGACGTCAGCAGCCGCCCGCCCGCCTTGGCGGCGCCCTGCGGCGGCAGAGGCAGCAGCTTGTCCCAGGTCAGTTCCCAACCTGGCTTGGAGCGGACCATCCCGATCCGCCGCCCGCTGACGAAACCGAACGAGTCGTCGGCCGCGCCGATCGTGTCGCCAAAGAGCACCGCCGGCGACTCGCACGCCAGCGACCAGACCTGCTTGAGCGGCAGCTTGATCTCCCGTCCGGCCGTCGGCGGCGCCTTGGCGGCCGGCAGCGGCGGGGCCGCCACCAGCACGATCGTGCCGTCGGGGCAGATGACGGGCTCTTCATTGCCCGCGGTCTGCAGGTCGGTCTCCTCCAGCGTGTTGCCGGTGGATGCCTGGATGCGGTAGAGCTTGCCGCCCGAGGCCAGCACCACGTCGCCGCCGATCAGCGCGGCCTGTCCGCCCGTGCCGGCGGGAAACTCGCGGCAGTAGAGCTGCCGCCCGCCGGTGATGTCCAACGCCGTCAGCCAGTACTGGCTGATGCCGATGACCACGCTGCCACTGACGCCGACGATGCGGTCCGACGGCGCCAGCGGCGTCTGCCAGAGCAGCTTGCCGTTCTGGCTGTTGAAGGCGATCACGCCCGTGTGGTCGCGCGGCGCCGCCAGCAGCATGTCTCCCGCGCCCAGCGCCGCGGGCATGGGGGTGATGATCGGGCAGGTGCCTTCGCGGACGAGGTTGAGCGACTCGTACCCGCCCAGTCGCTGGACGGCCGGCGGGTACGGGCGCACCCAGACGGTCAGTCCGTCGTAGGCGTCAAAGCACGACATGATTCCCATGTTGTTGCAGCAATAGACCCGCCCCTGGTGGACGAGGACCGCAGCCGAGCCGCGCGCCAGGTCTAGGTGCGTGTTCTCGATCCACCCCGTCGAGCGTCGCCAGAGTACGCGGCCGTCCTGGGCGTCCAGGCACACCAGGCTCGTCGGCAGGGGCGTGTTGGGGCTCTCGCGCACGGCGAAGAGGGTGTCCATCTTCGCCGGTCCGGCCAGCACGTACAGCCGCCCGCCGGCGAGGGTCGGTCGGCTCATGGGCGTGAGGTCTTCCCACGTGTCGCGTCCGCGCGTGCTCCACAGTTCCGTGCCCTTGCCCGCGTCGACGGCCTGGATGTACGCCGGAATCGACGGCGTCATCAGGTAGTACAGCGCCCCGCGGGGCTGAAGATCCTTGCCGGCCGAGGTCCGCACCGCGCGGCGAACCATCAGCCGCTGCATCCACATCGTCGCGGCCATATATCGCGCGGTCGCCTCGTTCCACCAGGGCGTCATCAGCGGCTGGGGCGGCAGGATGTGCGTCCAGGCCGCCTGCGGCGAGTTGGCGTCGAACCGCGCGATGGCCCCGGGATGGCTGACCAAGACGCTCTCGCCGGCCACCTCCACCTGCGACACCGGCCAGGGCGCATGGCTGCCACGGTCGGCGATGGGTCCGTCGAGGTTCCACTGGCGGCTGGGCCACTCCGGCGGCAACTGCACGCGCCGCACCTTCAGCCCCGCCAGGCGCACCGCGCGCTGGGTCTCCAGCACGTCCATCTGCGAGAGCAAGGCCGCCTTGACCTTCGCCGCCGGTTCCTCGGCCCCGCGCCAGGGCACCGTCGCCTCGTCGGACAGGCCGCTCATGGCCGTGGCGAGCTCGCCGCGATTGCCGCTCTGCTGGGCCAGCGCCAACCACAGCACGGCGTGGGCCTGCCGCGTCAGCGCCGCGTCGGCGGAGTGCTTGATCACGTCGCGCACCAGCGCGACCGCGCGCACCCAGTTGCCCGCTCGCACGTCTTTCTCGGCCAGCTCCACCATCAGCCGGTGCAGCGACGGTGCGAAAGGATAGCGGCGAAAGGCCGCGATCAGGTCGTTGACGTCGCCGCTGACGCCCGCCGCCGCGGCGCGAGAGCGGGCCGCCAACTCGTGCGCCGCCGCCAGCGGCGCCAGGCGGGCGTGGCCCAAGCCCAACAGGTGCTGGTCGATCACCACCCAGAACGGCACGTAATTGCCGCCCTGACGCACGTGCGCCCCCGAGGCGGCCGCCAGGTCCAGCAGCACCTGCACCTCGTCGGGACGTAGCGACGATGCGTCGGAGCCGAACATCTCGCTGTGCTGGGCGGCTTCCCATCGCGTGCGGAGCTCTTCATCGAGCTGGCTCTGCCCGCGGTCGTTGAGGTCGAACATGACGTCGCCGCCGGCGGCCGGGGCCTGCGAAAGCCCCAGGTAGCTGATCTGGCTCTCGTCGACGATCATCGAGCGCGACTTGTCCGCCCGCCCCAGCAGCGTGTAGTACGCGCCGTAGTTCCACAGGTCGAACGCCTCCCAGCCCAGGTAGCTGTACGCCGTCGCCACGGCCGGAGAGTCCTCGCCCAGCTTGCCGGCCTTGTGGCGGGCGATGATCTCGCCGATGGCAAATTCAAAATCTCGGCACTCGGGGGCAACGAGATAGCCATACCAGCCCCAGTGCGTGTATTGCCCGAAGCTCCAGCCGAGCATGAGTTGATAACCCTGCGTGACGGCCGCGGCGTCATCGGGAAAATCCTGGACCATCTTCCAGCCCCAGTAACTTCGCCAATAGTTGCTGCCGGCCTGTTGAAACGTGCGGGCGATCTCGGCGTAGCCGGCGATGCGATTGGCGCGGTCGGGCCAGCGCAGCATGGCGGCCTTGATCATCTCGACGCGGTGCAAAGGGGCGATCCGGTCGGCCAGGCCTTTCAGGGCGTTGTCCTTGGTCAGGTCGGCCTGGAATTTCTGGAGCGTGTTGGCCTTGAGGGTCTCATCCCAGGTGGGCTTCCAGTCGATGCCGGCCTTGAGCCACTCTGCCGGAATGTACGCCTCGGGCGGACCGGCCGGAGCATCGGCCCGGACCGGACCGCCAACAAAGCAAACGACCCCCAGCAGCGCGGCGTAAACGTATTTCATGCGGGAACTTCCTGGCCGTGAATGTCGCGTACAAGTATGCCCCAACCGTCGGAAATATGCAACCGAACACGCGCATGGGTTATCGGCGGGGCTTGCCCCGCGCGGTTTCTAAGATCAGGAAAAGCTCAGTCGAGCATCAGCCTTCGCCAAGACTTGGACCTGACAAAAACTCGACCGCTAACAAATGGGGACGCGGTGGTTCAATCCGAAATCGAAAATCCGCAATCCTCAGAACCACATTCCGGTAATGGTGGCTTCAAAGACCATGCGGCCGTCGACGTATCCCTGCGTGGCGCCGACGCAGCGGCGCGGGCGTTTGTCGATCATCAGCCCCAGCACCACGATCCGGTCGCCGGGGGCTACCGAACCTCGGAATTTCACATCCGTCACGCCGCCGAAGCCCAGGAAGCCTTCTTCCTTCTTCTCGCTGGCCATGCAGTAGCTGACAAGCTGGGCCGCCGTCTCGATCATCAGCACGCCGGGAAAGATCGGCCTGCCGGGAATATGCCCGCGAACCCAGAACTCGTCGGCGGTCGGCTGGCGGATGCCCACGATCTGCGTGTGGTCCTCGTTCATGTAGCAGACGCCGTCAAGCTGGCGGAACTCGAAGCGGTGCGGGTTGACCTTGGCGATCTCATCGCGGTCGATGATGATCTTGCTGGTATCGATCCCCGAGATGTCGAACAGTTCTTTAGGCGGCATGAATAGCCTCGCTTTCGGCTGCTAGAATAGCAGTCTGGTCCGGAAGAGTCAATGTTCACCGCTTTCGCGGGCGCACAGGGGTCAGCGTTGGGGCGGGCCTGGCAACGCGGTTTGCCACGCCTGTGCCTGGGTTAAGAAAGCGGTGAGCATGCCCGCTCTCCAACTCGATCACTACGACCGTGGCGATCTTGTCGGGGGTTTCTTTGGGCAATGTGATCGAGTTCCCGCCGCCGGCCTGCGTAATCTCGAGTCGCTTGTCGCCCTGGGCGAGCAGGTAGGCCTTCTTGATCTGGCCGATGGGGCCTTTCAGGGGCAGCTTGCCGTCGGTGGGCCAGTCGAAGACGATGGCGTAAAGCTTGTCGGCTTTGACGGTGTAGCGGCCCCACTGCGGGGCGGGCAAGGCGCTGGGCCTGGTCCCGTAGATGGCTTCGCCGTTGACCTTTAGCCACGCCCCCATCTCGCGCAGGCGCTGCACGCTCTCGGGCGGGATCGTGCCGTCGGACCTGGGGCCGACGTTGAGCAGGAAGTTGCCGCCCTTGCTGACCGAATCGATCAGCATGCGCACCAGCGTCTGGGTCGACTTCCAGTGGTCGTCGCGCGTCTTGAACCCCCAGGTGTTGTTCATCGTCATGCAGGTTTCCCAGTCGCGCCCGGGCGTGCCGGCCTTGGGGATGACCTGCTCGGGCGTTCCGAAGTCGCCGCCGGCGTGGCCGCCGAGGCGGTCGTTGGAGATGATGCCCGGCTGGAGTTTCAGCAGCGGCGAAAGAACGGCCGCCCGCTCCCTGGTCATGTTCACCGGGGTGTCCCACCAGAAGATCGCGACTTTGCCGTAGTTGGTCAGCAGCTCGCGCACCTGTGGGGCGGCCTTTTCGGCGATGTACTTGTCCATCGAGACGCGTGGGAGCTGCGTGTCCCAGTGATTGCCCGCCCCGCCGCCGTGGTGCCAGTCCTGGGCCTGCGAATAGTAGAAGCCCAGCTTCATGTCGTGCTTGCGGCAGGCGTCGGCGAGTTCCTTCAGCACGTCGCGCTTGAACGGCGTGGCCGCGACGATGTTGTACGCGCTGGCCTTGGAGTCGAACATCGCGAAGCCATCGTGATGCTTCGACGTGATGACGATGTATTTTTGCCCTGCGGCCTTGGCAAGCAGAACCCACTGCTCGGCGTCGAACTTGACGGGGTTGAACTGCCCGGCGAGCTTCTCGTACTCGGCGGCGGGGATCTTGGCGCCGTTCATGATCCACTCGCCCAGGCCGCCGACGGGCTGGCCCTTCCAGTCTCCAGCCGGGACGCAGTAAAGCCCCCAGTGGATGAACAACCCGAACTTGGCGTCGCGCCACCACTGCATGCGTGCGTCGCGCTGGGCGGGCGATTCGGCGGGGGCAGTATTGTCGGCGTTGGCGGGGCAGACCATGAACAGGGCCAGTGCAATTGGCAGAAGTTTCTTCATGAGCGCTCTCCTGACAGCTTGACGAATCATTGAACACGCAAGGCCGTTTGTTGTTTTGATATTAGCCGGTGAGGTCGCTGAGGACGCAGAGGAAGATGATGGACCGGGAATGTAGGAATGATGGAATGTCGAAGCGAACCATCTTCCCATCATTCCATTTTTCCGTTACCCCTTCTCTTCTTCAGCGACCTCAGCGGCTAAGAACTCCCTGTCGCCCGCGATGAGCGCAAGAGAAAAGCCTCCAGATTTTCACCTGGAGGCTTTTCATAAAAGGCGGCATTCACCTACTCTCCCGCGTGAGCAGTACCATCGGCCGCTACGGCTTAACTTCTGTGTTCGGGATGGGAACAGGTGTGGCCCGCAGCGAATATACACCGCCAAAGCCCGGACAGACGGTTAGGCCTGTCCGGACGGAGGTAATAGGGTAATAGAGCCTGCAAGGTTCCGAAAATCTCGCTGTCCTAGCGAGCTCTCGAGCCAAAGGTCTGTGTGGACCGATGGCAAATGTGATCAAGCAATCGCCCGTTAGTACCGGTCAGCTCAAGGTATTACTACCCTTACACTTCCGGCCTATCAACCACCTGGTCTGGATGGGGGCTCTCTCTCCCCGAAGGGAGACTGGAATACTATTCTTGTGGTCAGCTTCCCGCTTAGATGCCTTCAGCGGTTATCCATTCCTAACGTAGCTACCCAGCGGTGCCCCTAACGGGACAACTGGTACACCAGAGGTTAGTCCTTCTAGGTCCTCTCGTACTGAAGAAGAGTCCACGCAATATTCCCACGCCCACAGCAGATAGGGACCGACCTGGCTCACGCCGGTCTGAACCCAGCTCGCGTACCACTTTAATCGGCGAACAGCCGAACCCTTGGGACCGCCTTCAGCCCCAGGATGTGATGAGCCGACATCGAGGTGCCAAACCGCCTCGCCGCTATGGACGCTCGGAGGCGATCAGCCTGTTATCCCCGGAGTACCTTTTATCTGATAAGCGATGGCCCTTCCACACGGGACCACCGGGTCACTAAGCCCTGCTTTCACATCTGCTCGACCTACCGGTCTCGCAGTCAAGCATCCTTATGCCCTTACACTCTACGCACGATTGCCAACCGTGCTGAGGATGCCTTTGGGCTCCTCCGTTACACTTTGGGAGGAGACCGCCCCAGTCAAACTACCCACCTAACACTGTTCCCTGCCCGGATTCACGGGTCAGGGTTAGACGGCTCATGGCACAAGGGTGGTATTTCAAGGTTGGCTCTGTCCCGGCCAGGACCGGAACTTCAGCGCCTCCCACCTATCCTACGCATGAGACACAAGACGTCAATATCAGGCTATAGTAAAGGTTCACGGGGTCTTTCCGTCTTGCTGCGGGTTCGCGGCATCTTCACCGCGTCTGTAATTTCACCGAGTCCGTTGTTGAGACACTGATCCAGTCGTTACGCTATTCATGCACGTCGGAACTTACCCGACAAGGAACTTCGCTACCATAGGACCGTCATAGTTACGGCCGCCGTTTACCGGGGCTTAGGTCGCCAGCTTCTCAGGATTGCTCCCAATGACCGACTTCCGTGACCTTCCGGCACCGGGCAAGCGTCAGACTCTATACATCCTCTTGCGAGTTAGCAGAGTCCTGTGTTTTTGGTAAACAGTCGCCAGATCCGTTTCTCTGCGCCCTCCAGAGCGTCAAAAGTTGCCTAATGGCGTCTGGGAGGGACCCCTTATCCCGAAGTTACGGGGTCAAATTGCCTAGTTCCTTAACAACGGTTCTCTCGAGCGCCTGAGGATACTCTCCTCGCCTACCTGTGTCAGTTTTAGTACGGATGCACGTTTTGTCCCTGTGAGGCTTTTCTTGACACCTGCGTTCCAGACTCTGGCAACCAAGCGGCCTCGCGGTCGTCCCTTACGAGACGCCCACCCACCTCGTTTAATCGGTGGTACTGGTTTGTAGATGCGTCCTTCACAGATCAATCGCCACGTACAGTGCAGGAATATTAACCTGCTGTCCATCGTCTACGCCTTTCGGCCTTGACTTAGGGTCCGACTAACCCTGGGCGGATTTACCTTCCCCAGGAAACCTTAGGCTTACGGCGAACAGGATTTTCACCTGTTTTATCGTTACTCATACCAGCATACTCACTAGTTGCCGCTCCACCACTCCTTACGGTATGGCTTCAACGCCGACAACTACGCTCTCCTACCACGCCGCCCGTGCGTACACGGACGACATCCGCGGCTTCGGTACCATGCTTAGTCCCGATCATCATCGGCGCCGAGTTGCTCGGCCAGTAAGCTATTACGCACTTTTTAAATGGTGGCTGCTTCTAAGCCAACATCCTGGCTGTTGCCGCAAGTCGACTTCCTTAGTCACTGAGCATGGATTGGGGACCTTAGCCGGCGATCCGGGTTGTTTCCCTCTCGACCACGAAGGTTATCCCCCGCAGTCTGACTCCCGGGATAGTCACCATGGTATTCGGAGTTTGGTTGAAGGAAGCAGCCTGGTGGGCCCTTCGTTTCATCCAGTGCTCTACCCCCACGGTGTAGTGTCCCGAGGCTAGTCCTATAACTATTTCGGAGAGAACGAGATATCTCTGAGTTTGATTAGACTTTTACTCCTCCCCACAGCTCATCCCCTAGCTTTTCAACGCTAGTGAGTTCGGTCCTCCGCGTCCTTTTACGGACGCTTCAACCTGGCCATGGGTAGATCACTCAGTTTCGCGTCAAGCGCCCACGACATAGTCGCCCTATTCAGACTCGGTTTCCCTGTGGCTCCGTCCCTTAGAGACTTAGCCGGGCCGTGAACGCAAACTCGCTGGTTCATTATGCAAAAGGCACGCCGTCACCCATTCCCCTTGCGGGGCATAGGGCTCCGACAACGTGTAAGTGCATGGTTTCAGGTACTTTTAACTCCCCTAATAGGGGTACTTTTCATCTTTCAGTCGCCTTACTTGTCCACTATCGGTCGTGATGTAGTACTTAGCCTTGGAGAGTGGTCTCCCCTGCTTCACGCGGAGTTCCACGAGCACCGCGCTACTCTGGTACGCCAAACGTAACGGAGGGTCTATGGTTTCGCCTACGGGACTATCACCCTGTATTGTGAGCCTTTCCAGACTCCTCGACTACCATGACCTTTGTAACTCCTGAATGGCGCCCGCAACCCCGTCCCCGAAGGGACGGTTTGGGCTGATCCGCTTTCGCTCGCCGCTACTTACGGAGTCTCGGTTGATTTCCTTTCCTGCAGGTACTGAGATGTTTCAGTTCCCTGCGTTGGCTCTGACGGCCTATGCATTCAGCCGGCAGTAACATGATCTGCTTGCACAGTCATGCTGGGTTTCCCCATTCGGACATCCCAGGGTCAAAGCTCGTTTGACAGCTCGCCTGGGCTTTTCGCAGCCTACCACGTCCTTCATCGCCTCATCACGCCTAGACATCCACCATGCACCCTTAGTAGCTTGATCACATTTGCCACGGGCCCATGCCCACAGCCAATGTCCCAAGCTCGCCGGGCACATCGAGATCTTCGATGAACCTATGCAAGATCTACTATTACCCTATTTACTTTTCAAGAAACCGTTTTACCGCTCGCGTCCGGCCAGCCCTATCGGCTCACCAGACAACACTGCACTCGAAAGCTAAATGCTCCCAAGTGCAGAGCACAGCTTTATACGCGATTGCCCCCACCCCGGTCAAGCACCAGTCTAAGATTTTTCGCAAAAAATTATTCCGGAGGCTCAGACACGCGCCAGAGGCTTGATTTTAAGGCCTTTTCGTCGCTTGCCAATCCTGAGCCCGCGACGGTCGGCCTCAAAATTTTTTCTTATCCGACTCGCCAGCCTTTCTAGAATCCCCATTCGTCATGCCGGCTTCTGCAGCTTCTATCATGATACGTTCCGGGGGCGATTGGGTTCTGGTTTTTCGCTGTCCGCTGCATGATTCATCCCTCAGCACGATTCGCCGCAGACGGCCGGAAGTTCGTGGGCCACAGAGACACAGAGCCCACGTCGACATGCCACCCTTTATCGATCTTCTCGTCTTTCTCTGTGCCTCTGTGGCCCAGTTCCCCAGCACCTGGCCTGAAGGCACTTCGCCGTGGCAGTTCTTGTTCGCCTTTGGCGAATAAGAACTGGAGACGAGCGGGCTCGAACCGCCAACCCCAGCGTTGCAAACGCTGTGCTCTTCCAATTGAGCTACGTCCCCGAAAGCATTTCCAATTTCCCATCTCCAATTTCCGATTGAAGAAACGGGGGCGTCCTGCTGTCGAGCTGCCGTGTCAGAGTTCAATTGGAAATTGCCAATTGGAAATTGGCAATCACACTGGCTTGCCAAGGCGTAGTTCGCCGCAGCGCGGGCACGATGAATCGGCCCGGCTTCGTGCGTAAGCGCACTTCGCCGTGGCAGTCTTCATTCGCCTGCGGCGAACGAAGACTGGGCCTGGTTGGAGTCGAACCAACGACCTTGCCCTTATCAGGGGCACGCTCTAACCAACTGAGCTACAAGCCCGTATGGCCGCTGCGACGCATGCCTCTTGCACGCAGCGACAATCTTTGCGGCACGGGCGATACGCCCATGCCACATCACATCGGTTTCCTGGAGTTTTCAAACAACGCTCAGGCCGATCCAATCGATCAGTCTCCCACTCAAGGGTCGGATATTTTATCTTACCGCTTCAATCAATCAAGTCAAGATATTGCGGATTTGCGTTTTCTTCCCTGACGCTTAAAACTCGCGGGGCAAGCCCCGCCGCTGACATTCGTTCCTGAAGCGCCTGCGCATTTCCACACTCCCAAAGGTGAAATCTGCTGACCGCCGCCCCATCAGCCTATATACTTTATCCCTCAAGCCGCGGGTTTTGGCGCGGCTGTGTCCTTGCGGCGAAAAACATGGAGAGTGCGATGGCGAAGTATCTGGTCACCGGCGGTGCGGGGTTTATCGGGTGCAACTTGACGCGGTACCTTCTGGCTCGCGGTCACAAGGTCGTCGTTCTGGACAGCTTCATCACCGGCAAGCGCGAGAACCTCACCGAGATCGCCGACCGGATCGACCTGGTCGAGGGCGACATCCGCGACCGCTCCGCCGTCGACAAAGCCGTCGCCGGCTGTGCGGCGATCTTCCACGAGGCGGCACTGGGCTCGGTGCCCCGCAGCATCGACGATCCCTGCACCAGCCATGACATCAACGTCAATGGGACGATCACGGTCCTTGAGGGCGCCCGCGCCGCCGGCGTCAAGCGCGTCGTCTTCGCCGCCAGCAGCAGCGCCTACGGCGACCAGAAGGAATCGCCCAAGCACGAGGGCATGGTGCCCCTGCCGATCAGCCCCTACGCATCGAGCAAGGTCTCCTGCGAAGTCTACATGCGGGCGTACGCGGCCGCGTATGGCATGGAGACGCTGTGCCTGCGGTACTTCAACGTCTTCGGCCCGTACCAAGACCCCTTCAGCACATACGCGGCCGTCATCCCGGCGTTCGTCTCGTGCCTGCTCAAAGGCCAGAAGCCCACGGTCTTTGGCGACGGCGAGCAGAGCCGCGACTTCTGCTTCATCGAGAACGTTTGCGACGCCAACTACCGCGCCGCCACGGTGCCCGGCGTTGTCTGCGACGGCCGGGCCATGAATATCGCCTGCAACCGCAGCACGAGCCTCAACCAGATCCTCGACCAGCTCGGCACGCTGCTGAACATCAAAGCCAAGGCCACCTACGCCCCCGCCCGCACCGGCGACATCAAGCACTCGCTGGCCGACGTCAAACTCGCCGAAAAGACCATCGGATACAAACCCAAGATCTACTTCGAAGAAGGCCTGGCCAAAGCCATCGAGTGGTACAAGGCGAATCTGGCCTGACTAGCCAAAGGCAATTTGATTGAGGGACCGGGCAGGACATCGCGGTGGCATCGCAAAGTGGTGCAGGCTTCCCCACTATTGCACTTTGTTGTACTTTTCACAGCGGTCTCGGGGAAGGCGTGCCCTCCATCGACACCCACTCAACCCGGCAATTATCACATAAGTAATTTCTTACCAATGATTTACAGAATACATCGTGGTCGCGGTCGGTGTGTCCAAAATCTCACGCTGCAGACAAGGCCCTCGAACGATCCCGCCTGTCCTCTTCCCATTGAACAGTCTCTCAGGCACAACGCACATGGGGCACGCACAACGGAGTTGTGCGTGGCACCCGGGCACGGTCCTCATACTTACCCAGGCCACCCGCCCACCCGCCAACGCTCAACGAAACAACTTCCGTCGTCTTTTGCGTCCGGTCGGCCGTGCCGACGAAGATATCGCAGGCGCGATTACGGCGCTACGTGACATGATGCACTGAACCCTGCCGCCACAATGCGGCCTGTTCGGCGAGTCGAACGATGGCGCTGCGCGCAGGCGCAATCGTTGCGTCGGTGTAGAACTTCCTTCTTGTCTTCTTGGATTTCCGCATACCTAACCGGTAGGATTGCAGCCACCTTTCGGGAGAACTGCGATGAAGACGATGGTGATTGCAGTGGTTGTCAGTCTGGCTGTCGCTATTGCAGCATTCTTGTGGTGGAAGTTCAGGAATCGCCAGACGCGCCAACCTGCATCCAACACCAGTGGCGCCGCTGAGAGCCAGCCGCTCATGGAGATGCGGGAAGAACTGCTTCGTGGACCCGCCGCCAAGTTCGGTATCCCTCCAACACCCAGCGGTGCATGGGGATGCTTGATGGACATGGGTAATTCTCGGGGGTTCGCTACGCTCGTGTCGCTCGCTGACGGCACCACCAGCCTCTACCTTAGCACTGGCGGAGGTTACATTGGCGGTGGAGGACATGAGCCTGTGGCAGCAGCAACCAAGACTTTCATACAAATGGCTGGCAGTCTCACGACAAAGATGACGAGAACGGCCAAATTCCCGACGCCGCAGCAGGGCCGAGTCCGATTCTACGTGCTCGTTAACGATGGTGTATTCACAGTAGAAGCGGATGAAAATGACCTTGGATACGGTAGACATGAACTGTCCCCTCTGTTTCATGCAGGGCATGAAGTAATCACTCAATTCAGGATGGTGTCCGAGAAAACGCATTGATTCCTCTGTCGGGCGGAGCCGCGTGCGGATGATTTCTGCCGCGAGTCGGGCATGTTCTTCCACCGGTATCGCTGGTCCGTCAGATTCAGAGAGAAGCTAGCTGCCAATCAGTCCCCGGTGGCGACGGGCGCAGTGGTAGAGGCGGGACGGGCAGGAAGCAAATACTCTTTGCGTCCTTTGCGTGCTTTGCGGTTAAATTGATCGCATGATCAAGCGGCTGATCGACATTGTCCTGTCCCTGATCGCGCTGGCGGGGATAAACCCCTTTGCCCTCCTTCGAGTACTTCAAGTGCCAGTCAGTCAAAAGTGACGAAGAGCCTATTTGTTGGGCCGGCGTGGGCATCGTCTGGTTATAAATATGAGGGGCTTGCGGAAAGGGTCCGGCGATGGCGGCTAGGGCACAGGCGCACGGAACAATGGCGGCAGCGGGAGTGCTGGCAGTTCTGATGGCCGTAACCGGGCCGGGGGGACCGGCAGGGGCCGGGGAACGGGCGCGGGGCGATGTCAGCGGGCCATCGAGCGCCGGTGCGAAGGCGGCCGCGGACTTCGACGCCTTGGCGGCCGACGTCGCCGGCGGGCGCTATGCCGCGCTGGGGAGGGTAGCCAAACTCACCGACGAGCAGAAAGCTGTGCTGGCCCGTGCCCTGTCCCAGCTCAAGACCGGGGCGGCCGACCTGCTGGAGGGCCAGACGCCGGCGCAGCGCGAGGCGCAAATCGAGGACCAGTATGCCCGCGCTCGCCAGAGCGGCGATGCGGCCGCCATGACGAAGATCATGACGCGCCGCACGGAGCTGCGGGGCAAGCTGCGGGATTGGGCCGACCGCTGCGAGCGGGACGTGCTGTCGGCCCTGAGCGACGCCCAGCGGGAGGCCTGGTTCGCCGAGGCGCTGTTTGTCGAGGTGATGGCGGAGTTGAAGGATGTGCCCGCCGACGCGGCCGACGAGATCCGCCTGCAGTGTGCGGGCAAGGCCGGCGAGTATGCCGCGGCCGCCGCGCCGGCAGCGCGGGCGGCGCTGGTCCGGGGCGTGCGACAAGAGGCGGTAAACAGCGTGCTGACGACGGACCGCCAGAGGCAGCAGGCCATGGAGGCGCGGCTGAAGCGAGAGGAATCGGCCCGTGCTGCGCAGAGGGCCCGTGACATCGCCGAGGCCCTGCGCGAGGCGCAGGCGGCGATCGCGGCAGCCGACAAGGACGGCAGGGGCAAGAGCATTCAACCGGCCAAGGCACGAGCGGCCGCTCCGGCCAGCCGAGCCGAGGCCGTCGTGCGGGCGGCGATGAACCCCGACGCCGCGGCGCTGGCCGACTGGACCGACCAGACCTTTTCCTGGACGCACCCGGAGGCCTCGGGGCGGGTGTTCTGCTACGTGACCCACGCCCGCGGGTACGAGAGCTATCTGGCGACGTATTCGCCCGGCGGCGACGGCGCTTCGCAGCCCGCGCCGCCGGCGCGCCCGGGCATGTTCGTGGCGTTCGTGCTGATCAAGGGCGGGAACCTGGACGCCCAGGGCCAGCCGCTTTCGCAAGCGGCGTACCGCCGGGGCAAGAGCGGACCGGCCAAGTGGGACGGGTATGTCGTGGTGGAGGGGGGGACGGCCCACATGACCAGCACTTTCCGCTTCGAGGGCGGCGACGTGCAGGTGCCGACGCAATCGCCCAGTTCCGTGGCGTGGCTGAGCTGGACCTCCTGGCACCACGACTGCGTGCTGGTCCGCCTGGAACTGCCGCACCCGGAGGCGTACGTCCACGTGCGGGCCGGCGGGCTGCAGAAACGGATCCGCATAAACCTCATCCCGCCCGAAATCGAGGACAAGCTCCAGAAACAAGCCAAAGACAACCCCCCGAAGGTTCACGGAAGGAACTGAACCGCCAGGGTCTGCAGGTCATCGCGTCAAGGGTCAGAATCGTGGCGGGACCCTGTATCAACGTCTCTGGGGATGTCAACCGTCCAAATACTCTTTGCGTCCTTTGCGTCCTTTGCGGTTAAATTGATCGCATGATCAAGCGGCTGATCGACATTATCCTTTCCCTGATCGCGCTGGCGGTCCTGGCGATTCCGATGCTTGTCATCGCCGTCGTCATTCGCGCCACGTCGCGAGGCGCCGCCGTCTTCAAGCAGCAGCGCGTCGGGCTGCGGGGCAGGCTCTTTACGATGCTCAAGTTCCGCACCATGCGCAGCGACGCCGACCCGTACGGCCGCTCGCCGCAGTCGGGCGAGGATCCTCGCCTGACGCGCGTGGGCAAGTTCCTGCGAACCACCAGCCTGGACGAATTGCCGCAGCTTCTCAATGTGCTGGCCGGGCAGATGAGCCTGGTGGGCCCGCGGCCGCTGTACCAGGTGCAGGCGGAAAAATGGAACGCCCGCCAGCGACGCCGGCTCGATGTGCGACCGGGCCTGACGGGATACGCCCAAGTCTACGGCCGCGGGAACATCACGCACGAAGAGAAAATCGAGCTGGACGTGTACTACGTCGAGAACCGCAGCCTGGCAATGGACCTCAAGCTGATCATACTGACGCTGTGGCAGACGGTGGCATCCCGCAGCGACATCTACGAGCGCGAAGGCCACGGGGGCTGAGGGCGAGCTGCGCCGGCATTTCCAATTTCCAATTTACAATTTCCAATTCTTCAGCAGACAGCCCGGCGGCACCCATAGACGCCTGCCACGCATCCTTCAATTGGAAATTCCAAATCGGAAATTGGAAATGTCAAATTGCCATACGCCGGGCGGGCACACTTGTTACAATTCCACTATCCAACCGGATTCTTGGGACGTACAGAGACCAATGACCCACCACAAACTCACGCGCCGAAGTTTCCTCAAAGGCGTTTTCGCTGCCGGGGTGGCCAGCGCCATGCCTCAATCGCTGATGGCTCTCGACAGCGGCCCGGCCGACCTCAACTGCGTGGCCCTGCTGTCGGACCCGCACGTCAACACCGTGCTGTACAAGCGCACCGTCGCCCGAGCTCTGGCTCAGGCGGCGGCCGTGCCGTCGGGCCCGGCCAACGTAATCCTCGCCGGCGACCTGGCGCTCAACGGGCGGCAGAAAAGCTACGTGTCGCTGGGCGAGGTGCTCGACGCGGCCGACTTGTCGCGCATGAAGCCGCACCTGATGGTCGGCAACCACGACCGCCACACGCCATTCTTTGAGGGCCTGGGCAAGTACGCCGGCAAGAGCCCCGTCACCGGCCGACAGGTCAGCCTGATCGAAACGCCCAACGCCAACTGGCTGCTGCTGGACTCGATGGGCGAGGGCGACCCGCGCGGCTGGAGCGGCTGCTCGCTGGGCCACAAGCAGATCTCGTGGCTGACGCACACGCTGGACGCGCACAAGGACAAGCCCGCCATTGTCGTGGCGCACCATCACCTCAAGGTGATCAACTGGTCGCGCCGCCCGGCGCCGCTGGAAGAGTCCGACCAGGTGCTGGGCCTGCTGCTGGCCCGCCCGCAGGTCAAGGCGTACATCAACGGCCACATCCACGTATGGTTCACCAGCCAGTACCGCGGGCTGCACCTGATCTCGCTGCCGTCGGTGTCGTACACGCTGCCGGTGACCGGCGGGCCGCTGGGATGGGTGCTCGCCCAGGCCAAGGGCGACTGCCTCGATCTGACGCTCAAGGCCGCCAACACGCGTCGCAAAGACCATAACCAGACCCTGCACCTGCCCTACCGCACATCGGCATGACGGCAAAGCCACAGATCGCAGCGGCAGTTTTCGACCTCGACGACACCCTCTACGCCGAGCGGGACTACGTCGCCGGCGGTTATCGCGCGGTGGCGGAACATCTCCAGAACTCGCTGGGCCGGTGTGAGGATTTCGCCGCATGGCTCTGGCAGCGATTCGTCAGCGGCCAAAGCGCCAAGGCCTTCGACGCGATGAACGAGCATTTCCGCCTGAACTTCGACGCGGCGCAGCTCGCCCGCCTGGTGAAGATCTATCGCGAGCACCGCCCCGTCATCCGCCCGCTCGAGGGCATGGCCGAGCTGCTCCAGTCGCTGCGAAGCCGCGGCGTGCGGCTGGCGATTCTGTCCGACGGGTTCCTCCCCGCCCAGCAGTACAAGCTCGACGCGCTGAAGCTTGCCGGGCTGATGGACGCGGTGATCTTCACCGAGAGCCTGGGCCGCGAGTTCTGGAAGCCCTGCCCGGCCGCCTTCGAGGCCATCGCCGCGAAGCTGGCGCTGCCCCACTCCTCGTGCGTTTACATCGCCGACAACCCGGCCAAGGATTTCGTAGCCCCCAACGCCCTGGGGTGGGGGACGATCCAGTTCCGTTTCGACGGCCAACTCCATGCGAACAATCCCCCCGCCCCCGCCGGCGCCCCGCAGGCAACGGCCTGCGGACTGGCCAACCTGGCCGCGATCATTTGCTGAATGGGTGCCACGCGCAACTCCGTTGTGCGTGCCAATGTGCGTACCGATAGGAAGACCGGTGGATGGGAAGAGAATGGTCTCGCGATAAAAGGTTGTGTTGCTTTTCAGGGTTCAGGGACACGCACAACGGGGTTGTGCGTGGCACCCCTTGGGGCGGGCTCGTTACCGGCGGCGCAGGACATTCACCAGGCAGTGCAGGCTGCCGAAGTGCTGGTAGCTGCTGGTGCAGTCGATGGGCCGCACGTCGAAGCCCTCGCTGCGCCACACGTCGGCGGCCGCTCGGTTAAGTTCGCCGACGCCTTGGAATGTCGGCATGTAGACGGTGCGTTTGCCGTCGCGGCTATCGATGATCCCGTTGAGATAGGTCAAGTACGTTCGCCCGTCACGGCCGGGCACAATCGGGATGCGGATGACGCGCCGGCCGGCAGCCTGACACTGGCGGGCGACGGCTTCGAATTTCTGCTGCGTCTGTTCGCTGAAGTCGGCCCCGGCGGGCGGGCAGAGAGCGTCGATCTGGCCCGCCGGACGCGAGGACAGCAGGGCCTTGGCGGCCGCGGGGTCGCCCACGATCACTCGATTCTCGCCGGCGACCATCATAAACATGCCGCCGTGATGATCGGGCGCTTCCGTCAGAAGGATGATCTTCTTTCCGGCAGATCGTTCCAGACGGATGGCCAGTTCCTGCGGCGTGCGAACCGTGCGCTGGACGTTGCGCCGCAGCACGGCCGGGGTCACGAAGGCCGCGTCCGCGTCGGTCACGAAGTCCCCGCCATCGAAAAACAGGCCGCCGTCGCGGGCCGATACGCCGCCGACCGCCGCCGCGAGATCTTCCCCCGTGCGGGCGTCGCCGGCGCGGTCGGGCCAGACCTCACCGGCCAATTCGCCTGACGGGCAAAGCAGGATTGCCGACGCGCCCTCGCCGGCCAGGGCGATCCATCGATCGCGCGACCATGTGGTCATGGCGTGGCCGACCGGAACGCTTACGAGGCGGCAGCGGAGAGCCCCCACTCGACCGGACAGATCTTCAAAGGTGGCCGCATCGGGACAGATCGCGTACACGGTCACGTCGGAGGGCAGTTGCGGCAGGAACTGGCGGTAGATCGGCGCCGAGACGTCGGCGGCCGCGGGCGTGTAGTGAATCACCAGTTCCCGGATCGCGCCGTCGCACTCGCTGAGGATCGTGCCGCCGGGTAAACGATGGCGCTGCGCGGGTGCCAGCGACAGGATGACTCCCGCGGCCGCCAGACCCAGCACGACACCCAGCAGCGTGCGGCGCGATTTCATCACATCATCGCCTTGGCATAGCGGCCTGGGCAAGCGGCGTCTGCACAGCCGCCGCTTGCTGCGCTGAGGGCGTGGGCCTGGCGGCCACAGGCGCCGCCGGCTTGGGCGGTGCAATTACGCCCAGCGACATCGCCACAGCGTTGACGGCCACGCGCGCATTGACTGTCGCAGCTTGGGGCTTGGCGTGTAGTAGTCTTACGGTCAGGAGAAGGTTCGCAGGAATGGCCTTATCGACGGGGACCACGTATTCGCGCGTTTCGCCGGCCTTTAGGGAAACGGCGCAATTCCCCTGCCACAGCGATGTCGGCGGCAGCGACATGCGCGACATTCTGGACGCGGGAGACTCGCCGGTCATCGCCAACTGCAGATCGCCCTCTACCGCATTTGCAGTGGGGTTGCTGCACTTGAGGGTGATGGTGGGCTTCTCTCCCACAGCATACGAAGGCTTGTCGCTGCGCATGGCAACGGTCCAGCCGTCAACCGTCAGTGTCGGCTCGACGATCTTCGCGCCCGCCGGATCGACAGCGTCAACCGTCGCAGGCCACAGAAGCGCCAGCGTGATCAGGAGGGTTCCGGCAGCAGCCGCGGTTACGTGAAGTGCATCGATTAGTTTCATGGTGCGTCTCCTTGAGTTCTAAGTCATCAGACGCACAACCGCCGCGACGGTTCCGGAAATTTCGGCAGACAGCCTAACTTGCCTCGATCAGGGTCTGGGCCCAGTCGACGACGCGCCGGGCGATGGTCAGGGCTTCGTGATATTGCGGCTCGGTCACGGGCACTTCGCGCTGGTAGGGCTCGGCGGCGCCGATGCGCTCGAGGGCGGTGACGTGGCCGAGCGCGTCGGCCGCGGCGGCATGGTCCGGGACGCGGCGCAGAAGCTGCGAGAGGTCTTCATCGCCGCTGAAGGAAATATGATAGTGGGCCAGCACGGCCCGCAGGGCGTTGACAGCCGCCTGGTGGGCGTGGTCGCAGAGGTTCTCCAGCAGCACGCCGCCGGCGCCGGGCGAGATGCGGGCGAACTCCAGTTCCTGCTGCGCCAGATCGAGCCAGTGAAGATGTTCCTGAAGCAGATTTCCCGCAGGCATGGCACCCCCCCTTCGCGGAATTATAGCGGCGCGGAAGAGAAAGACCCGTGCGCCCCCCCACGGCGGGGCAGCGGAGACCTATTCCCAGGGAAAGTCCTGGCCTGTCAGGGCGGTGTAGGCCTCGATGTACTTGCTGCGCGTGGCCTGCACGACCTCGGCCGGCAGCGGCGGGGCCGGCGGCTTGCGGTCGAAGTGGATGTCGTCGAGATAGTCGCGAACGAACTGCTTGTCGAAGCTGGCCTGCTCGCGGCCTTCCTTGTACTGGTCGGCCGGCCAGAATCGCGACGAGTCGGGCGTGAGGCATTCGTCAATGAGGATGATCTGGCCGTTTTCGTCGTGGCCCCACTCGAACTTCGTGTCGGCGACGATGATACCGCGCTGGGCGGCATAGTCGCGGGCGCGCGAGTACAGCTCGATGGACTTGTCGCGAAGCTGCGTCATCACGTCGCTGCCCACAAGCTGGCAGGCCCGCTCGAAGTTGATGTTCTCGTCGTGCTCGCCCAGCTCGGCCTTGGTGGCCGGGGTGAAGATCGGCTCGGGCAGCTTGCTGGACATCTTGAGCCCCTTGGGCAAAGCGATCCCACAGACCGTGCCGGACTTCTGGTATTCCTTCCAGCCGCTGCCGGCGAGATACCCGCGCACCACGCACTCGATGGGCACGACCTTGGCCCGGCGGCAGAGCATGAACCGCCCGTCAAGTTCATCGTTGCGGCAGTCCTCGGGGAGATCCTTCATGGCCGCCGAGATCACGTGGTTGGGCGTCACGTCGGCCAGCAGGTCGAACCAGAACAGGCTGATCTGCGTCAGGACGCGCCCCTTGTCCGGGATGCCGTTGGGCATGACGACGTCATAGGCGCTGATTCGGTCGCTGGCCACCAGCAGCAGTTGCCCGGGCAGGTCGTAGATGTCCCGCACCTTGCCCGATCGCTTGGGATAGTGTCCGATGGATGTTGTCAGAAGAGCCGTGCTTCTCATAGGAGCATCGTTCTACCGCTGCAGCCGCGGCGGGTCAAGAGGGACGTTTGCCGCTTTCATTATCCGCGCAAGAGAGCGGTCGTGATCGTCAGCATTGGCCACCTGAGGGTTGTGCTGAACAGCGCCGCGAAAGTGGCAGGCGTCCCTATCTCGTCCAGGCCTGCGGGCTGAGATAGTCGATGACCCCGGCCGCGATCGCCGCCGCCAGGCGCCGGCGGTGGTCCGCCCGGTCGAATTGGGCGGCCTCGGCGCTGTTGCTGACGTATCCCATCTCCACCAGCACCGACGGAATGCGCGGTTCGTTGATGACGCGGATGGTCTTGGGGTGCCGGCGGATGCCGCGGCTCATGAAGTCGCCGGCCGTCATCTCGCCTGCGATGGCGCTGGCGGCCGTGATCGAGGCGCGCGAGGGGTTGCGCCCAAGGTAGACGGTGAAGCCCGAGGCGCTGCCGTTGTCGGAGGCGTCGGCGTGGAGGCTGAGCATCAACCGCGCGCCGCTACGGTTGGCGATGGCGACGCGCTGGGCCAGCGGGATAAACGTGTCGTCGCTGCGCGTGAACATCACCTCGACGTTCTGCGAGCGCAGGATGGCCCCCACTTCCAGCGCCACGGCCAGCACCGCGTCCTTCTCGCGCACGCTGTGGCGAACGAGGCCGCCGTAACCGCCCACGGCCCCGGGGTCCTTGCCGCCGTGTCCGGCGTCGATCAGCACCGGTCCCAGGCGCGGGCCGTTGTAGCGGGGTTTGAGGCCGGCTGCCCGCCGACCACCGGGGCGATGACCGGTCGGCGCGGGCGCGAGGCCGTGCGGAGCGTCGCGGCCAGTTCTTCTGTCAGCCCGCGCGGCAGCAGCAGCGAATCGCCTTTTTCATCGGGGTTGATCTGCCCGCCGTACGTCAGCGCCCGCCCGTTCACCAGCGCCGCCCCGCCGGGATCGACCACCAGCGTGACGATGTTGCCCGCCCCGTCGCGCAGCATGGCGCTGTAGGCCGACGTCGAGAGCACGCGCAGTTTCATGCTCGCGGCCACTTGCGAAAGCGGCACCTGCTCGCTGGAGGGGTCGGCAAGGTCAGAGGGGCGCTGGATGCCCCACATGAGTTCCCACTGCCGGCGGTCGGCGTCGGTGCAGCCGCCGACGGCGGCGGCCAGCAGGACAACGGCGATGAAATTGCGGACAACAGTCACCGGCAAGACCTCTGCTGGTCGCTTGGTCCCTCAATTGCCAGCCAAGGCAACATAAACAAGGAAGGCCAGCCACGCAAGGAAAACCGCGGCCACTGCCGCGTAGATCCACCACCGCCAGCGCGGGGCGTGATCGGGAATGCCCTTCCAGAGGTCCACCGGCGGAGGCGTTTCTTTGGGCTCGGCGGCGTCCGTGGCCTTGCCGGCCTCCGCGCCGGCGCGATGCTTCGCTGGCCTGCTCATGACTTGAGCCTGAAGGCGTCGACGTCGCGGAAGGCCTGGGGCAGGTTGAACACGTCGCTGAAATCTTCCAGGCTGTCCTCGGCCGTCTTCTTCATGAACTGATGGTCGATGAGCAGGTATACCATGCGGCCGAAGTCGAGGGTCGATTTGATGTTCCACCGCCCCAGCACCAGCGGGGCGAGCATGCCCCATCGCTGGGCGGCCAGGTCGCGCAGGGCTTCGCACATCTGCCGCCCGGTGACGTGGCGGCCCTGGGGGCCGGGCTTGTCGCCGTGGACTTTTTCGACGGCCTGTTCGAGCCCCTCATGCAGGAATCGAAACGCCTCGAGCGGGTAGCGCCCGTCGGCGAGGATCACGTCGTCCATCGATATTTTCGGTTCGTCGCTCATTGTTTTCGCGGGAACAGCGGCTGGAATGCGCCAACCTTTACATCGTCGCCGAGCAGGCCCCAGCGCCCCTGCTCGGCCAGCGTGCCGGCCGCCGGCACCACGCCCAACTGCGCCAGCCCGGCCGCGGCGGCCTCGGGCATCACCGGCTGGAGGTACAGCAGGATGATCCGCACGGCCTCGGCGCACGATCGCAGGATCGCCGCCAGCGTCTGGCGATGGGCGGGATCCTTGGCCAGTTTGAACGGCTCGGTCACCTCGATGAACCGGTTGGTCGTGGCCACGATCGCCTGAATCTTATCCATATACGCATGGAAGGCGCAGGCTTCCATCAGCCCCTCGGCCGACGCCGTCAGCGCCTCGGCCGCCGCGACGATATCGGCCGCCTGCTCCGGCGGCGCCGCCGGCGGGGGCACCTGGCCGGCGAAATACTTGGCGATCATGTTGACCGTTCGCGACAACAGATTGCCCACGCCGTTGGCCAATTCGGCATTGTAACGCTCGCGGAACTGGTCGAGGGAAAAATCTCCGTCGGCCCCGAACGCCACCGCCCGCAGCAGGAAGTAGCGGTACACGTCGCGCGAGTACTCGCCGCAAAGGCGGGCGATCTCGTCGCGCGAGATGAAGTTGCCCAGCGTCTTGGACATCTTCTGCCCCTCGCTCGTCCACCACCCGTGGGCGAAGACGCACCGCGGCAGCGGAATCTCCAGCGCCATCAGCATGCACGGCCAGTACACCGCGTGGAACCACAGGATGTCCTTGCCGATCAGGTGCACGTCGCAAGGCCAGAAGCCCGCATTGCCATTGTCATATTCGTCGCCGATGGCGGGCAGGCCCAGGGCGGTATAGTAGTTGCTCAGCGCGTCGATCCAGACATAGACGACGTGCGAGGAGTCGTTGGGCATGTCGATGCCCCAGGGCAGCTTGGCCTTGCTCCGCGAGACACACAGGTCCTCGACGCCCTGGCGCAGCTTGCTGAGCACCTCGTTGCGGCGAGAGTCGGGCTGCACGAAAAGCGGGTTAGCCTGGATGTGCTCGATCAGCCGCGGCACCCACTTGCTCAGGCGGAAGAAGTAGTTCGTCTCGCTGTATCGCACCAGCGGCTTGCCGTTGATGGCGCTCCTATACTGATTATCGCGCGCGGTCGACTCGGTGACGAACTCTTCCTGCCCTTCGTCGTACCAGCCCTCGTACTTGCCCTGGTAGATTTCGTCCTTGGCCACCAGCGTCGAGATCAGCGCCTGCACGCGCTTCTCGTGGCGCGGCTCGCTGGTGCGGATGAAGTCGTCGTTGGAGATGTTCAGGTCCTGCCAGAGCTGGCGGAAGCCCACCACCACCTGGTCGCTCAACTCGGTGGGCGTCATGTTCTTTTCAGCGGCGGCCTTGACGATCTTGATCCCGTGCTCGTCCGTGCCGGTCAGGAAATGGACGCTGCGCCCCTGGCTGCGGAAGAACCGCGCCAGCACGTCGGCGGCGATGGTAGTATACGAGTGCCCGATGTGCGGCACGTCGTTGACATAATAGATCGGCGTGGTGACGTAGTAAGTCTTCTTGCTCATGGTGACATGATCGTCGTCAAAATGTGGCAAAAATCAAGAGCAAAGGATCAGCGGTCGAGCTTACTCGACGGGTTTCTTCCCTGAACTCAAGAACCCGCGGGGCAAGCTCCTCCGCTAACGACCATGTCGGGTGGATTTCTTATTGCCAGAACGTTACACTCCTCTGTTCACGGCGGCGAGAGAGACCGCTGATATTAGGAATGGGAGACTTGCCTGATGAAGACCCGTGTGATGATGCCGGCGGCGCTGTCGATGATCGCCCTTGCGGCCGCCTGCGCCGTGGCCGCCGATTGGCCCAACTGGCGTGGGAGCGACCATAACGGCATCTCGACCGAGACGGGATGGCTGGCCAAGTGGCAGGCTTCCAAGCCCGTCGTGTTGTGGAAGGCCAAGGTCGGCACGGGGTTCTCGTCGATCGCCGTGGCAGATTCTCGCGTCTACACAATGGGCTACGCGGCCAACCGCAACGGCGTCTACTGCTTCGACGCCGCAAGCGGCAAGGAGTTGTGGATGTACTCCTACGCCGGCGACAAGGGCGCCAAGTATTACGAAGGCGGCCCGCACGCCACGGTGGCTGTCGACGAGGGCAAGGTCTACGCCGTCAGCAAGTGGGGGCAGGTGTTCTGCCTGACCGGCGATGAGGGCAAGCTCCTCTGGCAGAGCGATGTGGCCAAGGAAATCAAAGCCGAGACGCCCACGTGGGCGTTCGGGTCCAGCCCCATCGTGATGGGCAAGATGCTACTGATCAACCTGGGAACCTCCGGCGTGGCGCTGGACAAGACCTCGGGCAAGATGCTCTGGCAGAGCGGCAGCGAATGCTCGGGCTACGCCACGCCCGTACCCTATATCGACGGCGACAAGAAGTGCCTGGCCATCTTCGGCAAGGGCCATCTTTACGGCGTCGATGCCCAGACCGGCAAGAAGCTCTGGCAGCAGCCCTGGCAGACCGAGTACGACGCCAACATCGCCGACCCGATCGTCACCGGCGACAAGATCTTCATCTCCACCGGGTACAACAAGGGCTGCGCTCTGGTGAGCATCGCCGGCGGCCAGCCGAAGATCCTCTGGCAGAACACCAGCATGCGGAACCACTTCAACACGTCCGTACTGATCGACGGCCACGTGTACGGGTTCGACGAGAGTCGCCTGACCTGCGTGAACCTCGCCGATGGCAAGAGCCCCTGGCAGAAGGAAGGCATGGGCAAGGGCTCGCTGATGGCCGCCGACGGAAAGCTGATCGTCCTGAGCGAAGACGGCAAATTGGTCATCGCCGAAGCGAAGGCCACGGCGTACAAAGAACTGCTGGCCGTCAAGATCCTCTCGGGCAAGTGCTGGACCGCGCCGGTGCTGTCCGGCGGCCGCATCTACGCCCGAAACGCCGAAGGCGATCTGGTCTGCGCAGGATCGAAATAGCAGTTGCACCGCGGGGGCCATGGCGGCCGTTTTCCCGCCGCCATGTCCCCGATCGGAAGGTTGAGGACCCAGCGAGCGGAGGGTTGGTGCTGGATGGCGAATAAGAAGATACTCCTGTGCCTGTGCTCCAACGCCCACAGTCTAGACGAGCGCGCGCTGAGCACGATGCGCCAGGCGCTGACCGGGGGCGAAGGCGTCGCCATCGTCGATGACCTGTGCCTGCAAGCAGCAGATCGCAAACCCCTGCCGGCAGTTGATGTCCTCCTGGCGTGCAGCGATCGCGCACTGCGTTGGCTTGCCCGTTTCGCAGGCACGCCCTTGGCTGAGAACACGACCACGATAGACCTCGCCTCGCCCGAGAGTCTCCCCGCGGCGCTGCAGGCGTGCGAGGTACAGGCGACCGATCCCGCATCCGCCACCGATGAAACTCTCCCCGCTGCTCCGCAAGACTGGACGGGTTGGTATCCCGTCATCGACTACGACCGCTGCAGCGACTGCAAGCAGTGCATGAACTTCTGTCTCTTCGGCGTCTACAGCCTCGGCGACGACGGCCGCGTGGCCGTCTCCAAGCCTCGCAACTGCAAGCTGAACTGCCCCGCCTGCGCCCGCGTCTGCCCGCAGGGGGCAATCATCTTCCCCAAGCATTCCTCGCCGCAGATCAACGGCCGCGCCCAAGGCTCCGCCGCCGGCGCGAACCTCAACGACCTGCTCAAAGGCGACGCCTACGAAGCCCTGCGCCGCCGCAGCGTGACGGCTGAGCAGTTGCAGCAGGCCATGAACGAACGCAAAGCCTGCGCCTGCGATTGCAACTGCAGCGGCGGCGGCAATTGCGCCTGCAGTGATCCTGACGCCCCTGAATCCGATTGCGGCTGCGACTGCGATTGCCATGACTCAAAGTAGCCAAACCCTCCGTCCATCGGTCGTGCTGGTAGCCGACCGCACCCTCAGCGGCAACTACCGCGTGCTGTTCGAGGGAATCTTCGGCACCATGCAGACCACCAGCACCCCGCGATTCATGATGCGGCATCTGCTCTCTCCGCCCATGCCGACTGACGCGGCTGGGCGAGCCAAGGCCGCCCCGCTGGGCCTGCGCCGCGTGGAATCTGCCCTGCGGGCGCATGGCCTGACCGAGGCGGACGTAGCCGTCGCCACGCCGGAAACTCTCTCCCGTCTGATGGGGCCCTGGACGAAAGTCGTGGCCGTCAGTTCGAGCGACCCCCTCGGCCAGGCCATGAGCAACACCACCACGCACTGGTTCTGCGGCGGCGAGCTTTACACCGCCAAGTTCACCGCTGAAATGATGCATCGCATCAACACCGCTAAACAACAGTATGGTTTCACCGTTATCGCCGGCGGCGCGGGGGCGTGGCAGTGGGCCGCCGACCCCGCCGCCACGCAGCGGCAAGGCATAGACACTGTCTTTGAAGGCTACTTTGAGTCGGCAGGGCCGGCTCTGATCGAATCGATCCTCGCCGGCGGCGCGCCGCCGGCCCCCGTGAGCGAGCAAGGCACGTGCCTGGACGCCATCGCACCCATCCGCGGCGCGAGCCTCATGGGCGCTCTGGAGCTTTCGCGCGGCTGCGGCAACGGGTGCACCTTCTGCACCAGCTCGGCCAAGGCGATGGTGCACCTGCCGCAGGATCTCATTCTGGCCGATCTCGAGGCCAACGCCGCTGCCGGGCTGCGGGCGGTCGTCAGCGGCAGCGAGGATTTCTTCCGCTACGGCGCGCGGGGCTGGAAGCTCAACCCCGCCGCCCTCTGCCAGCTTCTCGAAGCGATGCGCAAGGCCGCCGACCTGTCATTCATGCAGATCGATCACGCCAACGTCGCCTCCATCGTTCAGCTTGAAAAATCGGAGCTGAAGGAGATCCGCCGCCTGCTGACCTGGGGCCGCCCGTGCGAGTACCTTTGGGTAAACGTCGGCGTCGAGAGCGCCAGCGGCCGGCTGATCGGCGCCAATGGCGCAGGCAAGCTTGGACCTTTCGCCGCCGGGGATTGGGCGGATCTGGTGCGTCTGGCCGCCGCGCGGCTGCGCGAGAGCGGATTCTTTCCCGTCTTCAGCATCGTGCTGGGTCTGCCCGGCGAGACTCCGGATGACATCGCCGCGACGCACCGCCTGGTTCGCGAGCTCTCGACCGGCCCGTGCGTGATCTTCCCGGTCTTCTACGTGCCGGCCATGAGCGGCGACCCCGCCCCCGAGTTCACCACCGCGGACATGCGGGCCGACCACCTTGCGCTGTTCAGCGAATGCTACGAACTCAACTTCAAGCGCGTCCCGCTATTGTTCTGGGACAATCAGCGCGCCGGCGGGGTATCATGGTTGCGCCGCAGCGTCTACCAGACGCTGGGGCGCGGAGAGGTCATGCTCTGGCGGCGGCGGTTCGCACGCCTGGCCGGAAGCATCGCCGCCAAGGAAGCAAAGGCCCCGCATGCCTGATCGGCCGCAAAATCGTTCCCAGGCAGTTCGCCCTTCCCGCCAGGCCGGGGCGGGCATTCCGCCGACCGCCCAGCAGCGCCAAGATCTGCGCGACACCTGCCGGGCCTATGCCGCCCGCAATTCTCTCACGCCCCCGCTGCCGCTGGATGACCTCGTGCGCCACTGCCGCATGATGCTGGCCGAGGCGGATCTTCCCGGCGCATACGAAGAATACGCCGCCGTCATCCTCAGCAACGAACTGTGGCGCGCGACCGTCGCGGCCGTGCCCATGAACCGCCGCATGCTGCTGCTGCCACAGTGCCTGCGCTTGGCGGCCTCGTGCAAGGCCGACATCGACCCCATCGGCCTGACGTGCCGCCGCTGCGGCGGCTGCGCCATCGGCGACTTTGAAGCCGAGGCCCAGCGCCTGGGGTACGTCACCCTGGTGGCCGAGGGCTCGCCGGTAGTGATGTCGCTGATCCAGTCCGGGCAGGTGCAGGCCGTCGTCGGCGTCAGTTGCCTGGAGACGCTTCGCAGCGTGTATCCCTACATGGAAGCCGCCGCCGTGCCGGGGGTCGCCCTGCCGCTACTGCAGGACGGCTGCGCCGACACGTCGCTCGACGAGGACTGGCTGTGGGAGGCCCTCTACTCCAGCAGCGACGCCGGCGGGGGCATCGACCTGCAGGCCCTGCGGGCGCAGGTGGATGGCTGGTTCACGCCGGCGGCGATTGACGAATTCTTCGGCAGCGCCTGCGGACCCGCCGACGAACTCGCCCGCACGTGGCTGGCGCGGGCGGGCAAGCGATGGCGCCCGCTTCTGACGGTCTGTGCAGCCGCCGCCCTGAGCGGCCGCGGCGGCGAGGCTCCACAAGAGCTTCGAACGCTCGCGATGGCAGTCGAATGTTTCCATAAGGCCTCGCTGATCCACGACGACATCGAAGACGCTGATGCCAGCCGCTACGGCGAGCAGACCCTTCACGAAAGCCACGGCGTGCCGATCGCCCTCAACGTCGGCGACCTGCTGCTGGGGCAGGGATACCGCCTCATCGCGCAGTGCGGCGCCGTGCCCGAGCGAATCGCCGCGATGCTGCTGGCCGCCAGCAACGGTCATCGCGACCTGTGCCTCGGTCAAGGCCGCGAACTGGCCGCGCGTAGCACGGGCGTCCCGCCCACGCTCCCCGTTTCTGACATTCTGGAAATTCACCGCATGAAGACGGCCCCGGCATTTCAGGTGGCTCTGGAACTCGGCGCCATCTACGCCGGCGCCGGCGACGATGTCTTGCGAGCATTAGCCTCCTACAGCCGCGCGCTGGGAGCGGCCTATCAGATCCACGACGATCTCGCGGATGAGGCCGACGGCGGTCTGTCCATCCTGCCGTCCCTGGCGGCAGAGCGCCCGACGCAAGACCCGCGCGCCGCCGCCGAGGCGATGCTAACCGACTTCAAGCGCCAGGCCGTCGAGGCACTGGGGGCAATCGCCAACGTGGCACTCAAAGGCCTGTGCCGTCGTGTGCTGGCGGCCATCTTCAACGACCTGGGCCGCATGGGCTGCTGCGATGACCATTCGCGATGAACTTCAGGCCGCCCTCCGCCGCGGCTGCGCCACCCTCGATCGGGATCGCATCGACGCCATCAGGCAGTTTCTCGCTCTCTTTGAAGTGGCCGACGGAGGATTCCGCGGCCCCGGCGGGGCGAGCTCCGACCTCTACTACACCATGTTCGGCTGCCAGTGCATCGCCGCCCTGGACGAGTCGCCCCAGGATGCGGCTGTCGCGGGGCAATATCTTGACCACTGCTGGCGCAGCCAAAGCCTCGACCTGATCCACCTGGCCTGCCTGGCACGATGCTGGGCTGCGATTGCGGCGGAGATTCCGCCGGGCCTGGCCGAGCAAATCCTTATTCGTGTCGAGGCGCATCGCAGCGATGATGGCGGGTACGCCCAAACGCCCGGCAGCCCCGCCGGCAGCGCGTATGACGCCTTCCTGGCGTTGGGTGCTTACCAGGACCTCGGCCGTGCGCTGCCGGATCCCCAACGGTTGGCCCAGGCCGTGGAGGCCTTGGCCTCGCCCGGCGGCGGATACACCAACTCGCTGCTGATCCCCATCGCCAACGTTCCCGCCACAGCCGCGGCGATGATCGTGCTGCGACACGTGGGCCGGCCCGTCGAGGCGCGGCACGCAGAGTGGCTCGCCCGCCAGTGCCACGCCGGCTTCGTCGCATGGGAGGGCGCGCCGCAGCCGGACCTTCTCTCGACGGCTGTGGCATTGCACGCGCTGAAGTCGTCCGGCGCTTCGCTGGAAGGCGTGCGCGACGCCTGCGGCGAGTTCGTCCACACCGCATGCCGGCATGAGAGCGGGGCTTTCCGCTCATCCGATGGCGACGACGCGATGGTCGACGTCGAGTACCTCTATTACGGCCTGCTGGCCTGCGGCAGCCTGGCGCAGTAGATTCCAGTTATGAGCCAACTCGCCGATCAGATCGAAGCGGCCCTTCTCAACGTGCGCCGCCGCCTGCTGGATCAGTTTGGTCCGGGCGACCATTGGACCGGCCGCCTTTCCAGCAGCGCCCTTTCCACCGCCACCGCCGCGATGGCCTTGGCGATGCACGGCGATGACGTGCAGCCGTCGCTGGCGTGGCTGATTGCCAACCAGAACGCCGATGGCGGCTGGGGCGACACCGACCGCAGCGCCTCGAACCTCGCGACGACGCTGCTGGTGCTGTCGGCCTTCGCGGCTGCAAAATCCGGCAGTCTCGATGCCGCTGCGATGGATCGCGCCAACACATACGTCTCGACAAAGGCGGGCGGGTTTGACGCCAAATCGATCGCCGCCGCCATCACGGCCGCCTACGGAGATGACCGCACCTTCGCTACCCCGATCCTCGCCGCCTGCGCGATGAGCGGGTTGTTCCCGACCAGCGAGTCTCTCTGGAATCGCATCGCGCCGCTGCCGTTCGAGCTCGCCGTCCTCCCCCACCGTCTGCTGCGATGGCTGCGCCTGCCCATGGTCAGTTACGCCCTGCCGGCGCTGATCGCCATCGGCGCCGCCGTTCACCGTCACCGCCGCCCGCGGTCGCTGCTGTGGCCGCTCCGCCGCCTGCTACAAGACGCCGCACTGCGAAAGCTCGCTCGCATTCAGCCTGATTCCGGCGGTTTTCTCGAAGCCGCGCCGCTGACCAGTTTCGTCACGGCAGCACTCATCGACTGCCGACTCTCCACTCATCCCACCGTGGCCGCCGGCGTCCGATTCCTCAAGAGCACCATGCGCGCCGACGGCTCCTGGCCAATCGACACCAACCTCGCCACGTGGGTCACGACGCTTTCAGTGAATGCCTTGTCAGCGGCCGATATCCTTCCCGACGCGCAGCGCCATTCGCTTCGCGCGTGGATCCTCTCCTGCCAAAGCACGCAGGTGCATCCTTATACCGGCGCGGCGCCAGGTGGGTGGGCCTGGACCAACCTCTCCGGCGGCGTCAGCGACGCCGACGACACGGCCGGAGCCATGCTTGCCCTGCACGCGCTGGGCAGCGACGATCCGGCCAGCGCTTTGGCTGCCGCGGCGGGGGCACGGTGGTTGATGGGCCTGCAGAACCGCGACGGCGGCATCCCCACCTTCTGCCGCGGCTGGGGACGCCTGCCCTTCGACCGAAGCTGCGCCGACCTGACCGCCCACGCCCTGCGGGCCTGGAACGCGTGGAAACCGCACGTGGATCCTGCACTGCAAGAACAGATCGAATCCGCCATGGGAAAGGCCTGGCGATTTCTCGCCCGCTCTCAGCGGTCAGACGGATCGTTCCTGCCGCTATGGTTCGGCAACGAATACGCCCCCGCCCAGGCTAACCCCACCTACGGCACCAGCCGCGTGATCATGGCGCTAGCGATGGTCAAGCCCAGCCATTCCAATGGCTGGGCTTTGCGGAACACTGGCGCGGACTCGCCCCTTCTCGCGCGCGCTGCGGACTGGCTCATCCACGCGCAAGACGCCGAGGGCGGATGGGGCGGCGCGCCTGGCGTGCCCGTATCGATCGAGGAAACCGCCCTGGCCGTCGAAGCCCTCGCCCGCGCCGCGACCGCCCTGCCGCCCAAGCAAGCCATCGTAGCGAGCGAGGCCGTCGGCAAAGGCGCCGCTTGGCTCATCGCCCGCACCGAGGGCGGCACGCGCTTCGAAGCCGCCCCGATCGGCCTGTACTTCGCCCGCCTGTGGTACTACGAAGACCAATACGCCCCGATCTTCACCGCCACCGCCCTGGCGTGGGCAAAGAGCAGGGCAATTCCCGCACGATGAGGTATAATGCTGCAAATGGGCAAGAGACTCACAATGACGCGTCTATGCACTGTTCGCCAAGCCGGGCAGCGTGAGTTCGACCGCGAGTTCTGGCAGGCGGCCGGCGCTGAGGCCAGATTCGAGGCGGCTTGGGAAATGGTGCGGGAATACATGACAAGTCGAGGCATTCATGGCCGTCAACTTAGACTTCAAAGAACTGTTGGAGAGCTTAAACGCATATCAGGTCCGATATCTGCTCGCCGGCGCACACGCCGTCATGCATTACGTTGAACCGCGTTACACCAAAGACATCGACATCTGGGTTGAGCCCACGTCCGCCAATGCACAAAGAACATGGGAGGCTCTCGGTTCTTTTGGAGCCCCGCTCGAAGGCGTCACAGTGGAGGATCTGGCCAATCCTGACCTGGTTTATCAGATGGGCGTGGCCCCAAATCGCATCGACATCATGATGGGGGTTCCGGGAGTGAAATGGGAGACTGCATGGAGAAACCGGCTTCAGACGCGGTACGGAGGAATCTGTATTAATGTCATGTCGCGAGAAGACTTGATGCGGGCCAAGCGCACGGCCGGTCGCCCGCAAGACCTCCTGGATTTGGCAGCCTTGCAGCAGTCGGCCGCTACGACTTCCAAGAAGCGGACGCGTCACAGCAAGAAGGCCAAGTAATGCTGCACAAGAAAGTCATTTCTTGACGGGTGTCGGCCGGGAGCGTACGGTAAGCCCCAGCATCGCATGGACAGTTCATGTGGCGATAATCTTACATCTTTAGTGACCCAGGAGAGCGATCATGGCAGACAGCTTTACCGAAACCACCACTACATCCTGGGGCAGCCGGATCATGAATTCCATCAAGGGCGTGCTCTTCGGCTTCGTGCTGATGATCGCGGCCGCGGTCGTGATGTTCTGGAATGAGGGCCGCACGATCAACACCGCCAAGACGCTCGAAGAAGGCGCCGCGGCCGTCGTGACCGTTCCCTCTGAAACCGTCAACGCCGCCAACGAAGGCAAGCTCGTTCACATGACGGGCAAGGCCGCAACCGATGAGATGCTGACCGACAGCGTTTTCGGCGTTTCGGCCAAGGCCTGCCGCCTCAAGCGCGAGGTCCAGATGTACCAGTGGCAGGAGCATTCCAAGACCGAGACGCGCAAGAAGCTCGGCGGCGGCGAAGAGAAGACCAGGACCTACACCCACGACAGGGCTTGGGTTTCGCACCTGGTGGACTCAGAATCTTTCAAACATCCTGACGGCCACGCCAATCCCTCCGCCATGCCGTTTGAGGACTTTGCCGCGGACGCCTCGGCCGTAACCGTGGGCGGCTTTGCTCTTACCGGCGAGCAGGTGCGGCAGATGAGCAACTTCACCGTACTGCCCGTGACGCGCGAGACGCTGGCCAGGCTGGGCGACGATCTCAGGCCCCGCATCCGTCTCGACGGGGCGATGCTGTACGTCCAGGCCGCCCTGCCCGCCGCAGCCACCTCCGCCCCCGCCACGATGCCCGCTGCCGCTCCGGTAGCGGTGGGCGACGCCCGCATCGCATTCAAGGCCGTCCAGCCGGGCGAAATCTCGCTCGTGGCCAAGCAGGCCGGATCGACCTTCCAGCCTTACGTCGCCAAGACCGGAAGCAAGATCCTGCTCTTGACCGCCGGTTCACACTCGGCCGCCGAGATGTTCCAGAGCAAGATGGATTCCAACACCCTGATGGCCTGGCTGCTGCGGTTGGGCGGCGTGGTGGCGATGACCATCGGGGCCGCCCTGATCCTGGCGCCGCTGAAGACCGTCGCCGACGTCGTGCCGATGCTGGGCAGCCTGGTGGCGATGGGCACCGGGATTGTAGCCATCGCCGTTGCCCTGCCGCTGTCGCTGCTGGTGATCGCCATCGGCTGGCTGGTGTATCGCCCGGTGATCGGCATCCTGCTGCTGGCTGGCGGCGTGGCCATCTTCGTCCTGCTCAAGAAGATGGCAGGCAAGAAGAAGCAAGCCGCCACAGTTGCCGCGTAGTAACGAGGCGGGGAAGAGTCGCGGCGGAGGCACCAAGTATTTATCAAGAGCCGTTGCGCCCGCATAAAGACAACCTCTCATTTCGGCGCCGACTACCGTAAAATAACGGCATGGATCGGCCCCTGAGGATGCTTGTAGTTTCGCTGGCAGCGACGGCGTTTCTGACGCTGGCGATGGCGCAGCAACCCACCTCGGCCCCGGCCTCGGGCGCGTCGCAGCCGTCGTGGCCGTGCTGGCGCGGCGACGCCACACAGAGCGGCGCGGCCGCGGGCACGCTGGCTGATTCGCTCAAGCTCCTCTGGAAGTTCAAGACCACCGACAAGGTGCAGTCGTCCCCGGTCATCGGCGGCGGGCGGGTGTTTGTCGGCAGTGACGACGGCAATCTCTACGCCCTCGACCTGGCCACGGGCAGGCAACTCTGGGCATTCAAGACCGGCAAGGAGATCAAGGCCTCGCCCATGCTGCTGGGGGAGACCGTGATCGTCGGGTCCGGCGACGGAAACCTTTACTGCCTGGCGGCTGCGGATGGCAAGAAGCTCTGGAGCTTCGAGACGGCCGGGCAGATCTGGGGCTCGGCGGCCGCCTTCGCCGACAAGACCGGAAAGCCCCGCGTCGTCGTCGGCAGTTATGACTACAAGCTCTATTGCCTCGACGCCGGCAGCGGCAAGAAACTCTGGAGCGTCGACACCGACAATTATGTCAACGGTTCGGCGGCGGTTGACCGCGGCAGGATCGTCATCGGCAGTTGCGACGGCGTGGTGCGCGTCATCGACGGCGAGTCGGGCAAGGTGCTCAAGAGCTACGCCGTCAAGCCGCACTTGGGCGAAGGCGCCACCCCGTCGATCCCGGGTTCGCTGGCCGTCGCCGACGGGAAGGTCTATTTCGGCGTCTTCGACAACGCGGCGCTGTGCCTGGACCTGTCCGACGGCAGGAAGGTCTGGTCGTACCGCCACGACGACGCGGCGTTCATGGGCGCCCCGGCTATCGGCTCGCGTTTCGTGATCCTGGGCGCGCAGGATTACCGGGTGCACTGCCTGGAACGCGCCACCGGGCGGCGCGTGTGGGGATTCCTCGCCAGGAACAACGTCGACGCCTCGCCCGTCATCTGCGGCGACAAGGTCGTCATCGCCTCGGCCGACGGGCGGCTGTATCTGCTGCGACTGGCCGACGGCAAACGCGTCTGGTCGTATGACGTGGGACAGCCGCTGCTGTCGTCGCCGGCGGTGGCGGGCGGGATGATCGTCGTCGGCTGCAATGACGGTTTCGTCTATGCCTTCGGAGCGGTCAAATGAAGATCGCGTACATCACCGCCGGCGCGGGCGAAGACTACCGCTGCGAAAATTGCCTTCGCGACGCCGCCCTGCTGAGGGCCCTGTGCCAGGCCGGGCATCAGGTCCTCGCCGTGCCGCTGTACCTGCCGGCCTACGTCGGTCAAAGCGGCGAAGCCGTCGTCGCCCCGATGTTCTTCGGCGGCATCAACGTGTACCTGCAGCAGAAGCTCGCGCTGTTTCGCCGCACGCCGCGCTGGATCGACCGCCTGTTCGACGCGCCGGCCCTGCTGCGGTGGATCTCGCGGCGCAACTCCATGACGCGCCCGGCCGACCTGGCCGACACGCTGCTGTCAATGCTCGCCGGCCGCGACGGGCGACAGGCCAAAGAGCTCCAGCGCCTGATGGACTTCCTGAGCACTGAGCGCCACGACGTGGCGGTGCTTTCCAACGCCCTTCTGGCGGGCCTGGCCGGCCCCATCGCCCGCGAACTGCGCGTGCCACTGGTGTGCCTGCTGCAGGACGAGGACGGCTTCGTCGACGGCCTGGGCGAAACCTACTCGCCCAAGGCCTGGAGCGAACTGGCCCGCTGCTGCCGGGACATCCGCGCCTTTGTCGCCCCCAATCAAGCCTACGCTGAGCTGATGACCAACCGCCTGAACCTGCCGCCCCAGGCCGTACACGTGCTCGGTCTCAATTCCCAAGTGGATGATCTGCCACTGACAGCCGCGGCAATGTCGAACATCTTTCAACTTGCAGCCATGGAGGCAGCCAAATGAGCCAGGCCCCGGCGGTGGAACTGCGCAGCGTGCACAAGAGCTATCCCGCGCCAGGCGGCGAAGGAACCACTGACGTGCTGGCCGGCGTGGACCTGCAACTGGCGGCCGGGCAGTCGCTGGGAGTCATCGGACCCAGCGGCAGCGGCAAGAGCACGCTGCTGAACCTCATCGCCACGCTCGACCGCCCCACGGCCGGGACCGTGCTGCTGGAAGGACAAGACACCGCCCCGCTGAGCGACCGCCAGCTCGCGGCGCTACGAAACCGGCGCGTCGGGATGATCTTCCAGCTCCATCACCTCCTGCCCCAGTGCACGGTGCTGGAGAACGTGCTCGTGCCGGTGCTGGCCGGCGGCAAGGCCGACAAGCCCGCCACCGCCCGCGCTCAGGCCCTGCTGGCCCGCGTCGGCCTGGCCGATCATCTCAACCACCGCCCCGCCCAGCTCTCCGGCGGGCAGCGTCAGCGCGTGGCCGTCGCGCGGGCGCTGATCAACGAACCCGCGATCCTGCTGGCCGACGAGCCCACCGGCTCCCTCGACCGCGCCGCCGCCGAATCGGTCGCCGACCTGTTGACCGAACTTGCCCGCGACGGCGGCCTCACGCTCGTGCTGGCAACGCACTGGACGGAAATGGCCGCTCGCATGCAGAGCGTGATGACGCTGAAGAATGGAAAACTCGGCTGAGATTCGTAATCGTCCTCGTCGTCCTCGGTTGCCGGGCCGGGAAGAGACCGACGACGAGAACGAGGACGACGACGAGGACGATACTCGTGACGGCATCGCGATTGATATTCAGGAGCCTCTGGCACTACCGCTGGACGAGCGGAGCGGTCTTGCTGGCTACCGCGGTGGCCTCGGCCGTCCTCGTCGGCGCGCTGACCGTCGGCGACAGCGTGAACGGGACGCTACGAGACCGCGCCCTGGTTCGCCTGGGCGGCGTGCAGTCAGCCGTCGTCAGTCCGCAGCGGATGTTCACCGCCGCCCTGGCCGACCGCATGTCCGCCTCCGGCGTGGATGCCGCGGCCTGGCTGCAGGCGCGCGGCTCGGCAACGGCCCGCGAAGGCAAAGGCCGCGCCAATGACGTTCACGTGCTGGGCGTGGACGAAGAATCCTGGCGCCAGTGCGGAGGCCGCACCGGTCAGTATGCCCAAGGCGCAATTATCAACACTGCCCTGGCGCGGCAGCTCGGCGTGGCTGCCGGCGAACGCATCGTGCTGCGAGTGGCCCGCCGCAACGCCATGGACGCCGATGCGCCGTTGGCCCAGACCGGCAGCAGCGTCGCCGCCCTGGCGCTGGACGTGGCCGCCGTCGCGCCCGAAACGCCCTGGGGCAACTTCAGCCTGCAGGCAAACCCGATTGCTCCGCAAAACGTTTTCGTCTCGCGCGAACTGCTGGCCCGCCGGCTCGAACAACCCGACCGTGCGAATCTGATCCTGTCCAGCGCACCGCGCGATAAAGTCCAACGCGCCCTGGAGGCGGCCTACACGTTGGAGGATGCCGGCCTGAAGATCGTCGCTGTCCCCGGCGGCAAGGAGCGGGAGCTGCGCAGCGAAGCGGTCTTCCTCTCTCCGCCGGAGGTGCGAGCGGCCATCGACGACGCGCCCGCGGCCACGGTGGTGCTGACGTACTTCGTCAACGAATTGCGCGTAGGTGACAAGACGACGCCGTACTCGATGGTCGCTGGCATCGGCCCCCTGCCGCCTGCCGGGCAAGGAACCACGGAAGTGAGTAGGGACAGTCGCTTTTTTTTACCCTTCTATACAGATCTGCACGACGACCAGATCGTCATCAACCAATGGCTGGCCGACGACCTGGCGGCCAAACCCGGCGACACGCTGACGCTGGCGTACTACGTCATGGACGATACCGGCCGCCTGAGCGAGACCCGCCGATCGTTCACGATTGCAGCCATAGCGCCGATCGAAGGCCTGGCCGCCGACGCCACGCTCATGCCGGACTTTCCCGGCCTGGCCGATGCGGAGAACTGCCGCGACTGGAAGGCGGGGCCTTATATCAACTTGGGCAAGATCCGCCCCAAGGACGAGCAGTACTGGAAGCAATATCGAGGAACGCCCAAGGCCTTCGTCACCCTCGCCGCCGCCCAAAGCATGTGGGCCAACCGCTACGGCAACCTGACGGCCGTGCGCTTCAGTAGCACGGGCGTCCCGCCCGTGCATGCAACACAAAACGGGGAGCACGGGCGGGACGCCCGTGCCACACGGCAAGACCACGAGCAAGATGCTCGTGCTACAACGCTGCCGCAGGCACTCGGCATCTTCGCGCAGGACGTACGCGAGCAGGCGTTGTCGGCGGCTAAAGGCGCGAACGACTTCGCTAGTCTGTTCATCGGCTTGAGCTTCTTCGTCATTGCCTCGGCGCTGCTGCTGACGGCGCTGGTCTTCTCGCTGGGCATCACTCAGCGCAGCGAGCAAATCGGAATCCTCAAAGCCACCGGTTTTGCGGCCGGCGCCATCCGGCGATTGCTGATGGGCGAAGGCATGCTGCTGGCGCTGGCCGGCGGCGCGCTGGGGGTGATTCTGGGGATTGGCTACGCGTGGTTGACCCTGCGCGGGCTTTCGACCATCTGGTCGGGCGCCGTGGCCGGAGCGCAAATCAATCTTCACGTGATGCCCCTGTCGCTCCTGACCGGTGCGGCGATGGCCACCGCCGCCGCGGTCGTCGCCATGTACGTCACGCTCCGCCGCCTCAGCGCCCGCACGGCCCAGCAGTTGCTTAGCCGCCAACGCCCCGTGCGCAACAAGCATCGCTTCTGGTGGCACTGGCTGACATCTGACTTGCGTATCACCGGGCCATTCTCGATGCGGCGCTTGGCCGTTCGATATCTTCTTGGCCGCTGCGGGCGCAACCTCGCCACCATCGCCCTGCTGGCGTGCGCGGTCTTTCTCATCGTCATGGTCAGCGTGTTTCGCCAGGACAGCCAACCTTTTGACATCCGCAGTTCGGGCACTGGCGGATTTGCTTTGATCGGCGAATCGGCGGCTCCGATATCGGCCGCCAAGGCGGCTCTGCCGGCCGACGATGTCCAACAGCACCTTCTTGTCGTTGCGCTGCGGCTTCACGAGGGCGACGACGCGACGTGCCTCAACCTCAACGCTGCGCAGCGCCCTCGCATTCTGGGAGTCAACCCGGCCGCATTGCGAAACGCCCAGCGGTTCAGCTTTGCCAGCCCTCAGGAGAGATCCAGCTCGCAGCCCTGGGCGCTGCTGGACGCCGAGAACGCCGCTGACGAGATTCCTGCCGTCGCGGATCAGAACACAATCACCTACGCGCTGCATTCGGCCATCGGGCAAACCATCGCGATCACCGACGACTGGGGCAAGCCCCTGAAGATTCGTCTCGTCGGTTCGCTGCGGAATTCCATTTTGCAGGGCTCACTGGTTATTTCGGAAAAGCACTTCGTGCGGCACTTCGCTTCCGAGGGCGGATATCGATCATTTCTGATCGAGACCCCAGCCGCGGATCGTGCCGCGATAGCCTCTGCGCTGAGCGAGACCTACCAGGACTATGGCTTGGAGCTGCGGCCAACGGACGAACTGCTTGCCCAGCTCAACTCGGTCCAGAACACGTACCTGGCAATCTTCCAGGCGCTGGGTGGGCTGGGGCTAGTGCTGGGCAGCGCCGGGCTGGGGCTGGTGCTGATGCGCAACGTGATCGAGCGCCGTAGCGAGTTGGCCATTATGCGGGCGGTGGGGTTCACGCGGCGGCGAATCGTCACGATGGTCCTGGCCGAGCACCTGGCGCTGCTGGCGCTGGGGCTGGTCATCGGTCTGGCGGCGGCCGCCGTTGTGGTTGTTCCGCAGGCACGATTCATGGGCGCGCACGTGCCGGCAGTCATGCTGGCGGCGGTGCTAGGCGCCGTGGTGCTGGTCGGCGCCGCCTCAGCGTTTGTGGCGGCGAGGCTGGCGCTGCGTGGGCAGCTCATTGACGCACTGCGCGAGGAATGATTGCGGTTATACTGGTTCCATATGCGCGGCAAGGGCACCCTGGCAACCTGGCTTGTTCCGGCGCTGGTCGCCGCTGGCGGTATCGCGGCCGTCACCACGTGGCTGCAGTGGCAGCCGTCGGTCGTGGTCGCGCCGCGCGTGGCCGGCACCGACCGGCCGCCCCAGGCTGCCTCGGCCTCGGCCGCCAGCTTCCAGGGAAAGCTCATCCCCGCTCAAGGCGCGAAGCTCGACGAATCGCTGGCCGGCGCCTGGCCGTGCTTTCGCGGCGCCGACCGCGACAACGTCAATCGCGACGAGAACGTCTTTCTCGCCAAGAAGTGGTTGCCCGCCGGGCCCGCCCCGCTGTGGAATATCGAGGCCGGCGAAGGCTACGCCGGCCCGGCGATCCTTAACGGCCGCGTGTACCTCACCGACTACGACCAGGTCCGCCGCGCCGACGCCGTGCGCTGCCTCTCGCTGGCCGACGGCAAGGAACTCTGGCGCTACACCTACCCCGTGCCGGTCAAACGCTTCCACGGCATGAGCCGCACGACCCCGGCCGTCACCGACAAGTTCGTCGTCTCGATCGGCCCCAAGTGCCACGTGACCTGCCTCGACGCCAAGAGCGGCGAGCTGCTCTGGAAGATCGACCTCGTCGCCGAGTACGGCAGCGTCGTGCCGCCCTGGTACGCCGGGCAGTGCCCGCTGATCGACAACGGCTTGGCCATCCTCGCACCCGGCGGCCCGGATGTATTAATGATGGCCGTCGACTGCGCCACCGGCAAGATCAAGTGGCAGGCCCCTAACCCTCAGGGCTGGAAGATGACTCACTCGTCCGTCACGCCGCTGGAGGTGGGCGGGCGGCGGATGTACCTCTACTGCGCCGACAAAGGCATCGCCGCTCTCTGGGCCGACGACGGAACCGAGGCCTTCGCCAGCACCGAGTGGCGCATCAAGATCGCCAACATCCCCACCCCCGTAGCTGTGGGCGAGGGCAAGATCTTCCTGGCCGGCGGGTACAACGCCGGGTGCATGATGATGCAGATCGAAGAGAAGGACGGCCGCGTCAGCGCGCGGAAGCTGTGGACCAAACCCGCCGAGGTCTTCGGCGCCACGCAGCAGACGCCGGTCTTCTACGAGGGCTACATCTACGCCATCCGCCCTGACGGCGAACTGGCGTGCATGGACAAGGGCGGCAATCTGCTGTGGAGTTCCGGCGCGGCCAACCGCTTCGGCCTGGGCCCGCTGCTGATTTCGCAGGGGCTGATCTATGCCCTGGATGATAATGGAACACTCACGATGGCGCGGGCCGTGCCGACCGCTTACGAGCAACTGGCCCGCGCGAAGGTGCTGCAAGGCCACGACTGCTGGGGCCCGCTGGCGCTGGCGGGCGGGCGGCTGATCGCCCGCGACCTGACGCGCATCGTGTGCCTGCAGGTGGCGGAGTAGTGTGGCACGGGCGTCTCGCCCGTGCATGTCGCAGGCGTCTCTCCTGCGACGCTTGGATGGTAGAACCATGGCTGAAGAGCAAAACAACAAGAAGACGCGCCGCGAGCTGTTGCTCGGCGCCGCGGGCGCCGTGGCTGCCGGCGCGGCGGGATATTCCATCTATCGCTACGTTGCCAATAAGGACCAGCCCCCAGCCGAGCACCACTACGACCTCTCGCCCTACCAGGGAATGCAAGGCGCGCCCATGCTGTATAGAGAGGATGTCACAAGAGGGATTGACACAAAGCTGAAAGAGCCGCGCGGCATTGCGATAGGAGGATCCGGGGGCGTTTATGTCGTCGGGGATCAGATCATCCGCCTTCCGTACTCCCTTTACGGCGACCTGCCCTATGAGATCGCTTGTCCGCCGGGTCCGCCGATGTGCGTGGCGGAGTTTGAAAAGGCCCTCTTCGTGGGGTTCAAGGACCGCGTCGCCGTCCTCAAGGATTTGTCGAAGTGGCAAGAGCCCTGGCTCAGCCGCGGGGACAAGGCCCGCTTCGCCGCCATCGCCGTCAGCGGCGACAACGTCTTTGTCGCCGATGCAGGCAACCGCGTCGTACTGCGATACGACCGCTCGGGCAAGCTGATCAACGAGATCGGCCGCAAGGATCCCGCCAAGGGCGCCGAGGGGCTGGTCGTGCCCAGCCCGTACATGCCGCTGGCCGTCACCAGCGACGGACTGCTGCGCGTCTCGAACCCGGGCAAGCACCGCGTGGAAGCGTACACCTTCGACGGCCGCTTTGAACTGTCGTGGGGGACGTTCGGAACCGGCATCGACAAGTTCTGCGGCTGCTGCAATCCCGTCGGGATGACGCTGATCGGCGGCGGGCGATTCGTCACGGTCGAGAAAGGCATCACGCGCATCAAGATCTACGATGCCGAGGGCAAGTTCCAGGGCGTCGTGGCCGGGCCGGATCAGTTCGCCGAGCATGACAAGCTCTGTGCAGCCAGCACTGCCGGTTGCACCTACGGCGGGCTGGCCCTCGCGGCCGGACCGGACGACACGCTTTACGTGCTCGACCCGTGCACCAGGCAGGCGCGCGTCTTCGTGCCAAAAGCCGCGGAGGGCAAGCATGCCTGACAACCAAAAGATAGAGTCGGGGAGCATGGGCGGGACGCCCATGCCACACAGCAAGAACATGGGCGAGACGCCCGTGCTACGCCAGGGGGTGCCACGCACAACTCCGTTGTGCGTGTCCCCGTCCGTGACCCGGCGCGGAATGTTCGGCGCATTGGCGCGAATCGGCGCCGCCGCTGCCCTGGCCGCAGCCGGCGCTGCCGTCAGCGTGTTTCGAGACACTGATGGCCAGTCGTGCGTCAACCGCGGTCTCTGCCGCGGCTGCGGCGTCTTTAGCAATTGCGGCCTGCCCGCCGCACTATCGGCCAAACAGGCGGGAGTGAAATCGTGAGCTCGCCCGCCGACAACAAACCCACCCGCCGCGGCGCATTGGGCGTGCTCGTGCGCATTGCCGGCGCCGTCGGCCTGGGCGCTGCAGTAGTGTCCATCGGCCGCTGGAGCGGCCGCGCATCCGCCGCGCAGCGGACGGTCTGGCAGCTCGATCCACACAAGTGCATCCAGTGCGGGCGATGCGCCACCAGTTGCGTGCTGACGCCCTCTGCCGTCAAGTGTGTGCACGCCTTCGCCATGTGCGGTTACTGCGAACTATGCACCGGGTATTTTCCGCCCGAGCCGTACGACCTGAACACGGCCGCCGAAAACCAGCTTTGCCCCACCGGGGCCATTCAGCGCAGCTACATCGAAGACCCGTATTACGAATACATCATCGACGAGAAGCTTTGCATCGGCTGCGGCAAGTGCGTCAAAGGCTGCGCGGCCTTCGGCAACGGGTCGCTGTTCATGCAGGTGCGGCACGACCGGTGCCTCAACTGCAACCAGTGCGCCATCGCCGCCGCCTGCCCCGCCGGTGCGTATCGCCGCGTCAGCGCCGACAAGCCGTATCTGCTTAAGGACCGCTCCGAAAACGCGAAGGAGTCGTCTTCATGAGATGCTGGCCGCTGGCTATTGTGATCGTGCTGACCCTTGCGGGCGCTGCCGTGGCCGCCGAGCGGTTTCCACCGCCGGAGTTCACCAACCACGTCCTGCCGACGACGGCCGTGCCGCCCGGGCATAGCGTGCTCTTCGATGTGATCTACCTCGCCGCGCTGGCGGTCGCGTTGGCGCTGGCGGCGATGTTCGTGCACGTGCTTCGCAGTCGCATGGCGATCGTGCTGCTTATGGTCGCGTCGCTGGCGTACTTCGGCTGGTTCTACGGCGGGTGCCTCTGCCCCGTCGGGGCGGTGCAGAATGTCGCGCAGGCGCTGGGGCAGGGCGCGATCGTGCCGGTGCTGGTCGTGGCCGTGTTCCTGTTGCCGCTGATCGTCGCGCTCTTCGTCGGCCGCGCGTTCTGCGGCGGCGTCTGCCCGCTGGGCGCCATTCAGGACCTCGTGGTGCTTCACCCACTCCGCGTGCCAAGTTGGCTCGACGGCGCACTGGGCCTGCTGCGCTACGCGTACCTCGGCCTGGCGGTGCTGGCGGCCGCCACCGGCAGCGCGTACCTGATCTGCGAGTACGACCCGTTCCTGGGATTGTTCCGCCTGGCTGGTCCACTGACGATGGTGATCGCGGGCCTGTCGCTGCTGGCGATGGGCACGTTCCTGGCCCGACCGTACTGCCGCTGGCTCTGCCCGTATGGGCTGATGCTCAGTTGGGCGTCGCGCTTCAGCCAGCGGCGCGTGAAGATCGCCCCAACGCAGTGCGTCAAGTGCCGCCTGTGCGAAGACTCCTGCCCCGTGGGCGCGATCCAGACGCCTAATGATGACCACCCCATCCCGCGCCACCAAGGCCGCGGCGTGCTGGCGGCCATGCTCGTGCTCCTGCCGGTGCTCATCGCCGGCGGGGCGGCTGCGGGCAGAGTGATGGCTCCAACGCTCGCCCGACTTGACGCCACCGTGCGCGTGGCCGAGCGGCTGGACGCCGAGGCCTCCGGCGCCGCTACCGGCACGACCGAAGCCGGCGACGCCTTCCGCGCCACCGGCCGGCCCGTCAAGGAACTGCAAACCGCTGCGGCCGCCCTGCGCGAAAAGTTCCTGCTGGGCTCGACGCTTTTTGGCGCGTTCATGGGCCTGGCGATCGGCGGCAGACTCGTGGGGCTCTGCCGCCGCAAGACCCGCACCGGCTACGAAGCCGACAAAGCCTCGTGCCTGGCCTGCGGACGGTGCCTGAAATACTGCCCCGTGGGACGCACAGCCCCCGCCGCGCCGGACGGAGGTGACGCGCCATGACCGACCCGCGCGCACTTTGGCATCCACGCCTGGCAAGGCTCGCCCTGCGCGCCGCGACAGCGTCGGCGGCCCTGGCGGCCGGCGTTGCCGTTACTGCAGCGGTGCTGCTGGCGGTCAATCACGTTCGTCTGCGGCTGGCCGACCCACTCGACAGCCCCGAGATGAAACAGATCAAGACGCAGGTTGCCGCCGCACCCAAGGACAGCTCGCTGCGCCAGCGGCTGAGCGAGTTGGACAGCCGCCTGCGACAGGAACATTTTTCGCGGCGCGACATGCAGACGCGCGGGCTGTGGGTGCTCGCCGGCGCGATCGTCGTCTGTCTTGTCTGCGCGCACACAGCGGTAATCTCCCGGCGGCGCCTGCCGGACCCGATGAATCATGCCTCGCCGCCGGCGAATGCGTCGGCACTGGGACGCTGGGCCATCGCAGGCTGCACCGTCTTGCTCGCCGCCGCGGCCGTGCTGGCTGGGTGGACCACGCGCCCGCCCGCGCCGCCGGCGCCGACCTGGCCGGGGCCCGCCGAACTGGCCGCCAATTGGCCCGCCTTTCGCGGCTTTGACGGATCGCCCGTCAGCCGCACCAGCGAGCCGCCGACGCCCTTTGACGTGCGGACCGGCAAAGGTGTGCTGTGGAAGACGCCCCTGCCGCTGCCGGGGCATAGCTCGCCGGTCGTCTGGGACAACCGCGTCTTCCTCACCGGCGGCACGAGCGAGAAGCGCGAAGTCTACTGCCTCGCCGCCGATGACGGGCGGATGCTGTGGACGCAAACGGTCGGTGATATCCCGGGGCGCGAACCGCCGCCGGCGGAGATTCTCGAAGACACCGGCTGGGCCGCCCCCACGCCCGTGACCGACGGGCGATTCGTCGCAGCGATCTTTCCCAACGGCGATCTGGTCTGCTACAGCGTCGAGGGCAAGCTGGCCTGGGCGGTGAATCTCGGCACGCCGAAGAACGGCTACGGCCACGCCAGTTCGCTGGCGATGTATCATAATCTCGTGCTGGTGCAATACGATCAGGGTAGCGAGACCGATGGCCGCAGTTGCCTGCTCGCGTTCGACATCGCCACCGGCCGGCAGGCGTACCGGCGCCCGCGTAGCGTCGGGCAGTCGTGGACGTCGCCGATCGTCATCGCAACGGCGGTGGGCGATCAGCTCATCACGTGCTCGAACCCATGGGTCATCGCGTACCAGCCCGCCAGCGGGACGGAACTGTGGCGCGTCAAGTGCCTAGAGGGCGATGGCGGCCCTTCGGCAGCGTACGCGGGCGGCCTCGTTCTTGCCGCCAACGAAAGCAGCATGCTCGCTGCGATTCGCCCTGACGGACAAGGCGACGTCACCGCATCGAAGCTGGCGTGGAAATACGACGAGGCCCACCACCTGCCCAACATCTGCAGCCCCGTCGCCGACGGCACGCGGGCCTACCTGCTGACAACCGAGGGGATGCTCACATGCCTGAGCATGGCCGACGGCCGCAAGCTCTGGGAACATGACTTCAAAGAAAAGTGCATCGCGTCACCGACGCTGGCCGGCGGCCTGCTGTACATCTTCACGGAAAAAGGCGCGGTGCATGTGCTGGCAACCGCAGACGAATACCGCGAAGTATCCACCGCCGACGTAGGTGAGTCCTGTCGCACGTGTCCGGCGTTCGCGGGCGATCGAATGTTTATCCGGACGGAGAAGCATCTGCTGGCCGTGGGAAAGAATTAACCGCAAAGGTCGCAAAGGACGCAAAGAATCGGAGTGATAATGGCAGACCCATCAAATCGGCGGACAGTTGCAGAAATCAATGCATTGAGCCGCAAGATCCTGGGTGCAGCCGTACGGGTGCATCGTGAATTGGGGCCGGGACTACTCGAGTCGGCATATGAGGCTTGCCTGGTTTACGAGTTGATCGATGCAGGACATAAAGTTGAGCGACAGAAGCCCCTGCCACTGAAATATCGAGGCGTACAACTTGACTGTGGATATCGATTGGATCTTCTCGTTGAGGATGTCATCGTGGTCGAGATAAAGGCCGTTACCGATTTTGAACCTGTGCACACAGCACAAATGATCTCGTATCTTCGTCTTTCAGGATGCACCTTAGGACTCCTGTTGAACTTCAACAAGGAGTACATGCGAGACGGGATGAAGCGGATCGTGCTTGGATTAGAATAGAGGCTAGGCGCAAGAGGTTTTTCCTCAATCCTCCTTTGCGTCCTTTGCGACCTTTGCGGTGAATGATTTGGCAGATGAACTGAAATACGTTGATGAGCTAATTTCGCGGCACGGCAGGCAGCGCGAGGCGCTTATTCCGATTCTGCAGGAGTTGCAGGATCAATATCGCTATCTGCCATCGGCGGCGCTGGAGCGGATTGTCGAGCAAACGGAGATCACGGCCGCCGATGTGGCCGGCGTGTCGACCTTCTATAGACGATTCCGCCACAAGCCGGCGGGCCAGCACACTATTGCCGTCTGCCATGGGACCGCCTGCCACATCAAGGGCGCCGGGCTGGTGACCGAGGCGCTGCGGAAAGTGTTGGGGATCGCCGAAGGCAGCAATACCGATCCGCAAGGGCTCTTCACGCTGGACAAGGTCTCGTGCCTGGGCTGTTGCACGCTGGCGCCGGTGGTGAAGATCGACGACGTCATCTACGGCCATCAGAGCCCCGAAAGCGTTCCGGCGATGCTGAGCGACTTTCTCAGCCAAGCCGATCAGCCCGCTCGAGCCGGCAAGCGCCGCAAGGGCGGGCCGCCGCGCGGCGAGGTGCGCATCGGGATGGGCTCGTGCTGCCAGGCCCGCGGCAGCGCCAAGGTGCTGGCGGCTGTCGAAGACGCCGTGGCCGGCGCCGGCGCGCCCGCGGCAGTCAAGCGCGTCGGGTGCGTAGGCATGTGTCATCAGACCCCGCTGCTGGAGATCGTTCGCGGCGGTAAGCCCGAGGCAGTTTATGCGTGCGTTCAGAGTGAAGACGCGGCCGCCATCGTGCTGAGGCACTTCGCCCCGCGCGGACCCGTCAATCGCCTTCGCAGCGCCGCAACGGCGATGCTGGACCGCCTGCTCACCGACGAGGCCGCCCGGCCGTTGACGCGATACTCGCTCAACGCCCGCGACGCTCACGTAGCAGACTTCCTCGGCCGCCAGATGCACCTGGCCACCGAGCACGGCGGGCAACTCGATCCACTGGATATCGACGAGTACATCGCCACCGGCGGCTTTGACGCGCTGAAGCGATGCGTGGGCGAGATGTCGAGCGGGCAGATTGTCGACACGATCACGCGCAGCGGCCTGCGGGGGCGCGGCGGGGCAGGCTTCGCCACCGGGCGCAAGTGGGCTGCAGTCGCCGCCGGCGAAGGTCCGCGATATCTCGTCTGCAACTGCGACGAGGGCGACCCCGGCGCATTCATGGACCGCATGCTGCTGGAAAGCAGCCCCTATCGGATCATTGAAGGTGTGATGATCGCCGCCCGCGCCGTCGGCGCGGCCGAGGGCATCTTCTATATCCGCCACGAATACCCGCTTGCGGTGAAGCGTCTTTCGCAGGCGATAGAGACCTGTCGCCATCGCGGCATCCTGGGCAGCGATTTCTCGCTGAACCTGCGGATCGTCGAGGGCGGCGGAGCGTTCGTCTGCGGCGAGGAGACCGCCCTGATCGCCTCGCTCGAAGGCCGCCGCGGCATGCCGCGACTGCGCCCCCCCTACCCGAGCCAGCAGGGCCTGCACGCTCGCCCGACGCTGGTCAACAATGTCGAGACAATGGCACTGGTGCCGTGGATCATCCGCAACGGCCCCGAGGCCTTTGCCGCCATCGGCACGGCTGCCAGCAAGGGCACGAAAGTCTTCGCCCTGGCGGGCAAAGTTGCCCGCGGCGGGCTCATCGAAGTCCCGATGGGCGCGACCATCGGCCAGATCGTCAACGAGATCGGCGGCGGCGTGCTGCCCGGGCGCACGCTCAAAGCGGTGCAGATCGGCGGACCCAGCGGCGGCTGCCTCAGTGCCGAGCACCTCGACACGCCCATCGACTTCGAGGCCCTCACCGGCGCCGGGGCCATCATGGGCTCGGGCGGCCTGATCGTGCTGGACGACGAAGACTGCATGGTCGACATCGCGCGGTTCTTTTTGGATTTCACGCAGCACGAGTCGTGCGGCAAGTGCACCTTCTGCCGCGTCGGCACGCGGGCGATGCTGGACATTCTCGAGGGGCTCTGCCAAGGCCGTGCCGTCGCCGCCGACCTGGTGCGACTGGAGGAACTGGCCTACCAGGTCAAGGCCGGCAGCCTCTGCGCCCTGGGCGGCACCGCCCCCAACCCCGTGCTGACGACGCTGCGGTACTTCCGTCACGAGTACGAAGCCCACGTTGCAGGCCGCTGCCCCGCCGGGGTGTGCAAGGCCCTGATCGCCTACGCGATCAACGACAAGTGCATCGGCTGCACGCGCTGCGCCCAGCACTGCCCGGTCGGCGCGATCGAGGCTCAGCCGTACCGCCGCCACGAGATCGACAAGGAAAAGTGCATCCGCTGCGGGACCTGCAAGGGCGTCTGCCCCGTCGGCGCAGTCCAGGTGCATTAACCGCAAAGGTCGCAAAGGACGCAAAGAGTGAAAGACACTGAACAAAGAAAGAGCAGGCTTGGGTTTCCTTTTTCTCCTGCCCCTTTGCGCTCTTTGCGTCCTTTGCGGTGAACAATGATCAGATTGACCATCGACAACCAGGAAGTCTCGGTCGAAAGCGGCGCGACGCTGCTTGACGCTGCACGCGCGCTGGGGATCGAGATCCCCACATTATGCCACTGGGGCGGCTGCACGCCGCAGACGTCGTGCATGGTCTGCCTGGTGAAGGTCGAGGGCATGTCGCGAATGCTGCCCTCGTGCGCGACGCCGGCCGTCGAGGGCATGCGCGTGCAGAGCCAGACGGCCGAGGTGCTCGACGCACGCCGCACGGCGTTGGAACTGCTGCTGGCCGAGCACCTGGGCGACTGCCTGGCCCCGTGCCAGCTTGCCAGCGCGCACCGCGTGCACATCCCGCAGATGCTGCGACAGGTGATGGCGGGCGATATGAACGCGGCTATCAAGACTCTCACAGCCGAGGTGGCGCTGCCGGCGTGCCTGACGCGGGTCGAGGATGAGGCCGCCGAGAAGGCGTGCCGCCGCATGTATCAAGATGATGCCGTCGCCATCGGGGCCATCGAACGCCACGTGGCCGACGCGAATCTGGCCGCCGGTCCGCGCGTCCCGCAATGCGCGCCGGCCTCGGGCAAACGCGTGGCCGTCATCGGCGCCGGCGTAGCGGGGCTGTCGGCAGCATATTTCCTGCAGCGCGCCGGCCACGCCTGCACGATTCTGGACCGCGGCGACTGGCCCGGCGGCAAGCTTCGCGGCGTGCCCGAGGACCTGCTCTGTCCGCACGTGATGGCCAAGGAGATCGGCGTCATCGCGAAGATGGGTGTAGTCTTCGAGATGAAGGCCGCCATCGGACCACAGCGGCCTCTGGAAACACTGGGCGGTGAATATGACGCCGTGGTTGTGGCCGCGGGCGAGTCCTTCAGCAACAACGCCGTGGCGCCCAACATCTTCCGAGCCGGGGCCTCGCATCGACCTGGAATGTCCGCTCTGCGGGCCGCTGCCGACGGAAAAGACGCCGCCTCGCGCGTGGATCAGTTCCTCAACGGACGCGACGTCAACGGCCTCGATAAACCGTTCTCGACCCGCATGGGCCGGCCGACCGAAGAAGACGTGAAGGTCTTCATGCAAACGGCCAGCCCCGCCAAGCGATGGACCGACACCGGCGACCGCAGCGTCCTGACCGACGAACAAGCCGCCGCCGAAGCCGCCCGCTGCATGCACTGCGACTGCCGCAAAGCCGACCACTGCCGCCTGCGCGACGCATCGGCCGCCCTCGACGCGGCCGTCAATCGCTACCACCTGCCCCGCCCGCCCTTCACGCAGGACCTTCGCCACGCCAGCGTCATCTTCGAAGCGGGCAAGTGCATCAAGTGCGGCCTGTGCGAATCGATCTGCCGAGCGGCCGGCGAGAAACTGGGCCTGGCCATCACCGGCCGCGGGTTCAACGTAGAAATCGTTGTCCCCTTCGACAAGCCCCTGAGCGACGCGCTGACAAAAGCGGCACAAGCCTGCGTCGAAGCCTGCCCCACCGGAGCGCTGGCGTTGAAAGAATAGCTACGGAATATCAGATACCGACAGAAGTGGTGGTGCTGCGACGGCGAACGAACCGGACACGCGATCCGACTGGAAGGCAGGATGAGGTCTGCCCGCGAATGAATATTTCCAGTTGGCCGTTCTTACCTTGCCGGTAGAGAGTTGGCTGAGGTAAAGGCGAGAATCCGTCCAGTGTTGACATTTGCATGTCGATGTCGTGACGGATCAATTCATGATCGGGCATGGTCTCTATTGGAGGATCAAGTGTCGCAATAAATCCCGGCTCCTCACGGATAGGCGGGCGTACGTACCAAGGGGAGAGACGCCATGGCTTCAACTCATCTCGTACGCGACTTACAGTAAAGAGGGTTTCCAGAATAGCTTTGAGCTCATCCATTCCTGCCACCTTCTTCGCCTCAGCGTCCTGAGCGACCTCAGCAGCTACTTAAGAGATTAAAACAGCGTATAGATGAACGGCGCGACGGCGGATGAGCTGCTGATGACGATCAGCAGCGCTACCAGCAGCAGCACGATGATGATCGGAGCGAGCCACCATTTCTTGTTGTGCAGGAGGAAGTCCAGGAACTCGGCGAAGAAGCCTGGCGCGGGCGCGTCGGCCTGGGCAGCGAAGTCGTTCGACTTGTGGTTGTTCTTTGCCATAATCCGTCCTCGCTGGCGCATTATACACCAGGATGGGATTGGGATGCACATTCTTGCCGCTTGCGGCTTCGCGGTTGTTCTGTAAGCGAGACAGCGCGAAGCCGCAAGCGGCAAAGATAAGAAACGCCTTACGGCGTCACTACGAACTTTATTTCATCGCCGCGACGATGGCGTCTGCCATTTCGCTGGTGCCTACCGCCGTCGGGTCGGTGCGCTGGGGCTTCATGTCGTAGGTGACGTTCTTGCCCTCGGCGATGACTGCCGCGGTGGCTTTCTCCAGCCGCTCGGCGGCGGCCTTTTCGCCCAGGTGCCGCAGCATCAGCATGCCTGAGAGAATCAGCGCCGTGGGGTTGACCTTGTTGAGCCCCTTGTACTTGGGGGCCGAGCCGTGCGTGGCCTCGAAGACCGCGCTGGTCTTGCCGATATTGGCCCCGGGCGCCACGCCCAGGCCGCCCACCAGGCCGGCGCACAGGTCCGACAGGATGTCGCCGTAGAGGTTGGGCAGCACGAGCACGTCGTACAGCTCGGGCTTCTGCACAAGCTGCATGCACATGTTGTCGACCAGGCACTGGTCGAACTGCACGTCGGAGTATCCCGCGGCCACTTCTTCGGCGACGGCTTTGAATAGCCCGTCGGTATACTTCATGATGTTGGCCTTGTGGATGGCCGTAACTTTCCTGCGGCCGTTGGCGCGGGCGTAATCAAAGGCGTACTTCACGATCCGCCGCGTGTTCTCGACGCTGATGGGCTTGATCGAGATGCCGGTTGAGTCCTTGCCGGTCTTGATCTTGCGATCGGACGCCAGGCGGTTGATCTGGTCGATCAGCTCGGCCGTGGCGGGCAGGCCGCGCTCGAACTCGACGCCCGCGTAGAGGTCTTCGCAGTTCTCGCGCACGAGAACCAGGTCGATATTTTCGTAGCGGCTGCGGACGCCTTTGTAGCTCTTGCACGGGCGAACGCAGGCGTAGAGATCCAGTGTCTGGCGCAGCAGCACGTTGACGGAGCGAAAGCCCGTGCCGATGGGCGTGGTGATCGGGGCCTTGAGCGTCGCGTCGCTGGCACGCACGGCGTCGATGGTCTCGGCCGGCATGGGCGTTCCGGCCGTGGCCATGATATCGACGCCGGCCTGGCAGACGGTCCAGGCGATCGTCCCGGCGCCGGCGGTCTTGGCCAGCGCGGCGTCGACGCACTTGCGAGCGGCCGCCGCCAGCTCCGGACCAACCCCGTCGCCCATAATCAATGCAACTTTGTGTGCAGCCATCGTGATTCCTTTCGTGGAGGCGGAATCGTAGCAAAACCCCCGGCCATTTCCAATTTGCGATTTCCAATTTCCAATTGCCACGGCCGGCCGCGAGGGTACAGTACCGCCCATGCTACCACGCGAACGAGTACTGGCGGCTTTGGAGCACCGGGAAGGCGACCGCATTCCCTGGGGCGAGCACTTTATCGACTACAACGTGTACGAGGACATCCTCGGCCGCGAGACGCTGGTCCACTCCAAGTTCAGAGAGACCCAAGCGTACTGGGACGGCCGGCGCGACGACGTCGTCGCCAGCTACATCCGCGACGGGGCTGAGCTCATCCGCGCGCTGGACATGGACATCTACGCCGTCGGCATGATGGCCCCCAAGGGCTACGCGCCCCAGCCGCTGCGGCGGATCGACAGCGAGACCTTTGAAGACGACGGCGGCAACCTCTATCGCATCTCGGCCACCACGCACGACCTGAGGCCCTGGAAGATCAAGCCCAACACTGCCTGGCAACCGCCGACCCTAGAAGGCCTGCAGCGGCAGATCGACCAGTTCGATCCCAACGCCATCGGCGACCCGAGCGATTCGTGCTGGGACTGGGTGCGCTCAGCCGTGGCGGAGATGAAGCCCACGCACTACATCGTGCTGCTCTGCGGCGACCTGGAATGGCCGACGTTCGGCGCCAACGAAGAAGAAGGCTGGATGAACCTGATCCTCCAGCCGGAAATTTGCCGCAAGATCTGCGAGCTTCGCCAGCTCCACCTGACGCGCGAGGTCAAGCTCTTCGCCAAGCTGGGCGTCGACGGTATCATGCCCTGCGGCGACCTGGGCTCCAGCACCAGCCTCATGGCCAGCCCGGCGATCTATCGCGACATGGTCCTGCCGGTGCACCGGGCACACGTGGCGGCCGCCCACGCGGCGGGCCTGCACGTGCTCAAGCACTGCTGCGGGCACGTCTGGCCGATCATCGACGAACTGGCCGACACATACGACGCGTACGAGGGCATTCAGGCTAGCGCGGGGATGGATATTGCCGCCCTCAAGCAGCGCGTAGGCGACCGCCTGTGCCTCTGGGGCGGGATCTGGCATGAGCACATCATCGCCGGCGGCCTCGAGGACATCCGAGCCGACGCGGCCCACGCCTTCGCCAACGCCGCACCCGGCGGCGGGTTCGTCATGGGCTCGACGCACTCCATCGCCGTAGGCGCCAAGGCCGCCAACGTGCTGGAAATGAAACGCCTGGTCAACGACTGGGGCCGCTATCCAATGCGGCCGGAACGATTTCGATAGGAGAATCCATGCTTTCGCGTGAACGAGTTATTGAAGTCATCAAGCACCGCAAGCCCGACCGCATCCCGCTGTACGGCTGGGTGGGCTGGAATCTGCCCGAAAAGATCAACGCCCGCTGGGGCTCGCTGGAGGCCTTCGAGTCCAAGTACGAGTTCGACTACGCTCACCTCTTCGGCGGGCCAGGCACGTGGTCGGGAGAGCACCTGCAGAAGCTCGGCGCCGAGCTCAAGCGCCCCATCGAGCCGGCCGACCTGCGCGACGTGCCGACGCTGGACCCCAACGACATGGCGGCCTACGAAGGCGTGAAACAGGGCATTGCGCATCACAGGGACAAATACGGGCGGTTCACGTACATCCAGACGCCGGGGCTGTTCGAGGCCCTCAATGGCATCTTCGGAATCGAGAACCACTTGGCGTACCTGGCGCTATATCCCGACGACATCAAAGACGTGTACGCCCGCCAAGCGGCGTGGAACAAGGCCTTCGCGATGAACTGCCTGGACCTGGGCGTGGACATGATCCACGTCAGCGACGACTGGGGCTCGGAGCGCAGCTTGCTGTTCTCGCCGCGCACGTGGCGAGAGCTGATCTTCCCCTACCACAAGATCACCTGCGACGCCGTCAAGGCCCGCGGCGGATTCATGAGCCTGCACTGCGACGGCAACTTCAACGAAGTGATCGAAGGCGTGATCGAGCTGGGTTACGACGTGGTGCATCCGTGGCAGGAGTCGGCGGGCATGTCGCTGAAGATGTTTAAGGACAAGTACGCTAAGCGCCTGACCGTTATGGGCGGGCTGGACGTGCAGACGACGATCGGATTTGGCAAGCTGGACTTTCTCGTCAGCGAGATCGAGCGCGTGATGCGGATGTTCGCCGACGGCGGGCTGCTGTTCTGCACCACGCACTTCGTGCAGAACCACTGCAGCGGCGAGGAACTCGAATTGGCCTACGATACGGCCTACCGCCTGGCGCGCGAGGTGGCGACAAGATAAAGGATCCATCCAAGGCGGCAACCCTCCTGCACTGCGTCCCGCAGGGACGCTCGGAACCTAGCCGGGGGCAAGCGCAGCGCTGCCCTCGGTGCGGTCTCCCCATAAAGGCCGCCCCGACGGGGCGGCGGGATCCTTCACGCCCCAACCTGCCCGCCCCTTCGCGGCGGGACTGAAAAACGAACTGTTCCGGGGGACTGCGCCCTTTATCTCGCTCCGCTCGCTCAGGGCTTGCCCCCGGCTAGGCTCTGGCCGTCCCTTCGGGACGCTCTCACCCCACCACGGCAGAGGCCTGAGGATTCAGCGGGTTGGTCCGCAGCGCCAGCGAGAAAAGGTAGGGGTATTCTTTCTTGAGATGGGCCATGTAGAGGATCCACTCACCCAGCAGGCTCATGTAGACGCGGCGGACGTCGCCGGCCAGATGGGCCAAGTCCGACGCCGGCGAGGCCGTCAGGTCGGTCCGCTGCATGAGTTCCTCGGTCAGGTGGAAAACCGCCCAGAGCAGGTCGGTCACGCGCTGGTGCTCGAGCAGGTTGGGATTCTCCAGCAGGCGCAGCAGGAACTCTCGCTTGGCCAACAGCAGGTTCATGATGGTCGTCAGCGTTGCCGGATCGACCTCCATCTGCGGCTGGGCATGCCGCAGGTGCTTGCAGGCGGCTGCAAACTGCCGCGCTGTCCAGCTATCATCAACCGCCAGGTGCCGCCGCGTCGTCTCGATACCGGCGTCGCAGGCGGTCAATGCGCGAATGAGGCCTTTTCCCACTTCGCTGAAGAACGCTCCGACCACCATGTTGAGCTTGCTGAAGCGCTCGTGTCTTTCGTGGCGCTGGAGCAACTGGTGCAGCACGAGCGTCACCAGCAGCACCTCGATGGGCAGGAATGCGATGTCGCCAACAACGTAGAGAAAGATGTGGTGCGCGTCGCGGAATATCAGCCAGTGCACCAGATACATCAATGCCGAGGCGGCGATCAGCGCCGCGGCCAGGGCGATCTGCCAGCGGTAATGCTTCATCGATTCTCCTTTGGTGAAAGAACGCGGCACATTGTATCGCCCGCGGTGGCGATTGAATGCGCCCAACACCGGCGATATACTGTTCGTCAGCCGCGCCCGCACGTGCGGCCGAAGGGAGCGTCGATCATGTGGAAGTGTCCGGCCCTGATCCTGCTGTGCCTGGGGGCGCTGGTCTGCGGCGGTTGCTTCAAAGCCGACGTAACCGTGCCCGAGGTGCCCTACTCCTCTCCGCCGCCGCCAACGCCGTCGGGGGTGATCCCATCGGCGGTTCCCGGCGACCGCGGCGACCTGCTGCGCGAGAACCAGCAGCTTCGCCAGCGCGTGGCTTGGCTGCAGGACGACATCGCCCGGCTCCAGCGAAAGCAGGACTCGCTGCAAAAGGACCTGGGCAAGATCCAGGCCGACATCGACAAGGCCGCCGTCGAGCGGGACCGCTACCGCCGCATTGCGGAGGGCCGATCATGAACACCATAACCCGTATCACAGTCCTGGCGGGGATGCTGCTGGCTGCGGGCTGCGCGGACGTGACCGTTCGCAGGCCCGAGCCGGCGCCGGCGGTGTACCAGAGCGCCCCACCGGTCGACAGCGGCCAATCCATGGCCTCGCTGGCGAGAGAGAACTCTCAGCTTCGTGCGTCGCTGGGGCGCCTGGAACAGGGCCGCCGCGGCGCCGAGGCGGCGGTGAACTCCCTCGAAAGTCAGAAAAGCGCCATGAAGCGCACGCGCGAGCAGGTCGAGAAGGATCGCGACTACTACAAGAAACGCGCAAAAGACAGGTAACCGGCAGCATTACCGGCAGCCGCTACGGATTGTCATTCGTCCTCACGGACCGGTCAGGCCGACCGGGGCTACCTGGACGGCCACGATCACCGGGCGGTCGACCCAGCGGTTGTAGAACTGGTCCGACATCCGCTGTGTGCCGCCAAGGCCGACGCCGGAACTGGGCGACATATCCACGCCGAAAATGCTGACGTTGCCGGTGGTCTGCACCTTGTCGTTCACGGCCACATTCGGAACCGGGCTGTCGACATCGACGAGCACGAGAATATCCATGTCGGTCGGATCGGTCAGCAGCAGCATCCGCGGCGTGTAAATGTACTTCACCGAACCCATGACCGTGACGGTGCGGCCGACGTACGAGTTGGGCATGGTGTTGATCAGCCCGATGGTGGTGTGAGACTCGTCAATCGCCGGCTGCGTCGTCGGTGACGGCGTGGACTGGCTGCTGCAAGCGGCCGCAAGAGGCAGCACCAAGGCGATCCCCAGGAACATTCTCCCGCGCGTTGAAGCGATCATGTTCGTTCCCTCCTAAAGAAGTATACGCGGCGGGTCCATTGGACTATCCTCGTCGTCATGAGCAACAGAGCAAAGACGGCAGCGTTCTATGTGAGCCCCGGCGGCTGCGACAGCAACGACGGGCGTTCGCCCCGGCAGGCATTCGCGACGATTCATCGTGCGGCCACGGCCGTGCGCGAACTGACCGGCGGCATGCGCAGCGACATCGTCGTCGAGTTGGCCGGCGGCACATACGTGCTCGACAGCACGGTCCGCCTGGATGCGCGCGACGGCGGCAACGGACACAGCGTGATCTATCGTGCCGCGGCCGGCGCCAGGCCGGTGCTCTCCGGCGGGCGAACCATCGGCGGATGGAAGAAGGTTGCCCATCCCGCAATCAGCAATCTTTGGGCGGCGGCCGTGCCGGACCTGCCCTCCACGCGCCAACTCTACGTCAACGGCCGCGCGGCCGCGATGGCGCGCGGGGCGAACCTGAATCCGCGCAGCCAAGACGGCGCCGAGGCCGACTTCGTCTTCCAAAACCAGATCGAGACGGCCATCTCCAACGGCAACGAGACGCCGGTGTACGAAGGCTACACCACGGCAGCGTTTTCGCAGATGAGCCAGTGGCGAAACCCGTGGGACATCGAGTTCGTCTACGACGTGGTCTGGACGCGGGTGATCCTGCCGGTGGAGAAGGTCACCACCGATGGATCGCGGGCTTTCGTGAAGATGAAGACGCCGGCCTTTCGCGACGCGCAGATCAAGGACGGGATGCATATCGACGGGCCGGACTTCATCCAGAACGCCTACGAACTGCTGGGGACCCCCGGCCAGTGGTATCACGACCGCAGCAAGGGCGTGCTGTATTACACGCCGCTGGAAGGCGAGGACATGGCGTCGGCCGTCGTCATCGTGCCGGTCCTGGAGACGCTGCTGGAGGTTCGCGGCAAACTCGAAGAGCCGGTGCGCAACATTCGCTTTGAGGGGCTGACGTTTTCGTACACGACGTTCCTGCGGCCGCGGACGCTGGGGCATGCGGAGATCCAAGCGAACTTCCTCAAGAATCCGGCGGTGGACGTTGACCATACGTCGTACCTCAAGACGCCCGGGGGCGTGGTGCTCGACGCGGCCCACAACGTGTGCTTCCATCGCTGCACGTTTTCGCACATGGGGGCCGGGGCGATGGACATCCAGAACGGCTCGCAGGGCAACGTCGTGCGCGGGTGCCTGTTCACGCAGACCGCGGCCGGGGCGATCCAGATCGGCGACGTACAGGTGAGCGACGCACACCCCGACGATCCACGCACGATCGTGTCGGGCAACATCATCGACAATTGTCGGCTCGTCGCCATCGGGACGGAGTTCAAGGGCAGCATCGGGATCTTCGTCGGGTATGCAGCCGGCACGGTAATCACGCACAATGAGATATCAGACGTGGGCTACACGGGCATCTCGGTCGGCTGGGGCTGGGGGTACTACGACCCGTGGACCGAGCCCGACAAGCCCAAGTTCTACCGCGATGGGTGCTACCGGCGATTCGACAAACCGACGACCTGCCGCGACACGCTCGTCGAGCATAACCACGTGCATCACGTGCTCAGCTCGCTCAACGATGGCGGCGGCATTTACACGCTGGGTCTGCAGATCGGAGCGGTCATCCGCGAGAACCACGTGCACGACAACGGCGCCGGTCGCGGCGGGCCCGGCGGCCTGTACCTGGACGAAGGATCCGCCGGCATGGAGATCGTCGGCAACGTGATCTATAACGTGCGCCGCCCCTACCGCCTGCATCTGACAATGCCCCGCCAGCAGTGGCTGCTCAACGAGCACGACAATTACTTCGGCATCGCCCCGACCGACGAGCGGTTCCCTCGCCTGATCGCCACCAGCGCTGGGCTGGAAGAAGAGTATCGCGATCTGCTGGGGTAGCTCAGGCCCCACGGGACCGACCGCTAACACGATCTTTTCATACACTATTGTAACGACTACACAAGATATAAGACAAATATGTCGCGAATTTAGCACTTGCATGTCTGCCATCGATGGGTATAATAAATGTCTATATATGCAGTTACAAAAAGTGTGTCCATCTGGCATGTCTCGTGCTTCATTAGAAGCAGGGTATCGGTGTTTCCGCAGTCAGCGAATTGTGCAGATTGAGCTGGCGGCGGACGATGCAGTGCGTTGGGCTGGGGGGCTGTCGAATTACCGCGGCGCTGGGCCGACAGGCCGCCTGCGGCGGATTCGACAGTCCTCCCCGGCTTTTTGTTTAGCCGCTGCCCTGGACGCTGTGGAAGAAAAGGTAAGAAACAAGAATCTCTTCCCTCAGCGTCCTGGGCGACCTCAGCGACTATAACCTGGACCCGTGGCCACCAAGAGGAGCGGCGCGATGACCCCTAAAGAGTTTTTCGAGTTCGCCAAGAAGAACAAGGCCGAGATGATGGACCTGAAGTTCGTCGACATGCTCGGCACGTGGCAGCACTGTTCGTATCCCATTGCCACCATCAACGAGAGCGTCTTCGATGAAGGCCTCGGGTTCGACGGCTCATCCATCCGCGGCTGGCAGGAGATCCACAAGTCGGACATGATGGCCGTCTGCGACCCCAACACGGCCGTGCTCGACCCGTTCTTCTCGCGGCCTACCGTCAGCGTGATCGCCAATATCGTAGACCCCGAGACGCGCGAAGATTACTCGCGCGACCCGCGGCACGTGGCCAAGCGGGCGGCGGCGTGGCTGAAGGAAACCGGCATCGGCGACACCTGCTTTCTGGGCCCCGAGGCCGAGTTCTTCATCTTCGACGAAGTGCGCTACGAGCAGAACCAGCACACCGGGTACTACCAGATCGACTCGGCCGAAGGCGCGTGGAACACGGCGCGGTTTGAGGAGCCCAACCTCGGCTACAAGCCCAGTTTCAAGGGCGGGTACTTCCCCGTCAGCCCGACCGACACCTTCTCCGACCTGCGCGGCGAGATGGTGCACGAGCTGATGAAGGTGGGCATCAAGGTCGAGGCCCATCATCACGAGGTCGCCACGGCCGGCCAGAGCGAAATCGACATGAAGTTCGAAGAGCTCACCAAGATGTGCGATCAGTTCATGTGGTACAAGTACATCATCAAGAACGTGGCCAAGCGCCACGGCAAGACCGTCACGTTCATGCCCAAGCCGATCTTCGAAGACAATGGCAGCGGCATGCACACGCACATCTCGATCTGGAAGGGCGGCAAGCCGCTCTTTGCCGGCAAGAAGTACGCCGGCCTGTCGGACATGGCGCTGTATGCGGCCGGCGGGCTGCTGCGACACGCGCCGGCGCTGCTGGCGATCGCGGCCCCGACGACCAACTCGTACCGCCGCCTGGTTCCGGGCTTCGAGGCGCCGGTGAACCTGGTGATGTCGGCTCGCAACCGCTCGGCGTCGCTGCGGATCCCGATGTACTCCAAGAACCCCAAGGCCAAGCGGCTGGAGTTCCGCTGCCCCGATCCGACGGCCAACGGGTACCTCGCTTGGTCGGCGATGCTGATGGCCGTAATCGACGGGATCCAGAACAAGATCGACCCCGGCGAACCGCTGGATAAGAACATCTACGAATTGAGCAAGAAAGAGCTCGACACGATCCCAAAGGTGCCCGGCTCGCTGAACGAGTCCATCGCGGCGCTGGAAAAGGATCACGCCTTCCTGCTCAAGGGCAAGGTTTTCAGCAAGGACCTGATCGAGGCGTGGATCACGTGGAAGCGCGAGAAGGAGATCGCCCCGATGGCGCTGCGGCCACACCCCCACGAGTTCCACATGTATTACGACAGTTGAGCGGAAGACACGGCGACGAAATTCGCGGGCAGACGATTTCGTATGCTGGTGCAACGGGTGTTTGCGTTTCGGGCAAAGCCGGTACAATAGGCGACCCGGCCCGACCCGCAGGCAACGTGCCAGCGTACGGATGGAAAGGATGGTTCGGCAAACGATGTACAGGCCTGTAAAAGCGCAGGGGCTTTACGACCCTGCTAACGAGCATGACTCCTGCGGTATCGGCGCCGTGGTGAACATCAACGGCCGCCGCGAGCATGCCATTATCGATTACGGCAAGCAGATCCTCCTGAATCTGCATCATCGCGGGGCGGCCGGCAGCGACGAAGTCACCGGCGACGGTGCGGGAATTCTCATCCAGGTGCCGCGCGAGTTTCTGCACAAGGCAGCGGCTGCGGCCGGCGTGGCGCTGCCTCGCGACAACGCCTGGGCGGTCGGCATGGCGTTCGTTTCGCGCGACAGCGGCGACTCCAACGCCGTGTGGGAAAAGATCGTCGCTGACGGCCTGGCGCATTACGGGCTCAAGCTGTTGGGCTGGCGGACGGTTCCAACCGACAATAGCTGCCTTGGCCAGATTGCCCGCTCCAGCGAGCCGGGCGTGCGGCAGTTCTTCACCAGCACGGCCGGGCTGGAGGGCGAGGCCCTCGAGCGCAAGTGCTTCATGGCCCGCAAGCGGATTGAGCGCCTCACGCGCGAGCGGTTCGGGGCCGACAGCGTGTTTTACATCTGCTCCTTCTCCGCACAGACGCTGGTCTACAAGGGCATGTTCATGGCCCACCAGCTCTTCGCGTACTACCCGGACCTGGCCGAGCCGGCCATGACCACCGCCCTGGCCATCGTCCACCAGCGCTACAGCACCAACACCTTCCCGAGCTGGACTCTGGCCCAGCCCTTCCGCTGCCTGGCGCACAACGGCGAGATCAACACCCTCTCGGGCAACCGCAACCACATGCGCGCCCGCGAAATGAAGATGTCCTCGCCGCTGCTGGGCGACGACCTGAGCGACCTGGTGCCCGTGCTGGCCGAAGGCGGCAGCGATTCGGCCCAGTTCGACAACGTCCTGGAGATGCTCACCCGCGCCGGTCGGCCGCTGCCCCACGCCATGATGATGATGATCCCAGAGGCCTTCGGCGCGCGGTATCACATCAGCACCGATAAGCGGGCGTTCTACGAGTTCCACTCGGCCATCATGGAGCCCTGGGACGGTCCGGCGGCGATGGTCTTCACCGACGGCCGCGTCGTCGGCGGCACGCTCGACCGCAACGGCCTGCGCCCTTGCCGCTACGTCGTGACGACCGACGGGCTGGTGGTGCTGGCCAGCGAGACCGGCGTGATCGACTTTCCGCCCGAGAAGATCCAGACCAAAGGCCGCCTGCAGCCGGGGCGCATGTTCCTGGTCGACACGCAGGAAGGGCGCATCGTCACCGACAACGAGATCAAGAGCAAGATCGCCCGCAGCAAGCCCTACCGCCGCTGGCTCGACGACAATCGCATCGAGCTGCGAGGCCTCTTCGACGCCGCGCAGTCCGAGCCGGCCGACATGGACCAGCTCGTCCGCGCGATGAAGGCCTTCGGCTACACGCGCGAAGAGCTCCGCATGGTGCTCACGCCGATGGCCGTCAACGGGCAGGAGCCCATCGGCTCGATGGGCACCGACACGCCGCTGGCGGTGCTGTCGAACCAGCCCAAGAGCCTCTTTGCGTACTTCAAGCAGCTCTTCGCGCAGGTGACCAACCCGCCGATCGACCCGCTGCGCGAAGGCCTGGTGATGAGCCTGATGCTCTACACCGGCAAGCGCCGCAACCTGCTGGAGGAAACGCCCGAGCACTGCTGCCAGCTCAAGCTGCCCCACCCGATCCTGACCAACGAAGACATGCGGCGCCTGCGCACCGTCAAGCGGGCCGACTTCAAGGTCGCCACGATCTACGCGCACTTCGACGCCGACAATACCGACCCGGCCGCCGCGCTGCGGCGCGGGCTGGACGATCTGATCGAGGCCGCCGAGGAGGAAATCCGCCTCGGCGCCAGCCTGCTGATCATCTCCGACCGCGAGACGACCGCGCGCCGCGCGCCGATCCCGATCCTGCTGGCGACCTCGGCCGTCCACCAGGGCCTGCTGCGGCGCAAGCTCCGCGGCGAGGCGGGCTTGATTGTCGAAAGCTGCGAGCCGCGCGAGGTGGCGCACTTCTGCCTGCTGTGCGGCTACGGCGCCAACGCAATCAACCCGCACCTGGCCTTCGAGGCGCTGAACTACATGCGCCACCGCGGCGAACTGGGCGAGGACATCGAGCCGGTCCAGATCGTCGACAACTACATCGCCGCGATCAAGAAGGGCATCCTCAAGACGATCTCGAAGATGGGCATCTCGACGCTGCGCAGCTACCGCTCGGCGCAGCTCTTCGAGGCCATCGGCCTGGCCAAAGACGTGGTCGAGGAGTATTTCACCGGCACGGCCTCGCGCATCGGCGGGGTGGGGCTGGGCGAGATCGCCGCTGAAACGCTGCGGCGGCACAACAAGGCGTACGAGCCGGCCGCCCCGGCCGAGTTGCCGCTGGAATATGGCGGCGAGTACCACTTCCGCAAGGACGGCGAGCAGCACCTGTGGAACCCGCACTCGGTCAGCCGCCTCCAGCACGCGGTGATCGCCGACGACGCCAAGGCCTACGACGACTACGCCCGCGGGATCAACGACCAGAGCAAGTGCCTCTGCACGCTGCGCGGGCTGTTCGACTTCAAAAACGCCTCGCCCGTGCCGCTGGAAGAAGTCGAGCCGGCCGCCGAGATCGTCAAACGCTTCTGCACCGGGGCGATGTCGCACGGGTCCATCAGCAAAGAGGCCCACGAGTGCATGGCCGTTGCGATGAACCGCCTGGGCGCCATGAGCAACACCGGCGAGGGCGGCGAAGACCCCAAGCGCTACACGCCCGAGCCCAACGGCGACAGCCGCAACTGCGCCATCAAGCAGGTCGCCAGCGCGCGGTTCGGCGTGACGATCGACTATCTCGCCCACGCCCGCGAGCTGCAGATCAAGATGGCCCAGGGCGCCAAGCCCGGCGAGGGCGGGCACCTGCCCGGCCACAAGGTCACCGACGAGATCGCCCGCCTGCGCCACTCGACGCCGGGGGTGTCGCTGATCAGCCCGCCGCCGCACCACGATATCTACTCGATCGAAGACCTGGCGCAATTGATCTACGACCTCAAGTGCTCCAACCCGGGCGTGAAGGTCTCGGTCAAGCTCGTCAGCGAGGTCGGCGTGGGCACCATCGCCGCGGGCGTCGCCAAGGGCAATGCGGATGAAGTGCTGATCTCCGGCCACGACGGCGGCACGGGCTCCAGCCCGCTGTCATCGATCAAGCACGCCGGCTGCCCGTGGGAACTCGGCCTGGCCGAAACGCAGCAGACCCTCGTGCTCAACGGCCTGCGCGACCGCATCCGCGTTCAGGCCGACGGGCAGATGAAGACCGGGCGCGACGTGGTGATCGCGGCGCTGCTGGGGGCCGAGCAGTTCGGCTTCGGCACGGCGGCGCTGGTCTCGATGGGCTGCGTCCTGATGCGCAAGTGCCACCTGGGCACCTGCCCGGTGGGCGTGGCCACGCAGGACCCCGCCCTGCGCAGCCGCTTCGCCGGAAAGCCAGAGCACGTGCAGCGGTACATGATGTTCGTCGCCAACGAAGTGCGGCGCATCATGGCCGAGCTGGGCGTGCGCAAGGTCGAAGACCTCATCGGCCAGACGCAGTACCTCGACACGCGAAAGGCGCTGGACCACTGGAAGGCCCGCGGGCTGGACTTCTCGGCGATCTTCGCCAAGGCGGCCGTCGGACCCGAGGCGCCGCTTCGCCTGACGCGAAAGCAGACCGATCACCTCGGCGACCACCCGGACTGGCAGATCATCGAGCAGTCCAAAGCCGCCCTGGAGAACAAGCAGAAGGTCGTCATCGCCCGGCCCATCCGCAACGTGCACCGTACCGTCGGCACGATCTTGAGCAACCGCGTGAACCACGCCCACGGCGCCGCCGGCCTGCCGGAAGACACCATCACCTGCACGTTCACGGGCTCTGCCGGGCAGAGCTTCGGGGCGTTCCTGGCGCCGGGCATCACGCTCAAGCTCATCGGCGACAGCAACGACTACCTGGGCAAGGGCCTCTCCGGCGGGCGGATCATCGTCCAGACGCCGCCGGGCTCGCCCTTTGAGCCGCACCGGAACATCATCGTCGGCAATACGCTGCTCTACGGCGCCACCAGCGGGCAGGTGTTCATCAACGGCATGGCCGGCGAGCGGTTCGCCGTCCGCAACAGCGGAGCGGTGGCCGTCGTAGAAGGGTTGGGCGACCACGGCTGCGAGTACATGACCGGCGGGCGCGTGGTGGTGCTCGGTCAGACGGGGCGCAACTTCGCGGCCGGCATGAGCGGCGGCATCGCCTATGTGCTCGACGAACACCAGTTGTTCGACACGCTGTGCAACCTCGACACCGTCGACCTCGAGACGGTCTATCTGGATGAAGACGTGCAGTTGCTCAAGAACCTCATCGCGCGGCACCAGGAGCTGACCGGCAGCCGCCGCGCGGCCGATCTGCTGGCCAACTGGGAGCAGGTCATCGGCAGCTTCGTGAAGGTCATGCCGCTGGACTATCGAAAAGCCCTGGAGCGCCTCAAGGAGCGTCAGGCCCGCGGCGGCGAGTACGAGCCCGCCACCGAGGAGGTGTACCATGGGTAAGCCGACCGGATTCACCGACTACCCGCGTCAGGACGTTCCGCACCGCCCCGTCGGGCAGCGGGTGAAAGATTTCTTCGAGATCGACCTGCCGCTGGACGAGGAAGCCCTTCGCACGCAGGCGGCACGGTGCATGGACTGCGGTATCCCGTTCTGCCACGGGGCCGGCTGCCCGCTGGGCAACCGCATCCCCGAGTTCAACGACATGGTCTACCTCAACCGCTGGGCCGATGCGCTGGAGATCCTGCACTCGACGAACAACTTCCCGGAGATCACCGGGCGCATCTGCCCGGCCCCCTGCGAGGCCTCCTGCACGCTCAACATCAACGGCGACGCCGTGCTCATCAAGCACATCGAATTGCAGATCGCCGAGCGAGGCTGGCAGCAGGGCTGGATCAAGCCCATGCCCGCCCCCGTCAAGAGCGGCAAGCGGGTGGCCGTGATAGGCAGCGGGCCGGCGGGCCTGGCGGCCGCCCAGCAACTGGCCCGCATGGGCCACGACGTGGTCGTCTTCGAGAAAGACGCCCGGCCCGGCGGGCTGCTGCGATACGGCATTCCCGACTTCAAGCTCGACAAGCGCATCCTCGATCGCCGCATCGACCAGATGAAGGCCGAGGGCGTCGAGTTCCAGTGCAACGCCGTCATCGGCGAAGACCTTTCGGGCAAGTACCTGCGCAGCCGCTTCCAGGCGATCGTGCTGACGATGGGCGCCGGCCGCCCGCGCGAGCTGGACGTCCCCGGGCGCGGGCTCGAGAACGTGCACTTCGCGATGGAGTACCTCGCCCAGCAGAACCGCATCAACAGTGGCGAGATCGTCGACGGCGACGTGATCTCGGCCAAGGACCGCGTGGTGGTGGTCATCGGCGGCGGCGACACCGGCAGCGACTGCGTCGGCACCGCCCGCCGCCAGGGCGCCCGCGAGATTCACCAGTACGAGATCCTGCCCCAGCCGCCGCGCCGCCGCCCGTCCGACACGCCCTGGCCGACGTGGCCGCGGATTCTGCGCACCTCCTCCAGCCATGAGGAAGGCTGCACCCGCCGCTGGTGCGTGCTGACCAAGCGCCTCAGCGGCATCGGCGAGACCGTCCGTGAACTGCACGGCATCGAGGTCGCCTGGACGCACAAGGGCGGGCGATGGGACATGAAGGAAGTGCCCGGCACGAACTTCACGCAGGCGGCCGACCTGGTGCTGATTGCGATGGGCTTTGTGCACGTCGAGCACAGCGGCCTGGTGGAAGACCTCGGCTGCCAGCTCGACGAGCGCGGCAACGTGAAGATCACCAACTGCGCCACCAGCGTCCCAGGCGTCTACGCCGCCGGCGACGCCCAGTCAGGCGCCTCGCTGGTCGTCCGCGCCATCGCCAGCGGCCGAGAAACCGCCGCCGCCGTCAACCAGTTCCTGAGCCAGTAGCACGGGCATCTTGCCCGTGAGTAGCGTGGGCGTCCTGCCCATGCTCCCGAACCCCAACATTCAGGGAACTCGTCGCGCCTTACGCATTGCAGGTCGTCATCGACGCCGGCTACGTCTAAGCCGACGCCCCGCCAGACCGCGCGGCCCCCTCGTCGTTCCGGCTCGAACATTCTTGTCACAGTTGCTCTGAGTTCATGCCGTCGCCAGATGCACCACTTTTCCTGGCGCGACTTCGACCGCCTGGCCGTGCACGTCGACCCAGATGCTGACGGCTGAGGGATTGAACAGGCACTCGCCGTCGGCTGTGGCTCGCAGAGCGCGCTGGGCGTTGATGTAGTCAGCCACTTCGATGTTCGTGGCGTACCAGGTCTGACTGTCGTTGGCGACGCTCTTGCAGAAGTTCTCGATCAGGTCCCAGTTGCCGGCGTTGTTGAACTCGTAGCTGTGGCCCCAGACGTAGAACAGCGTCTGGAGCATCCCCGGCTGGGATTCGACGAATCGCTTCGTCAGATCGCCCAGGCGGGCGTCGCCGTGGTGGCACGTCGGGTGCCACGCCAGCAGGTTCTCGGGGATGTGGAACCCGCCGTGGGCGGCCACTGTGCGGGCGTACTCGATCCCCAGCGCCGGCAGCAACTCGATGACTCGCGGGCTGTAGTCGCCATAAGGATAGCTCATCCCGCGCACGGGGTATCCGGCCAGCGCTTCCAAGCTGCGGCGGTCGTCGATCATCTGCTGGGCAAGCACCGATTCCGGCAGGCGCGACAGCAGCGGATGCGTGTACCCATGCGCCGAAATCTCGTGGCCGGCATAAAGCCCCGCCGCCGCCTCCCGCGCGATGTAGCCGTCGCGGCCAAGCCAGCCGCCGTTGAGATGAAAACTCCCGCGGATGCCGTAGCGGTTGAAGATCTCCACCAGCCGTCGGTCAGCCGTCACGCCGTCGTCATAGCTCATCGTCAGGCATCGCGTCTTGCCACCGGCCCAGCGGTTGAACGAACAGTACATAATCATCCTCTCGTTAACGCCATGATGAACAAGCAGTATAAACTGTTTTCTCATGCTCGTCGTCGTTCTCGTCCTCGTCGTCGGGTTTTGCTTCTCCCGCCACGGCGTTTTCCCTTGAATTATCGTACAAAGCCCGTAATGTGTCTGCTTCTCGGTTTGCCCCACACACAGGAGTTTTCCCATGGCCAAAGAGGCAGCGGTACTCGGCACGACCATCGACAGCGGCGCCAGCGATTGGCAGATCTTTCAGCAGGACAAGACCGGCCGCGGCGAGATCCGCGTCAGCGGACGCTGGGGATTCGGCCAGTGGCCGGCGTGGAAGAAGTTCACCGCCCAAGTGCGACTGGTAAGCGAAGACACCGGCGCTGCCGTCACGGCCGAGCTCGACTGGCAGGACGCGCTGCTGAAGAAGAACGGCACCTGGACTGCCGCTCTCAAGAACATTCCCGCCGGCGGCCTCTACCGCCTCGAGACGCGCCTGCACGACTACAACGCCTGGGGCGGCTTCATGGGCGACTGCCGACACTTCCTGGGCGTCGGCGACATCTGGATCATCACCGGGCAGAGCAACTCCGCCGGTTACGGCCGCGAGCCCGTGTACGACCCGCCGCAACTGGGCGTGCACGTGTTCAACAACGCCATGCGCTGGAGCCTGTGCACGCAGCCGGCCAATGAAACCACCGACACCGCCCACATGGTCAACCGCGAGGGCTACCCGCAGCACGGACCGTGGATGGCGTGGGCGAAGATCGTCAGCCGCAGCCTGGGCTACCCCATCGGGTTGATCCAGGTCTCGCTGGGTGGCAGTCCGCTATCGATGTGGAACCCGACCGAGCCGGGCGACAGCGGCCTGTACGACATCATGGTCCAGGCCGCCAATGCTACCGGCGGCGCACGCGGCGTGCTGTGGTACCAGGGCTGCTCCGACGCCGGCCCCACGACGTGCAAGACCTACGGCAAGCGGTTCATCGCGGCCGTCAAGGCCTGGCGCAAGGCGCTGAAGAACCCAGACCTGCACGTGCTGACGATCCAGCTCAACTGCGTGATCGCCGACCCGCAGGACGAAGCCGACCGCGGCTGGTCCATCATCCGCGAAACGCAGCGCGTGGTGCCCAAGCAGCTCGCCGGCGTGACCGTCGTTCCGACGCTGGATCAGCCGCTGTCTGACGGCATCCATAATTCTGCACACGGCAACTTGCTGATGGCCCAGCGCGCCGCCGCCACGGCGCTCGGGGCCGTCTACGGCAAAGCCATCGCCTGGCAGGCACCCGAGCCCGCTACCGCACGCAAGGCCCAGGCCGGCAAGGCCATCGACATCCGCTTCGCCAACGTCACCGGCCAACTGACCACCGTGGACGGCCGCGCCAGCATCAAGCCCTTCGTCGTCGAAGACGCCCAGGGCAATGTGCCCGTCGAGGGCGTGGCGTACATCAAGCGCGACACGATCCGCCTCAAGCTCGGCCGCAAGCTCGCCGACAAGGCCGTCGTCCACGGCGGCTTCGGAATGAACCCGCCGACCGTCCCGCACGATCAGCCGCGCATGCTGCCGATCCTGGCGTTCTACGGGTTAAAGGTCAAGTAAAGAGGGTGCCACGCACAACTCCGTTGTGCGTGTCCCCGACGGCGGACAATGAGCTTGGCGCCCAAATACAGACTCCTCGCCCTCGACGTCGACGGCACCCTCGTCGGCCGCGATAACATCGTCCCGCCTGACGTCGCGGCCGCCGTCGGCGCCGCGGAGGCCGCGGGCATCCGCATCGTGCTGGCTACCGGGCGCAGCTATGTCGAAACCGTCGGCGTCTGGCGGCAGCTCGGCCTCAAGGAGCCCTTCGAGCCCATGGTCCTCATCGGCGGAGCGCTGGTGTCCGAGGCCCACAGCGGCCGCACACTCTGGCAGCAACCCATCCCCCGAGCGGTCGCCGTCGAGTTCTCCAACGCCTTGGGCGATGCGGGCTATTCCGCCATGGCCATCCTCGATGTGTGGCGACATGGCGTGGAGTACATCGTGGCCGAGCACGGCCGCGGCGACGAAGCCCACCGCCTGTGGTTCAGCAAGATGAACGTGAAGGTGCACCGCGTCGAACGCATCGCCGAGGCCCCTGAAATGCCCGACCCGCTGCGGATTTCCGCCGTCGTCGAATCAACCGATGCCGCGGCCGTCAGCGAGCGCCTGCGCGAGCAGTTCCACGGCCGCCTGACCGTCCACGCGATCCTCGCGCCCAACTACGGTGTAACGATCGTCGAGAGCTTCGCCCCCGGCGTGAGCAAGTTCACCGCCGTGCAGTACGTGGCGCAGGCATATCGAATAGGCCCCGGCCAGATCGCGGCTGTGGGCGACGATGTGAACGACCTGGAACTAATCCGCAAAGTGGGCCTCGGCGTAGCCATGCCCAACGGCTCGCCGATGCTGATCGCCGAGGCCGACCAAGTCGCCGAAAACGGCCTGGCTGCGTTTATCCGGGAACTGGTGGAATAGCCGCGAACGGACGCGAACATCGCCAACACTGAAATACACCAATCGGGGCGACTGGACTTGAACCAGCGACTTCCAGGTCCCAAACCTGGCGCTCTACCAAGCTGAGCTACGCCCCGGTAGAATCTCATTCTACTTCGCCGGGGCAAAAGAGTCCATGAGCGAAGCGCCGCAGCACGTGCGATTGCGGCAAGGCCCCCTGGAGTGAACATATGAAAGCGCGACTCCCGTCGCCACGTTACAGTGGCGACTAGCTAACAAGAAAGGAGCCGCGCATGAACGAGTATATCGCCTTTGACAGTCATAAGCACTATACCTTGATGGAG